>NZ_JBHTMV010000004.1:0-752425 GCF_042679665.1 Lutibacter holmesii
CTTCAATTATTTTATTCATTTTGATTCTCAATTTATCAAACTTACTCAAATTTCATTTTTCGAGCCATTATTTACAACGGGCTTTTATAAGATTTGTGCGACTGGAAAATCGGAGATTTTTCGGACGTAGCAAATTGTTTGTTGAATGTTTGTCGGTTCGTTATTTATTTATATGTAAGCATAAATTTTATGAGTTGTTGCCTACAGTTATTTTAAGTACAATCATATGATGAAATCGTAAATGTTCCATCTTTGTGAATTATAATTTTTAATTCCTCTGTTGTACCTTCTGTTGTAAAAAATAACTCATTTTCTTTTTTTTCTTGAAATTGAGGTATTTCCATTTCATTTTCATTTTTAGTTTGGTTTATTAAATAATAAATAGATGTCATTAAATGATAAACCTCATTTGTCGACATTTTTTTTAGATTATAAATATGGTCAAAGCATCCATCAAACATTGAATAAATATATTCTCCATTTTCATATTCTGTTATTTCATCTTCTATTTCGTATTCTTTATTGTCAAATTTCTCAATTCTTTTTTCAATTCGTTTATTTTTTTCTTTCCCAATAATATTTGCAACGAAAATCCCATCATAAACATCTTTTATTTGAGGTTTAATTTTAGTCAAATCAGAGCTAAATAAATAACCAGAGTATGAGCCCGTTTGAATTCTAATAAAATTACCCCCAAGATAAAATCCTTCTCCAATCTTTTTTGATTGTCCTGTTTTTAAAATCTCTTTTGGAATAATTTTTTCTCCAACTTTTATTATTTTAAGAATCTTTGAATTCATACTAGGTTCTTGATATAATTCTGCTCCAAAAACATTAATTACATAATAAAAATCATTTTCGTCTTTTTCTTTTTGCTGAGAAGAACAAGAAACAATTTGAAGTACTAAAATTATTCGTAATAATATCTTTTTCATAATTGTAGGCAACGGGTTAGAATATGAAAAGTTGCGAATTTGATTACGCAATTTTCCGATGTTTAAATTTAAGTTTTTTATGTTTTAGAAACATTCTATTTTATTGAATTATGCAATTTTTTATATGCATTGTTGGGGGTAGTTATTTTTTTAATTCTATTTTTTGTTGTTTTACGGAATTTCCTGCAAGTTCTCTGACTTGAAAATAAATCTGCATTGAGTTTTCTGACAATTCTTTAATAGTTATATAGTTATCAGGCCATTTTATATTTGATATAAGTTTAATATATTTTCCATTTTTGCCTAATTTCCACGTTCCAGTAAAAATCACCTCTTTAGAATCCTCAATTTGGTCTTTAATTAGAATCCCTGATTTTTTAATGTTAAATGTATTTTCTTTTGAAAATGACATTTCAAATCTTTGATTTTTAAGACTATCATATTTTGAAGTTGATGGTTGAGGGATAGGGTTGTTAACCGCAATCCATTTACCAATTAATATAGATTTTATTGAATCTAATTGTTCATTATTTAAGGGAATCTGCTCTGTGAACTTTAATTTGTTATAAATTGGAGTTTTGTTTTCGTGCCACTCATTGAAAAAGAAATTCTCAGCATAGAAGACGGAATTGTTAAAATTATAAAAATGGTAAATGTTTTCCGCCCAATTTAGTGCATCAAATATTCCAATAAAGAAATGATTTTTATAAGAATCTATACCAAATCTGCCAACATTTGAATATCCAATTTCTCCAAAGTCATTTGTTATGATAACATTTTCATTGTCTAAAAAATCATAATATATTTTATTACTTAGAGAATTGGATTTAATAATCCATTGTGAATTATTAAAATAAGTACTATCAGGAATTTGAGATGAACTCAATTTAGATGGTTGCAATCTTCTCAAAAACACTTTTTTAATTGTAAAGCTATCAATGATACTACTAAATATTATTTGATTATCAGTAACTATTCCTGTAATATTTTCTTTATCTATTTTTATGTTTAAATCGTTATTTAACTTTTCATATTGATGTTCCTCTATATTATTGTTATATGTTTTGATTATTACATTTTGAGAATCAATAAAGTCTAAAAGTAAAAAAGAACTGTTAAAAGTTGTATCAGTTCGGTGAGTTCTTTTATAGATTTCCATTGAATATGCTGAAAACCAGATTCCATCTAAATTTTGTCCAATTAACTCACTCGTTAGGACTAAAAATATTGTCATTAATGTAAGAAATCTCTTTTTCATCGTAATTACCCCCAACGGTTTTTTATATGATTTGTGCGACTGGAAAATCGGAGATTTTTCGGTTGTAGCAAATCGTTTGTTGAATGTTTGTCGTTTGTTCTAGTTCAAATTTAAGCATAAATTATATGAGTTGTTGGCAATAGTTTTTTTTATTCAAATCTCCCATACCAATTCCAGTATTCTCCTGAATTTGTCAAATCATATTTCCCATAATCTGCTTTATCATTTTCATATACTCTAAAAGTATTCATATTTGGAAATATTTTGAGAATCGTTTTTATAGAATCAACGGTTTGTTTTTTTATATTTTTATCAATTATTAAGTTGAAATACATTTTGTCTTCTTCCGATTCTTTTCTAATTGCTCTTTCGGAATAGATAAAAGGTTCAATATTATCTAAAATTTTCGAATTATTAAATTGATTTGAGTAATCAGATTTTACAATTAGTTTTCCATTTTTTTGTGTGATGTATAAATTTACTCCTAAATCCATTGAATCGTTCTTTACAAGTTTGAAATCAGCTTTCGGTAAGTTAATTTCCATTTTCATTTCTCGTAAATAGTGTATCCAATAATTCTCTACTTTAAACAAAGCTGGAATTTTGAAAATCGAATCAAAATCATTCTTAATCAATAAAGAATCGTTTGATAATTTATAATTCAGTTTTATGTTTTCTCTTAAATCTGGGTGAATTTTCGGAAATTTTAAGAAAATTATAGATTCATTTGCTTTCCATTTTCCTGTTCTACTGAAATAATTTTCAGTTGAAACAACAGAATCATTGTAAAATTTGAAATCTGTCATTCCATTATTTGGAAGATTATTCCAATTTCCAATCAATTTTTTTTCATATTCGTTTCTCGAACAACTTGATAAAATAATCAGAAATATTATTATAATCTTTTTCATCGTAAATTATTGCCAACGGGTTTTTATAAGATTTGTGCGATTGGAAAATCGGAGATTTTTCGGACGAGGCAAATCGTTAGTTGAATGTTTGTCGTTTGTACTAGTTCAAATTTAAGCATAAATTTTATGAGGTGTTGTGCATAGTATTTTTTTAATCAAATCCAATTTCAGAGTAATACCATCTTTCGTTCAATTGGACAATTCTATATGATGCTCCAATAATTTCGTCATTCCCGTAATTCCGTGGGTTTTTATTGAAGTCATAAATTATTCGTTTCTCAGTTTTAATTATACTTCCAGACCTATTCACAAAAATAATCAGACTGTCATTTTCCTCTACAAATCCAGAATATCTCGGATTTTTCATTCCACTATTTTTTACAATTAAATCAATGTTCAAGTCACGAATATCTCCAATTATGAATTCATCCATTTCATCTCTGTCAAAAGTTCCGTTGTCATATTTGTCAATTTTTGAAATCAAATCAGTTAGTTCCGTTTTATAATCCAAAACTCTTTTTTCATTGAATGGATTACATGATATAAAAACGATTGTTAAAATGATAAGAATGAGTTTTTTCATATTATGCACAACGGTTTAGAGTTATGATTTCGTTGCGACAAATTCGGTAGAATTTTCGTTATAGTAATCAGGTTAAATATACAGAAAGATTGTCGGACAATTACCAAACCTAGCAATGAATTATACGCATTGTTGTACACTGTTTTTTTATTCCGTTAACAATCTTTTTATTTCAATCGTTGATTTTGTAAAATCATCCATTTTTTTACTCGTACCGATGTGAATTGGAACAGAATTTAATCCGCTAGCTAAATCAATAAATGGCATATTTTCATACTTCTCATAATCAACTTTCCAGCATTCTAAATTAGCTAATTTATGATTCTGAAATCCAGCTGTTTTTCTATCGTTATCTGTTGGATGAAATTCAATTTCTCCAATTATTTCATTTAATTTGTCAAACTCAATGTATATTCCATCATTTTTTAATTGCTCATAAAGTGAATCTTTAAACTTCTTATTTATCAAATTTAAATCAGCTGACTTAACATCTGGTAAGATCAAGCAATATTGAGTTTTCGCATTTGAAATTAGCCAACATTTTTTTCTATCAACATAAAATATTGTTGCATTCCATTTTCCTAGTATTCCACTTTCTGAATTTTTATCAGTCTGAATTATTTTTTTTATTGTTTTTTCTAATTTTTTCGTAGTGTAAATTGGTGTTCTCATCAAATAGTGTACAACGTTTATGTATAAGAATAGTGCGGTTTTGTGTGCGAGGATTTTCCGCAGGAAAATCAGACGTAACAAAAGTGCACGGACTCTTGATTAAGCACTAAACTAAGCATTATTTTTATACTGTGTTGTATGCAGTTTTTTATTCAATTCGTTTGAAAATAGCATAATCAGATGTGATAAAGTTGTTAGGTCTTTTTCCATCGGTTCCTCTTGCTAATAATATTTCATTTTTATTATTAAACTTTATTATACAAGGCCAAACTAATTTACGTCCACTTTTTAATTCCGTAAAAGTCAAATCGAGCTCAATTGGTTTCTTTTCAGATACTATTTTGTATTCTAAACTGAATTTCATTCCATTCTGTTCGAAATTCTCTCCGCCAAGAATTCTGTCTTCAGTTTCAATTATTGTTGAACCATCCTTTTTAAAAGTAAAATAGCCAAATCCAGAGTGATCTTCAGATTTCCATTTTCCGATAATTTCAAATTCAGACTTATTTTCATTTTGCGAAAATGATGTTTGAAATGCTGTAATTAATAAAATTATAATCAGTTTTTTCATAGGTTTCTTAAATTGCATACAACGGGCTAGTATAAGATTTGTGCGACTGGAAAATCGGAGATTTTTCGGTGGTAGCAAATCGGTTTGTTGAAATGTTTGTCGGTTTGTACTAGTTCAAATTTAAGCATAAATTTTATGAGTTGTTGTACTGCGTTTTTTTATATTATTTTCAAAAATGAAGGGAATTTCTCGGAATAAACTATTCTTAATTGACTTCCTTTCATTCTGTTTAATGTTAAAGTATTTTGTTTTAACTCAAACATTTTGTTCTCATAATTATCATCTTTCTCTGAATATCTAATCATTAATCCTTTTTGAATGGTTTTCTCATTGTTCTTGAATTTGATTAAATAAAAATCTTCTCTACCAGTTCTTTCAATCTCAAGTCTTTTCATTCCAATAATTACTCCGGTTGTCTCAATTGTATTATTACGTAAGTAAAAATCTCTCAACTTGTAATTAAAATATTCACCTGATTTTTCAAGTCCGAGAACCATTCCTAAAATGATTGTGTATAATAATCCGTTTCCAAAAATCCACAAAATCCATTTTTGAGGTACTTTTAAAAAAGGTTTTTTCGGTTTATTACTGAACTTGTCAAATAGCAAGAAAAACAATGCTGAAACTCCAAATAGAAATAAGAATAATGATAAATATTTTATCAAAACCCAATAATCAATATTATGATTGAGTAATGTCTTTAAAATCAATCCGATTGTTATCATTGAAGTTCCAATAATATATTTTAAATTCTTTCTCAATTATTCAGTTTTTTTCTTTTCGTAAATGCAGTACAACGGTTTTTTATAAGATTTGTGCGTTTGGAAAATCGGAGATTTTTCGGACGTAGCAAATTGCTTGTTGAATGTTTGTCGTTTGAACTAAATCAAATTTAAGCATAAATTTTATAAGTTGTTGTACAATGTTTTCTAATTCTAATCTTTAATCTTGTACGAATTAAATCGTCTAACATTTCTCATTTGTATGTTTTCTATTAATTGAAAAATTATAAATGGAATTGCAAATGCTCCGAGTAATTTTCCAAAACTAGAAAAGTTCTTTTTACTTTCAAATTGTTCTTTATATTCCAAGTAAAATTCTCCAATAAAATGATAAATCAGAATTGTTCCAATTACAAAAATTAAAAATCCAATTATCGAGATAACTCTATTTTTCTTTGCATTTATATCATTCGGATGGTGACAACTTTTAGTTGAGCATTCTTTACAGAATAATTCGATATTTTCTCCTTTTTCAAGACTCAATTCTGCTCGGTCAGAAACATTTTCAGTGAACTCAATATATTTTCCACAATTTTTGCATTTTGATTCGAGTTTCATCTTTTCTAGCAATATTTTTATTTGATTTAAATAAGTTTTGGTGGACCACCTCCTTGTAAATGATTCTCGGGATAACTCAATTCCCAAATTTCACCATCGTTTCTTTTATATCTAGTTATCCAACCATCCTCACTTGATTCAAGTTTAACAAACTCATTTTTAATCATTGATTCTATAATTCCACAATTTGAATCAGCAATCATTTTTTGATCTTTAAAAATCCATTTTCCTATGATTACTTTTTAATTCATCTAATATTGTACAACGGGCTTTTATAAGATTTGTGCGACTGGAAAATCGGAGATTTTTCGGACGAAGCAAATCGTTAGTTGAATGTTTGTCGTTTGTATTAGTTCAAATTTAAGCATAAATTTTATGAGTTGTTGTGTAATGTGGTTTTGAGTTCAAATTAATCTTTTCAGTAATAATTCTAACCGATTCAATTCTCAAATCCGTAATAATTGCTAAATCCTTGAATTTATCTTTCTAGTTTTAATTTTTCATTTTACTTTTCCGTTTCAATGAGTTTTTTCAGATTCAATGCTCATTTTCTCGGTTTTACTCGACTTTCTCCGTCTCAACTAATAATTCCGCTATTGTGCTAAAATCGTTGAGTTTAATTGAATTTATGTTCTAGTAATTTCTCTTTCTATTTTGGGAAATAAATATATCCAAATAGGAATATTTAATATTAAAAATAGTAATATTCTTAAATTTGATTCACTTTTAGTGCTCAGTAGGATAGAAGCTCCTAATAAAACGCCTGTGCAGAAAAATCCTAAAGCAATTATTAAAATTCCTTTTTTTGTTAAAATCAAATTTCCAATTTTAAATGTTTTCATAGTTATTAATTTTCGCTCGTGACTCTGACTGTTTATTATTTTAAACTCATTAAACTCAAATTTGGAATTTCGGAGGAAATTCCGCCATATTACACAACGGTTTAGAATAACCAAAGTTGTGTTTTGGTTTTTACAATTTTTCGTTTTATAAAAATAATAAAATTAGCATTAAGAAACATTCTATTTTACTAAATGAAACAATTTTGGTTATGCATTGTTGGGCTTAGTTTTATAAGTTGTTGATAGCATTAATTTTTTTGTCAATTCCATTAAAATAATCAACATATTCTGTTAAATCAGTATCTATCCATTCTAGCAACTCATACATTTCTTGTTTTATTAAAATTGCATCTGAAAAATCTATTGTATTTCCATTAAAACAGATTGGTTCATTATGGTAGACTCTGTTTCTAAACTCTCGAATTCTATTTAATTTTTGGTTTATAAGACTTCTATTCATAGTTGGTGGTTTATTAGGAAAGCAATGAATTATTACACCTCCAATTAATCGATAATGATGAGTGTCAAATAAACTTGTCCAAAAACCTAAAGATTGTTCTGCTATAATTTTTCCAGCGGTTACTGCTCCTCCTTTTCTTCTTATCGTGTTTTCTGCTTTTTGCACACTATTTTTTAAAAAATACCTAGATCTAGTTAATGATTGATCATTCATAAATCTATTTTTTTCTGTTATTATCCAATTTGGATTTGCAAAATGTGATGAGATTTGATAATTTACAATATTTCTCAAGAAAATCTCAAATAAATTAAAAACAGGGTAGAATGATTGTGAAACTCTTAAGTTTATCCTATATAGTTTTTGAGCTTTTGATTTAGAGTTATTAGTTGCTGATAAAAACCTATCTAATCTGGGTTGAGAGACAAAATATTCAAGTTTACTATATTCCAATTTGGGTTCGTTTTATTTGTGTAATACAAATATAATTAATATATTTGCAACGTAATGCTTGATAAAGCCTCTTTCTTTTTAAGAAACGTAATCAAGTTAAAGATACTAAAAGCCTTTCATTCATTTGAGAGGCTTTCTTTTTTAGTAATTAAGCCCAACGGGCTTTTATAAGATTTGTGCGACTGGAAAATCGGAGATTTTTCGGACGTAGCAAATCGTTTATTGAATGTTTGCCGTTTGTTCTAGTTCAAATTTAAGCATAAATTTTATGAGTTGTTGTGTAATGTGGTTTTGAGTTCAAATTAATCTTTCTTGTTGATATTTTAATCGTTTCCACTCTCAAATGCGTAATAACTTTTAAATCCTTGAATTTATGTTTCTGTTTTAATTTCTCATAAACACTTTTCCGTTTCTGCGAGTTTTCTCGTAATCAATGCTCTTTTTTTCGGGTTTAAGAGATTTTCTCCGTTTCAACTCATAATTCCACTGTTGTGCTAAAATCATTTCGATCCTCCGAGTTTTACGATTCTATTATTCATTTTCCAATTCGTTGCTCAAATCTAACGGCTTTAAATATTATTCAATAGAGTAGAAGTAGTTTTCAACTTTTTCTATCTCATTAATTTTATCGGTTTGTGACTCTGACAGTTTGATATTTTTAACTCATAAAACTCAAATTAGGAATTTCGGAGGAAATTCCGCCATTTTATACAACGGCTTCGTGTATTGTTAGTGTGGGAATAGAAAATCAGAGATTTTCGATTTAGCACTTAGTTAAAGCATTTTGTTTGCTTTTATCTTTTTTCTGTCAAAAGTCAAATCAAAATGATTTGACGGACTTAGTAAAAATGCAGAAAACTTTGGATTAAATACAAAAACCCGCATTAATTATACACATTGTTGTACAACGTATTTTTGTCAAAAGGAAGTAACCTTAATCGGAATTCCTAATCTTTCGTAAAGTCCTTTATACGTTTTTATTTTAATCAAATTAGATTCAATAGTAAGGTCTTTTGTTTTGAGTTGTATTTTCATTTCAACTTCCAAATCGCCTTTAGAATGACTTATAGTGTTAGAATGAAATAAAATATATTGATTTGGTGGTAATTCCATTGTCCAATAACTGTTTCCACAAGATGAACCAAAAGTCGTATGAAGTGTTTCCCATTTTTTATCTTTTTCAACTTTTGTTTCTAAATTTCCGATGGTTGCATCTATTCTCGGAATTTTGATTGTATCATTTGTGAAGTTAAATAAATAAACTTCCATATAAATTCCTTTATTTTCCGAGACGATTTGATAATCTTTCGGGATATGCATAAAAACGCCTTCTTTAGTTTTAAGGCTTTTTATTAATTCAGAGTTATAATCAATTGATTCAGTTTTTTTAAACCAACCGTTTATATTTCTCCAAATAAAGTCCATTTCGAAATTCATTTTTTTATTCGAAGTTTCTTGAGCATTTAAAGAAATTCCAATTCCAATGAATAATATTGTTAATAGTATGTTTTTCATATGTTGTACAACGTTGTTGTGTATGGTTAGTTGCGTGGTTAAGCAACTAAATTAGCAAACTTTTACGAACCCGAGAAAATTCCGCAGGAATTTTCGCAAGTAAGCACATAAAAAGCAATTAATTATACACGGTGTTGGGCATTGGCTTTTTTGATTTTCAGTTGATATCTTATTCCGTAAATCAGTCCAATTATTCCACCAATATAGCTGAAATTATGCATTGCTCCAGCAGTTAAAAAACTTTTTTGGTCAGTCAATTCAACTGATAGATTCCAATGAGCGTCTAAGTTTGAGATTATTAACTTACCAACCATAATTCCTATGACTCCAAATCCGATTGCGATTCCTAATGTCCGAACTGTTGCTCCGAAAGCGCTTTTCCACATAATTTTGGAATTCAGTTGGAACATTCCAACTATTCCGTTTATCAGTCCGATTAAAAGTCCGAACCACCAAGTTGATAATATTCCAACTAAAGAAGCTGTTAGTCTCGGTTGATTTTCTCCCATAAAATAGAAGTCAAATTGGCGGAACTTAAATTTTGTAAAATATTCAGGTGAGATTGAGTAAGAAATTTGATTGTGTAAAAATCCGTAAATCGAAGCGAGAATAATCGATAGAAAAATTATTAAAATTAAAAGTCCAATTTTTTTCGCCATTCTGTTTTTCAGCTTGTGCCCAACGGGCTTTTATAAGATTTGTGCGACTGGAAAATCGGAGATTTTTCGGTGGTAGCAAATCGTTTGTTGTATGTTTATCAGTTCGTTCTTTAGTTTAAAAGTAAGCATAAATTTTATGAGGTGTTGGCAACTGGCTTTTTATTCCTTACAATATTTTTCCATTGCTTCTAAAACCATCGAATTATCATCTCCAAGTGACACAGCTTTTTGTAAATCGTTACATATTTTAGTCAATTCTGATTCTGGTATTTCAGTTTCTTTTGAAGCTATTATTTGTATGTCTTTTGATTTTGATAAAATCCGACCATTATCGAGTTCGTGTTTTCTTAAAATTGTAAAAGCTCGATTTGAATACGCATTTGTAAAATATGGCTCAATTTCAAGTGTTTTATCAAAATCTTTAATTGCCTCGTCAAATTGAAAATCATTTAATTTCATAGTTCCTCTTGCAAAATATCCATCCGCCCAAGTAGGGTCTAATTCCAACGCTTTATTTAGTTTTTTAATCGCTCCTTTATAATTTACTTGTTTATACAGTTCTTGTGATTGGTTATAATAGTCAAACAACTTGTCGTTTATCTTGTCTTTTTGATAAACTCCATTTTTATATGTGTTTTTGCCTTTTTCCATTCCAGTTGAATAATAAGAAAAGGATTCTCCGTTCATTTCCCCATTTTCATTAAAAGTAGTTCGTTGTTTCAATTGTCCATTTGGATGATACATTTCCCAAACACCACTTTCTTTTCCATTTAAAAATTCACCTTTTTGTTTTAAAGTTGCATCCTCATAATACTCTTTTTCCAAACCATTTTCAATACCATTTGAATAAACTCTTTCCATTGATATTTGACCGTTAGGAAAATACATTGTTCTCACTCCTGAAACCTTACCATTATAAAAAACTCCTTCTCCTTGTTTCTTTCCAGTTAAGTAATAGTCAATAAATTTTCCTGAATATGGTGTTGAACTATCTTTTAAATACCAAGTTCCATTTTTTTTGGTCATTAAATTAGTTGTCGGAATAGCTTTTAAACTATCAGGTCTTTTTACATATTCTTTTGTAAAAACATAAATAACTCCATCCAAATCTTTGTAGCCTGATGATTCTATTATTTTTTTATCTTTTACAACAACAATATTATCAATTTCGTTTTCCGTTAAACTTCCAAATTCTTCTTTCGGTTCTTCTATTATTGGAATAGAATCTACAACGTATAAGACGTTTTCATTTGAGTTCTGACTAAATCCAATTGTTGATGATAAAGTCAGTAATAAAATCAGTATTTTGTTTTTCATTCGTGATTTTTTTTAGCTTGTTGCCAACGGGCTTTTATATGATTTGTGCGACTGGAAAATCGGAAATTTTTCGGTGGTAGCAAATAGTTAATTGAATGTTTATCGTTTGTACTAAATCAAATTTAAGCATAAATTTTATGAGTTGTTGTAGCACGTTTTTTTAATCATTTTATTTCTCTTATTCTCAAATATCTGTTTTTTCCAAATGTTAAGAAATAGAACGGATATATCAATCCGATTACAACAATTAAAATCAAAATATTCAATTGTTTATCAAATATATACAATGCTAAAAAATAAATCAATGCAAAAAATGCAGATATAATCGAAATTAATCGACCGTATTTATATCCTGATATTTCAAATTCTTTAGAATCGTTCTCGGTAATCTCGAAGTTAATTTTCGGGCTTTTACACCAATCAATTTTTCCGTTAATATCATAAGTTCCAGAATCTAAATCAAATTCCTTAGTTTCTCCATTTGCAATCGTTCCAATTTTTTTGTCATCGATATAAATTCCGTAATCTCTTAGTTTATTATTCCATTCAGAATTTCTTTTTAAAATCAATTTTGTCATTTTTCATAGTTTTTTTTCGGCAATGTGCTACAACGTGTTTTTATAAGATTTGTGCGACTGGAAAATCGGAGATTTTTCGGACGTAGCAAATCGTTAGTTGAATGTTTTTCGGTTCGTTATTTAGTTTAAATGTAAGCATAAATTTTATGAGGTGTTAGGCAAAGTTTTTTTTATGATGATATTTTTTATAAAAATCAATATACTGTTTATTTAATTCGATTATTTTAGAAAATACTCCCTCTTTATCAGAAGTTTGATTTAAAAGAAAAATATTCTGTCCTTTATAAACTTTTGAAACTAATTCTCCAATATATTTAGTCTCTAAACCTTTTACAGATTCATAATCCAATTTTTTTGATAAATCATAAATTGGTTGGATTTTATTGTTTTTTATTCTAAATAATGTGCCTATTCTTTTTTCTCTATTTATACAGTGTTGAATTAGATACGAATCATTAAAGTAATTTGTTTCATATTCTAATTGAGAATGAATTGGTTGATAAATTGTCAACACTCCTTTGTGTAATTTCAAATTGGTAATTTCAGGTTTGGTTTCTCTATCATATTTCCAATCAGATAATGATAATATTCCACTTTCTGTAAATTCCATTTTATTTGGATAAGGAAACCCACAATTTTGTGAAATTAAAAAATCATTTGAACCATTAATAATTAAAATGTTATTTATACGTAAAGCAAAACAAGATGGATTAACTTGGAAAGCAAAAGTTTCAACACCAAATGCATTTAATCCTTCAGATTTATTATTTGATTCTAAAAAGTGAATTTGCATAAACCTATCTTTTTTCCCTAATCGATTGTCAATACACAATTTAGGCTCAATTTGAGCTTTGTTATTTTCTAAGTAATAATAATTTATCCATAAGCCAATTCTGACTTTATCTAGCCAATCTAAAACCATTATTGCTTCAGTTGAAGTAATTTCAGATTTTTTAGACAGTTTATCAATTATTGGACTAACAATTCCCTCAAAATCAGCGTATTTATCATTGCATTTTGTACAAGAAGGAGAAGTGAAATTTTTCCAATTGAAAATGATATCTTTCTTTTTTATGTAGTCATAGCCAAATTGTACAACTCTATTTGGGTCTCCAGTCATTCTCAATAACCATTGAGGAAGTACGTGTTCTTTATTCTTTTTATTAGGTTTATTTCCACAAAAAACGCAAATTTTATTCATAGCAGGATTTTCGTTTTAATTTTGCCTAACGGTTTTGTGTATGATTTCGTTGCGTGTTTAAGCAACTAATTTAGCAAATACAAACCAAATAGAAAGTCCGCGAGGACTTTCGTAAGTAGGCTATAACTAGCAATGAATTATACACGGTGTTCTACACCGTTTTTTCTTTCCGATAAACATTTATTTCGCTACTTGTCGCTGTAATAAAATATTCTCCATTGGATGAAAATCCGAAAGCTCTTAATTCATAATCGTGAAAGATTCGGAAGCAATGTTTTCCATCATCTTCTTTATATATACTTTTAAAATTCGGTTCAAATATTAAGTCAATTATTGGCCATTCAGTTGCCATATATTGAATTCCATCTCCATATTGATTCAAGAGAGGTAATCCGCCTCCACATAATCCGCTAATAGTTATTTTTTCATTCGCAAGTTTTCCAATTCCCATAGACCAAAGTTCATAAGAATTAAACCAATCAAAATCGGCATTATTATCTCTTTCGGTCAATTCAAATGTCGAACAGTCAATAATTCCTCGACCTTGACTTGAAACAATTAATAGCCATTCAGGATGATTTTTTGAAAATCCAACTTCGCTTAATCCTCCAACAGCAAATGTTTCTTTTTTCCATCCAGTTGGAATGTCAGATTTCTTTGCATTATCGACTAATTTTTGAAGTCTTAATCGATTTTCGTGTTCTGGATTATTGTTTTTACTAAAAATTTTCATTGCGTTGTCAAATGGTGTAGAACGTGTTTGTATATGGTTTGTTGCGTGGTTTTAGCAACTAATTTAGTAAATAATTACCGACCAAGAAAGTCCGCGAGGACTTTCGTAAGTAGGCGAGAAGCCAGCAATAAATTATATACGGTGTTGTAAGCAGTTTTATATAATAGATATATTTTCTTTAAGAGGTATCTCTAAACCAGTTAAATTCATTAATCCTAATTTTAACAATTTTGTGTTTGCTTGTAAGGTCAATGTACTAATAAATGCACGTAGATAGGGAAACATAATTGCTATTGCATTTTTGTAAAAATAATTTGGAATTTCTGTGTATTCTATATTTGACTCAAACTTGAATACAGCAATAGAATTTAGTTGAAATATAAAATTCCCTAAATTATCCTCATTATGCGAAATGAAATTTAAACTTAAAATAAATTCTCCTGTTTTTGAATTATAAGTACCTCTAGGCTCTAAACCGATTTTTAGATTATTCCCATTGTTATTATTTTCATTATATGAAAATTGAGGAACCTTAAATTGTTCAAATGAAAACGCTGCTTTTTGTACTTCTTTCATAAGTCAAATGTATCAAAAAAAAAGACTCTGATAAAATATCAGAGTCTTTTTTATTATTTTCAATCAATCCTATGTCAGGTGGATACCATTCATAACACGATTTTTGTTCGTTAATGATTCCATATGTATCAATTTCATCAAATGAATAATCAATATTTTTTTCTTGAGAAATAGAAATATTTGCTATTGAGAATGAGTTTGATAAATTTTCTATATAAGAAAACACATCAGTACCAATAGAAATTTTTCTCATTTTCTCTAAGTCTAATTTTACTTGTTCTTTGTTCTCAAGTAAATGTTTTCTAAGTGCTATTTTAGCTTTTTCTATTGCTTTCATAACTTTATTCTATACTGCAAATTTACTAAAAGGTTTTTTATTATACACTATATCTTCTTTATTTTTATAAGATATGATAATTCTAGGGTTAAGTATTGTGTAACTAGTTCCTTTATCATTGAATGCAATTTTGATGCCAGAAGTTTCATTATTTTTGTAATCTACAGCTCTAATTACTTTATAAGGAAATACTTCTTCAGGGAAATTATCTCTTAAATAACTTACTATATAACATAAATCAATCCCTTTAGTTCCTTTACCATCTATTAATTCAAATTCTTTAAGTAATTCAACGAAACCGACTAAATGTTCTCTATTACCTGCTAAATCTAAATAATACGAATCATCTCTATAGTCTATAATAATTTCACTCTCAATTATAAAGTATGAATTGTTATAATGGTTTTTACCCCAAACTTTTGCGTAATCTAAATTATATTCCCAAAAATAATATCCTGCACCTATAAAGGGCTTTTTATTAGTTTCTATATCATACTCTGAATAAAATGGAGCATTTTCTATTGCAAAAGCCTCTCCTCCTTTATTTCCACAAGTGTGTTGAACTGTAAACACCATCCTTTATCTTTTCATATTTTGATTTCTCAGTAAATGTAATAAATTAAGTTTACTAGATTTAGGAAATTCATTTTTTTAATTGCTTACAACTTGTTTATATATGGTTTGTTGCGTGGTTTAAACAACTAATTTAGTAAATAATTACAGACAAAGAAAATCCGAGAGGATTTTCGTAAGTAAGCAAGAAGCCAGCAATAAATTATATATGTTGTTGTACAACGTTTTATTCAAAAAAAGGAATAATTTCATTTTCCTTTATATTTTCATATTCACCTAATTGACACCTGAAAGTTTTAGCATCTTTCCAATTTTGTTCACTAATTCTATTCCAAAAAAATGATATTACAATATTTCCTTTATTATCAGCTTCGTCAAAATTTATTCGGATATCAGAATATTTAGGTTTTAGTAAAGTTACTAATTCTGTAATTTTGGCTTTTTTATCGTCATTTGTCATATGTTCTTTTTTAGAATTGTTTTATAATTTGATGAAGAATTATATTCCTTTAATATTATTCTTTGATATTTCCATATATCATTAATAGTATCAATACTTACTATTCTAAAACTTGGTTTTATGTCTTCTTTTTTACAAATACTTAAAGGTTTTGCTTTCATAGCAGTATTTATCCCACATATATAAAGCTTATCCTCCTCTGTAAAAAAATGTAATGGAGTTTCATAATTTATTCTATTTTCTTTTGCCAATGAGGTTCCAGGTAATGCTGAATATAAAACATATCGTTTGTCTTCAGAAAAAATCCAAACATAGTTTCTATCATACCCCTCATATTTTACGTTATAGAGTCCTTCAAAAATTCGTTTATGATTAGTTTTTTCAGATTGTATTTCTTTCTTACAGTTTTGAAGACTTACTGTTAAGAATAGTAAAAAAAAATATTTTAAGAGGTTTTTCATAGGCTTAATGTTGTACAACGGGCTTTTATAAGATTTGTGCGACTGGAAAATCGGAGATTTTTCGGACGTAGCAAATCGTTTGTTGAATGTTTGTCGTTTGTTCTAAATCAGATTTAAGCATAAATTTTATGAGTTGTTGCAAGTTTTAGCGACACGCTATGCTGATAATTGAATTTTAGTACTTTCCGAGTTTTGTCATTCTAGTTCTCATTTTAAATCACTCTTATTTTTTTTAAATCTTTCATAAGCAGGTAAATAGAAATTAATATTGCAATTATATAAACAATTGCAATAGCTGGTTTCTCAAATTTCATATTTTCAAAATCGAATTTATCATATAATGCGTATCCTAAAATGATTATTATAATTACTGAAAAAAAGTTTGGAGTTTTCATATTCTTAATGTTTAAATAATTTTTTTGCGTTTCAATTCTCCATTCGGTAGAGTAGAAGTGAACTCAAATTTATCATTTTTATTTAATTTGTTATTGAACCAATTAAAAAAATCAATTTTCTCCTTTCACTATTTTTAATCAACTCAATTTTGTCATTTTTTTGAATTTATCATTGAACGAATATTTAATGAACTTAAATTTATCTTTTTAGTTTAATTTGTCATTTAATAAATTTTAAATCAAATCAATTCTCCGATTGGTTTTTATCTTAAAATCTATTTTATTAAACTCAATTTTATCTGTTTTGTTTCTGACCGAAAAAATTCATCCGAGCTATTACTTGCAACGGGCTTTTATAAGATTTGTGCGACTGGAAAATCGGAGATTTTTCGGACGAAGCAAATCGTTTGTTGAATGTTTGTCGTTTGTTCTAGTTCAAATTTAAGCATAAATTTTATGAGTTGTTAGCCACAGTATTTTTTCTTTAGTTCTTGAGCTTCATCATAACTTTTATATCCCATTAATAGTAATCCTTCCGTACAATTAATTTTCTTTTCTTTCAATTGTTTCCCAACATATTCTCGGTATTCCTCAAATCCCTTATATTGTTCTGGGATTAGCTTTATTGATTTCTTTCCATCAATATTTCTCAATTTATCGTTAATTACTAAATTATAAATATTTCTCTCAAGTACATTTTGATGAGATTTGCTCTCAAGTTTAAAATTAAATGTTCTCGTTTTAGATTTATGAGTAACTGTCAAAGAATTGCTTATTCCTAAACTCCTTTTTTCTGTTGGATTTCTATAAATCATATTAATCTTCTCATTGTAGTAAGCATCAATTGATAATTCGAAATCAGTTATTTCCTCATATATTATTTTCTCATTGTAGTTTATAATCAATTCGTTTGTGTCTAATTCTAGGAATCCATTTTTCTCATTTTTAATTTTCTCAAAATCATAAAACTGATAAAAATAGGTGAAAATAATTAATAAAAAACCTAGAAACATTATTGAAAATAAAAGAGTACTTCCGGAATCAATATGAAACACTTTTTTATAAATAAAAGTAAAAATCAAGCTTATTATTAATAGAAATAATCCCGAGAGAAAAATCGTTTCTGTATTCGATATTTCTTTCTTTATTATCTTATGAATGTAGGCTTTAAATGTCATTCAGTTTATTGTGGCTAACGTGTTTGTATATGGTTTGTTGCGTGGTTAAGCACGTAATTTAGCAAATAAAAACCGAATAGAAAATCCGCAAGGATTTTCGTAAGTAGGCTAGAACTAGCAATAAATTATATACGGTGTTGCCACACGTTTTTTTATTCCCAAAATTCATATTTGAAATATCTTGGTACATATCCACGAACGCTTTTTAAAAGTCCGTTTTCGAAATATTTATAATTCAGTTCATATTCATTAATTCGGTCATTCATAAATACGGACTTAATATCTGATTTTATAAGTTGACCTTTTTCGTTAAAACTGTTCTTAATGGTTTTATTATCCTCAAATCTTTGTAAATCGGTTTGGTCAGAATATGCCAAAGTATTTGTTATTCCGTTTTCCGTCGTTTTTACTTTTTTTAGTTTAGATTTTAAATAATAACCGAAAAATCTACTAACATAAAAGTCTTTTTCATATTCTTTTGTCTTTTCGTAGACCACTATTGAATCCTTTTTCTGCGTTGTGGTCGATTTAAATGGTTCGTAATAGTAATTCGTTTCATAAACAAAACTGCCTAAATTTTTTCTTGATGAAATAAGTTTATTATTTGTTCCATATTTAAATGTTGTTGAATCTTTCCATATTGAATCTATTATTTTAATTAATCGATTTTGAGAGTCGTATTCATAACGATTTATTTTGTCAGTTAATTTGTGTTTTCGGCTTTTACGATTATAAGATGCACTAAATTCAGTCGAGCGTATCCTTTTTCCATTTCGGTCAAATTCTACAATTTCGGATATATCTTTAGGTGAATTTAAATAGACAAATATTTTCTTTACTTGTCGGTTTACGTAAATACTATCAGGTTGCCATCTATTTTCAATTTGTCCAAAACTCCAAAATGGAATAGAAATAAATATTATAAAAAATAGTTTGTTCATTTTTATGGAATTCGGTTTTTATCAAATGTGTGGCAACGGTTTTTTATATGATTTGTGCGACTGGAAAATCGGAGATTTTTCGGACGTAGCAAATCAGTTTGTTAAAATGTTTGTCGGTTCGTGCTAGTTCAAATTTAAGCATAAATTATATGAGGTGTTGCCACACGTTTTTTACATATTATGGTTAATCATTATTATCAATTTTTCATTCGGACAAATTATAAAAAAGTCCACATTATTTTCTCCACGATTATTGTAAGCATAAAACGAACCTTCTTTATTTGCTAATTTTCTTACAAATTTCATTCGTTCAACAATTTCTCCTTTCCAACCTCCATAATGAGGAGTTGAATGTTCTAAATATTCAACTTCAGATTCAATAACAGGTGTTTTTTTCCAAGTTTTTCGTGTCCAATTTTCTCGGTAATCTAATTCGAGAGGATATTTTTCAAAAAAGTCAGAGTCTGGATTTTTGAAATATTCAGCCATTTCATCGTTAAACTCAAAAATGTCAATTGTATATCCTTCTCCACGAACTCCTAATTCTTCATAGTCATAAATTTCCCAACTCCAGAAATTTTTTCCAGTTAATAATTCTGTTTGTTCTTTAATGTAAAAATTTTTTGAAAATGGAAAAATTTGAAGATTCCAAGTTACAATTATTGTTATGACTGCTAGTATGGAACTTTGTATCCAAAATGATTTTCTGTTTCCGCTCTTGTATAACTTAAATAATCTATAAATCCAGATACAGAATCCAATAAGAATTGCAATTAAAATCAGAAAGATTATCAGGTAGAATATCATTTTTTCTTAATGTGTGGCAACGGGTTTGTATAACTAAAGTTGTGATTTGGTTTGCAATTTTTTCGTTTGATAAATTTAATAAAATAAATGTTTAGAATTAATCTATTTTACTAAAAGCAACAATTTTGGTTATACAGTGTTGTATAAAGTGGTTTTGAGTTCAGATGTTATTTATTTTGTTTAAACTTTAACCGTTTCAACTTTCAAATCCGTAATTATTGATAAAATGAAAAATTTGTCTTTTTAGTCTAATTTATCATAAATACTTTTTCGATTTAAAGCTCAAATTCCACGTTTCATTGATTTTTTCTGTTTTCATTGCTCAATATCCTTTTTTGATTTTCAAATCGACAATGATTAATAAAATCTGAAATTTCTCGTTTTAGATTAATTTATCATAAATACTTTTCCGATTCANAGTATAAGATTTGTGCGACTGGAAAATCGGAGATTTTTCGGTTGTTGCAAATCGGTTTGTTAGAATGTTTGTCGTTAATATTTAGTTTAAATTTAAGCATAAATTTTATACATTGTTACAACACGTTTTTTATTTCGTTTATCTTTTCTCCTTGTTCAATTAATTTGTCTGAATAATCTTTATTCTCATTAATGTTGAATATTTCAAATTCTACGTGTTTATAAAAGTACTTATTCAAATTTGTTTTAATATGCTTTTTATCTAAATCAATCTGTTTATATAATTCAATTCCAATAACAAAATAAGGTTCTTGATACTCCTCAACATTTACAAATAAAGCTACAAAGACATTTTTAATCGGAACAATATTCAAATCTGTTTTCTGTATTGCTTTAATAATGTTCTTTTTATCGGATTTATTAATTTTAGAAAATATGTTGTGAATAATCTGAATATTTACTTCTCCTTTTTCGAGATGTTCTTGAGTTAAATTTGTCAAAATATCTTTTGTTACATCAATTCCTCCATTTTTATTGACTTTATATGCATCATATGTTAAAAATGGTCCTTTAAATATAAACCAAGGCCCAAATATGAAATTTAATCGATTATATTTTTTCTTGAATTTTTCAATATTCTCTTCTCGTTTTATAAATATCGCAGGTGAAAATCGTAATAATGATATTAATCCTAATCCAATTCTGTAATTGAATAATATGAACTTTCCTCCAGAATCAACATCTTTCTTTAGACTATCTAAATCATTGTTTTTTATGTTCTGAAGTTTGTAAATCATATGTGTTGTAACGGGTTTTTATAAGATTTGTGCGACTGGAAAATCGGAGATTTTTCGGTTGTAGCAAATCGTTAGTTGAATGTTTGTCGGTTCGTTATTTAGTTTAAATGTAAGCATAAATTTTATGAGGTGTTGTGCAATGTTATTTTTTTTAGTGAACTCCAATTCCCTCAAACATTAAAAGACTTATCGCTGTATCTTTAAATTTATCTTCTTTGTAAATATCTAATATCTCAAATCGTAGTTTTGTCATTTTATTTGAAGGAAACATAATTTTATCAATTTCAATTGTTTGAATTTCAAATGAATCTAATAAGTTAATAATAGAGTAGGGTTTATCATTTATGTACATTTTAAGTTGTTTAACTCGTGAGTTATTTTTCCAATTGGTTTTATCTTTTTTGTAACCATTTGTCAATAAAATCTTATTTATTCCTAATCCTCCGTTATAATTTTTAAAATCAAAACGGTATTCTATAAATTCTCCAATTCCATAATCAGGTTTTCCCTCAATCCAAGCTGTATTTTTGTCAAAGTCGTGAGCATTTTTCGGTGAATAGTGTATTCCATTTTGTTCTTTCAGTTCTGAAGATACAATGATTTCTGTTACAGAACCACCGCAATACCAACTGCAACCTTTTAAAAACTCTAATTTTCCTATTGGGTTTTGGTTTTCATCATAATCCTCATATTCAAAGTAATCGGAATCTTTTCCTTGAATTGCACTAATTGTCTTAATACTTTGTGAGAAAATATTCGTTGTAAAGAAGATTAATATCAAAATCAGATTCTTATTCATATATTTTTTAATCGGAATATTGCACAACGGTTTTTTATAAGATTTGTGCGTTTGGAAAATCGGAGATTTTTCGGACGTAGCGAATCGTTAGTTGAATGTTTGTCGTTTTAGTTTAAATCAAATTTAAGCATAAATTTTATGAGTTGTTGTAAAACGTTTTTTAATTTTAAGTATTATCAGATAATGTATTTCTTTCAGCTTTTATTCTTGAAATTGAAAATCCTATAATCGCTCCTGTAGGTATTCCAATTAGGGCAAAAATAAACACAACTATACCTCCTGAATTATCACCGTTGATTGCTATTAATCCAAGTCCATATCCGGCAAACCACCCTATAATTCCACCAATAATAAATCCGATTGATTGTAATAGATATTTTCTTTTTTTGGATACTTGTTCCGTTAGTTTCCTATTAGGTATTATGAGCCAAAGAATTAAATATATTAATATTGGAAACGTCATTATTATAGAGGTGATAATGAAAATCGTTCTAAGTATCCAGTTTGGGAGGTTATATTTTCGAGAAATAGCAGAGCAAACTCCTCCAATAATTCTATTTTCACTTCTCGTAAATGCCTTGTTATTTGTCATTAATTATTCTATGTAAGTCGTTTTTCTTAATGTTTTACAACGTCCCGTGTAAGAAACGTAGGTGGTTAATAAGCGATACGTTTCAGATTGGTACTAAGCCAAATATAAATATTTTGCTTTTATCTTTTTTCTCATAAACACCAAATTTTATAGTTGGCGACTTTGGAAATAAGTTCAGACCTTTAAATTAAGCCCAAAAGCCCTATGTTTTCTTACACATTGTTGTGCGTTCGTTGTTTTTTATCCGCTAAATACAAAAATATAGTTTTCACTTTTTTCAGCTCGATCTAGTATTGATTTGAGTTGTTCAATTCCCTCAGCAATATGTTTTTTATTAAATACTTGGTCATCAGATTCGTCATCGTGCCATACTTCAGGATAAATTCTATTTTTATTCAATTCAACCGAGTTATAGTTCATTATAAATTCACTATTCGAGATAGCATTTAATATCACATTTATTTCTTTAATCAATTCAGGATTTAAATAATAAATAGAATTATCCTCTATTTCAGAAAAATCAATCTGTGAGAAATCAATATTTTCATAATCTACAGGCTCACCTAAATAACATTTTGGGTTAAAAATTTGATCAATTTTTTCAGTCAGTTTTTTGTCAATAGTTTTTTTTAAAATAAACTCAAGTCCGAAGAAATTTTGTTCAAAGATTGTATATGATTTTGATAAATCTGATTTAAATAAGGAAGTATCTTTTTTTACTTTCTCAAAGTTTAATTTATCTATTTCATATAGTGTAGAACTTTGTCCCATTTTATTTTATAGTTTTTTCAGAATGACGCACAACGGTTGGGCTATGGCATCGTATGACGTCAGCCGATAGGCTAGACGTCCTGCGAGGACAGAGACGAACGGACAAGCAAATAACTGCTGCCCGCTAGTTCAGCCCTGTAGGCTGCGGCATATGTGCTATAGCCTGTGTTAGCAATAGGTGTTTTTTTTATTCTCGATTAAATGAGATTGGTATTATTGTTTTATATCTAACTAATTTATTATTTATTGATGCGGGTTGCCATAAACCATTCATTAAATCAATAATTCTCAATGCTTCTTTAGTATAGTCAATACAAACACCACCAATATCTTTAAGTATTTCTACATTTGAAATATGGCTATCCTTTTCAATAATAAATGATATATAGATTTTTCCTTCACAATCTATTTCAGGGTGTCTTAATGTATCCTTTAAAAATTCGGTTACTCCAAGTTTTCCTTTTTTTTCTTTATACTTAAACACAGGAGCAGTTATCGCTTGATTGTTTTCAAGACCATAAACTGTTGTGTCTTTTTCTACTTCGATAGAAGTTTCTTTTATTTCATTTTTTTGAGAATAAGAAGAAACACTTAAAGTAAATAAACCCAATATGATTAAAATATTTTTTTTCATTGCTGCGTTTGTTTCTTACACTTATTGCTAACGGGTTTGTATAACTAAAGTTGTGATTTGGTTTGCAATTTTTTCGTTTGATAAATTTAATAAAATAAAAGTTTAGAATTAATCTATTTTACTAAAAGCCACAATTTTGGTTATACAGTGTTGTATAAAGTGGTTTTGAGTTCAGATGTTATTTATTTTGTTGAAACTCTAACCGTTTCAACTTTCAAATCCGTAATTATTGATAAAATGAAAAATTTGTCTTTTTAGTTTAATTTATCATAAATACTTTTCCGATTTAAAGCTCAAATTCCACGGTTCATTGATTTTTTCCGATTTCATTGCTCAATATCCGTTTTGATTTTCAAATCGACAATGATTAATAAAATCTGAAATTTCTCGTTTTAGATTAATTTATCATAAATACTTTTCCGATTCAAAGCTAAAATCTCACGTTTCAATGAGTTTTTTCGTTTTCATTGCTCAATTTATCCGTTTCAATTCATAACTCCGCAATTGTGCTAAAATCTATCCGTTTCGGTGAATTTTATCAGATTCAAGTTTATCAAATAGAGTAGAAGTAGTTTTCAACTTTTTCTATCTCATTAATTTTATCGGCTCGTGACTCTGACAGTTTGATATTTTTAACTCATAAAACTCAAATTAGGAATTTCGGAGGAAATTCCGCCATTTTATACAACGGGTTTTTTATAAGATTTGTGCGCCTGGAAAATCGGAGATTTTTCGGACGAAGCAAATCGTAAGTTGAATGTTTGTCGGTTCGTTATTTAGTTTAAAAGTAAGCATAAATTTTATAAGTTGTTGCCTAATGTGGTTTTGAGTTCAAATTAATTTATTTTGTAATAATTCTAACCGCTTCAATTCTCAAATCCGTAATATTTGCTAAATTCTTGAATTTATCTTTCTAGTTTTAATTTATCATTTTACCTTTCCGTTTCAATGAGTTTTCTCTGAATCAATGCTCATTTTCTCGGTTTTACTCGACTTTCTCCGTTTCAACTCATAATTCCGCTATTGTGCTAAAATCATTTGGCTCCGCCGAGTTTTCCGTTTCAAGTTTTCATTTTTCGATTCGTTGCTCAAATCTAACGGCTTTTAATAATTTTCAATAGAGTAGAAGCAGTTTCAATTTTTTTTAAATGGAGTAGAAGTTGTGTTCACTTTTTCAACTCAATATTTTTTTCGGCTCGTGTCTCAGACAGTTTAACTTTTTTAACTCATAAAACTCAAAATTGGAATTGTCGGAGATAATTCCGCCATATTTGGCAACGGTTTTTGGTATGTTTTTGTTGAGTGTTTAAGTACTAAATTTAGTAAATAATTACTGACCAAGAAAATCCGTGAGGATTTTCGTAAATGTGCTAGAACCAAACAATAAAATATACCAGTTGTTACCTGTAGTTTTTAATCATTTAGTTAATACAAAAAATGGTTCAATTCCACTATTTGATTCCCATAATAAATCATCATTAAGCCAGATTTTTCTTTGAAGTACAGCGTTTGAAGTTCTCTCGTAAATAGTTTCAATTTTATCTATATCATTTTCATCTTTACTCCACTGAACAAATGTTAAAGGTTTTTCCTCGGAATCAGTATTGTTTTGCCAAATAGCTATTCTATATTCATTTTGGTGCTCATAAATTTTAAAATTTCTTGGGTAATCATAATTTGAATTATAAACCTCTTTTTTTACTCCATCAATAAGGTAAAACAATTTAATATCTGATTTATTAATTGCATTCGGATTATTCGGATTTAGAATATCTTCACCATCAGAGTTAATGACAGAGAATTCTACACCAACATCTAGATTAAAAGCATTTACATTTTCATTCTGGTTGTCTCTGCTACATCCAATAATCATTAAACTAATCATTAAAATAACATACTTTTTCATTCGTTTCATTGTTTTTATTTTAAGTTATACAATTTTGTTCAATTACAGGTAACGGGCTCGTATATGAAACGTAGCGCGTAAAAAGACGCTAATTTTTCGGATTATGCACGAGCCAAATTTTTAAATTTTTCTTTTTATCTTAATTTTCTCAAAAGCCAAATTTAAAAATTTGGCGTTCTTTGTAAATACACAAAAACCTTTCGGAAAGCCTATAATAGCTATGTTTTATATACATTGTTGGCGGTAGTTTTTATTTTTTCTTTTTCAAATCAAAATTCCACGGTACTTGAATTCGTGTTAAATCTTCTTCTTTTATATTCATACTTAATCGTAAATGATTAATCGGAACGCATAATTCTTTTTGTAAAGTTTCAATAAATTGTTGATAATTGATTTGGATGGGATTATAATCAAGTTCGCTCTTGAAACTTTCCAAATATTCTATGTCGTGTTGTTTTACTGATACAAGTTTATAGGCTGTCATTTCAGTTTCAAAAACCTTCCAAGTCACTAATTCAAATTGGATTTCAATTGCCAACGTCATATTTGGTATTGATGGAATATAAAATAAGAATTCGTTAAATGGCTGTAGTTGTTTGTTAATAAATTCAAATGAATTCTCAAATTGTTTATTGCCCTGAAGTTGGAAAATCTCATCTATTAATTCACATTTAAAGTCTTCTTGTCTAAAATGACCTTTAGAGTTAAAGTAAATTTCAAATAATATTCCATTAAGAATATGATTTTCTCCATCGATAATAGTACTCTGAAGCCAAGTGTTTAAATTTTTAATTATTGAATTAGCAGAAAATTCTCCACCAATTGCAGTTTGCAAAATATTTCTTCCAAGAATGAATAATGTACTTGAATCAATAGTTTTTAAATCAATTCTTGATAGCTTTTTTATCGCAGGTTCTTGTTTATACCAATCACGAGATTTTAAACCTATAATTATTTCATCTATATCTGTTCCAGTTGATAGAAAGTTTTCATCTGCAATATGTTCCTCTTTATAAGGCAAATTAGTAGAATGAACTAATTGTCCTGAATTAAAACAAAAGTTACCAATTAAAGATGTGTGTTCCCAACTTGTTTGTTTGCCTTTAGACAACGTGTAAACTGATGTTCTTACTCTCTTAAAAAAGTCTTCAATCGGAATATTAACATCATCTATATGATTTAAAAATGCACCTGTGTAAATACTATTTCTTCCAGCTCCATAATCCATTGCTTTCTCTCCAGGTGAAGTTGAAAATGCTATTATGGTTCCTTTTGGTGCATAAATTGGTGCAAGACCTTGGCTATTTATTCCACGATATTGACTAGGAAGAGGATTGTCTCTACAAGCGTCAAGAATCAAAATGTTTATTATTGATTTTGCTCTTTGCATATATTCAATAATTTCACTTAAAGGAAAAGATGTATTTTTTGCCGAAATATCATCTTCAAAATTAGTATCGATTGAGGTTAAATAATTTATTCCTTCAATTTGCAATCCGTGTCCAGAGAAGTAAAAAACTCCAATATCATATTTTGTTAAATCGTTTCCGAATTTCCTAATATCTCTGTCAAAAGTTTCTCTGTTACAATTGATTGATTCGTTTACTATAAATCCTAGGTTTAAAAGCTTTTGAGATACATCTTGTGCGTCATTAACAGCATTAACTAGTTTGTCCTTATCTAAAGAATATTCTGCGTTTCCAATTACTAAAGCTAATGCATTCATAGGTGTTCGTTCAAATTACCGCCAACGGTTTTTTATAAGATTTGTGCGTTTGGAAAATCAGAGATTTTTCGGACGTAACAAATCGTTTGTTGAATGTTTGTCGGTTCGTTATTTAGTTTAAAATTAAGCATAAATTTTATAAGTTGTTAGCCACTGGCACTACATATCTAATTTTTTCTGATTGTTTTTAGGTTTTGACTTATGTAAAAGTACATTTTCAATTGCATAACTATTTTGGTCAATAATATATGTTTGTAATTCATCATCGAAAGTTCTCTTACGAGATAAAATCACTTTTAAACTATCTCCTTTCATAAAAGGTTCTTCACTTAATCTTTCTAGGAATTTAGTGTCTTTTATAATTGCTTTTATTGGATAACCTCTAAAAATAAATGCCCATTTTCCTTTTCCCTCAAAGTGAATTGTTTTAATAATCAAAATTTGCTCATCACTAACAATGTCAGTTTCTGGAATTTCATCTGTTTCAATTATTTTGGTTTTTTGAAGAAGCTCTGAAATCTCATTTTGATTTACATTTATTATTTCCTCATTATCTCGCTCGATTTTTAATCCAGAAATATTAGAATCATTGTTAACAACAACAAAAGTTTGATTTATTTTCTGTTGTGTTCCTGTATTTTGATAAATATTGTAAACGTATTGATTGACTTTCGGGTCTTTAATTTGGTGTTTTTCTAACAGAGTTTTAACTTCCTCGATAGAACTGTTTTCCTCCTCTTTTGTTGCGTGATAAATAATTAATCCAGACAAAGTAGAGACAACTAATGTTGTCAAAGAAGTCACTAATAAATCTTTATATTTTGGAGAAAGTTTTATTTTGAAACTCCCATTTTCTGGAGGAGAAACTTCGATTATTAAATCGTCAGGACTATAACCAAATTCTTGATTTATCTGATATAATAATATTTTGTAATTGTCTAAAAATTCGGTTAGAGTTTCAATTTTAATATTTCCATCTCCGCCAAATCGTATGGTTAGTTGTTCATTATTCATATCTTTTTCAATTTTCATCAATTTTTTAATCCGCTTGTGGCTAACGGTTTGTGGTATGTTTTGTTGAGTGTTTAAGCACTAAATTTAGTAAATAATTACTGACCTAGAAATTCCCTGTAGGATTTTCGTAAGTGTGCTAGAACCAAACAATAAAATATACCAGTTGTTGTAAGCAGTGCATACATCAGTATGTGTAGTAGTCATTATATTTTATCAAGTATATTCCGCCTTTTTCATCCAGTATTTCATAGTCATGAGAATTAGAAAAGCCTAATGTATCTATTGTTATTGACCTAAAATCAGTCCCTTTCCAAATTCTTAAAGAATCATTATATTGCAAGCCTATCCTACCTCTATGTAAGAATGCGCTATTAAGTTTATTCGAATCTAGATACTTTATCAGGTTAATAAATCTGCTTGCTTCACTTTGGGTCAATGTATCAAATGGTACTATGTCTTCGCTAATATTATTTATCCAGTCTGCTTTTTTAGACTCAGGGATTTGCAAGTTTCTAAAAACAGAATCATGAACTAAATCCTCAAACTTCCCTAACCAATAACGATTTAAAGTGAAATAATTGTGAAAATCACGATACTTTCTTATTTCGTAACTCATTTCATTATCTTTCCACCCTTTGGATATTTTAATCATAAAGTCTTGTAATACCAATATTGAATCTCTCACATTTTCAGGCCTCTCCTCAAAAGTCAAGTTATTTATCTGTGGATATTTTTTATCCAACTCTTTTTCTTCTCTAATTTCTATTAAAAGAAATCCAAAAAATAGAAGCGTTGTAAAAACGGGTATACTTATAATAAAATATCTTGTTCTCTTGCTAATCTTTTTAATTAAGACTAATCCAACTGGTAGAACATAGAGAATGACGAATCCTAAAAATATTTTTTGAAAAATTTCCATATATTTTTATTTGTTATTACTCGTGCAGTATTGCTTACAACGGTTTAGAATAACTAAAGTTGTGTTTTTGTTTTACAATTTTTCGTTTTATAAAACTAATAAAATTAGAATTAAGAAACATTCTATTTAGTAGAAAGAAACAATTTTGGTTATGCATTGTTGTATAAAGTGGTTTTGAGTTCTTATTAATTTTTTTAGTAATAATTCTAACCGATTCAATTCTCAAATCCGTAATAATTGCTAAAACCTTGAATTTATCTTTCTAGTTTAAATTTATCATTTTACTTTTCCGTTTCAATGAGTTTTCTCGGAATCAATGCTCATTTTCTCGGTTTTACTCGACTTTCTCCGTTTCAACTCATAATTCCACTATTGAGCTAAAATTATTTGGCTCCGCCGAGTTTACGGTTCAATTTTTCATTTTTCAATTCGTTGCTCAAATCTAACGGCTTTTAATAATTTTCAATAGAGTAGAAGCAGTTTCAATTTTTTCTAACTGGAGTAGAAGTTGTGTTCACTTTTTCAACTCAATATTTTTTTCGGCTCGTGTCTCAGACAGTTTAACTTTTTTAAACTCATAAAACTCAAAATTGGAATTGTCGGAGATAATTCCGCCATATTTGGCAACGGGTTTTGGTATGTTTTGTTGAGTGATTTAGCTATAAATTTAGTAAATAATTACTGACCAAGAAAATCCGATAGGATTTTCGTAAGTGTGCTAGAACCAAACAATAAAATATACCAGTTGTTGTGTGACGTTTTTTATTTACAATCATTCTTTTCATTTATTATCTGCCTTTTCGAATTCCAATAATCTTTATGTTCTTTATCCCTATTCTTGTCATTGTATGATGTATTCTCAATAATAAAATGAAATATCATTCCATCTCGTTTGATAAAAAGTGTATCGGAACATTTTTTTTTATATACTGAATCATTATCCTTTAAAAAACTAAATAATGATACATTTTCATAATCATAATTTCGGCTATTATTAATTCTTAATCTTTGGGCTCTATTAGAAATTTTAAGGTAAGTGTCTCCTCTTTCCTCATAAATATCTGTCACAATCCCATTAAATTGAGTGCTTAAATAGATTTCTTTATATTGTCCTTTTTGCATCATTCCGTAAATCATAAATCCAATTAAGAATGCGAATAACAAATAGACTGGTATATATTCTTTTTGTGTTTGTTTTTTGTCATCGTAGACTTCAATAAATTGTTTCATAGATTTTTCCTAAAATGACACACAACGGTTTTTTATAAGATTTGTGCGGCTGGAAAATCAGAGATTTTTCGGACGAAGCAAATCGTTTGTTGAATGTTTGTCGTTTTAGTTTAAATCAAATTTAAGCATAAATTTTATGAGTTGTTAGCGGACGTTTTCTTTTCGATTATCTCTCCTCAATTTTTAATGTTTATCGATACTCCCTTTAATTAATTTCTTCTCTGTCTCTTTTGAGATATTATTTTTTGAATTAACGGTGTCATTATGTTACTCCTCTCAAATTCCACTGTCATGTTTTTCCAATAATGAATTGTGAATTCATGAATTAAATAGTCTTCAATTAAGATTGGTTCCACTTTATCCCAGTAATTGACAAATTCAGTTTGATTAGGTTGTTCAGCAATTGCGTCTAAAATCATTTCCATGAGAGTGAATTTTTTATCCTCATTTGTTAGAATGACATAATAATCCAAATATTGTTGAATATCCTCTGGATTGCCTGGTGTATATGAATACCCAGCCATTGAGTCCCAATTTGGAATTCTTTCTTTTAGGTTTAACTCTGTAGCTAATTCATCTAATGCTTTTTTCGTTGTACATCTGAATTCTGGTTTGTCCATATTTTTTTTCGTAATGACCGCTAACGGTTTAGTATTAAGATTTGTGCGAATGAAAAATCGGAGATTTTTCGGTTGTAGCAAATCGTTTGTTAGAATCTTTGTCGGTTTTACTAAATCAAATTTAAGCATAAATTTTATACATTGTTACCAAATTTTAGCGACACGTTCTGCTTATAATTGAACTTTAGTATTTTCCGATATTTATCATTCTAGTTTTATTTTTGTTTGAACTCAATCAAATCATTTCTTTAATTATAAATTTATCTTTTTACTTGTTTTAGCGTTTTGCAATTTTTTCTCCGATTCAATTTTAATTTCTCCGATTAAATGCTCAAATCAGTTCTCATTTTAAAACTCCTCCGTTTCAATGAGTTTCCCGTTTTAACTCTAAAATCGATAGAGAGTAGAAGTGAACTCAATTATTCTCATTTTATATTTTCTCAGTTTCGAATATTAAAACTTTGTAAACTCAGGAATCAAACTATTAAAATGCAACAGTATTTTTCATATATTCTATCATTACAAAGTGAAAATAGATTATTGCTATCGGTATATTTAAAAGTATAATTCCAGCACTAATTAAATTCTTATTTCTATTCTCTTTTTCTTTGATAAATTTATTTATTAATCCTAATAATATTCCAGCATTTACAATTGCTGCAATAATTACAAAAAACATTCCTGGTATCATTAATTGGTATCTATAATCAGTATAGAAGAAACTCAAGAAAAATATTGAGCCTAAAACAAAAGAAATAATTGCAGTATAAATTCCAATTTTATTTATCATTTTTCTTTCGAGCTATTTTTGGTAACGAGTTTTTATATGATTTGTGCGACTGGGAAATCGTAGATTTTTCGGTGGTAGCAAATCGTTTGTTGAATGTTTGTCGGTTCNTTGTTATATCCAAGTGAAATTAACGTTTTATCATTCTAAATTTCCGGATAAACGTATGTTTTCTTTATTTTATCAATTAAAATAACTTGGTTATTAATTTTTGATCTAATTTAAAATGTTTTGTGCAATTAAGCTAACGTTTAAGTAAAAATTAAACAATACAAGTCTATTTAAAATGCTTCTATTTAATGTTTTTTAATAAATTAAGTAGCTTTTCTCTATTTATAGGTTTAGAAATATAACTGTTGCAGCCTACAGCCAATAATTTTTGTTTATAACTTTCTTGCGCAAATGCAGTATGACCAATTATATAAACATCTTTATTAAACGTTCTAATTATTTTAGTGGCTTCAAAACCGTTTAAATAAGGCATTTTTATATCCATTAAAATAACATCTGTAGCTGGATATTTTTTAGCCAATTCAACCACTTCATTTCCGTTTTTTGCATAATGTATACTTTTTGAAACATCTTTTAATATTTCTTTTAAAAAATAATAGGTAGTGCTATCATCTTCAGCAATAATAATATGGTAATGTGGTAAAGCTTTAGGTTTTGTAATTTGTGGTGCTTTAGGTTTGGTAACTATTTCTTTTTTAGAAGCATTTGGTATAAAAACATAAAAAGTTGTGCCTTTGGTTGGTGCTGATGTTAAATTAATTTTTCCGCTCAATAATTGTACATAGCCTTTTGAAATAGATAAGCCTAAACCTGAACCTTCATAACCACTTGAGTGCGATGAGTCTGCTTGTACAAATTCATTAAAAATGGTTGCTTGTTTATCTATAGGAATACCTATTCCGGTATCTGCTATCCAAAATTCAACTCCGTTTTTTGAGTAACGATACTTTAGTTCAATTCCACCATTTAAAGTAAATTTTAAAGCATTTTTTAATAAGTTGGTTAAAATAGAATTTAGTTTATAAGGATCACAATAAAATGGAGTAGATGAACCAGTAACTGGAGCATCTAACGTTAAATACAATCCTTTTTCGGTAGCTTCCTGGTTAAAAAAATCTACAAGTTCAGTAACCATAGTTTCAATTGCTACCTGTTTAATTTGAACAACTTCTAACCCCGAATCTAATTTAGAAATATCAACAATATTGTTAATAGTATTCAACATTCTGTTACCGCTTTTTTGAATAATATCAATAAACTTGGTTCTTTTTTCTGTAGAGTAATCTGCGTTTTTCAACAATTCTGTAAAGCCTAAAATACCATTCATTGGTGTGCGTATTTCATGACTCATATTGGCTAAAAAGGCCGATTTCATTCGGTCACTTTCTTCAGCTTTAAATTTTTGAATTTCTAACTCCTGCATTATATCAGCATTTACCTCAATTTGACGCCTCAAATCTTTAGTCTTATTGCGCACCTTGGTTCGTAAAATCCAATTAATTATTAAAAGAGCTAAAAATAAAGCAGTGATAATAAAAATATATTTTATGTAATCTTTCCAATTAAAATGTTGTTTTTCATAGTTTGAAAACCATTTGTTATAAATTTTTTCATACGTGCCATTGGCTAAAATTACTTCTAAACCATTGTTAAGTATTTGGGCTAGTTCAGGACTGTTTTTAGAAACTTTAAAACCCATATTTCGTTCTAAAATACGATGATCTAGTGTTTTTATATAGTCTTTTTTTAACTTATTGGCAAAATACAACCCACCAATTCTTTGCCCAAATAAACAAGTAATAGCATCGTTATCAATAGCTTCAATCAATTCTTCGTAATTTTTAATATAAATGAATTTTGCTGAAGGATTTAAGGATAAAACATAATGTACCAACACATCATTTTTCCACATAGCTACCAATGGGCTTTTAGTAGTTCTAAACTTTTCTAATGAAAAATTTGAGATATACTTTGTATTGTAAAAGAAACAATGTGATGTGTTTATAGTAGAACGTGTATAAATATAATTTTCATCAATACTACCAGGGTAATGCGCACCACCTATAGCGTTGGTTTTACCATTTTTTAATGCTGTATTAATGGCTGCCCAATTACCTGAACTTATTTGTATATCTGTAGTGTCATACAAATCATTAATAGCATTTAAAATATCTACGTTAAAGCCTACTAATTCTTGCTTTTCATTAGTAAAGTTAAATGGAGGGTAATTATTGCTAAAAGTAACTTCAAATTGAGGGTATAATTTACTCGTTGTACTAACAATGAATAAAAATAAGAAGATCAATTTACTTTTCATTAAAAATGTGGGGTTTTAGGTGCCACAAATTTAACAAACATTTTTACATATTTGTAGTTATCATCTATTATTTTTAATATTTAAAGTTTGCTAATCTTTTGATTTGTTGTGTGTTAAACCTTGTGTTTTTTGTGAGTAAAAAGGCAAAATCTACTTTTAATAATTTTCAGATAGCCTATTAATAGTGGGCATTTCATTGGTTAAACTTTTTAAAGCCATATCTAACGGGCTCTTAATTTGAAGTAGGTCTTTTTTGCTAACGTGCGTGTAAATCATAGTAGTTTCAGGTTTGGCGTGCCCTAACAATTCCTGAATGTATCTTAAATCTATACCGTTTTCTAATAGGTGAGTGGCATAACTATGACGCAATGTATGTGGTGTTACTTTTTTTGTAATTTTAGCTAATTTACAAGCTGTTTTTAAAAAACTTCGAATGCTTTCAGCCGAGTATTTTTTACCTTCAACAGCGCCTTCAACAAAATATGTTTTTGGAACATAACTGGTGATGTAATTTACCATTAACGGAATAAAACTTTCAGCTAAAATAATATGCCTATCTTTTCTTCCTTTGGCATTTTTTACAATAATTTGCCGCCTATCAATATCAATATGTTTTAGTTCTAAATTTAAAAGCTCGCTAATGCGTAACCCTGCAGAATAGATCATAGATAAAACAGCTCTGTGTTTTAAGTTTTTTGTACAGCGTAACAAATCAATTACTTCTTCTTTAGACAATACTGTTGGTAAAATTTTGTCCTTTCTTGGTCTTGTAAGTCGCACTTCATCAATAGCGCATTCCGGATAAAAAGCTTTAAATAACTTTATGGCGCTAATTAATTGTCGTTGGGTACTTACACTTAAATTTCGTGGTATAAAAACATCTTCAATAAACAATTCAACATCTTTGTTTGAGAGTGTTTGTAAAGGCTTATCTTTAATATAATCAATAAAGTCTGCTAATAAAGTAAAATAGGTTTTTACAGTACTTTCACTATAGCGCTTTCCTTTTAAATATTTTACATACAGGCGCAATACATTTTTGTTTTCTTCTGAAATGTTTCGTGGTTTTTTTGGTGTTTTTAGCAAAACAGTTTCATATACAGATGCATCTAAAATAAACGTTACATCTTGTTGTATTGCAGCTTTTAAGGTTGAAATACTTGCTGAAGTAAAACCGGTATACCATCCGCGTAGTGTTTTGCTCCATTTATAGTTGCCTATTGCTTTAATATTTTCTTTAATAGCAAAATTAAAATCAAATAAAACTAAAAGCTGTACTTCATTTCTATGTTCAACTTTTTTTAATAATAGTGTAGGTGTAGTGGTTTGTTTTTTCATAGCAAATCAAAAATACAAATTTGCAAACAAACACAAAAATAGAAGCACTAAAATTATTGATTTTGAAGGCTATAAGTACAAAGTGAAGGTGTATTTTTTAATTAAATTTTATAAAATATGTGTACAAACTACTTTAAAAGTAATTGCATCACATAATTTAATTACAAAAATTGATATACCAAGCGCTTAAATTGCGACAAACAATAGCGAGATTTGCATCAAACTTGCGGGAAAGTTTTGTATAAGTGCAGGGAGTTTTTTGTGAAACTAGTACAAATAGCTTGTTAAAAATGTACAATAATTTTACAAATATTGTAGATAAATTTTTAGAAAAATGTACATAATTTACAAAAGGAAGAAAAATACTGTAAAATATGTGTGTATAACGTTAATAAAAAGTTACAAAAAATTACAGTACGTTTTATTATAAATGATTATTTTTAGTAAAAAATTAGTGAAAATGGCCATACGATACAGAATTACAAAAAGAACCAATACCATAGCTTCTGAAAAGAAAGAACAATTTATTATGCAAGCGGTAAATACCGGTACTGTAGATTTAAAACGAATTTGTGAAGAAATTAGCAATGAGTGTACTTTAAGTATAGTTGATGTAGTAGGAGTAACCACCGCATTGGGAATAAAATTACAACAACATTTAGAAGAGGGGAAAATAGTAGATTTAGGAGATGTTGGTAAATTTAAAATTGGTTTTAAAAGCACCGCAGCAAATACCGCCAAAGAATTATCACCCAAACGTAGTATTAAAAAATTTCATTTAAACTATCAACCTTCTAGTTCCTTTAAACATCGTTTAAAAAAAGCGATTACCGTATATAAAGAAGGAAGCAGAAGTACCTAAAAAGGCCTTTGTTAGCTTAGTAAAACAACTTATTAATAAAACAAGCTATGCAACAATTGCAAATGTGGTTGTACGTTGTGTTATCAAAAAAAGGGCTATTACCTTTTTTTTAAAATTATGGCACAAAAAAAAGCCTATCACAATAAATGACAGGCTTGTACATTAAAAATAAAATATATACTTAAATTACTTTTACGTTTACGGCATTCATTCCTTTTCTACCTTCTTGTAATTCGAATTCCACTTCGTCACCTTCACGAATTTCATCGATTAAACCAGAAATGTGTACAAAATGTTCGCTTCCTGAACCTTCTTCTTTAATAAATCCAAAACCTTTAGTTTCGTTGAAGAATTTTACTGTTCCTTTACTCATGTTATTTATTGTTAAATTATATAAGTCACAAATATAACTTTTTTTAATATAAAACCATAAGAATTAATTGTCTAAATTTAAACTAAATGTTATAATAACATTAATAATTGTGTGTATTACGCAAACAATGTATAAAAAATAGCATTAATCAATATGTTTTAAGGTCATTCGTTTCTTATTATTTGTATAGAGCTGAAGTTCATTATTTTGAAGCGTATATTCAAGGTTTTTTAAACTTAAAATGCTATTTATTTTTTGTGTTATTGCTTCGTTTTTAATACAAGCCATCATAGTACTAGCCAAAGGCCCAACAAACAAACGGTTACCTTCATTATAAAAAGACCCTCTAAATGTATTGCATCCATCTGCACCCATAATACGTTTAGCTGTCATGTCAATTTCAACAACGGGCTTATTTTTACGAAAATCAGTTGGATCTATTTTTAAACTATCAACTTGTACAATTGCCCAAATATCATGCAATCTATAATCAGGTATATAGTTTCCACAAGCATTAAAATTGGTGTAGTCTTTTGCTGATGCGGCCTTATAATTTATACGAACCGTATAGTTACTTTCTAATTTGGTTGTTTCATTTACACAAGCTGAAGGTATAATTTGTACAATTAATTCTCCTTCTTCAGTAACAGTTCTATAGCGTTTTACAGGATGATCTTGCGCTAAAATAGGTATAACTGCAGGAGCTTTATACGCAATACCATTGGTGGTTTTAAAATAAAATTCGTTGTCAAAATCCATGGTTAAAATCCAAGCATCATTTTCACCTGCAGCATAAAAATCAATACCGTCTTGCTGCATTGTTATAAGTTTTTGTTGTGTATAGGTTGTTTTGTGAATGGTAGTGTCTTGCAAATTTTCTTGAGCAGTAGGTTTCATTTTTTGAGACTTTTGAGAGCAGGCAGTAAGTAAACATAAAATAATGCATACCAGTGTACTATTTAATTTCATAAGTGTATTTTTTAAGAAATATAAATTTAATACAATCTACTTTGCAAAACTAGTTTTATGCTAAGTTTTAAGTGGTAAGTAAAATGTTTTGTGCTGTTTAAAAGGTTAAATACCTGTAAAATAAGGCGGTTGAAAACAAATAGATCAATAAATTTATTTCAAATTCCCAATAAGTGTTATTGTAGGCCCACTAAATGACAAGTCAAAACTTCCGTTCCAAACATCTTTATTTACATTGGCATTCAACTTAAAAAACCTATAATCAATAGAAACTGCCAAGTTTTTAATAATTTGGTAGCGCACACTTGGCGAAATATCCCATAAGGAACCAGAGTAATCACCATAGGTTAATCCAAACCAATCCAATCTAGCGGTAAAAGCCCATTTTTTAGTAGGTGCATAATAATACCATATTGCAAGGTTTGGAAGCGGTGCTGTAGCTGAAACCGAGGCTGTACGAAATTCATTATCATTATTGTTAACAATAGCATTTCCTTCAATATAAGGTCCTATGTTTAATACGTGGGCACCTAAACCAGCACCTAATTCATGTTGTTGTCCTGTAGAAATTAATGTTCCAACTAACAAACGAAACAAATCTATTTTATATCCAATTTTTACTTCGCTACCTTTTCCAAAGGTATAATCACCTGCAACAATATCTTCCTCTAATTCTTTTTGTCTGCTATAACTTGCGTTAAAATATTCAGTTGAAAGTTTCCATTTTTTTGCAAAACGCCAATCAAAAAATGTATTAGGTCTAGCATTGTTGTTGTTAAAGTCAAAAGTTTCACCAAAATTTATTTCATTATTTTCTGAAGAAGCATTTACACCAAATTTAACTTTTTGGGTAGGAATAAATACACCAATTCCCAATTGAAATTTGCTTGTAAGAATTGGGTGTTTTTCTGTGGTACTTTCTTGACCGTAAAAATGAAATGGAAAAGCAATACCTATTAAAAAAAATAAAACAATTATATTTTTCATGTAAAATTGAATGTGGTTATTATTGAATACTCTAAATTACATGATTAAACGCAACTTACAAATAATTAGTTCAACTAAATAAATAGCTTTTATTAAAGTTTAATGTTTGTTTTAAATACAAGGTTTACTTTTATTACAAACGTTTAATTAACACAATTAAATGGGTGTTTTTTCAAAATAAACGGATAAATAAACCTTATTTCTAGGTTATATTTTCATCTGTCATCGTATATTTGCGAGAGTAAAAATTGATTTATCAAAAAAAAATATATAAGATGTCTGAATTTAAATACCAAAAGCCTTTTCCTATCACAAAGGACACTACAAAGTATCGTTTATTAACAAAAGAGCATGTTTCTGTAGTAGAATTTGACGGTCGAAAAATTTTAAAAGTAGCACCTGAAGGGTTAGAATTACTTTCGCAAGAAGCCTATCATGACGTTTCTTTTTATTTACGCGCTGCACATTTACAAAAATTAGAAAGTATTCTTAAAGATCCTGAAGCTACAGACAATGATCGTTTTGTAGCATATACAATGTTGCTAAATCAAATGGTGGCGGCTGCAGGAGAGTTGCCTACGTGTCAAGATACTGGAACAGCTATTTGTGTTGGTAAAAAGGGTGAAAATGTATTTACAGGTGTAGATGATGCTGCATATATTTCAAAAGGTGTATACAACACTTATGAAAGTGATAATTTACGTTTTTCTCAAATTGTTCCGCAAACAATGTTAAAAGAGAAAAATTCAGGAAACAATCTTCCAGCTCAAATAGATATTTACGCAGCTACAGGAAATAGTTACGAGTTTTTATTTATAACAAAGGGTGGTGGTTCTGCAAACAAAACATATTTGTATCAAATGACAAAATCGTTGTTAACAGAAGAAAACTTAACCAACTTTGTAAAACAACATATTATGGATTTAGGTACAGCAGCGTGCCCTCCATATCATTTAGCATTTGTGGTTGGTGGTACTTCAGCTGAAGTAAACCTAGCAACTGTTAAAAAAGCATCAGCAGGGTATTTAGATCATTTACCAACAGAAGGAAATGATGGTGGTCAAGCTTTTAGAGACCTTGAATGGGAAGAAAAAATCACCAAAATTTGTCAAGAAAGTGGTGTAGGAGCACAGTTTGGTGGAAAATATTTTGTGCATGATGTACGTGTAATTCGTTTACCACGTCACGCAGCATCTTGTCCTGTAGGATTAGGAGTAAGCTGTAGTGCAGATAGAAATGTGAAAGGAAAAATTACCGAAGAAGGAATTTTTCTAGAGCAATTAGAAAAAGACCCAAAACAATTTTTACCAAAAGAAGCACCACATTTAAAAGGAGCTATTGAGTTAGATTTAGATCAGCCTATGGAAAAAATACGTGCTGAATTGTCTAAATATCCGGTTAAAACACGTTTTAGTTTAAGAGGAACTTTAATTGTTGCACGTGATATGGCACACGCTAAAATTAGTGAAATGTTAGCCAAAGGAGAAGAAATGCCTCAGTACTTTAAAGATCATCCAATTTATTATGCAGGTCCTGCTAAAACTCCTACAGGAATGGCGTCAGGTAGTTTTGGACCTACAACAGCCGGACGTATGGATCCGTATGTGAATGAATTTCAACAGGCTGGCGGAAGTATGGTAATGGTTGCAAAAGGAAACAGATCTTTACAAGTAACTGAAGCTTGTAAAGCAAATGGTGGTTTTTATTTAGGGTCTATTGGTGGTCCTGCAGCAATTTTAGCAAAAAACTCTATCAAATCTGTTGAAGTAGTTGATTTCCCAGAGTTAGGAATGGAAGCAGTTCGTAAAATTAGAATTGAAGATTTCCCTGCATTTTTATTAGTTGATGATAAAGGGAACGATTTCTTTGCTGAATTTAAATAGGTTTTAAAAAACATTAAAATTCGTCGTTCTGAATAGGTCACACAAAGCTTGTTGAAGTGTTGATTCAGGATGTATGGATGTAATGATTAATTATTAGGAGAACCTTTATTTCGACTGCGCTCAATAACCGGTTACTGAGTGGAGTCGAATTACAGGTTGATTAAAATGTTACTTTTAAACAATCTCTTTTTTGGTCTAAAATAGTAACCATTGTGTTGCTGAACTTTTGATTATAGCGTTGCACTTTTATTTTTAATATTTAAATGAGAAATATCATCTAAAAAAAATAAAAAGTAGTTATGATTAATTAAAAATAAATACTAATTTTGTTTAAAATTTAAAACAAACATTTACAAATTATGGATTTATCTCAATTTTCAGGATTTTTAGTATTCTTAACAATATTCACCATGGGATTTTGGTTAATGATTTTTCTATTAACATTTGTAATTCCTTATTGGTTGTTTGGATCAGCAATGGAAGCTTGGAAACATAGAAAACAAAATAAAGTAGCCAAAAAATAAATAGCACTATATAGTATAAAAAAAAGCGTCTCTTTGGAGACGCTTTTTTTTGTGCTATGCTTTAAACATTTCTTCTTCACCACCATCAAAGCCTTGTTGGCGCTGGCGTTCACGTTTCTTTTTCTGATTGAATCTATAGGTGAAATTTAATCGGAAACTACGAGGTCTAAATCTAAAGGAAGAATCAGTATACGTAGTTTCAGTCGTTGTATTTGATTTACGTAATCTTGAATTTAATAAATCACTTACGTTAAATGAAATAGTAGCATTTTCATTTAAAATATCTTTGCTAAACGCTAAATCAATATTTAACATTCCTTCTCTTTTTGTTTGCGCACTTTCTGAGGGCCCTCTGTACATTGCACGGGTTTGCCAATCAATATTACCAGGTAAACGTACAGTAGAATTAATACGTGTAAACCAACTTCTGTTATCAGCATCATAATTTACATCGTCATAATCACCTTCAGTAATGGCTCTGTAAAAATTAAAACTGGTATTTAATTTCCACCATTTAAACGGATTGTAATTTGCAGTAAACTCAAAACCATACCTGTCTTGAGAGCTTAAATTAATAGGCATTGTAACAATTATCAATGTTGGCTCTCCGTTTATTTCTCTTGTTTCTTCGGTTTGTACATATTCAATATTATTTGTTGAATGTTGGTAGTATACAGATGAGTTTAATGTAAATTTATTCCAACGTTTTAAATAGCCAACATCAAAAGCACTAGTATAAGTAGGATCTAAGTTTATATTTCCTTTTCGTATAAAAGTTTCACTAGTTCTTGATTCAAACGGATTTAAAAAGCGAGATCTTGGTCTTCTTAGTCTTCTGTTAAAACCAATGGTTAAACTTTCCATATCGTTAAATTCTATTCCAACATTTACTGTAGGGAAAAGTTCTGTCCATTTCTTTTGATTGTATTCTTCAGTTTGCACTAAAAATATGGTTCTATCAGTAGTTTCAGCACGTAAACCTAACAGTACAGAAACATTGTTAAATTTTGTACCGTATTGTGTATAATATGAATAAATGTCTTGCGAAAATTCTAAGGTGTTAGAAAAATCAGTGTTATTTTCAAATTCACCAGAATCAGGATTAAAATCTTCAACAATATAATCTGATGTTAAGTCATTTAATACCATTTTAAAACCAGCCTCAAATTGTGCGTTTTTTCCTAAAGGAAGTACATAATCACTTTGTACTAAAAAATCGGTTGAAGCATCATTTGTAGCGTTTTTTTCAGGGTTATTATCTATAAGTGACGGATATGTAGTAAAATCTGAAACTGCAGCAGCCTCGTTATCTGTGTCGCTACTGTGTTGCACATCCACCGTTAATTTGTGCCCATCAGTTTTAAAATTATGTGTAAAGTTAAGAGAGTATTCTATATTTTTTCCTTTTTCATCTTCATCATTTGTACGAATACTTGTTTGTGTTAATACCTCACTTGGGTCAAATTCGTTTGTTGTATTTACGCTATAATTTGCACCTTTTGAATCTCTGTAAAAAAAGGTACCCGTAATTGAACTTTGGTCGGTAATATAATATTCAACACCCATATTTGTGTTAAATCTATTTCTTGAACGGTCATAATCTGCTTCCTCATTTCTGTATCCTATAACTTCATTATCAGAATCAAAATAGGTAGCGTAGTTGTAAGAATCTCCTGGATATTCAGTATAACTGTAGCCTGTATTTGTAAAGAAGTTGAATTTTTTAGTACGGTAATTTAAGTTTGCAGACCCTCCGTAATTGTCTGGAATTCCTGTGGTTGCAGTAACAGAACCATTAAAACCTTGTGCTTTTCCTTTTCGCAATACAATGTTTAAAATCCCCGATGTACCTTCAGCATCATAACGTGCAGACGGACTTGTAATTACTTCTACTTTTTGAATAGCATCTGCAGGTAATTGTTGTAAGGCATCAGCACCGCTTAAACCAATCATTCCTGATGGTTTTCCATTAATTAATATTTGAACATTGTCGTTTCCTCTTAAACTTATATTTCCTTCAACATCAACAGTTACAGAGGGTACATTGTCTAATACATCAGAGGCACTTCCACCTTTTACGGTCATATCTTTACCAACATTGTATATTTTTTTATCTAAACGAATTTCAACAGTACTTTTTTCAGCAATAATTTCAACTTCATCTAAAGCTTGCGCATCTAAAGCTAACTCTATTACGCCCAAATCTTTAGATTTTACAATGGCTACGTTTTTTAGTTGATAGGTTTTAAATGAAATATATTCAATTGATACGTCATAGTTTCCTGCTTTTAGGTCTATGTTAAAAAGTCCTTTGCTGTCTGTAATTCCTCCTGTTATTTGAGTTCCATTTAATGGTTTTAATACTACCGTAGCGTATTCTAAAGGTTCTTTAGTATCAAAATCAATTACTTTACCAGTAAATTTTACGGAAGCATTTTTTGAGCCTTTTTGTTGTGCAAAAGTTTGAAAAAATGCGGCAATACAAAAGATAAAAATTCCTAATTTTTTTAAATGCATGTTTCTGTTTTTTTTGTGAAACAAAGATATATTGAATTTAAGAGAAACAGTGTTAATCAGTGTTAACGCATATAAGCGTAATTTTTGTAGTGTGGGTAAGTAGTTTTACTTTAAAATAGAATAATGTGTTGATTTTCAAAGGGTGTTCACAAAAAATCCTATCAAAATGAATTGATAGGATACTTGTTGTTAATTGTTAAAAAATCCCTAAAATTTACAAGATTGTTTTAATATTTTCTGGAGGTCTTCCAATAACAGCTTTTCCATTATTCACAACTATTGGTCTTTCAATAAGTTTTGGATTGGCAACCATTGCTAAAATAATTTCTTTATCAGTAAGCTCTTTTCCTTTGAAGTTTTCTTTCCAAATAGCTTCGTTTTTTCGTACCAACTTTAATGGTGGAATGTTTAATAATTGGATAATCTCTGTTAATTCAGATTCAGTAATTGGAGTGTCTAAATATTTTATAATTTCAAATTCAAGGTTCGAGTTTTGTAAAATTTCTAAGCCTTGACGACTTTTACTGCAACGTGGATTATGATATATTTTCATGGATATTCTTTTTTTCAAAAATAAACAATTTTACGGTATGTATTAAAATTCAGGCTTGATATCTTTTTTGTTGTAGTTCAAGTTTCGGTTGTGTTTGTGTTGGTTGAAACGATAGGTAAATGAAAGTATAAAAGTAGGAAACACGTTGGTTACAAGTCCTTCAGCGTAATAATGTGCATCAAAACGATCGCGGGCTGTTTTAAAACTATTAAAAACATCATTTGAAGTAAGGCTTATAGAAGCTGCATTGTCCCAAAAATCTCTGTTTGCTGATATGCTAGCGTAGGTAAATGCTTTGCGTTTTGAAAAATTACTTTGTGAAAGCAATTCATGATTTATGGTTGTTTGAAAATCAAACACCTTCGGAATTTTAATTTTGGTTACTAAGCTTTGTGATCCTCCAAAATTACGACTTGTATAATCTAAATGAATGGCATCTCCAGCACTATTAATAGTTTCAAAAACACCATGTTGGTCAAAAATATGAAGATGCGCGTATGCTGTAAAACTTAACCACTTATTTGGTGTGTAAATAGCTGTTAAATCTATTCCGTAATTGTTTACATACCCAACATTTTCAGGAGTTGTAATTAATTTGTCAATGTTTTCAATTTGCTGCCCTGTTTCATAGGTTACACGTTGCCAATAATTATTGTAACGGTTAAAAAATAGAGAAGGAGCAAGGGTAAATTTAGGTTTGCTAAGTGTATAAGATAAACGAGTTAAATGGTAAAATACTGGCGCTAAATAAATGTTCCCAACAAAAGACCAAGTTTCAGTATATTTTTGTTCGTACGGTTGTAATTGAGTGTAAGAAGGTCTTCCAATTTTTTTAGTGTAAGAAAGCGTTATACTCTCATCATCATTAAACATATAATCTAAATAAACGGCAGGAAACAAATTGTTATAGGTGGTTTTGTTTGTTGCTGCTTCTGTTTCAAAATCAACGGTAACCGTTGAAAACTCAGCTCTTAAACTAATACCAGCATAAAAATCGCCAATAATATGTTCATATTCAGCAAAAAAGGCATGAATATTTTCCGTATACTCCATATTTTCTGAATAAGCTTCGCTTTTGTAGCTAAACGGAATTGTTCCAAATTCACCGTAATAACCGGTTACAAAATTTGAATCTTCAGTAATGGGTGCGGCATATTTAATTTCAGTTCTATAATTTTCAATATAATTATCTTCAATATAACTTTCATTGGTAAATGTTGGATTTGAGTTTAGAATGTCAAAATCATACATTTCATCATCATTTGAATAGCTAAAATAGGCAGAAAGTTTTTGTGCTTCGCTTTTAAAATAATGATCAAAACTCACGGTAGCTTCAAAAATAGTATTGTTAAACAACCCTTCATGAAGTCTATCGTTTGAACCGGTTTCAGTTTCTGTAGCATCAAGTAATATTGCTGTTGTTTGGGTGCAATTATTAGCATTAATTGAAGTGTAATTAAGTACTGTAGAAAGGGTAGATTTTTTTGATAGGTTAAAATCTGCGCCTAAAATTCCGCTAAAATCATTTTTTGTAGCATTAAAATCACTGGTTCTATCAATAACGGAATAAGGATCTCCTTGTGTAAGGTACGTGGTGGTTGTTAGCGCGTTTTTGATGTCGTTTTTATGAATAAAACTAGGGTAAAAATAAATGCTTGTTGTATTGGTGTTGTAGTTTAAGTTTACCAAGGCGCCATAATAATTTTTATAACCACCAGATAAGGTTGCTGAACTATGAAAACCTTCTTCTTTTCCTTTTTTTAATAGAATATTTATAATTCCTGTAGAGGTAGCTTGGTAACTAGCTCCCGGGTTTGATATAACTTCAACTTTTTCAATAGAACTAGCAGGCAATGTTTTTAAGGCATCAGCTTTAGACAATGCTGTTACTTTACCATTTATAAGCACTGTAGGGTTTGCCATTCCATTTAAACGAATAGCACCATTAGGATCAACCGTAACAGAAGGAATGTTGTTTAACACATCTGTGGTCATTTTACTTTCAGCAGCCACATCTTTATGAACATTAAAAACGAGTTTGTTTGCTTTTACAGTAACCGCTTTTTTTGTGCCTTGAATTTCAATTTCTTCAAGTGTTTTGGTGTCAAGTTCTAAGGCAATAGTGCCTAAGTTTAAATCGTGTTTAAATTCAGATATGGCTAGTTTTTTGGTTTTATACGAAACAAATTCAATATAAGTTTGGTAAAAACCACTTGTAATATCTATAGAAAAATGACCTTTTTGATTGCTAATACCGCCATATTTTATGGTGCCTGAATCTATAGATTTAAATATAATGGTAGCATACTCAATAGGTTTTTTTGAGGTAGCATCAATTATTTTACCTGAAATGGTCGCTGAACTTGTTGAATTATTTTGACTAAATAAAACAAGGGGTAATAGTAGGGTGTATAAAAAAAAGAGTTTTCGCATTCAAAAAATCTTCACTAGCTATTCATAACAATTTGTACTTACATATGTGTAAATACAATACAATTTATTTTGCACGAAAATACAAATTATTGTTAAATAATTGCTGTTTAGATTAAAAAAAACACCTTTTGTTGATTTTTTGGTGTTACTACGTTTAAAGTTTAATGTTGAGATCCTTTAAATCTTGCAGTAATTGTTCGTGATTTTGAAAATGAATTCCGTTGAGTTTTAATTGGTTGGAAGCTTCAATATTTTCTTTATTATCATCAATAAAAACTGCTTTTTCAGGAGTAATTTGAAATCTTTCAAAAATAATTTGAAATATTTTTTCAGAAGGCTTTCTACATTTTTCTTGACCAGAGACTACTACGCCATCAAAATCGTTGAAAAAAGGAAATAATTCTATGGCTTTGTCCCATTTCTCTGCGCTCCAATTAGTTAGCGCAAATACGCGATAATCTTTTGAAGCTTTAAAATGTTTAAATAACGCAACATTTTTTTCAAGTGTACCTTTAAACATATGTTCCCAATCTGTATAAAAGGCTCTAATTTCAGTTTCATATTCAGGAAATTCAGCTATTTTTTGTGCTTCACCATCAGCTATTTTTTGTCCGGCATCGTGGGCTAAGTTCCATTCAGGCGTGCACACATTGTTTAAAAACCATGCCATTTTTTCAGGGTTATCTTTAAAAATTTGTTGGTATAAATATGTTGGATTCCAATCTACCAATACACCTCCTAAATCAAAAATAATAGTATCAATTTGCTGTTTCATTACAATTCGTTTGAAGATTCGTTTTGTCCTTGTTGCATTAAATAGGCTTTTAAAAAGGCGTCAATATCACCATTCATAACCGCATCAACATTTCCAGTTTCGTAAGCTGTACGCACATCTTTCACCAATTTATAAGGATGCATAACATAATTTCTAATTTGTGATCCAAAATCAATTTTCATCTTACCAGATTCAATGTCTTCTCTAGCTTCTAATTGTTTGCTCAATTCAATTTCGTACAATTGAGATTTTAGCATTTGCATAGCTCGGTCTCTATTTTCATGCTGTGAGCGTGTTTCTGAACACGAAATTTGAATGCCTGTAGGTTTGTGCTTTAACTGTACTTTGGTTTCTACTTTATTTACATTTTGTCCACCTGCACCGCTTGAACGTGAAGTTACAATTTCAATATCAGCCGGATTGATGGTAATTTCAATACTGTCATCAACCAAAGGATACACATATACAGAGGCAAAACTAGTATGGCGCTTGGCATTGCTATCAAATGGCGAAATACGTACCAACCTGTGTACACCATTTTCTCCTTTTAAATATCCAAAAGCAAATTCACCTTCAATTTCAATGGTAACGGTTTTAATACCAACAACATCACCCGCTTGAAAGTTTAATTCTTTTACTTTAAAACCTTGTTTTTCACTCCACATTAAGTACATACGCATTAACATTTCAGCCCAATCACAGCTTTCTGTACCACCTGCGCCTGCAGTAATTTGCAACACAGCACTTAAACTATCACCTTCATCAGAAAGCATGTTTTTAAATTCTAAGGCTTCTAATAATGTGACAGTAGTGTTATAGAGTTTTTCAACTTCTTCTTCTGAAGCTTCTCCTTCGGCATAAAAATCAAATAGAATTGAAATATCATCAAAATTTGTGGCAACAGTAGTGTAATCTTCCACCCATTTTTTTTGAGATCGAAGCTCCTTCATAATCAATTCAGCTTCTTTAGGATTGTTCCAAAAATCTGGATTGGCAGTTTTTTCTTCCTCATTTGCAATTTCAATTATCTTTCTATCAATATCAAGGTAAGTTTTTAACTTGCCAATGCGTTGTTCTAATTTCTGTAATTGTTCGTTTGAAACCATGTGTAGTGTTAAGAATTACAAAAATAACTTTTCATATGAAATAAACACAATTATTATTAATTGAGTTTAATTATGAAATAGCTGTGTTTTATTGATAAAAATTAGTTAATTCCTGTCTTTTGTTAAAATAAATTTTAAATTTATCATCTTTTTAAACAATCTATTATGAAAAACAAAATAACCCTATGTTTGTTACTATTTATTTTTAGTCAACATTTTATTGCTCAAACATTTGAGAAAACGTCTAAAATGCAGTCTTTTAAAGGCTTTTTTAACTTTTATTATGATGAGAGCACTGATAAAATTTTTATTGAAGTTGCTAATTTAGAGCAAGAGTTTTTATATGTAAACGCGTTGGCTGCCGGTGTTGGTTCAAATGATATTGGTTTAGATAGAGGGCAACTTGGTAAAAGAGCCGTTGTTAAGTTTATTAAAACAGGAAATAAGTTATTATTAATTCAGCCAAATCAATATTATAGAGCGATTTCTGAGAATGAAGAAGAAAAAAAATCTGTAAATGAAGCTTTTGCAACATCTGTTTTATTTGGTTTTAATATTATAGAAACAAAAGGAGAAAGCTATTTAGTAGATGCCTCCAAATTTTTTATTAGAGATGCGCACGGTGTTTCATCAAAATTGAAAAGAACAAAACAAGGAAGTTATAAGTTAGATGCTAGCAAAAGTGCTTTTTATATGGAAAGAACAAAGTCTTTTCCTAAAAACAGTGAGTTTGAAGCCATACTAACATTTAAAGGCGAAGCAAAAGGAAGAGAAATAAGGTCGGTTTCTCCAAATGCTTCCTTAGTAACTGTTAGGCAACATCACTCATTTATTGAATTGCCAGATGATAATTTTGAAATGAGAGAATTTGACCCTAGGTCAGGTGCAATTAATTTTTCATTTTTAGATTATGCAACACCTATTGAGGCTGCAATTGAAAAGAAATACATTATTAAACATAGATTAAAAAAGAAAAACCCTGATGCTAAATTAAGTGAACCAGTAGCACCAATTATATATTATTTAGATAGAGGCGCACCAGAACCAATTAAATCAGCCTTATTAGAGGGTGGAAGTTGGTGGAATCAAGCTTTTGAGGCTGCGGGTTATAAAAACGCGTTTCAGTTTAAACTATTACCTGAAGGAGCTGATCCTTTAGATATTCGTTATAATGTTGTACAATGGGTGCATAGATCTACCCGTGGTTGGTCGTATGGGGCAAGTATTGTTGACCCTAGAACTGGTGAAATATTAAAAGGACACGTTAGTTTAGGTTCGTTAAGAGTAAGACAAGATTATTTAATTGCACAAGCTTTGTTAGGCGCATCTAATAAAACGGGTGCTGAAAACCCTTTGTTACAAATGTCGTTAGCAAGAATTAGACAATTGGCAGCGCACGAAATTGGTCATACACTTGGATTTGCACATAACTTTGCGGCAAGTTTTAATAACAGATCTTCTGTAATGGATTACCCACATCCATATATTGCGTTAAAAAATGGAAACATTGATGTTTCCAATGCTTATGATACTGGAATAGGTGATTGGGATAAAGTAACGGTTGCTTATACGTATCAAGATTTTCCAAATAATACGAATGAGAAAGAAGCTTTAGATAAGATACTTCAAGACGCTATAAAAGAAGGTTTTAAGTTTATTTCAGATAAGGATGCACGTGCCAAAGGAGGTGCTCATTTGTATGCTCATTTATGGGACAATGGTAACAATCCTGCTGAAGAGTTAGAAAGAGTTTTAGAGGTGAGAAAAACCGGAATTCAAAATTTTTCAGTACAAAATATTAAAGATAACGAGCCTTATTCTAAATTAGAAGATGTGTTTGTTCCGTTGTATTTTTTTCATAGATACCAAGTGGAAGCTACCGCAAAATTAATTGGTGGTTTAGATTATTCATATGCTGTAAAAGGCGATGGGCAAACAATTGTTAAACCGGTTGCTGCTGACTTAGAAAAAGAAGCTTTTCAAAGTTTGTTAAAATCTATAAGTGTTGAAACGCTAAAAATTCCTGAAGCTATTGTTTCATTATTCCCGCCAAGATCTTTTGGTTATAATAGAAATAGAGAATCATTTAAATCAAATACAGGTGTGGCATTTGATGCTTTAAACGCTGCTTCAACAGGAGCAGAGTTGGTAGTTCAATATTTATTTAATGCAGAGAGAGCTAATAGAATGATTCAACAGAAAGCGTTATTTAAAAATAACTTAGGATTTGATGAAATGATTGATGAGTTGTTTGAAAATACATTTGAAAAAAAGAATAAAGATGCGTATGGTGTTGAGGTTCAGCAAAATATAAATCAAACAATTCTTCAAAATATTTTTGAATTGTATAGTGCCAACATAACTTCGTTTCAAGTAAAAGCAATAATCAAATTAAAATTAAATGAATTAAAATCTTCACTTTCAAATAAAACAACTGATAAGAATGCCTTATATGCAGCCGGTTATATTGAAATGATTGATAGTTTTATGAAAAACCCAGTTAGCTACAAAAAACAAGATGCTCCTAAAATACCAGACGGTTCACCAATAGGAAGTGGAAGTTGTAATTTTGGCCATTATTAATCAAATTTTAAATACATTTTTTAGTTCAAAATAGTTTAAATTAGCTTTTAGAATTAAAATTAGAAAATGAAATAATGGATATCAATTTAATAAGTGATACGGTTACAAAGCCTACCAAAGGAATGTTAGAAGCAATGCTAAATGCTGAAGTTGGTGATGATGTTTTTATGCAAGACCCTACAGTAAATGCGTTGCAAGAGAAAGTAGCGAAACTGTTTGGAATGGAAGCTGCTTTATTTTTTCCTTCAGGAACAATGGCCAATCAAACCGCAATTAAAATTCATACGCAGCCAGGAGATAAAATGTTTTGCGATAAATGGGCACACGTTTATAATTTTGAAGGTGGAGGAGCTGCCTTTAATTCAGGTGTAACCTCACATTTAATTGATGGTGAAAGAGGTATGTTTACCGCAGCACAATTGCAAGAGGCTGTGTCTAGTGGTAGATCAGATATTCACGTGCCATATGCTCGCTTAGTGGCCATAGAGAATACCACCAATAAAGGAGGTGGTGCTTGTTGGAATTTTGAAGAAATTATTAAAATACAGCGTATTTGTGCAGAAAATGAATTGGCATTGCATTTAGATGGTGCACGTTTATTTAATGCAATGGTGGCTAAAGGTGAATCTCCGTTGCAGTATGGAAAGGTGTTTGATACCATTTCAATTTGTTTGTCTAAAGGCTTGGGCGCGCCAATTGGTTCGGTGTTAGTAGGTTCAAAAAAACATATGGAACAAGCGTTAAGAGTTCGTAAATTATTTGGTGGTGCTATGCGTCAAGCAGGGTATTTAGCGGCTGCTGGTATTTATGCTTTAGATCATCATGTAGAGCGTTTGGCGGTAGATCATAATCGTGCGAAAATATTGGGTAGAACACTACAAAATTGTGATTTTGTAAAAAGTGTTGAACCAATTGAAACAAATATTGTAATATTTAATGTGGTAGATAGCATTAGTGAAGAAGCATTTATTAGCAGGTTGCAAGATGCTGGTATTGGTCTTATTTCTATGGGACAAGGTAAATTAAGAATGGTAACACATTTAGATTTTACGGAGCAAATGTTAGAATCGGTGGTGCATACCTTAACACATATTTAATTTTTTTGGTAGTGTAATTTTAGTGAATTTGTTACGACTTATTGCATACAAATAGAAATGTATGAAAAAAACAATGTTAAGTATAAGTGTATTGTTAATGGTAGCAGTAACAAATGCACAATCAATTCAAACTAAAGAAAAAAGAATGTCAAAAAAATTAGAAACAGCCATTGTGGCAAATGGATGCTTTTGGTGTACAGAAGCGGTTTTTCAATTGTTAGAAGGTGTTACATCTGTAACTTCAGGATATACCGGTGGTACTACTAAAAATCCTACATACAAAGAAATTTCTACAGGACAAACTGACCATGCAGAAGCTATAAAAATAGTATTTGATCCTCAAGTAATTTCGTATCAAGAATTGTTAGAAGTATTTTTTAGTACGCACGATCCAACAACTTTAAATAGACAAGGATATGATAAAGGTACGCAATACCGCTCTGCTATTTTTTACAATTCTTCAACACAAAAAGAAACAGCAACAGCTTTAATTGAAGCACTTAGCAAAGCTGAAGTTTTTAATTCACCTATAGTAACTGAAGTTACTGCTTTAGGCGAATTTTATAAGGCAGAAGATTATCATCAAAATTATTACAACAACAATAAAACACAAGGGTATTGTGTGGCGGTTATAAATCCGAAATTAGAAAAGTTTATAAAGAATTATAAGGATAAACTAAAGAAACAATAATTGTGGTATATTAATTGTTATAGTTTTTATAATAAACTATGAAATGAGTAAAAAATACAAATTACTATTAGCAAGTATCTTGTTTGATGCTATTGGAATGTTATCTTTTGTAATCCCCGGAATTGGTGAATTTTCAGATGTTATTTGGGCACCGGTATCGGTCTATTTTATGACAAAAATGTACAAAGGTACTGTGGGTAAGGTAGGAGCAACTGTTTCTTTTTTAGAAGAAATAGGTGTATTTGGTACAGATTTGCTACCAACATTTACATTTACGTGGGTGTATACCTATTTTTTGAAGAAGAAAGATGATTAGGCTTCTTTTTTAAATAGAAACTTAAAGCCCATTCTAGACAATGTTTTTTTTGAAAAAGCTTTAAAGAATTTATATTGCCCAAAACAAAAACCTACTATAGGCAAGGTAAATTGGTAAATTAAAAAAATGAGCGCTATGCGTATAGGCCAAAATACCCAAGGGTTTGTTGTTTCTTGAGCCAAGCCAATAAATTCTGTCAACGGTTTTGCAATATAAGCAGCAAATGAACCATTAATTGAAAATACAATTATAATTAATACTACTTGAAAATTTGAAGTAAGTCCCCAGCGTTGTTTTAGTTTTTCCATGTAAAATAAAAATCTGCGCAAAAATACATTTATATTTTAAACTGAAAATTTTAAACGAAAAAAGGTTGAGAAGTTTAATTCTCAACCTTTTTTATTTGTAATTAAATATGTATTAACTAAACATACCGCCTAATAAATCACCAATTCCTCCTTTTTTAGAACCGCTAGCCATTCCAATAATATCATCTACAACACTACCATCTCCATCTGCATCCAATAATTGTGTAACTAAATTTTGTTCTTGTTGTGCGCCTCCGCCAAGCAATCCGCCTAGTAAGTTTTCAACACCACCAGCATCACTAACATTATTTTGACGTGTTTGTTTTCCTAAGTACCCTAATACAACAGGAGCAGCCATTTGTAATAATTTCATAGCTTGTCCCATATCCATTCCACTTTTTGCACCCACAGCTTGCGCTATGTTTTGTTCTTTTCCATTAAAAACGTGTCCTAAAATACCTGCACCATCAGTTATTTCGTCTGAGCTTCCTAAAAAGCTGTCTAAATTATCTAAAATGCTTCCATCATGTTTTGAATTTGAAAGTGCCCCTAACAATCCTTCTGCTCCTTGTGGAGTAGCGGCATTATTTTTCATAGCTCCTAAAATTAAAGGAAGTGCTGATGTTAATGCTGAACTTGTAGTTGATGCGTCTTGACCTAGTTGTTGGCTTGCACCATTTACTAAAGTTTTCCCTAAATCGCTGTTTAATAAATCTAATAATCCTGCCATAATATTTTATATAGTTTAGTTTTTTTGTTTTTTAACAATGCCTTTTAAATTAAGACACTAATATTTCTTAAAAGTCACCAATTTTTATGTTTTTTCCAACATAATTGTATTTATTTCAAAATTTCTTTACCAATTCTCAGGTATTTTCTATCTTTCCATCAATTATAAAATAAATATCTGAATGAAGAAAATAGCATTGCACTGGCAAATTCTTTTAGGAATGTTGGTTGGCGTATTAGTAGGAATTGGAATGACGCAATTTGAAGGTGGAAAAGAGTTGGTTCAGGATTGGATAAAACCATTTGGTAAAATATTTATCAATTCGTTAAAGTTAATTGCAGTGCCGTTGATTTTAGCTTCTTTAATTAAAGGAGTTTCAGACTTGAAAGATATTTCAAAACTTTCTAAAATGGGAGGAAGAACCATTGGTTTGTATTTATTAACAACAGTGGTAGCGGTAAGCATTGGTTTATTTTTGGTGAATATAATTAAACCAGGTAATTCTATATCTCAAGAAACACGTCAGGAGTTAGTGCAAAACTATACTGGCGATACTACAAAATACAAAGAAGAAGCTGCAAAACAAAAAGATAGCGGCCCATTACAAGCCTTGGTTGATATTGTACCCGATAATATTTTTGGAGCAGCCACAGAGAACAAAAACATGTTGCAAATCATCTTTTTTGCCTTGCTTTTTGGAATTGGCCTTATTTTAATTCCTGATGAAAAAGCGACACCAGTTAAAAACTTTTTTGATGGATTTAATGAAGTTATTTTAAAAATAATAGATTTAATTATGTTGGCAGCACCGTACGGTGTTTTTGCGTTATTAGCAGCATTGGTTGTAGAATCTCCAAGCGTTGATTTGTTTAAAGCTTTAGTTTGGTATGCTTTTACAGTAATTTTAGGCTTAACTTTTATGGTTACATTTTATATGTTATTAGTATGGTTATTTACTAAAAAAACACCGGCTACATTTTTAAAAGGAATTTCTCCAGCCCAATTATTGGCATTTTCAACAAGTAGTAGCGCTGCTACACTTCCTGTTACTATGGAACGTGTAACAGAACATTTAGGTGTTGATGAAGAAGTGAGTAGCTTTGTTTTACCAGTAGGAGCAACTATTAATATGGACGGAACAAGTTTATACCAAGCAGTAGCAGCTGTTTTTATTGCGCAAGCCTTTGGAATGGACTTATCTTTAAGTGTTCAATTAGGAATTATTGTAACTGCAACCTTGGCAAGTATTGGCTCTGCAGCTGTTCCTGGAGCAGGTATGGTAATGTTAGTTATTGTTTTAGGGCAAGCAGGAATACCAGAAGCTGGCTTAGCATTGATTTTTGCTATTGATAGACCTTTAGATATGTGCAGAACTACGGTGAATGTTACCGGAGATGCATCTGTGTCAATGCTAGTGGCAAAGTCTATAGGGAAACTACACAAACCTAAAGTAAAAGATTGGGACGATAATTATCCGAAAAAATAAATTTACTTTAAGAGTAGCCTAAGAAAGAAAACGTTGTTTCAATTTAGGGGTTGGTAGCATACATTTTTTTTGTTTTCCAAACCATTGATACCTATGTTTGGCTATAAAATTATACACTCCATCTCTGATAGGTAAAGGTAAATACTTAAAATAAATGAGCAGTTTTAAATTTGTTTGTAAGTGCTTTAAAATGAGTAAGGCTGCGGTAGATTTATCGTAAATAACACCGTTTTCAATTAAAAGTACCGAGTTGAAGTTGTATTTTTTTGAAGGAAACTGTAACAAAAGATCTTTTGCAGCGTCTGATTGAAGAGAAGCAAATAAAAACTGATTAGTTGTATCGTGTTTAATTATAAAATTAACAGATGAGTTGCACAAATTGCAAACACCATCAAACAATACAATTGATTTGTTTTTAAATTGTTTCATAAGGCAAAGTTACATGTTTATTGAGGTTTTAACATTTAATTAGTAACAACTCTCAATTGCTATATTTATTTTTAGTTTCAAAATTAACGACAAATGATTAGAATCGAAAATTTACACAAATCTTATCCAATAGGAAAAGATTCTCTACATGTTTTAAAGGGATTAAATTTACACATAAAAGAAGGCGAATTCGTTTCAATTATGGGATCTTCTGGGTCAGGAAAATCTACCTTGTTAAATATTGTAGGTTTATTAGATACACACGATGAAGGGAATTATTATTTGAATGGTCAAAAGATTGAAAATTTAAATGAGAAAAAAGCAGCCATTCTTCGTAATAAATTTTTAGGATTTATTTTTCAATCGTTTAATTTAATTACTTACAAAACAGCTTTAGAAAATGTTGCTTTACCTTTATACTATCAAGGTGTAGGTAGAACTGAGCGTGAAAAAATTGCGATGGAGTATTTAGACAAAGTTGGATTGAAAGATTGGTCTCATCACTTACCAAATGAACTTTCTGGAGGGCAAAAACAACGTGTAGCAATTGCACGTGCTTTAGCTACAAAACCAAAAGTGGTATTAGCTGATGAACCAACAGGAGCTTTAGATTCTTCAACATCTCATTCAGTAATGGAAATGTTAAAAGAGATTAATAGAGAAGGAATGACAGTTTTTGTAATTACGCACGAAGAAGATATTGCAGAACAAACGGATAGAATTGTTCGATTGAAAGACGGTGTTATTATTAGCGATGAGAAAGTTGATAAATCTGTAACAGCTTAATTATGTTTGATTTAGATCGCTGGCAAGAAATATTGCAAACCATTAATAAAAACAAGCTAAGAACGGCGTTGTCTGGGTTTACTATTGCATTTGCTATCTTGTTATTTACATTATTGTTTGGTGTTGGTAATGGTTTAAAACACACGTTTGAAGAACAATTTGCAGGAGATTCTCAAAATTCCATTTATATAAATTCAGGTACAACTACAAAACCGTACAAAGGTTTACAAAGTGGTAGAGACATTCAATTTAGAAATGGTGATTCTAAATTTATAAACGAAAAATTCTCTGATAAAATTCAATATTTCAGCCCAAATATTCAACGTAGTATGCAGGTGATTTATAAAGGAGAACAAAATAGATATACAGTAAGAGCTGTTTATCCTGATTATCAGCCTTTAGAATCAGCAGTGATTGAAGATGGTCGTTTTTTAACTTATTTAGATGTTGAACGTAAATCTAAAGTAGTTGCTATAGGACGCTTGGTTGAAAAGGATTTGTTTGGCAATTTAAGTGCCATGGGAAAAAACTTAAATATTGAAGGAATTTCATACAAAGTTGTTGGAGTTTTTAGTGATCCGGGAGGGGATAATGATGAGCGTTTTGTTTATACGCCATTTTCAACATTTCAAAGTATGTATAAACCAAATGATGAATTGGATTATATTGGTATGACTTTTAACCCTAATTTAAACGTAGATCAAGCAATAGCTTTTAGTAATTTACTAACTAAAATGTTAAAAGAAAAGCACAATGTAGATCCAAGAGACCAAGGTGCTATTCGAGTTCGAAATTATGCTGAAGGTACTAAAAACGTGCAATCGTTTATGATGGTATTAAATATTATTATTTTATTTATTGGAATAGGAACTTTAGTTGCCGGAATTATTGGTATTAGTAATATCATGGTTTACATTGTAAAAGAGCGTACAAAAGAATTAGGGATTCGTAAAGCCTTAGGTGCCACGCCTAAATCTATTGTAGGTTTGATTATGATGGAATCTATTTTTGTAACTGCATTGGCTGGGTATTCAGGATTAATGATTGGTGTATTTACCTTAAAAATTATAGGAAAAAGTTTAGAGAAATATTTTATTTTAAACCCTAGTGTTGAAACGTATGTAGTTGTTGGTGCAACCATAGTTTTAGTAATAGCAGGAACAATTGCAGGTTATATTCCAGCAAAAAGAGCAGCGAGTATTAAACCAATTGTAGCATTAAACGACGAATAGATATGATTAAATTTTTATTTGATTCAGATACTTGGCAAGAAATTTACAGTAGCATACGTAAAAATAAAATGCGTACTGGAATTACCATTATTGGTGTAATGTGGGGTATTTTTTTATTGGTAGTTTTACTTGGTGCTGCAAAAGGAGTAGAGAATAATTTTAATAAATTATTTGGAAATTTTGCAACTAATAGTGTTTTTGTGTGGGCACAGCAAACAAGTAAACCTTTTAAAGGATTTCAAGAAGGAAAGTCATTAACACTTAAAATGTCTGACCTTGAAAACATTAAAAATGAAATTGAAGGGTTAGAATTTGTAGTACCTCGCCATCAAACACAAGCAATGGCTATAAATAATTTTAAGTCTGGAACCTTTGGTGTATTTGGAGATTATCCTGAATTAGATAAAGTTCAGAAAAAAGATTTAGTCTACGGAAGATTTATCAATGATAATGATATCAAAGAAAGAAAAAAGGTTTGTGTAATAGAAGAAGAAATTTACAAACAATTATTTGATGAAGGTGAGTTTCCTATAGGAACCTATATTAAAATAAACGACATTAATTATAATGTTGTTGGAATGTATAAAGACGGACAAGTTGGTAGTGGAGGCCCGCAAGGAAATATTCACATTCCATTTACCACGTTTCAACAAGTATACAATAGAGGAGATAGTATTGGTTGGATGATGATTACAGGTGATATGGATCACGATATTTCTCAAATTGAAGCCGATGTAAAGTTGTTGTTGAGAAACTTACATAAAGTACATCCAAATGATGAAAGAGCCTTTGGTAGTTTTAATTTAGGTGAGCGCATTGCGCAAGTAACAGGCTTTTTAACAGGAATGCAATTTTTAACGTGGTTTGTAGGTATTGCAACACTTATTGCGGGTGTTTTTGCCATAGGAAATATACTCTTAATTACGGTTAAAGAACGAACAAAAGAAATTGGAATTAGACGAGCGTTAGGCGCAAAACCATGGGAAATAAAGCGTCAAATTATTTTAGAGTCGGTATTTTTAACAAGTATAGCCGGCGCTTTAGGAATTATATTTGGAGGCTTGGTATTAATGCTCATTGATTTAACATTGGGACAAGGTCCAGAAGCGGCGTTAACCAACCCAACGGTAGATATTCCTGTGATTATCACAGCAGCTATCACCTTGGTTGTGTTAGGAACTTTAATAGGAATGATACCAGCACAAACAGCAGTAAGTATTAGACCAATAGAAGCATTAAGAGAAGAGTAATATTTGACATTTTAAAAGGTGTTAAGGTAAATTTAGAAACAAGAGAACATTTAATAAGAAAAATAAGGAACCGATGAAAAAAACATTAATTTTTGGATCAATAGCAGTTGCACTTATCGCTGTTTTAGCATGGTTTGGTATGAAAAATACAAAATCACCAATTCAATATGAAACAGAACAGGCTTTTAAAACCAATATTGTTAAAAAAACAGTGGCTACAGGAAAAGTTATTCCGTTAGAAGAAGCAGAAATAAAACCTAAGGTTTCTGGAATTATTGAAAAAATATATGTTGAAGAAGGTGCTAAAGTAGAAGTAGGAGATATGATTGCAACTATTAGAGTTGTGCCAAATGTACAATCTTTAAATAGTGCTTCTGGAAGTGTAAAAACTGCTAAGTTACGTTATAATAATACCGAGATTTTATATAAAAGAAATAAAAATTTGTTTGAAAAGGGTGTTATTTCTCGTCAAGAATTTGAAACTTCAGAGTTGAATTTTGACAGTGCTAAGCAAGAGTTAAGAAATGCTCAAAATAATTTACAAATTATTCAAAAAGGTTCAGCAGCTGGAATGGGAAAAACAGCAAATACATATGTATTAGCTGAAATTGCAGGAACAATTTTAGAAATTCCTGTACGAAAAGGTACACAAGTAATTGAAAGTAACACGTTTAATGCAGGTACTACCATTGCTACCATTGCTGATATGACCAAAATGATTTTTGAAGGTAAAGTAGATGAAGCTGAAGTTGGAAAAATTAAAAATGGTACTGAACTAGAAGTTACATTAGGAGCCATTGAAAAGAAAAAATATCCTGCAAAATTAAATTTTATAGCTCCTAAAGGAACAGAAGAAAATGGTGCGGTACAATTCAAAATTAAAGGTGATGTAACCTTAGATGACGAATTTTATGTGAGAGCAGGTTACAGTGCAAACGCCGATATTGTGTTAGAAGCTAAAGACAGTGTATTATCTATTAAAGAAGCATTGTTACAATTTGATAAAAAATCTGAAACTCCTTATGTTGAAGTTGAAATTGGAGATCAAGAATTTGAGAAACGCGATGTTGAGTTAGGTATTTCTGACGGGATTAATGTGGAAGTTTTATCAGGGATTACAATGGATGATAAAATAAAAATTTGGAATAAAACATCAAAAAAAGAAGAGGAAGATGAAGGAGATAATTAATAGTTAATTTTCATCAATTAAAAAGCGTTTTAAATTATTTTAAAACGCTTTTTTTATATCTTTATAAAAGATCTTTGAAGGTTTTCTGTTAAATATGATTTTTATCAGACGATTTTTCAAATAAAAGTTAGAAATTTAATGTATAAATTTTAAAGAAAATCAAATATGGAGAGTCAGTTATTATTCTTAAGTGATTTAAACTTCAACCTTGACGTTTGGAAAAGAGAATTGAAGTTTCAAGAAAGCGAAATGGATTATTTTGAAGAAAAATTAGAGCATATTGCCATTAGAAATTTTGGTAGTGAAATGATGAGGCAGCTAGAATCTTTTCAAAATAAGATAATACGTGAACGTAAGGTAATAAGTGATTTACGACATAAAATAAGGATGAAAAGAAGAGAAATTGCACAAGCTAAATATGATAATAATGCAGAAGTAAAGTTTTATGAAAAGCAAGTGTTGTTAAAAGATGAAATGAAAACATTTGTAAAAATGCATTATGAACTAAAAGAAGATATGATGGATTTCTTCTTAAAATATTTACAATAAATAATTACTGAATACTAAAAAAGCCGCTTCACGCGGCTTTTTTAATTATATAAATTGTTTGGAAATTTTCTCAGCTTTTCTGCTTTCAGCATAATCGTAAAAACCTTCACCAGATTTTACGCCTAATTTACCAGCTTGTACCATATTTACTAATAAAGGGCAAGGTGCATATTTGGGGTTTTTAAAGCCATTATACATCACATTTAAAATAGATAAGCAAACATCAAGTCCTATAAAATCAGCTAATTGTAAAGGTCCCATTGGATGTGCCATTCCTAATTTCATTACGGTATCAATTTCTTTTACCCCGGCAACGCCATTGTAAAGCGTTTCAATAGCTTCATTTAACATAGGCATTAAAATCCTATTGGCAACAAAACCGGGATAATCATGTACTTCTACAGGATCTTTATGTAGTTTTTTTGAAAGCTCCATAATAGTCTTAGTAACTTCATTAGAAGTGTTGTAACCTCTAATAATTTCAACTAATTTCATAATTGGAACAGGATTCATAAAATGCATTCCTATTACTTGTTTAGGTCTTGAGGTTGCCGCAGCAATTTTTGTAATAGAAATGGAAGAAGTATTGGTGGCTAAAATTGCTTCAGCAGGAGCTTCTTCATCAATTTGTTTAAAAATTTTGAGTTTTAAAGCTTCATTTTCAGTAGCAGCTTCAACCACTAAATCAATATGCTTAACACCTTCAGTAATTGAAGTAAACGTATTTAAGTTACTTAAAGTGTTATTTTTAATGGCTTCCGAAATTTTTTCTTTTGCAATTAATCTATCTAAATTTTTTGTGATAGTTGCAATAGCTTTTTCTAAAGCAGTTTCAGAAATATCTATTAAGTTAACCTTAAAATTATTTTGCGCAAAAACGTGTGCAATACCGTTTCCCATTGTACCTGCACCAATAACAGCTATATTTTTCATAAGTTTAAGTTTTAATTGTCTTTTGAAGGAGGCATTGTTCCAAAAATGCGATCCCAAAGTGTATTTGAAACTCCAAATGCTTTATTTGGATATTTGTAATGATGCAAGCTGTGGTGCTTCCATAAAAATTTCAATCGCTTTGGTGGTTTTGCAACGTGGGTTGCTCTGTGTAAAAAAGAATACAATAAATAACCTAAGAAAAAACCTGGAAAAAATGCCCAAGTGTACGTAGAGAAACCAATTATTGTAAAAATAACGTAAAAAAAAGCAAATAATACTGAAGCCATTAAAATACCTGGTACAGGCGGCATTAAAAGGCGTTCAGTATCTCTTGGGTATAAATGATGTGAGCCGTGCATTATAAAATGAAACCGTTGTACCAATTTGTTTTCATTAATCCAATGAAACAAAAAACGATGCAATATGTATTCAGCAAAAGTCCAAAAAAACAGTGCGAAAATAAACAAACTTAAAAATTCATTGAAAGCTATTTCTTGAATATACAGTGCATTGTATATTAAAAAAAGAACAATGGCTCCGTAAATAATAATATTTGATTGAAGCGATGTTTTTGTTAAGCTTTCTAAAAATGGATTTTTAAAAATTGTTGCATTTCCTTTGTTGTTTTCTGTGGTTACTTTTGGGCTCATGTTTCATAAATAGTTAAAAATTATCAATTATTTGTTGTGCTACACGCAAAGCTTCAGTTCCTTGTTCTAAAGAAACAATAGGTGTAGTGTTATTGTTTACAGCATCTGCAAATGTTTCCAACTCATCTAATATAGCATTATTTGCTTCAACGGTTGGGTTTTCAAAATAGATTTGTTTTTTTATGCCTTCAGCATTTTGCAAAATCATGTCAAAATCTCCCGGTTGTTTTGGTGCATCTTTCATTTTTACTACTTCTGTTGCTTTTTCAAAAAAGTCAACGGCGATATATGCATCTTTTTGGAAGAAACGAGATTTTCTCATATTTTTTAATGAAATTCGGCTAGCAGTTAAATTGGCTACACAGCCATTTTCAAATTCTATACGAGCATTGGCAATGTCTGGAGTTTCACTAATTACTGAAACACCACTTGAATTAATATTTTTAACTTTAGATTTTACCACGCTTAAAATAACATCAATATCGTGAATCATTAAATCTAATACTACAGGAACATCTGTACCTCTTGGGTTAAATTCAGCCAATCTGTGTGTTTCAATAAACATTGGGTTTTCAATAGAATCTTTCACAGCGGTAAAAGCAGGGTTAAAGCGTTCTACATGGCCAACTTGTCCTTTAACGTTGTGTTTTTTTGAAAGTTGTATTAACGTTTCAGCTTCAGCAACTGTTTTAGTAATAGGTTTTTCAATAAATATATGTTTTCCTTGTTGAATGGCTTGTTGGGCACAATCAAAATGTGAAAGGGTAGGTGTAACAATATCTACAATATCTACAGCATTAATTAATGCCTCTAACGTATCAAATGCTTTATAGCCAAACTCTTTTTCAACTAATTTTGCGTTTTCAATGCTAGGATCGTAAAATCCAACCAATTCATATTTTTCAGATTGTTTTAATAATTTTAAATGAATTTTACCTAGGTGACCTGCACCTAAAACTCCAACTTTTAACATCATAATACTTTAAATTTTATGTAAACAAAAATAAGAATCTTTAGGCATTTATTCCTATTTTTAACAACTCAAATTTTATTTTTAGTGAAGGATACGCATAAACACCAAGGGCTTAGAAATCAGCTAGTAAAGACCATTTCGGCAAAAGGGATTACAGATACACAAGTTTTACAAGCTATAGGAAATATTCCACGACATTTATTTATGGATTCTGGTTTTGTTGATTTTGCTTATCAAGACAAAGCTTTTCCAATTGCAGCTGAACAAACAATATCACAGCCTTATACCGTGGCTTTTCAAAGTGAATTGTTAAAAGTAAAAAAGGGTGCTAAAATTCTTGAAATTGGTACAGGGTCTGGGTATCAAACCGCTGTATTAATTGAAATGGGAGCAAAGGTGCATACCATTGAGCGTCAGCAAGAATTGTTTAGAAAAACAAAATCATTTATTCTTAAATTAGGGTACAAACCAAAATCAATTATATTTGGTGATGGATATAAAGGATTGCCTTCAGAAGCTCCTTTTGATGGCATTATAGTTACTGCAGGTGCGCCTTTTGTTCCTAGTGCATTGTTAGCACAATTAAAAATTGGTGGAAGATTGGTGATTCCTGTGGGAGATGAAGTACAAATAATGACGTTGTTTATAAGAACAAGTGAAAAAGATTTTGAAAAACACGAACTTGGAGATTTTAAGTTTGTACCTATGTTAAAAGAAAAAAATTAAATACTATGAGAAAGATAATTATAATTTTAATGAGCATAATAGTTTTGGGCGCTTGTAAAGAAGTACCAAAAAAAGAAAAAATGGTCATAAAAAAAGTTATTGAAAAAAAGAAAGTTGAAAACGCAACAAAAGCCATAGATACTACTGAAATGGTATATTTTGAAGGTGGTGTTATTACCATAGGCTCTGTAAATGGTTTACCAAATGAGCAACCATTGTTTGAAAAAGAAATTGCTCCCTTTTATTTAGATAAAAACTTGGTGACTGTTGCTGAATTTAGAAAATTTATTGAAAGCACAGGGTATAAAACAGAAGCAGATACTTTTGGTGATTCAGGTGTTTTTTTATTTGAAACTGGCAATTGGATTTTGCAAAAAGGAGCTAATTGGGAATATCCGTTGGGTCCTAATAAACCAAAAGCAATAGACAATCATCCTGTTACTCAGGTAAGTTGGAATGATGCAAAATCATATGCTACGTGGATAGGGAAGAGGTTACCATCAGAATTTGAATGGGAATATGCAGCTAAAAACGGAGCCAATACAACAGATCCTTATGCGTGGGGAAGTAGTTTAGTAGTTGATGGTAGTTATAAGGCTAATGTTTGGCAAGGAAAAACAGTAAGTGAACAAACTGTTTTAGATGGTTTTTTGCTAACTTCGCCAGTTGGACATTTTGGAGCAACCAAAGCTGGATTAAATGATATGGGAGGAAATGTATGGCAATGGTGTGAAAATTATTACAAGCCATACCCTTATAATAATGATGCTGCACCACAAAATGTAACTATTAAAAGTACGCGTGGTGGTTCATTCATGTTTGATCAAGCTTTTGAAAAGAGTTATACCACTACATTTAGGGGACAAAATTCTGTAGATACTTCATTGTTTAATACGGGGTTTCGTTGTGCTAAATAAGTAATGAACAAAGCATAAAAAAAGGATCATCTTAACAAGATGATCCTTTTTTATTTAGGTTTGGTTTGGTTTACATGCGTGTCCAATATTGTGTTCTTCCTATTAAAGAAAAACCTAAATAGCCACGTACTTTTAATTTGTTGTCTTCTTCTAATACAATATAACATTTGTATAATTTACCACTTTTAGGGTCTAAAATTTTGGCATCATTCCATTCACCATCTTCATCTTCGGTCAATCCGTCAATAATTTCCATTCCCTTAATTGGTTGATTTTTTTTGGCGCCATCACAATTTTCACAAAGTTTGTCTGCTTTACCTTCTTCTAATAATTCTAGAATTTTAGCATATGCTTTTCCATCTTGCTCAAAAATTTCAACAATTGATTTTTCCTTTCCGGTTTCTTCATCAAAAGTTTTCCATTTTCCAAAAATTGTTTGGCTGTAACTGTTAACACTTAAAGTTAACACAAATACGGTAATAAGTAGTTTTACATTTTTTATCATAATTAATCATATTTAGCATTGAACTGATTTGCCCAATTTCCTTGTACTTTTAACACTTGTTCAATTACGTCTCTAACGCAACCATTTCCTCCTTTTTTTTGTGAAATATAATGAGAAATTCCTTGAATTTCAGCAACTGCATCTTTTGGACAAGCGGCTAGCCCAACTTTTTTCATCACTGGGAAATCTGGAATATCATCACCCATATATAATATTTCTTCAGCAGTAATATTTTTTTTCTGTACGTATTCTTTAAATTGATCTGTTTTATTATGCGCACCTAAATAAATATCTTCTATACCTAAGTTTGCCAATCTAACACGTACACCTTCATTAGAGCCACCAGAAATTATACACACATTATAACCTGCGTCAACAGCTGCTTTTAGCGCATAACCATCTTTAATGTTCATATTTCGAATTAATTCTCCGTTTGTGGTAATGGTAATTAAACCATTGGTTAATACACCATCAACATCAAACATAAACGTGGTTATTTGTGGCATTATTTCTTTATAACTTTTTTCCATAGGTGTTTTTAATAGATTGGGTGAGTAATTTATAAATTTTTTGTTGATTTTCACAAATTAATGATAAATGAGTTTCAATTGTTTGTGAATCGTTCCTTTTTGCAGGGCCGGTTTGCGCTTCAAAAGGTGACAAAGAGCTTAATTTTAAAGCGGTTTCTTGAATGAGTGGTGTTAATATTTCAAATGGAATTTGATGTGCATCACAAATTTCATTTCCTAATACATACATATGGTTCACAAAATTATTTACAAAAACTGCCGCTACGTGCAGGTGTTTTCTTTGCTCAGAATTGATTAAATAACATTGCTTTGAAATGGCTTTTGCCAACTGCATTAATAAATCTTCATCTTTTGTTCTATTGGCTTCAATACCAATAGGAATATTTGAAAAATTAACTTCTTTTTCTTTTGAAAAGCTTTGTAACGGATAAAAAACGCCTTTATTTGAAGTTGATTTTAGCGTATTTAAACCCATTGCACCTGACGTATGAACAACTAATTTATTTTTAAAAATAAGTTGTATCGAAAGTTCAGAAATGGCATTGTCTGATACACAAAGCATGTAAATATCAGCTTCTTTTAACTGCTTAATATCATTGGTAATAGCGGTTTTTCCCTTTAAATAACTAATGGAAGCTAAACTTCTGTTATACACTTGAACCAGATTTATTGCAGCATTATTTAAGAATTCATTGGTTAAATGATAGGCCAAATTTCCACCTCCAAGAAGTATCACATTTATCATATTGCGAATATAATAGATTTGTAGCTAAATTTTAGATGATGATTAAATTATGTAGATGATTTTCTGGTAGAATATGCTAATTTACAGTGTTCAGTAATTTTGTGTGTAATTTTTGAATTTCTTGTTATTCTTCTTCTTGCTTTATTAAATGCCCATCCCAGTTGTAGCCGTTTTTTGATACGGAGTAATATATTTTAGAACCTCTTACCTTATTAATTTTAACTGTTAGTCTATCTCCAACGTTGTATTTAAAGTTTGGTTCAGAGACCTTAAGTACGGTAGAAATATATTCACAGTCATTTATCCAGGTTATATTGCTTGTAATTATAAGTTTACCGTAGCCCCAATCCTCAGTCATAATATTATTTTTTATAACAATAGTTTGGTGCAATCTTTTTGTGTTTCCATAAAGGAACGTACCTTCAAGCATTATTGAACATGGGTTACTAGCTGTTTGAGCAAATGAAGTATGTGCTATGGTATACATCAAAGTTACAAGCAAACATTTAATGGCTGTTTTCATTATATTTATGATGGTTTTTAAGTAACTATATTTAAAAATCTGTACATAACTTCAATAATTTTTTTACTTTGAATTGGTTTTGAAAGGTAAGCATCGCAACCGTGACTAAAGGCTAATTCTTCATCAGCTAGAGTTGAATAAGCGGTTTGTGCAACAATTGGTAAGGTTGGGTGCATTTTTTTTATAAGTTCTGTAGCCTTGTAACCATTTAAAACAGGCATTTTAATATCCATAAATATAAGATCTATATCTTTATTTTGCGTGCAAATATCTACAGCTTCTTGACCGTTTTTTGCATGGATTAAATTTATTTTTAGCAAGTCGAACCTTGAAATAACAGATTCAAAATACAAGTAATTTACTTCTTCATCTTCAGCAATTAAAATGTTGTACTGCTTTGGTTGAGTAGTAGTTGGGTTTGTATTATTTTGGTTTAAATGTGCTGGATGGTAAGGTAAATTAACATAAAAAGTAGCTCCTTTTCCTTTTTTCGATTCAAAAGAGATTGTACCTCCTAAGAGTTGTGCATTTTCCTTTGAAATGGATAAACCTAAACCTAAACCACCGTGTGTGCTTGCCACGTCATTGGTTTCTTGTGAAAAACGTTCAAATATTTTATCTTTATTTTTTTGCTCAATTCCTATACCTGTATCTTTTACATATAAAATTAAGGTGTTTTCTTTAATAAAATATCCTAACTCTATAAATCCTTTATTTGTAAACTTTAAAGCATTTTCAAGAAGGTTACTTATAATTTTATGAAGTTTTATTTTATCTGTTTGAATAATACTTTCTTGATCAGATAAACTATTTTTTACATAAATAGGAATGTTTCTCTCTTTTGATTTTAAATCGAATACTGAAAATAATTCTAGGATAAAGTTATTCAAAGAAAATTCTTCCTTGTTTAATTTTATTTGTTTGGTGTCTAACCTTGAAATTTCTAAAATATCATCAATAATACGCAACAATTGTTTGCTGCTATTTTGAATTATAGTAGTGTAATAGTGTTGTTTTTCTGGATTGTTTTCTACGCCACTTAATAATTCTGAAAAACCTATAATACCATTCATAGGTGTTCGAATTTCATGTGACATGTTATGAAGGAATTCAGATTTTAATTGGTTGGATTCTTCAGCTTTTTCTTTAGCAATAATCAATTCTTTTTCTGTTTTTTTTAGATCCGAAATATCAATATGAATACCGCTGATTCTTAATGGATTTCCATCAATATCTCTATCAATAACTTTTGCTTTGTCTTGAATCCAAAAATAATTTCCATCTTTATTTTTTACACGCAGTTCAGCATTATAAACATCACTGCTACCTATGATATGACTTTTCATTAATTTTTTACATTTTTCAAAATCGTCAGGATGTGAATTTTGAATCCACCAATCCATATCGTGTATCACTTCGTTACTATCATACCCAAGTTTTTTCATCCATAATGGGCTAGTATATACATCATTTGTTTTTATATCCCAATCCCAAGTACCTATATTTGCACCTTCAATGGCTAAACTAAGATGTTCATCTTTTTGTTTTAATCGATTATCCATTTCAATACGTTCATGAATATCTATGGCCATAACCAAGTAACCGTTTAGCTCACCTAAAGAATTTCTTTTTGTTGTAACTAAAGTATCTACCCATTTATAGGTGCCATCTTTACATTTCATTCTTTTGTTAATGCGATAGGAGTCTTTTTTCCGTTCTTTTAATAGTTGTCGCTGCTGTAATTCTTTCGCTATATCATCTGGGTGAGTAATGTCTATAAAATTAAGGTTTAGTAATTCTTCATAGGAATAACCACTAATTCTAAGAAGCTCTTCATTTACATCAATAGGATTTCTTTCAAGATCACTTAATGCAATACCAATGCTGGCACCTTCAAATATTCCTCTAAATTTTTGTTCGCTTTCCTTTAAACGGTTATCCATTTCAATACGTTCAGAAATATCGAAAACCATAATTTGAAACCCTTCAATTTCGTTTAAAGAGTTTCTTTTTGCTGTAACTAAAACGTTTATCCATTTAAATGAGCCATTTTTACAGATCATTCTTTTTTCTAAACGATATGAATCTTTTATTCCGTCTTTTAGTAATTGTAATTGCGCAAAAACTTTTCCAAAATCATCAGGATGTGTAATTTCGTGTAAGTTTAAGTTTGTTAATTCTTCATAACTGTAACCACCAAGGAAACAAAATTCTTGGTTAATATCTTTTATATTTCCTTCAGCATCACTTAAAACAATTCCAACAACACTGTTTTCAAAAATTCCTCTAAATTTTTGTTCACTTTCTAATAAAGCTAGTTCAGCTTCTTTATGTTTGGTTATATCAACGGCAGTAAATATGATATTTGTTAAATTCTTATGTTTGTTATCCCACTGTGGTACACCTTTGTCTTTCACCCAAATTATAGCACCTGTTTTGGTAATAATTCTAAACTCTGAAACAACGGTTTTTCCTTTTTTTAAATTATTATTTCGTTCTTTAATTAATTCAAGATCATCAGGATGAAGAATTTTAATGACATCATTTTTTGTGTAAATATCTTTAGGTTGATAGCCGGTAATTTGTTCAAAGGCGCCTAAACACCATTCTAAAGTAGTAATTTCATTATTTTCAACTTTGTAGGAGTAATAATAGTCTGAAGAAATATTGGAAATTAGTTTGAAACGAGCTTCGCTTTCTAAGAGTTTTAGTTCAGTTTCTTTTTGAATTGTAATGTCTTGTGCAACTCCTATAATTCTTATGACTTTCTTTTTTTGTGAGTCCCACCCAGGAATAGCTTTATTTTTTATCCATTTTATTTTACCGTCTTTAGATTTGACTCTTATTTCAACAGTAACAGTTTCTCCTTGTAAAACTCTTTGCATTCTTTTTTGATATGTTGCAATATCATCTGGATGAATTTTAGAGGTTATTATTTCTAAAGAAGTAAATTCTTCAGGTTTATAGCCTAAAATTTCTTCAAACGCACCAAATGACCATTCTAATATAATTTTTCCTGTTTTGGTAATTTTGTGTGAATAGGAGTAGTCTGTAGAAATATTGGAAATTAATTTGTAGCGTTCTTCGTTTATCTTCAGTATTTTATTTTTTTCTGAAATTTCTAACTGAATTTCTTTTTCTTTTCGAACGTCTTTAAATGAGCAGAAAGTTGAACTATGAGGGCCTTCAATTTTTGTACAACCTTCAAAAAGAGCAATGATATAATCTCCATTTTTTTTTAATAATTTATATTCAATGTTTTTTTGAAGGCCTTCATTTAGAAACTTTTTAAAATTAACTTCAAAGTTTTCTAAAGAGTCAGGATGTACAAATTTTTTAAAGCTAGTGTTCAATACTTCATTTTTGGTATATCCTAAAATTTGAAGCCATTTATTGTTTACTTCTAGAATTTTACCGTTTTTATCTAATGACTGTAAGGCAAATGGAGATTGGTTATATAAAGCAAGGTATTTTTCATTACTTTTTTTTACAGCTTCTTTTTCTTTTTGAAGTTGTATTTCATTTTCTTTAAGTGAAGTAATGTTTTGGTGGGCACCTAACATTCTAATTGCTTCACCTTGTTCATTTCTAATAGCTAACCCTCTGCAGCGTATCCAAACTGTTGAGCCATTGCTATGTTTGTATCTTACTTCTTGGTCGTATGGAAATTTTGGGTCGTTTAAATGTTTGTTGAAATTAACAAGTGCTAATTTTAAATCATCTTGGTTAATAATATCTTGCCAGGCACTTGCTAAATGTTCTTTTGTTGTAGGATCATAACCTAAAACGGTCCAAAAACTAGGACTCATCCATTCTTGTTCAGGGTTTTCTAAATCCCAATACCATAAACCATCTAAGGAACCTTCAACTATAAAATCGAAAAATGATGTGTCTTTTTGTATTAAACTGTATAATTCTTTTTTTAAATAATTTTCCATAATAACCTTAATCTATGAGGGGTATAAAACAATATGTGTTTTAACCATTTAAAAAATAGTAGTGTATACAAAAAAATGAAGGCTAATTTATACACATAATGATAAATTTAAATTAAAATTGAGAGATCTGTAATGATAAAAGTCAGATTACTAGATTTTATTTAAAATTTCAGGAAATTTATTGTTCTATTTTAAATAAAATACTTGTTTTACAACATATAAAAAACCACCTTTTTTTTAAAGGTGGTTTTAAAATTAGAATATGTATTGATTTATTGTTGCGCTTTTATTGCCGCTTGGGCTGAAGCAATTCGTGCAATTGGAACTCTGTAAGGTGAGCAACTTACGTAGTTCATTCCAGTATTGTAACAGAACTCTACAGAACTTGGATCTCCTCCATGTTCTCCGCAAATACCAACTTTTAGTTTTGATTTTACGCTTCTTCCTTTAGAAGTACCAATTTGAACTAATTGACCTACACCTTCTTGATCTAATACTTCAAATGGATCAACTTTTAAGATGCCTTTTTCAATATAAGTTGGTAAAAATTTACCCGCATCATCACGAGAATATCCAAATGTCATTTGTGTTAAATCATTTGTTCCAAAAGAAAAGAAATCAGCTTTTTCAGCAATTAAATTAGCTGTAATAGCAGCACGAGGAATTTCAATCATTGTACCAACTAAATATTCTACCGTATCATTTCTTTCTTCAAAAACTTTATTGGCAGTTGCTCTAATAACAGCTTCTTGATGTTCAAATTCAGCAATTGTTCCAATTAAAGGCACCATAATTTCTGGTTTAGCTTCTATACCTTTTTCTTTTAAATTTAATGCCGCTTCAATAATAGCTCTTGCTTGCATTTCAGTAATTTCAGGATATGTAATTCCTAATCTACAACCTCTATGTCCTAACATTGGATTGAATTCTTCCAATTCAGCAACTTTAATTTTTACAGCTTCTAAGCTAATATGCATATCCTCGGCCAAACTTCTTTGTGTTTCAAGTTGGTGAGGAACAAATTCATGCAATGGTGGGTCTAATAAACGAACCGTAACCGGTAAGCCTTCCATAGCTTCAAAAATACCTTCAAAATCTTCACGTTGCATTGGCAGTAATTCATTTAAGGCTTCTTTTCTACCTTTTAAGGTATCAGCTAAAATCATTTCACGCATTGCTTTAATACGGTCAACTTCAAAAAACATGTGTTCAGTTCGTGTTAATCCAATACCTTGTGCTCCAAATTTAACAGCTACTTTGGCATCTTTTGGAGAGTCAGCATTTGTGCGTACTTGCATAGTTGCGTATTTGTCTGATAATTCCATTAATTCAGCAAATTCACCACTTAATTCAGGTTCACTTGTTGCTACTTTACCTTCAATAATATTTCCTGTAGAACCGTTTAATGAAATCCAATCACCTTCTTGATAAACTACACCATCAACGGTTAAAGTTCTCTTTTTATAATCAATTTTTAAAGCACCAGCACCAGAAACACAACATTTACCCATTCCGCGAGCTACAACGGCTGCGTGAGAAGTCATTCCACCACGAGCGGTTAAAATACCTTTTGCAATATTCATTCCTTCTAAATCTTCAGGAGAAGTTTCAATACGTACTAAAATACTACTTTTATAATGATCTGCTTCATCTGCAAAAAATACAATTTTACCAGTGGCTGCTCCCGGTGAAGCTGGTAAACCTTGTGCAATTACATTGGCTCTTTTTAAGGCTTTTGCATCAAAAACAGGATGTAGTAATTCATCTAATTTTGAAGGTTCAATTTGAAGTAATGCTTCTTTTTCAGAAATTAATCCTTCTTTTAAAGAATCCATTGCAATTTTAACCATGGCAGCACCCGTACGTTTTCCATTACGAGTTTGAAGAATCCATAATTTACCGTCTTGCATAGTAAATTCCATATCTTGCATATCACGGTAATGCAATTCTAATTTCTTTTGATATTCATTAAGTTCGTTATAAATAGTTGGCATTAACTCTTCTAACGAAGGGTAATTTTCTGCTCTGTCTTCTTCTTCAACTTTGGCTAATTCGGCCCAACGAAGTGACCCTAATTTTGTTATTTGTTGTGGTGTTCTTGTTCCGGCAACTACATCTTCACCTTGTGCGTTGATTAAGTATTCTCCATTAAAAACGTTTTCACCTGTACCAGCATCGCGTGTAAAACAAACTCCTGTTCCAGAGTTGAGTCCCATATTACCGTACACCATAGCTTGAACGTTTACGGCAGTTCCCCATTCTCCCGGGTATCCATTCATTTTTCTGTAATAAATTGCTCTATCACTATTCCAACTGTTAAAAACGGCTACTACAGCACCCCATAATTGATCCCAAGGATTTGTTGGGAAATTGTGGCCTGTTCGTTTTTTTACAGCTTCTTTAAAATCGTACACTAAATCTTTTAAATCTTGAATGGTAAATTCAGTATCTAATTCAATATTACGTTTGTGTTTTAAGGCCTCCATTATTTCTTCAAAAGGATCAATATCTTCTTTTGATTCTGGTTTCATACCTAAAACTACATCGCCATACATTTGAATGAATCTACGGTATGAATCCCAAGCAAAACGTTCGTTTCCAGATTTTTCAGCTAAGCCAATAACCACGTCATCATTTAAACCTAAATTTAATACAGTATCCATCATTCCGGGCATTGATACTCTTGCTCCAGAACGTACCGATACTAATAAAGGGTTTTCTTTGTCTCCAAATTTAGAACCCATTATTTGTTCTATATTTTCTATGGCATCTTCAACTTCTTGTGTGATCATTGCTATTACAGCATCTTGACCTAATTGATTGTATTCAGTACATACATCTGTAGTAATTGTAAATCCGGGCGGTACGGGTATTCCTATCAATCCCATTTCGGCTAAATTAGCACCTTTACCACCTAAAAGATTTTTCATTGTACTGTTTCCATCGGCTGTTTTATTACCGAATTTATACACTCTTGTTTTGACTTCTTGTGCGGTTTCCATCATATTATTAATTATTTATTTGTTTGGTATTTGTTATAAATTTAAGAAGAGCCTTTCAAATTAACTATGATTTATATCATTTTCTAAACCGGATGTTTTTCAAAGAAATGTTTGATACTTTCGTGTATATAAAGGTGCATTTGATTTGATTTTTAAGTACGTTTTTTAAAGGTTGTAATTAAAAATAATTGATTTAAAGTGTAACAAAATGTATGGTTTAAACGTCTCTTTAAAAGAGATGCATGAAAAAGCAGTGTAATAATTAAACTATGTTTGATATAGATCGTTGGCAAGAAATTTTTGAAACCATTCGAAAGAACAAGGTAAGAACCTTTTTAACAGGGATTTCTGTTGCTTCTGGTATCTTTATTTTAGTGATTTTATTGGGCTTTGGACAAGGCATGGAAAATGGAATTAGGAAAGAGTTTGAGGCTGATGCTACCAATAGAATTTGGGTTTGGACACGTATAACAACAAAAGAATATAAAGGATTAAATCCCGGACGAAGAATTGAGTTAAGTAATGAGGATTATGCCAATTTAAATGCACTGTACAAAGATGAAATTGAATACAAATCTGATTTGTTTAGAGTACGTGGTGCTACTATAAATTATAAGGAAGAATCTGTTTCTTACGGTATACATGGTATTAGTCCAAATTATCAGCAAATTGAAAATCAAAGTATGGTGTTGGGGCGCTATATCAATTATGCTGATATAAAAGGAAAGAATAAAGTGATTGTTATAAGTTCAAAAATCAAGGAAGAACTTTTTAAGAATGTTGATAATCCATTAAATGAGTTTGTACAACTTTCTGGAATTAATTTCAAAATAATTGGTGTGTACAGTGACGCCGGTGGAGATCGTGAAGAAGACCGTGTTTTTATTCCTATTTCAACTGCTCAAAGTATTTTTAATGGGGCAAATAAATTGGCAAATTTAGGGTTTACAGTGCAGCCTGAAGAAAATTTTGACAAGGCATTGGAAGCTTCTAATAAGTTTGCAAATAATGTAAAAACCTATTTGCAACAACAACATATTGTTTCACCTGATGATACAAGTGCTGTAAACGTACACAATGCTATTAATGAAGCCAAACGTTATTATACCTTAACCAATAATATTGCCGCTTTTTTCTGGTTTGTTGGTATTTGTACAATTATAGCAGGTGTTGTAGGCGTTAGTAATATTATGTTGATTATTGTAAGAGAACGAACCAAGGAAATTGGGATACGAAAAGCATTAGGCGCTAAACCGTGGTCTATAATTGGTATGATTTTACAAGAATCTATTTTTGTAACTGGAGTCTCTGGTTTTGCCGGTTTAATACTAAGTATGGGATTGTTAGAAATTGTAGGTCCACATATTGAAGTAGATTATGTTTTAAATCCGTCAGTTAATTTTTCAATGGCTATTACTATGGTAATTGTTTTAATAATTGCTGGTGCGTTGGCAGGTTTTATACCTGCTTGGAAAGCAGCACATATACAACCTGTAAAAGCTTTAAGCCACGAATAAATACTAAAAAATGTTTAATAAAGACCGTTGGAACGAAATAATTGAAGTGCTATCCAGTAATTGGGTACGAACACTGCTAACAGCGTTTGGTGTTTTTTGGGGTATATTCATTTTAATTTTGCTGTTGGCAGCAGGAAAAGGGCTTGAAAACGGTATAAAACAAGGTTTTGGTGATGCAGCAACAAATACAATGTTTATTTGGACACGTACCATTACAAAATCATATGACGGAATGGCAAAGGGAAGAAGGTATAATTACCGTTTGAGTGATGTTGCTGATATTCGAGAAAATGTACCCCATTTAAGGTTTATTTCCCCAAGAAATCAATTAGGTGGTTTTAGAGGAGCTAATAATGTAATACGTGGATTAAATGTTGGAGCTTACAATGTGTATGGTGATTATCCTGAAATTATAAAGCAAGAACCAATGGATATTACATCGGGTAGATTTATCAACTATGCAGATATAAATTCAAAAAGAAAAGTTGCAATTATTGGTGAAGGTGTACAAACCGGGTTGTATGATAAAGGTGAAAACCCAATTGGAACTTACATAAAAATTCAAGGTGTGAACTTTATGGTGGTAGGAACCTATAAGAAAAAAAATACAGGCGGTGATGGTGAGGAAGATCAAAGTCAAATATTTGTGCCTTTTACAGCATTTTCACAAGCTTTTAATAGAGGTGATAAAGTAGGATGGATGGCGATAACAGCAAATGATGATACTCCAATAACAGCATTAAAAAATCAAATTTTTGACATTATAAAAAAGAATCATAAAATACATCCTGATGATAAAAGAGCAGTTGGTTTTTTTGATTTATATGAAGAATTTAGTAGGGTAGAAAGTTTGTTTATGGCGTTAAGAGTAATAGCTTATTTTGTGGGAACGTTGGTTTTAATCTCTGGAATAATTGGTGTAAGTAACATTATGTTAATCGTGGTAAAAGAGCGAACTAAAGAAATTGGAATTCGTAGAGCATTAGGAGCTACACCCAATACAATTAGAGGTCAAATTTTAACTGAATCAGTTTTTTTAACTATTATATCAGGTATGGCCGGAATTGTTTTTGGTGCGGTATGTATTTACCTAATTAACTATGCGCTAAGTGCGTCAGGTCCTATTGATATGTTTGCCAATCCAAGTGTTAATTTAGGTGTTATAACAACCGCCTTAACTATATTAATTTTATCCGGTTTATTTGCAGGCTTTATTCCGGCACAAAATGCTATACGATTAAAACCTGTAGATGCTTTAAGAAATGAATAATTATCAATTATAAAGAATACAATTCAATGAAAAAATCAGTAACCATTTTTGTTTTAATTTTTATAGCCGTATCATTTACTGCTGCTATGTATTATTTATATCAAAAAAATGCAGAAGACCCTGTAGTGTATAAAACAGAAAAAGCTTCTATGCAAACTATTGTTAAAAAAACCGTAGCTACAGGAAGTATTATTCCATTAGAAGAAGTGTTAATTAAGCCTAACATTTCTGGAGTTATTGAAGAGATTTATGTTGAAGGCGGTGATATTTTGCAAGCCAATGATTTAATTGCAAAAATTAAAGTTATTCCAAATTCTTCAGCATTAAATAATGCAAAAAATGCTATTGAAACGTCTAAAATCACCTTGGATAATGAACGAAGAGATTACCATAGACAAAAGGAGTTATTTGCTAAAGGAGTGATTTCTAGAAAAGATTTAGAAGCTTCTGAAGTTGCTTTTATTCAAGCTGAACAAAAATACAAAGCAGCCAATCAAAATTACGATATTGTTAGAACAGGTTCAACAAGTGGTTTGGGAAATTCGGCAAATACATTAATTCGTTCTACAGTTCCAGGAATGGTTTTAGAAATGCCTGTAGAAGTTGGTAATCAAGTAATTGAAAGTAATAATTTTAATGATGGAACTACCATTGCAGTTTTAGCAGATATCAATAAAATGATTTTTGAAGGAAAAGTAGATGAATCTGAAATAGGAAAAATTAAAGAAGGTTTACCTTTAGAAATTACGGTTGGTGCTATTGAAGATATTGTATTTGATGCTGTTTTAGATTATATAGCTCCGAAAGGAAATTTAGAAAATGGAGCAGTACAGTTTGAAATTAAAGGAACTTTAAACAAGCAAGATTCTACGTTTATTAGAGCAGGTTTAAGCGCAAATGCTTCTATTATATTAGCAAAAGCTACAGATGTTTTAGCCGTTAAAGAAGCTTTGGTACAATTTGATGAAGAAACCAAAGAGCCTTTTGTAGAATTAAAAACTGGAGCTAAAGAGTTTACAAGAAAAGATATTAAAACAGGAATAAGTAACGGAATTTATGTAGAGGTTTTAGAAGGAATTACTTTAGATGATGAAATTAAAGTATGGAATGAAATTAAAACCAATGAAGGAAGAAACTAGTTGATTTGATTGATAATAGTTAATCTAAAAAGGCCTAAACATTGTAGTTTAGGCCTTTTTTTAGTAGTGTTTATGTAGTTAGAAATTATTGCATATTTGGTGCTGTACCTTCACCAACTGAAGCATTTTTAAACCATACTTCAGAATAGCAGCCATTTGCGTATTGTTTTGCAATGTCTCCATTATACGTTTCAGAACCTGTGTACCAAACAATATTATCTTCTGGGTTTTTTCCGTTAGTTTGGTTGTAAGCACCTTGTTTAAAGTAATTTAATTCACCTGCATAGGCGTTTTCTCTTTCAACACCATCACGTCCAATAGCCGCGTATAACTTCCATATTTGTTGAGGAATAGCTTCTTTAGTTGCAAATTCTGATTGTAATAAGTTTTTAGTGAATTTAACTGTTTTGTGCCCTTCACTGGTAAAAGTTAGGTACATAATACCTTTGTAAACATTTATTTCATACGTAAACTCTTCACCTAATGCAATACCATCTTGCGGTTCTTCAGGATAACTTGTTGAACTTTCACCAACTACTGACATATCATATCCCCAAATTGCTGTAGAATAATCCCATCTTTTTGAATTGTCACCAGCGGTATTAATTTCATAATTCCAAAAAAGTGATCCTTTTGTGTGTCCCGGAAATTTTTTGTAAAATATTTTAATTGGTTCATTTTCATGACCTTCATCACTATGAATTTGCCCTACAACTACAGAATAGGAAGCTGCAACTCTTGCATCACCTGAGGTTGATACGTGCATAACTTTTAGCGTTCCTGTTAGTTTTCCGCCAACTTCAGGAGTCCAATGTTTTTTTTGCCCTAATTCTGTTCTTGTATTGCTTGAAGTTCTTGAAGTAACACCAGAATTTGGTGTTTTGTAAACTACCCAATCTGTTTGTTCTTCATTTTCAACATAAAAGAAATCCTTTTTTTGATACTTATTTAATTCTTTAATAGATGTTCCATCACCTAAAAGAATTTTGAATTCATCCATAAACGGAATCACATCACTTGGATATTTGATAGTTTCTGTGACTGTAGTACTTTGTTTTTGAGCATTATTTTTACAACCAATTAAAAGCGCCAGTGCAGCAATTAAAAGTGATTGAGAGCATAACTTAATTAGTTTTGTATTCATTATAATTGGTTTTAAATCTTGAATTTATTTAGAATGTTATTTAAAAATTCGAAAATAATTGTTTTAAATAAGTTGATGTGTGATAATTGTCAGCATAAAAAAAAGACTTTCAAATATATGAAAGTCTTTTTAAATCAATTTTTATAGTATTTCTAAAACGCTGTATTTAATAAATCTCCGGTTAAATTAATTAGAAAAATTTCAGCATTTTTTGCATCGTATTTTGCTTGATTTAAATTGGATTGTGCGTTCAATAAATTTACTTGTGCCAATCTAAATTCAATGGAGGTAATTTGCCCTAATTTAAATTGTTCTTCAGATCTTTCAAAGTTTCTTTTATTGGTTTCAACATTTACTTCTTCTGCGTTCATAATAAAAATAGCGTTGTTGTACACTTCCAACGCGTTGGCAACATCGCGTTCTAATTCATTTCCTACTTGTTCTTTTTGAATTTTTACGTTTTCAGCAGAAATTTTTGCATTTTGAATTCTAGTTTTTGTAGCGCCACCATCAAAAATATTCCAACTTAAACTTACACCAGTATTTAAACCGTCAGATTCAATAGTTTTAAAAAGTGAAGTTTGGTTGTTTTTAGAATTATTATAGCCGTAAGAAGCATTTAAATTTAAAAAAGGGTAGAGGCTAGACTTACTAATTTTAATATCGTATTCACTTAGTAAAATGTTTTTATCTATTTTTTGAACTTCAATATTGTATTCTTTAGATTTTTCTAATAATTGGTTGAATTCAAAAAATAAATTAAATTCAACTTGTGTAAGCACGTTAAAATCGTGTGTTACATCTCTACCTAATAATAAGTTTAAATTACGTTTAGAGTTTGCTAATAAGCGTTGTTCATTTATTAAGCTAATACTGTCATTATTTACATCAACTTCAGCATTTAAAACTTCTAATTTGGTATTTTGCCCATAGTCGAAACCATAATTTACTCTATCTAAACGTTGCTTAGAAATGGTTAATGAAGCAGCAATATTTTTTTTGTTTTCAGTAATTCTTGCAACTTCGTAATAGTTGGTAAATATTTGAATAAGTGCATTTTGAATTACAGTTTCAGCTTCTAACTCAGAAAGATTGTATTCTTCTTTCAATCTTTTAAAATTATACGATCTTCCTAAACCATCAAACAACGTATAATTTACAGATAAAGAACCGTTGTAATTAGAAGATTCTGCATTGTTAATTTCAACAGTTGTTCCTTCTTGTCTTGTTGCAACAGAATTATCGTTACTATAACTTGCAGAACCGCTTGCAGAAACACTTGGCAAATAGCCGCTGTTGTAAATACTGGCGTTGTTTTCGGCTATTTTTACACTGTTCTCAGCCATTTTTATGCCGTAGTTGTTCTCTAAAGCAATGCTTACTGCAGCTTCTTTAGTTAAAACTTCTTGTGCTGAAATTGCTGAAACACTTAAAAGAAATAAGCCTATAATATTATGTAATTTACTCATTTTCACTTGTTTTAATATCCATACCTTTAAGTTGTTCTTCCTCATCGTGTACGCTTTTTTGTTCAATTACGGCACGTTCAACTTCTTCTTTGGTAATTGGTTTCCCTGTAATCATCCATTTTATAAACACTTTCACACTATTTGCAACCGAAAGAAATAAAGGAAGCATAACCAAGGTTAAAACTGTGGCAATAATTATTCCGTACGAAATTGAAATTGCCATTGGTTTTAAAAACTGTGCTTGTCTACTTTTTTCTAATAAAAGTGGTGCTAAACCTGCTACTGTTGTTACAGATGTTAAAATAATTGCTCTAAATCTTGATTTACCTGCTTGAATTAAAGCATCGTCAAATTTCAATCCGTCTTTTAAATAGCCGTTAAATTTTTCAATTAAAACCAATCCGTCATTTACCATAATTCCAATCAGGGCAATAATACCTAACCACGAAAGAATGTTAATTGGAAAACCGTGAATATAATGTCCCCAAACCACACCAATTAAACTAAAAGGAATCATTAAGATTAATAAAATAGGACTATCAAAAGATCTAAAGGTGAACGCAATGGTTAAATAAATAAGCGCTAAAATTATAAATCCTACTTTTTTTGCAGAATTGATTGTTTTATTTGCTTCTCTATTTTGACCTTCATAAGCAGCTGAAACCGTTGGGTATTTTGAGCTTATTTCAGGCATAACAGTTTCTTTAATATCATCAATAATATCGGTTGCACTTTCATCGGGTGATTTTAAATCTGCCGTTACTTGAATTTCACGTTTTCCGCTTAAGTGGTTAATTAATATTTCACCACGTTCAATTTCATAAGTAGCAATTTCAGAAAAAGGAACACGTGCATTTGTAGGTGTTGTAATCCACATATCATCTAAATTTTTAATAGATGAACGGTCTTCTTTTTTATAACGAACCCAAATTTTTATTTCATCTTGTCCACGCTGAAAACGTTGCGCTTGAAGACCAAAGAAACCTGAACGAACTTGTGTCATTACAGTTTGCAAGTTTAATCCTAATAAATACGCGTTGTCTTTTAACTGAATACGCACTTCTTTAATACCTGCCGGATCATTATCAGCAATATCTTTAAGCAATGGATTTTTGCTTAAAATTTCTTTCAATTCAATTTTTGCAGCCTTTAATTCAGTAATGTTATTTCCTAATAAAGATACTGCAACAGGACTTCCTCCAAAGTTTCCACCAGAGCCAAAAGTTAAGCTTTCAACACCGTAAACAGCACCAACTTTATCACGAATAGCATTGTTTATTTCTGCAGATGAAAAGTCACGTGTTTCACCAGGTAGCAAGTTAATTGTTAAGCTTCCGTATGAAGAACCCGGACCAATTCTTTTTATAATATTTTGAATTACAGGTTCATTTCCGGTTTGTTTTTGTGTAAATTCATCATTTACTTCCCAAGCAGCAACTTCAATTTCAGAAATAATAGAATCTGTTATTTTTTCATTGGTTCCTTGTAACATTTTTAAATTAATTGAAACTCGGTCACTAGCAATAGAAGGGAAGAAGGACGTTCTCACTATTCCACCACCAATTGCACCAATACTAAAAACTAGTAAGGCAATTGGAATTGCAAAACCTAATGCTTTATTTTTTAAAAAGAATGTTAAATAAGGTATGTATAATTTATCTCTAAATGCGAATAAATATTTCTCTGCACCTTTATTTATTTTGAAGAAAAACTCGTTCATTTTAGAACGTTTGGTTTCTTTTTTTACCAATGCTTTTGAGTGAGCAATATGTGCAGGAAGTATAATTAATGCTTCAATAAGTGAAACACCTAGCGTAAGCATTACAACCAACGATACTTCGCTAAAAAAGTTTCCAATTCTTCCATCTAAAAAGAAGAATGTTGAAAAAGCAATAATGGTAGTTAAAATTGCTGAAACAATAGGAGGAATAACCTCTAAAGTTCCATCAATTGCTGCTTGTATTGGTGTTTTTCCTTTTTCAAAATGGTGGTAAATATTTTCACCAATTACAATACCATCATCCACCAAAATACCAATTACAATAATCATCCCGAATAAGGACAATACATTAATGGTAATTCCTAAATTGGCAGCAAACATAAACATTCCAAAGAAAGCAATTGGTAAACCTGCTGCTACCCAAAATGCCAAACGTACGTTTAAAAATAAGGCTAAGAAAAACAATACTAATAAAACTCCCATTATGGCGTTGTCTCTTAGTAATTCTGTTCTTTGATTTAGTGTGATAGAGCTATCACTTGAAATATTTATGTGAACATTGTCATATTGTTGGTTAAATTTCTCAATGTATTCTTTTACGCTATCTGCTGAAGAAATTAAATCTTCACTGTTAGTATTACTTACAGTAACACTAATTGACTTTTTACCGTTGTAAAATATTCTGTCTGGAGTTTCAGACCAGCTATCTTTCACATCTGCAATGTCTTGTAAACGAATAATGTTTCCTGTAGCATCTGCTTTTACAACAATGTTTAAAATTTCATTACCGTAATAGTTTCTGTTTCTGGCTCTAATTAAATAATCTTCGTCTTCGGTTTTAATATTTCCACCAGAAATTAGCAAATTTGTTCTGCTTACAGCTGCAGAAACTTCGGCAAAAGATAAGTTATATGCTCTTAAATCTTTTTCTCTAACTGCAATTTCAATTTCTTGATCAGGAAAACCAGATAAGCTAACTTGAGAAATACCTTCAATACCTCTTAAATCATTTTCAACGGTACGTCCGTATTCTTTTAGCGTAGCTAAGTTAATGTTGTCTCCAGTGATAATGAAGCTAATGGTTGATCTAATATTTTCAATTTTAGCAACAACAGGAGGTTCCATTCCTGAAGGAAAGGAAGGAACTCTATCAACCGCATTTTTAACATCAGCTAAAACAACATCAATATTTTTTCCTTTAACAACTTCAACATTCACGGTTGCTGAATTTTCTTGTGAGACCGATGTTACTCTATCTATACCAACAATTCCTTTTAAATTGTCTTCAATTTTAAGTACCACACCTTCTTCCATTTCTTGAGGTGAAGCTCCTGGATATGTTAAGTTAATAGAAATGTTTTGCGAATCAGTTAATGGGAAAAAGGACGATTTCATAGAAAGCGCACCTATAGCACCAAAAACTAAAAATGCCAGTATAAAAATATCTACCGCAACAGGGTACTTAATAAAATAAGTGATTATTTTTTTCATTATTTTATTGTTTTTCTGTATGAATTTTAACCAACATTCCTGTGTGTGCTCCTGGAACTATTTTAGATAATAACTGTGTTCCGTTTGGTAAGTTTTTAATTACAACAGTATTTTTGTTTTCAAAAGCAATATCTACATCAATTAAATCAAGAACAGTGTCTTTTACAATAAACAGCTTTGAGTTGTCAATTAATAGTTTTCTAGAAACTTCGTAGGCATTTTCTTCAGATTTAGCTTCTAACACTACTTCTAAATATTGACCTTCTTTTAATTCTTTACCTTTAACTTGAATAAACGCTTGAATAGTTTGTGTAGCGGCATCAACTTTTCCGTTGATACGTATTACTTTTCCCATCCATTTTTTAGTTTTTTCTAGATTTTGTAATTCAACGTTTTTACCAACTTCTAATAAATTACGGTATTCAGATTTTACAGATACACCAACTTCATACACAGACGGATCAATATATTCACCTAATTTTTGTCCAGATCTTACCAAAGATCCCGGATTTACAGATGCTTCTGTTAAAATACCATTAAAAGGAGCTCTTAAGTTGTATTTAGCTAATTTAACTTCTAAATTTTTAACGTTGAAATAGCTGGTTAAAATTCCACGTCCTGAGATAAAGAATTTCTCTTTATCTGAAACAGTTAAAGGAAGTGGTTCAATTGGTTTATTAATAGAAAATGTATTAACATATTTTTCCCATTTGCTATATTCTTCAGGGTAATCCATTCTAATATCTGGCATAATAGCCGTTAAAGTATTGAATAAATTACTTTTTTGAGCTTGTAAATTTGTGTAAAACTCGTCGCTATTAATTTTTATAATAGTTTCTCCTTTTCTATAAGAAGTTCCTGGTTTAAATTCTTTTGAAGTATTAATTAAAACACCTTGCACTTCAGAATAAATTTCAATTTTATTTTTAGCCACTAAATTTCCATTAGCCGTAATTAAAATTGGTGTGTTTTTATTTTGAACAGTTTCTGTAAATACGGTTTTAACAATTTTATCAAAACGTGGTTTTGGTTTGTTTTTATTGTCTATTAGATATTTTGCTAATAGAACAGATCCTGCTATTAGTAAAATTGCAAGTACTATAGAAATTCCTTTTCTCATTATAATAAATTGGGTTGTTTTAGGTTATTTGGATTGATTTGTTAGATTTTGTTGAATTTTGTTTATAATATTTCTAAATGATGTCATTTCATCATCAGTAATTCCTTCCTGTATTTTTTGAATGCTATTAAGCATTAATGGTTTTGTTTTTAAAAATAGTTCAGTTCCTTTTTCTGTGCTGTACACAATATTTTTTCGAGAATCTAATTTAGATTGAATTCGTGCTACCAAATTTTTTTTCTCCATTCCGTTAATTAAACGTGTTAAAGAAGCTTTATTTCTTTCTGTTATAAAGGCTAATTTATTTTGAATGATCCCTTCAGGGTTTTCGTTCAAAATTTTTAAAATAATCCATTGCTGTTTGGTTATAGAAATGTTGTTGCTGTTTAAAACATCTGAAATATAGCCGTTTAGCATTTTTGAAGTTCTACCTATCCAAGGAGCAAGGGTTTTATTAAAATCTGATTTTTCTAAGTCTAGGAGCATTGCAAATTTTTACCACAAATATACTTATGTTAAAAATAGTTGCATATACAACTATGTTAAAATCTTCATAAAAAAAGACCACTCCAAAGAGTAGTCTTTTATTTTTAAAATAAATGAATTATTTTATTGGGGAATAATGCTAGTTTGTGAAACAGGATAAGCATCTGTTTCAATTTCTTTAGGGTTGTTTCCGTATTCAATTACACTTAATAAAGGTAATTGCTTAATGCCATTACTAATTGTAGCGTTTAGTCTGTTGTTGTTTAATAATAACATTTCTAATTTTGATAAATTTTCTAGCGAATTAGGAATTTGACCTTCAAATAAGTTATTAGATAAAGTTAATTCAGTCAATTGCGTTAGTGAACCAATTTCACTAGGAATATTTCCAAACATAGAATTATCAAATAAGCTTAAAACTTTTAAATTGCTTAAGTTTTGAATATCGTTATTTATTTTTCCAGATAATTTATTACTACTAATATGTAAAATTTCTAAATCTTTTAAATTGTAAATTGAAACAGGTAATTCACCACTAATAAAGTTATTGTACAATGATAAATCTTTTAAATTATGTAAGTTTCCAATGTTTTGTGGAATTTCTCCATCTAAATTATTCATAAACAATTGAAGAGATTCTAAATTTGATAATTCACAAATTTCAGTAGGAATAGTACCTTGCAGTTTATTAAAGCCTAAGTTTAATTTTTTTAATGAAGTTAAATTTGAAATAGAAGTAGGGATTTTTCCATTTAAATTATTCATTGTTAAATCTATTGCAGTAACTGTATTGTTGGTAATTGTTACACCGTGCCAAGTGTTAGCGTCTTCATTAAGATTCCAAGTAGAATTCCACTGTTCACCATTTGTTGCATCATATAAATCAATCAAAGTATTTTTCTCTACCTCTGAAATTTGCGAAAAGCCAATAAATGAAAATGCAAATAATATTAGGAATAGGGTTGAATATTTTTTCATAATTCTGGGGTGTATAGGGTTTTTTACTCTAATTGTTGAAGCTAATATATAAAACAATATCTGTTTATACAAATAAATACCACCATTTATTGTAAAAAACATACCGTTTATTGAAAAACCTTACTTTTTAAAGGTTTTTCATTTTATCAATATTCTAATTTTGTACGAAGTATAACTTGCTGTAAATAATGTTATATTTGTTTCATAAAAGATGGAATACATGAAATTAGATATATTAGCTATAGGTGCGCATCCTGATGATGTTGAATTGGGTTGTGGTGGAAGTATTGCTAAAGAAATTGCCTTAGGGAAAAAAGTAGGTATTATAGATCTAACTAGAGGAGAACTTGGAACAAGAGGTTCTGCTGAAATTAGAGATGTAGAGTCTAGTAATGCTGCTAAAATATTAGGAGTAGCTGTAAGAGAAAATTTGGCATTTCGTGATGGCTTTTTTTTAAATGATGAAGCACATCAATTAGAGGTTATTAAAATGATACGAAAATATCAGCCTGAAATAGTTTTATGCAATGCTGTTGATGATAGACATATAGATCACCCAAAAGGAAGTAAATTGGTTTCAGATGCTTGTTTTTTATCAGGACTTATTAAAATTGAAACCAGTGTAGCTGGTATTTCCCAAAAAGCTTGGAGACCAAAACAAGTTTATCATTATATTCAATGGAAAAATATAGAACCAGATTTTGTTGTAGATGTTTCAGGTTATATACATACAAAGTTAGAAGCAGTAAAAGCTTATAGTTCTCAGTTTTATGACCCTAAAAGTAAAGAGCCAAGTTCACCAATTACAAGTAAAAATTTCTTAGATAGTATTGTTTATAGAGCGCAAGACTTAGGGAGATTAATAGGTGTTGAGCACGCAGAAGGTTTTGTTTCAGAACGTTATGTTGCAGTAAAATCTTTTGATAAATTATTTTAAAAAAATTGTTTGCATGAACTAAGAAATGTACTATATTTGCATCCGCAATATGGTGGTTGTAGCTCAGTTGGTTAGAGCATCGGTTTGTGGTACCGAGGGTCGCCGGTTCGAATCCGGTCTTCCACCCAAAATTAAAGATCTGTTTTTACAGATCTTTTTTTGTTTCTATACTTTTTTTTATGAAAATATTTAGAAATAGTACCTATAATATTTAATAGTTTTACAATTAATTAAAATTTTTAATATGAAGAATCTTTTATACGTTTTAACTTTTATTATTACAACAACTGTAATAGCACAACAAAGTAATACCATAGCCTTTGAAAAAAGTAAATTGCAATTAGCAAAATCATACGGAGACGAAAGTATGATTACGTCTTCAATTTATAATATAATTGCTTTGGAAGGTCCTCAAAGTACTTATAAAGATAGTTTGGCCTACATTTATTTTAGCGAAAGAGCGTATGTTTCTTGTTTTTTGGTAACAAATGATTTATTAAAAGGTAAACCTGATCATATTGAGTTTTTAGAAATGAATGCAGTTTCTTTAGAATCTATGGGTGCTTTAGAAAAAGCAATTGATGTTTATAAAAAGATATTTGCTAAAACTAATAATAACTATCAAGGTTATAAATTGGCAAGTATTCAATATAGAGCAGGAAAAGATGAAGATGCGTATGCAACTATTAAAAAAGCAGACCAATTACCTGATGATGGTACATTAAAAATGACCTTTCAGGTGAATGAAAATTACAATCAAAACGTTGATTTAAAACCTTCAATTGCTTATTTAGAAGGTTTAATTGCACAAAATTTAAATAAAACTGCTGAAGCAAAAATTTGTTATGAACGCGCTATTCAACTTTCACCAAAATTTGTATTGGCAAAAAGTAAATTAGAAATATTAAATGCGCAGGAAGAAGCGCAGAAATAATGATAACGACATAATTAAACAATAATAATTGTTTTTTTGAAATGATAAGGTGAGTTTTTATAAAGCTCACCTTTTTTTGTAGCGTTTTTAATTTTTGCAAATTTATTTTTGGTGATTTTCTTAGTAAAACCAATACTTCGAGGTGTTTTATTAGTTATAAATGGCGTGGTATTGTAAATAAATGGTAAATTATTTCAAATATATGGTTGAATATTTGAAATTGTTTTGTACATTTGATGTATTAAAACATTATAACCCCAAATATTTAATTTGAGTTTTAATTTACGTTAAGTTGTTTGAATTAATTGATGTAACCCCTAATTGATTAAGGATATCAAAAAAAATCATTAAACTTAATTTGATGCAAATTAAGTTTAATGATTAAAAAAAAGATTTCGATTTCATAACCTAATCCCCAAGATAATGAATTCTACTTTAAAATCAACCCCGGCAGACTTTATAAATACTGAAACCACGTATTTAAAAGTTATCAAACGAGAAATCAAAAAGGAAGTTCCAGTTAAACGAATTAAGATTAACACATTAATGCCAAATTTTAGCTATACAAATAGCTCTGGAGCATTAACTAAACCCGAAAAGTGCGTTTTACTATAAAAGCGAAACAAAGTCCCCACAATGTTCGTTAAGTTTGAGTTCAAAAGCAATTGTATTTCTACAATTGCTTTTTGAATTTATAATTTTTCAGCTAAAAAAGGTGCGGTGTAGGAGCTAGGATTTTTAATTAAATCTTCTGGCGTACCTTCAAATAATAGCGATCCACCATTTTTTCCACCTTCTTTTCCTAAATCAATTACATAATCGGCGCACTTTATTAAATCTATATTGTGTTCAATTACAATAATTGAATGGCCGTTTTCAATTAAAGCGTTGAACGACTTTAATAATTTTTTAATGTCATGAAAATGCAATCCAGTAGTTGGTTCATCAAAAATAAATAATGATTTGCTTTGGTTACTTCCTTTTACTAAAAATGATGCTAACTTAATACGTTGAGCTTCTCCGCCAGAAAGGGTAGAAGATGATTGCCCTAAAGTTACATACCCTAAACCAACGTCTTGTAATGGTTGTAATTTTCTTACAATTTTAAATTCTTGATGTTCATTAAAAAAAGCAATTGCATCATCAATGGTACTATTTAAAATGTCGTTTATAGATTTTTGATGAAATTTTACTTCTAAAACTTCTTTTTTAAAGCGTTTTCCTTTGCAAGTTTCACATTCTAAATGCACATCGGCCATAAATTGCATTTCAATAGTTACTTCACCTTCACCTTTACAAACTTCACAACGGCCACCTTCTACATTAAATGAAAAATGTTTGGGCTGATAATTTCTAATTTTTGATAATTTTTCTGAAGCAAATAAAGCTCTAATATCATCGTAAGCTTTTATGTAAGTTACAGGATTAGATCTACTTGAGCGTCCAATAGGATTTTGGTTGATAAACTCAATATGTTCAATTTTAGAGAAATTTCCTTTAACTTCAGAAAACTGACCTGCTTTTTCGCCATAGCCGCCAATTTTTTTCTGAATTACAGGATATAAAATTTTACTTACCAAAGTACTTTTTCCACTTCCAGAAACTCCAGTAACAACGGTTAAACAGTTTAAAGGAAAAGTAACATTAATATTTTTTAAATTATTTTCACGAGCTCCAATTATTTGAATGCTGTTTTTTGTTACGCGTCGTTGTTTAGGAACTTCTATTTGTAATTGATTATTTAAGTATTTTGCTGTTAAAGACTCAGATTTTAAAATTGTATCAAAGTTTCCTTCAGCAACAACTTCTCCTCCAAAAGTACCAGCTTCAGGTCCAATATCTATAATTAAATCTGATGCTTTCATTATGTCCTCATCATGCTCTACTACAATTACGGTATTTCCTAAATCTCGTAAATCTTTTAAAACTTTTATTAAGCGTTCAGTATCTTTAGGGTGTAAGCCAATACTTGGTTCATCTAAAATATACATAGATCCTACCAAGCTACTACCTAGTGATGTTGCTAAATTAATGCGTTGACTTTCTCCACCTGATAAAGAATTAGATCTTCTGTTTAATGTTAGATAACTAAGTCCAACATTATTTAAAAATTGCAATCTGTTATTAATTTCAACTAATAAACGTTTTGCTATTTTTTCTTGATGTGGTTCAAGTGTTAAGTTTTTGAAAAAAGTGGCGAGTTCATTTAATGGCACATCAACAAGTTCACTAATGCTTTTACCGTTAATTTTTACATTGTTAGCTTCAGCGCGAAGGCGTTTTCCCTGGCAAGTAGTACAAGTTGTTTTTCCGCGATAGCGAGATAACATAACTCTGTATTGAATTTTATAGCTTTGCTCTTCTAAAAATTGAAAAAATTGATGTAAGCCTTCAAAACTTGAATTTCCATTCCAAATAAGTTCTTTTGCTTCATCAGAAATTTCAAACCAAGGTTTATGAATTGGAATACCAAATTTATAGGCGTGTGTAATCAAATCATTTTTAAATTTTAAAAATGAATCTGATTTCCAAGGTAAAATAGCATCTTCATAAATGGATAATGAAGTGTTTGGAATTACTAAATCAGCATCAATACCAATAATATTTCCATAACCTTCACAGCTTGGACAAGCACCATACGGATTGTTAAAACTAAATAAATGTGTATTTGGCTCTAAAAACTGAATGCCATCTAGTTCAAATTTATTATTGAATAAAGTTTGTTCTTCGGTGTCAAGCGTTTCAATAATGCAAGCACCTTTGCCTTCAAAAAAAGCAGTTTGCACAGCATCAGCTAAACGATTAAAAAAATCTTCATCATCTTTTACTACAATTCTATCTATAACTAAATAAAAATTATGCTCTAATTCGCTATCAACTTCTTCAATACGAATAACTTTTCCTTTGTATTTTATTCTTGAATAACCTTGTTGAGCTAAAATTTTTAGGGTTTGTATAACGCTACGATCTTCAGGAATATGAACTTTAGCTAATAATAACAATTTAGTTTTAAGTTCTAATTCTTTTACATAGTTAACAACGTCACTAACAGTGTGTTTTTTTACAATATTTCCTGAAATAGGTGAGTAGGTTACTCCAATTCTTGCGTATAATAATTTTAAATAATCATAAATTTCAGTTGAAGTTCCAACTGTTGATCTAGGATTAGTAGAATTTACTTTTTGTTCTATAGCAATTGCAGGAGCAATTCCTTTAATATAATCTACTTTTGGTTTGTTCAATCTTCCTAAAAATTGACGTGCATAAGACGACAAACTTTCAACATATCTACGTTGTCCTTCAGCAAATAATGTGTCAAAAGCCAAACTAGACTTTCCAGAACCTGAAAGCCCTGTAATAACCACCAATTTGTTTCTTGGAATAGCAACATCAATATTTTTTAAATTATGAAGTTTAGCTCCTTTAATTAAAATGTTTTCTTTAGGATTTAGTGTTGCTAAGTTTTTTGTCATTTGAATTGAGAAAATTGAATAAATGCAAAGATAACTACAAAATTTCAAAATTTAGAGAAAGCTTTTGGCAGTTTTTTTAATAATAGAAGGTTTTAATGAAGCTAAATTTGTAATTCTAAAAAAAATACTTGATATTTGATTTTTAATCCAAAAAACAAAACGCGTATAAAACACTATTACTTTTTATAATAATAAAATAAACACAAAATTAATCCCCTAAAGTGTATTTTAGTATGGAAAGTAAAGTTATAGCCGACAGCGTTTTGGTTAGCAATTATATTCAAGGAAACGAAAAATCATTAGAGATTCTAATTGTACGTCATAAACAACGTATTTATAGTTTTATTTTGTCTAAAGTTTTAGACAAAGAGGTAGCAGAAGATATTTTTCAAGATGCTTTTATAAAAGTAATTAATACGCTTAAAAAAGGAGCGTACAATGAAGAAGGAAAGTTTTTGCCTTGGGTAATGCGTATTGCTCATAATTTAGTGATTGATCACTTCAGAAGAATGAAAAGAATTCCAAAATTTAACAATACGGATGAGTTTGATATTTTCTCTGTAATAAGTGATGAAGTTTTGAATGTTGAAAAGCAACTGATTAAAAATCAGGTGTTAGAAGATGTAAAACATTTGATTTTAGAATTGCCAAATGATCAAAAAGAAGTATTGATAATGCGTATGTATAAAGATATGAGTTTTAAAGAAATCTCAGAAAACACCAACGTAAGTATTAATACAGCTTTGGGAAGAATGCGATATGCTTTAATTAATTTGCGAAAGCTGGTTGATAAACATCAGATTAGTTTGATTAATTAAACAATATATAAAAAGTTTTATCGTTAATTAAGTATAAAAAGATACTATATGATGAAACTTTACACTGAAAAGTCTTCTTGTGAGGAGCAACCAAGAAATGAAATAATTCAATATTTACTAGATTATTCTCAACAGTTAAGAATAGTTAAAACCAACAAAAACAACCATATTGAATTACATTTAAATTAATGTTCTTAACCCATTTCAATTTTTGAAATGGGTTTTTTTAGCTTTTTATTAAGATAAATTTTAAAAGCAGATTTTTACCTTTGAATAACTAATTTTAAAAATAAAAAAATGAAGAATTTAATTAAATCCATTACTCTAATTTTGTTTTGTGTAGTTGCTATTGAGCCTGCTACTGCTCAAATAACGTATGATTATGACAAAGAAGCTGATTTTACAACATATAAAACCTATAGCTTTGGTGGTTGGCAAGAAAATTCAGAAAAATTGATTAATGATTTAGATAAAAAAAGAATTTACAGTTCTTTTAATGATGAATTGAGTAAAAGAGGGATGACATATGTTAAAGAAGGTGGTGATTTGGTAATTACTTTTTTCTTGGTGATTGATGAGAAAACTAGCACAACAGCTTATACAAGTTATATGGGTGCAGGAATGGGTTACGGACCTCGTTATGGCGGATATTACAGACCAGCTTGGGGTTGGGGTGGAGGATACTCTACAACATCGTACAGCCAAAACGATTATAAAGAAGGTACTTTTGTAATGGATGTTTATGATACGGCTACTAAAAAATTAATTTGGCAAGGTGTTTCTAAATCTACTATTAAAGAAAATGCTAATAAAAGAGAAAAGTCTATTCCAAAAGGTGCTAAGAAGTTAATGAAAAAATACCCTGTTGCTATTGTTAAAAAATAGCACTAAATATACTACTATTATAAAAATGCGCTAATTGTTTAATTAGCGCATTTTTTATTTATTCATCTTCTAAAGCTCGTTCTAACAAACGATCATTAAAATTCTTTGTTCCTTTTGCTCCAAGTTTTTTAATGTTTTCTACTTTTCTAATTAAATTACCATTTCCGGTTAATTTTTTCATAGTCACATCATAAGAACCTTGTACTGTTTTTAATTGGTTTCCAACTTTTATAAGGTCGTTGGTTAGGTTCACAAATTGATCATAAAGTCTACCTGCCATTACAGCAATATCAATAGCGTTTCTCTGTTGTTTTTCGTTGTTCCACATACTGTCAATAGTTCGCAGTGTAGCTAATAGAGTGGTAGGTGTTACAATTACAATATTTTTTTCAAAGGCTTTGTTGTATAATTGGTTATCACTTGTTAAAGCTGCTGCAAATGCAGGTTCAATAGGAATAAATAGCAATACAAAATCAGGAGAATCTATTTTGTAAATATCTTCATATTTTTTTTCGCTTAATTGTTCAATATGTCTTTTTAAAGAGCTTACGTGTTCCTTTAAAAGTTGTGCTTTTTCATTTTCATCATCAGAGTTTACAAATTGTTCGTAAGCAGTTAAAGAAACTTTAGAATCTATAATCATTTTCTTTTCATCTGGTAAATGAATTACCACATCAGGTAAAATTCTTTTGCCTTCATCATTTGTAAAACTTTGTTGCACAAAGTATTCACTGTTTTTTTGCAATCCAGATTTTTCTAAAACACGTTCTAATACCAATTCGCCCCAATTTCCTTGTGCTTTACTATCACCTTTTAAGGCTTTTGTTAAATTTAAGGTTTCTTTACTCATTTGAATATTTAAGTCTTTTAAACCTAAAATTTGCTCACGTAATGCTGCGTGATAGTCAATACTTTCTTTATGAGTGGTGTCTACTTTTCGTTCAAAAAGCTGAATCCTTTCTTGAAGCGGATTTAAAATTTGTTTGATATTTTCTTTGTTTTGCTCAGTAAATTTGGAAGACTTTTCTTCCAGAATTTTATTTGCTAAAATTTCAAAATCTTTGGTAAATTTCTCTTGAAGTTGAGATACTTCAGCTTTATTTTCTAGTAGCTTCTCTTCTAGATTTTTTAGTTCTGAAACTTTTTCAGTATACTTTAAATCTACCGCATGTTTTTGCTCGCTTAGTGATATTTTTTCTTTAGTTAAAACACTTATTTTGTTGTTATTGTCTTCTTTTTCTTGAAGTAATACTTTATTGTTGATTTCTAACTCGGAATTGATTTTTTCTAAGCTGTTTTTAGTAACTAATTTTCCTATTACAAAACCAATACTTATGGCAATAATAAATACAATTGCAATACTAATATAAAGCTCCATAATTTAATTAAAATTTATAATTTGATATCCGTTACTTTGGTATTCAACTAAAGCAGTTAATGCTGAAAGTGATACTTTAACGTTTTTTGAAACATCCTCTAAATCAAATTTATTAAATAATAAGGACTGTCCGCAAACAAATATTTCAACATCTTTTTTTTGTAAAGCTTCTATAAGTTCAGTATTTGGGTTTTTAGCATCGTATTTTTTTTCATACGCTTTCATACTTAAAGCGCTTTTAGTTGCTGCTCCGTGTAAAATAACAACTACCTTCATGTTTTCTTCCTTAATACCTTGTTGTCCGTGCATATTTAAAAAACGTGCGACCGTATTTATCAATGGATTTTCTTGTCCTTCTTTTGATCTGTCGGTATAAATGTCAAAAATAACCTTATACTCTTTCCCTTTTTCTAATTTTAATTCTGCTTTTTTAATGGCGAATGAAGCTCCGTAATCATTAATTATTGGACCTGTTTTTGGTTTTTCTGATTGTGCAATTACGGTGAATATGCATAAATAAAAAATAACCGTTGATATAATTCTCTTCATAAAATAAAATATAAATGTTGTAACAAATGATTTTATAAAAGTAAGATTTTTATATTTGCGGCCATAACCAACAAATAAACTTTAAAGGTTGAGTTATTAACAGTATTATGAAAGGAATTGCACGATTTATATTTTACACATTATTGGGATGGAAAACGGTAGGGAGCTTTCCTTCAGAATTAAAAAAATATGTGATAATTGGTGCGCCACATACGCATTGGTTAGATTTTATGGTTGGTTTGGCTCTTAAGTTTGCTGAAAGTTTACCAGCAAATTATATTGGAAAAGCATCATTATTTAAACCTCCTTTTGGGTTTTTCTTTAGATGGTTGGGTGGTACACCAATTGATAGGAGTAAAAGCAATAATAAAGTTGAAGCTATTGTTGATGTTTTTAATGCACACGAGAAATTTATTTTGGCCTTGTCTCCAGAAGGAACTAGAAAAAAAGTAATCAAGTGGAAAACAGGGTTTTACTATATTGCTAAAGGTGCAAATGTGCCAATTGTAATGTTTACTTTTAATTTTAAAGACAAAGAAGTGAAAATCTCCGAACCTTATTATTTAACTGATAATATGGACGAAGATTTTAAATATTTTCATAAGTTTTATGAAGGAGTTCAGGGGAAAGTTCCTGAATATTCTTAGCCTTTATAAAAAGGTAATTTTACAGTAATAGCTGGAATTGTTTTTTTACGAACTTGTATAAATATTTGAGTGTCTTTTTTAGCAAACGCTTTTTCAACGTAACCTAAACCTATTCCTTTTTTAAGTGAAGGACTCATAGTTCCTGAAGTTACTTCTCCAATAACAGCACCGTTTTCAGTTACAATTTTATAGCCATTTCTAGGAATTCCTTTTTCTGTTAATTCAAAAGCAACTAATTTTTTGGTAACGCCTTCTTCTTTTTGTTCTTTTATAGCTTCGCTATTTACAAAATCTTTGGTGAACTTGGTAATCCAGCCTAATCCAGCTTCAATAGGAGAGGTGGTATCGTTAATATCATTTCCGTACAAACAGTATCCCATTTCTAAACGCAATGTATCACGTGCTGCCAATCCAATTGGTTTTATACCAAAGTCTTTTCCTGCTTCAAAAACTTTATTCCAAACTTGTTCAACCTCACTGTTTTTACAATAAATTTCAAATCCGCCAGAACCAGTGTATCCTGTTGCTGAAATTATAACGTGTTCAATTCCGGCAAAATCACCAACTACAAAGTTGTAAAATTTAATAGCTGCTAAATCTACTGAAGTAACACTTTGCATAGCTTCAACTGCTTTTGGTCCTTGAATTGCTAATAAAGAATAGTCTTCTGAAATATTTTTCATTTCAGCATTCATAGTATTGTGACTGCTAATCCAGTTCCAATCTTTTTCTATATTTGAAGCATTTACTACCAATAAATAAGTTGTTTCTTTAATTTTGTAAACAATTAAATCATCAACAATTCCGCCTTTATCATTTGGCATACAGCTATATTGAGCGTTTCCAATTTCTAATTTAGATGCATCGTTTGAAGTAACTATTTGAATTAATTCCAATGCATTTTCTCCTTCAATTAAAAACTCTCCCATATGCGAAACATCAAAAACACCAACACCAGAACGAACTGTTTCATGTTCAATATTTATACCTTCATATTGCACAGGCATATTGTAGCCAGCAAATGGAACCATTTTAGCTCCTAATTCTTCATGTACGTGAGTTAATGCAGTATTTTTCATTTTTGGATATCTGTTTTAGTGCTGCTAAAATAATAAAATAAGAAGAGTTTGGTTGGTATTAATTTACCTTAAAAAGATCATATTTTTTAATATATGGTTTTAACAAAACTGTTAGAAACAATAAAGCTAGGTGATTTTTCAAATTAATATATGAAAATACACCTAGCTTTATTAGTTGAACGAATTATAAAAGCAATTACTTTGTATCAAGCAAGTACTTTTTTAGTTCTTCGTATGTTGAAATTTCAACTGCGATTTTCTCTTTATCCATAACTGCTGTTATTTGTGGAGGAAATTCAATAGTTTCATTTAATATTGGCTCAACAACATCTAAGAATTTCACGGGATGTGCCGTTTCTAAAAATAAACCTTGAGCTTTGTTCTTTTTTAAATATTTTTTCAAACCTAAATAACCTACAGCTCCGTGTGGATCAGCAATGTATCCAGATTTCTTTTTAATTTTTTTAATTGCTTTACGTGTTTTTTCATCTGAAAAAGAATACGAAGTCAAGTTTTCTTTTAGAAAAGAGTCATCATTATTATAAATCTCTTGGATACGAATAAAATTACTTGGATCACCTACATCCATAGCATTTGAAATGGTTTGAATTGAAGGTTTTGGAGTGTATACACCCGTTTTTAAGTAGTTTGGAACAATATCATTTACATTGGTTGCAGCAATAAATTGTTTAACTGGTAAACCTAATTGTTGCGCCATAATACCCGCACAAATATTTCCAAAGTTTCCACTAGGAACAGAAAACACCAAATCTTTCTTTTTATTTTTTAATTGTTTGTATGCAAAAAAGAAATAAAACATTTGTGGTAACCAACGTGCAATATTAATTGAATTTGCTGACGTTAAATTACGCTGCGAAGTAATTTCAGTATCTAAAAAAGCTGTTTTTACCATAGCTTGGCAATCATCAAAAGTACCGTTCACTTCCAAAGCTTTAATATTTTGACCTAAAGCTGTTAATTGTTTTTCTTGCACATCGCTAACTTTACCGCTAGGATATAAAATTACAACATCAACACCATCAACTCCTAAAAAACCACTTGCTACAGCACCACCAGTATCTCCAGAAGTTGCTACTAAAACAGTAACTTTCTCAGCGTTTTCATCTTTATTAAAAGCTCTAAAACAACGTGCCATAAAACGTGCTCCAACATCTTTAAAAGCCATTGTTGGACCGTGGAAAAGCTCTAATGAGGCAATATTTTTTTTAATTTCAACAATTGGAAAATCAAAACTTAACGTTTCTTCAATAATTTGTTTTAGTTCAGCTTCAGGAATTTCATCACCAACAAATTGTTTAATTACTTCAAAGGCAATTTCATTGTTTGAGAAATATTCAATATGATTGAAAAAATCCTTTTCTAACGGTGTAATACTTTCAGGAAAATATAATCCTTTATCAGGAGCTAATCCTTTTACAACAGCTTCTCTAAAAGAAACATTTGGTGCGTTTTTATTTAAACTATAATAGTTCATACTATTCTTATTTATGAAATTTCGTCTTTTTAAAATTACTTAAATTTTTAAGTTTTTAAATTATAAATTGACATTTATTTATTGTTCTTGTAGTTTTCTATTGTAAAACCACAGTTAATTAATTTAATATTTTTATACCTTGTTTGTTCACTTTTGAAACGTGAATATCATAATCTATTCCAACCTTGTTGTAAACCGATTTCATTGCATTGGCAACTTCTAAGGCTTTTTCTTCTCCTTTACTCAAAGCAAAAATAGAAGGACCTGAACCTGAAATTCCACATCCTAAAGCACCTGCTTTTATGGAGCTTTGCTTAACAGCATCAAACGCCGGAATTAAAATTGAACGAATAGGCTCAATTATATGATCTTCTAAAGAACGACTAATTAAATTGTAATCTTCTGTATACAAACCGCTTATCAATCCACCAACATTTCCCCATTGTTTAATGGCGTCTTTTAGCGGAACTGTAGTTTTTAATATTTCACGAGCGTCAGACGTTTTTACTTCAATTTGTGGATGAATTACTGTGGCATACAATTCACTAGGAGTGTGTATGCTTATTACGTCTAAAGGCTCATTACTTCTAACCAATGTAAATCCGCCAAAAAGGGCAGGAGCTACATTGTCTGCGTGTGCAACGCCTGTTGCTAAACGTTCACCTTCCATAGCAAAACGTACTAAATCTGAAATCTCAAAAGGTTTTCCTAATAATTCATTTATAGCCCAAACTGCACCTGCTGAACTAGCAGCACTGCTTCCAATTCCGCTTCCTGGTTTTATACGTTTGTCTATTTCAATTTCAAAACCAAATTCACTTTCTGTTTCTGCTAACAATGCTAATGCAGCAACACCAGCTACATTTTTATGGGTTTCTAAGGGTAAATCCTGACCAATAATTTTGGTAATTACTACGCCTTTTTTTGAAACTTTCTTAATAGTCATTTCGTCACCAACGGTATCTAATGCCAATCCAAGAATGTCAAAGCCACAAGAAACATTGGCAATGGTTGCAGGAGTAAATATTTTAATTTCTTCCATCATTTAGTTGTTTCCAATTCTAATAATATCAGCAAATAGGCCAGAGGCAGTTACGTCAGCACCAGCACCGGCACCTTTTATAATTAAAGGTTGAATAGGGTATCTTTCAGTAAAAAACAATACAATATTGTCACTTCCATCTAAATTATAAAAAGGATGATCTGAAGGAATCTTTTGTAAACCTACATTTGCTGTTCCGTTGTCAAATTCTGCAACAAATTTTAATCTACAATTATTAGCATCAGCATTTTGTTGAATTTTATTGAAATGCTCAGCTTCTAATTTTAATGTTTCTAAAAAGTCTGAAACTGAATCAGCATCTAAAGAAGATTGTGGTAAAAACGAGTTATTTTTAATATCGCTTAATTCTAATTGTGTACCACTTTCACGGGCTAAAATTAAAATCTTTCGCATTACATCAATACCACTTAAATCAATACGCGGATCAGGTTCTGTATAACCTTGAACACCTGCTTCATTTACAACATCTGAAAAGCTTGTTTCTGCATCAAAATTATTAAATATAAAGTTTAAGCTACCTGATAGAACTGCTTGTATTTTAGTAACTTTATCTCCTGAAGCTATTAAGTTTTTAAGTGTGTCAATTATAGGTAAACCTGCCCCAACATTTGTTTCAAATAAGAACGGTGCATTGTACTCTCTTGCCAAATATTTTAAATTTAAATAGTTGTTGTAACTTGAAGAACAAGCAATTTTATTACAAGTAACTACAGCAACACTTTCTTTTAAATAATTAGCATATAATTTTGAAACACTTTCATTTGCTGTATTGTCAACAAATATGCTATTTCTGTAATTTAAATCGGTTACATTTTGGTGAAACACTTCCATATTTAAAGGTTCACCATTTGGTAATTGTGATTCCCAAGTGTCTAAATTAATACCATCCTCATTGAACAACATTTTTTTAGAATTTGTTAATGCAATTACACGTACTTGTAATTTTAAATTTTCTAATAAATATTGTTGTTGTTGTTTAATTTGTTCTAACAATTTACCACCTACATTTCCAACACCTACTACAAATAAGTTTAATTGTTTTGTTTGATTTTCAAAAAATTCAGAATGCAAGGTGTTTAGCGCCTTTTTAATGTCTTTATGAGAAATAACAGCAGAAATATTTTTTTCAGAAGCACCTTGTGCAATTGCTCTAATATTCACATTGTTTTTTCCCAATGTGCTAAACATTTTACCACTAATACCTTGGTGACTTTTCATATGGTCTCCAACCAATGCTATAATAGCGTTGTTTTGTTCAACAACTAATGGTTCAATTCTATTTTGTTTTATTTCGTATTCAAATTCTTTATTAATGGCTTCAGTTGCTTTTTCTGAATCACTATTATTAATTGCAAAACAAATTGAATATTCTGAAGAAGCTTGTGTAATTAACGAAACGCTAATTTTTTCAGTAGACAATGCTCCAAATAAGCGTTTTGAAATTCCAGGAATACCAATCATTCCACCACCTTCAAGTGTAATTAAAGCCATATTTTCTATATGACTAATTCCCTTTATTGGGTTTTCGTTAGAAGATTTTTTTGAAATTAAAGTTCCTTCAGCCTCAGGCTCAAATGTGTTTTTAATGCAAATTGAGATTTCCTTTTTTAATACAGGCTGAATTGTTGGCGGATATAATACTTTTGCTCCAAAATGCGATAATTCCATCGCTTCTTGATACGAAATGTTTTTAATAGGGAAGGCCTCACGAACAAATTTAGGGTTTGCCGTGTACATACCGCTTACATCTGTCCAAATTTCCAAAACACTAGCGTTTACTGCAGATGCAATAATAGCTGCCGTATAATCTGAGCCGCCACGTCCTAAAGTTGAAACTTCTCCTTGTTCAGTTTTAGCAACAAAACCAGGTAACATTACAATTTTAGCTGAATTTTGTTTGAAGAAATTTTCAATATTTTTATTTGTTTTAGAGAAAATTACAGCTGCGTTTGAAAAATTATCATCTGTTACAATTAGTTCTTGTGAGTTTTTTAATTCACTATGTAAACCATTGCTTTTTAAGGCTTCACAAATAATAAATGAAGAGAATAATTCACCAAAACTTACTATTTTATCGGAAGTTTTTGCAGATAATTCATTGATTAAGAAAACACCTTCTAACGTGTTTTCAAGAGTGTTTAGCATTTTTTTAATTTGCCCTAACACACCACTTTGATTGTTAACAGGTATTAATTCTCTAATGATATCAATATGTTTGTTTTCAATAATTTGAAAGCTGTTTTTGTAGCTCTCATCACCTTTGCAAGCAAGTGCTCCAGCATTTAACAATACATCAGTTATACCTCCTAAAGCTGATACTACTACAGCAATATTTGTTTCTGCTGAACTATTTTTAACAATGTTTATTACTTTATTTATGTTTTCTGAAGAAGCTATTGATGAGCCTCCAAATTTTAATACTTTCATATTAATTTTTTAAAATGATATTGTTTTTTTTAAGACTACTTATTCCTTGTTTCATTTTTATGAAAACGAATAGGTATATGGATGATATGAATAGAATATAACCCCTAAAGGGTTGTAGTAGTGGTAGTAGCAATAATTAAGTTGCGCATTTGGTTTGCGTTTTGAGTAAACTTATATGTTGTTGCTGTTTGCATAGTTCAAAAGTAATAGTTTTTTTAAAACTACAATACTTTTAAGTGAATTTTACTGAAATTTTATTTTTCAACCACAATCACTAAACACTCATCATTATTTTAAAGAACTTTTTATGAATACCAAAAAACTCCAAAGTGATCTTTGGAGTTTTTTGCATTTATTATAAATCTAGAATTACTTGATTTTTAATTAAATCATCAAACGTTTCACGCTTGCGAATTAAATAATCTTCACAGTTATACACCATTACTTCTGCAGGTCTAAACCTTGAATTGTAATTTGATGCCATTGAAAAACTGTAAGCACCAGCATTGTGAATACACAAGATATCGTTTTCAGAAATTTTGCTAACACGCCTGTTAGATCCAAAAGTGTCATTTTCACAAATATAACCTACAATATCATATATTTTTTCTTCACCCTCAGGATTTGAAATGTTTGTAATATGGTGGTAAGCATCGTACATCATTGGACGAATTAAATGGTTCAATCCGCTATCAACACCAATAAAAACAATGTTTGGCGTTGGTTTTACCACATTAACTTTTACTAATAAACTTCCTGAAGCACTGACTAAAAATTTTCCTGGTTCAAAAATTAAGGTTAAATCTCTGCCGTATTCAATACAAAACTCATTGAAACGTTGACTTAAAGTTGCACCCATTTCTTCAATGTTAGTTTCAATATCACCTTCTTTATAAGGTACTTTAAAACCGCTTCCAAAATCTACAAACTCAATAGTATCAAACTCTTTTACCGTATTTAATAAAATTTCAGTAGCAGTTAAAAAAGCTTCAATATTGTAAATATCAGAACCAGTATGCATATGAATACCATTAACAACTAAGCCAGTTTCGTTTACAATTTTCTTTACATCTTCAATTTGGTGTATAGAAATTCCAAATTTAGAATCGATATGACCAACAGATATTTTATGATTTCCACCAGCCATAACGTGTGGATTGATACGTAAACAAACTGGAATGTTTGGATGTTTTTGCCCAAATTTTTTGGTTACAGATAAGCTGTCTAATGTGATTTGAACACCTAGTTGGGTGGCTTTTTCCATTTCTTCAATAGAAATACCACTTGGTGTAAAAAATATTTTTTCTACTGCAAATCCAGCCTCAATGGCCAATAATACTTCTTGAATAGAGACACAATCTACACCAGTATCTAAATTATTAAGTATTTTTAAAATGTTGATGTTTGAATTGGCTTTAACCGCATAATTTATTTTTAAGCTTTTTACATTTGAAAAAGCATTTTTCATACGGTTGTATTGCGATTCAATTTTATTTGCGTCGTATACATATAAAGGGCTACTGTATTTTTCAGTAAGCGCTAGTAGTTGTTGATTGTTCATTCCTTTAATTTTTGAAGTGTCAAAAGTATAAAACCCTTTTTGTTTTCAAAATATATTGTCCTATTATAACAATATTTAACACATTGTTAAATAATTAAAAACTCCCTTTTGTTGAGAAGGGAGTTAAAACAGTATTTTGATGTGGTTATTTGTATTTTTTTGCTGTTAATTGCGCAATATTTACAATTACATCGGTAGCTAGTTGTAATGATTCTGCTGCGATATACTCATATCTACCATGAAAATTATGTCCACCTGCAAAAATATTAGGGCAAGGTAAGCCTTTGTAAGATAATTGAGATCCATCTGTTCCTCCTCTAATAGCTTTTATTAATGGCGTAACTCCAACATTTTTCATTGCTTCTTCAGCAATATCTACTATATGCATAACTGGTTCAATTTTTTCACGCATATTAAAATATTGATCATTTATTTCAACTTCAATTAAATTATTTCCCAATTTTTCATTTAAATCATTGGCTATTTTTTGAAATTGAGCTTTTCTTCCTTGGTACAATTCCATATCGTGATCACGAATAATGTATTCAAGAACTGTTTTTTCAACTTCTCCATTCATAGCGTGCAAATGGAAAAAACCTTCGTAACCAGTAGTTTCTTGCGGAATTTCATTTTGCGGTAACGCAGCAATAAATTCGTTTGCAATTAGCATAGAATTAATCATTTTTCCTTTTGCGTAACCAGGATGTACAATTTTACCATTTATCGTAACCGTTGCGCCAGCTGCATTGAAATTTTCGTATTCTAATTCTCCAACTTGGCTACCATCCATAGTATAAGCCCACTCAGCACCAAATTTATCTACATCAAACATATGTGCTCCTTTTCCAACTTCTTCATCAGGCGTAAATCCAATTCGAATTTCTCCGTGTTTAATTTCAGGATGTTGAATTAAGTATTCCATTGCTGATACAATTTCAGCAATTCCTGCTTTGTCATCGGCACCTAAAAGGGTAGTACCATCGGTTGTAATAAGGGTTTGCCCTTTATAAAGTAATAAATCGTCAAAGTAACTAGGTGATAAAACTATGTTTTCTTCTTTGTTTAAAACAATATCTTCACCATTATAATTAGGGTGAAATTGTGGTTTTACGTTGGTTCCAGTATAATCTGGACTTGTATCAATATGCGCTATAAAACCAATTGTTGGCACTTTGTAATCTACATTTGATGGTAAAGTTGCCATAATATAGCAGTTATCATCAAGTGTAACATTTTCCATTCCAATGTCTTTTAGTTCTTTAAAAAGAACATTTGCTAAATCCCATTGCTTTTCTGTGCTTGGAAAATTTGGATTGTTCGGATCAGATTGTGTGTCAATTGTAATGTATTTTACGAAACGATCTATTATATGTTGCATTCTATTTAATTTTTGCTCAAAAATAAGCATTCAATTAAACAGTCACAACGGATAGGTCTTAAATTATTCCAAAAACTCAATGTTCTCTAAAATGGAAATAGCATCACAAAAACGCTCGTCAATATTTTTATCTCCATATACTTCAATATAACAATTGAAATAGGTGTTTTGACTTAGCAGTACCGTAATATTAAATTGGTGATAATCAAAACCGTTTTTTGCACCATTTGCAACATACCAAAAGCTTGGTTTGTTTTGAAATAAGGTGGTGTTTGATTTGATTATTTTTAAGTTTTTAGCTTTTAAAATTGAATCGTTTTTTGAGTGGAATTTATTACTGAATTCAATTGTTCCTAAGTTGTAAGAGGCGTCTAAAATGTAAGTGTTTGTAAGTTGCTTTACTGTATCAGCTGAAATTATTTCGGATTGATAATTATTATAATAAAGTGTTGTTTTCCAATTTGATGGAATATTTAGTTTAAAGTTTTTATGAAAGTCGTATTGCTCGGATTTTTGCTCAGAATTTATATTGTTACAATTAAAGTTTTTTCTTAATTCAGACTGTTTTGAACAGCTTGCAAGTACCATAATTAAAACAAGAAATTGAAGTAGGTGTTTCATAAAAAAATTAATTGAAATTCAGTTTAGCAATTACTTCATTTCCTGAAAGCCAAGCAGTGTTTTTATTTGCAATTCTAATACTGTAAAAACCTTCGTCGCTCACTTTTTTCCAATTTTCACCTGAATTATTTGAAAAGAAAATTCCGTTAGTTGAAACGGCAAAAAGTTCTTTTCCTTCCGAATTTGGTACATATTGTACACAACTTACATAATGAGGAGCAGAATTTTCAGCAACTAAACTCCAAGTTTTTCCTCCGTCATTAGTAATTGCTTTATTTGCACTTTCTCCAAATTTATTTAAGTAATCGCCACCACAAATTATACCTTGTTTGTTGTTGTAAAATGCAGCTGTGTAAATTCCTGTGGTTTCTTTCCCTTCAATTATTGGTGTATTGTAAACATTCCAAGTTCTTCCCATATCTGAAGAGTGAAATACTCTAGCTCTTTTACCTCCAGTAACAATCCAAGCGTTTTTTCCTTTAACTACAATGTTTGTGTTGCTTGCGGCAAAAGCAGCTTCACCTGGTTCAATTTCGGGTAAAAATTCACATTTTACTTTATTCCAAGTAGTTCCACCATCGCGGGTAATTAAAATTGATAAGCAATTATCTACAGGATCTCCCATTGCAATTCCATTTAAATCGTCAAAAAATTTCATAGCATCATAAAACACCTTTTCATTGTCTTCTTTATATACAAGTTCAATGCGGTTTTCAGTGTTTCTATATAACAACGCAGGATTGGCAATGCTTAACATAAATATATCAGACTCTGTTAATGCTAGTGATCTAAAGTGTGGAACAATGGTGTCGGTTTTAATTTTACTAGCTATTGGAATAATTTCATTTCCTCTTACAACTCCTAAATCGCCTCTTGAACCAGCGTAAACAACTGTTGAGTCATTAATTATTTCTATGGCGCGAATACTTGAACTATCAATTTTGTATTTTTCTAATGAAATTTGAGTTATTTCACGAGGTTTTTCGGTTTTTGTACAAGCTGTTAATGTGATTATTATTGAAGTGATAAAGAGTAATTTTTTCATTTAGAAGTCTATTTAAAACAAAAGTACTTAAAAATTAGGCGTAAAAAAAGCAGGAAGAATCCTGCTTTTTTATACTTAAATGTTTAGATGTTTATTTGTTGAAAAAATCTGAATCTATATACATTTCTTTTTCAAATTTCTTTTCAAGTTTAGACATATCTAAAGCTTCTGCACGTTGCGCTCCTTTTTCAGGACCTCTGGCAGATAAACCTCTAATATGATCTAAAGCACCTTTTAAAACAGTTTCATTTTCATCACCAAAAGGTAAAATATTGTTCCAACTATTGTATTCAACTACTTCAATATCTGGCTCAAAACCTTGTGTGTAATCACTTTCACCACTTTTATTATAAATTTGAAACACAATTGGCTGCATAGCATTGTAATGGCTTGTGTTTGCGCTATCTACGTTGGTGTAGTCTGAGCTTGGTGAATCGTATAAAGTAATAGATCCTACATTTTTACCGTATGTTGTAGTTCCTACAGTCACAACAGGAATAAATGGCTTTAATCCGTTGATGATCATTTCACTAGCAGAAGCAGTGCTTCCTGATGTAAGTACGTATAATCTATCAATATTACTTAATCTATTCACTGTTTCCTCTCTTAAGAATAAACCGTTTTCATCATAAATATTCATTGAGTTCCCAAAATAGTAAGAGCTACTTGCATCTGTATGTTTAAAGTTGAATTTTAATTCAGCAAATTCATCGTCACCAGCACTTTCGTTAATCATACTTGCTAAATAAGCCGATGTTTGTACAGATCCACCACCATTTAATCTAAAATCAAGAATTAGCTCGTTTACACCTTCGCCTTTAAAATAAGCAAAAGCTTCATTTAATTCATCATTATAAGAAGATCTAAATCCGTTATAAACTAAATATCCTACTTTTCTACCATTAATATCTTCAAAAACTTTTTTAAAGTAAACAGGATCTTCAGCTAGTTCAACAGCAGTAATTGTTTTATCTTCAATTACAGTTAATACGCCATTGCTTTCAGAAACCATAGTTAAAGTAACGCTTGGGTTTGATAATTTTCCAACGGTTTCGCTATAGTTTCCGGTAGTAAGTACAACTCCGTCCAAAGCGTTTATAATATCACCTCTTTTAATTCCAGCGTTAAATGCAGGTGAATTATCAGCGACATATCTTACGTAAAATATTACGTCATCTTTGTCAGCATCAATTTTTACAGCTTGTAATCTAAAACCAAAAGTTGTTGAAATTCCTTGAAAAGATTTTTGTTGCTCAACATAATCTTCAATAAACCAAGAAAATCTATCAATAACACCTTCATTATAAATTAATGACTCAAATAAGTCTTCAGGTGTATCGTATTTATTTAAATAAGTGTAATAGTCATCTTGATCATCACTTTTAGAATCTAAAAGGTTTGGCACTTGTTGTTGCCAGTTATACCAAGAATTCATTGCTTTCCAAACAAAATCATTTTTAGGTTCGTTAAGCGTTACCGCTTCTTCAGTAGGATCCGGAGTTTCTTTTTCAGTTCCTTCATCATCGTCATCCTTACTACAACTTGCAAATGCAAGTGCAAACCCAATGTAGGCTAAAAGCAAATAGTTAGTTTTTTTCATGTTAGATATAAATTTTATTAATTTTTCTGCAAGATATCATTTTTTGAAACAAAAAATAAATACAAGTGTTACAAAATTGTAACTTGTTCGTCATACTAGAAACGGCAACAAAAATAATGCCGAAATTATTAATTAGAATGAAGCAATCAGAGTTTTTAAAAACAGTAACGCCCTTTAAGGATAAAGTGTTTCGGTTAGCGAAGAGATTATTGGTGTCTACAGAAGAAGCTGAAGACGCCACGCAAGAGCTTTATTTTAAGTTGTGGAAAAACAGAGGTAAATTAAAAGAGTATAAAAGTGTAGAAGCTTTTGCAATGACTATGACAAAGAATTATTGCTTTGATCGTTTAAAATCTAAACAGGCAAGTAATTTAAAATTAGTTCATAGTAATTATAAGGAAAACGACACTTCGTTATCAAGAAAAATAGAATTAAATGATAGTGTAAGTTTGGTGCATAAACTAATTGAAAATTTACCAGAGCAGCAAAAATTAATAATACAGTTAAGAGATATTGAACAATATGAGTTTGAGGAAATAGGTAAAATGCTAAATTTAAAACCTACAGCTATTAGAGTTTCATTGTCAAGAGCTAGAAAAACAATAAAAGAACAATTAATAAAGCAACATAATTATGGAATTGGATAACATAGAAAAGTTGTTACAAAAATATTTAGATGCAGAAACTTCTATTGCAGAAGAAAATGAACTAAAGCGTTATTTTTTAAGTAACAATGTAGCGCCACATTTAGAACAGTACCAAGCATTGTTTGGGTATTTTTCTATTAGTAAACAAGAAGTGCATACAAAACCATTGCAATTAAAAACTCAAAAGAAGAATTGGAAATGGTTATCTGTAGCGGCTTCAGTAGTATTACTGGTTGGATTGTATACAGGGTATCAAAAAAATGAACAAAGAAAGGCTGAAATAATATATAACGAAACTCAAGTTGCGTTTAATATGCTTTCAACAAATTTAAACAAAGGAAATGAAGCTATTGCACAGTTGCAATACTTTGAAACAGCAAAAAGTAAAATTTTTAAATAAACTAAAAGCACAAAATAATGAAAAAAATAATTTTATCAATCGCAATAGTATTAATGGCTTTCACAAGCTACTCCCAAACTTCAATTTTTGATAAATTTGAAGAAATGAATGATGTATCATCAGTTATTGTAAATAAAGAAATGTTTAAAATGCTAGCTAAATTTAAAGGCGGCGGAGAAGAAGGGCAAGAATATTTAGAAATGGTACAAGGATTAAACTCTTTTAAAGTGTTTACTACAGAAAAACCAGAAATTGCAGCGCAAATGTCTTCAGTAATTAAGAAATATTTAAGTTCAGCTAAATTAACTGAGTTAATGCGTGTTAAAGATGAGGATACGAATGTGAAAATTTATGTTAGACAAGGAAAAGATGAAGATCACGTAAGTGAATTACTAATGTTTGTAAATGGTGTTGGAAAATACATGGAAGATTCTAACAGCCCGATTAAAGCTGAAACTGTAATTTTATCATTAACAGGAGATATAGATTTGAATAAAATTTCAAAGCTAACAGAGAGTCATATTCCTGATAGTGGAAAACATTTAAAATCAGAATAAAAAAATAATGAAGCGGCTTGTTTTAACAAGTTGCTTCATATGTTTAAATAAACTAAAACAAATAAAATGAAATCGATTTTAAAAATAGTAGGAGTTGTTTTTGTGGTTGCAACATTGTTTACAGCTTGTAATGGAACGCCTTCCCTTCAAAAATATATTGTAGAGAGTAAAGAGAATGACGAATTTATTTCAGTAGATATACCTTCAAGCATATTGCAATTAAAAGATTCAGAAGTTTCTGAAGATATAAAGAGCACGCTGGAAACAATAAAAAAAGTAAATTTTTTAGCGTTGCAATTATCTGATAGCAATCAAGGTTTTTATGAGTCAGAAGTTTTAAAAGTTAAAGCTATTTTAAAAAACCCGAAGTATCAGCAGTTAATGCGTGTTAAAATGTCTGGTACAAATGTAACAGTTAATTTTTTAGGTGAAGATGATGCTATTGATGAAGTAATTATTTTTGCTGCAGATAGTGAAAAAGGCTTTGGAATTATTAGAGTTTTGGGTGAAAACATGAATCCTTCAGATATTATGAAATTGTCGCAAGAAATAAAGTTAGATGGTGATTCAAATGAATTGAAGCAAATAGAAAATATTTTTAAGGATATTTAGTAGAAAAAACGTACATATTGAAATTTATAAAAGTCACACCATAAAAGGTGTGGCTTTTTAACTGCTTTTTAACTTCATAGCATAATATTTATATTATTTTTGAGGCTTTAAATTTAAAAATACAGAATGAGAAAATTATTACTGACACTTTTACTATTAACCTCAATTGTAGTAGGTGCTCAAGACAAAATCTATCAACCCGAAAAAGAAAAAGTAAATAATTTAATTCACACCAAATTAAAAGTAGATTTTAATTTTAAAGAAAGTCAGTTAAATGGTGAAGCTTGGGTTACTTTAAGTCCGCATTTTTACGCAACAAATAAAGTTGTTTTAGATGCAAAATCATTTGAAGTAAAAGCAGTAAAAGTAAATGAGAAAAAAGCAACATTTAACTATGAAAATGATAAGTTAACGGTAGATCTTGATAAAAGCTATACTAGAACTGAAACATTTACAGTATATGTAAAATATATTGCCAAACCTGAAGAAGTAAAACAAAAAGGAAGCGCTGCTATTAATGATGCAAAAGGACTTTATTTTATTGATCCTTTAGAAGAAGACCCTTCAAAACCAACGCAAATTTGGACACAAGGAGAAACAGAATCAAGTAGCTGTTGGTTTCCAACAATTGATACTCCAAATCAAAAAACTACACAAGAAATTTATATGACGGTTCCAGATAAGTTTGTAACCTTATCAAACGGACTTTTAATTAACCAAACAAAACATAGCAACGGTAGCAGAACAGATTACTGGAAAATGGATGAGAAACACGCGCCGTATCTTGTTTTTATGGGTGTAGGTGAGTTTAGTGTGGTAAAAGATTCTTGGAATGATTTGGCTGTTGATTATTATGTAGAACCTGAATTTGAAGATGTAGCCAAAGATATTTTTGGAAATACACCTGAAATGATGACTTTTTTCTCTGAACTCACTGGAATTCCTTTTCCGTGGGATAAATACAGTCAAATGGTGGTGCGTGATTACGTAAGTGGAGCAATGGAAAATACAACGGCAGTTGTTCACGGTGAAGATGCGCAACAAAAGAAAGGGCAATTAGTAGATCATAATGAATGGGAGGGAACCGTAGCGCATGAGTTATTTCACCATTGGTTTGGAGATTTAGTAACAACTGAGAGCTGGGCTAATTTAACTGTAAATGAATCATTTGCTACGTATAGTGTGTATTTATGGTATGCTCATAAATATGGAAAAGATGCTGCTGATGCGCATATGAGCGAAGATATTGAAGTGTATTTGCAAAGTCAAAGTGAAAATAAAGATTTGGTGCGTTTTTATTATGAAGACAAGGAACATATGTTTGATCCTGTAAGTTACCATAAAGGAAGTGCAATTTTACATATGTTAAGAAATTATTTGGGTGATGGAGCGTTTTTTGAAGCGTTTAATTACTATTTAACAAAACATAAATACGGTACTGCAGAAGCTCATGATTTGCGTTTAGCGTTTGAAGAAGTTAGTGGTAAAGATTTAAATTGGTTTTTTAATCAGTGGTATTTTGGTAGTGGGCATATTCGATTAAATGTGACGTATGACTATAATACAATTAATAATACGGTAACAGTCAATTTAAATCAGCAAGGAAAAGTGTTTAGTTTTCCATTGTCAATTGATATTTATGGTGAAAATGGTGTAAAGCGTGAAGAAGTTTGGTTAGATAAAAAACAAAATTCGTTTACATTTCCATTCGTAAAAAAACCGAAACTTATTAATATTGATGCGAAGCATATTTTATTGGCTGAAATTGACGATAAAAAAAGTTTAGAAGGATATATTTATCAGTTTAATAATGCGCCTCATTATTTAGATAGAAAAATAGCTTTAGAAGCTATAGTAAAGGAGCAGCAAACCAGTAAAGAAGCATTTAATACAGTTTTAAAAGCTTTTGATGATCCTTTTTATAAAATAAGAGTGTTGGCTTTAGAACAAATAGATTTGTTTCAGAAATATACTAAGAAAGATGCAATTGCAAAAATTGAGCGTATTGCACAATATGATAAAAACACTTTGGTTCAAGCGGAAGCAATAAATGTTTTAGGGAAACTTATAGATCCTATTTATAAGCCTGTTTTTGTTAGAGGTATAGAAAGTGAATCTTTTTCGGTAAAAGGGAAATCGTTGGTTTCTTTGTATCAAATAGATAAAGCAACCGCTTTGGTAGCTTTAGAGGATATTGATGAAGTTGTAAAAGAGCAAATTCCTGATGCAATTACTACTATTTATATTAATGAAAAAGATAAAACAAAACTTCCTTTTATTGCAAATCACGTGCTAAAAGGTATGTTTTTGTCTCAAAATCCTCGTACACAACAGTTGTATGCCGGGGCATTTAAATGGATTTCTGAGTGTGATAATGAAGAGGCAATCACAAATATTACAGCAGATTTTGTAAAACTTGGAAAGCAGTATAAAAAATACAATTTTGATAAAATGGCTGTGAATATGCTAAACCAAATGGTTGCGACACAGCAAAATTCAACTAACGCAAATAAAAAAGATTTAACGGTTATTTTAAAAACTGGTATTGCTGAGTTGATAGAATAGATATAAGTTTCTTAATAATAAAAAAGCTTCTCAATTTGAGAAGCTTTTTTTTGTTTTATGAAGTATAACTTTTAAAAGAGCCGTCTTTATAAAAGATAACAATGCGCTCAATGTCTGAATCTTTTGTTATAGCAATGTTTGGTTGAATATCATTTTTGATTGTTGCTTTAGTGTTATGCTGAATAGTAGGAGGTGGTAATGGAGTAGTGTTTTCTTCTTGTTTAGTTTTAGGAAAACTACCAGTACCATTTAATAACCAATACAATTCTACCTCCGGAAAAGCATTTAAAATTTTCATTACAAAATCTAAGCTAGGTTTATTTCTGCCTGATAGAATATGTGAAATGCTAGAGCGTTGCACCTTCATTTTTTCAGCCAATATTGCCGCAGAAATATTGTAGTGTTCTATAATAATTTTTATTCTTTTTGTAAACTCTTCTGTATTTACCATTGTAAACTAATTGTATTTTACAAATGTAACTTATTATTTTTAAACAAACAATCATAGTTTTAGAAATAGTGTTGATGTGGTTTAAATATTAATTACTTGTTTAAGTGGAAGGTGTTAATTAATTAAAAATAAATAAATTATGGTTTACTTATAGGTTTTACCTATATAAAGAAACGTTGTTTTTTTAAAGTATCGCAGGTTGTATACAAATGTAATTCACAATTGTAATCATAAGTGTAGATTATCTGTTTACATTTGTAATAAGTGATTTGTTTACAATTAACAATTAACATATTTCTTGTTAATTATTTAAACTACTTTTTTATATCATGAAGATTCATATACTTTTGTTATATGAATAGTTTAAACCCAAACATATTAGAAAGTTGGTATGCTTCTAATTTTCAAAATGAATTAAAAGGAAGGCAAATTTTATTTGAAGATATTGCTCCTTTAATCCAAAACTTATCTTCAATATTTGAGAAAGAGATTATAGGTCATTCAGAAAACAATATTCCTATTTATAAAATTTCTATTGGTAATGGCTCTAAAAGAATTTTATGTTGGTCTCAAATGCATGGAAATGAAAGTACAGGAACAAAAGCATTATTTGATTTGTTTAACTTCTTTGATTCAGAAGATTTAGCCATAAAAAATATTGCATCAACTATTCTTAAAGAATGTAGAATGGAGTTTATTGTATTGTTAAATCCTGATGGAGCTATTAAATTTACTCGTGAAAACTTTAACAATATAGATTTAAACAGAGACGCGGTTGATATAAGTGCTATTGAAAGTAAACTATTAAGAAACTGTTTAGATACCTTTAACCCTGAGTTTTGCTTTAATTTACACGATCAACGTTCAATTTTTAATGTTGATGGACAACCAAATCCTGCTACTATATCGTTTTTAGCGCCTTCTGAAGATTTAGAAAGAACGTTAACAAATGGAAGAAAGGAAACTATGAGTGTAATTGTTGCAATGAATAGTTTGTTGCAGCAAATGATTCCTAATCATATTGGAAGATATACTGATGAGTTTTATCCAACGGCAACGGGTGATAATTTTCAAAAACTAGGGCACAATACAATTTTAATAGAAGCAGGTCATTTTAAAGATGATTATAACCGTGAAAAAACACGCGAATATAATTTTTATGCATTGGTGCAAGGGTTGTATTTTATAGCTTCTACTTCAAATTATTCCAATTACGAGCCTTATTTCGATATTCCTAATAACAATAAGCTATATTTAGATATCATTTATAAAAACATAAAAGATTCTGACGATAATGTAATAGATGTTGGTGTTCAGTTAAAATACAGTGTAATTAACAGCGTATTAAGTAGTTACAAGTGTATTGAGTGTACTGGAGACTTATCTAACTACTATGCCAATACAATCGTAAATGGAGAAAATCTAAATATTAACGATTTAAAATTGTCAAATTCGTAAATATTATGTTTGTTTTTCGAATTATTTTAATAAATTTGTATTTTACATCATTTAAATAAACATCATGAAAAAATTTGTGTTAGATGAGATTGATCATCAAATTTTAGATATTCTTATTGAGAATGCTAGAACACCTTTTACAGATATTGCAAAGAAATTAGTTGTTTCAGCAGGTACAATCCACGTAAGAGTTAAGAAAATGGAGGATGAGGGTATTATTAAAGGATCAACTCTTACGCTTGATTATGAAAAAATGGGATATTCGTTTATTTCGCATATTGGGATTTATTTGGCGAAAACTTCAAAAACTAAATTAGTAGTTAATGATTTAAAGAAGATTCCAAATGTTACAGTTGCTTTTATTACAGCGGGTAAATACAATATTTTCTGTAAAATTAGAGCACGTGACACTACTCATGCCAAAGAAATAATTTTTGAAATTGACGATATTGATGGTGTTTCTAGAACTGAAACAATGATATCTTTAGAAGAAAGTATTAACGATAAAAAGCGTTTAATGCACTCTATCTTTAGAGAAATATAGTCTACTACTACTTACTAATTTTAAAATACCTTTTCATTTATTTGAAAAGGTATTTTTGTTGTTTAATTTGTACAAAACAGTTATAAAATTCTAGCTGTATAAATTAAAATGAAACGCTAATTACGGTTGGTAAAATACTGTTTTTTAAATATTTACTTTCGTGAGTGATTTTTATCATAATTTTAAAATGTAAAAAAAATTAACTTTAACATTAAAATAGTCTTCTAAGGATATAGAAGCTTAAAATTGTATGAGCTTAATGTATTTGTTACCCCATTAAAATACATAGATTTAAATATTATTAAAAATTGTGTAAAATATTTTTAATAGTTGTGTGCATAAAGGAATTATTTTAACAGTGAATAACTAAAAATAGTTGCACCATGAAAAAGAAAGTGCTTTTAATTGAAGATGATAAAACTGTAAGAGAAAATACATCGGAAATTTTAGAATTAGCCAATTATACCGTTAAAACTGCAAAAAACGGAAAAGAAGGCGTAGCATTGGCAAAATCATTTTTACCAGATATAATTATATGTGATATTTTAATGCCATTATTAGATGGCTATGGTGTATTGCAAATTATCTCAAAATCACCATTATTAGAGCATATTCCATTTATTTTTTTAACTGCAAAAACTACTCACGACGATTTAAGAAAGGGAATGGAGCTAGGTGCTGATGATTATATTAGTAAACCTTTTGGAGAATCTGAATTATTAAGAGCTATTGAAAGTCGTTTGAAAAGAGTAAAAATATTAGAACAAAATTCAAAACCAATTGAATTTAAAAATGTGTCAGGTTGTTTAAATATAAAAAACATTGATCAGTTTTTAGCTACAAAAAAGGTATTTACATTTAATAAAGGAGAAACTATTTATTGTGAAGGAAATTTAAGTAATCATATTTTTTTAATAAAAAAAGGTATGGTGAAAACTTATAAAATAAACGAATATGGAAAAGAGTTAAACACTGGTTTTTATTCCTCTAATCAATATTTTGGTTTTTCTTCTTTTTTAAAAAACACACCGCATTTTGAAAATTCAAAGGCAATGTCTTTTACGAAGCTCTACAAAATAAATAGAGCAGAAATAGCTTCTATCATTAAAAATAACAACCATATTTTATATGATTTAGTTATACACCTAGCGGGGAATTCTGTTGAGTTAAAAAACAAATTAATGTTATTTGCATATGGATCTGTTCGAAAAAAAACTGCTGTAATTTTATTAAATTTACATGAAAGTTTTACTGAGGTAGTAGATAATGAAATTTTTATAACTCGCTTAAATTTAGCAAATTCAATAGGTATAGCTAAAGAAACACTCGCAAGAACACTTCATGATTTTAAAGAAGAGAAATTAATTGATATTTCAACCAAAAGCATAAAAATTTTAAATAAAATGAAGCTTTCAAAAGTAGATTAATACATTTTAATTAATGATAACAATCATTACTTTTATTGATGAGCGTCATTGTACGTACTTCTATTTTGACATAAATTAGCAATATAAAATCAAAGTAAGGTTTCATAAAGATGAGTTTTATTAAAGTGAAATTTGTTATTTATAATTACAAAAGATTTTATGAAGAGGGTTAAAGGACTATGAATTGTTGATTGATATTTTGAATTAACAATAATGGTTAAGATGAAATAATCTTCTTTAATGAATTCGAGGGATTTAAGGATTAAATTCCTCGGATTCTATTAAAACTAAATAAATGAAATAATGAAACGAATAATTCCAATACAAAAGTCATCTACATTTACCAATAGTGTTGAACATTTATTGTTTAAAACTAACAAATGGATGTCTGAAATTGAGTTTATTGAGGTTGAACAAAATTTTTTAAAGGAATTATTATCAGAACATATTATTAGTTTATGCGAAACACATAATTTTCAAAAAGCAAAATTATTGTTGAATGGCTTAGAGCACGAAACAAAATTGGGTAAAGTGTTATTGGCTAGCATAAAAGATCATAATATAAATTTATCATTATTAATTGAAAATATATATTTAAAGAGAGAAGATAATTTTAGAAATCATCATGAATCTCTTAAATCTGAAGTTATTAATTACCTTGATAACTTTAAATATTTGAAAGAACAAGTGTTTGAATTAGTTTTATTTATAATGAAAAAAGAGAAAAAACAAAAATTGTTAACTAGTTAAAATTCAAATACTTTGCCGTTTTCAAACTTTGATTCTTTGATATTTTGTATATAAATTATTAAATCAATATTGATTTTTTTAGCAATAAACGTAATTGTTAAAAAGGTTATTAATTTATAATGAAAAAATATTTTAACTGAATTATTTTATTTGGGGTGAGATTAATTTACAAGAAATATTTGTACAAAATTATTCAAAAATGTTTGTATTAAATTGAGAATCAAATTTTGAAAACGGTTTTTTTATTCAAAACTTTTCCAGCCAAATTTCTTCATAACAAAATTCCAATCATTTGGTAATTTTGCTGTTAACTCAATTTTTTGTTGTGTTATTGGGTGCTGAAACTTTAAAGAAATTGCGTGTAAAAACAAATTGTTGCAATCAAATTCATTTTCAAACATGCGATTATGAAATCTATCTCCATATTTATAATCACCAACCAGTGGATGACTAATTTTATTCATATGAATTCTTAGTTGATGCATTCTTCCGGTTGCAGGTTTTAATTCAACTAAGCTATATCTTGACGTTTCATAAGGGTGAACAGGTATATTTAGCACAACTTTTTGCATTGGTTTACAAAGTGTTTCGGCATTTTTATAAACTTGTGTGTCAGGGTTTTTAACAGGTGAATTAATTAATTTTGATTCTTCAACAAAACCTCTCACAATTCCCACATAGGTTTTTTCAATTTTATTAGAATTAAATAATTCTTGAAAAATAGCAACATTTTCTTTTTGTTTAGCCAATAATAATACACCTGATGTTTTACGATCTAACCTATGAACAGGGTACAAAGGAAATCCCAATTGATTTTGAAGTACATCTAAAATAGTTGCATCCTTTATATTTCTTGCATAATACGAGTTATGAATCAATACATTGTTGGGTTTATTTACTACAACAATGGTTTCATCTTCAAAAATAATTTCAACTATCATTGGGCAAATATAAGTATCTTGCGTTGTTCAAAAAACAAAATGAATGTTAGAATTAATTAGCCAATTTCAACTTACAAATTCACAATGGTTTATTGCTTATTTAGGTGTGTTTCTGTTAGGTTTTAGTAAATCTGGAATTAAGGGAATTGGAGTTGTTATTGTGTTGTTAATGGCTTTTGTTTTTGGAGGGAAAGCTTCAACAGGAGTTTTAATCCCTTTAATGATAGTTGCTGACGTTTTTGCTGTAATTTATTATCATCGACATACACAATGGAGTTTGTTATTAAAATTATTACCTGCAATGGTAGTTGGCGTATTGTTTGGAGTTTGGTTTGGGAATGACATTTCAGAAAAATTTTTTAAACAAATAATGGCTGTTTTTATTTTAATTACTGTAATTATTATGATTTTTATGGAGCGCAAAAAAAATAAAAGTGTTCCTACAAATAAGTTTTTTTCTAACGGAATGGGATTGTTATCTGGTATAACTTCTATGATTGGAAATTTAGCTGGCGCTTTTACTAGTATTTATTTTTTGGCAATGCGTTTACCTAAAAATGAATTTATAGGAACGGCTGCTTGGTTGTTTTTTATAATCAATGTTTTTAAGTTACCCTTTCATATATTTGTTTGGAAAACTGTAACTGTTAATACAATTTTATTGAATTTAATTTTATTTCCTGGTGTAATTCTTGGGTTTTTAGTAGGTGTACAATTGGTAAAATTAATTAAAAATGATGCTTACCGTAAATTTATATTACTAGTGACAGCCGTTGGAGCGTTAGTTATTTTATTAGGTTGAAAAAAATGTATATTCACAATATTATTAAATAAAAAAAGAAGAAGTTAAAATATGAGTAGTATAGAAAAAAACAATGAAAACTTTGTTCACGTAGTTTTATTTTGGTTGAAAAACCCAAATGATGAAGCTGATAAAGAAGCGTTTAAAAAACATGTTCAAACGTTGTTAGAAACATCAAAACATGCAAAAAATAAACATTTAGGAGTTCCTGCTCAAACGGCAAGGTTTGTTGTTGAAAGTAGTTATACCTTTTGTTTAAAAGTTACTTTTGATAATTTAGCTGATCACGATAAGTACCAAGTTGAAGCAGCACATAAATTATTTATTTCAGAAGCAGCTTATTTATGGGAAAAAGTATTAATAATTGATTCTGAAGTATTTTAAATATTTTATTGCTGTAATGCCTGTTTTAGTTGGGCTACAGATTGCATTCCTGACTGTCTCCAGGTTTGTTTACCATTTTTAAAAATTATAAATGTTGGCACACCTTGCACTTGATATTTAGCAGCAATAGATTGGTTGTTGTCAACATTAATTTTTATAATACTTATTCCATCTTTTAATTCAGATTTTAATTGCTTTAAAATAGGAGCCATAGATTTACAAGGTCCGCACCAATCTGCATAAAAATCTACCAATACAGGTACGTTTTGATTGATAATATCTTGAAATGATTTTTTCATACATTAAATTTTTAATATTTAAAATTACAAAATTATTGTAAAATAAAGTTCAAAAAAATATAAAAGTAGAGTAGTGGCTATATTGAAGTTTTTAAGGCTAGTTTCTTTTCTTTAAACTTAACACGTTTTAAATAAACCAATATTAAAATTGAAAGAAAACCACAAATAGAAAAACCTACAAATAACGGAAGTGCTGTGTCTTCAGTAAAACTACCAATATAAGTACTAATAGGCACAGCCATTATAGTTGAAGCAAAACCAGTAATAGCAGCACCAATTCCTGCAATATGGCCAATTGGCTCCATGGCTAAAGCTCTTAAATTTCCAAATAAAAATCCAATTGAAGAAAATTGCAATCCAAAGAAAAGAAGTAAAAATCCAATATGTGGATTACTTGTATTATAAAATAGAACCACATAAAGTAATGAAATAATAAAAAATGAGGTAAGTGCTACAGTTACCAATTTGTCCATTCCATATTTTAAAACAAGACTACCGTTTAAAAAAGTTGAAATTCCCATAGCAACTGCTAAGCCTGCAAATATGTAAGGAAACTCAGTTTTTAACATATATTGTTCTTGAAAAATATACTGCGAAGTACTTAAATACACCATAAAAGAACCGGTAATAAAACCCGAAATAATAGTAAAACCAATAGTAACTTTAGATTTAGAAATTTCTTTTAAACCATCAATAAAAATATGATGGGTAAACTTAATTCTGTGTTCTTTAGAGAGTGTTTCAGGTTGTCGTTTCCAAAACCAAAAACTGATTAAAATACTAAATAATAGTTGAATATAAAAAATTGCTTGCCAATTATAATGATTTAATACAAATTGTCCCATTGCAGGAGCTACAATTGGTACTAACAGAAAAACAACCGTTATAAACGACATAATTCTGGCCATAAAATCACCATTAAAAGTATCTCTAACCATAGCAATACTAATGGTTCTAGGTGCTGAAAGCCCAATTCCTTGCAAAATTCTTCCAGCAATCATAACCTCTAAACTTTTAGCATAAATACAAATAAAACTTGCTATAATAAATATTAAAATACCTAAATACACCATTGGTTTTCTACCCAAACTATCTGAAATAGGCCCAAATAATAACGGTCCAACTCCTAAGCCTAAAAATATCATTGTAATTAATAGTTGCGTATCTGTTGATGCTGTTGTTCCTATAGAAAAACCTATAAAATTTAATGCAGGCAATAAAGCATCAATAGCCAATGCTACAATTGACATTAATGAAGCCATTAATGCTATAAACTCTAGTTGAGAAGGTTTTTTTTGCATTTGACAAATGTACTTTAAATGTATTTAATGAAATATTTTCTTAGATAAAAATGTTACGAATTCATTAAAAATTGTACTTTGCTTTGTAAAAATAAATACTATGAACATTTCACTTTTAAAGCAAGCTATTGGAAATATTGATATCTATTTAATAGATCAAATTTTAAAAGAAAGGTTTAAAGTGGGAGACAAAATTTTAGATGCTGGCTGCGGAAAGGGTCGTAATTTAAAATGGTTTTATAACACAGGTTTTCAAATTTATGGTATAGATCTAACTGAAGAGTGTATAGATTTGTGTAAAGAAAATTTTTCAGCCCAAAAAGATCATTTTAAAGTAGCTTCATTAAATAGTATATCATTTGATGAAAATTATTTTGAATATATAATTTGTAATGCAGTTTTACATTTTGCAATTGATTTTGATGATTTTAATAAAATGTTTTCAAATTTATTAAGTGTGCTTAAGCCAAATGGAATGTTGTTTATTAGAATGGCTTCTAATTTTGGAATGGAATTAAACGTTGTAGATTTGGGTAAAGGAAATTATTTGTTACCAGATGGCTCTCAAAGATTTTTATTAACGGCTGAAATTTTGGATGAGCTAAAAGATTTAGATCAAATTTCTTTTGTTGATGATGTTAAAACTACAATAGTAGAAGGTAAACGATGTATGACCACATTGATTTTGAAAAAGCTTTAAATTATTAAGTTTAAGATATTCTATTTAACATAATATAAATTATAATACAAATTACAACATTTTCATTTATACAGGTATTTAGCCAATTGTAAGTTATAATTGAGTGTTAAGTTAAATAAATCATTTTAGTTTATTAAATTTAATATGAAATCTTATCTAATTTAGATGAACATATTTACGCTAATAAAAAATAAATGAATTGAGAAAAATAAAAAAGATATTATTTGCACTTTTGATAATAATAGCAATTGGACTGATCTTACCTCAGCATTTTAAAATGCCAGTTGAAAATGCAACAAATAATGATTTTAATAAGGACTCTTTTTGGTATTATCCTTGGGGACAATCTGTAACCCACAAAGGAGTGGATATTTTTGCCAAAGATGGAACGAAAATTAATTCTTCTGTGAGTGGACTAGTATTATTCTCTGGAGAAATTCCAGTTGGAGGAAATATCATACTAATTATTGGTCCAAAATGGAGAATTCACTATTACGCTCATATGAAAGAAAATATGACATCCGTTTTGTCTTGGGTTAATCAAAAGACGACAATTGGTAAAGTTGGAACAAGTGGAAACGCTAAAGGAAAACCACCTCATTTACACTACTCAATGTTAACTCCAATTCCATATCTTATGAGATATGACTCTGAAAGTAAACAAGGATGGAAAAAAATGTTTTATTTAAATCCAATAAACTATTTGACTAGTAATTAGCATCCTGGAATAAGTTTTTTAAGATTAACTAATTACGTTTAAAGCATTGTAATTAAGAGATTTAACTTAATTTATCCAAGATTCTCTATGAAATAATTAAAAGCTCTTAAAACTACCCTAAGTTATTAACTGCCTACCGTGCAGGCGTACAATATTATCTTCCAACTTTCCATATCTTCCATAGAATATGTTTTTTTATTGATTATTTCTAATACTTAATAAATCTAGAATCAATCTAAACTAGCTTGTTAACTAATAATAAACATTCTATATCTAGTAATAATTTTAATAGTTTCTTAAATTTACTATAAAAATACACTACTCAAACAAAACTACTTTATTATTTCTAACAGTGATTATTATATCATTGCAAGGTTATATGTCGTGTTGATATTATAATAATTAGTAAAAATTTGTGTAATAAATTAAATAATATGAAAAAGTTAATGCTTAAATTAGGTATATTAATGATAATGGTTTTGTCAATATCAATGATTAGTTGTTCAGATGATTCAGATGATACATTTTTAGGGAGGTTTGATGGAACTCAATGGGAATTTTTTAAAAATGGAGAATCACAAGATATTTTTTTCGAGTTTAATGACAATATAAAAAACCCAGTAACTGAATGGTTTGATGAAATAGGCAGTTGTTACTATAAATATAATTGGGCTGCTAAAGTTGAATTTGAAGTGTTAGAAAATTCATATGATACTTTTATTGTAAAATGTGAATATAATGACGGATATAATACTACAGTTTACAATTTTACCGTTATAGATGGTGAAATTGTTGTGCAAGTAGGTGTTAGTGATGACGGATATAGAGGTAGCTATGCAGGGGTATTACTAGATCCAACTACAAATATAGATGACCTGTCAATATGTTATTAAATGAATAAATTAAGAATAGTGAAATTAAAAGAAACCGATTATTAATAGTTAAAATTTTTTTAATTTATGTTTAAAAACCCATTTTCGTTTGAAGGCAGAATTAGAAGGCTTGAATATGGTTTAAGCCTTATCATAGGATTCGTCTATGTTATATTTTTATTTCTAGTTTTCGCTAGCTCTAGTGTTGATTCATTTGATATTATTATTCCATTTGCAATTATGCTGATGCTCCCCTATTTCTGGTTTATATGGGCGCAAGGGGCAAAAAGATGCCACGATCTTGGAAATAATGGATGGACTCAATTAATACCATTAGAATTTTTTGATTTGTTTTTTGATGATAGTGTAAAAGGCCCAAATAAATACGGAGATAACCCTAAAAATAAGGTTGTAAATACAAATATTAATTATTCTAAACCTTTTTCTAATTCGAACATTGAAACAGATATATTCAAATGCAGAGAATCAAAAAAAAGCCATTATAATATAATTTCAAATAATTCTATCGTAACAGTTTTATCATCTTCATTTATTAAAATTGGAACAACTCCACTTAATTTAGATAGAAGTCAATTTGAAGGCAAAAAAATAATAGTATCGAACGGGGAAGAAATCAAACATATTTTATTAGGCACTTCTCAATTTGATATAGTTGTAACTTTTAATAAATAATACATATGTATTATAAAAAACCTCAGATTATATTTTAATCTGAGGTTCTTAAGTTTAGTTAGTAATGATTCTTAATTCTTTAAATTCTTATTATTTCTATATCCAGATTTATCTTGATACCAATCTGAATACGTTGAACCACCTGTAGTAGCCCAATCAGCAAAATAGTTATAAGCATCGGTAATAACAGTGCTTTCTTTTGGAGCACTAAAATCTCCAGTAACATTTATAGCCCAAGGCAATCCTTCAGGTGTTTTAAAATTACCATCAGCATCTTTAACTGTTGGTAAATCGTCTATAGTTGTTGTAGTTGGAAAATATGTTGTAGGTTTATTTGGTAAATGTATTTCAGTAAGTCTATCTTTATTAACAATTAAGAAAGGATTAAAAGGCGCTGTACCTAACGTTTCCGTGGTTATAGGTTCAGAAAATATAACAGAAATAGTATTGAATAAATTTTCATTTTCTTGTGCGTTATCAAAAAATATAATTACTGCGTTTGGTTGATTTTGTTCTGTTCCGTTTGAATTGTTTGTTATAATTCCTTCAGTTAAATTCATTCCAGTTACACTTGAAATTAATGATGGTGATACACCTTCAAGTTCCACACCAAATCCATTAGTATAACCGGCTCCAATTGATTCTACTTTGTAATTAAAGTCTACTTGTGTTACTTTATTTTGAGCATTTAAAAATGTTTCAATATTGTAACTAATAATTAAATCATTAAAATCATAATCACCAGAATATGGCCAAAGATCTTCAAATGCTATTGTACTTACTGCAAATTTAGTAGGATAAAATATTTTATTAACTACTTCAGTACAATCACCTGCAACTGTTTCTGTAATAACAACATTATCAATAAAATTACCAACACTTATACTACCTGCAGTACTTACAGCTTCAAATAAAAAATAAGTATCTATTTGTCCTTCTGGCACTTTATATGTTCCAGAGTATTTTTTCCAGGCTGTATTATCCGTAATCATTGTAACTTCAGTAGTCGCAGTTGCCAAATTTTCTCCTATTCGAACCACAGCTTTGTCTGTTCCTGCTCTTCCCCTATGCCAAACAGACCAACTTATTTCTGCACCTGGACTTGTACAAATACGCTGATATAAGGCTGCATTTTTATTTGCATTTAGTTCGGCAAAATAGGTTCCGTTTTGTGCAGGAACTCCATTGAATCCAGAATTCCATAACTCTATTTTACTATCAGTAGCTGTTGTAGACCAGCCTTCAACATTATTTTCACTTGTAATAATAAAGGTTTTAGGTAGTGATGGTCCGTTTTCAAAATCTCCATTTAAAAAGAAATTGTCTTCACATTCTACACATCCGTTATCATTAGTTTTATACGATTCATTGGTTTTTCTTGAAGATTTAGATGAATTAGAAATATTAAAATCAATTTCATTATTTATGATGTCAATAATTTCTGAGGAATACTCTAATCCATCTTTTCTTGATATGTATACTTTATTATAAACGGTAGATAGACTAAAAACGTGAACAATACTTCCGTTAGATGGTTTTCCTGAATAAAGTAAATTATTAAGTGCTTCAGAAATATTTTCTTCTTCTGAACTATAATTAGTTGAATACGCGAAAATTTCATATTTTACATATGGTGTTGCATCATTAATTGTTAATGTTACATTTCTTTCGGTTTCAAAATTAAAATCACTTGGAATTGATAAATTTTCTAAAATTTGTTTTGAAGTCTCTACAATTATTTCAGTTTCAGGCTCTTCTATTTCATCTGAATTTGGAGTGCATGAAATATAAATCACTAAAAAAGACAATAGCACGTATAGGTTTAAAGATTTCATAAAATATAAGTTTGAGGTTCTGCAAAAATTATTATTTCTTTTCTTAGCATTAAATTTACAAATAAAATTGCAGATTTTTTTAAAAAACAATAACAAATGTCATTATTTACATAATAAACGGGGTGTAAATAATAATAAATGGTATATTTCACATGTGAGATACCTCCTTCAATTATTTTTATTACATATTTCAAAATAGAAATTAGAAACTTCTTCCATTTATTTTAATACAATCTTATATTTGCATAAACTATAATAAACTTATAAAATGCCTTTTAAAAAATTACATTTAGAGATTCAAGAAAAATTAAAGGATCAAGAAATTGTAACACCAACTACTTTTCAAAGTAAAAGTATTCCGGTAATTAAAAGTGGTTCAAATGTTTATTGTACCGCCCCAAAAAATAGCGGAAAAACAACTACACTAATTTTAACTACTTTACAAAAGTTAAAATATGAGGCTGTTGGAGACCTTCCTAGAGCTATAGTTCTAGTTGAAAATAAAGAAAAGGCTAAAGAATTGTATGATGCTTTTTTAACCTATACCAGACATAGTAGTTTACGGGTTTATGTAGGGCTTGATCACGTGTATCTTGATTTGCAAAAATCAGAAATATTTGAAGGTATTGATATTCTAATTTCTACACCAACAAATATGAATAAATTGTTTTTGTTAAACGGAGTTAGTACTTCACAATTAAAGATTTTTAGTATTGATGATGCTGAATTTTTAACTCAAAAAAAAGCATATAATTCATTAATGTCTATTAGTCAAAGTATTGCAAAATGTCAGTTTGTAATTTATTCAGAAAAAATGCTTCCTGTTTTAAAGAGATTTGAGTCGTATTTTATGGAATATTCTAAGAAAATAGCTGTTTAAAACACAAAAAAGAATGTTTACTCTAATTGTTTAATGAATTATTTGAAATAAATTCTAAGAATTTTGGTTTGTACTGCTCGGACACTGTAATTCGTTTGTTATTTATTATAATTTGACTACGTTCAATTTCTTCTATGTTTTTTAGTGAAACTATGAATGACCTGTGCACTCTCATAAATTTAGTTTCTTGAAGTTCTTCTTCTAAAGATTTTAAACTCATTAGCGTTAAAATAGGTTTTGGATTGTCTTTTATCCAAATTTTTATATAATCTTTCAATCCTTCAAAATACAAAACATCAGCTAATTTAATACGTAATTGTTTGTATTCAGATTTTACAAAAAGAAATTCTTTTTCTTCAGAAAGTACTGTTGGCTGTTGACCTTTTACCAATTCAAACCATTTATTCGCTTTATTTGCGGCAACTAAAAACTCTGCATAATCAAAAGGTTTAAGCAAGTAATCAAGTGCTTCAACTTTTATACCTTCTAAAGCGTATTGATCAAATGCTGTTGTAAATATAATTCGAGTTTCTTTAGGTAACATTTTAGAAAACTCCAAACCCGTTAAATCTGGCATTTGAATATCTAAAAACAGTAAGTCTACAGGATCAGTTTTTAAATATTCCAATGCTTCAATGGCACTACTGCATTTTTGTTTAAGTTCTAAAAACGCAGTTTTTTCTACATAGCTTTCAACTAAATTAATAGCCATTGGTTCATCATCAACAATAATGCAAGAGATTTTTAATTTGCTCATATTTAGTCAGTTTCAATTTGTAGCGTTACTTTAAAGCGATTGTCTTGAATTGCCGTTTTAAATATGTGTTTTTTTGGATATAATAATTGTAAACGTTTTTCTAAATTTTGTAACCCTATTCCTGAACCGCTTTTATCATTGGTTTTTTTAGGTAAATTATCATTTTCTATAGTAAAAAAAACAGTTTTATTTTCACAGGTCATATTAATATCAATACTACTTTCTTTATTTGCAGCAACTCCATGTTTAAAAGCATTTTCTACTAACGAAATAAATAATAATGGTGCTATTTTAATTCCAAAATCAGTTGATGGAAATTTATAATTAACCACGGTTTTATCTGAAACTCGCAACTTCATTAAATCTGTATATTTTTTCATGAAGTCTATTTCCTTTGAAAGTGGTACTAATTCCATATTGGTTTCGTACAACATATAACGCATTAATTTTCCTAAACCGTGTATAGATGTTTTTGCCTGTTCAGGCATTACATCAACCAATGAATAAATATTATTTAAAGAGTTAAAAAAGAAATGTGGTTGTAATTGGTAATGCAAATGTTGCAATTCTGATTGTAATTTTACATTTGCCGCATCTTTACGTTCAGCTTCAATTTTAACCCATCTTTTTGTACTTTTTATTGCTATTGCAAACAGTAAGGGCGCCATATAAGAAATTGATTGAATGTAAATAAACATTCTTATTGGCGGTCCTTGGTTCTTTTTATCAACTTGGAAATTACGCGATAATTCTTCAAAAAAAGTGCTTTCTATTAACTCTTTTAAAAAAACAAATAATGCAATTATTAAACAATTAAAGGCAATGAATTTAAGTGTTTTTTCAACAAATAAATATCTATCAATTAAAACAAAATAATTGAAATAAAATATAACAGCATAAAACCCTAAAGGAATCCAAAAGTGAGCTACTACTCTATTGATATTTAGTTGCTGCGTTGATGCTGATAACATATAAGGCATACTAACTAATACAATCCAAACTAATAGGTGAGAAAATACTGTTATTTTTTTGTTTTTATCCATAATTAATTATTCGTATCTCAACGCTGTAATTGGGTCTAAAGCTGCAGCCTTTCTTGCTGGGTACCATCCAAAAAATATACCTGTTATAGCACATACTGCAAAAGATATAACAATAGAATACAATGCAACACTTGTAGGCCAATGTAAGAAATTTTCAATAAATAAAGTAGCTCCAAGGCCTAAAACTACACCTATTAAACCACCAGTAATACTTATTAAAATAGCTTCAATTAAAAATTGCATTAAAATATCAGATCCCTTACCTCCTACAGCCATTCTTAAACCTATCTCTTTTGTACGTTCTTTTACAGAAACATACATAATATTCATAATTCCAATACCTCCAATTAATAATGAAATACTTGCTACCGCAACCAATAAAATTGTTAGCATTTCACTAGTTGAACTAAATGTTGAAATTAATTCTTCCATAGATCTTACGGTAAAATCATCGTCTTCATTGTCCAACAATTTGTGTTGATCTCGTAAAATTTCAGTGACTTGAGTTACAGCTTCAGGTGCATCATCTTCACTAATTGCTGAAGCTACAATTTGATTTAAATAATCTATTGCTAAAATTCGTTTTTGAACAGTAGTATAAGGTGCAATTACGACATCATCTTGATCTTGACCAAAGGTGTTTTCACCTTTTTCTTCTAAAACACCAATTATTTTAAATGGAATATTATCAAAACGAATCATTTGTCCTACAGGTTCTTCACCATCAGGAAAAATATTATCTACAACTGTTTGTCCAATTAAAGCCACCTTTGCTGCAGATTTTACTTCAGCATCTGTAAACATACTTCCACTTTGAAGATCTACCACTTTAATATTTAAATAATCTGGATTTACACCGTAAATTGTACTTGGCCAGTTATTAGAACCATTAATTACTTGTCCGCCACCATTTACCATTGGTGTAATGTAACTTAATAAATTAGTGGTTTCCTCTTTTATTTTGTAGTAATCTTTTAATGTTAAGGTTTGCACATTCCCACCACTTCCTCTTGCCGGACCTCTATCATCTGCTCCTGGTCTAATAGTAATCATATTAGAACCCATACTTGAAATTGTTGTACGGATACTTTCTTTAGAACCTTCACCAATAGCTAACATTGCAATTACAGATGCTACACCAATTATAATTCCTAACATGGTAAGCAAAGTTCTTGTTTTATTAAGAATAATGGCTTTAAATGCAATTTTAAATAAATTTAATAGTCTCATAATTAATCTTCTTGTTTTGGTAATTTAGCCAATTCAACTGCAGCAGATTGCACATTGTTATTTTTATAATCTTGAATAATATTTCCATCTTTTAAAACAATGGTTCTGCTACTAAATTCAGCAATATCAGGCTCATGAGTCACAAAAGTAATAGTGATTCCTTTTTTGTTTAACTCTTGAAATAAAGACATTATTTCGTAAGATGTACGTGTGTCTAAGTTTCCTGTTGCTTCATCGGCTAAAATCATTACAGGGTTGTTTACAAGTGATCTTGCAATTGCCACACGTTGTTGTTGCCCTCCTGAAAGTTGTGCTGGTGTATGATCCATTCTTTCACCTAAACCAACCATTTTTAACGCTTTTATAGCACGTTCTCTTCTTTCTTCATTTGAAACTTTACTATTGTATAATAAAGGTAATTCTACATTTTCAATAGCTGATGTTCTGGCTAACAAATTATATGATTGAAATATAAAACCAATTTTTTCATTTCTAATAGTTGCTAATTCATTTCTACTTAAGTCTTTAACTCTTACACTGTCTATTTCATAAGTTCCTGAAGTTGGCTGATCTAAACATCCTAAAATATTTAGCATTGTACTTTTACCAGAACCACTTGAACCCATTATTGTTACAAATTCACCTTCTTCAATACCAAAAGATATTCCTTTTAGTGCGTGAACCGTTTCGGTTCCCATTGTAAAATCACGCTTTAAGTCTTGAATTTTTATAATTTCTTTTTTCATAACGGCTTATTTTTTACCTGGTGGTTTTGGCATAAATGGACTTTCACCTGCACCTTTAGGTCCGGCTTCAGCTCTTGATAAACCTTTTAAGCTGTAAACCAATTTATCACCTTCATTAACTCCACTTAAAATTTGTACGTGTACACCATCACTAGCACCAAGTTCTACTTTTTTTGAAGTAATACTTTTATTAGCTCCAAGTACCCAAAGTGTAGTTTCTTTATTAGAATTGTTATTTGCATTGTTAGGTAAATTATGGTGTGTATTGTACATTGCTAAAGTTTCAGAAACAGGTTTAAAATTAATAGCTTTCGCTTCAGCAGTTAATACATCTTTTAATTCTAATGTATAGATTGAAATTGTTGCAGTTAAACCTGGTTTTAACTTAAAATCTGGATTGTCAGCTTTAATTACCACAGTATAAGTTACAACATTAGAAGAAATAGTAGGATCTAAGCGAACCTGAGTAACTTTCCCTTGAAATATTTCACCTAAATAAGCATCAACTGTAAATGTAACACGTTGTCCTTCTTTTACGTTTCCTATATCAGCTTCATCAACATCAGCTTCAACTTGCATTTCTTTTAAATCTTGTGCAATGGTAAAGAGTGTTGGTGTGCTATAACTTGCCGCTACTGTTTGGCCTTCATCAATATCTCTTGAAAGTACAACACCATCTATTGGTGCGTATATATTTGCATAACTTAAATTAGTTTTTGCTTTTTGAAGATCAGATAAACGTTCTGTTACTGTTCCTTTTGCTGTTTCAAAATCATAAATAGCATCGTCAAAATCTGATTTACTAATTACCTGACTATCAAATAATAATTTTTGTCTGTCGTAAATTTTTTGAAGGTAGTTTTTTTGAACTACAGCATTGTCATATGAAGCTTGCGCCTGATTTTTTGTAGCTATTAAGTTTGTTTTATCTAACTCAGCTATTAATTGTCCTTCTTTCACTTCGCTGTTGTAATCCACATAAATTTTTTCAACAACACCAGAAACTTGTGTACCAACATCTACTTGGTTAATTGGTTCAATTGTTCCGGTAGCAGTTACCATTGTTGTTACATCAGCTTTTTTAGCAATAACTGTTTTTGCTTCAATTATAACAGCTTCATCGCCTTTAAAAAAGTTGTAGGCAATAATTGCAAGAAGTATAATTGCAATGCTACTTATAATAATTTTTTTATTTGTTTTCATGTTGTAATTAATTAAAGTTTAATATCGTTTCCTTGGTAAAATTGTAATAATTGGTGGTATAAAATATTTAGATATTTTGATTGTAAATATGTTTGTTGTGCATTGGTATATGTGTTTTGACTAATAACCAAATCTGTTGTGCTTAAATCTCCTAAATCATATTTTTTTTGTGCAAGAATGTATGATTGTTCTGCAGCAACTTTAGATGCTTCAGAAGCAATAACTTGCTCTTGAGCTGATACAGCATTTTGATAAGCAGTTTCAACTTTTTTATACACTTCTTTTTCAGTATTTGTTTTTTGAATTTCAGCTTTTTCAATATTTATTGTAGCCGTTTGTACTGCAGCTTTGGTTTGATTTTTATTGAAAATAGGAATGCTTAATGATAAACCTAAACTTTGGTTGAAATTTGTATCAAATTGATCTGAAAATGAATAGTCATACGTACTAGAATATCCAGTTCCTAAATTCCCTGTTAACGATAAAGTTGGTAAGTAACCACCTTTAACAATATCTAGTTCTTTTTCATTTGCTTCAATATCTAAAGCGCTAACCTTAAGTTCAGGTAAATAGTTGATAGCGTTTTCATATATTTCTCTTTTATCAAGTTTATAATTAGCCAAATCTTGATTTTCATTTATTGACTCAATTTCAATATCTTCCAAAGGAGGAAGTTCTAATAATTGTTTTAAAACAATAATATTTTGTTGATAGTCATTTTTGGCTGCAATAACATTAAATTTGTTTGTAGCTGCTTGGCTTTGCGCATCTGTATAATCATTTAAAGCAATTGTTCCTGCATCTAAACGTGATTTTGCTCTTACTACCTCATTTTCTGAAGCAATTAAATTATTTTCAGCAATTGTAATACTTTCTTTGCTGTATAATGTTTGCAAATACGTTTCTAAAATATTTAAAACAATATTATTTTTTTCAACTTCTTCTTGAAGAATACTTTGGTTTAATAATACTTTGTTTTGTTTAATTTGATTGTTTATTTGGTTTCCTTGAAACAAGGTCATTGAACTTGAAATACCAACATTTGTACTACTAATTTGATCTGTTACAAAATCACTGGTAATTGGATCAATACTATTACCATTTGTAAAACTTTGTGAAGCATTACCATAAACACCCGGTAATCGTGATGATTTAGAAGTGTTATAATCTACTTCAGAAATGTTGGTGTTTAATTTAGCATCTTTAACAGTAATGTTATTCTCAAGTGCGTAGTCAATACAGTCTTGTAATGACCATACTTTTGGTGTTACTGAATTTGAAGCATCTTGAGCAAAAGCTATTTGCGCAAAAAGTAAGCTTATTATAATGAGATATGATTTCATTTTTTTTGAGTGTTTTAATTTAACACTTCAAAGATGATATTATCATACTTTATTATGAAAGGCAATATACGTTTGAGGTTATTTGCTATACAAATGCTGCTGTTTTATCGATGAGATTATTTTAAAAACAACAACTATATTTCTTTTGTGAATTTAATTGCTTTGTGGAATTTTAATGTTCTTTTCACCAGTAAACAAAGGAAATACTACGTTAAACCTCTTTTCTTAAAACTTCTAAAGGCGCACTTTTTAAAACACTTCTTATATTACTTAAACCAATTAACAACACTAACATTGTAATTCCTGGTAGAAATATTAAGAATGGAATTATAGAAGGAATAAAAGGTTCTTTAAATAAAAATAATGCTAATAATTGACTACTTAAAAGTGACAACAAAATACCTACTAAACTTCCTATAACACCTAAATACAAATACTCTAATGCTGTAATTTGTAAAATTTGTTTACTTTTTGCGCCCAAAGTTCTTAATAAAACACTTTCTTTTATACGTTGGTATTTGCTGTTTTTTACCGAACCTATTAAAACAATAATACCAGTGAAAATACTAAAGAACGCCATAAAATTAATAATCCAAGAAATTTTATTTAAAATATCTTCTATTATAGTGTAAACCTGTTGTAAATCTAATACTGAGATATTTGGAAATTTTTGAACCAAATCTTGTTGCAAGTTTGCTGAACTAACTTCATTAGCAACGTTGGTAGTTAAAACATTAAATTGTGGGGCATTTTCAAGCACTCCTTTTGGAAAAACTACGGTAAAATTTAATTGCATTCTACCCCAATCAACCTTTCTTATGCTGCCAATTGTAGTTTTCATTAAAACACCTTGAACATTAAAAACTAGTTCGTCTCCAACTTTTACATTGGCATCTCTTGCAATATTATCTGATATTGAAATAACTATAGGTGTTCCTTGTGCAACGCTACCTGTCCAATTTCCTTCTACTATTTCTTCTGAAGCTATTAAAGAATCACGGTAAGTTACTCTAAATTCGTGATTTAAAAACCATTTTCTATTTTTTGAAGTAGTATCTCTTCTAATTGTATTAACCAATTCACCATTAATTTTATGCAATCGCATGGTAACAATTGGAATGTCATCTATAATATTTAATTCCTTAGAAACTACGGTGTTAATAACTGCTTGCTTTTGGTTGTTTTGAACATCCATTAAAATAATATTGGCAGTTTCTTGATTGTTCTCAATAGATGTTTTAGCCAATAAAATATCTTTCGTAAAATATAAAGTGCTGATTAAAAATGTACCTAAACCTATGGCTAAAATTAGCACCATTGTTTGGTTATTTGGTCGAAATAAATTTAACAAACTTTGACGTTTTGTAAATCCCCAATTACTAGGAAAATACTTTTTAATAGCATTTATAAATAGGCTTGCAATACCTGCCATTATAGAGAATGTGATTAAAATTCCAACGGTAAAAACCAATCCGAAAATTATATCTTTTAACAACCAAATAGAAAATAAAAACACAAAAAGTAAAATAGCTGCAAAGGTTAAAATACGTGCTTTTCTTGGTTTTACTAAGTTCTCTTCAGTATTTCTTAAAACTTCCAATGGCGAAACATACCAAGTACCCAATAGCGGTAATAATGCAAATAAAACCGACATTAAAACACCCAATGTTATTCCAATAATTAGAGGTTGTAAAGTAATTACTATTTGCACATCAAAAGGTAAAAAACCTTTTAAAATATAAGGAAAAGCGTATTGCAAACCAATTCCAATAACAGCGCCTAAAACACCACCAATTAAACCAATAGCAATCACTTGAATAAGGTAAATTAAAAAAGTTTGCTTTCTTGTAGCTCCTATACATTTTAAAACTGCCACATTTTTTAATTTTTCTTTAATATAAATATGTACAGAACTTGCAATACCAATACAACCCAACAAAAGCGCAATAAAAGCAGCTAAATTTAAAAATTTACTCACATTATCATACCTTCTTCCTAATCTATCGCTTGTACTTGTATGTGTATCTAAATCGGCATTTTCATCATCTAAAATAGGATCTATTTTTTTATCTAATTCTTCTAGGTCTTGGTTTGAAGTTGCCTTGAAAAAATATTGATATTCTTTTCTACTTCCTAATTGTAACAATTCTGTTTTTTCTATAAATCTAAACGGAATTAAAACTGTTGGCGCAACTGAACTTGAGAAAGCTGTACTACCCGGAATAGATTTTAAAGCACCAATAATAGGAATGGTAAGTTTTCCCAATTTAATAGAGTCACCAGGTTTAACATTAAATTGTAGCATTAAAGTTGCATCTACCACTGCTCCACCCAATTCTTGATACGAAGAAGCTGCAGTTTCTGGTTCAGTATCTAAAGTTCCGTAAAAAGGAAAATTACCTTCAATAGCACGCACTTTTACTAATTTTGTTCCATTGTTTTTTGAAAAAGCAGCCATAGAAACAAAATTAACTTCAGATGCGGCTGCACCTAAAGAATCTATAATTCCTTGCACTTTTTCTGTAGGAAGCTGTCTACTGTCAATAATAAAATCAGCGCCCATCAATGCTTTTGATTGGTTTTTTATGTTTTGTTTTAAGTTATCACTAAATAGTTGAATGGAAACAACAGCTGCAATTCCTAAAATAATTGATGCCATAAACAACATAAGCCTAGAAATACTTGCTTTTCCATCTCTCCAAGCCATTTTTAATAGCCATTGTACCGATGCTTTTGAGGTTAAATTACTCATTAACCAATAGTTGTTTTTTGATTAGACAAAATTGAACCTCCTTTTAACCTTAAAATTTGTTGAGTTCTATTCGCTAAATCTAAGTCGTGAGTAATAATTACAAGTGTTGTACCAGCTTCTTTATTTAATTGAAATAGTAATTGAATTACTTTTTCACCTGTTTCTTCATCTAAATTTCCTGTAGGTTCATCAGCAAATAAAATACTTGGTTTGTTAGAGAAAGCGCGCGCTAAAGCAACTCTTTGTTGTTCTCCACCAGATAATTGCGATGGATAGTGATGAAGTCTATCTGCCAATCCAACTTTTTGCAATAGCTCTTTACCAATTTTTGTTGCGTTTTTTTCGCCTTGTAATTCTAAAGGTACAATTACATTTTCTAAAGCAGTAAGTGTTGGCAATAATTGAAAGTTTTGAAAAATAAAACCAACCTCTTTATTGCGTAATTTGGCACGTTCATCTTCATTTAAATTTTCTAAATTACTTCCACATAATTCTATAGAACCGGCACTTGGATAATCCAATCCAGCACATAAACCTAATAAAGTAGTTTTTCCACTTCCTGAAGGACCAACAATTGAAAATATACTTCCTTTTTCAACTTCAAAAGAAATATGTGATAATACAGTTAATTTTTTTGAACCACTTGTATAAGTCTTCTCTAGTTCATGAATCTTTAATATCTTTGTCATTCTATATGCTTAAATAATTTACCAAATATGCTGAAATTGAAAATTAGACAATTGCTTTTAAATTTTAATACTATTGTAACGAAGATTTTCTTAAAATTTTGTTATTTTTCATTGTTCTTGTTTTTATTTTCATGTGGATCAGATACTGTTAAAAAGGAAAATTCTTCTGAAAGCGCTAATATTGAAGCAACTAAGAGCCAAACAAAAACTATTTTGTTTTTTGGAGATAGTTTAACTGCTGGTTATGGTTTGGAAGATGTAAACGATGCATTTCCTGCACTTATTCAAAATAAAATAGATTCACTTTCTTTGGATTATACGGTAATAAATTCTGGATTAAGCGGAGAAACAACCGCTGGTGGAAAGAATAGAATAAATTGGGTGTTGAATCAAAAAATTGATGTTTTTGTTTTAGAATTAGGTGCTAACGATGGTTTGCGCGGTGTTCCTTTAGCAGAAACCAGAGCGAATTTACAAGCAATTATTGATGTTGTTTTAGAGAAAAACGCAGCTACCAAAATTATTTTGGCAGGAATGCAATTGCCTCCAAATATGGGGCAAGATTATACGGAAGAATTCAAATCTATTTTTCCTGAGTTGGCGAAAAAAAATAACCTTGCATTAATTCCTTTTTTATTAGAAGATGTTGGAGGAATTGCTGAGTTAAATCAAGCCGATGGAATTCATCCTACTGTTGAAGGACAAAAAAATGTAGCTAATAATGTTTGGGCAGTTTTAGAATCAATTATTAGTTTAGAATAGCCTATCTAAAAATTTAACAATCAGCTAATTAATATTTTATATAGTAAGATTTTTATAAATGTTTATACCAAAATTACATTACATATCACAAGGAGATTCTCCAAAAGATCATATAGAAAATATACAAAAAGCTTGTACTTCAGGAGTGGAATTGGTACAACTGAATTTGAAAAATATTTCAGAAAAGAAATATTTAAAAACAGCTAATGAAGTAATAAAAATTACCTCACATTTTCAAACCAGACTCATAATTCTAAACCATTATAAAATTGCCAAAGATATTAAAGCCGATGGTGTGTTTTTAGATAATTTGACAATTTGCCCTTCGGAAGTAAGAAAACATTTATATACTTGGCAATTAATTGGAGTTGCCACAAATACACTAAAAGATTGTGAATTTTTAATAGCTAAAGAAGTAGATTATTTATGTTTAGGTCCGTTTAAACAAGTTACAAATACAAACAATTCAACTACTGAATTAGGCTTAAATGGGTACAGTTTAATTACAGAAGCTTTGCAAACTTCAACGCCAATTATTGCTTTTGGAGGTGTTACAACTAAAAATGTATTGGAATTGTTAAAAGCAGGTGTTTCGGGTGTTTCTTCTTCAAAAGAAATTACTTCCAATTTTAATAGCATTCAAACATTTAACCAATTATTAAATGCTTCTTCAACAAAAGAGCAACGTTATACGTTTGAATAAATGCGTTTTAAGTTAAAACTATTTATTGTTTAAAATAATTTCTCCAATGGAACCATTTTCTGTTGGAACTAATTTATAAATGTTTTTTGGGATTAATCCCTTTTCTTGTTGGTGCGAAACATAAATAATGGAGGTTTCGCTTTCTTGTGCAATTTTATTTACTAAACTTGTAATTATTGACACGTTAGCATCACTTAATCCTTGCGTTGGTTCATCTAAAATTAATAAAGGCGGATGTTTAACCATTGAGCGTGCAATTAAAACCATACATTTTTGTTCTTCCGAAAGTGCTGAAAACCAACTAGTTTTATGGGCTGTTAAACCAATTAATTCTATCCATTCATTTGCTATTTTTTTTTTAGCAATTGTAGGCTGTTTGTACAGACCAATAGAATCATAAAATCCTGAAATAATCATTTGTTCAACAGTGTATCTACCATTAAATAATGAAGTCATTGCGGGTGTTATGTAACCAATTTTTTGTTTCACTTCCCAAACGCTTTCTCCACTACCTTTTTTTTGTCCAAATAAAATTAAATTTTTACCATAAGCTTTAGGGTTATCACCGGTTACCATTGTAAGCAACGTAGTTTTTCCTGATCCATTTGGTCCCATTAATTGCCAAAAATCGCCTTTGTTAATTTGCCAATATATATTGTTTAATATGGTTTTGCTTGCATAATTTACAGATACATTTTTAAATTCTATGAGCGGATTTTTAGTTATTTTAAATATATTAATTGCTGGCGGAATTGTTTTATTTAACTTGAAATTTTGCTCGACTTTAATTTGAGCTTTATATGCATTTAGAGTGCCTGTAAAAACAATTGATTCTTCTTTAAATTGTAATACATTGTTTATAAAAGGTAAAACCGTATCAACTCGTTTAAAAATTTGAATGAATGTTATGTGTTTTGATAACTCCTTCAATTTCAACAATAATTCTTTTTGAAACGCTTGATCTAATAAATCAAACGGATTGTCTAAAATTAAAAAGTCTGGATTTTTAGATAACAAATAACTTAGTAAAGCTTTTTTTTGTTCACCGCTTGAGTATGTTGTAATACTACGTTCGTTTTTATTGGTAAGCGTAAAAATATTGTGTTGAACTTCTTCTTTAATAAAGTTTGTTAAAGTGGATTTTGAAAATAACAATCCTTTTTTGTTTTTTAAAAACGTTAAGGGAGCTTTACCTTCACCTTTTAACATTTGTTTGATGAAATTTGATTCCATTGAAAAATTAGAACCATCTATTGCCCAATGTTTTTGTTGTTCCATCTTGTAAATTTAAAACAATCTTTCAATTCATTTTATGGTTTTCACCCAAAAAGAACAAAAAAATAACCATTATTTTAAACCTTAATAATTTAAAACAACGGCTATTAAAAATATAAAAGCCCATCAAAAGATGGGCTTTTATTAAACATGTAAGATATATATTTTTAGATAACTTTTACGTTTACTGCGTTTAATCCTTTTCTACCTTCTTGTAAATCAAATGAAACTTCGTCTCCTTCACGAATTTCGTCAATTAATCCAGAAATGTGAACAAAATGATCTTTTTCTACTCCTTCTTCAGTGATAAAACCAAAACCTTTTGTTTCATTGAAGAATTTTACTGTTCCTTTACTCATTGTAATGTAATTTAATATTTATATTTTTACTTTTGCAAATATGCTGCTATTAATTTAAAAAACAGATAATTAGTTTGTTTATTTTTTATAATAATTTTAGTACCTGTTTTTAGAATAAAATTCCCCCGTAAATTATACTTATTTAGGTGTTTAGATTCCATAATAAACAAGTTATATTTGTGGCTTAATAATTAAGAATCACTATAACGTGCTACAAATTAAAGAGTATCTTGAACAAATTGCCACCATCTCAGATGCTGATTGGGAGTTTTTTACATCAAGGTTACATAGAAGAGTTATTCCTAAAAAAGAAGTTTTTTTAGAAATTAATATGGTTGAAAATCATATTTCATTTATAGAATCTGGTGTTGTTCGTTTATTTATTCCGAAGGAAAACCCAGAAAAAGAGATAACTTTTGGTTTTAGTTTTAAAGATCAATTTATAAGTGCTTACGATTCTTTTCTTACCAGAAAACCTTCATTATATCAATTACAAGCTTTAACAGACACCACACTTTTAAGCATAACTTATAATGATTTACAAGAAGTATATAAAACCACTCAAATAGGAAATCTTATTGGACGACTAACCGCAGAACGATTGTTTTTAATTAAATCTAAACGAGAACAAAACTTGTTAAATTTAACTGCAGAAGAACGTTATATGAAGTTGTTTAAAGAAAGACCAGAGTTGTTAAAAGTTATTCCTTTAAAATATATAAGTTCATACATTGGTGTAACTGCGCAAGCTTTAAGCAGAATTAGAAAGCGTATTTCTTGACTTAGGTTCATTGTTTTGGCTTTTTAATGAAATTATATTTGCCAAAAATATAAATATGGCCATTTTAATTCTTGTTTTTATACTTTGGTATGGTGGATTGTTTTTTCAATCCTTTTTTTTACACAGATACGCTGCACATCAAGTGTTTACAATGTCTAAAACTATGGAGCGAATCACTTTTATTTTAACTTGGATTTTTCAAGGTCCTAGTTATTTAAGTGCTTATGGTTACGGAATTATGCATAGAATGCATCACGCATATACTGATACGAAAGATGATCCGCACTCACCTGCTTTTGATCCAAATATGTTTGCAATGATGTGGAAAACTAAAAATATTTATCAAGACATAAATAACAATCGAGTTGAAATTGACAGTCGATTCACAAAAAATGTTCCGCAATGGGCTAAATTTGATGCATTTGCAGGTTCCAGATTTTCAAGATTATTATGGATTGTTTTATACCTACTGTTTTTTATTTATTTCGCTACAGCTTGGTGGCAGTGGTTGTTATTGCCGCTTACTTTTTTAATGGCTCCTATTCATGGCGTAATTATTAATTGGTTTGGACATATTTATGGATATGTTAATTTTAAAATGGATAATACAAGTAAAAATTTATTTCCTTTTGACTTTTTAATGATGGGTGAAGGTTATCATAACAATCATCATAAACATGCTAGTAATGCTAATTTTGGATTTCGTTGGCATGAAATTGATATAACATATGTTATTATGGTTTGTTTAAATTTTGTGGGTGTTATTCAGTTGAAGAAGTAATTTTTACTAATTACTGTTATTAGCAACTACAAAACTTATTTCAAATACTTTATTTAGAATATATTTGAATATATTAGCTTATCTTTTTGTTTGTAGCATTAGAAATTTGTTTTCTTTTGCTACAATTGTTGTTATAAGTGAAAAAATATGGCATTCTAACTATTTTTAATAGTAATACTATTATATTTGCGACTAAAATATTCATAAATGGATAAATTACTATCAAATATTAAAATAGAAATACCAACAGGTATTTATTTAAAAGACCCTGAATCATCTTTGTTAGGAAAAAAAATTATACAAAATAGTATTGTTTTAATTGAAGAAATTGGGTTTGAAAATTTTAATTTTAAAAAGTTAGGAAACCTTATTCAATCAAATGAAAGTTCAATTTATCGTTATTTTGAAAGTAAACATCATTTATTAACCTATTTAACTTCGTGGTACTGGAGTTGGATAGAATATCAACTTGTTATTGAAACTTTCAACATAACTAACGCTGAAGAAAAACTTTACAAAGCAATTCATGTAGTTACCAAAACCACAGAAGAAGACAGTAATTTTAGTCATATAAATGAAGTGTTATTAAATTTAATTATGATAAACGAAAGTTCAAAATCATTTTTAACAAAAGATGTTGATATTGAAAATGACGAAGGTTATTTTATTGCTTACAAACGTGTTGTACAAAGGTTTTCAGAAATTATGAAGGGCTTAAACCCTACTTATAAATATCATTTAAGTTTAGCAAGTACAATTATTGAAGGCGCATTGCATCAACAATTTTTAAAAGTGCATTTTAAGTCTATAACCAACTGCGACAAAACGGTTACACCAACACATTTTTTTACCAATTTAATATTTAAAACATTATCTAATGAAGAATAAAATATGGACACCTTGGAGACGGCTAATGAAATTATTGGAATTAGAGCGAAAAGTTGTTTTTCAAATTGGTTATTACGCTATTTTTGAAGGTCTTGTAGCACTTTCATTACCATTAGGAATACAAGCCATTATTAATTTACTACAAAGTGCTGTAATTTCTGCATCTTGGATAGTTTTAATTGTATTGGTTACATTAGGTGTTACCTTTGCAGGTTTATTAAAATTAATGCAAATGCGTATTATTGAAACCATACAACAACGCATATTTACTAGAGCTTCTTTTGATTTAAGCTATCGGTTTCCAAAAATTAAAATGAACGAATTAAGAAATTATTACCTTCCTGAGTTGGCCAATAGATTTTTTGATACGTTAACCATACAAAAAGGATTGTCAAAAATTTTAATTGATGTTCCTTCAGCTTTATTGCAAATTATTTTTGCGTTAATTTTACTTTCATTTTACCACGCTTTTTTCATCTTTTTTGGTCTTTTATTACTTGTGTTAATTTATATTATTTTTAAGTACACGGCTCAAAACGGATTAAATACAAGTTTAGTAGAATCTAAAAGCAAGTATAAAGTAGCGCATTGGTTACAAGAAGTTGCGCGTACAGTGGTTAGTTTTAAACTTTCAGGAAAAACAAGTTTAGCCTTACAAAAAACAGATGATCTTGTAAATGAATATATTGATTCACGAGAGAAACACTTTAAAGTATTGATTTTGCAAGTGGCTCAAATGATTGGTTTTAAAGTGCTTATTACCGCAGGATTACTTGTTATTGGTGGTTTTTTAGTATTAAACCAACGTATGAATATTGGTCAGTTTGTAGCTGCAGAAATTATTATACTTTTAGTAATTAACTCTGTAGAAAAATTGATTTTAGGTTTAGAATCTCTTTATGACGTGTTAACTTCTATTGAAAAACTAGGTCAAATTACTGATAAGCCAATTGAGTTGCAAAGTGGAGAGTTGTTAGAAGATAATTCAGCATTAACCGTTGAACTAAAAGATTTGGATTACAGCACCAATGCCGGTAAAAATCCAATTTTAAATGGAATATCGTTTACAATAAAACCAAATGATAGAATTCTTGTAAATGGTGAAAGTGGCTCAGGTAAATCTAGCTTATTACATCTTATTTCAGGTATAAACCTTCCAACCAAAGGACATATTTATGTGAACAACCTTTCCATTGAAAGTTTATTTATTAATGAATATCGTTCTAAATTAGGATTATCTCTTTCTGAAGAAACACCTTTTGAAGGTACAATTAGAGAAAATGTTACTTTTGGAAATAAAAAAATTAGCGATAAAACTATTCAAAAGGTTTTTGAAGAATTAGAATTAATAGATTATTTAAAACAGCAACCTAAAGGCTTAAATACCATTATGAAACCTGAAGGAAAGCAAATTGCATATACTATTTCTAAAAAAATTGTTTTGGCCAGAGCTGTAGTAAAAAGACCAAAATTATTGATTTTAGAAAATCCTTTAGATCAATTTCATAGAGATGAAGCTGAAAAAATAATCGCATTTTTAACAAAGCCTTCTCAACCTTGGAGTTTAATTGTTGTTAGCAATAAAAATCAATGGAAAGAAAAATGCAGTAAACATATTACAATGCAAAAAGGAAGTATTATTAATATTGAAAAATTGTAAGTTATGTTAAATATTTCAAGCAATAAAGTATCTCAAAACATAGACTTAAATTCATATAAATCAGGAAAAAAAATATTCTCTAAAGAATATCACACAGGATTTAAAAAGTTTTTAATGTATTTTTCAATTGTATTATTTATAGTGTTGTTTTTACCTTGGACACAAAATATATCAAGTACTGGTATTGTAACTACTTTAAAACCAAATCAGCGTCCGCAAACATTGCAATCACAAATTCCTGGTCGTATTGAACAATGGTATGTGCAAGAAGGAGATTTTGTACATAAAGGCGATACTATTTTAAGAATTTCAGAAATAAAAAGTGAATATTTTGATGAGAAATTGGCTGAACGTACAGATAGTCAATTAACAGCCAAATCATCATCTGTTGAAGCTTATAAAAATAAAGTTATTGCCTTACAAAATCAGTACAATGCGTTGCAACAGGAGCGTACTTTAAAGCTTCAGCAAGCAAAAAATAAAGTAATTCAAGCAAAACTGAAAGTTAAAAGCGATAGTATAGATTTAGAAGCTGCAAAAATTAAAGCTACAATTGCAGAAACACAATTCAATAGAACGATTTCATTACAAGAAGAAGGTTTAAAATCTGTAAAAGATGTTGAGAACTCTAGAAATAAATTGCAAGAAGCCAATGCAAAATTAGTGTCGCAACAAAATAAATTTTTAAGCACTAAAAATCAAGCGATTAATAGTGAACTTTCCATAGCAACTTTAGAAGCAAGTTATAGAGATAAATTATCAAAGTCTCAAAGTGATTTATATACTGCAAAATCTAGCGGATATAATACGGAAGTTGAAGTTTCTAAACTTGAAACTAATTTGGCAAATTATAAAAAGCGAAGTAGTTTATTATATGTTACAGCACCTCAAGATGGGCAAATAAATAAAGCTTTAAAAGCCGGAATTGGTGAAACGTTTAAAGAAGGTGAGCAATTGGCAAATATAATGCCATCAAATTATGAATTGGCTATTGAAATGTATGTGCAACCAATAGATTTACCATTAATTCATATTGGTGAAAAAGTACGTGTTCAGTTTGATGGTTGGCCTGCAATAATTTTTAGCGGATGGCCAAATGTTTCTTACGGAACCTATGGTTCAAAGGTTGTGGCTATAGAAAATTTTATTAGTACCAATGGAATGTATAGAGTTTTGTTAAAGCCAGATGAAAATGATGTAGAATGGCCAACAGCAATTCGTGTAGGTTCAGGAACTAAAACAATTGCTTTGTTAGAAAATGTACCAATTTGGTTTGAATTATGGAGACAAGTTAATAGCTTCCCTCCTAACTTTTATCAACCTGTAAAAACTGATGAGTCAACTAAAAAGAAAGCCTAATGAAAAGATTATTCATCATTTTATCCTTTTTAACTTTCGGTGTTTCTTTTGCTCAAGAAGTTACTAATATTCTAACATTAGAAGAATATTTGGGTTATGTAAAAAAATATCATCCTGTAGTAAAACAAGCGCAATTAATTACAAGTGAAAGTGAAACAAAATTATTGAAATCACGTGGCGCTTTTGACCCTAAACTTGAAGTTGATTACAGCAGAAAGAAATTTAAAAACACTACTTATTATGACAAGTTAAATGCTTCATTTAAAATTCCAACGTGGTACGGAGTACAATTTAAAGCCAACTATGAAAATAATGAGGGTGTATATTTAAATCCTGAGTATAAAACACCTGAAGATGGATTGTATAGTTTAGGAGTTTCAGTTTCTTTGGCAAAAGGCTTACTTACAAATAATAGAATGGCTACTTTAAAACAAGCCAAATTGTATGTAAAACAAGCTGAAGCAAAACAAAAAATAGCAGTGAACGAAGTTTTGTACGCAGCAATTACTTCCTATTTTAACTGGTTAAAAAACTACCAAGCAAAATTGATTTATACCAATTATATGCAAAATGCGAATGAACGTCTTCAAAATGTAAAAATAAGTTTTATTGAAGGAGATAAACCTGCTATTGATACGCTTGAAGCTAGTATTAATTATAAAAGTAGATTGGTAGATCTTGAAAAAGCAAAAATTGGGTATTTAAAATCTAAATTAGAACTTTCAAATTATTTATGGTTAGACAATAATTTACCGTTGGAATTAGAAGAAAAAATGATTCCTGATAGTTTAACAATTACAAAAATTGATTTAGTATTAAATAGTTCTATCTTAAATATAGATGACGAACTTGTAAACAACAATCCTAAATTACAGGCACTTGAACTAAAAAAAGAAAGTTTGATTTTAGATAAAAGGTTAAAGTCAAACAACTTATTGCCTAAAGTAGATTTAGAGTATAATTTTTTATCTTCTGATTATGAAAACACAGACTCTTTTAATACAGCAAATTATAAAACTGGCTTAAATATGAGCTTTCCTTTATTTTTAAGAAAAGAACGTGGCGATTTAAAATTGGCAAAACTAAAATTACAAGATGTTGAATTTGATATTTCAGCAAATAGAGTAAGTATTAAAAATAAAATTGAAAGCACGCAACAAGAAATAATATCCTATTCTAAACAATACACTATTTTAAATGATTTAGTGAAGGATTACAAACAATTAGTACACAAGGAAGATAGAAGATTTATGTTGGGTGAAGGTTCTTTATTTCTTGTAAATTATAGAGAAGTAAAACTAATTGAAAGTCAGCTAAAAAAGATTGAGAGTGAATACAAACTATTTAATAGTAAGTCTAATTTACTGCGAATTTTAACAGCGTTGTAATTTTTTTTACTGAGTTTTTTTAACTTTTATAGAAGCTATAAGTAAAACACCTAAAAAAAGTAAATTTAAATAACCAATATAGCCATAAGAGCCTAGTTTTGTGTAGCAATAACTAAATAAACTTGGAGCAATTGCACTTGCAATCACCAAAAAACTCATTACTTTACCAGAAATTGCTCCTAAGTATTTTCTACCAAAATAACGTGGCCAAGTTACAGCATTTATAACTCCAAATAAACCACTTAAAATTCCTAAACCTCCAATTAATAAATAAATTCCAATTGGTGAAGCTAACCATAAAAGTCCTAGTGAAGCTATAATTCCACTAATTAACATCAAATATAAATATATTTTATGTTGAATATAATCGCTTAAAATATTACAAATAGTAGAAACTATAATTGCTATGATTGATATAGGTAAAAAAATGGCAATAGCTTGTGCTCTTGAATAGTCTTGACTTGAAAAAATAGAAACAATGTGAAATGTAAATCCGGTGGTAAAAAAACTGCTAAAAGCTAGCACTAAACCAAACATCCAAAAAGCTCTTGTTTTTTTTGCTTCATTTAGCGTTAAGTTATTTTCTTGGTCAACTTCAACTTTAATATCAGTATGTTTTACACCATCAGGTTTCAAATTAAAATCTTCAGGTTTGTTTCTATAAAATTGAATTATACAAAAACTGAAAATGAATAAACTTAGAGCTAATAATTGCCAACTTACCTCCCAACCATTGTTTTCAATTAATCTATTTAAAAAAATGGGTGAAGAAGAAAATCCTAAGGAAATGGCTATGCTGCTAATAGAGTTTACTTTACCTCTATTTTTATTAAACCACATCATAATCATATTTCTTGAAGCCATAGTTAACACACCTTGGCCACTAAATCTCATAAAGAAAAAAAGCAATGTCATAATTCCAAAAGGAACTGTCCAAGAATTACTATTTAAAATAGTTTTAATGCCTTCGCTAATTTGAACAGAAATAGATGCAAGAAGTAATGAAATTCCTAAAATAACAGTTGCAAAAAAAGCAACATATCTTGCACCAAATTTATCAAATAAAACACCTGATTTAGAAACAAAAAAGGAACTTAATAAAGTTCCAATCATATATGCATTACTAAATTGATTTCTGCTTAAGCCTAAAGCATCTTTTAAAGGATCTGTAAAAACAGATACTCCAACAGTTTGCCCAGGAATACTGGCAAAAATTCCAATTGTTCCCATAATAAGAACAATATACCCATAGTAAAAAGGTGATTTGCTAGGCTTTACAAATGAATATTTATTTGGATTTAGAATCACTTATTTTTACGAGATTTATACAAAATATTTAGTATCAATGATCCTATAATTAAAGTAATACCTAATAAACTCCAAATAGAATAAATTTCATCAAATAATAGCAATCCAAATATTACGGTAAAAACTACTTCAGCATATTTAATTGGTGCAATTTGATCTGTTTTTCCAGTTTGAAAAGCTTTGGTCATAAATACTTGGCCAAAATACCCAAACACTCCCAAACTAAATAATAAAACCCATTCAAACCCAACTGGATTTACCCAATTATTTATGGAAAGTGCCAATCCTGTTAATGTTGCAATGGCCATAAAATAATTAACCACAACAACCGGATGTTCACTTGTACCAATTTTATTGATAATAATAAAAACCAAACCACTTGTTATAGCAGCAATTAACACAAATAATAAACCTGTTGTATTAATTTGAGAATCAAAACCTTTTAAAACTAAAACACCTATAAATGCCATTACAAAAAACAACCATTGCAAAGGCCAAATTTTCTCTTTTAAAAATAAAACGGCAAATATTCCAGCAAATATTGGCGCTAAATATCTTAGAGAAACAGCGGTACCTACTGACAAATATTTTATAGACATAAAAAATAACGTCATAGAAGTTACACCTACTAAACCTCTAAGTATTAACCATTTTTTATTATTTCCAAGAATGGGAATTCTATTTTTTAATAAATATGTAAAGGTGAAAACAAATGAACTTATAGATCTAAAGAATACAATTTGATAAGCACTTACGTTTTCTAAATATTTAACAATTACATTCATACAAGCAAATGCAAAAGTGCTTATAAGCATAAATTGAATAGATTTTTTAGTATTTGAGGCCATTTTACCTACTTCCATAGAAATAAACTTTTTTAAGTGGCAAAAATACATTAATTATTTACTTACGTTGGTTCTGTTGAAGTTTAATACCTGATTTCACAATAAATTAAACCATTTTTTATAATTAAATGATTAGTTATTTGGTGTAATTGTGTACTGCTGTTTTTAAATGAACAACTGTAACTATTAAGCGTTTACAGGTGGTTGCAAAGTTTTAATTTAATAAGAAGATAAAATTAAACGAAAACGTTATCGTAAATTATTCGGTTTACTGATAAAAATCAGCTAGTTAACACATTAAATTTAGGTATTTTCGCATTTTTAAAAATTATAACAAATAAAAAATATGAGTACCGTAAAATTAGGAAATCCAGCGGTTGTTGGTTTAGCAGGATTTGGATTAACAACGTTATTATTACAATTTCATAACTTAGGGTTATGTGGATTAGGACCAATAGTTGCTATGGGTTTTATTTTTGGAGGATTGGCACAAATGATTGCCGGTTTTATGGAGCAAAAAACTGGAAATAATTTTGGGTTTGCTGCATTTACTAGTTATGGAGCTTTTTGGATTGGTTTAGGAATTATTTGGATTTTAAATCATCTTGGTGTTTATGAATCATCACATACTGATGTTGGTTTTTACCTTGTAGGTTGGACATTATTGACATTTATTTTTTGGATTGGATCATTGTTTATTCACACTGCTATGGCTATTACTTTTACTACCTTATTATTAGGTTTTGTATTTTTAGATTTAGCTCATTTTGGCTTTCCAATTTTCACAACATTTGCAGCTTACATATTAATAGTTTGTGCTTTAGCAGCTTGGTATATGATGGCAACAGTAATTTTAAATGATGTTTCAGGAAAAGAATTATTAAAATCAGGAAAACCTTGGATTAAAAAATAATAAGTCGACTAAAATTATATTATTTTTAAAAGGCATTACTTTAATTAGTAATGCTTTTTTTATGCAATTTCATAAAAAAAACTCTTTTGAATTAAGCATCAAAAGAGTTTTATTTATGTTTTATAAGACTGTATTAATCTTCAGGTGGATATCCGTGAATTTTCTCAAAGTCTTCATCAAAATTAGTCAATAAATAAGAACGTAATTTTTGTCTGTAATCAGTATTTAACCATTCAATAAAATTATGTGTACTTTTACAAATACAACGAATATATTGTTGAATTCTATAGGTAATATCATCATCTAACAATTGAGATAATGCCAATGCATCATATACATCTTCACTATTTTCAATACAAATTTTAGCCTGTTGTTCTATAGAACGTTTCAATACTTCTTTTGATGACAATCCTTTTTGAATAACATCAACATAAGCTGCTTTTACATTAAAAAACACTTCTTCAGATTTTCCAAACTGTTTCCTTACTTCATCAGGCATTTCATATCTAAAGTTGCTCTCTAAATCTTCGTCATTAATTAAATTGTCTAAATAATAGTTAGGAGATTTAAATATTTTTTGCCAATTTAAACTTGCTCCCCACATTCCAAATCTGTGAAAGTTATTACCTAAATCAATTACTGTAAAAGAAGTTTTTCCTTTTGAAATACGAGAACCACGACCAATCATTTGGTAATACAAGGTTAAAGAACGTGTTGCTCTATTTAATATAATTGTATCAACAGTTGGCTCATCAAAACCAGTAGTTAAAATACTTACAGATGTTAAAATGGCATTTGGAGTTTCTTTAAACCATTTTAAAATGTGTTCTCTTTCAGATTTTGAAGCAGTATTATCTAAATGCATTACAGGATATCCTGCAATTTTAAATGTATGATATACGTTTATTGATGTGCTAATACCGTTGTTAAAAATTAATGTTTTTTTGTTTTTTGAACGCTCTTCGTAAGCTTCAACTAACTTATTAAGCATATTTCCACTCGTATATAAATCATCTGAAGATTTCACTGTGTAATCTCCATTTGCACCAACTACCAATGAAGTTAAACCAACATTGTACGAGTACGTTTTTGCACGTGCTAAAAAGTTGTTTTTTATTAAAGACTCTATAGTTTCTCCAACAATTAACTCTTCATAATTATCAGTCATAGGTAACTGAATATTTGAGCTTAATGGAGTTGCTGTTACACCTAAGAAAAAAGATTTACTAAAAAATTTAAAAATTTTAGTGAATGAATTATTATGAGCTTCATCAATAATAACTAAACCAATATCAGAAATATCTAATTTATTATCATTTAAACGGTTGTTTAAAGTTTCAACCATTGCAACATAACAACTATATTTTTGTTGATCGTCTAGGTTAGCTTTACTATCAATTACTTTACTTTCAACTCCAAATTCAGTAAGCATTTTTGAAGTTTGTTTACAAAGCTCAATTCTATGTGTTAAAACAAGTACTTTTTTTTGATGATGTTTTAAGTATTGTCTAACCATTTCAGAAAAGATAACCGTTTTACCACCACCAGTAGGTAATTGGTATAATAAATGGTAATCTTCTTTAGCTTCTTCAAACCTTTTGAAAATTTTATCAATAGCCTCTTTTTGATAGCTATATAAATCTTTACCAGCCTTCCTTTCTTCTAATTCAATATTTGTTAGCACCACATTTCAAATTTAAAAACCCACAAAAATACAGCGTTTAAAGGGTTATCACAATTTTTAAAGCAAAAATATTCTTAAATAAAAAGTTAAAATGCCTTATCTCTTTAAATATAAGGTGTTTAATGTGTAAAATTATTTTTTAAATCTTGCGAATAAAATTAATTTTCTTTTGGTGTTTATAAAATAAACACCTGTTAATAATACAACCGCTGCTATTATAGATTGTGTTGTAATTTGTTCATTTAAAACATACCAACCTAATAACAGCGCAATTATTGGATTTACATAAGTTGAAGTTGCTACCTTTTCAGGTGAAACAACTTTTAATAAATAATTAAATGCCGTAAAAGCAATTATACTTCCAAATACAATTAATAGAATCATAGATCCTAAAACAGGTGCGCTCCAATTAGTGGGTGAAGTCCAAGTTTCACCAAAAGTTAAACTTAAAATACATAACATAACTCCACCTGTTAACATTTGGTATCCTGTATTTACAAAGTAATTTTTGGGGAAATTAGCCTTAGCCACAAATAAACTTCCGTATGCCCAACTTAACATACAAGCAAAAATGGTTAACATCCCTAAAGCCATTCCTTCTTGTTTAATAAGTTCTTTTTGACTAACTAACAGATAAATACCTATGATGCCAAAAATAACACCTATTAACGACATTGGTTTTATTTTTTTTCCTTCCAAAAAATACATCATTAATAAAACAACCAATGGTTGTGCTGAAATTTCAAGCGCTGTAAATCCGCTATCAACAAATTTTAATGCCCAAACTACGCCTCCATTTCCAAATGTTAAAAATAAAAAACCAATTATAGAACAATTTAACAACTGCTTTTTTGTGATTTTTAAACTAGTTCCTGCAATTTTAGCAATTATAAAAATAAAAATACTTGCTACTGTAAATCTTATAGATGCCAACATAAATGGAGGCAACTCTGCAACCGCAATTTTATTTAATAAATACGTAGATCCCCAAATAACATAAATAGCAAAAAATGCTAAAACTATAAGAAGCTTATTGGTGTTTTTAGACATTAAAACTTAATTGTTATAATCCAATAAAATATTATTCTGAAATTAATTCATATCCTTGATTGATTCCTTTTTCAATAGCAGGAACACCTTTTTGCATCCAAACAGGCATTTTAGCTCCTTTTAAATAATAATCAAAAAATTGTGCCATACGAATATTAAAATCTTTTCTGTTTTGCATTTTTAAAGGCCAATGTGGTTCTTCATTGTAATTTAAAAACCAAGAAGGTTTTCCTAATCTTCTTAATGAAACAAAGAACTCAATTCCTTGATACCAAGGCACGTGACCATCAGCATCATTATGCATAATTAATAATGGAGTTGTAATTTTATCAATGTTAAAAATTGGTGAGTTTTCAATATATCTATCAGCAACTTCCCAAGGTGTACCTCCTATTCTACTTTGTGTATGTTCATATTGAAATTGACGACTTAAACCTGTCCACCATCTAATTCCGCCATATGCACTTATCATATTTGCAACTGGCGCACCTGATTCTGCAGCTTTAAAAATATTGGTTTTTGTAACTAAATGTGCAATTTGATATCCTCCCCAACTATGACCTTGTACACCAATATTATCTTTATCTACAAATCCTTTTTCAATTAAAGCATTTACACCAGGAATTACACAATTGTAAGCACTTTCACCTGGATAACCAACTTTATACACCACATCTGGATTGAAAATTACATAACCACGACTTGCATAAAAACTATAATTTATAGTAGAACGTCCTGGTGATGGTGCAATGTGTCTGTGCAATCTATCTGAACTTCTTTCATAAAAATTCACAATCATTGGATATTTTTTAGACGCATCAAAATTTTCTGGTTTAATTAGCATTCCTGTTAACTCAATTCCATCTAAAGATGTCCAATGAACCAATTCAGCTGTTCCCCAATTGTATTCACTTTGTTGTGGATTTGCATTAGTTAGTATTTTTTCACTTTTAAAAGATAAATCTGAATAAATTAAATCAGGAAATTGAGTGAATGATTCTTTGGTAAACACAATATTGTTTGTGTTTTTTGCTTTTAAAGGTTTTGTAAAACGGTTAGGTCCTTTAATAAGTTGTTTTCCTTTATTGTTTTTTGAATTGTATTCATAATATCCAGCATCCATTGTAACTCCATTAAAAGTACTTAAAAGCCATTTTTCATCCTTCGGAATAAAACGTTCTTCATCATTTAATTTTAGATATTTATACGTGATTTTTGAAGCTCTACCATTGGTTAGTTTTACTGCTGTACCATTTTCAGGGTTAAATTTCCAAATATCATATCTGTCATAAATTAAAAACGCATCATCATTAGTTGTCCACCCGGCAGCTCCATAAGATCTTGGATGTTTTGGAGAATCGTTTAACTCGTCATAAAAACTAGTTTCAGCAGTTAAATTCACCAATTTATTGGTTGCCACGGAATATGCGAACCAAGTGCTATCAACAGAATTGTAACCATACGCATATTTTCCAGCAGGGCTTAAACGAACTCTACCAGCAATATTATTTAAAATTTCTGTTGTTTCTCCGGTAGCAACGTTTACCAATGCATAATCGCTAGCGGTGTAACCTTTCCACTGACTCTCAAGTTGATATGGCTCTGAGTTACGAACCAAACTATAAGCTGCATTCCCTTCATTTCCAATATTGGCATTTGGATATTCTTTAGTTGCCAATTGCACTATTGAATTATTGTTTAAATGAAGAACTGTTTCATAAGATTTTTTTTGATCATCTTTTACTTGTAATTCTTGTACTGTATATAAACGTGGCTCGTTATAGGTCCAAACTTCTACATTTACAATTTCTTCATCAATTAAAGTAGTATCTTTTACAATAGGTGGTGTTGCCAATCCAAAATACATTTTTGAAGCATCTTTTGAAAAGTGAATTTTCCCATCTGAAGAAACTCTATATCCTTTTGGTGAAGATTTAGCATCTAATATTTTTTCAGCAAGTGGTTTTCCTTCACTCCAAACATATAATTCATTGGGTCTTACTTGCACTTTTGTAGTGTCTGCATCTACAACAAAACCAATATTTTTACCAGTATCACTTATACTTAATTGATGGTATTTTGCTTTTTTTGATGTGTAAATATTTTTTGATGTATTTTCTTTTAAATCAACAACATAAACACCTTCAATTAAAGTAGAATCTAACCCTGTAGTTGTATATGTAAAATAGGCTCCTTCTTTAGCAAAAAGATAATCTTTTACAAATTTAATGGTATCTTGTTTGTTAGTATTTAAATTTCTTAATACCAAATGATAGCCGTTTTCTTTACCAACTTTTTTAAGCTTCTTTTTGCTTTTCTTTTTATCTGATTTCTTTTTTGAAGTATCCTTTTCTTTTTTAATATCTTCTAATAAATAGGCTACATATCCACTCCATTCCTCCGGAACTTTATACGATTTTACATTTCCTATTTTTGTAAGCGTTTGGCTGTTTAAATTATAAATACCTAATGAGTCTTTTGGTAATTTATCTTTTTTTATTTTTTTTCTTTTTAATGCAACTACACTATCTTTCCAAGGTTTAATAGTGAACAATGCAAATTTAGAATTACTTGTAAAAATACCTTTTTGGGCTCTTTCTTGTTGAAAAATAGTTGTAGCCTTTGCATCTTTAATTTGAAGAAAATTATCTTTTTCTCCTTTCTCTAAAGAATACATAACGTATTTTCCATTAGCTGAAATTTGTTTGTTTTTTATGGAGTTCCAAATTTCAAAATCTTTATGATCTAAAACTTTTTTTTGTGCAAATGTTGCAACCGACAATAAAATAAATAGTGAAGTTAATTGTGCTTTCATTAAAAGTGAATTTTTATAAAAGCATAAATATAAGTATTAACATTATTAAATTGGTGAGCTGTTTAAAATAATTACTAAAAAAGCAATTCATTTGAATTTCACAGCATTGTAAAATTTAGTATATTTGAGAAGCAATTTATCTAATTATTGAAATCCCAAAAAATAACCTCAAAAACAATAATTAAGATTATTGCACTCGTTTTAAGGAGTTTAATTTAAATTTCTTAAAATTTATATAGAATACTTTACTACTACTAAATTTAAATAGCGTTTAAAATTAACATAGGTAATTACACCTATTTTTTGCATTGATTTAAATTAGAAGTTATGGGTTGGTTTCATAAAAATAAGGATAAATTCTATAAATTTAAGAGCTTACAAACCTATGCTTGGGACAGAACTATAAATAATAACAGAAAATATAGAACTGTTTTTGACAAGCAAGAGTTAAATTATTTAAGCGTTGGCTTAGAGTTTTACAATAAACTTTTTGATGAAAAAGACTGGAAAGCAATTGTAGTTTTTAAAGCCTATAAAATTGATGACGATAAAAAATCTACCTTACTTTGTGAAAAAGAAGAAGAATATACCATAACCAAAGATCTTAATATTGCCGTTTGTGATTATGGTTGGGGAAATGACGATTATGGAAGCTTTTGGAAAAAAGGAACTTACTGTTGGGACGCATATATTGATGAGAAATATATAACATCAACCAAATTTTATATTGAAGATGTTGGTAAAGTTTCAACTGAAGAAAACCCATATTTTGGTGTAGTTTCAGCCTTTACTTATGAAACTGATGATGAAAATGACACTCCTGAAAAACGTTTGTATTTAAAGCAATTTATGTACAAGCAAATTGAATATGTTTTTACTGAGTTTAAATTTATAAGTAAAGTAGATCACGATTGGTTATGTGAACTTTTCTTTAATTATTATGACGATTCTGGTCTTTTAATAGGTACTTCAAATACTATTGAATATATAACAACTAGTGTAAATCCAAATGAGTTGCAAGAAGTTGTTTGTGCTTGGGGAAGCACAGATAATACTGTATGGCTAAGAGATAATTACCGTGTTGAAGTTGTTTTTATGGATACCGTTGTAGCAAAAGCAAAATTTAGTATTGGAGACGATTTAATAAGCATTTTTGAAACTATTGATGATTTAGTTGAACCAGAATTAGATGAAGAAGATCCGCTTTTAAAAGAGGTTGTTTTAGCCAAACCTGAAGAAATTTCAGCTAAAATTGAAAATAGACCATTGCCTGAAATTTTAGAAGAATTAAATAGTTTGGTTGGCTTACAACAAATAAAAAATAAAATAAAAGAATATATAGATTATGTAACCTATTTACAGCTTCGAAAAAACAAAGGAATTGAAGATGATGACGAAATAAACTTGCACAGCGTTTTCACAGGAAATCCGGGAACTGGAAAAACAACAGTTGTAAAATTACTTGGTGAAATTTACAAAGCAATGGGTTTATTGTCTAAAGGACACGTGCTAACAGTTGAAAGCAACGATTTAATAACGGGTTATGTGCGTCAAACTGGTGAAAACACCAAAGAAATTATTGAAAAAGCACGCGGTGGAATTCTATTTATTGATGAAGCTTATATGCTTTTTAAAGATGGCGCACCTAACGATTTTGGACCAGAAGCTATTGCAGCACTTATTACTGAAATGAGTGATGGTATTGGAGATATTGCAATTATGGTTGCGGGCTATCCCAAAGAAATGGAACGTTTTATGGCGTCAAATCCTGGGTTAAAATCTCGTTTTAGAAATTACTATCATTTTAAAGACTACTCACCTAACGAGCTTACAGCAATTGCAATGTACGCAGCTCATAAAAAAGAAGTAGTTTTAAGTGAAGCTGCTATTTCTAAATTATCTAAAATAATTACCAATGCCTTTAGAGATAGAGATCACACTTTTGGAAACGCACGATTAATAAATGCTTTGATAGATGAGGCAAAAATGAATTTAGGAATTAGATTGGTAAGAACTCAGCAAAAATCAAAGCTTACCAAAGAAGTACTTTCTACAATTCAAGAAGAAGATATTGAAGATGTTTCTGAAATTATAAACACAAATAGTCTAAAACTCCCTATTGATACCGCTTTACTTTCTGAAGCTGTAAACGAATTGAATAATTTAATTGGTTTAACTCACATAAAACAAGAAGTTGAAGAGCTAATTAAATTAACTAAATATTACAAAGAAATAAATAGAGATGTTTTAAAAGCTTTTTCTATGCACAGTATTTTTTTAGGAAATCCTGGTACAGGTAAAACAACAGTGGCAAGAATCATTGGAAAAATTTATAAAGCGTTGGGCTTACTTGAACGTGGTCACGTGGTTGAAGTTGACGGAAGTAGCTTAATTGCCGGTTATGTTGGTCAAACATCTTTAAAAACAAAAGAGCTTATAAAAAAAGCAATGGGTGGCGTTTTATTTATTGATGAAGCTTATGCAATAACAGAAGGTACAGCAACTAATTCTGCAAATAATTTTGGAAAAAAAGCCATTGCCGCACTTATAAAAGAAATGGAAGATCATAGAGGGAAATTTAGTGTAATTGTTGCTGGTTATACTCAAAATATGAAAGGATTTATAAAATCAAATCCAGGATTAAAATCGCGTTTTGATAAAACCTTCCACTTTAATGATTTTACTGAAAATGAAATGTGGGAAATTACAAAAGTAATGTTGCATCAAAAACAGTTAAAAACTACAAATGATGCAGAGCTACATCTAAAAAAATACATCAATGTATTGTATACACACCGCTCACCTTATTTTGGAAATGCTCGTTCTATTCGGAAAATTGTTGAAAAAACAGTGCGTAATCAAGAATTAAGAATGGCTAATTTGACTAAAAAACAAAGAACTAATCAAATGATTTCTACTGTTGAAATTGATGATGTTATAGAATTTAATTCAGATAAAATAGAAGAAAACAAAAGTGTACGAATTGGTTATAAATCAAATTCATAACGTATTAAAAACAGTTGTAATCCACCAGTAAATTCTAAATAATGAAAACACAAAATATATCTACAAAGTTTCAAACATTCGCAGCAATTCTACTTTTATGTAATTGCTTATTTATCAATGCTCAATCTGCTCCAATTGAGCCTATAAATCCAATTGATGAAGTTTGGAGAAAAGACAAAAATATTCCTGTAAGTGGAGAAATTAGAACAGGATTGGTTTATAACATTGACGAAACTACAGCTATAAAAGAGTATTTCTTTGTTAATTTACCAAATGAAAAATTTGATTTTCTTTTTGTTGAAATTACTTCAAATGATGGACGTTACAACGCTTCTTTAAGTTTTGATATTAAAAATAAACCCGCTGGTGAACTTAAATTAAAATGGAGTACTGAGTATTACAACGATTTAAAAAACTTCAACAGTAAAGAGTTAACCATTCTTTCGTGGCTTGCAAATAGTGACGATTCAATGCGTAAACACTTTGTTATCTCAAATTGGTCTTCTTTTAATTCTGAAGAATTTGTATACATTATTTTAAATTCAGAACAACAAGCAACTATCAATGTTTACAACCCAAATACAAATACATCGCTAGATTTTAAATGTGAACAATTCATCAATCAGCCTAAAGTTTCTTTTTGCGCTTACTGTAAAATTCCAATTAAAGTAATTTCAAAAGATAGCGAAGTCTCTGTAATTCAACGAGCACGAAAATCTTTCAATAGGTATCCAATGAATTTGAAACTATAACAATGGCGCATCTTCTACATAAAAAAAACATTATAAAAGGTTTATGGATAACACTTGGTTTGGGTACTTTGTCATTTATTTTGTACTTAATATTGTTGGTGTTTTTTGACAATATTAATACGCTTTTTAATATTACAGCACATACTGAAATTATTAAATTTCAAACAGTTAACAAACCAATAAGCAGGTATAATTTAAACAACGCTTCTATTCACGTAACAGACAATTATAACTTTAAAAATATTTATAATTCTTTTAATGGAAGTTTAGAAATTAATAAAAATGTAAAGGTTGAAATTGAACGTATTTCACAAGGAAACATTATTTTTTTATTAGAAAGTGACAACGGTACGTCAATTGGAAATTTGTACAACAGCAGCAATGAAAACATATATGCAGCCAAAGATTATATGTTAATTGAAATTAAAAAGGTTGATAGTCTTTTAAATAATGGTATTAGCATTGTTTTTCCATTGTCTGGCTATGTTGAATTAGGGAAATCTGTAGATGTAGAAATTTTGAATGAAACCAACCCTGTTGTAAGAACAGGAGATATTACAATGACAGGTTATTCAAATTTTGGAAGTGGTCAATATTTTGAAGCAGGTAATAAAAAGCTGTATTTGGGAGATTGTTTAGAGTTTGAAAACAAAGATGCCATTGGGTTTGTTGCTGTAAATGATAGTCCGGCATTACAAGTTGCTTATAGAATTGAAGCAAATGAAGCAATTATAAGAAAACCTGGGCCAAAAGGTAAAAACAGCGGTTATAGAATTTCTGCCTCTGTGTATGATAAATTTATCAATGATAGGTTTTTCCAAGGATTGTCAATGATTTTTGCTACATTACTGGTAATTACCTCATTAACAGACTTTACATTGAATATAATTAAACGTAAAAAAAGATAAGTTATGAAATTTTTTAGTCAATTATTTTTATGGATATGCATACTATTTTTTCAAAATATATTTAGTCAATCTACCGTTTATGTTCAAACCAATCAATTTGGAAGAGGCTTTTTAAAAATGCGCGGAAGCGAGTGTTTTGTTGTAACACCGAACCATTTGTTAAAAAATTACAACGGCCCAATTTCTATTTATGGTGAAGGTCGTCAAAGGGCTAGAGCCGATTTGTTTAAAACATATGTTGGTGATTTAGCCTTACTTGAATTTTCAGAAGAACACAATCAAAATTGCACAAAATGGCAACTAAATAAAAATTATAACACAATAGTTAATAATATTCACAAAGGTTATTTAGAACTAAGAAACAAAGATGGAAGTGCAACAAAAGTCTCGGTAAAAATTACAGATATTGATGTACAATATATCACTATTGAACCTGAAGACGTTAAAGATAAATTTTATCAAGGAATGAGCGGCTCTACTCTATTTGTTGAATACCAAGGACAGAAAGTATTTTTAGGAATGTTACAATCCATTTCAAGTGATGGAATTGGATACGGAGAAGTAATTAGAGCTGATGAAATGGATAAATTATTAGAAAGTTTTTTTAATCCAATAACACAGCAAAAAAAATCGAATGTAATCACAGATAAAGATTTAACCAAAGAAGTTTCAGATTTCAGGTTTGAATTATTAGATATTGAAAAAAGTGGTAACCGAGTTACATTTATTATGGATGTTACAAGCTTAAATAATGACAAAGAACTGCATTTAGATAACAGAAATATTTTTTTATATGAAAACAACGGATTGGAATACAAGCCAACAAATATTACTTTAGGAAACCACTCTTATTGGACTGTAGATTATAATTTGATAAAAGATACGCCTGTTCCTTTAAAAATTACGTTTAATGAAATTGCTTCAACAGCAAAGTTTGCTACATCTTTCAAAGTTGGATTTTCATCAAATAAAATAGCAAGTAACTTTAATTTTAACGATTTGTATTTTGGAGATGAATCTGAAGATTTTTCAACAGTTGTTAAAGAAAAAGGACATTGGAGCGAGGAAACATTAGATTTTAAATTTGATTTACTTTCAGTTGAAAAATTAAATTCAGATGTTGTCCTTACATTCACTGTTACAAGTTTAAACCTAGATAAATTGATAAAAATTAATACACGAAACATATTTTTATACGATAATAATGGATTTGAATTTAAATCTAATAATATTATAATTGCGAATAAATCTTATTGGAGTGTAGAATATAATTTAATAAAAAATATTGCGGTTCCTTTAATTATTTCATTTAAAGAAATACCTGCAACTACATCAAGTATTTCAAAACTAAAAATTGGTTTTTCAGATAAACAAAACCAAGGAAGTTTTGCAATAGAAAATGTTCCTTTTATGGTGAAATCTTCAGAAAATAACACTTCAAATACAAGTAATACAAATGAAACTACAAATTCATCAGCGTGTAGTGAAATTTATTTCTACAGAAAAAATGGTTTTTTAGAATGTGAAGAAACAGTGTATTTATACAATCACGGTGAATTATTAGCTAAATTACAACCTGGAACACGTTATAAATCAACTGTTTGTGATGATAGGTCTTTTAAATTTTCTGTACGAACAAACCCAAATGAAATGGCACTTTCATCAAATAGACCACAAATTGAATTGGGCACAAATTATTATTTTAAAATTAGTTGTGCAGTGGGAGTATCAACCATAACGCAACAAGAACCAGCAAAGGGTAAAAAAGAAATTGGAAATAATAGTAAATTTAAAAGAAAGCTACAAGCACTTCCGTTAACCGAATATTAATTGCTTTTTTCATCTCTAATTACAGATTGAGAAATGTATTTACCAACAACAATTGCGGTTAAAATAACCATATAAAATTGACCAGCTAAACCAGTTATAATAGTTGCTTTTTGAGCAATTAAAGTAACTGGTGTAATTTCTCCATAACCTATGGTTAATAACGTTATATACGAAAAATATAAAAATGAATCTACTTGCGAAGTGCTTTCATGTAAATTTAAATTAGCAACTGTAAAAGAACCCGGACTTGAAATTTCAATAGCTAAAAAAATAAAAAAACCTATTAAACCCAAACATATATAACCTGACATTAAACCAATTATAATGTTTTTGGTTATAATTTTAGATTTCCAAACTTGCTTAATTAATTCAGAAGTTACTGTAACATAAAACACAAAATATGCAGCTAATCGAACAAAATCATTTGAATTAGTTTGATCTTTTAATACCTGAGCTCTGTAAAATACAATTATAATTATGGCTAGTAAAAACAAAAATAACCTTCTTAGTTTTTTTGTTTTTGAAATCATTAAAATTCCTGATAAGAAATTTATTATAAATAAAATTGGAGATAAAATATCTTCAATCAATTTGTTTGGAAAAAAAATAGCACCAAACAAAATTGTAATTAAACTAATAAAAAATATTTCGAAACGATATGGATATATTTTATCTACCACAACTAAAATTCACAAATTATTAAACTAATTATTAGCAGCTTTTCTTTGCTGTTTTTCTAATTTTCGCTGCTCTTTCGCCATCTCTTTTCTTAATTTCTCTTGATCAGGAGTTAAGTAATAATCTACAATTTGACCTTGATAAAACAATGTTTCCTTATCAATTGGATCTACATCTACACCTTGTTCATTTGCTACTTGCGAAGCGTATTTATCTAATTCTTCAGGAGTTATCCATCCGCCTCCAAGCGCTTGATATAAATTCACATAAGAGATTAGTAAATCTTGATAATTTCTTGAATATTTTAATTCTGCTTCAAACTCTTGACGTTGATTTTCAATAACTTCCAAATAACTTGTAACACCTTGGTAGTATCTTTCATAAGATAACTTACTTGCATTTGAAGCGGCATCAACCATTGCTTTGTAAGCAGCTAATTCATTTTTATATGTTGAAATTTCAATTAAAGCATTATTTACATCACTAAAAGCTAGCAATACATTTTTCTCATAACTAAGTAAATATTGATTAGCTCTTTCTCTTTCAATATCAACTCGCCTTGCATTTTTACCCCACTCAAATAACGGACTTAATAAACTAGCACCTGCGCCCCATCCTAAACCGTTAGAAATTAAATTTGAAATGTCTGAGCTTCCAACTCCTAATAAACCAGTTAAACTAATAGATGGAAATCGTAAAGCAGTTGCCACACCAATTAATGCATTTTGTTGTCTTAATAATTGTTCACTTTGAAGTAAATCAGGTCTTCGTTGTAATATTTCTGAAGGAATTCCAGACGGAATAGCTTCAGGAAAAGGATACGCTTCGTAAGAGATGTTTACCGCAACGTTTTGTGGGTTCACTCCTAGTAAAACACTTAAGTTATTCTCTATAAATGCAATTTGACGTTTATAAACTGGTATTGCAGCTTGTGCAATTGATTTTTGAATTTGAGCTTGATTTACATCAATAATATTGGTTGTTCCAAAATCAAATCTGTTTTGAATAATTTTAAGTGCATTTTCTCTAATTTCTAAGGTGTTTTCAGAAATTTTTAAAGACGTTTTATAATTTAATAATTGGAAATAGTTAGTTGCTATTTCTGAAATTAAACCAATCTCCACCATTCTTTTTCCATAAAAAGAACTAAGCATTGCTGCTTTAGCGGCTTCATTACTACGTCTATATTTCCCCCAAAAATCAAGTTCCCAATTAAATGTTGCTGAAGCTTCAAAAGATTTATACGTTGTACCAGAGACCACATCAGTCACTCCAAAATTTGTACCGCCTGCACTAGCTTGCACACCTAACTTTGGGCCAGAATCAGCTTTTGTAAATCCTAAATTAGCTCTTGATTCATTAATTCTACTAGCGGCAATTAATACATCTTTATTTTGTTTTAAACCTACGTAAATTAAAGAATCTAACACCGGGTCTTGAAATAATTCCCACCATTTTAAATCAATGATACTGTCTAAACTGTTTTTTTCGTACTTGAAAACTTCTGGAGTTTCTACTACCGGTTTCTGATAGTTTGGTCCAACCTTACAAGATGTAATTGTTATTAGTAGTAAAAAAACGCTTGTATATAAACTAAATTTCTGTTTCATTATTTGGCGGTATTAGCATTTTCTAATTGTACATTCATTTGTTTATCTCTTTTCTTTTCGTAGCCAGCAATTTTACCAATAAAAACAAATAGTAAAGGGTACAAAAATACACCTAAAAATGTGGCTATTCCCATTCCTCCTAGTAACGCCATTCCCATAACTTTTCTAGCTTCGGCACCAGAACCCGATGCAACAACTAGCGGAAATACTCCTAAAATAAATGAAAAAGCTGTCATTAAAATGGGTCTAAACCTTGATTTAGAAGCTGCCATTGCTGCATCAAATAAACTTAAACCTTTTTTAAATTCGTCATTGGCAAATTCTACAATTAAAATAGCATTTTTTGCAGCCATACCAATTAACATTACAAAGGAGACTTGAGCAAAAATATTATTTTCAAAAGTAGGACTAATTAAACGCCCAATCCAAAGTGCAAATAAAGCTCCAAATATAGCAAATGGTGTTCCTAATAAAATGGCAAAAGGTAACGACCAACTTTCGTATTGTGCAGCTAAAATTAAAAATACAAATACTAAAGAAAATGTAAGAATAGTTGTTAGGGAACCTGAAGCTTTTTCTTCTTGAAATGACATTGCATTCCAAGAATAACCCATTTCTGGTGGTAATACTTCAGCTGCTACTTCTTTTAATGCTTGTCGTGCTTGATCAGAAGTAAAACCTTCAGCAGGTGCTCCGGTTACTTCTACAGATCTGTATAAATTAAATCTAGTTGTATAATCTGGACCTGAAATTGGTTTTATAGTTGCTAATGTTGACAGCGGAACCATATTTCCTTCATTATTTTTTATAAAGAAATTATTAATCTGTTTTGGATCAACTCTGTATTCAGGCTCTGCTTGAATGTAGGTTTTATACAAACGCCCAAAGCGGGTAAAATCATTTACATAAGCACCACCCATAAATGCACCAACAGTTGTATATAAATCGTTCAACTTTACCCCTAGTTTAAGGGCTTTTTCTTTATCAATATCCATAAAACGCTGTGGAACTGATGCTTGAAAAGTAGTTGCTGCTCTGCCAATTTCTGGTCGAGCATTTGCAGCCTTCAAAAATTTCATAGTATTTTCAGCTAGATATTGAGGTGTATTTCCAACTTTATCTTGCAGCATCATACTAAACCCAGAACCATTCCCTAAACCAGGGATAGCTGGTGGTCCAAATGCAAATGCCTGTGCATTTTTAATTCTAGTAGCTAATTTTTTATTTACAATATTAATAATGTCTTTAGCAGTTTTATCACGTTCTGCCCAATCTTTAACTCCAACAAATAGAAATCCTGTATTTGAGGTCATTGCACCAGATAAAATACTATAACCAGTTGCTGTAGTAATAAATTCAACTTCAGGAATTTCCTCTAGAATTTTTTCAATATCTTTTGTTACTTCATTTGACCTTTGTAAAGATGCAGCATTTGGTAATTGAACATTTACATAAAAATATCCCATATCTTCTTCAGGAATAAAACCTGCAGGAACTAAGCTTCCAAAAATACCCGCACCAATTGTCATTATTACAATAAATACAATTCCGCGTTTAATTTTTCTAGAAACTATATTGGTGTAACTCATATAAGAATCGGTGGTTTTATCCATTCCATTATTAAATTTATTGAAAAACCAGCCTAACGGACCTCCATAAGGTTTTGGTTTTTTTAATAATAATGAACATAACGCCGGACTTAATGTTAATGCGTTAACTGATGAAACTAATACAGAAACTACAATTGTTATTGCAAATTGCTGGTAAAGTAAGCCGGTAATTCCAGCCATTCCGGCAACGGGAATAAATACTGCAACCAACACTAATGTTGTTGCAATTACGGGAGCTGTTACCTTTTGCATAGCATCTAATGTAGCTTCTTTGGTATTCATTCCTTTGGCAATATTTACTTGAACAGCTTCAACCACCACAATAGCATCATCAACCACAATACCAATGGCTAATACAAGTCCTAATAAGGATAATACATTAATTGTAAAACCTAATGAAGGGAAAAATATAAATGCTCCAATTAATGAAACTGGTATTGCTAAAGTTGGAATTAATGTAGCTCTCCAATCTTGAATAAAAATAAAAACAACTAAAACTACTAATATTAAGGCAATTATAAGTGTTACCGTAATATCACTAATACCTGCCTCAATTGCTTTTGTTGTGTCTAAAGAAACTTCATATTTTATACTTTCAGGGAAACTTTCAGAAAGTAAATTCATTTCATCTTTTACTTTTTTAGCAAGTTCTAATCCGTTTGAACCTGGAGCTTGGTATAAAGCAATAATTGCAGCTGTTTTACCATTTACTCTAGGAATCATATTGTAAGTTTCAACACCTAAATTTACGGTTGCAACTTGACCTAATTTAATTTGAGAACCATCAGGCTGTGTTCTTACAACAATATCTTCAAATGCTTCAGCTGAATTAAATCGTTCAGGTAAACGTACTGTATACGTAAACTCTGTTCCAACAGGTGAAGGTTGCGCTCCAAATTTTCCGCCGGGAACAATAATATTTTGCTCATTTATGGCATTAATAATTTCAGGAACCGTTAAACCTAAATGTGATAATTTGTCTGGTTTAATCCAAATACGCATCGAATAATCTGAGGCTCCAAGTACACTTACGCTTCCAATTCCTTTTAATCGAGCAAGTTTATCTTTAATATTAATAAGAGCATAATTTCCTAAAAAATCTTGATCGTATCTTCCATCTTCAGAACTTAAAGCAACAATCATTAAAATATTAGGCAGTGATTTTTCTGTAGTAACTCCTAATTTAGTAACAGAACTTGGTAATTTTGCTGATGCTGCTGAAACTTTGTTTTGTGTTAAAACGGTGTTCATATCAGGATCTGTACCTACATCAAACGAAACTTGTATGTTCATACTACCATCATTTGCATTGGTAGATTTCATATAAATCATATTATCAACACCATTAATTTGTTGCTCTAATGGTGTTGCTACAGACTCTTCAACATTAATTGCGTTTGCACCTGTATAGCTTGCTCTTACTTGAACAATTGGCGGTGTTAAGTTAGGATATTGTTCAATTGGTAATCCAATTAATGAAACAGTTCCTACAATTACTATAACAATAGCAATAACAATGGCAACTATTGGACGGTGAACAAAAAAGTTTCCTTTATTTTCAGACATAGCTTTATTGAGTTTTAATTTGACTTTCAAAAACAGTTACTTCAGGTACAACGGTCATTCCTGAACCTACTTTTTGCAAAGCTTCTAAAACAATTTTATCGCCTTTTTTAAGTCCTTCTTTCACAATATAATAATCATTGTATTTATTATCTATAATAATTTTTCTTGATTCAATTTTATTTTCAGCATTTACAACAAATACTGAATATTCCCCTTGCAATTCAGAAACCACTCTTTGCGGAATTAAAAGCGCATCATTTTCATCTTTATATTTTATTTTTACTCTTACATATTGTCCTGGCTTTAAAATTAATTCTGGGTTTGGAAAAGTAGCTTGAATTAAAATTGCTCCAGTAGAAGCATCAATTTCTCTGTTAACAAAATCCACTTTTCCTTGATATGGATGTACACTTCCATCAGTTAGAATTAATTCAATTTCAACTCTCTCAACACGTTCTCCTAATTCACCACCAAATCGTTTTTGATATTCTTTAGCTAAAGTTAAATAGCTAGTTTCATTTATAAAAAATTGAACTCTCACATTTTCAACTTTTGAAATGGTATTAACAATTACAGGGTTTGGACTTCTTCCAACAAAATCTCCAACACGAGCTAAAGTTTTACCAATAAAACCTGAGATTGGTGCTTTTATTTTAGTGTAACTTAAATTAATTTGAGCCATTTTTAAGGAAGCTTCAGCAGCCTTTCGTGCTGCTAAAGATGCATCTCTATCTGCTTTTGCAAAATCTAAATCACTTTTACTTACTGCATCCATTTCAGCTAAAGGTTTTATTCTAGCTAAATTATTCTCGGCATTTAAATATTTTGTTTGAGCTTCAGTAACCAAACTCATTTGACCTGCAATTGCGGCATTAAAAGGTTCTGGATCTATGGTATAAAGTAAATCTCCTTTTTTTACTCTTGTTCCTTCAACAAAATGAATTCCCATTAAATAGCCTTCAACTCTTGCATTGATAGAAACATCTTCTTGACCAAAAACTTCACCTACAAAATAATTAAATATGGGAACGTTTTTAGTAAATACTTCAACTACTTTAATTTGAGGTACTGGTGGTGCTTTTTGTGTTGTTTCTTTACAAGAGAAAAATAATAAAAAAGGTACTGCAAGAATAAGTGATCTTAGTTTCATTTAATAAGTTTTTAAATTTAAATGTAAGAATATTATTTGAAAATTTAAATGTAACCATTTTAAAAACATAAAACTAAAGTGTGAGTTTAATAATTTTACCTATTCCAAGCGCTTCCAAAAACAATTGTAAAAGCAAAATCCTTGTTGTTACTCCAAGCAAAGTCAATTCCAGCATCTATTCCAAATAGTTTTGATAACGTATATCTAAACCCTAACCCATAATTATAAACCCAAATTGCTGGGTTAAATTCATTAAAAGATTGGAAGGCTTTTCCTGTACCGGTAAAAAAGTTTAACGACCAACGATTGTAGACATTGAATTTCCATTCAGTTTCAATTAGCATTGTATTATCGCTTTGGTATTTCATTGCTGGTACTCCTCTTAAATTAATAAATGGTTTGGCATAAAAAGGAGCATCACCAAACATAAAGTTTCCATCAAACCTAATTGCTGAAGAAATATTTTCTGTAATTTTCTTATAACCAATAAAATAAGGGTTTATTTGATGATACGTGTTGTCTGCACCTAGCCAAGTTGCGTTGTATGAAAATTCAATTCCAGAGTTGATTCCATTTATAGGTGTAAAAATATTATCTCTACTATCAAAATTTGCCATTGGACGAATCATACTAATGGTAGATTTTCCATTTAAATCAGCTAAAAGTTTTTCAAAAATTGGATTGTTTGGAAAAGGATCAAACTTTGTATTTCCTTTAAAATATATATAAGAGCCACCTAAAAATAAATTGGTTTTAGCAATTCTAACATTAACACGTTGTAGTAAATACCAAGCATCTAAATTAAATTCAACAGGGTTTTTACTTAAAAAATCATTATTATTTCCATAGTATTTAATATTGATATTTGGTTTTGCAATCATTCCAAAATATCGAATTTTATCTGGACCCCAAACATGAAAATGAAATAACGCCGCCATCCAAGTTTTATTAGAGGTTCCTAAACCTATTATTCCAGAAATATTTGGTGGAACCGGTATATCATATTCTTTTTTTTGAGGTGTTAAAAACAATGCTGCCAAACCACCACCATAACCCAAAGCAGGCTCAGTTATTATAATTGGAACAGGAAGAAAACCTTCTGGTTCAAGTAAAAATTCGCTTATATCAAATGCACCATCAATTGAATCTTTAAATGAAATTTTTGATGTTTTATTTGGAAGACTTTTAGTGTTTTGAGCTAAAATTGAATTTGTTGAAATAACTAAAACTAGTGTAATACATCTAAAAAAATGTAAATATTTAGCAGCAAAATTCATTTTACAATTTTTGTTGCAATTTCTTTTTTTCATTTTCAGCTTTTTTAGCCGCTCTTTTAGCTGCAGCTTCGGCATTTTTAGCCTTGGCTTTTTCACCTGCTCCTATTGGAATACTGGCAACTACATAAAAAGATGTGTTATATTGTGGATCTCCTAAATTATCTTTTTTAGTATCAATTACTCCGTGATAATATTTTACTGCTAAACACATATTATTCATAGCTTTTAGTTGATAACCAATACCAACTTGTGCTCCTAAATCTAATGTGTGATAATTATCTTTTATTTTGTTTTGGTATTGTAACTCTCCATCTTCATTTTCAAAATCTGTTTCTGTAAATTCATCATGAGATTTTTTCAACATCCAGCCTAACATTGGTCCAGCTTCAATAAAAACATTATTCTTAAATTTATACCTTGCATTAATAGGAATGCTAAATAAATTTATTTTTCTACGAACATCGGCGTCCTCTAACACTGCATTTAAAGACTCATTATCCAATGTATACGAATCTATTTTAGCACCCATTGTTGATTTTACAATAACACCTGTGTGCAAATACCAATTGGTATTTTCTTTTAATAAAATATCGAAATAAAATCCTAAATTAAAATTAGATGCTGCTTTTGCTGATTCTAAATTAGTTATGTTTGATAGATTGTAACCTCCTTCTAATCCAAATTTTAATTTTTCAGTATTTAATTTATCTCCTAGTAATAAGGAAATAAGCACTTGACTTTGTGCGGCTTGTAATGTAAAACCGATTAACAATAATGTTATGATATTTTTTTTTGTCATAATAGTGTTATTAATACATCAGAATTTTTAAAATGCATTTTGCATAAAAATATGAAATAAATGATACTTTATTTTAATTCTAAAAAATAATTTATTTCATAAAAAAACTCCTAATAAATTCAATTAGGAGTTTTAGAGTAAAAATTTAGTTGTAACTATTTTTTCTTTTTATTGATAGCTACAGGGTATTTTTTCATAATTTTAGCTACACCTTTAGGAATGGTTCTAGCTCGTTTGCTTGCGTTTTCATTAATTGTTTTTTGAGAAACACCTTGCCAAATTAGTTTTTTAGTTTTAGCATCGTAAATATCAATTACAAAAGTACCTTCTTTATAATCGTTTTCGCTGTAACTAGTTGTAGAGTATCCTCCACCCCAGCCCCAAGCTGGTCTGTAATAACCTCCGTAACGGCCACCACCGTAACCATATCCGTAACCCATACCTGCACCCATATAATCAGTATAAGCAGTTGTACTAGTTTTATGGTCTACTACAAAAAATAAAGTAATTACTAAATCAGCTTCAGCTAATTGATAATCTAAATCTCTTTTTAATAATTCAGATTTAAATGATGATAAAATTCTTTTTTTGTCTATATCATTAATTATTTTATCACTATCATCTTGCCAACCACCAAAACTGTAGGTTTTATATACCGAAAAATCTACGTCTTTGTCGTAATCGTATGTAATTTGTGCTTCAGTATTTGTACTAAACATGAAACAAATAGCGATAAAAAATATTGTTTTATAAAAATTCTTCATAATTAATTTATATTTTATTTAAAATTATAAAACAAATATAATAGTTCAATTGACATATTCGTTCATTTCTTACTTATTATTCAAAATTTTTTTATTTTTTATAAAGTCTTTATTTACCTTGTTCAGATTAATACCAAAGAAAAACCTGCAAATTGCAGGTTTTTTTTAAGTCTATTTTTTAAGTATTTTATCTAATACTTCATCTTTATCTAACTTCCTTGTACAAAAGTACCATTCTTTACAATCCATATCTTCATTTCCTGCCATTCTGTTTTCAGCTGTTCCACAAGAACCTGCAGGACCAATAATTACATCGTCACCAGGGCGCCAATCAGCAGGTGTTGCTACTCCAAATTCATCGGCTGCTTGCAATGCAATAATTACACGGTACAACTCATCAAAGTTTCTTCCTAAGCTTAATGGATAGTAAATAATACTTCTTATAATTCCTTGTGGATCAATAAAAAATACAGCTCTAACAGCTTGAGTAGCTGCTTCGTTTGGTTGTACCATACCGTATTTGTTAGCTACATTCATTGTAATGTCTTCAATTAAAGGGAATTTAACTTCAACATTTTTCATGCCTTTGTATTCAATTTTTTCTTTTATTGAACGTAACCAAGCAATATGACTGTATAAACCGTCAATAGACAAACCAACTAATTTACAATTAGCTTCTTCAAATTTATCAGCCATTGATGCAAATGTCATAAATTCAGAAGTACAAACAGGTGTAAAATCTGCTGGGTGACTAAATAAAATAACCCATTCTCCCTTATAATCATTTGGAAAATGTAAATCTCCTTGTGTGGTTACGGCTTTAAATTCTGGTGCTTTATCTCCTATACGCGGCATTGGCGTAATTTCTTTTTGTTCTTCCATTCTATTCGTTTTTAAATTAATAATAATTGTTAAAACTCAAAGTTAGATTTTGAAAGCTAAAAAGTTGGTTACTAAAATTACTTAAGCTTGTTAAATTTAGGTTAAAAAAAATCCCGCTTGTAGCGGGATTTTTAATATTTAATTAAATATTTTATTGATACCTAGAAATTATTTCTTGAACCTTAATTCCCCAAGTTTGGCCAGCAACCATTCCTTTTTGGGTAAGTGCACCTGAATTATCAGCCATCTTTTTTCCAACCGGAGTTGCGTAAAACTTTAACAATTCAAGAATTTCGTCATGTGTAAATTGATCCATGTAAATTTTTGCCATTTCACTGTATAAACCAGGCAAAGTTGCTTCAATCTCTTTTTTAAAATCTTCTTGTTTTTCTGCTGCAACCATTGATGCAAATTGATCAATATAAGGTTTAAAAGCATTTTCAGAAATTACAGCCACTAATTTTTCAGTATCTGTTTTATATGAAGTGTCTTCTTGTGCGTTTACATTAAATGCACATAGAAATACAACTACTATTAAAATTATTTTTTTCATATTATAGAATTACATTTTAAATAAAGGTCTGTTAGCCATCATTGCATTTACTTTTTCAGCAACTTCTTCTAACTTTTCTTCATTTTCATAATTTTCTACAACTTCATTAATTAATTCAACAACTGCAAGCATATCAGATTCAACTAAACCACGTGTTGTAACTGCTGCTGTACCAATTCTAATTCCTGAAGTAACGAACGGAGATTTATCATCAAAAGGAACCATATTTTTATTTACAGTAATATCAGCTTTTGTTAATGCGTTTTCAGCATCTTTTCCGCTAATACCTTTACTTCTTAAATCAATTAACATACAATGGTTGTCTGTTCCACCTGAAATAATTTCGTAACCTTTTGTAACAAAAGCTTCTGCCATTGCAGCTGCATTTTTCTTTACTTGAATTTGATAATGTAAAAACTCTTCAGTTAAGGCTTCACCAAAGGCCACTGCTTTTGCAGCAATAACATGCTCTAATGGTCCACCTTGATTTCCTGGGAAAACAGATGAATTAATAAGTGTAGACATTTTCTTTAATTTCCCACTTTTTAATTTCAATCCAAATGGGTTATCAAAATCTGTTCCTATCATAATCATTCCTCCTCTTGGACCACGTAAAGTTTTATGTGTTGTTGTAGTAACAATATGACAATGTGGAATAGGATCATTTAATATTCCTTTTGCAATTAAACCTGCAGGATGTGAAATATCTGCCATTAAAATTGCTCCAACTAAATCAGCAATTTCTCTAAACTTTTTAAAATCTATATCTCTAGAATAAGCTGAAGCACCTGCAATAATTAATTTAGGTTTGTGTTCTAAAGCTTGTTGCTCTAAATGGTTGTAATCAATTCTTCCTGTAGCTTTATCAACTCCATAAAAAACAGGATTGTATAGTTTACCTGAGAAATTTACTGGAGAACCGTGCGTTAAATGTCCACCGTGAGATAAATCAAAACCTAAAATAGTATCACCTGGTTTTAAGCAGGCAGCAAAAACCGCTGTATTTGCTTGTGAACCTGAATGTGGTTGCACATTTACATATTCAGCACCAAAAAGTTCTTTAGCTCTATCAATTGCAATTTGCTCAACAATATCAACTACTTCACAACCACCATAGTAACGCTTGTTTGGGTAACCTTCAGCATATTTATTTGTTAATATTGAACCTTGAGCTTCCATAACTTCATCACTCACATAGTTTTCTGAGGCTATTAATTCTAAACCATTTGTTTGTCTTTCTCTTTCGTCTTCTATTAAATCGAAAATAATTTGGTCGCGTTGCATAGTATTTTACTGTATTAAACGTTAAATTTTCGCAAAAATAGTAATTTCATTTTGCTTTTGGGTAGAATCTTATATATTTGATAAGAAATATATTAACTAAATACCTTACTTATTAACAATGAAAATAGCCGCAAATGATCCAAACAGAAAATCATGGTTAAAAGGTACTGCTGGGTGTGATTTCCCTATTCAAAACATTCCTTTTGGTGTGTTTATAACCAAAGATGATATTATTACAATAGGAACCCGAATAGGTGAATATGCCATAGATTTAGGTGCATTTCATCAATTAGGTTACTTTGAAGGTATACCTTTAACAGATGATATATTTATGCAAGACTCTTTAAATGATTTTATTGCTGACGGAAGAAAAACTTGGCGTTTGGTACGTAATAGAATTTCAGAAGTATTTGATGAAAACAATCCTATTTTACGTGAGAATGCTAAGCATAAAGGAATTATTGTATTTGATGTAAATGAAGTAGAAATGTTATTGCCAATTGATGTGGGTGATTTTACAGGTTTCTTTTCTAGTAAACACCACGCAAATAACGTTTCAAACATTTTTAATTTTAAAAACACTGAAATTGAATCTAATTGGTTACATATGCCATTAGCTTTTAATCAACGTTCTTCAACAGTAGTGGTTTCAGGAACTTCTATAAAAAGACCTTTAGGACAAACAATTTCTGACGGAAGAGTTGCACCTGTTTTTGGTGCTTCAAAAAAAATTGATTTTGAGCTAGAAACTGCTTTTATTACTACAGCTGCAAATCATTTTGGAGAGCCAATTCCTGTAAATGAAGCTGAAGAATATATTTTTGGAATGGTGCTTATGAATGATTGGAGCGCTAGAGATTTTCAAAAATGGGAAACAAAACCTTTAAGTCCGGCAGCGAGTAAAAGTTTTGCAACAACTATTTCACCTTGGATTGTTACTTTAGATGCTTTAGAACCATACAGATGTGAAAATCCAAACCAAGAAATACAAAACATACAATTACTACCATATTTAAAGCAAACATCTAAAAACAACGCTTTTGATATTAAGCTTCAAACATTTATTGAAACTGAGAATAGCGAAGTGAATAGTATAAGTGCCTCTAATTTTAAAGATATTTATTGGTCAATTTCACAACAGTTGGCGCATTTAACATTAAATGGTTGTAACGTTAGAGCTGGTGATTTAATGTCGAGCGGAACACTTTCTGGTGCAACTAAAAATAGTTATGGTTCTTTATTAGAAATTACAAAAGATGGTGAAGAGCCAATTACTTTAAAAGATGGAACTAAACGCGCTTATGTAAATGATAACGACAATGTTATTATTAGAGGGTATTGTGAAAACGAAAATGGTAGAATTGGTTTTGGAAAATGTACGGGCAAAATAATACCTGCTATTAAACATTAGTTGTACATCTTAAAATAAAAATAGCTCTAAAATTAATTTTTTAGGGCTATTTAGTTTTTAATACATTTTTTATTTCTTCAACAGAAATTCCATAATGTGAATCGTGGTAAATTACTTTTTCCTTATAAATTACAATTGCCTGTGGAGATTGATGTTGCACGTTAAATTCAGCAACAATTGTATTAGATATTTCTCTAAACCGCAACAAATCTAAAAAGTAAATTGTTAACTCCTCCTCTGCTATATCAAAGCTTCTTTCAAAGTTTTTTAACGCCATACTACTAATACCACACCTTGTACTATGTTTAAAAATAAGAATTGGCTTTTTATTTGAAGCTGCTTTTAGTTCACTCAATACATTTATTTCATTTAAAGGAATCCAATTTAATTGAGGTTTTTTATTTGTTGAAGTATTTGAATTAAAAATGTTTTTAAATAAACTCATTGTGTAAAAAATTAAATTAACATAGACAAAATGACATTTAAACCCTTGTAAAACAAGACTTTTTGTCTGTTTTGTGCCATTCATATCAAATGGAATATTGTTTGAAGTGTCAAATATAAATACAAAAAAGATAAAACGTTATGAACTTTAATAAATTTACAATTAAATCGCAAGAAGCTATTCAACAAGGACAGCAAATTGCACAGAGTTTAGAAAATCAACAAATAGAAAATGCTCATATTTTAAAAGCAATTTTTGAAGTTGATGAAAATGTAACTCCTTTCATTTTAAAAAAATTAGGAGTAAATATAGAATTACTAAAAAGTTTAATAGATAAAATAATTGAGAGTTATTCAAAAGTTTCAGGAGGTGATACAATGCTTTCTAGAGGTGCTTCAAAAATGCTAAATAATGCTACAAGTGAAGCTAAAAAAATGAATGACGAATATGTATCTATTGAACACTTATTATTGGCTCTTTTAAAAACAAAAGATACTATATCTCAATTATTAAAAGATCAAGGTGTAACCGAAAAACATTTAAAAGCAGCTATTGATGAATTAAGACAAGGTGGAAATGTAACATCACAAAGTGCAGAAGAAACCTATAATTCTTTAAATAAATATGCTAAAAATTTAAATCAATTAGCAAAAGATGGAAAATTAGACCCTGTAATTGGTCGTGATGAAGAAATTAGAAGAATTCTTCAAATTCTTTCACGAAGAACCAAAAACAATCCTATGCTTGTAGGTGAACCTGGAACTGGTAAAACAGCTATTGCTGAAGGTTTAGCACATAGAATTATAAAAGGTGATATTCCAGAAAATTTAAAAGATAAACAAATTTATTCTTTAGATATGGGTGCATTAATTGCTGGTGCAAAATATAAAGGTGAATTTGAAGAACGACTAAAAGCAGTAATTAAAGAAGTAACATCTGCAAATGGTGAAATTGTATTGTTTATAGATGAAATTCATACACTTGTGGGTGCCGGTGGCGGCCAAGGTGCAATGGATGCTGCAAATATTTTAAAGCCTGCTTTAGCTCGTGGAGAATTGCGTGCAATTGGCGCTACTACTCTAGATGAGTATCAAAAATATTTTGAAAAAGATAAAGCGTTAGAAAGAAGATTTCAAAAAGTAATTGTTGATGAGCCAGATACAGAAAGTGCCATTTCAATTTTACGTGGAATTAAAGATAAATACGAGCAACACCATAAAGTACAAATTAAAGATGAAGCTATTATTGCCTCTGTAGAATTGTCGCAGCGCTATATTTCAAATAGGTTTTTGCCAGATAAAGCCATTGATTTAATGGATGAAGCTGCATCTAAATTACGTATGGAAATCAATTCAAAACCAGAAGAACTTGATGTTTTGGATAGAAAAATTATGCAAATTGAAATTGAGCTTGAAGCTATTAAACGTGAAAATGACGAGAAAAAATTGGCGCTTCTTAAAAAAGAATTGGCCAATTTAAAAGAAGATAGAAATGAAATTAGCGCAAAATGGACAAGTGAAAAAGATTTGGTTGACGCTATTCAAGACTCTAAAGATGCCATTGATAATTACAAATTAGAAGCTGAACGAGCTGAGCGCGAAGGTGATTATGGAAAAGTAGCTGAAATTCGTTATGGTAAAATTAAAGAAGAACAAGAGCATTTAAATGAGCTTCAAAAAGAATTGGATGAAAACTCAGAAACGGCGCTTATTAATGAAGAAGTAACGCGTGATGATATTGCAGAAGTTGTTGCTAAATGGACCGGAATACCAGTAACTAAAATGTTGCAAAGTGATCGTGAAAAATTATTGCAATTAGAAGTTGAATTGCATAATAGAGTTGTTGGTCAAGAAGAGGCTATTGTTGCTGTTTCTGATGCTGTTAGACGTTCACGAGCAGGTTTGCAAGATACTAAGAAACCTTTGGGGTCCTTCTTGTTTTTAGGTACAACTGGTGTAGGAAAAACAGAGTTGGCAAAAGCTTTGGCTGAGTATTTATTTGATGATGAAAATTCAATGACACGTATTGATATGAGTGAATATCAAGAGCGTCATTCAGTAAGTAGATTAATTGGTGCGCCTCCTGGATACGTTGGTTATGATGAAGGTGGACAATTAACTGAAGCTGTTAGAAGAAAGCCTTATTCAGTAATTTTATTAGATGAAATTGAAAAAGCGCATCCTGATACATTTAATATTTTATTACAAGTATTAGATGAAGGAAGATTGACAGATAATAAAGGTAGAATTGCAGATTTTAAAAACACCATTATTATTATGACATCAAATATGGGAGCTCATATAATTCAAGATAAGTTTGATAATATAAAAATGGAAAATAGAAATCAAATTACTGAAGCTGCCAAAGTTGAAGTTTTAGGATTGTTAAAACAAACTGTACGTCCTGAATTTTTAAATAGAATTGATGAAATTATAATGTTTACGCCTTTAAATAAAAGTGAAATCCATCAAATTGTAGAAATTCAATTAAAAGGTTTGGCTAAAATGTTGAAAGAAAAAGATATTTCAATTGAATTTACAACTGAAGCTATTGAAACATTAGCCAACAAAGGGTTTGATCCTCAATTTGGGGCAAGACCAGTGAAAAGAGTAATTCAAAAAGATGTTTTAAATTCATTATCTAAAGAATTATTGGCTGCAAGAATTACTGCTGAAAGTCATATTTTATTGGATGCTTTTGATGATAAAATTGTCTTCAGGAATAAATAAAAATGCTACATAAAATTAATAGAACTCCTTATAATTCATTTTATAAGGAGTTTTTTTATGTATCTTCGATTTTAAATTTATCACCATGAAAAAACAATTCTTATTTATAGTTCTTTTTATTTGTGTATTTAGTTTAACTGCACAAACAACAAATACTACTACTTACTATTTAATAAGGCACGCAGAAAAGGTACGTACAGATAAAACAAATAAAAACCCAAATTTAACTGCAAAAGGACATCTAAGAGCTAATAATTGGAGCGTTGTTTTTGAAAATGTAAATTTTGATTTAATTTATGCTACAAATTACAATAGAACCAAACAAACTGCGGCGCCTACTGCTACAAGTAAAAATTTAGAAATTCTATATTATAGCCCAAAAGAATTATATAATTCTGATTTTCAAGAAGCGACAAAAGGTAAAACTGTTTTAGTTGTAGGTCATAGCAACACTACACCGCAATTTGTAAATGCTATTTTAAATGAAGAAAAATATCAAGACATTGATGATAAAAACAATGCCAATTTATATATTGTAACTGTTACTGATAGTCAAAAAAGCAGTACTTTAATAAAAGTACCTTATTCCAAATAACTTGAAATAACACTTAATTTGAACACACTAAATCGTGTGTTTCAATTTGATTTTATAGTATATTTGCACAATATGCAGAAGAAAATAAACATACAAAATAAAAAAGCTCGTTTTGAATACGAGATTCTAGATACATACACCGCAGGAATTCAATTAACAGGTACTGAAATTAAGTCTATTCGTGAAAGTAAAGCGCGTATAACAGAAAGTTTTTGTGAGTTTAATGATCAAGGTGAGTTGTTTGTTATTAATATGTTTATTGAAGAATATTTGTACGGACATTCATACAACCATAAACCAAAAAGTGAGCGTAAATTATTGCTTAATAAAGGTGAATTAAAAAAACTTCAAAAAGAAGTGCAAAATGTAGGTTTAACAATAATTCCGTTAAAATTGTTTTTAACTGATAAAGGTTGGGCAAAATTAAATATTGCATTGTGTAGAGGTAAAAAGAACTACGATAAACGTGAAGTAATAAAGGATCGCGACAATAAAAAGAACTTGGCAAGGATTAAGAAAAACTTTAATTAAATCTTATGGATTTAAAGGTTTATTTAAAATGTATTCGTTGGAAAAACTTATTGTTAATTGGTTACGTTTTCATTTTAATAAAATTTGTTTTATTTCCTTCTTATCAAATTCACACCATATTATCTAATTTTCAATTTTTTGTTTTATTAGCATCAGTAGTGTTTATAACTGCTGCTGGTTATATTATTAATGATATTTTTGATATTACCACAGATTTTATAAACAAACCTAAAAAAGTAATTATACCCAATTTAGTTAGCGTAGAAAAAGCAAAAACTTGGTATAAAGTAACCAATGCTTTAGGAGTTACTTTAGGTGTTTTTTTATGTCTTAAAATTGAAAAACCTAATTACTCATTTATATTTTTAGGAAGTAGCCTACTACTCTATTTTTACTCTAAAAAATTGAAAGGATTACCTTTTATTGGGAATGTTGTTGTTGCCTTTTTAGTTTGCAGTAGTATTTTTATTATTGTCATTTTTGAGCTAAACTATCCTGTTGAAAATCCTGCTCAATTTATAGTGTTGCAATTTATTGTATTACTTTCTTTTGTTGCTTTTCTTATTAATTTAATTAGAGAATTAACTAAAGATTTAATTGATGTAAATGGAGATTACAAAATGAAAATGAACACATTACCAATATTAATTGGAATTTCAAGAACAAAAAAAATAGCACTTTTTATTTGTTTAATTATTATTTTATTCTTGTTGTATTTTGTTATAAATTATTCTTCAGAATATAAATATCTCAACTTATATTTAGTAGTGTTTATTTTGTTACCATTACTTTATACTTCTATAAAATTAAATAAATCAACCACTAAAAAACAGTTCCAAAAAATAAGTATTTGGCTTAAAATAATTATGTTTTTAGGGGTGAATTCAATTCTTATTTTTTCAAAATTCTAGAATAATGCTTTCAAAAAAATTAAAAAACAAACATATAATTTTAGCTTCAGGTTCTCCAAGAAGACAGGAGTTATTAAAAGGCTTAGATATTGACTTTTCAATTAAAGTAAAATCTATTGACGAAGTATATCCGCAAAGCTTAAAAGCTGAAGAAATTACCAACTATTTGGCAGAATTAAAAGCAGAAGCTTTTGATAATTTGTTAAAGGATAATGAAATAGTAATTACTTCTGATACTATTGTTTGGCATCAAGACAAACCACTTGAAAAGCCTAAAAATGAAGCACAAGCAATTGAAATGCTTCAAGAACTGTCAAATAAAGTGCACAAAGTAATCACTTCTGTTTGCATAAAATCAAACGATAAGCAAAAGGTGTTTTTTGATGTAACAAAAGTTCATTTTAAAGCATTAACCAATAATGAAATTAGTTATTATGTTAAAAAATACAAGCCTTTTGACAAAGCTGGTAGTTATGGAATTCAAGAATGGATTGGTTTTATAGGTGTTACAAAGCTTGAAGGTAGTTATTTTAATGTTATGGGCTTACCTGTTCATAAATTATATGAAGAATTATTAATATTTTAGTTAGTTCAAATTTATATCATTATTTTTGAACGATTTTTATTTAAAACAACAACATGAAAAAATACACATTTACTGAACAAAAAGACACAAGATCAGGTTTTGGAGCAGGTTTAGCTGAATTAGGAAGAACAAACCCAAATGTAGTTGCCTTGTGCGCTGATTTAATTGGTTCTTTAAAAATGGATAAATTTATTGAAGAAAACCCTGAACGTTTTTTTCAAATAGGTATAGCTGAAGCAAATATGATTGGTATTGCGGCAGGATTAACAATTGGAGGTAAAATTCCTTTTACTGGTACATTTGCAAACTTTTCAACCGGAAGAGTTTACGATCAAATTCGCCAAGCTGTTGCGTATTCAGATAAAAATGTAAAAATATGTGCTTCACACGCTGGTTTAACTTTGGGTGAAGATGGAGCAACACATCAAATTTTAGAAGATATTGGGTTAATGAAAATGTTACCTGGTATGACAGTAATTAATACTTGCGATTACAACCAAACAAAAGCTGCAACCATTGCAATTGCTGAATATGACGGACCAGTTTATTTACGTTTTGGTCGTCCAGTAGTTCCAATTTTCACTCCAGAAGATCAAAAATTTGAAGTTGGGAAAGCAGTTCAATTAACTGAAGGAACTGACGTTACTATTGTTGCTACTGGACATTTAGTTTGGGAGGCATTACAAGCTTCAGAGCAATTAGAAGCTATGGGAATTAGTGCTGAAGTTATTAACATTCATACAATTAAGCCTTTAGATGAAGAAGCTATTTTAAAATCTGTTGCAAAAACAGGTTGTATAGTTACTGCTGAAGAGCATAATGTAATTGGTGGTTTAGGTGAAAGTGTTTCAAGAGTATTGGTTCAAAACAATTTAGTACCGCAAGAATTTGTTGCTGTAAATGATAGTTTTGGTGAATCTGGTACACCAGCACAATTAATGGAAAAGTACAAATTAAATGATAAGGCTGTTGTGGCTGCTGCACAAAAAGTTATTGCAAGAAAATAATTTTACCTGCACATCGTTATTAAATACATAACTCAAAAACATATATTATGACAAAAAAAGGTTTTACATTTCTGTTTATTTTAATGACAACTTTAATTTCTTTGAATGCACAATCTAGTTGGGGTATTAAAGGAAGTTTGCTTTTTAATTCAAATGGAGAATTACTTGACGATGCAGAAGATATTATTGACAACAAAGGAAAAGGAGAATCTGGGTTTAACGTAGGTATTTACGGAAAATTAGACTTAGGTCCTATTTATTTAAGACCAGAGCTTGTTTATTCGCAAGCATCAAGTGAATATACTGTAAATGGAAATTCTGAATCTTTTAAAATGTCATCTATAGATTTACCTGTTTTAGTTGGTATTAGAATTATTGGCCCTTTAAACATTGTTGCAGGTCCGGCATTTAAATTTATAACAAGTAATGAATTTAATAGTATTGAAGGTGATTTAGATAAAGATGTAACAGTTGGTTTAAATTTTGGTGTTTCGGCTAATATTGGAAGATTTGGTTTTGACGTAATTTATGACCGTGGAATAAACTCTAATGAAGCAGATTTTATTGGCCAAGAAGTAGTTGATAATTTTACTTTAGACAGTAGACAATCACAAATTAGAGTTGGTGTTTCTTATCGTTTATCTGATAAATAATAGTTACTCTTAAAATAGTTATAAAAAAAAGCTTCTCATTTGAGAAGCTTTTTTTATTTGTATAATATCTTAATTATAAATCTTCAATACTTTCTGTATCGTCAGCATCTAAATAATTAGGAATTCCATCTCCATCTGTATCATCATTCATAGGATTTCCATCTCTATTAATATCTTCATACTTTGTTAAAACACCATCGCCATCATCATCAGAATCTATAAAATTTGGAGCTCCATCGCCATCAGTATCATCATCAACCATTGACCTATTATTATTTAAATCTTCTTCAAAAGAAGGAACTAAATCTAAATCTTGATCGGCTCTATTTACATCTTGTAAAGTCATTTCAAAAATTAAATTAGCATTTTTAGGAATTGAACCTTGTTCATTGTTACCATAAGCTAAACCTGAAGGAATAAACAAAATACCTTTTCCGTAATCTTCAAAATAAAAAGATTCATCATCATTCACTACAATATTACCTCCTTTAAAATTGCTAAATCCGTAACCCCAACCTGGTATTGTTCCTGTTAACGAAAACCATCTTAATGAAGAACCTATGTCAAAAACAGTACTGTCTAAAAGCATTCCAACGTAAGTTGTGTAAACAGAATCTACAGTTGAAGGAGAAATGGTTGCTCCTTCATTTTCAGATAAATAATACAATTTATACGAAATATCATTATAATCAATATAATCAACATCTACTTGCTCCATTAAAGGTGTTTGCCCAGCATCAATTGTCCAAATTCCACCATCTTCTTCATTTAAATAATGTGTTTGTAAATATTCAACCAAAGCTTCATCATCTATCAAAGCTTGGTCTTCTTCATTATAATTGTCATCATCTTTACCACAAGCAAAAACAAACAAAAAAATGGCAAGTATTATAAGTAAATTTTTAATTTTCATTGATTAAATTTTTAAACGTCGCAAGATACTATTTTCATATCTTTGTTAAAAGCTAAAAGTTAAATTTAACTTTAATATATGAGAATTGATAAATATTTGTGGTGTATTCGTTTTTTTAAAACAAGAAACATTGCAACTGAAGCTTGTAAAAAAAATCAAGTTAAAATAAATGATGGCGCTGCAAAAGCATCAAAATTAGTTTATAATGGCGATAAAATTTCAGTACGAAAAAATCAAATAAATTATGAATTAGAGGTTTTAGATATTCCAAAAAGTCGCTTAGGTGCTAAATTGGTTGATTTATACCGAAAAGATATAACTCCTGCAGAAGCTTTTGAGAAGTTAGAATTATTGAAATATTCTAAAGATTATTATCGTAAAAAAGGTACAGGAAGACCAACCAAAAAAGACCGAAGAGAACTTGATGAATATGCTGATGAAGACCTGTAATTTTTAATTTATGAACACTAATTTTAATAAAGATTATTGGGAAACTAAATATAAAAACAATAAAACAGGATGGGATATTGGTTATGTTTCAACACCAATGAAATTGTATATTGATCAATTAACAAATAAAAATCTTCAAATTTTAGTTCCTGGTGCAGGAAACGGACATGAAATTGAGTATTTGTACAACAAAGGATTTAAAAATATTTCTGTAATTGATATTGCAGAACAACCTCTAAAAAATATTAAAAGTAGAATCCCTAATTTTCCAAATAATAAACTGTTCCATCAAAACTTTTTTGAGCATCAACATTCATATGATTTAATATTAGAACAAACTTTTTTTTGTGCGCTTCATCCAAGTTTAAGAAATTTATATGGTCAAAAAATGTTTGAGCTTTTAAACAAGAAAGGCAAAATTGCAGGAGTGTTATTTGATTTTGAACTTACAACTGCAGGTCCACCTTTTGGAGGTAGTGAAAAAGAATACAAAAGTATTTTTGAACAAAAGTTTCAAATAAAAGTTTTAGAAAAATGTTTTAATTCAATAAAACCAAGACACGATAGAGAATTGTTTTTTATATTTGAAAAAAAATAATATTTAATGGAAAGTTCAGTTATTTTAAATCACGAGCAAATTACTAACAAAACACGACGTATTGCTTATGAAATTTACGAATCTAATAGTAATGAAAAAGAAATTATTATTGCAGGAATAAATGGTAATGGCTATATTTTTGCTGAAAAAATAACTGCTATTTTAAAAGAAATTTCAGATTTAGAAATTCAATTATGTTTGGTTAAAATTGACAAGAAAAATCCGTTAAATAAAATTACTACAGATATTGATTCAAAACTATATACAAACAAATCTTTGGTGTTAATTGATGATGTTTTAAGCTCTGGAGCCACTTTAATTTATGGAATTAAACATTTTTTAGAGGTTCCTTTAAAACGATTTAAAACAGCAGTTCTTATTAATAGAAACCATAAAAAATTCCCAGTAAAAGCAGATTTTAAAGGGTTATCACTTTCTACTTCTATGCATGAAAGAGTTGATGTTGTTTTTGAAAATGGCGACTCTTACGTTGTTTTAAACTAATTCCTCAATAGCTTCTACAATAGTATTTAAACTTTTATTGTCTACTGAAATTGTGAAATCGGCTTTTTGATAAAAAGGGTTACGCTCAAACAAATGTTTAGCCAAATATTCTTTTAAATTTTCTTTTCCTATGGTAGCTACTAATGGTCGTTGTGAAGTTTCACCTTCTAGCCTATCAAAAATTGTTTGTATAGACGCGTTTAAATAGAACGAAACCGATTTGTTTTTCAAATATTCCATGTTATTTCCATAGCACGGAGTGCCTCCTCCTAGTGAAATAATACAATTTTCAGATAAATTTAATACTTCCTCCAAATATATTGCTTCAACTCGTCTAAAATAGATTTCACCATGCAAGTCAAAAATATCTGAAATTGATTTTCCTTCTTTCTTTTCAATAAAATCATCTAAATCAATAAATTGCAAATTCATTTTTTTTGCTAATACCTTTCCTACAGCAGATTTTCCACTTGCCATATAACCTAATAAAACAATCTTCATTTGAATAATTTATATTGAAATTAAAAAAAAACAAATATCGTTTAAAAAAGTACATAAAAAAACTTGCAGAATACATTTTTGATAGTATATTTGCACTCGCAATAATGAAAGGGATATTTGACCTGGTAGCTCAGTTGGTAGAGCACCTCCCTTTTAAGGAGGTGGTCCTGGGTTCGAGCCCCAGCCAGGTCACAAAAAAAGTTAAGCATTTGCTTAACTTTTTTTTTATACATAATGCACATATGGCGGAATTGGTAGACGCGCGGGCTTGAGGGGCTCGTGTCCGAAAGGACGTGCAGGTTCAAGTCCTGTTATGTGCACTTTTATGCTACAATTCTTCTTTTTTGAAATGCTTTTACATTAGTATATTCAATTTCTACAGCTTATAGCTTTTATTTTTCTTAAAATTTCACCAAAATAATTTTGAATATAAATAGCTTAAATAATTGCTCTAAAGATTTTTTAAAAATCATTTTTAACGAATTTTAATTACGGTTTAGTATAATAACTTATATGAATATAATCTACTCATAATGAATAAGATACTCAGCTTTCATCTATTTTATTTCCTTGTTATTTATTACTACCAAAAAATTTGTATATTGCAAATACCCTAATCTAAAATTATATGCAAAATAACTCCCATTTAACTAAAGAAGAGCTTATAATTAAAGTAAATCAATTAGAAACTAAACTTTCTAAACTAGAGGTTTCATTAGAAACTTCAAGTAAACATCAAACTGAAGATTTTTTAATTGAGAGCAACCAATTTCTTGATTTTATTTCTCAAAAAACAAATGTTAATTTGGAAGTAGATATTGATTCTTTAGAGCTTTCTGAAATTATTGATATTGAAGTAATGCAATCAATAATGTCTGATTTTTATGATATTACTGGTATGGTAGGTGCTATTGTTGATGTAAAAGGGAATATTTTGGTTTCAGTTGGCTGGCAAGACATTTGCACAAAATTTCACAGGTGCAACCCAGATACGTTAAAAAATTGTGTAGAAAGTGATGTGGTTTTAACAAAAAATGTTCCTAAAGGCACATTTAAAGCATATAAATGTAAAAACAATTTATGGGATATTGTTACACCAATAATCATTGGTGATAAACATGTTGGAAATGTTTTTATGGGACAATATTTACTAAACAATGAAAAAGTAGATATTGAGCTTTTTAAAAAACAGGCAAAAAAATATGGATTTGATGAAGATGAATATCTCTCAGCATTAAAACGTGTACCCAACTTTAATAAAGAAACTATTGAGTCTGGAATGAAATTCTATTCTAAACTTGCCGTACTTATTTCAACTTTAAGTTTTAATAGTTTACAACAAGCTAAGTTATTGAACGAGAAAAAACAATATGAAATAGAACTGCGTAAAAGTGAAGAAAAATACAGAGATTTAATAAATTTAACACAAGAAGGGATTTGGGTTATAAATGAAAATAATATTACAAGTTTTGTAAATCCTAGTATTGAAAAAATGTTGGGGTATTCCGTGAATGAAATGATTGGAAAACCTTTAGTTGATTTTATGGATATAACTGTTGCAGAAGAGATTAATAGTTGTTTAAAACAAACAAACATAGAATTAAATGAACAGGATGATTTTGAGTTTATTTGTAAAAGTGGAAATCGTATTTTTTGTAATATATCAACAGCACCAATCTTCAACAAGGATAATAACTATGAAGGAGCAATAATTGGTATAATAAATGTTACCAAACGAAAAAAAGCAGAACAACTTTTATTGAAAAATAAAAACAGGCTAGATTATGCTTTAAACGCTATAAAAACTGGAGCTTGGGAACTAGATTTAGAAACCTTTGAATCATGGAGGTCTTTAAAACACGACCAAATTTTTGGTTATAATGAACCTATTCCTGAATGGACATTCAATGATTTTTTAGATCACGTGCATCCAATTGATAGAGATGAAGTTAATGAAAAATTTCAAAATGCTGTTAAAACAAATACGGATTGGGATTTTGAATGTAGAATTCAGCATAAAAATAGTGGTGAAATTCGTTGGATTTGGGCTAGTGGTAATCAAGATGAAAATGGTAAAAAAATGTTTGGGATTGTTCAAGACATCACCAAAAATAAATTAGCTGCCGAAAAACATAGAAATCAAGAGAAAAACTTAAAAAATACTTTTGACATCTCTCCTAGTATAATCGCCAGAGGTGACGCTACTAAAAAACGCTTTATTGAAGTAAACAAAGCTGTTACAAGAATATTAGGGTATTCAATTGAAGAATTTACATCAAAAAACATTGATGATTTTATTCATCCTGATGACAGACAAAGAACACAAAATGAAATATTAAAGCAACTAAAAGGAAATAAAACATATTCCTTTGAAAATCGCTATTTATGTAAAGATGGTAGCTATAAATGGATTAGTTGGCATAGTACCAAGGCAAATGAGCAAGGTATTGTTACACTTAATGGTTCTGATATTAGTCAACAAAAAATAATTGAACAAGAAATTATAAAAACAAAACAATTTTATGAAGATATTACAGAAGGAGTTCAAGATGGAATAATAGTAACAGATGAAAATGATTTTGTTTATTATATAAATTCTGCCATGGAAAAAATTTCAGGTGCAAGCCGTGATCAAATTCAAGGTAAAAATTTACTGAATGGTTTTTTAAAAGATAATATAGAAGAATTTAACAAATATTACAAAAAAGCTAAAAAAAGTAAAAAACCTACTTGGTTTGAGGCGAAAGTAATAACACCTGCACAAAGAGAAACTTGGCAAAATGGATGGATATTACCGCAATATAAAGATGATGTATTTACAGGTGTAATTTGTACCATACGTGATATTTCTATAAGAAGAAAAGCTGAAGTTGACATACTAAAACTTTCAACAGCAGTACAGCAAAACCCTGCTGTTGTTTTTATTACAGATACACAGGGATTTATTGAGTATGTGAATCCTAAATTTACAGAAATAACAGGTTTTACAAATTCAGATGTATTAGGGAAACATTCTAATATTATGAAATCTGGAATGCAAGATGCCTTATTTTACAAAGAATTATGGGATACTGTAAAATCTGGAAATATTTGGAAAGGTCAATTTCAAAATAGAAAGAAAAACGGTGAGTTATTTTGGGAATCTGCTTCTATATCTACCATTTTAAATGAATCTGGAGAGGTAATTAATTATATTAAAATTGCCGAAGATATTACTCAACAAAAATTAATTGAAAAACAGCTAAATACAGCATTAGAAAAAGCATTAGAAAGTGATAGACTTAAAAGTGCATTTCTGTCTAATATGAGTCATGAAATTAGAACACCAATGAACGGTATTCTTGGCTTTATCAATTTATTGAATGAACCAAATTTAAGTAAGTCTAAAATTGGAGAATATTCCGCAATTATTAATAAAAGTGGAGAGCGCTTGTTAAACACAATTAATGATATTATTGATATAGCCAAAATTGAAGCTGGTGAGGTAGTTATCTCAACATCAGAAGTTTCTGTTGAAGCACAAATTCAAGAACTATATGCATTCTTTTTACCTGAAGCAAAAGAGAAAGGATTAACATTTTCTGTAAAAACATCAAACAAAATAAAAGATTTAACTATTGTTACAGATGGTCATAAATTACACGGAATACTTACAAACCTTATTAAAAACGCCTTAAAATTTACTGAAAAAGGAGAAATATCTTTAGGCTATTATTTAAAAGAAAATACAATAGAATTTCAAGTAAAAGATACAGGAATTGGTATTCCTAAAAATAGGATAAACTGTATTTTTAATAGGTTTGAACAAGCAGATATTGAAGATTCTAGAGTGTTTGAAGGTTCAGGTTTAGGTTTAGCTATTACAAAAGCATATATCACAATGCTTGGAGGTGAAATATTTGTTCAATCTACTGAAGGTAATGGATCTACTTTTACGTTTAGTTTACCTCACACACAAAAAACAACTGAAGAAGCAGTACTCACTCAAAATACCATAGAATACGGAAAATCAACAATTAAAAATTTAAATTTACTTATTGTTGAAGATGATACGGTTAGTTCTTACTTTTTAGAAACTATTTTAAAGGATGATTTTTTAAATATTACAATTGTTGAAAATGGTATTGAAGCCATTGCATATTGTAAAAACAACCCAGATATAGATTTAATTTTAATGGATATTAAAATGCCATTAATGAACGGTTATGATGCAACAAAAGAAATAAGAAAGTTTAACAAAGATGTTTTAATTATAGCTCAAACTGCTTATGCGATGTCAGGAGACAAAGAAAAAGCATTAGAAATTGGTTGTAATGACTATGTTGTTAAACCAATAAATAAAGAGCTATTATTTCAAACAATAGAGAAACTTTTGGTTGAATAAATCCCTATAAAAAAGGGAAGTAAAACAATTACTTCCCTTTTTTAGTTAGTTTTAAAGTAGAAAACGATAATTTGCTGAAAGCATAAATGATTTTCTATTTCCTATTATTCCGCCTTCGGTTCTAAATTGCCAATTTTTATTTAATTGAAATTGAGCTCCAATAATTCCATTCCACAAATCTTTAGTTTGTTTATCCATTGCATACCTCACTACTCCATCTCCAACTACATTATCAATTGCATTTACTATAGGATCTAAAACTGTATTAACAATAACTTTTTGTTTTGCAGTTAAATCATCAAAAGCAGGTGAGTTTTTCCAATCTTCATAATCACTAACTATTTCATCTTTTCTATCCCAAACATCACTGGGTAAAGCCTCATTTAAAGTAATTTCTCCTGAAGTTTCAGAACCCATTTTAGCTCTCATACCACCAACCCAAACAGCAAAGTTTCGTTTTGGATTATGTTTAAACACAAACGTATGTCCAACTCTAATTCCCATAACATTCACTTTTACAGGTTTATCTAATAATTTTGGCTTGTTCCAAGTCCAATTTGCATCAACTGAAATCCATACAGGTCCTACTCCACCGGCTCCCATAATACCAAATCCTGAAGTTCTTAAATCTTGTTCTACAACGGCATTTAAGTTAATTGGCGCAATTACATTAACATCAGTTGTTGAACTTCCAAACCCAAATAATCCGTATACATTTAAAAAAGGTAATACCCAAACATCTGGTCTAACCGTATAATTTTGAGAATTATTAGTGTTTTGCCCAAATTTAATAAAATCAACATCCGTTAATGGAATATCTCTATTGTCATTTTTAAAACCAAGTTGAAAATTACTAAAAACAATGTCTTGACGCATCCAAATAGAATTTGTCATTATACCAACCGGATAAGGAATATCAAATCCTTTTTCATACACTTTTTGTCCTAAAGCAGGGAAAATATAATCATAATCAACTTGCTTTAAACTATCTGTATAGGCTTCGTATTTTGTTTTAATTTTTTTTGAAGAGTATTGTGCACTTATTTTATTTGAGTGTAAACCAATTACAAACAACAATAAAAAAAATATTTTAGAAACTAATTTCATAAATTTTATTTAAACTTTAGAAAACAAATATAGTAACATTATTCAAACTAGCTTAGTTAATAAATTTTACCCTTTAAATAAGAAACCAGTTGAAACACTGATTAGTAAATAAATTTATTTAATTTTATGTTTTAATTACCAATTAAATAAAAAAATCTATGGATTTGAAAAAGGATGATTCAAAATTAATTATTGCTGGTGTTGCTGGCGGAATTGCAGGCTTATTATTAGGCGCTTATATTTGGCGAAACGATGAAAAAAATGCAATTTCAAAAAAACTAAAAACAATAACTAAAGTTATAGAGCAACTTGAAAACTTAGATTCAGAAGACGCTATTGTTTTAAAGGATAAACTAAAAAATTTACTTTTAAATTTAAATTATGAAGAATCTAAAGAATAACATAGCAGACATTTCAAAAAATGGTGAAAGTTTAATTCAAAATTATTTGAAACTTTTTGGAATGCGACAATCTGAAAGATTAGCTACTTTTTTGGGTGGAATTTCTTCAGTATTTCTTATTTCAGTACTTCTTTTAATTATTATTGTTTTTGGCTCAATTGTGCTGGCTGATTTTTTAAATTCATTATTTGAAAGTAAATATATGGGCTTTTTATTAATTTCTATATTATATTTAATTACCGTTGGAATTTTACTTTTAAAAATGAAAGCAACAGGTAAACCTTTGTTTACCAATTTGTTTATGAAATTTGTGTTGCCATTATTAAATATAGATATTAACCAAGAGCCTACTGTTAAAGGTGTTGAAATAGAAAGAATACAAATAGAAGAAAAAATTGAAAACGATAAAGAATTTATAAATGTACATACGCAGTTGATTAAATATGCCATTTTTGAAGATTTATTTGGTGTTTTAACAGGTTTTTTTCAAACTAAATCTGATACCGAAAAACAAACTAATGACAAAAAAGAATCAAACGATTAAAGTAAATATTCTTTTACTAAAAGAAAACAGGTTTTCATAGAATTGAAAACCTGTTTTTGTTTGTATATTAAGTTCTATTAATTTCTGTGGTATCCATTACCTCTTCCCATTCCGTTCCCGTTACCATTTCTATTTCTGTTTCCATTTCCGTTTCCGTTTCCCATTCCATTTGGGTGTTCTTCTGTAAAATGCTGTTCAAACCAACTAGGAGCTTCTAATTCATTTTGATACATGTAAGCTGCTATAATACGTATTTCATCTTCGTTAAAAGGTTGCTTTGGCATTATATTAAAATTTGAAATAGCTCCTCTCATTAACGCATTTTGTTCTTCAGGGTTCATAACCCAACTTGTTAATCCATTAACAAAATCATTTTCATTTGAAAAAGACATTTGATACCTCCTTTTAACAGCAATCATTGGAGGTGCAATAATTTCATCATGAGATTTTGAGGTAATTGAATGACAAGCATAACACTTTTGTTGTAATAATTTTAATCCATTCTCATTAGTATTAGCATGAACTAAATCTGTAACAATCTTATGATCAGTATTTTTAGCTTCCTTTTTTTCTGTATTACAACTAAATAATAGCGCTATTAACATTACTAAAACACTTGTTTTTTTTAATATTTCCATAATTTTAATTATTTGTACATTTTTCATTTGATGTTGAAACTATTTCTTCGAATTCACTTTCAGATATATACATAGGACTGTATACAACGTTTTTTTTAATCAATTGCTCATAATAATTTCTTAAATGATTTCTTGACCCACATTTTAGTGCCCCATAAGCTGTTAATAAATCTGTTTTAATAGTTCTTTCTTCATTTAACTGTAAGTCTTTAATGTCTAAATCTTCAATTATATTTCCAACTTTTAAAGCTTCAACTTCTGAAATTGATGATTGCTGAATTAAATGTTCATAAATTTCTTGCAATTCATTATTGTAAAACTCTCCTTTTACGTTTGATGCAGGATCATTGATATTGTATTTATTAAGTAATGCTAATACTGTATCCATGTGAGTTTGTTCACTATTTGATATGTTTTTAAAAATTGGATTACCATATAATTCATACGAATATAGATATACATCTCGTGCTAATTTTTCTTCTTCTCTCAAAAAAATCAAATCGGTAATTTCTTCATTTGTTAATGCTGAACTAACACTCAAATTTAGATCCTCTTGAATGATCTCAGAATCGTTACTTGAACAACTGGTAATCAATGTAAAAGTAGCAATAAAGCCGTATAAAAATAAATTTTTCATGGTATCTTTTTTATTAGATTATACATTGTTAGACCCTAAGTTTTTAATATAGTTTGAATTGCTAATGGTAACAATAGTTACTAAAATTTTGGTATTTCTTTTAAACATAAAGCTTATTTTAAAGCAAAAAAAAAGCTTCCAAATTGGAAGCTTTTTTTGTTGTAAATAATTATGTATTATCTAAAGTTTATTTTACGAATTCTTAAACTTAAAGGTGTAACCTCTAAATACTCGTCAGTTTTAATATACTCCATACATTCTTCTAAAGAAAATTCTTTTTTAGGAGCAATATTTACTGCTGAATCTGTTCCAGACTTACGAACGTTTGTCAACTTTTTACCTTTTGTTAGGTTAATAGACATATCTTCTTGTCTGTTATTTTCACCAACAACTTGTCCTTTGTAAATTTCTTGATTAATATCGATAAAGAATATTCCTCTATCTCCTAATTTATCTAAAGAATAAGCAGTTGCTTTACCAGCATCACCTGAAACTAAAGCTCCATTAACTGAAGTTTCAATATCTCCTTTATACGGGTCAAAACCACGTAATCTATGGTTTATAATAGCTTCACCTTGCGTTGCTGTTAAAATTTTATTACGTAAACCAATTAAACCACGAGAAGGAATATCAAATTCTAAATGTTGCATATCACCTTTTGGCTCCATTACTAACATATCTCCTTTTCTTAAACTTACTAAGTTAATTGCTTTACTTGCCAATGCTTCAGGTACATCAATTACTAAAGTTTCATAAGGTTCACATTTAACACCATCAATTTCTTTGATAATTACTTGTGGTCTACCTACTTGCAATTCATATCCTTCTCTACGCATTGTTTCAATTAAAACTGATAAATGCAGAATTCCTCTACCGTAAACATTAAATTTATCTTCAGTATCAGTATCTTCAACTCTTAAAGCTAAATTTTTCTCAGTTTCTTTGTATAATCTATCACGTAAATGACGAGAAGTTACATATTTACCTTCTTTTCCATAAAACGGAGAATTGTTAATTGTAAATAACATACTCATAGTAGGTTCATCTACCTTTAACCTTGGTAATGGTTCTGGGTTTTCAAAATCTGCAATGGTATCTCCAATATCAAAACCTTCAACACCAGTAATAGCACAAATATCACCACTTCTTACAGATTTCACTTTATTTTTACCTAAACCTTCAAAAGTGTGTAATTCTTTAATTCTAACTTTTTTATTTGTACCGTCAGCTTTACAAAGCATATAATCTTTACCTTCTTCTAAATCACCTCTAAATACACGTCCAATTGCAATTCTTCCAACAAAAGATGTAAAATCTAATGAAGTAATTTGCATTTGTGGTGTACCTTCTAAATAAGGAGCTGCAGGAATATTTTCAATAATTGAATCTAATAATGGAACAATATTATCTGTTTCATCTTTCCAATCATAACTCATCCATCCATTTTTGGCCGAACCGTAAATTGAAGCAAAATCTAATTGCTCTTCAGTTGCATCCAAAGCAAACATTAAATCAAATACTTTATCGTGAACAATATCTGGAGTACAATTTGGTTTGTCAACTTTATTAATAACTACAATTGGTGTTAATCCAAGTTCTAGTGCTTTTCCAAGTACAAAACGTGTTTGTGGCATTGGTCCTTCAAAAGCATCAACTAAAAGTAAAACACCATCAGCCATTTTTAAAACACGCTCTACTTCACCTCCAAAATCGGCGTGACCTGGTGTATCAATTACATTAATTTTTACATCTTTATATGTAATTGAAACATTTTTAGATAATATAGTAATTCCACGTTCACGTTCTAAGTCATTATTATCTAATAATAATTCTGTACGTGCTTTACGCTCATCTAAAATGTGAGCTTGGTCAATAATTTTATCAACCAATGTAGTTTTACCGTGGTCAACGTGAGCAATAATTGCTATGTTTCTGATAGATTGCATATTCTGTTTTTTAAGAAGTTGCAAAAGTAAGTGTTTTATTTTGTTTATTACTACAAAACTGAAAGAATGATTAATATCATAAAAAATTAATTTTCAACTAATTAAGTTTGTGTAAAATTAATTATTATGAATTTAACAAATAGTATTGCATTATTTAATTGGAATTGGGGAATTATTGGAGCAATTTTTATGTTGCTTGTTTTTATTGGTTTAATAGTTATGTTGCTGTTATTTTTAGGTACAGGAAAAAAGAAATAAAAAAAGGTACTGTGAAAACAGTACCTTTTATAATATATTTTTAAACCTTACGTCTTTCACGCTCTCGCTTTAAAAGCTGTAGTTCTCTACTTGTTTGTCCTGCAACAGAAGTATTTTCTTCAGCCCTTCTAATTAAGTAAGGCATTACATCTCTTACTGGGCCGTATGGTAAGTATTTAGCTACGTTATATCCGTTTTTAGATAAATTGTAACTAATATGATCACTCATACCATATAACTGCCCAAACCAAATTCGTTTATCATTTTTATCAACACCAGATTTTGCTAACAAATCCATTAATAAATAAGAGCTTTCTTCGTTGTGCGTACCCGCAAAAACAGCCATATCATCAATGTTTCTAAACATATAAGTTAGCACATCATTAAACATTTTATCGGTTGCTGCTTTATCAACACAAATCGGGTCTTTATAGCCTTTCTCTTCTGCACGTTCACGTTCTTTTTCCATATACGCACCACGAACCAATTTCATTCCTATTTTAAAGCCTTGCTCTTTTGCTCTTTGATGCAATTTTTTTAAATAATCTAATCTATCCCAACGATACAACTGTAACGTACCAAAAATAATTACTTTTTCAGTATTGTACTTTGCCATCATTTCTTCTATTAAATCATCGGCAGCTGTTTGCATCCAAGTTTCTTCAGCATCAATTAATAAAGGTACATCTCTATCATATGCAGCTTTAGAAACAATATCATAACGTTCTTTAATACGTTCCCATTCGGTTTGTTCACTTGCATTTAAAGGCTCTCCTTCTGTTAGTTTTCTATAAATTTCTAATCGTCCAAAACCTGTAGGTTTAAATACTGCAAACGGAACACTTTCTTTTTCTTTACCAAACTTTATATTGTTTAGTGTTTTTTCCATAGTTAAATCAAACTGCGCCTCATCTTCTTTTCCTTCTGCAGAATAATCTAATACTGAGTGTACTCGCTTTGTAAACATTTTTTCAATTACCGGCATGCAGTCAATTTCAGTTACACCGCCACAAAAATGATCAAACACTGTAGATCTTATTAATCCTTCAACAGGTAAATGTGTTTTTAGTGCAAATTTAGTCATTGCAGTGCCTATTTTTACTAAAGGCTCACGCTTAATCATTTCAAACAAATAAAAGGCTCTATCTATCTCTGAATCTGTTTTTACTTCAAAGGCAACCTCTGTATTGTTAAATATTTTCTCCATTGTTAAATTGTCTTTTAACAAAGATAATTACAAACAGTTTATTTTTTCATTTTTTTACCCTTAATTTGCACAAAAATATTATCCAAAATGCAGCCTATATTATCCAATAACTACTATGTGAATTTTCAAGAAGATGCTTATATGAAATTGAACGCATATATAGCAAAATCTAATCCTTCAAAAATATTTATTTTAGTAGATGAAAACACAAATGAAAATTGCTTGCCTATTTTATTACAAACTATTGAAACAATTAAAGAGATAGAAATTATTGAAATAGAAGCAGGCGAAGAAAACAAAAATTTAGATACTTGTACAGGTGTTTGGCAAGCATTAACTGAACTTGGTGCCGATAGAAAAAGCTTGTTAATTAATTTAGGTGGTGGAGTTATTACAGATTTAGGAGGTTTTGTAGCTTCAACTTTTAAAAGAGGAATTTCATTTGTGAATATTCCTACAACACTTTTAAGTATGGTTGATGCTTCAGTTGGTGGTAAAACAGGTGTTGATTTAGGTGTTTTAAAAAATCAAATTGGTTTATTTTCTGACCCTGAAATGGTGCTAATTGACACGCAATATTTAGCAACTGTTCCTGAAAGAGAAATAAGATCTGGACTTGCAGAAATTATTAAGTACGGATTAACTTATGATGTTACTATTTGGGAGAAAATTAAAAATTTCAACACACTTTCACTTGAAAATATTAGCACACTAATTCATCGTTCTATAGAAATTAAAAATGAAGTGGTTACTGAAGATCCAAAAGAAGGTGGTTTACGTAAAGTATTGAATTTTGGACATACATTAGGTCATGCGGTTGAATCATATTTCTTAGAATCAGAAGAAAAAGAAAAACTTACTCACGGTGAAGCCATTGCTATAGGTATGATTACAGAGTGTTTTATTTCTGAAAAACTTTTAGGTTTTCCTTTAAATGAAGTAGCATTAATAAAAGATGAATGTCTTAAAATTTATAATAAAGTTCAAATTGACACTAAAGATTACGACGCTATTTTAGAACTTTTAATCCACGATAAAAAGAATGTTGGCGGTCAAGTAAACTTTGTGTTACTAAGCAATTACGAAAAATACAAATTTGATTGTAAAGTTGACAAAGCGTTGTTAATTGAAGCGTTAAATTACTACAATTCTTAATAACAATTTTTAGAAACTTTTCGGTAAACTTCTTGGTATGCAGGTAAAACGTTTTGTAAACTAAAACGTTTTGCTTGTTCCAAAGCATGTTGTTTAAATTCTTGAAGTCTTTCTAAGTCTTTTAAAATAAATATCCCATTTTTAGCCATATCATCGGTATCTCCAACGTTGCTTAAAAAACCTGTTACACCTTCAATATTTACTTCAGGTAAGCCACCAGAATTTGTTGATATTACAGGAGTTCTAGCTGCCATAGCTTCTAAAGCTGCCAAACCAAAACTTTCTGTTTCTGAGGGTAATAAAAACAAATCGGAATAGCACAATAGTTTATTTACTTCATTGCTATTTCCTAAAAATAAAACTCTATCTAATATACCAAGTTTTTTTGCTTGGCACTCAATAGTTTCTCTATCAGGGCCTTCTCCAACTAATAATAATTTTGAAGGAATTTCTTTTTGAATTTTATAAAAAATATCCATCACATCAGTAGCTCTTTTTACAGGCCTTAAATTACTAATGTGTGTTATAATACGTTCATTATCATTTGCAATTGTATTACGTTTACACTCTTCTGCATGAATTTCAGGGTACTTTTCAAAATCTATGAAATTATGAATTACATGAATCTCTTTTTTAATAGTAAACAAACGCAACGTATCTTTCTTTAAACTTTCAGAAACTGTTGTGACCACATCAGAATTATTAATACTAAATTCTACAGCTGTTTTATAGTTTGGATGACTTCCAACTAAAGTAATATCTGTTCCATGTAAAGTAGTAACCACTTTTATATCAATTCCTTTTTCTTTGAGCATTTGTTTTGCCATATAAGCGGCATATGCGTGTGGTATTGCGTAATGAACGTGTAAAATATCTAAATTATACATTTCAACAACTTCAACCATTTTACTTGATAAAGCTAACTCATACGGTTGAAAATGAAAGAGAGGATATTCTTCAACAAAAACTTCATGAAAATGAATGTCATTTGAAATAAAATCTAATCGTACAGGTTGTTTGTACGTAATAAAATGAACATGATGTCCTTCTTGAGCCAATGCCATTCCTAATTCTGTAGCTACTACTCCGCTTCCTCCAAAAGTTGGATAACAAACAATTCCTATTTTCATTTATAAAGATTAAAATGTTTTGTGAACAGTCGTAAATATAAATTTATTCTTACAATTAAACTTATTCGTTATGATAAAATAATCACAAAAAAACCTCTTTCAAAATTAAGAAAAGAGGTTTTGTAATGTATGTATAAAAACTAAAGTGTTTTTACTAATAATCTCCTAAAGTTGCAGGGTTTTGATTTAAAGCATCTTCTAATTGTGCATCATTTGGCGCTTTTCCGTGCCAAGCGTGCGTATGCATCATAAAATCAATTCCGTTACCCATTTCTGTTTTTAATAAAATACAAACTGGTTTTCCGTTTCCTGCTAATGATTTTGCTTCAGCCAATACTTTTTGAATACTTTCAATATCATTTCCTTTTTCTTCTTCTAAAACAATCCATCCAAAAGCTTCAAATTTAGCTTTCAAATCTCCTAAAGGAAGTACGTGATCTGTAGAACCATCAATTTGCTGACCATTATAATCAACCGTTGCAATTAAGTTATCAACTTTTTTACCTGCAGCATACATAATTGCTTCCCAATTTTGACCTTCTTGTAACTCACCATCACCAAGCAAAGCATATACAAATCTGTCATCTCCATTCAGTTTTTTAGCTTGCGCAGCACCAATTGCAACACTCATTCCTTGTCCTAAAGATCCTGAAGCCATACGAATACCTGGTAAACCTTCATGAGTAGTTGGGTGCCCTTGTAAACGTGTATTTAACTTTCTAAAAGTTGCTAATTCTTCTACTGGAAAATAACCACTTCTTGCCAAAACACTATAAAAAACAGGTGAAATATGCCCGTTTGATAAAAAGAATAAATCTTCGTTTTTACCGTCCATTGTAAAATTAGAGGAGTGTTTCATTACATCTTGATAAAGAACAGTTAAAAATTCATTACATCCTAATGAACCTCCTGGGTGACCAGAATTTACTGCGTGCACCATACGTACAATATCTCTTCTAACTTGTTGTGCAAAATCTTTTAATTCTTGTGTAGTTGACATTATCTATAGTTTTATTTGAAGTGGTAAAAATAGCTATTTTAAATAATTAGGCAATAAAATTCAATTAATTCTTTGGCTTAAAAAAAAGATAATCATATTTTAATATGATTATCTTTTATAAATATAAAAAGCTTTTAAATTTAATCTATTCCATTGGTTTGATAAATACTTATTCCTTCAGTTGTAGCGACCACCAATTCATCATCACTCCTACCAATATTATTGATGGAAATACCTGGGTCAGAATCTACATGATAAAAGTTTTCATCAAATTTAACATCTGTTGTAACATATGGAATAATATAAATTCCTGCACCACCTGCAGCTACATAAAACATATCTGCATGATAAACAATAGAATTTACAACATGATTTGGCTCACTAGTATCTAAAATTTCTTCTTTTAGTTGATGCTTTAAAGTTGCTGTAGCTTTATCATCACTAGTTGTAACTTTATAAATACCCATTCCTTCACTTCCTAGACTTACTACAAGAACATCTTTTCTTGGTAATACCAGACTATGTTTAGCTTCAACATTTAAATCAAAAATACCTAAACTAACTTCATAATTTAAGGTCATTATATTTGTTTCAATAGATATTAAATAAGAAAATGCTTTTAATTCTTTTGTTGAATCATTATAAGCTATTGCAACAAAATAATATAAACCATCTCTTTTTTCAATTGAAGTATCTAAAATATATAACCCATTAGTTTCATTTGATTCATTTAAAATTAAAGTTTCCGTATTTTCATCAAATGCAAAAATCACTCCAGAATTTCCTCCACCTGAACCAGTAATTATTGATTTATCAGATTTTATATTTCTTAATTTATTTCCAAAAACAGAATGAAAAACTTGATTTTCTTGTAAACTAAGCATATCAGATTTTTCATTGTATTTAAATTCATATCCTGCGAAAAAAGAAGGATGATCACCACCATAAAACTCTGTTGCATCAAACCCTCCTCCTAAAAATAAGTTGCTTGAATCAAATAAGCTTACAGCATCAATATCTCTGTGAGGTAATAATAAAGTACCTTGTAAATTAACTAGTTCTCCACTATCATATAATATATCAACTGCTCCTGAATATGGTTCCCCTGCTAAACTATATGATGCTGCAATTTTTTTTCCATATACTGATACATGGTTTGCGTTTAACATAACCTCCTGCTCTTCATGAGTAATATACAAAGGTGCTAATTTAGCTTTAAGTATTAATGAAATATCTTCAACTTTTGAAGTAGTATTTTTTGATTTAACTCCACGTTGAGAAAGAGTAACTGTTTGATTGTATTGGGTTAAACGATTTGAATCTTTTACTATATCAATATCACAATCTTCACAAATTAAATCTGGATCAATTGTATCATCTGTAAGAACATCAGTTTCATTCTCACACGAACATAATAAAAGTAAAAAACTAAAAAGGAATAGATATTTTTTCATGATATAAGGGTTTAAAAATTTATAATATCTTGTATCGAAAGTACAAAATTTTAAACAATTAAACAATTAAAATTACCATTCATTAAATAAAGTAAGCTGTTTACCTTGAAAAACCTTCTGTTTATTATGTTTTTTGCTTTTTCTTTTTAGCGGCAGGAAATAAAACATTATTTAAAATTAACCTGTAACCAGGAGAATTAGGGTGTAAATCTAATTCAGTTTTAGGATCTCCTACTCTGTGTTGGTAATCTTCTGGATCGTGCCCTCCATAAAATGTAAACATTCCTTTCCCTTTTACACCATGAATATAACGCGCTTCTCTATTTGATTTAATTTCTCCCATTACTAACACATTAGATTTAATGGCATCTCTATCAAAAGAGGTAGTTTGCCCCATAAAACCTTTTATTAATAAGGTATGATTTTGGCATAACATAGTAGGAATAGGATCCCATTTTGCTGAATATTCTTTTAGCGAAAAATAATCTGAAGTACGTTTTATGCTCGTTCTTTTGCGTGTCATATCAATTGATGAAAACTCATATTCTCTTGGGTTTTTAACCAACGTATAATCTTTAAAAGCAAATGTTTTACTATAATCAATTTTAGATTGATATTCTTTTTCTGATGGATCTCCGTCAAACATAGGTTCACAAATATCTACACCTTCAGCAGAGAGTGCTATATCAAAACTATCGGTTGCTGAACACATTGCAAACATAAATCCGCCTCCAACTACAAAATCTCTAATTTTTTTAGAAACTGCTAATTTTTGCTGTGACACTTTTGAATACCCTAATTTAGTGGCTAAAGTTTCAGCATCTTTTTTTTGTTCAATATACCAAGGAGCCATTCTATAAGCGCCATAAAATTTTCCATATTGACCAGTAAAATCTTCATGATGTAAATGCAGCCATTCATATAAAAGTAATTTTTCATTTAATACTTCTTCATCATAAATTACATCAAAAGGAATTTCAGCATATGTTAAAACAAGAGTAACCGCGTCATCCCAAGGCATTTTTCCTTTAGGAGAATACACTGCAATTTTTGGTGCTTTTTCTAAAACAACCGCTTCCATATTTTTAGAAGGACTGCTAATTTCACTTAAAATTTGTGCGGCTTGAGTATCTGAAATTACATGAAATGTAACACCTCTAACTTTACACTCATTACGTGTAGCTTCATTATCCTCTAATAAAAAAGAACCACCTTCATAGTTTAACAACCATTTTGCTTTATTGCCTTTTTCCAAAGACCAATATGTAATTCCGTAAGCTTTTAAATGGTTGGTTTGGGTAACATCATCCATTGGAATTAAAATAAATGACGCAAAAATTGAATTTGAAATCAAACAAAAAAATGCAAACAACACGTATTTTAGTATTGGTTGTATTGTTAATTTGTATTTAATGTTTTTAAAAAGGAACATCACCATCATCTAAATTATCTGGAACTCCAAAGGCATCTTGTGCACTACTAGGAATACTACTTTCAGGAATTACATTCATTTTTGATTGAAATTCATTCCCCATATCTTCATCTAAATTACTAAACTGTGCTAAATGCCCAGTAAATTTTAAACGAATATTTTCTAGTCCTCCATTTCTATGTTTTGCAACAATAAATTCTGCTTGCCCTTCACAAGGAGAATGTTCATCATCATCCCATTCAGTTAATCCATAATATTCTGGTCTAAATATAAACGAAACAATATCTGCATCTTGTTCAATTGCACCAGATTCACGTAAATCTGATAGTAACGGTCTTTTACTTCCTCCACGTGTTTCAACCGCACGAGATAACTGAGAAAGTGCAATTACTGGTATAGATAATTCTTTAGCTAAGGCTTTTAAGTTTCTAGAAATCATAGAAATTTCTTGTTCACGATTTCCTCCTGTAGAACCACCTGCAGTCATTAATTGTAAATAATCAATAATTATAATTTTAATTCCGTGTTGAGAAGCTAAACGACGTGCTTTTGCACGTAAATCAAAAATTGATAATGAAGGTGTATCATCAATAAAAATTGGTGCTTTTGATAAGTTTTTAACTTTCACATTTAACTGTTCCCATTCATGAGGCTCTAGGTTACCTTTTCTTAATTTCCCCGAAGAAATTCCGGTTTCACTAGAAATCATACGCGTAATTAATTGAACTGATGACATCTCTAATGAAAAAATTGCAGCTGGTGTTCCAAAATCAATAGCCATATTTTTCGCCATAGACATTACAAATGCAGTTTTTCCCATACCAGGACGAGCAGCTAAAATAACTAAATCTGAAGGTTGCCATCCAGAGGTTAATTCATCTAAACGTGTAAAACCAGTAGCAACACCACTCATTCCACTTTTATTAGAAATTTCTTGAATTTTTTTAATCGCTTGGTTAACCAAACCTTCAGCATCTTCAGATCCTTTTTTTAAGTTTCCTTGTGTTACTTCAAAAAGTTTTGTTTCGGCATTGTCTAACAAATCAAAAACATCCATTGTTTCATCATATGCTTCTTCAATAATTTCAGAAGAAATTGAAATCAATTTTCTTTGAATAAATTTTTGAAGAATAATTCGGGCGTGAAATTCAATATGTGCAGATGATGATACTTTTTGCGTTAATCCAACCAAATAGAAATCGCCACCAGCGGCTTCTAAATTTCCGCTACTTCTTAATTGATTTGAAACAGAAAGTAAATCAATAGGTTCCGTATTTTGAAACAAAGCGTAAATAGCTTCATAAATTAATTGGTGAGCTTCTTTATAAAATACTTCAGGGTGAATAATATCAATCACATCATCTACCCCTTTTTTATCAATCATCATTGCACCCAAAACAGCTTCTTCCAAATCCATAGCTTGAGGTGGTAATTTCCCCTTCTCAAGACTTATTACTGAACTTTTTTTAAACTTTTTTGCGGGTGTTGGCTGTAAATTCTTCACTCAATTAACTTTATAAATGGTTGTTTATTAGACTCTTGATTTTTGATGTAAAATCGTAAATTTTTGTTGCAATATAAAAACATATTGTTTAGAAAAACAATAAGAATTATGTTTTTTTAAGTAAACAAAAGTAATTTTTAAAACACAGTTTTAACCACTTTTTTAGAACTTTAGTTGTACACAAATGTTGTTAACAAGTTCCTTTTTTGTTAATAACTATTTAATCGCGAATTACTCTTAATAATTTCATATTTTTGGAAGATGAAATTTGAAAAATCGTATAAAGTATTAACTGTTTTTTTAATAATACAATGGGCTTTTGTACAAATTATTGCGCAACACCCTACTTTTGTTGAGCAATATTACTCTAACGGTCTTTATATTTTTATTTCAAAATCATTACGATTAATTTTAGGAAGATTACCATTTTCTGTTGGAGATGTTTTATATGCATTTTTAATTATATTCATATTAAAATCTATTTACATTGCTATTAAAACCAGAAAATTAAGTTTCAAAAAAACATTTTTTAAAACAGGTGCTGTATTGTCTATTCTCTTTTTTCTATTTCATTTAAATTGGGGGTTCAATTATTTTAGAACACCTTTATTTGAACGGTTAAATTTTAACAAAACAGAATATACTGACACTGAACTTATTGAATTTACCGAAAAGCTTATTGTTAAAATTAACAAGGTACAAAGTTTAATTACTTCAAATGACAGTTTATTAGTTGAAAATCCTTTAACCAAAAAAGAAATACAAAAAGAAGCGCCTTCCATTTATGATAATTTACAGAAAACAATGCCGCAGTTTGCATACATAAACCCAGCTGTAAAACATTCATTATTTAGTGTTCCTTTAACGTATATGGGCTTTGCAGGTTATGTAAGTCCACTAACCAATGAAGCGCAAGTGAACTATTTAATTCCTAAGAATAATTACCCAGCAACAACGTGTCATGAAATTGCACACCAATTAGGAATTGCTTCAGAAAAGGAGGCTAATTTTGTTGGGTATTTAGCAACAACAAATTCTAACAATGTATATTTTAAATACTCTGGTTATTTAATGGCTTTAAGATATTCTTTGTTTGAAGTGTACCGTAAACAACCAGAAACTTTTGAAAAATTAAAAACTACATTAAATAAAGGTGTTTTAAAAGATATGCAACGAAGTCAAAACTTTTGGAAATCGTATCAAAATTGGTCTGAACAATTTTTTAAAATATTTTACGACTCTTATTTAAAAGCAAATAAGCAACAACACGGAATTGATGGTTACAATAAAGTTGTATTGCTTTTAATAAATTATCACCTAACTGAAGAATTATAGTTTTATAAATCTTATTTTTGTACAATGTTTAAACAAATTACAAGTCCACAAAATTCTTTTGTAAAAGAGCTGGTTCAGTTAAAAGAAAAATCGCGTCTTCGAAAAAAAACCAACACTTTTATTATTGAAGGTTTACGTGAAATTACATTGGCTTTAAATGGTGATTATGAAATAACCACAATTTTAGCTGATTCTTCAATTATTTATGAAGATGATTTTGAAACTTTAAGCAACTTATTACCTGCAGAAGTTGAAATTATTGAAATTTCAAACGATGTATATAAAAAAATTGCTTTACGAGACAGTACCGAAGGAATTTTAGCGGTTGCAAAAGGCAAAAATTTGGCATTAAATAACATTAACTTCAAAAATAAAACTCCGTTAATTTTAATTGCTGAAGCTCCAGAAAAACCAGGGAATATTGGTGCATTATTAAGAACTGCTGATGCCGCTGGTGTTGATGCTGTTTTTATAGCAAACCCAAAAACAGACCTTTACAACCCAAATATTATTCGTTCAAGTGTAGGTTGTGTGTTTACAACAACTATTGCTACAGGTTCTACTTCAGAAATTATTGATTTTTTAAAAGAAAACAATATTCAAATGTACGGAGCCGCTTTAACAGCTTCTGTAGAATATCAAACAATTGACTACAAGCAGGCAACAGCCATTATTGTGGGTACTGAGGCTACAGGTTTAAGCAATGAATGGTTAAATAATACTACTAAAAATATTATTATTCCAATGCGTGGGGCAATAGACTCTATGAATGTTTCCGTAAGTGCTGCAATTATTGTTTTTGAAGCAATTAGACAACGTAATTTATAAAATAAAAACATGACAGCTCAAATTATTTTTTATATTCTTATTGCTATAATTATTGTTAAGTTTTTATTTGACACCTATTTAGACGCGTTAAATGCCAAACATTTTGATGATAAAATTCCAACCGAGTTAGATGGGATTTACAATGAAGAAGAGTATGTGAAATCTCAAAATTATAAGAAAACAAATTATCAATTTTCTGTTATAACTAGTACATTTTCAATTATAACTACCTTACTATTTTTTATTTTTGATGGGTTTGCATTTGTTAATACTATCGCAAAAAATATAACAAATAACACTTTACTTATTACACTTATTTTCTTTGGAATAATTCTATTTGCAAGTGATATTATAAATACACCTTTTTCATATTATAAAACATTTGTAATTGAAGAAAAATTTGGTTTTAACAAAACCACTAAAAAATTATTTATTCTTGATAAATTGAAAGGTTGGCTTATGTTAGCTATCATTGGAGGAGGAATTTTAGCTTTAATCACTTGGTTTTATCAATTAACAACAACTTCGTTTTGGTTGTATGCTTGGGCTTTGGTTACAGCATTTAGCATTTTTATGAATATGTTTTATTCAAAATTAATAGTTCCTTTATTTAATAAGCAAAGCCCGTTAGAAGATGGCGAACTTAAAATAGCTATTGAAAATTTTGCTCAAAAAATTGGCTTCAAATTAGATAATATTTTTGTAATTGACGGTTCTAAACGTTCTACAAAAGCAAATGCATATTTTTCAGGTTTTGGTTCTCAAAAAAGAATTACTTTATATGACACTTTAATTAAAGATTTAAACACAAACGAAATTGTTGCCGTTTTAGCTCATGAAGTTGGTCATTACAAAATGAAGCATATTATTTACAATTTACTATTATCCATAATTTTAACTGGATTAACACTTTATATTTTATCTTTATTTGTTGGAAGTGAGCTACTTTCACAAGCATTAGGTGTACAAACTCCTAGTTTTCATATTGGATTAATTGCTTTCGGAATTTTATACAGTCCTATTTCAGAAATTACCAATTTATTTATGAATGTATTGTCTCGTAAATTTGAATATCAAGCAGATGATTATGCAAAATATAATTTTGGTGCTGAACCTTTAATCTCATCTTTAAAAAAACTTTCAAAAAATAGTTTGAGTAATTTAACACCAAACGCTTTATACGTTAAAATTCATTATTCTCATCCTACTTTATTGCAAAGAATCATAAATTTGAAAAAATAATTGATAACTATTGTTAAATAGATTTTAAATAGTATTTTTAATTCATGGCGTACGATTTAAATCAAGAAGAAGAAAATAAAGAAATTGCAAGAAGGTATAAAGACCTTTTAAAAGGTGCTTATCAAACTTTTACAGACTCTGATAAAAAAGAAATAAGAAAAGCTTTTGATATTGCATTAGAAGCACATAGCAGTCAACGCAGAAAATCAGGTGAACCTTATATTTTTCATCCTATTGCTGTTGCTAAAATTGTGGCTTATGAAATTGGTTTAGACACTACTTCTATTGTGTCTGCTTTACTACATGACGTAGTTGAAGATACTGATTATACCATAGAAGATATTGAACAATTGTTTGGAGAAAATGTAGCTAGAATTGTTAGTGGACTTACCAAAATATCTTTTTTAAACAAAGAGCAAGACGCTTCAATACAAGCAGAAAACTTTAGAAAAATGCTTTTAACTTTGCACGATGATGTACGTGTAATTTTAATAAAAATTGCTGATAGATTGCACAATATGCAAACTATGGATGCAATGCCACATCACAAACAAATTAAAATCTCTTCAGAAACACTTTATATTTATGCGCCTTTAGCACATAGATTAGGTTTATACAATATTAAAACTGAACTTGAAAACCTTGGTTTAAAATATACTGAACCTGATGTTTACAATGACATTTTAGATAAAATGTCGCAAAGTAAAGAAGAGCAAAATATTTATATAGATAAATTTTCAAGTATTATTCAAGAAACATTGGATGCTGAAAATTTTAAATACACCATTAAAGGAAGAAGAAAGTCTATTTATTCCATTCGAAAAAAAATGCTTTCTCAAGGTGTAACCTATGATGAAATTTACGATAAATTCGCTATTCGTATTATTTACGAATCTACTTTAAAAGCTGAAAAATTTGATGCTTGGAAAATTTATTCTATTGTAACAGACCACTTTAGACCAAACCCAAGCAGGTTACGTGATTGGATTTCACAACCTAAATCTACAGGTTATGAGTCACTTCATATTACTGTAATGGGACCTCAAGGAAAATGGGTTGAAGTTCAAATTCGTTCTGAAAGAATGGATGAAATAGCTGAAAAAGGATACGCTGCACATTACAAATATAAAAACAAAGAAGAAGGGGAAAACGGATTAGATGATTGGTTAAACAAAATTAAAGAAACACTTGAAAGTCCAGATTCAAATGCCATTGATTTCGTTGAAGATTTTAAATTAAATTTATATTCTAAAGAAATATTTGTTTTTACTCCAAACGGTGATTTAAAAGCTTTACCAAAAAATGCAACAGCACTAGATTTTGCATTTACCATTCATACACAAGTAGGTATGAATTGTAGAGGCGCAAAAATTAATGGTAAGTTAAAACCAATTAGTCATCAGCTAAAAAGTGGTGATCAAGTAGATATTATTACTGCAAAAAATCAAAAACCTAATGTTGGGTGGCTTGAATTTGTTGTAACAGCAAGAGCTAGAACAAGAATTAAAAACGCTCTTAAAGAAGATCAAAAGAAAATTGCTGAAGAAGGAAAAGAAATATTAGCTCGTAAATTAAAACATCTAAAAATAAATTTAGATGAAAAAACGGTGAATGAATTAGTTACCTTTTTTAAATTAAAAACTAGTTTAGACCTATTTTACCGTATGGGAATTGGCTCAATTGACAACAATCAATTGAAAGAATTTATGTCTAAACGAAGTAATGCTTTTGTAAATTTCTTTAAAACAAGAATTAAAAGATCTGTAAAAAATCCGGCGTATATTGATAAGGATGAAGTAACAGAAAATTATGATTCACTAGTTTTTGGAAAAGAAGAAGAACGTTTAGATTATAAAATTTCTAAATGTTGTAACCCTATTCCTGGAGATAAAGTTTTTGGATTTATTACCATTAATGACGGAATTAAAGTACACAAAAAAGATTGCCCAAATGCAATTAGTTTACAAGCAAACTATGCCTATAGAATTTTAAAAGCAAAATGGATAGATTCTACCAAACAAGAATTTAAAGCTATTATTAAAATATATGGAGTTGATCACGTTGGTATGGTAAATGAAATTACCGAAGTAATCTCTAAACATATGAGTGTTAATATTCAAGGGCTTAATATTTCAGGTAACGATGGCGTATTTGAAGGTAAAATAACAGTGAGTGTAAAAAACAAATCACAACTTCAAAAACTGTGTGATAACTTGAAGAAAATTGATGGTGTTGAAACAGTTGATAGGATTTATAAACATTAACTTTATTCACAATTAAAGTTAATAAATATGATTTATAACATAGGTTTAATTAAAAATTAAAATTAACTTTGCATTTATAGTTTTATGACTCTATTTATACATAATTATGGGGAACGATAATCAAAAAATTGTTAAAAGTGTTTTTGTGAAATATTTGGAAACAAATAATCATAGAAAAACACCTGAACGTTTTGCAATTTTGCAAGAAATATATGATTTAGATCACCATTTTGATATTGAATCATTGTATATTCAAATGAAAAATAAAAACTATAGAGTTAGTAGAGCTACACTCTACAATACTATTGAACTTTTATTAGAATCTGGTTTGGTACGTAAACACCAATTTGGCCAAAATCAAGCACATTACGAAAAATCATATTTTGACAAACAACATGACCACGTTATTTTAACAGATACTGGTGAAGTTATTGAATTTTGTGATCCAAGAGTTCAAATAATTAAAAAAACGATTGAGGAAACGTTTGACATAGACATCTACAATCATTCACTATATTTCTACGGAACAAAAAAACAAAACAAAAACTAACATTTATAAAGCAATGGCTGTAAATTTATTACTAGGACTGCAATGGGGAGATGAAGGAAAAGGGAAAATTGTAGACGTCCTTACTTCTAATTACGATATAATCGCACGTTTTCAAGGTGGTCCAAATGCAGGTCACACATTAATTTTTGATGGTCACAAACACGTTTTACACACAATACCTTCTGGTATTTTTCATGAAACTGCAATTAATGTAGTTGGAAACGGTGTTGTAATTGACCCTGTAATTTTTCAAAAAGAAATAGACAATTTAGCAAAATTCAATTTAGATTTTAAATCTAAATTATTAATTTCAAGAAAAGCACATTTAATTTTGCCTACGCACAGGTTATTAGATGCTGCAAGTGAAGCTTCAAAAGGAAAAGCCAAAATTGGTTCTACTTTAAAAGGTATTGGTCCAACTTATATGGATAAAACTGGAAGAAATGGAATGCGTGTTGGAGATCTTGAATTGTCTGATTGGAAAGACAAATACAAGGCTTTAGCAGCTAAACACATTAAAATGATTGACTTTTATGAAGCTGATATTGAATATGATTTAGATGAATTAGAAATTGATTTCTTTAAAGCTGTTGAAGACTTAAAAAAGTTAACATTTATTGATAGTGAAGAGTATTTAAATAGTGCCATGAAAGCTGGAAAAACAATTTTAGCTGAAGGTGCACAAGGTTCTTTATTAGATATTGATTTTGGAACATATCCTTTTGTAACATCTTCAAATACTACTGCTGCAGGTGCTTGTACTGGTTTAGGTGTTGCTCCAAACAAAATAGGAGAAGTTTTCGGAATTTTTAAAGCTTATACTACAAGAGTTGGTTCTGGCCCATTCCCTACTGAACTGTTTGATGAAGTTGGTGAAACAATGTCTAAAGTTGGTCATGAGTTTGGTGCTACAACTGGTAGAGCAAGACGCTGTGGTTGGTTAGATTTAGTAGCTTTAAGATACGCTGTTCAAGTTAATGGTGTAACACAATTAATGATGATGAAAGGTGATGTACTTTCTGGTTTTAAAACTTTAAACGTTTGTACTTCTTACAACTATAAAAATGAAGAAGTTAGTCATTTACCTTACAATATTGAAGCACACAACGTAACTCCTATTTATACTGAATTAGATGGTTGGGAAGAAGATTTAACACAAATGACAAGTGTTGACACGCTTCCAAAAGCATTATTGGATTACATTAAATTTATTGAAGATTTTGTTGAAGTTCCAGTGAAAATTGTTTCTGTAGGTCCTGATCGAAAGCAAACAATATTAAGATAAACTAAAAAAAGCTTCAATTAATTGAAGCTTTTTTTTTACAATCATTTTATAATTTACAATCAACTTTTTCGTTAATTTGTAATAAATTATAGCAATTTGAAAAAAATACTAATTTTTAGTTTTATACTATTGAGTTTTACTTCATTTTCCCAATCTAAAAAGATAAGGATTTTGAAAGCAGACAACACAATGGCTGATCCTAAATATCCCGGAGCAACAATCTCTTTGGGAAATGTTTTTGTTGAACATGAAGGTGCAACACTACGTTGTGACAAAGCATATATTTATCAAGAAACCAAGTTAATTAAAGCAATGGGAAATGTTGTTGTTAACCAAGGTGACACCATTTTTCAATATAGCAAATACACAGATTACGATGGAATAAATAAAAAAGCTACTTCTTGGGGAGATGTTTTCTTAAAAGATGACATTATGGAACTTAGAACAGATACACTTTATTTTGATCGTGTTAAACAACATTTATATTATAAAAGTGGTGGAACTATTAAAGATACTACCAATGTTTTAAAAAGTAAAATTGGAAATTATTATTTAGCCGAAAATAAATTTCAGGCATTTACAAATGTTGATGTTACTAATAAAGACAGCAAATTAGTTTCAAATCATTTAGATTATTTTACTGATTCTGGTATAGCAGAATTATATGGCCCATCAACTATTACAAGTGAACAAAATAAAGTTTATACAGAAAGAGGCCATTACAATTCTAAAACAAACATTTCATACTTCATTGAAAATTCTAAAATTTATTACGATGATAGAACTATTGAAGGTGACAGTTTGTACTACAATAAAAATAAAAGTTTTGCATCTGCAACAGGAAACATTGTTGTTAATGATACATTAAATGACACTACTATTAAAGGTGGATATGCAGAATTATTTCAATTAAAAGACTCTGTATATATTACAGATAGAGCTGTTGCAATTTCTGCTGTAGAAAATGATTCTACTTATATTCACGGTAATGTATTAATGGTTACTGGCCCTACTGATGAGCGCATAATTAGAGCATTTAATTATGTGAAATTTTTTAAAACTAATATGCAAGGTAAATGTGATTCATTAGTTACCAATGAAAAAACTGGATTGACTGAATTGCTTAAAAACCCTGTTATTTGGGCCGAAGGAAATCAAATTACCGGAGATACTATTCATTTAATTTCTAATATAAAAACCGAACAATTAGATTCGCTAAAAATTATTTCTAACGGATTTATGGTTCAAAAAGACTCTATTGGTTATAGCCAAATGAAAGGTAAATTTATGTTTGGAAAATTTAAAGACAATTCTTTAATATCATTAGATGTGTTTGGAAATAGTGAAGTTATATTTTATGGTAGAGATGACAACCAAAAGTTAATTGGAATTACTAAAATGCAGACTAGTAAAAACATATTTATAACTTTAGATAGTAACGAAATAAATAGCATTAATTTTTATGTAAGTCCTGATGGTAACACCTATCCTCCTTCTAAATTCCCTGAGAATGAAGCCTTGTTAAAAGGATTTATTTGGAGAGAAGATGAAAGACCTTTAACAAAAGAAGCTATTTTTATTAGAGATGATAAAACTCCTGAAAAAACTGAATTAAAACCTACTGATACTACCATAGAACCAATAAAATTATAAAAATTGAAAGCAGATTTTTTTAATCATCAAGCACAAACATCTCCACATCCATTAGCTATTGAAATTTCAAAAGCTAAAGGTAGTTATGTATATGGTTCAGATAAAAAAGCTTATTTAGATTTTATTGCAGGGGTTTCAGCAAATACATTAGGTCACAACCATCCAAAAGTTTCTGAAGCCATTAAAACCCAAGTTGATGCGTATACACACGTTATGGTTTATGGTGAGTTTATTCAAAAACCACAAGTTGGTTTATGTAAGTTATTAGCTGAAAACTTACCCGCTACTTTAGATACTGTTTATCTTACAAATTCAGGAACAGAAGCTACAGAAGGAGCTTTAAAATTAGCAAAACGATTTACAGGTAGAAGCGAAATTGTTGCTGCAAAAAATGGGTATCACGGCAACACACAAGGTTCCATGAGCGTTTGTGGTGCCGAACAACAAAATAGCGCATTTAGACCATTAATACCGGGAATTAGATTTATTGAGTTTAATAATGTACTGGATATTGAAGGTATTACAACTAAAACTGCTGCTGTTATTTTAGAAACTATTCAAGGTGGTGCAGGTTTTATAGAACCTAAAAACAACTACCTTTTTCTTGTTAAAAAACGATGTGAAGAAGTTGGTGCGCTTTTAATTTTAGATGAAATACAATCAGGTGTTGGAAGAACAGGAAAATTATATGGTTTTCAAAATTATAATGTTGTTCCGGATATTCTTGTAACAGGAAAAGGTTTAGGTGGCGGAATGCCAATTGGAGCATTTATTTCATCTAATAAGATGATGAGTTGTTTGCAAAGTGAACCAAAATTAGGACATATAACTACATTTGGAGGACATCCTGTTATTGCTGCCGCGGCAGAAGCTACTTTAACTGAATTGTTACAAACAAATTTAATTGAAGAAACACTTCAAAAAGAGAAACTTATACGAAAACTATTAATTCACCCTTTAATAAGTGAAATTCGTGGAAAAGGACTTATGCTTGCTGCAATGGTTGAGTCTCCAGAAATGGCTTCTAATGTAATATTAAAATGTATGGATAAAGGTCTCCTTTTATTTTGGTTGCTTTTTGAAGGTAAAGCTATTAGAATTACACCTCCATTAACTATTTCTGATGATGAAATTTGTAGTGGATGTACAATTATTATTGAAGCCTTAAATGAAGAATTAAAAAACTATTCTTAATCTTTCTAGTTTTATTTATTATAACTACTTATAAATTAGTTGTTTCGTTAAAAAATTGTTAATATAGTACTTTGCAATGCATAATACCGTAACAAAAGTAATTGTTGTACGTCATTTAGATAAGAAACAATTACTTAAAACTACAAATTATGAAAACTATAGACGTTAACACAGGACAAGAAAACAACAAAAAAGCATTATTTATCAATTTCACTAACACCAAACGAATTCAATGGGATCGATATAGAAGATATGGATTGTACAACGCTTAATAAATGAACATAAAACCTGTAGAAACTTCTACAGGTTTTATTTTGAAATTAAATCATTTAATAAATTCCTTACTTTTTCACTATTCCAATCTGCTGCTCCAGTTTTACTTATTAAAATATTACCTTTTTGATCTAACAAATAAGATGCAGGAATACTATTGGTTTCTGTAAATTTATTTGGAGGAGAACTAACCGAATTATAAGTTGGCAAATTGTATGAATTCTTTTTAAAAAAAGCTTCTACAGTAGCCCAATTTTCACTTGTAACAAAAACAAAAGCCACATCGTCTTTATAATCATTATATAACTTTTGAATCATAGGCATTTCAGCTCTACAAGGAGGACACCAAGTTGCCCAAAAATTTACAAAAACTACTTTTCCTTTAAAGGAATTAAAATTTACTGAATCAGTATTCAATCCTTTTAAATTCCAATTATAAGTAGCTATTTTTTCTGCTTCTGCAACTTCGTTTACCGAAGGAGAAAAAGCTATTTGACGTTGAAACCATTCTCTTGAAGGTGGATATAATAACAATGCAGCAACCACAATAAATATAATATTAGATGTGGAAAAATTCTTTTTATTGAAAATTTTATTCATAAAACTGTTTAATATATTGTAGTTCTTCTTAATACCTAATTACAAACAAATATAACAAAAAAGCGATGCTACAATGTAACATCGCTTTCAAAAAAGAACTGCATCAACTATCTCGAAACGGTTCCTGTTGGGAAATTTAAATTTTGTCCCATATCATAGGTTGTATGATCAATTGCACCAGAAGGAATGTTACCTACTAAAGGTTTTAGTAAGAAAGGGGCTGCACTATTGTCTGGGTAAGGTTCAATTGAAATTACCGCTACTCCTGATTCAAGATCAACCGGAAATGTTAATCCGCTTGGAGCGTTCTCTAAAAAGTCTTCACCTGGAAAAGGAGGTCCTGCATTCATACCGCTAAATCCGTTAAAATCATCAGCAACATCAAACGCTGTAAATGTTCCTGTAGAAACAGGCGTTCCGTCTATTACTGCCCAACCTTCATATTTCCAACCATCAGGTAATGTTGGTAAATCTAGGCCAACTGTAGGAGAACCTGTTTCCAAACTTAAAAACCAAAGACCACTATTTTCATTGGTATCTAAATCATCTGTAGGTGTTGCTAAAATATATTTTCCTGCTGCTGTTGTATAATCATTTCCTAAAGCTGCTGCATGCTCAATACTTAAACTTCCTGATGTACCATTAAAATCTCCAGCTAAAATATGAACTGAACTTGGAGCTGGATCATCCCCTACTGAAGGTTCAATTGTTAATACAAATGTTGATGCATTTGATACGTCTTCATAATCTAAAGAAAAAGATTCTTGTGAAAGTTCACCATTTGCATCAACCGAAAATCTTCCAGTTGTTACAGGTGTACCATCAACTATAATCCATCCTTCATACACATAATCGGTTCCTAAATCTTCTAAACCTGAAATGTTTAATTCTAAATCTTTGTACTTTGGGGTATCGTCATTATCATCACAAGATGCAAAAGCTAATCCCAACGCTAGTAAACTAAATAATACTTTAATTTTTGCCATATCTAATATTTTTTAAATTGTTATATGACAAATATATTTCGATTAGAAATCTTAAAATGTTAGCTAGCTAACACTAAGCAGATTTTTTTAAAAAAAGTATTTGTTTTCCTTTAAAATCAATAACTCCCTCCTCTTTTAATTCGTTCATTATTAAATTTAATGTTGGTCTTGATGTACCTAATAAATTAGCTATGTCCTTTTGAGTATATGGATGTTCAGCCTTCATTTTTCCTGTTTGTTCACAACAAACACCATAATCTTCACATAATTCATCTAAAAAATCTAATAATCTTGTTTTAGCATCTTTAAACAATAATAACTGCAAACGACGTTCTAATTTTTGAATTCTAAAACTAATAAATTTATAGATTTTCAAAGTAAAGGTTTGATTGTCTCTCATTAAATCGTGTAAAGTTTCAACACCAATAGGACAAATAGAAGTTTTACTGTCTATGGATTGTGCAAACTCATTACGTTTATCTTCACCCAAAATAGCCTTTTCACCAAATAATTCTCCTTTACATAAAATTGCTTTTACAACTTCATTTCCATCTTTTGTATAATAGCCTAATTTAACCTTTCCTTTATCAATTAAATATACGGTTGACGATGCGTCTTCCTCAAAATAGATATAATCATTTTTTGAATACGCATTAAAATTATGACAATCTTTATATTCTGAATATTTGTGCGGACATAATATTTTAAAAAGATTTACATTTTCTAAAAACCAAAGCTTACTCATAATTACAATTTTATATGTTTTTAGAAGTTGTCGAAATAAAAAACAAAAGCTTACAAAAAAAGCCTCTTAAATTAAGAGGCTTTTTTTGTGTTATAATAAAATTACTATTCGCTAATAATATGCAATTCTCTAAAGTCTTTTGTGATTTCAAAAGTTACATCACCATTTAGTAATTGAATTTCAACTTCTTCATTATCTACTTGGATAGATTTAATTTTAAATGGTAAACCGTGAATATTAATTTTAAAGGTTGAATAGCTTGTTATAAATTTACCTGACTTATATTGTTGAATAATAAAAGAATTACTTTTCCCAACTTGAGTAAAGTTTCTTAAACTATATCTTCCTTTTTTATAGTCATAGCCATCTTGGGCATCTTCATAAACATCAGAAGATTCTTTACCTCTTTTATAGTAAACATCTAGTTCTAGTTGTTCAATAACTTTTTCTCCAACATATTGTTGAATTGGATACTTAGGAATGATAGCTCCTTCTTTTACAAAAATTGGCATGCTATCAATATCTGCATCTACCCAAATTTCTTCACCTCCTTCAATAATTGTATTATCCCAAAAGTTATACCATCTTCCTATAGGAAAATACATTCTTCTTCCTTTTGCATTTGGTTCTAAAATTGGACAAGCTAATATTTTTTCTCCAAATATAAATTCATCATTTCTATAATGTGTATGCGGATCTTTTTGATCATAAAGTACCAACGATTTTAAAATTGGAATTCCTTCACTTGCATATCTCCAAAAAGCAGTGTACAAATATGGTAATAACTGATATCTAATTTCAATAAATTTTCTAACAATATCTGTCATTGTTGGTCCAAATGTCCAAGGCTCTTGATCACCGTGATCACCTGAAGAATGTACTCTAAAGAATGGATGAAAAACACCTAATTGAACCCAACGTGTAAATAGTTCTCCGTTTGGTTGTTCAGCAAAACCACCAATATCAGAACCTACAAAAGAAAAACCAGACATACACATACGTTGTGCTTGATTGTTTGCTAATGATAAATGATCCCAAGTAGCAACATTATCACCTGTCCAAGTTGAAGTATAACGTTGTGTACCTGAATATGCTGCTCTTGTAATTACAAAAGGACGTTTAGGGTAAGAAAACTTTTTTAAACCGTGATAGGTTGCACGTGCCATTTGCATTCCATAAATATTATGAGCTTTTCTATGGCTACAAGGATTTCCATCATAATCATGACGAACATCTTTTGGAAAAGTTTTACCAGGAACATCCATTACTGCAGGTTCATTCATGTCATTCCAAACACCTTTTACTCCAATATCTTCAATTAATTCTCTAAACAACTCAGACCACCATTCACGTACTTCAGGATTTGTAAAGTCTGGAAAATAACATTCACCAGGCCAAACTTTTCCTTTCATATAAGCTCCATCTGCACGTTTACAAAAATAATCTTTTTCAAGAGCTTCTTTATAAACGCCATAATTGTTATCAATTTTAATTCCTGGATCAATAATAGCTACAGTTTTAAAACCATCATCAGCTAATTCTTTTACCATTCTTTTAGGATCTGGAAAATACTCTTTATTCCAAGTAAAACATCTAAAGCCTTCCATGTAGTCAATATCTAAATAAATTGCATCACAAGGAATTTTTAATTCTCTAAATTTACTTGTTATTTCTTTCACCTTACTTTCTGGATAATAACTCCATTTACATTGGTGAAAACCTAATGACCAAAGTGGTGGAATGTGTTGTGGACGCCCTGTTAAATCGGTATAATTTGATACAACTTCAGACATTTCAGGTCCATAAATAAAATAATAATTCATTTCTCCACCTTCAGACCAAAAACTTGTAACATTTCTTTTTTCATGGCTGAAATCGAAAAACGAACGAAATGTGTTATCAAAAAATATTCCGTAAGCTTTTTTATGATGTACACCTAAGTAAAAAGGAATTGTTTTGTATATAGGATCTGTGCCTCTACCGTAAGCATAAGAATCTGTAACCCAATTTTGAAATCTTTTTCCTTTCAAATTTACATCAACAGGTTTATCTCCTAATCCATAATAGCTTTCTCCTTCTTGTGAAGTTTTAGACATTTTAACTATATCTCCACCTTCTTCATAAAATTCTTCCCAATGAAATCCTAACTCATCTTCACAAATAAGAGTTTTATCTTTTGCATCAAAAATAGCTGTACGCATATCTTGTTTAGAAATATGACATATTAATTTTGATGTTGTAATTATATAATTATCATCATCTTCATCAATATCTAATCTATTATATCCTTTGCTTGCGTATTTTGTAATTCCATAAGAAAAGTCTTTTTCAAAAATGGCAGTAGTTGCAAAACGAAATCGAATTACACTATCTCTTTGAACAGTAACTTGTAAGGCTACTCCATTTTCACTTTTAAAATATAATGTATCTACATCCTTTTTATAAAAGACAATTTTTGTTGGAAATAAGTTTCCTTTATACTCTAATTCTGTATTTAAAATCATAATTTAACTTTAATGCACTAATTGCAAACGTACTAAAATTTATATTTTATTACCATTTCTTTTTACTAAAAAAACACTTGTTAAATTATATAATTTATAAAATAACAAGTGTAATATTATTCAAATTAAATTTAGATACTATTTTAACTTTAAAACAGTAATTCCTAGTGGTGGTAACTTTAATTGTGCTGAATATTTTTTACCATTCCAAGGTGCTTTTTTTATTGAAATTTGTCTTGAATTTACAACTCCACTACCTCCAAATTTTTCTGCGTCACTATTTAAAACTTCTTTTAATTTACCGGCCCTGTGTACGCCAACTAAATAGTTATCATGAACAATTGGTGTGAAATTACAAACAACAATAACGTCATCTTCTGGATTGTTTCCTTTTCTTATATATGAAATTACTGAATTTACATTGTCTTCATAACTAATCCATTCAAAACCATCATTTTCAAATGCTTTTTGAAACAATGAAGGTGTATTTCTATAAAATTTATTCAATTCTTTATAGAACGTATTTAATTTTTTATGTGGTTCATATTCTAATAAATGCCAATCTAAACTTTTCTTAAAATTCCATTCATCATATTGACCAAATTCACCACCCATAAATAATAATTTTGTTCCTGGATGCGTAAACATATAACCATACAATAATCTTAAATTTGCAAACCGTTGCCATTCATCACCTGGCATTCTTCCTAAAATAGATTTTTTACCATATACCACTTCATCATGTGATAATGGTAGCATAAAATTTTCTGTAAATACGTAGGCCAAGCTAAATGTAATCTCATTTTGATGATAACGTCTGTAAATAGAATCTCTTGAGAAATACTCTAGTGTATCGTGCATCCAACCCATCATCCACTTCATTCCAAATCCTAAACCACCCATAAATGTTGGCTTTGAAACCATTGGAAAAGCCGTTGATTCTTCGGCAATTGTTTGAACATCAGGAAATGATTTATACACTTCTTCATTCAATTCTTTTAACAAAGAAATTACAGCTAAATTTTCATTTCCACCGTATATATTTGGTTGCCATTCACCCTCTTCACGAGAATAATCTAAAAATAACATAGATGCTACTGCATCAACTCGCAATCCATCTGCATGAAATTGATCTAACCAAAAAATAGCATTACTAATTAAAAATGAACGAACTTCATTTCTTTCATAATTAAAAATTAAACTTTTCCAATCTTGGTGATAACCTTTTTGTTTATCAGGATGTTCATACAAAGCAGAACCATCAAAATAGCCTAAACCATGTATATCTTCTGGGAAATGTGAAGGCACCCAATCTAAAATAATTCCAATACCATTTTCATGAAGTTTATCTACCAACAATTTAAATTCATCAGGATATCCAAAACGTGAAGTTGGTGCAAAATAACCCGTTATTTGGTATCCCCAAGAAGGGTCGTATGGGAATTCCATAATTGGCATGAGTTCTACATGGGTAAAATTCATTTCTTTTACATAATTCACCAAATCATCGGCCAATTCAACATACGACAAAAATCTATCTTCTGTTGCGTGTCTTTTCCAAGAACCTAAATGAACTTCATATACTGAATAAGGTGCATCTAAAGCATTGTACTCTTTTCTAGTTTTTAACCATTTTTTATCATTCCATTTATAATCATCTTCCCAAATAATGGAAGCTGTTTTTGGATTATGCTCATATCTACGTGCATAAGGATCTGCTTTTTCAGAAATATAACCTTGATTATTGGAATGGATTTTATATTTATATGAATCTCCTTTTCCAACAAGAGGAATAAATCCTTCCCAAATACCTGATGAATCCCAACGAACATTAAGTTTGTGTTCTCCATCATGCCAAGAATTAAAATCACCAATTACAGATACTTGATTTGCCGTAGGTGCCCAAACAGCAAAATAAGTTCCTTTTATACCGTTAACTGTAGTAATATGTGATCCAAATTTCTCATATAAACGGTAATGTTTTCCAGATTTAAATAAATCTACATCAAAGTCAGTAAAAAGGCTATGTGCTATTACTTCATTCATGTATTATATAATTGTACCGTTAGTAATTACAGCTCCTTTTTTAACCACTACAATACCATCTCTAACAACATAAGTATCTGTTTCTACATCTTTTAAACTTTTACTTCCATTTATTCTAACATCATCACCAATACAACAGTTTTTATCTAAAATTGCATTTTTAATAAAACATCTTTTTCCTATTCCCATAGAAGGAATATTCTCATTCATAATATCTTCTAAAGATTGGTAATAATCACTACCCATCATATATGTATTAATAACTGTAGATTCTGTATCTATTTTAGATCGAATTCCAATAACTGAATGTTGAATTTTACTAGCATTAATTATACAACCTTCTGCAATTACAGTTTTATCAAGGTTTGTACCTGATACTTTTGTAGTTGGTAGCATTCTGGCGTGTGTATAAATACGCTTTTCTTTACTATATAAATCAAATTTTGGAAACTCATCTGTCAACCCTAAATTGGCTTCAAAAAATGAGTCTATATTACCAATGTCAGTCCAATATCCTTCATATTGATGACTGAATACTCTATTTTTTTCAATAGCCTGCGGAATAATTTCTTTCCCAAAATCAATTGTTTCAGGGTTTTCCATTAACTTAACTAAAAGCTCTCTATTAAATATATAAATACCCATTGAAGCTAAGTAGTTTTTACCTTCAGCTTTCATTTCATCACTTACTTCTGAAGCCCAATCAGGTAATAAACTTGCTTCAGGTTTTTCAATAAATGAAGTTATTTTTCCTTTTTCATTTGTTTTTAATATTCCAAAAGAAGTGGCATCTTTTGCATTAACCGGAATTGTTGCAATAGAAATTTCAGCATTATTTTTTTTATGCACTTTTACCATTTCATTAAAATCCATTTGATACAATTGATCACCTGATAATATTAAAGCATAATCAAAATCATGTTGTAAAAAATGGTGCATACTTTGTCTTACAGCATCTGCCGTACCTTGAAACCAAGTATCATTTCCTGGAGTTTGTTCTGCTGCCAATACATCTACAAAGGCCGAACTAAAAAAACTAAAATGGTATGTATTTTTTATGTGTTTATTTAATGATGCTGAATTAAATTGTGTTAACACAAAAATTCTTTTTATATCTGAATTAATACAATTAGAAATTGGAATATCTACTAATCTATATTTTCCTGCAATAGGTACAGCTGGTTTTGAACGATCTTCTGTTAAAGGATACAATCTTGAACCCTGTCCTCCTCCTAATATTATTGATAATACTTTTTCTCCTGCCATAATTTAAGCGTTTAATGTTTTGTATAAGTTGGTATATTGTTTGGCTGAAAAATCCCACGAATGGTCAATTTTCATAATTTGTTTTCTAATATTTTTATATGAAGTTTTATCTTTATAGAACTCAACTCCTCTTTGAATTACTTCTATTATTTCTGGAACGGTTACTTCGTTATGACAAATACCAGATCCATTTTCTTTTGAAATATCAATTACGGTATCTTTTAACCCTCCAATGCTACGAACAACAGGAATAGTTCCATAACGCAAAGCGTACATTTGATTTAACCCACAAGGTTCAACTCTTGAAGGCATTAAAAGAAAATCGGCACCTGCATAAATAATATGTGAAAGTCTTTCATCATAACCAATAAAAGCATTGTAAGTACCTTTAAAATCTTCTTTTAAATCGTTTAATTGTTTTTCAACTTCTTTATTTCCTGAACCTAGTAATAAAATAGTACATTCATTTTTTTCTAAAACTGCTCTAAACACTTCTGGAAATAAGTCTGAACCCTTCTCGCCTACTAATCTTCCAATAAAGGCAAATAATGGTTTATTTACATCTAGATTAAATTCATTACAAAGCCATTTTTTATTTTCTTTACTACCAGACTGAACGGTACTAATTTTGTAGTTTTTAATTAAAAAAGGATCTGTTTCTGGATTCCAAACATCTACATCAATTCCATTTAAAATTCCAATGCACTTTTCACTCTCTGAACTCAAAAGACCTTCTAATCCATTAGCTTCAAGTTTTAGCTCCTCCATATAACTTGGCGAAACCGTATTAACTCTAAACGCACATTTAATTGCTGCCGCTAAAGGATTGATACAGCCATCCCAATCTAATAATCCTACATTATCAAAGTTAAATTCAGGAAAAATATTCATTCTATCATGTGAAAACCATCCTTGATATTGTGCATTATGTATTGTAAATACCGTTGGAATATTTTTAAGTTCGTTATACACATAACATTGCGAAATTAAAAAAGGAATTAAACCGGTATGGTGATCGTGACAATGAATGGTTGTTGGTTTGTTCTCCCATTCTAAAATCCAATTTAAAACTGCTAATTGAAAGGTAAAAAAACGATCTGTATCATTTTCTGTATAAACATTTTCAGTAAACAATAATTCTGGAATATCTACTAAATACAAATTATATCCTAAATCAATATTAGTAGGTTTTAAAATTTTAAAATCATAATTTGTAGTATCTACTGTAACTGTTCCTTCATAAATTGAAACAAATTCATGCCCATTTGTAAACTTATTGTTATAAAAAGGCATTATTACTTCTGCAGTATTATTTTTATTGTTTTGATATTTGGGTAATGAACCAACAACATCAGCTAATCCACCAACTTTGGCAACAGGATAACATTCAGCACTAATGTGAAGTATTTTCATAAAATTTATATTTTTTCTTAAATCAGTAAAAAATCAAAAGTCTAAGCCTATCTATTTCACGAAATTAATTTTGATAAAAATCAAAACCAACACCACCTTAACTCTTGAAAACCAAAAACTTACAGTAAATTACCTGTAATTAAATTCACTTTGTTTAATATATAAAAAAAAGAGGATATAGAGTTCCTCTTTTTTATAAAAAAATCATAAAAAGAAAATTACTAAGCCATACCATTTTTTTAAATAAATTTTAGTTTTTACATATACAAAAACTAAAAATAATTGCTGTATTCTTTTATATAAAAAAAGCCCGAGTATTACACTCAGGCTTTTAATTTTATTTAATAAGTAATATTAACTCACTAATTTTTTGCTTGATGGTTTAAATTTAGTTAAAACAATTCCTTCAACAGCAGCTTGATATTCCTCTAAAGTTGGAGTTCTACCTAATATTGTAGATAATACAACAACTGGTGTAGAAGACAATAATGACTCACCTTTCTTTTCATTAGTATCTCTTACAACTCTTCCTTGGAATAAACGCGTTGATGTTGCCATTACTGTATCTCCTGGTTCAGCTTTTTCTTGGTTACCCATACATAAATTACATCCTGGACGCTCTAAATACAACATATTTTCATATTTAGTACGTGCTAACCCTTTAGGTGCGTTATCATCAAATTCAAAACCAGAATATTTTACTAATACATCCCAATCTCCTTCTGCCTTTAACTCATCAACAATATTATATGTTGGAGGCGCAACAACTAAAGGTGCATTAAATACAACTTCACCTTGTTGTTTCTCAATGTTCTTTAACATTTGAGCTAAAATCTTCATATCTCCTTTATGAATCATACAAGAACCAATGAAACCTAAATCTACTTTCTTAGTTCCACCATAATATGATAATGGCTTAATATTATCATGAGTATAACGCTTAGACACATCTTCATTATTTACATCTGGATCAGCAATCATTGGCTCAACAATCTTATCTAAGTCTATAACAACTTCTTGATAGTATTTAGCATCTGAATCTGGTTTTAAGGCTGAATTTTTCCCTGATTTAATATCAGCAATACGATTGTTTGCTTTATCAACTAATCCTTTAAGATCTTGCTTAGGATTATCCATCCCCTTATCAATCATAATTTGAATACGATCTCTAGAGATTTCTAACGATTCAATTAAAGTATCATCTTCTGAAATACAAATAGATGCTTTCGCTTTCATCTCAGCAGTCCAATCTGTAAATGTAAATGCTTGATCTGATGTTAACGTTCCTATGTGTACCTCAATAATTTTTCCTTGGAAAACATTCTCTCCTTCAAACTGATCTAACATTTGCTCTTGAGTAGCGTGAACAACATCACGGAAATCCATATAAGGTTTCATTTCTCCTTTAAAAGTAACCTTTACAGATTCTGGAATTGGCATTGTAGCTTCACCAGTAGCTAATGCTAAAGCAACTGTTCCTGAATCTGCTCCAAAAGCAACTCCTTTTGCCATACGAGTATGAGAATCTCCACCAATAATTACATCCCAATCATCAACTGCAATGTCATTTAATACTTTATGAATTACATCTGTCATTGCATGATATTTCCCTTTTGGATCACGTGCAGTAACTAATCCAAAGTCATTCATAAACTTCATTAATCTAGGAATATTCGCTTTAGATTTATCATCCCAAACCGATGCCGTGTGACACCCAGATTGATAACCACAATCTACAATTGGAGAAATTACTGTAGCCGCCATCATTTCTAATTCTTGAGAAGTCATTAAACCTGTAGTATCTTGAGACCCTACAATATTTACTTCAACTCTAACATTTGAACCAGCGTGCAATGTTTTACCTGGTGTAGTACCAACAGCATTTCTATTAAATATTTTTTCAACAGCCGTTAAACCTTGTCCTTCTATAGAAACTTCTTTTGAAGGAGCATATACTTGAGGAACAGCAATATTTAAAACCTTACAAGCAAATGTTTGTAATTTTTTACCAAAAACAACAGCATATGAACCTCCTGCTTTAATAAATTCCATTTTTGGTGGAGTTAAAGCGGTTGAAATATCTTTTAACTCTTTATCTCCGTTGTATAATTTTTTTGTTTTTGTATTAATAGTAAGAACTGTACCTGTAGCTACAGAATACTCTTCTTTTAAAATTGGTTCACCATCTTCATCTACAATAGTATTTCCTTCAGCATCTTTTTCCTTTACCCAGTTTTTTAAATCAATTCCTATACCACCTGTTACACCAACCGTAGTTAAGAAAATAGGTGCAATACCGTTTGTACCAGCAATTACAGGTGCTATGTTAATAAATGGCACATAAGGGCTTGATGAAATACCTGTCCATAAAGCAACGTTATTTACACCAGACATTCTTGAAGAACCAACTCCCATAGTTCCTTTATCTGCAACTAACATCACGCGCTTATCTGGGTGTTTCTCTTTTAATGCTAATAATTCTTGTTGCATTTCTTTATTATGCTCAAACATACATTGACCGTGCAATTCACGATCAGATCTTGAGTGAGCATCTGCTCCAGGTGATAATAAATCTGTTGAAATATCTCCAATACCAGCTACAAATGTTACTATTTCAATTTCTTCATCAACCTCTGGTAGTTTGGTGAAAAATTCTGCTTGAGCATAACTTTCTACTAACTCTTTTGCTATAGCATTACCTGCATTAAAAGCTTGCTCTAATCTATCAGTATCTGCTTCATATAAGAATACTTGCGTTTTTAACACCTTAGTAGCTTCTTTTGCTATTGCAACATCTTCTCCTAAAGCTAAATCTAACAATACTTCTACTGAAGGTCCTCCCTTCATATGAGATAATTGTTCAAATGCAAAAGCCGGAGTAATTTCTTTTACTACTTCTTCACCTAAAATAATTTCTTTTAGAAACTTAGCTTTTACACCTGCAGCACTTGTAGTTCCCGGCAAAATATTATAGATAAAAAAGTTTAAAGAATCTTCTCTATACTCATTATCTAAATCTTTAATTTGATCAATGATTGCACTTGTTAATTCAGCACTATCAATTGGCTGTGGGTGTAACCCTTGCCCTTTTCGGTCTTCAATTTGCTTAAGATAATCAATATACGTATTCATAGTATGTTTGGGAATTTTAAAAAGATACTTAACTTATAAGGCGTCAAATATCATAATTATATAATTTTAGTTTTTTTAATCAAGCGAAGTTACAAAAAATGATGTTTTTAAATAGTATATTTACCTAATCACTAGTATTTTTACAAATATAAACCTCACATCCGTTTATTTTTTTTGATAATATAAAAACATCTTACGAAAACGTTATAATTATTAATATTTGATAAAATCACTTTCTTAAATTTTTATAAAATATTGACAAAATGTATAGCTAGCTTTGAATTTACACCTTTAAAATGTCTTTTTAATAGTGCATATTATTACTCTAAAAATAGCTATGAATTGAATAATTACCTTGTTTGAAGTAAAAAATTAAGTAGGTCTGTAAGCTGGATCCTGTTCTTTAAAAAAAGTTCTTATCATTTATCTAGGCTATAATTTACATTATAGCTCAAGCTGCCTACCCCTTGAAATAAAGCGAGTAACTTTAAAATTTCAATATACGTGGCATTTCACCGCATAGAGTTTACCTGGTTTCACTACAGCCTAACTGTACTTGCTTTCTGTTGCACTTGTCCTCAACTCACGCTGGACGGATGTTATCCGCTATGCTACTCTTTGGTGTCCAGACTTTCCTCTTAATAAAAAGCGATAAGACGACCTACTTAATGTTGCAAATGTACATGTTTTAAACAAGAAACCCACTCAAAATTTGAGTGGGAAAATTGCTTTGAAAAAGAAAAATTATTATTGGATATTTCACCAATAATTATGTCAAATATAATTTATTTTTAATACTTGTTGAAAACACTATGAAAACATGTCTTTTACCTTTTCAAAAAATGATTTATCATATTTTGAAGGTGAAGGCTCAAAATTTTCATCACTTTTCATAGATTCAAAAAACTTCTTTTGTTCTTTATTAAGGTTTTGAGGTGTCCAAACGTTTATATGCACTAACAAATCTCCATTTCCATAATGATCAATGCTTGGTAAACCTTTACCTCTTAATCTTAAAATTTTACCAGACTGTGTACCTGGTTCAATTTTAATTTTTACTTTTCCAGAAACTGTATCAATATTTTTACTTTCTCCTAAAACAGCTTCAGAAAAATTAATATACAAATCATAATGTAAATTGGTGCCTTCACGTTTTAGTGTGTCATGCTTTAATTCTTCAATAACAACAATTAAATCACCATCAATAGCATTATTTCCTGGTGCGGCGTTTCCTTTACCATTTACTTTCAATTGAACACCTTCAGTTACACCTGCTGGTATTTCAATAGAAACCGTTTCTTCACTAACTACTAATCCGCTACTATCTGCATTTTTTGGTTTTTTATCTATAACTTCTCCTGCTCCTTGACAAGTTGGACAAGTTGATGCAGACTGCATACGACCTAAAATAGTATTGGTTACACGCATTACTTGCCCTGAACCGTTACAAGTTGAACAAGTTTTAAAAGTAGCACCCTCGGCCATTACCTTTCTTCTAACTTTTACCTTCTTCTCAACACCTTTGGCAATTTCTTCTAATGTTAATTTAACACGTATACGTAAGTTACTTCCTTTAACACGAGCTCTTCCTCTTGAGCCTCCGCCACCAAAACCACCGAAGCCTCCGCCTCCGCCGAAAATATCACCAAATTGACTGAATATGTCATCCATATTCATTCCGCCACCGCCGAAACCACCTCCACCTTGAGGACCTTCAAAAGCAGCATGACCATATTGATCGTATCTCGCTTTTTTATTTTCGTCACTTAAAATTTCATAAGCTTCTGCAGCTTTTTTAAATTTTTCTTCAGCAGCTTTATCATCAGGATTTTTATCTGGATGATATTTTACAGCCATTTTTCTATAGCCTTTCTTAATTTCTGCAGGGGTAGCATTTTTTGAAACGCCTAAAATCTCGTAAAAATCTTGCTTCATTTTGTCTAATTTATTGTCCTATAACAACTTTTGGATATCTAATAATTTTATCGCCTAATTTGTAACCTTTTTCAACGCCATCAATAATTTTACCTTTCAAATCAGGAGAAGGTGCAGGAATTTGTGTAATTGCTTCATGCTGTTCGGCATCAAACACATCACCTTGCTCGACATTTATAGGACTTAATCCTTTTTGAGCTAAAATATTTCCTAATTTATTTTTGATTAACTCCATACCTTTTAAGGCTGTGTCATCTTCTAATTTTTTTAGCTCATTCAACCCTCTGTCAAAATCATCTAAAATTGGTAATAAAACTGACATTAAATCTTCATTGGCAGTTTTAAACAATTCTATACGTTCTCTTGAAGTTCTTTTTTTATAATTTTCAAATTCAGCAAATAATCGTAAAAATTTATCTTTCTCTTGCTTAACTTCAAGTTCTAATTGCTCTTCAACAGATACTTCTTGTGTTTCTTCTTGCGTAGTCTCTTCAGTATCTTGAATATCTTTCTCCTCTATATTATCTTTATTTTCACTCATAATATTTCGATATAACTTAAATTTCCTTATAGCTTGCAAAAGTATTGCCATTTTTTGAATTATGCCAATATGACATTTTATTTTATTGAAAATTTAATTTGAATTCAAAAAAAATGGATACTTATTTAAATAAATATCCATTTTTAATTATTTTTTATGAAATTAGGATTCTTCTACCCTAGTTATTTTTGCCCCAATTGCTTTTAAGCGTTCATCAATATTTTGGTAACCTCTATCAATTTGTTCAATATTATGAATTGTACTTGTTCCTTGTGCTGATAATGCTGCTATTAATAAAGAAATACCTGCTCTAATATCAGGTGAAGTCATTTTTGTAGCTTTTAAACTAGACTCATGATTCATACCAATAACGGTTGCTCTATGTGGATCACATAATATTACTTTTGCTCCCATATCAATTAATTTATCGACAAAGAACAAACGACTTTCAAACATTTTTTGATGAATTAATACACTTCCTTTTGCTTGTGTAGCAACCACCAACATAATACTTAATAAATCTGGTGTAAATCCTGGCCAAGGCGCATCAGAAATGGTTAAAATTGATCCATCTATAAAGTTTTGAATTTCATAACTATCTTGTTCAGGAATAAAAATATCATCACCTCTTCGTTCTAAATTAATTCCAATTTTTTGAAATATTCTTGGAATAACTCCTAAATCATTCCAGCTTACATCTTTAATTGTAATAGAAGATTTTGTCATAGCAGCCATACCTATCCAACTTCCAATTTCAATCATATCAGGTAAAATTCTATGAGAACACCCTTGTAATGATTCAACACCTTCTATAGTTAAAAAGTTTGAACTAACTCCTGTTATTTTTGCTCCCATACTATTCAACATTTTACATAATTGTTGAATATATGGTTCACAAGCAGCATTATAAATTGTTGTGGTTCCTTTTGCTAACACTGATGCCATAATAATATTTGCAGTACCCGTTACAGATGCTTCATCTAATAACATATCTGTTCCTATCAATTGATCAGCTTCAACACCATAAAATTTCTCGTCTTTATTGTATCTAAACGTAGCGCCTAACTTTATAAAACCTTCAAAATGAGTATCTAATCTTCTTCTACCAATTTTATCTCCACCAGGACGTGGAATATATCCTTTTCCAAAACGAGCTAACAACGGACCAACAATCATAATAGAACCTCTTAGTGAGCTTCCATCTTTTTTAAATTGATCAGACTCTAAATAATTTAAATCTAAATCATCTGCTTGAAAAGTATAAGTGTCTTCACTAATTTTTTCACACTTTACTCCTAATTCACCTAAAACATAAATTAATTTATTTACATCAATAATATTAGGAATGTTACTAATTGTAACTTTTTCAGGAGTAAGTAAAACAGCACAAATTACTTGTAAAGCTTCATTTTTTGCACCTTGAGGTGTAATATTTCCACTTAATTTATGACCACCTTCAATTACAAATTTTGCCATTTTGTTGGTTTATTAATTAGATTTATAATTTTTCTTCTTAAAATCTTGGCGCTGTTTACCACCACCTTTATTATTCGACTTGTTTGTTGACTTTCTTTTCTTTAATAAGTCTTTAACTTGTGATAATGATTCGTTTCTATCAGTTAAATCAATTTTACCGTGAGATAATTCTACTAAATGTTTAAAAATTACCGCATCTTCAACTGTATCTTTATTCCAATTTAAATAACATTTTTTCATATGATTTGCTATTGCAAAATACAACGCTTCACGTGCTTCACCTTCTTCCCAAGTTAAAGCAACATCAATCATAGTTTGAATGTTATTTCCATAAAAACGATATTTTGAAGCAGATTTTGGGTAAGCCAAAGCTTCAGGTTTTGCTTGAAGTTCTTCTCTTGAAGGTTTTTCAAAAGGTGAATCTACTTCTAATTCAAAATTAGACATGATAAATAATTGATCCCAAAGTTTGTGTTTAAAATCAGGAACGTCACGTAAATGTGGTTGTAAATTCCCCATTACATCAACAATTGCTTTCGCCATTTTATTACGTTCTTCAACGTTCTCTAATGCTTTACAATTATCTATAAGTTTTTGTATATGTCTACCGTATTCAGGTATAATTAAATGTGGTCTTTCTCCGTTATATTCTAAATCAAATTCCATGTATCTCTGTTCTATTTAGGTTTTGCAAATTACAATATAAATATTGGTTTAACAATGATATTTTAGCTTATAATCTTAAGCTTAGCAAATTGCAATAATAATTTTTTTACACCTACAGAAGCAAAACGAATTTCTGCTTTTTGATTTGGTCCTGTTCCCTCTAAACTAAGTACTTCTCCTCTACCAAACTTGGTATGTTCAACTCTATTTCCAACAGCAACATTGCTATCAAATAAATTTGCTGAAGCTGATGGTTTACCGGTAACTTTTTTTAAGTTTTTTGGAGCTTGAAACTCCATTTTAGGACTCGCCTTCTTTTTTATTGGTGCACGCTGAATTGGCTTTTTAAATCTAATTTTATTTTGTGGAACACTTCCAAAAATATCTTCATTTATAAATTTATTTTGCTTTGTTTCAGCTACTTTTAACGTTAAATGTTCTAAATATTTTTCGTCTATTTCTTCTAAAAATCTACTAGGCTCACAATCTACTAATTTACCCCAGCGATAACGCATTTGAGCGTGACATAAATACGCTTGTTTTTCAGCTCTTGTTAAAGCTACATAAAACAAACGACGTTCTTCCTCAAGTTCACTTCTTGTATTCATACTCATTGCTGAAGGAAATAAATTTTCTTCTAACCCAACAATATATACATACGGAAACTCTAACCCTTTTGAAAGGTGAATGGTTAATAGTGATACTTTTGGTGTATCATCCTTTGAAGCTTTATCCAAATCTGAAGCTAAAGCAGCATCTTCAAGAAAAAATGCCAAAGAAGCATCTTCTCCTTTTTCTTTTTGTTCAACTGTAAAGTTTTTTATGGCATTTAATAATTCTTGAATATTTTCTACTCTACTAACGCCTTCTGGCGTGCCATCTTTTTCTAAATCTTTAACCAATCTGGTTTGTTTCACTACAAAATCTGCAACTTCATAAGCATCTTTTGTTTCAGCTTCAATTTTAAAGTGCTGAATCATAGTTGCAAAATTGTTTAATTTTGTACGTACTCCAGCATTTAAATTGATATCAGTTTTATTTAAATTACAAATAATTTCAAAAATTGATTTTTTGTAATGATTTGCTGCTACTGATAGTTTATCTACTGTGGAAGCGCCAATTCCTCTTAACGGATAATTAATTACACGTTTTAATGCTTCTTCATCATTTGGATTAATTAATAACCTTAAATATGAAAGCGTATCTTTAATTTCTTTTCTTTGGTAAAATGAAAGTCCACCAAAAATAACATACTCAATATTTTTTTCACGTAAAGCATCTTCAATTGCTCTAGATTGTGAATTGGTACGATATAAAATTGCAAAATCAGAATTTTGAAGTTGGTTGTTCATTTTATTTTCAAAAATAGAATCTGCAACAAACCTACCTTCTTTAATTTCATTAATGGTGCGCATTACTTTTATTTTCTCACCATCACTATTATCTGTCCAAACTTCTTTATCTAATTTGGTTTTATTTTTTTCAATAACACTATTTGCTGCTTCAACAATATTATTAGACGATCTATAATTTTGTTCTAATTTAAAAATCTTAACATTGTCATAGTTCTTCTGAAAATTTAAAATATTTTGAATATTTGCACCACGAAAGGCATAAATACTTTGTGAATCATCGCCTACAACGCAAATATTTTGAAATCTATCAGCTAATGCTCTAACAATTAAATATTGAGAATGATTGGTATCTTGATACTCATCAACCAAAATATATTTAAACCTGTCTTGATATTTGGCTAAAACTGCTGGGAATTGCGTTAGTAACTGATTGGTTCTCAACAATAAATCATCAAAATCCATTGAACCTGATTTAAAACAACGGTCAACATATTGTTGATAAATTTCACCAATTTTTGGACGTTGTGCCATTTTATCAGCTTCCATCAACTCTGGATTGTTGTAATACGCTTTTACTGTGATTAAACTATTTTTAAATGATGAAATTCTTCCTAAAATTTGTTTTGCTTTATAAACATCTTTGTCCAAGCCCATTTCTTTTATAATAGAAGTAATTAAACGGACTGAATCTTGTGAGTCATAAATAGTGAAATTTGAAGGAAAACCTAAATGATGCCCTTCAGATCGTAAAATTCTTGCAAATACAGAGTGAAAAGTTCCCATCCACAAATTTTTTGCTTCAGAAGTACCAACAACAGTTCCAATACGCTCTTTCATTTCACGTGCTGCTTTATTGGTAAAGGTTAATGAAAGTATGTTAAAAGCATCAACACCTTTATTCATTAAATGAGCAATTCTATAGGTTAAAACACGTGTTTTACCTGAACCAGCACCGGCAATTATTATCATTGGGCCGTCTTTATGAACAACGGCTTCTCTTTGAGATTCGTTAAGATTGTCTAAGTAATTATCCACAGGAAGTCTTTAAAAATTCAAATGTACTATTCCAAATTAAGTTTAGCAATAAAAGTTATCTACAAGTTTTTGTTAAATATCTTATTTCAGTTGGTGATTCACAAACAGTAAAACGTAACAAGTATTAAACACAATAATAAATAAACTTTTGAAAAAGGACATAAAAAAAGCGGTTTCATTTGAAACCGCTTTTTACATATTATTTTAAAAATTATTTAGCAAAATTGTAAGACAAGCCCAACATAATCATACTAGTGTTCATTTTATAACCTACAGATGTAACAGGAATTGCTCCGTAAGGATTTGTTGATGAAGCCAATAAAGGATTTAATAAATTTCCTGAAGTTGATCCACCACTTGTTCCATAATGGTACACACCATTTAATTTAAAATTATCACTAAATTCATATCCTAAACCAAATTGTACAGCATTTTTAATAACCGCAGTTGCTGGAATTGAAAAGAACGCTAATTCATCTTCAATTGGATTTGTACTATGCGTATACCCAAATCTTAAAGGTAATTTATTAATTAGTTTTAATTGGAAACCTGCCGAAAAAATATGCACATCATTCCAACCAAAACCTTGTACTGAACCAGTTTGTGTCCAACCTTTATCAGCAAAACCATTTGTATTTGTATAATCTACATTTCTGTAATCAAAAGCTATATCAAAAACATTTGTTGAATATCCAACACCAAAAGATAAAATTGCAGGATAATCCATATTGAAATTTGTATCAGGAGCTGCAGAACCATCTAAATAAGTATTGTTGAATTCAAAGTCACTAAAAGATTGTGCTGTTTTATAAGAAGCTCCAATATTAACTCCTCCTTCTGAAGCATAATACAATCCAAATTGTGCTCCAAAACCAACTGCTGTAGCTTTATCACTGTTTGGATAACCTAACGTCATACTTGGTGAAGAAATAGGACTTGGCGCTAATTCTAATGACGCATAATTAATATTGGGTTGAATACCTAAAGACAATCCTTTCAATATTTCATATGACCAAGATAATGAAACCTGTAATAGCATATAATCAGATTCTATATGTCCAAAACCACTCATATTTTGAGGGTAACTAATAGGGTTTGAATCATTTGGATTCCAAGATGCATTTGGATTGCCCTCTGCATCCATTGGTAAATTTGTTTCTTGAGGAAATGTAACTCCAAAACCGCTAATACCAAAAGCAGAAATACCAAATGTACTTTTACTTCCTTCTTTTCCGTACACAAAAGCAAGTGCTGGCATAGGTGATATTCCTCTATCATCTTCTGTTACACCTGAAACAGCTGGAGATCCGGTAAACATCATTCCTGCGGGAACGCTTGAACTTAACTCTGGTGATGAAGAAAATGCTCCAACACTAAAATCTAATATTTTTCCTTCAAAAGCAGATAAAGTTGCAGGGTTCCATTGTATGGCTCCACTAATATCTAAAGGCATTGCTGTAGCTGCACCACCCATTGACATGTTAACAGCCCCAACACCTTGCATAATATGCCCGGCTTGTGCAAAAGTTGCTGCTGTAAACAGCATTACCATTATTTTTAATAAATTTTTCATAATTGTTTGTTTGGTTTAATTTATGTTTGTTTAGATATTAAAATTAGGCTGTTTAATAAATATAATTACTGATAATTGTCAGTAATTTAGTTTTGAATTGTAACAATAGTTACTCAGTAATATTTGCGACATTACTTACTTTATAATAACTAAATTATATTGTGAATATTCAATAACAAAGTCTAAATTTGACTCATAAAATGATAAGAAAAGAATGGATTTAGATAGAATACTTGAATTACTTAGTTATACAATACCATCAGTTATTACTGGTTTAGTAGCCTATTATTTTTTTGTAACACATACTAAAAATGAAGAACGCAAATTAAAATTGGGGCTTTTAAAAGAAAATCAAAAGCAGGCTTTACCAATAAAATTGCAAGCTTATGAACGAATGACATTGTTTTTAGAACGTATAAACCCTTCTAGCTTATTAATTAGAATTACCTCTGTAAATAATGATAAAAACGCCTATGCAATAAGTATTATGAATAATATTGAGCAAGAATTTGAACATAATTTAGCACAACAAATTTATATAAGTGATGAATGTTGGAACGTAATTGTTGCTTCAAAAAATACCACACTACAATTAATAAGTAAAACTAGCCAACTTGAAAATATTTTAACTGCTCAAGATTTAAGAGAGGCTATTTTGAAAAAAATGGTTGATGTAGCTCCACCAAGTACTACAGCTTTAGCTTTTATTAAAAACGAAGTGAAAAATATTATTTAATCCTCTAAACAGGAATTAAATCGCAAAAATGAAAACCAGATTCTTTTTTTGAATTATCATCTTTTGAAATTTCATATTCTTTATACGTTTTTTCACCAATTTTAAATTGAATTGGATTTTTAAATATAGGACCATCAAAAACAAAAGTATGAAACTCTCCATTTTCTCCACAAGGGTCTACATTTTTAGGCAAATCTTTTAATAATTCTTTATCTATAACTCTACCTGTAAATTCACTTCCTAAAAGTTCAGCCTTACAACAAACAATCATTGTTTTAAATCCTAAATCTATAAATTCGTTTACAAGTTCAGTTGTATTACGTTTCCATAGCGGAAAATAACCTTGCAAGCCAACTTCTTTTAATCGCGTTTCACGGTACGTACGTAAATCTTCCAAAAAAATATCACCAAAAATGCTATGCGTAATTTTTTGTTTATTAATTTCAATAAGTTGCCTTTTCATAATAGCATCGTAATCTTCCATTGAAGGAGTTTCAGGCAACAAAATTCGTTGTATTGGCAACCCTATTTCTTTTCCTTGCGCAGTTAACAACTCATTTCTAACACCGTGCATAGAAATTCTATTGAACTTTGAGTTTACTGTAGTTACCAATTGTGTAACATCAAATTTCTCATCATTCAAAATATGATACAATGCCAAGGCGCTGTCTTTACCTCCACTCCAATTAAAAATTGCTTTATGCTGCTTCATTATAATTACAAATATTTGATGTGAAAAAATAGCCTAATCTTATTAATAAAATTAGGCTATTGTTTTTATTATATTTTAACTAATTCTAATTAAAATAAATTTTTGATGCCCCAACTGGTGCAGCAGTAGTATTTGTTTTTGCTCCAGTAGAAAGACTAAATACATTCATTTTACTTTCACCACTAAAATTAGCATCTAAAGTATATACACTATCATCTTCTACTTCAAGACCATATAAGTAAGCTGCTTCCGTTTCTAACAATGCAGTAGTAGGTAAACTTGTTGCTGAAACATCCATTTTATAAATGCTACTTCCTAAATTATAATAAATATATGAATCATCTTCTACCATTAAACTTGGATTTGAACCACTAGGAAATGCTAATTCTGATGAAACAGTATCACTATTAGTATCTATAGTTGTAATTACAGCATCAGTTTGACCAAGCCAATTCCAATTCTCATCATAAATTGTTCTTCCTTCAGACAAAACAACTAGATCTCCAGAATTATTAACAAATAACTCATCTGGATTATCTCCAACTGTAATTTCAGATGTTGCTTGTGTATCAATATCAATAACAGTTACAATATTATTTGTTGACCAAGCTCCTTTATGAGAAACATATAATTTTCCGTTTTCTTCAACAATACGCTCTGGACCATTTCCTACAGGAATTGTACTTGTAACTTCAAAAGCATCTAAGTCTATTACAGCAACAAAATCATCTGTAGCATCATATGTACTTCCCCAGTTAGTTGCATATCCAATTCCATCTTCAATTACCATATATCTTGGCAAAATTAGATCTGTTGTAATTTCCCCAACATATTCAAAAGTATATCTATCTACAACAACTATGGTATTTTGATTGTCAACAATAATGTAAGCGTAATCATCATCAAAAGAAATTGATTGTAAATACACCCCTAAATCTGCTCCATTTACATTTTTATAAATTAAACTTTCTGTAGTAACATAGTCATCTGACACAAAATAAACAGATCCTGTTGCTACTCCTTCACCACTTATAATAATACCGTTTTCATAATCACCTTTTGGTAATTGTGGCTCGTCATCATCATCACACGACACGAATAATACACTTAGTAAAAATATGCTAAGTAAAAATTTACTGATTTTCATAATTTAAAATTTAAAGTTTATGTTTATATTAAAATTTCTATTAGGCATTGGTCTACTAGGTAAAACTTCGTATTCTTTATTAAATACATTATTTACTTTTACTCCTAAACCTAATTGTTTGTTATTTGATTTTATAATGTTATAGTTTACACCTGCATTTCCTACATTGTAATATGGTACAGTGTAAGTATCTAAATTATCTGTAGTTGTATATACTTCACCTGTAAATAAGTGTTGGTAAAAAGCACTAAACCTTTTGTAAGAATATCCTAAACTTCCATTAGCTAAATGCTTAGGCACGTAGGTTAAATAGTTATTAGTACTTTTATCTTTTGCAATGGTGTAACTATAATTTAAATTGAAATTAAAAAGATGTTTATGTATTGCTTTGTTTATAGCTGCTGTAAACTCTACACCTTTATTTAAAGCTTCTGCAACGTTAATTGGTGTCCAAATACCTGGTCTATCAGGATCACCACCAGGAGTCCAAACTATTTTATCACTTGACTTTATATAAAAAGCACCTATATCAAATTTAACCGTATTTGATTTATAGGTAACACCAAAGTCACCTTGTAATGAAGATTCAGGAATTAAATCTAAATTACCCAACGCAGGCCAATACAAATCGTTATATGTTGGTACTCTATAATTTTTTGATCCATTAACTCTTGCAATTGTATTTTTCAACAAGTTAATTTCGGCTCCCAATGCAAATATTAACGGAATTTTATAATCTGAATTAAAATCTTTTCTAATCTTCGCATTTATGGAAACTATATTCTCAAAACTAAGATTGTAAATAAAGAATTGCGAAAATTGTTTTCTATTTTGCTCTCTAATTTCATCAGTACTTCCAAAAACCGATTCTAGTTCTGTAACACTTTCAATACTTGAATGTTGTGAGATTTGATAGTTAAAATTGTACTTTAATAAATATGTTTTTGACTTACCATAATTGTAAGCGTTTACATTTTTATCTACAAAATATCTATACTCTTGAGTTAAATATGCAAATTTAATAGCGTGAGTAAATTCATTTTTATGAAAATTGTATGCTATTAAATTTCTAAAATTATAATCTTTATATTTTTCTTTAGCTGCGGAAGGATTAGGTAACGTACCTGAAAATTCGCGATCCCCATTAAATTTAGATGAAAACACACTAAACTTACTAAAGTTATTCAGTTTATAAGCAAAACCTAAATTAAAACTTAAATTTTCATAAGCGCCATTTTCATTTTTCAATCCATCTGTTCCCAACCAATCATAATCATTTTCAGATTGATTAAAAGACACTCCAAATTTAGCAGCTATACTTTCATTCCCATATGAAACCTTATACAAACTATTGTAGGTATTATAACTCCCTAACGAAGTTACAACCTGATTATCAAAATGTTTTCCAAAACTTAATTGATCATTTAAATGAATTGTTCCTCCAATTGCACCTGAACCAAATTCAATACTACCACCACCACTTCTAACATTAATATTATCAAACAAATTAACTGTTAAAGCGTTAAATCCTGTTTGCCCATTGTTAATGGAATTTATATTAATACCGTTCCAAATAACTGCTGTGTTTGAAGCACTTGTTCCTCTAAAACTTGCAGTACTTGTTCCGCCAGCTCCATATTCTTTTATATAAATTGGCGTATTAAAACGTAATAAGCTTGTAAATGACTCGGTGTTTTTTAAAATTACTGAATCTGAAAGCACTAAAACCTTATACCCTTTAGACAGTTTTTGTAATTTTACTGTACTCAAGTTTACAACCTTTAAAGTTTGAACACTATCAAGTTGTGCAAAAGATTTGCTTCCAATTAATAAAATAAATACAAATAAAATATATCTCATCATAATAACCTTTCTCCCGAAAGTTTTAATTAATTAGATTGTGGCAGGTCTCCTGGCTTACGTATTGTTATTTACCTTCCCGTTTATTAACAGTGGTTTAAGTTTAATAACAACCATCGATTTCATCGACTAAGCATACAGTTGCGGGAACAGCTTCGGACTTTAACCGAATTCCCTTTTAACTCGTTTTATGTAAAATAAAACCGAGAACCATAATCGGCTGCAAAAGTAATTAAATAAGATTAATTAGTATCATTATTTCATAATAATATTACATTTGCTAAAAATTTAAACTCTATGATACATTATATAACTGGTGGAGAAAGATCTGGTAAAAGCAGCTATGCTCAGAAATTAGCAGAGAGTTTAAGCAATTCTCCTTATTATTTGGCAACCTCTAGAATTTGGGATAACGATTTTGAAAAAAGAGTTGAACGTCATAAAAATGATAGAGATGATCGTTGGACAACAATTGAAGAAGAGAAAGAAATTTCAAGAGTAATCCCAAAGAATTCAGTTGTTGTTATTGATTGTGTTACTTTATGGTTAACAAATTTATATTTTGACTCTGAATACAATGTTGAAAAAGCATTAGAATTAGCATCAATTGAAATTGAAAATTTATCAAAACTAGAAAGTGAAATTATTATTATTTCAAATGAAATTGGAATGGGTGTTCATGCACAAACACAAATGGCTAGAAAATTTACAGAATTACAAGGTTGGACAAATCAACGTATTGCTAAAATAGCAGATAAAGCAGTTTTTATGGTCTCAGGACTTCCACTTACTTTAAAATAATACACCCCTATGAATACATTTAAAATTACCCCAACTAACAAAAAATTTCTTAAAGAAATTACGCATAAAATAAACAATAAAACAAAGCCGTTAGGCTCGTTAGGAACATTAGAAATTATAGCCCAAAAATTATGTTTAATTCAAAACACATTATCTCCAAAATTAAACAAACCAGCAATGCTGGTTTTTGCAGGTGATCACGGTATTGTAAACAATTACCCTGTTAGTTCTTGTCCGCAAGAAGTAACACCTCAAATGGTATTTAACTTTTTAGAAGGTGGCGCTGGAATTAATGTTTTTTGTAAACAACATGGCTTTGATTTAAGCGTAATTGACGCCGGTGTAAATTACGATTTTGAGAACAGCGACGCTTTAATTAATGCAAAAATAGCAAAAGGAACTAAAGACTACTCAAAAGAGCCAGCAATGACAAAAGTGCAATGCGAACAAGCTTTTAAAATTGCTAGTGAAATAGTTTCTGAAAAATATGCTAATGGTAGTAATATAATTTCATTTGGAGAAATGGGAATAGGAAATACTTCTTCTGCTTCTTTATTAATGAGTGCTACTACAAAACAATCTATTGAAACTTGCATTGGTAAAGGAGCTGGCCTTACTGATGAGGGATTAGCAAATAAAATTTCAATATTAACCAAAGTTCAAAATTTCCACGGAATAAGTGAAAATGCACTTGAAAATTTACAAAATTTTGGAGGGTTTGAAATTGCAATGATGACTGGTGCTATGCTAAAAGCTGCTGAATTAAAAATGACTTTAATTATTGATGGTTTTATTGCCACTTCTTCCCTTTTAATAGCACAAGAGCTTAATAAGAATGTATTAGATTACTGTTTATTTTCACATGTTTCAAATGAACAAGGACATATTAAAATGCTAGACTTTTTAAATGCTACCCCAATTTTACACCTTGGTTTACGCTTAGGTGAAGGTACTGGTGCTGCAATTGCCTATCCAATAATTCAATCTGCTGAATATTTTATAAATCAAATGGCAAGTTTTGAAAGTGCTGGTGTAGCTAATATTGTTGAATAATATAACATGAAAAAAGAGTTAACTATTTTCTTAACAGCTATTATGTTTTTTACACGAATTCCGTGTCCAAAATGGATAGATCATTCTGGAGATATACTTCAAAAGTGCACTAAGTATTTTTCTATGATTGGTGTAATTGTTGGTTGTTTTGGGGCTTTAGTGTTTTGGGTAGCTTCATATATTTTACCGCTAAACATATCAATTTTACTAAGTTATGTTTCAACAATTTGGATTACTGGAGCATTTCATGAAGATGGCTTTGCTGATGTTTGTGATGGTTTTGGAGGCGGTTGGACCAAAGATAAAATACTTGCTATAATGAAGGATTCATTAGTTGGAACCTATGGTATAGTTGGTTTAATATGTTTATTTACATTAAAACTTTTTTCTCTTTTTGAAATTAGCAACCAATTAATTATTACAATTATTGCTGGGCATAGTGTAAGCAGATGTTTAGCTGCATTTATTTTATATTTATATCCGTACGCAAGAACTGAAAATTCAAAATCTATTGCCGTAGCTAATAATTTTAAACTTACTTATTTAATTTTTAATATAGTAATTGGGTTTTCTCCATTGCTATTATTTAAAACATATTGGGTATTTCTAGCAATAATCCCTCCATTCATAGCAATGTTGCTTTTAGGCAGGTTTTTCAAAAAATGGATTGGTGGTCAAACAGGTGATTGCGCTGGTGCAACGCAACAAATTACTGAAGTTATTTTTTATTTAAGTCTATTAGTTTTATGGAGATATATTTAGTAAGACATACCACTCCAAACATAGAAAAAGGCATATGCTACGGCCAGTCAAATATAGATGTAGCAGCTTCATTTAAAAATGAGGTTGATGCAATTTTAAATGCGTTAGATATTACAAAAGAAACCGTTGTATATTCTAGCCCATTAAAAAGGTGCACTCGCTTAGCGCAACAGTTTTCAAAAAATATAATTATTGATGACAGATTAATGGAGCTTAATTTTGGAGACTGGGAATTATTAAATTGGGATAATTTACCTAAAAAAGCATCAAATATTTGGATGAATGATTTTGTAAATGTTTCTACTCCAAACGGTGAAGCTTATATTGATTTAGCTAAAAGAGCAAACGAAATTTTTACTGAAATAGTTTCAACTTCAGCCAAAAAAATAATTATAACAACTCACGCGGGAGTTATTAGAAGTATACTCTCAAAAATGACTAACATACATTTAAAAGATTCATTCAATATAGATGTAAAATACGGTCAAGTATTCAAAATTATAAAACAAAATAATACACTTAAACTACTTTAAAACTACAATTATGAAATTATTTAAAAATATTTATTTATCAATTTTAACCATTTCTTTAATTGTTTCGTGTAGCACAAACAGCACAAAAAAAATAGAACCAAAAGCAATTTCACTTGTTAAATATGCTAAAGGTTTTGATATTTTAAAGTCTGAAAATGAAACAACACTAATTATAAAAACACCTTACCCTGGAGCAACAAAAGACGTTGTTTACACTATTGTTTCTACAGAAACATCAGCAAAAAACACAATTCAAGTACCTTTAAAATCAATTGTGGTAACTAGTTCAACACACGTACCTTCTCTAGAACTTTTAGGTGTTGAAAATAAATTAGTTGGGTTTCCTAATACCGATTTTATTTCTTCTGTAAAAACAAGGAAATTAATTAACGAAAACCTAGTTAATGAATTAGGACATCCTGAACATATTAATACAGAAACATTGTTAGATTTAAAACCCGATTTAGTAATGGGCTTTTCTATTAACAGTAACAATAAAATGTATGCAACAATTGAAAAAATTGGAATTCAAGTACTTTTAAATGGTGATTGGCTTGAAGAAACTCCTATAGGGAGAGCTGAATGGATTAAAGTTTTTGGAGTATTGTTTGATAAAGAAAAGGAAGCTGACAGTATTTTTAATAATATAAAAAATAACTACCTCAATGCAAAAGAAATTGCGAAAAAATCTAAAAACAAACCTTCTATAGTTTGTGGTGGATTATACAAAGATGTTTGGTATTTACCTGCTGGAAACAGTTTTGAAGCACAATTTTTAAAAGATGCAAACACCAATTACTTATGGAAAGATTCTGAAGGTGAAGGTAGCTTATCTTTAAATATAGAAAATGTTTTTGAAAAAGGAAAAGATGCTGATATTTGGATTTCTCCTGGTTTTTATGCCAATCTAAACGAACTTGGAAAAGCTAATTTAATTAGCTCAAAAATGAAGGCTTTTGAGGATAAAAGAATTTATTCATACAATAATACAACAGGTGAAAAAGGTGGTATTTGGTATTTTGAATTATCTCCAATAAGACCTGATTTGGTTTTAAAAGATTTAATTAAAATTGCACACCCTGAATTATTACCTAATTATGAATTCACTTTTTATAAAAGATTAAACTAATAATTACAATGAAAAAACTTCGACCAAAATCTAATTTAGATGAGCTATGTTACCCTTATATTTATGAGGATTCTTTACTTTGTGATTATGAAATTTTAACAGATGACTTAACCAGAATGGTAGGTTGGGCAATTAACGATCTAGGTGTTTTAAGACAACAATATCCAAAAAGCATTGAATTACAAACATTGGAAAATGAACTTAATTGGATACTGCCACTTTGTTATCATTTAAACGGATCTATTAGAGGTGAATTAGCAATTACAGAACAAGATCATCAACAATTATTAAAGAACTATAGAGCTATAAAAACTATTACAGAAAACGCTATTTCCGGATTTGTATTACCTGGAGGAGTTTCACCTGTAGGAGTTTTAAATAAATGCTCGTCAATGTGTAAACAAGCAATACGATTAATGGTGAAAATTCATAATTATGAACAAAAAGAAGTTGCAGAAATACTACCTAAATTCGCTAATTTATTATGTAATTACTTTTTTACAGCAACCGTATTAATTAATAAAGTTACAGGTTTTAAAGAAACTCCATTTATAAGTAAAAGTTATAAGTAAAGTAATTTAAATGCACGAATTAACTGTAAGTAGAATTGAATTATAAAATTAACTTTATATACTATAACATAACTTATTAGCAAAAAAAAGAGCTGTAATTATATTTACAACTCCTTTTTATAAATAATAAAAATTAAATTTAATCAAACATAGATGTTTGAGTATCGTCTTCTTCAATCACTTCAATATTTTCAATCACTGGAGGCTCGTATGGCAAAGGTTCTAACAGATTTACTGTTTTAATTTTGTCGCCTGTTAATTGATTTCCAAGAGCTTTTATACCTTTAACGGCAATAAACTCTTCTAAATTTACTTCCATATTTTCCAAACTTCGTTTAGAGAATACAATTTCAGCCATAGGTCTATAATCTGTTGAAACAATTTCTAACTGTGATTTTGGATGATCTGAAATAAATACTTCTTCCTTATTTGGGTTATCTATCATAAAACGTTTGATATAATAACGTTCTTTTTCACCTTCATAATAAATTACTGAAATTGGTTTTTGAGGTTCCCATTTTTCAAGCACAATCATATCACTATCAAAATGCGTTGTTAATTCTGGTTTTATAGTTTTAACTTCACCTTTTTGATTGATTATTAATAACCTATCTTCACCTTTAAATTCACCTAAAAGTTCTCCTCTTGCATCAACGTTTAAACGCTGTACAGTTTCATCAAACCATATTTTGCGTGGCTTTAAGGTTGAAACACCTTCAGATTTTAATTCTATTTTTCTTATAGGATATTTGCTAACAGTGTTCCCTTTTACACCACGACCTTTTATTAATAATTCAGAAAAATCAATATCCCATTTTAATTTTTTTACGCTTCCAACAGATCGCAATGTAACCGTTACAACTTCTGCTTCACCATTAGGATTTGCAGTAAAATAATGAACTACTGACGCTTTTTGTCCATTGGTTAAATCGTACTCTTTATCTCTGGTTACACTTGTAACATTAAAACGTTTCATATAACTTGCTCCGTGTCTTCCATCTCTATAAATCATATTGTACACGGTACGTTTATCATTCTTTTTAAAAATAGCAATATGTATAATATTTTTACCAACAAAGGTTTTAGTATCAACCTTGGTAATCATCATTACACCATCTTTTCTAAAAATAATAATATCATCAATATCTGCGCAGTCACCTAAATACTCATCACGTTTTAATGAAGTTCCCACAAAACCTTCTTCTCTATTCACATAAAGCTTTGTGTTACGCATTACAACTTTTGTAGCCACAATATCATCAAACAAACGCAATTCTGTTTTACGCTCCTTCCCTTTTCCGTATTTAACTTTTAGCTCTTTAAAATAATCAATTGCATACTCAATTAAATTGGCTAAATTATTTTTTACAGCAGCTATTTTATCTTCTAAACCTTCAATAAATTGCTTTGCTTTATCAATATCAAACTTAGAAATCTTTTTGATTCTAATTTCAGTCAAACGTACAATATCATCTTCAGTAACTGCTCTTTTTAAATGTTTTACATGTGGCTTTAAACCATCATCAATTGCATTTATTACGCCTTTCCAAGTTTCTTGCTCTTCAATATCACGATAAATTCTATTTTCAATAAAAATGCGCTCTAACGAAGCAAAATGCCATTGTTCTTCCAGTTCATTTAAATGAATTTCAAGTTCTAGCTTTAATAAATCTACTGTATGATTTGTAGAAGTTTTTAAAATTTCAGAAACACCAATAAAAACAGGTTTATTATTATCAATTACACAACCTAAAGGCGAAATAGAATTTTCACAATTTGTAAATGCATATAGCGCATCAATCGTTTTATCAGGGGAAATACCGTTTGGTAAATGCACTAAAATTTCAACATTTGCCGCTGTATTATCTTCTATTTTTTTAATCTTAATTTTACCTTTATCATTGGCTTTTATAATAGATTCAATTAATGAAGAAGTAGTTGTACCATAAGGAATTTCAGATATTACTAACGTTTTTTTATCTTGTTGAGAAATTTTGGCTCTTACTCTAATTTTACCACCTCGTTTACCATCATTATAATTTGAAACATCTGCAATTCCACCAGTTAAAAAATCTGGAACTAAAGTAAAACTTCTACCTTTTAAATATTTAATTGAAGCATCAATTAATTCATTAAAATTATGTGGCAACACCTTTGTTGAAAGTCCAACGGCAATACCTTCAGCTCCTTGTGCCAAAAGCATTGGGAATTTTACAGGTAAATCTACAGGTTCTTTTTTTCTACCATCATAAGAAGTTTGCCATTCAGTAGTTTTTGGATTAAAAACAACATCTAATGCAAATTTAGATAAACGAGCCTCAATATACCTTGAAGCTGCCGCACGGTCACCGGTTAAAATATTTCCCCAGTTTCCTTGCATATCAATCAACAATTCCTTTTGACCAATTTGCACCATCGCATCTGCAATTGAAGCATCACCGTGTGGGTGGTATTGCATTGCGTGCCCAACAATATTTGCTACTTTATTGTAACGTCCATCGTCTAAGTCTTTCATAGAATGTAAAATTCTACGTTGTACAGGCTTAAAACCATCATTTATTCCAGGTACGGCACGTTCTAAAATTACATAGGAAGCGTAATCTAAAAACCATTCCTTATACATTCCTGTAACTTTGGTAATGGTTTCTTGGCTTCCAAAATCTTCGTTCAAGTCGTTATTTAATTCTTCGTTGTTTTCTTCTTGCATTCTTGTGGGATCTTGTACTTGGTATCTGTGGTATTTAAATTTATGCTTCTTCTACTATATCTAGTTCAACTTTTAAGTTTTCAATAATAAACTTTTGCCTATCTGGAGTATTTTTACCCATATAAAATTCTAACATTTTATCTATGGTCATTTCTTTGTCTAACATAATAGGATCTAAACGAATATCGTCTCCAATAAAATGAACAAACTCATCTGGAGAAATTTCACCTAACCCTTTAAATCGGGTAATTTCAGGTTTACCTTTTAACGATTTTATTGCATTTTTCCTTTCTTCTTCAGAGTAGCAATAAAACGTTTGTTTTTTATCGCGCACCCTAAACAGAGGCGTTTCAAGAATGAACAAATGCCCTTCTTTTATTAATTCAGGAAAAAATTGCAAAAAGAACGTAATTAACAACAATCGAATATGCATACCATCAACATCGGCATCTGTTGCAATTATAATATTGTTGTAACGTAAATTTTCTAAACCATCTTCAATATTTAAAGCGGCTTGTAACAAGTTAAATTCTTCATTCTCATACACAATTTTTTTACTCATATTGTATGAGTTCAAAGGTTTTCCTTTTAGGCTAAATACCGCTTGTGTGTTAACATTTCTTGATTTTGTAATAGAACCACTTGCAGAATCTCCCTCTGTAATAAACAAAGAACTTTCTAAACGATTGTCCTTTTTTAAATCACCCAAATGCACTCTACAATCACGTAATTTTTTGTTATGTAAATTTGCCTTTTTTGCACGTTCACGCGCTAATTTCCGTATTCCAGATAAGTCTTTACGCTCTTTTTCAGCTTGTAAAATTTTCTTCTGAATATGCTCAGCTGTATCTGGATTTTTATGTAAATAATTATCTAATTTTGTTTTAACAAAGTCTGAAATAAATGTTCTAACAGTTGGTAAATCTCCACCCATTTCAGTTGAACCTAATTTAGTTTTTGTTTGACTCTCAAAAACAGGTTCCATTACTTTAACACTAATGGCTGAAACAATAGATTTTCGAATATCTGAAGCGTCATAATTTTTACCAAAATATTCTCTAACTGTTTTTACAATAGCTTCTCTAAAAGCTGTTTGATGTGTACCACCTTGTGTAGTATGTTGTCCATTTACAAATGAATGATATTCTTCGCTATATTGTGCTTTGCTAAACGTAATTGCAACTTCAATATCTTCACCTATTAAATGAATAATTGGAAACAACATAAATTCGTCAGCAATATTTTCTTCCAATAAATCTTTTAAACCATTTTCAGAATAATATTTTTCTCCATTAAAAATAATAGTTAAACCAGTGTTTAAATACACATAGTTTTTTATCATTTTTACAATATACTCATTTCTATATTTGAATTTTGGAAAAATGCTAGTATCAGGCACAAAAATCACTTTTGTCCCTTTTCTAAGTGTTGAAGGTTGCGCTCCTTCATTCAATGTAATATTCCCTGCTGAAAACTCTGCAAAAGCAGTTTCTCCATCTCTTATAGATTGTACTTTAAAATAAGAGGATAGCGCATTTACGGCTTTTGTACCAACTCCATTTAGTCCAACAGATTTTTTAAACGCTCTAGAATCATATTTACCTCCTGTATTCATTTTAGAAACTACATCAACAACTTTTCCTAAAGGAATCCCTCTACCGTAATCACGAACCGTAACCGTTTCATTTTTTACAGCAACCTCAATGGTTTTTCCAGCTCCCATCACATACTCGTCAATTGAGTTGTCTAAAACTTCTTTAATTAAAATGTAAATACCATCATCTGGTGAAGACCCATCACCCAATTTCCCAATGTACATTCCGGGACGCATTCTAATATGTTCTTTCCAGTCTAAAGAACGAATATTATCCTCGGTATAATTTGTTTGTTTAGCCATTAATTTGTGTAAGATTCTTGAACAATTGCTAATGTAACATTTTGCAATTAAAAAGGCAAAAAAGCCTTGTATAATAGTTATTAACAGAATTTTAACAATGTGAAGCTAAAACAGTTATATTTTCACTTTTTCTTATAAGAAATTACTCCTACTCCAACAATCACAATTAGCGTACCAACAAACTGTAAAACCGTTAACTTTTCATCTAAAACTAAATATGCTAAAATAATGGTTGAAATTGGACCGATACTACCTATTATTGAAAAATTATTAGCTCCTAGTTTTTTAATAGCAAAAGAAACTAAAAATGAAGGAATTAGAGTAGATACAATTGCCATTAAAAAACCTAACACATACACTTGATAAGGATATACAAATACACTTGTTCTATCAACAATTAAATAATGAATGAATACACAAACAGTAGAAACTATCATAGCATAAGCTGTAAATGCTACTGCACCAAATTTTGGTATTAACCAACCGCTACCAACTAAATACGAGGCGTATGACAAAGCACTTAAAAAAATAAAGAAACCACCTAAAACTACATTTGAATTCTCAAACTGAACTTCTCCCCAAAAAGTAATTACAACGCCTAAATATGTAATTAAAATAGCTACAACTTGTTTTTTTGAAATTGTGGTTTTAAAAAATATTTTTGAAATTAACAAAACCAAGGTTGGATAAATAAAAAGAATTATACGTTCTAAACCAGCTTTAATAAATTTTAAACCTATAAAATCAAAATAACTTGCCAAATAATAACCTATAAATCCAAACAAAAGAATATATAAAAAATCTGCCTTTTTAATTTTATGCGGGTTTTGAGGTTTTACATAAAAGGCAATTATTAAATAAAAAGGCACAGCAAAAAGCATTCTAAATAATAATAAATGCACAGCACTTACTTCATATTTATATGCCAATTTTACCATAATTGCTTTTGCCGAAAACATAACTATGCCAACAACTGCAATTAAAATTCCTGAATTAAATATTTTTGAAAAACTCATCTGACAAACATAAACAGATGATTTTTTTTATAAAGCTATTTATAAGTTGAAAATACGATATTCAAACAGCTAATTATACATTAAAACGGAAATGCATAACATCACCATCCTTCACAATGTACTCTTTACCTTCAACACGCATTTTACCAGCTTCTTTAACTTTAATTTCACTACCATAAGAAGCAAAATCTGAATAAGCAATTACTTCAGCTCTAATAAACCCTTTTTCAAAATCAGTATGAATTACACCTGCTGCTTGCGGTGCTGTATCTCCAATATTAATGGTCCAAGCACGTACTTCTTTAACACCTGCAGTAAAATATGTTTGTTGATTTAATAGTTTATAAGCCGCTCTAATAAGTACTGAAGATCCTGGCTCTTCTAAACCTAAATCTTCTAAAAACATTTCACGTTCTTCAAAAGTTTCAAGTTCTGTAATATCAGCTTCCATTCCAACTGCCAACACAATTACTTCAGCATTTTCATTTTTTACAGCTTCTTTTAAAGCATCAACATATGCATTTCCATCAACTGCCGAATTTTCATCAACATTACACACATATAAAACAGGTTTATCTGTAATAAATTGTAACGGTTTAATATATTCTTCTCTTTCTTTTTCTGTTAATTCAACAGCTCTTACAGAGATTGCAGCTTCTAATCCTTCTTTAACTTTCATTAAAGCATCTAATTCTTTTTGAGCTTCTTTATTACCAGTTCTTGCATTTTTTTTAACGCGCTCTAACCTTTTTTCTAAAGTTTCAAAATCTTTTAACTGCAATTCAATATCAATAGTTTCTTTATCTCTAACAGGATCTACCGTAGTATCAACGTGTACAATATTATCATTGTCAAAACAACGCACCACGTGAATAATAGCGTCTGTTTCACGAATATTTGCTAAAAACTGATTTCCTAAACCTTCACCTTTACTTGCTCCTCTCACCAAACCAGCAATATCAACAATATCAACGGTTGCCATTTGCACTCGTTCAGGTTTCACCAACTCTTCTAATTTCACAATTCTTGGATCTGGTACATTCACCACACCAATATTTGGTTCAATAGTACAAAAAGGAAAGTTTGCACTTTGCGCTTTTGCATTTGATAAACAATTAAATAATGTTGATTTTCCTACATTTGGTAATCCTACAATTCCAGCCTTCATAATTTTAATTTTTAGCGCTGCAAATATAGTGTTTAGTTTTCTATTATTTAAAATGAATTTTCAATTAAAAATACACGTTAAAATTAAAACAACAAAGCAGCTAATCTTTATGTAAAAATTCTTGTTTTGCTAACAATTGTGTAGCGGTTTCTACAACATCTTCATCGGGTACGCAACAATCAACTGGGCAAACTGCAGCACATTGTGGTTCATTGTGAAACCCTTTACACTCTGTACATTTACTTGCAATAATAAAAAACACTTCATCACTTAAAGGCTCTTGTAATTCTTCAGCATTCACTTTAACTCCATTTGGTAAAATTATATTACCATTTAATGTAGTTCCTTCAGCATAGGTCCAATCTTCTGAAGTTTCATAAATAGCATTATTTGGGCATTCAGGTTCACAAGCACCACAATTTATACATTCATCAGTAATTTTTATTGCCATAATTATATTTAAGTTAATTTTGTGCAAATTATAAAAATAAACATTAAGATGAATTTAGAGCAACGCATAAAAGCATTTGCACGATTAGGAACGTTTTTTAAACAATTTTCAAATCAAAAAATTGAAAAAAATGAAGGTTCTGAATTGAACAACCTCTTTTTTGAAGCTTTTAATATGCAAATTAATAGAGCACAAGAATTTAATGGATGGTTTACAAAAGAAAATGTGCTAAAATCTATTGAAAGCTGGAGCGATGCCCTTACAGAAGAAAATTTAACTAAATGGACTGCTGCTTATAATTTTGATGAAAAAGCAACACCAAAAAATGTAGCCATTATTATGGCCGGAAATATTCCTTTGGTTGGTTTTCATGATTTTCTATCGGTGCTAATAACAGGAAATAATGCCGTTGTTAAACTCTCATCAAACGACAAAAACTTTTTACCTTTAGTAGTTAAATTTTTAGAATATTACCATTCTTATTTTAAGGGAAAAGTTACGTTTACAACTGGAAAATTAGATAATTACAACGCCGTAATTGCTACCGGAAGTGACAATACAGCGCGTTATTTTGAACATTATTTTGGAAAATATCCAAATATTATAAGAAAAAACAGAAACTCAGTTGCTATAATTACTGGAAATGAAACAAATGAAGAATTAGAAGGATTGGGAGAAGATATTTTTCAATATTTTGGTTTAGGCTGTCGCAATGTTTCAAAAATTTATGTTCCTAAAAATTACAATTTTGATGCACTTTTTAATGCGCTTTATAAATTCAAAGACATTATAAATTATAAAAAATACGAAAATAATTACGACTATAATAAAGCCGTTTATTTAATGAGTATGTTTCAAATTTTAGAAAATGGTTTTTTAATGTTGAAAGAAGATAAAAGTTTTGCTTCACCAATAGCCTCACTATTTTACGAATATTATGAAGACTTTGAAACGCTTACGCAAGAATTAAACTCACAAAGTGACCAAATTCAATGTATTGCTTGTAATAAAAAAGGCGATGGTTTTATAAAATTAGGTGAAACACAACAACCAAAATTATGGGAATTTGCTGATGGTGTTGACACTATAGAATTTCTACTTAAAAATTAAATAAACTTAAAAACAGTACTTTTTAGCAACTATTTTTGAAAGCTATAAATAAGAATAATCACGCTTTTTTAATAATTCTAAAAATCTAAAAATCACAAAGTCAGTAAATTCAATGTATTAGCGAGAACGAAAACGTTGTAAATTTTGCGAATTCTACCAAAACTAACGCAACAAAATTATGAGATTTTTGTGATATTGTTAATTTCATTGGTTTTTCATTAAAATTATAATATTTTTTTTAGTAAATATGTAGCCGCTGTTTATCTTTTTTTATCGAAATTTGTAAACAAATAATTCATATTTATAAAAATGAAAAAACATAATTTTAGTGCTGGTCCTTGTATTTTACCACAAGAAGTTTTAAAACAAGCAGCTGATGCTGTTGTTAATTTTAACAACCTAGATTTATCATTAATTGAAATCTCGCATAGAAGTAAAGATTTTGTTGCTGTCATGGAAAATGCGCGCAGTTTAGTAAAAGAATTATTAAACTTACCTGAAGGTTACTCCGTATTATTTTTACAAGGTGGAGCAAGTCTTGAATTTTTAATGACTCCTTATAACTTATTAAAAGAAGGCGGAAAAGCTGCCTACATAGATACTGGAGCTTGGGCTGCAAAAGCTTTAAAAGAAGCTAAATTATTAGGTGATGTTGAAGTTATTGGTTCTTCAAAAGACAAAACATACAACTATATTCCTAAAAACTACACTGTTCCTTCTAATGTTGATTATGTTCACGTAACATCAAATAATACAATTTACGGAACTCAATTTAAAGAATTTCCAAAAACTGATGACGCTTTGTTAGTTTGCGATATGAGCTCTGATATTTTTTCTAGAGAATTAGATTTCACAAAATTTGATTTAGTGTACGCCGGTGCTCAAAAAAATATGGGTCCTGCAGGTACAACATTGGTTGTAGTTAAAGATGAAATTTTAGGAAAAACAAGTCGCAATATCCCTGCAATGTTAGATTACCAAGTTCATTTAAGTAAAGACAGTATGTTTAACACACCTCCTGTTTTTGCTGTTTATGTTTCTATGTTAACATTACAATGGTTAAAAGATTTAGGTGGTGTTAAAGCTATCGAAAAATTAAATAAAGAAAAAGCAGCATTGTTATATGCTGAAATTGATAGAAACCCATTATTTAAAGGTTTTGCTGAAGTTGAAGACCGTTCTTTAATGAATGTTACTTTTAATTTAACTGATGAATCTACAGGTGAAGTTTTCGATAAAATTTGGAACGAAGCTGGAATAAGTGGAATAAAAGGTCACAGATCAGTTGGTGGTTACCGTGCAAGTATTTACAACGCTATGCCAATTGAAAGTATTCAAGTGTTAGTAAACGCTATGCAACAATTTGAAAAAGAAATTAAAAACTAACTAATTAAAATTATTTATAATGAAAGTATTAGCAAATGATGGATTAGCTGTAAGTGGTGTAAAAGCACTTGAAGCAGCTGGGTTTCAAGTAGATTTAACTACTGTACCTCAAGATCAATTATTAGATTATTTAAATAACAATGAAATTGTTGTTTTATTAGTAAGAAGTGCTACAACAGTAAGAAAAGATATAATTGATAACTGCGAATCTTTAAAAATTATTGGTCGTGGTGGTGTTGGAATGGATAATATTGATGTTGAATATGCGCGCGAACAAGGATTAAGTGTAATTAACACTCCTGCTGCATCATCTCACTCTGTAGCTGAATTGGTATTTGCACATTTATTTGGAATGGCTCGTTTTTTACCACAATCAAATAGAGAAATGCCTTTAGAAGGTGATACTAAGTTTAAAAACCTTAAAAAAGCATTTGCAAAAGGTGTTGAATTAAGAGGAAAAACAATTGGTATTCTTGGTTTTGGACGTATTGGACAAGCTACAGCAAAAATAGCTTTAGGATTAGGAATGAAAGTTGTTGCTTTTGATCCATTTATGGACGAAGTTAATCTTGAATTAGAATTCTTTGATCACCAATCATTATTCTTCAATATCAATACAATTTCAAAAGAAGAAGTATTGCAACAAGCAGATTTTGTTTCATTACACGTTCCTGCACAAAAAGAATACGTTATTTCAACAAATGAATTTGAAATGATGAAAGATACCGCTTGCTTAGTAAACGCAGCTCGTGGTGGTGTAGTTGATGAAGTAGCTTTAGTAGAAGCTTTAGCTAGTGGTAAAATTGCAAAAGCAGCTTTAGATGTTTTTGAAAACGAACCTACTCCTGAAATTCAATTACTTATGAACCCAAGTTTATCTTTAACACCACATATTGGTGCAGCTACAAGTGAAGCTCAAGATAGAATTGGAACTGAATTAGCAGAACAAATTATTGATATATTAAGTTAATTTTACCAATAAGATATAAAATTAAAAGGTCGTTTATTAACGGCCTTTTTAGTTTAAAAAAACTAAATTTGTATCTTTGATTTTAATAAAAGTAAACCATAAACCACACTTAAAAATGGCAATTATAAAACCTTTCAAAGGACTTAGACCACCAAAAAATATTGTTGAAGAACTTTCTTGTTTACCGTATGATGTAATGAACTCTGACGAAGCAGCGGAAATGAGTGAAGGAAAAGGCACTTCATTATTAAGAATTACCAGAGCTGAAATTGATTTTGAAAAAGGAACTGATTCTCACCAAGAAAAAGTTTACGAAAAAGCCAGTTCAAACTTTAATTATTTTCAAGAAAAAGGATATTTAATTCAAGATGAAGTTGCGCAATATTACATTTATGCGCAAACTATGAATGGAAAAACCCAATATGGAATTGTGGGTGATGCTGCTTGTGATGATTACAAAAATGGCATTATAAAAAAACACGAATTAACAAGACCAGACAAAGAAGAAGATAGAAAAATACTTACTAGATATTTACAAGCAAATATTGAACCTGTATTTTTTACCTATAGAGCCGTTCCTGAAATTGATGAAATTGTTGCTTCTATTGTGGCTAACAATGAACCAGAATACGATTTTATAGGAAAAGAAGATGGTTTTGGTCATCAATTTTGGGTTATTAATGACGCTGAAATCAATAAAAACTTAGAGCAACTTTTTAAAGAAAAAGTACCTTGCACTTACGTTGCTGATGGTCACCATAGAACTGCTGCAGCTGCAGGAATGCAAGATGAATTCATTAAAAACAACCCAAATCACACAGGAGATGAACCATACAATTATTTTATGGCTGTACATTTCCCAGATGATCAATTACAAATAATTGATTACAACCGTGTTATCAAAGATTTAAATGGATTTACTGCTGAAGAAATTGTAGAAAAAATAGAAGAAAACTTTGAAATTTCTCAAATTTCTGAAGACATCATTAAACCTGAAAAAATACATGATTTCTCAATGTATTTAAATAGTAAATGGTACGGTCTTTCAGCTAAAGAAAATACTATAAATAATGATTCTCCAATTGATGGATTAGATGTAAGTATCTTATCAAAATTTGTTTTAGAACCAATTTTAAATATTAAAGATTTAAGAACCGATACTAGAATTGAATTTGTTGGTGGAATTAGAGGTTTAGGTGAACTTAGTAAGCGTGTAGATAATGGTGAAATGGCCATTGCTTTTGCATTATTTCCTGTAAGTATGGAAGAACTAATGCATATTGCAGATACCAATAATATTATGCCTCCAAAAGTAACTTGGTTTGAACCTAAATTACGTTCTGGTTTAGTAATTAATAAATTAAATTAATTTTGACAAGTATAGCTGATAATTTACAAAACATAAAAAGTACCCTGCCAGCTAATATTACACTAGTTGCGGTATCTAAAACAAAGCCTGTTTCTGAAATTTTAGAAGCGTACAATGCAGGACAACGTATTTTTGGTGAAAACAAAGTGCAAGAAATGGCACAAAAGTTTGAAACAATGCCAAAAGATATTCAGTGGCATATGATTGGTCATTTACAACGCAATAAGGTAAAGTATATGGCACATTTTGTAGATTTAATTCACGGTGTGGATAGCTTAAAAACGTTGAAAGAAATTAATAAACAAGCCCTTAAACATGAGCGTGTTATTAATTGCTTATTACAATTAAAAATAGCAAAAGAAGACACAAAATTTGGACTTTCATTTACAGAAGTTGAAAATATTTTAAACTCTGAAGAATTAAAAAATTTAAAAAATATTCATATAAAAGGTGTCATGGGAATGGCATCTTTTACTTCTGATGAAAGTATTGTTAGAGCCGAATTTAAAACCTTAAAAAATTTCTTTGAAAAGCTAAAAACAATTAATCTATTTAACTGTACACCAACTACTATTTCAATGGGTATGAGTGGTGATTATAAATTAGCCATTGAAGAAGGCAGTACTATGGTTCGCGTAGGAAGTGCTATATTTGGACACAGAAATTACTAGTATTTGTACGCAATTGTAGACATAGAAACAACAGGTGGTAAATTTAATGAAGAAGGAATTACTGAAATTGCTATTTATAAATTTGATGGTCATGAAATTGTAGATCAATTTATTAGCCTTGTAAATCCTGAAAAAGATATTCAACCATTTGTAGTTACTTTAACAGGAATTAATAATGGAATGTTGGTAAATGCACCTAAATTTCATGAAATTGCAAAACGTATTGTTGAAATATTTGAAGATTGCATTTTAGTAGCGCACAATGCTAGTTTTGATAGTAGAATATTAGCAACTGAATTTAGACGATTAGGTTATCATTTCGATCCTAAAACGTTGTGCACTGTAGAACTTAGTAAACAATTAATACCAGACCTTCCCTCCTACAAATTAGGACGCTTATGTAAATCTTTAGGTATTCCTATTTCAAGTAGACATAGAGCTGATGGTGATGCACTGGCAACAGTTCAATTATTTAAGCTTTTACTAAATAAAGATGTTGAAAAGAATATTATTAAACAAGCAGTAAAAGCTGATAATCCTAAAAAACTAGCTCCAAAATTAATGTCTATATTAGACGAGCTACCAAGTAAGACTGGAGTTTTTTATGTACACAACAATTCACGTAAAATTGTATACATTGGTAAGGGCAAAAATATTAAAAAAACAGTAAATCAATTGTTTTTAAGAGCTTCTAGAAAAGCCAAAACCATTCAAAAAAATGTGACTTCAATCACTTATGAAACTACAGGAAATGATTTAATTGCTCAATTAAAATTTTCTGAAGAAATAAAAATTAATAAACCTATTTTCAACTACAAATTAAAAAACAACATTCAAACAGTTGAGTTTAGTAGTCAAAACTTTTTACTTATTGATAAAGGTAGAACTGTTGGAGAAAAAGCGGTATTATTAGTTGAAAACAATCAATTTAAAGGGTTTTGCTTTACAGATTTAAGTTATCAAATAAATAATATTGAAGTACTTCGAAATTTAATTGCTCCTATGGAAGATTCAATCTTAAATAGAAATATTATTAAAAAGTACCTCGACAAAAATCAAATTGAAAAATTAATTGAATTTTAGATATCTTAAAATTCTCAAAATACTATGAAAAAAACACTCACCCTCATTTTCCTTTTAATAACAATTTATTCCTATTCTCAAGAAACAACATATAAATTTGGAGAAATCACTGCAAATGATCTAAGTTTTAAAGCCTCACAAATAGATGCTACTGCTAATGCAGTTGTACTCTATGAATCTGGCGATTCAAAGTTCACTGTAGATGATAGAAACATAAATGTAAACACAACCTATTACTTTAAAATAAAAATTTTTAATAAAGAAGGTTTTAAACACGGCACATTTTCAATTCCAATTTATGCGAACAAAAATAACAGTGAAAAGGTTGTAAAAATTAAGGGAATTACGCATAACAGTAACACTAAAAATCAAACACATTTGTCACTAAACAATGTGTTTACTGAGCAAGAAAACACAAATTGGAAATCTGTAAAATTTACAATGCCAAACCTTAAAGAAAACTGCATTATTGAAGTTTCATATACTGTGGTTACTCCTTTTAAATTTAATTTAACAGGTTGGGATTTTCAATCAGATATTCCAAAATTATCAAGTCAATACAAAGCTCTTATCCCTGGTAATTATTTCTACAACAGAAGTTTAACAGGTTACTTAAAACTTAGTTTAAACAATTCAACCGTAAAAAAACATTGCTTTCATGTTCCTGGTGTTATGGGTGATGCAAATTGTGAAGAGATAGTTTACGGAATGAAAAACATTCCTGCTTTTATTGAAGAAGATTATATGACTAGTAAAGAAAATTTTATATCAAAAATAAAATTTGAATTAGCTGAGTCTGTTTGGTTTGATGGAACAAAGAAAAAATACACAACAACTTGGGATGCTGTAGATAAGGAATTTAAATCTGATAAAAACATTGGTATTCAGTTTAAAAAAATTAAATATTTTGAAGATTTAATACCAGAAGAAATTAAAAATATTCCTAATGATTTAGACAAAGCAAAAGCTGTATACACTTTTATTCAAGATCATTTTACTTGGAATGAAAAATATGGAATATTTAAAAATGCACGTGTAAAACAGGCTTTTGAAGCAAAAATTGGTAATGTAACCGAAATAAATATTTCATTAATTAACGCCTTAAAAACGGTAGGTTTAAACACTGAATTAGTTTTATCTTCAACCAGAAATCATGGCGTACCAACAAAATTATATCCTATAATATCAGATTTTAATTACGTATTGGCAAAAGTAAATATTAACAACACCTACTATTTATTAGATGCGTCTCAAAAATTAAATCCATTTGGGTTGTTACCTTTTAAATGTTTGAACAGCTATGGTAGAGCTATGGATTTTAAAAATGATAGTTATTGGGTTAACATTATTCCAACTAAAAACAATAAAACAAATTTATATGCTAGCTTAGTTTTAAATGAAGATGGAAGTATTCACGGAAAATTAAGAAGAGTTAGCACAGGTTACCACGCTTTAAATAAAAGAATAGCATATTTAAAACTAAACAACGATGAAATTGCTGATGATTTTGAAAATATTTTTTCAAATTTAACGGTAGAAAATTACACGTTAGAAAATAAAAACGATATTAATAAACCAATTATTGAAGTATTTGATTTTGTTGTAGAGTTTGATGATCCTCGAAAAATATATTTCAATCCATTTTTTGGAGGAAGCTTTCAAGAAAATCCTTTTAAACAAGAAGATAGATTGTATCCTGTTGATTTTGGATTTATCAAGAAATATAATTTACACTTCAACATAGAACTACCTGAGAACTACAAAATTGAATCTTTTCCAAAGTCAGAAAAATATAATATTACTGAAAATGGAGCTAGTTTTGAAATCAACTCAAAATTAATAGAAGATTATAAATATACACTGCAGAGCAATCTCACAATTGCAAAAGACAAATTTTTAAACAATGAATATAATTCATTAAAAAAACTTTTTGAACACACCATAATAGCACAAAAAACACCACTAGTTATTAAAAAAGTTGAAACAAATTAAAGTCTGTTTTCTTTATCTAAAGAAAAACACTAATTTTAGTATAGAAAAGTTTACACTATTTTGAAAAAAGACATTAAAAATACTAAGCCTAACTTGAAAAGAAAGGTTCATGATATTATTTATGAAGCCGATACCAAGCATGGGAAATTATTTGATGTAATATTAATTATTACTATTATAATTAGTATAATTTTGGTAATGTTAGAGAGTGTTGAAAGTATTGACAAAAAATACCATGACATTTTAAATTTTTCTGAATGGATTATAACCATCTTATTTACAATTGAATATATAGCTAGAATTGCAAGTATTAAAAAGAAGTCAAGCTATATTTTTAGTTTCTATGGAATTATAGATTTTTTAGCAACTATCCCAAAATATGTTTCAATTTTTGTAGTAGGTTCACATGCGCTCATAGCATTAAGAGCGCTTCGTTTATTACGTGTTTTCAGAATTTTAAAATTAGGACGTTATTTAGGAGCTTCTAAAAGTTTACACACCGCTTTAATAGCAAGTAGAATTAAAATTTCAGTATTCTTATTTAGTGTTATTGTTCTTACTATTATTTTAGGAACAGTAATGTACCTTGTTGAAGGTCCTACAAACGGATTTACAAGTATACCCAAAAGTATGTATTGGGCAATTGTAACACTAACTACCGTAGGTTATGGAGATATTGCACCACAAACACCACTAGGGCAATTTATTGCTGGTTTGGTAATGATTTTAGGATACGGAATTATTGCCGTACCAACTGGGATTGTTACTTCTGAAATGGCAAAATCAGAAGAACCTAAATTGCATACAAACACACAGCACTGCACATATTGCTCAGCACACAACCATTTAGATAATGCAAAATACTGTCATAAATGTGGCGAAAAATTATACCATGAATAAATTTTTAATTACCGTTGTTGGTGCAACCGCTATTGGAAAAACTGCCTTAAGCATACACTTAGCGAAACATTTTAATACAGAAATTATTTCTTGTGATTCACGCCAATTTTATAAAGAAATGTGTATTGGTACAGCAGTTCCAACTACAAAGGAATTAGCAGCAGCACCACATCATTTTATTCAAAACAGATCAATTTTTGATGATTATAGTGTTGGGCAATTTGAAAAAGATGCCTTAAAAAAATTAGATGAACTTTTTAAAAAACACAATGTAGTTATTATGGTTGGTGGTAGCGGTTTATATGCCAACGCCGTGCTAAATGGATTGGATTATTTTCCAAAAGTTGATCCAGAAATTAGAACCAAATTAAATGCAAAACTTGAGACAGAAGGAATTGAATCACTTCAAAAACAATTAAAAAAACTAGATCCAACGTCATACAATGAAATAGAAATTGACAATCCACACAGATTAATTAGAGCATTAGAAACTTGTATTGGATCAGGTAAAACATATGCCGAGTTTAAAAACAAACCTAAAGCAACTCGCAATTTTAAAAGTATTAAAATTGGATTGACAGCCGAAAGAGAAATTATGTACCAACGCATAAATAAACGTGTAGATATTATGATACAAGAAGGCTTAGAACAAGAAGCTAAAAAACTGTTTAAACACAAATACTTAAACGCTTTACAAACAGTTGGTTATCGTGAACTTTTCAATTATCTTGAAGGACAATCAAACTTAGAGTTTGCTATTGAAGAAATTAAGAAAAACACACGTCGTTTTGCAAAAAGACAAGTTACTTGGAATAAAAAAGATACTGAAATTAATTGGTTTAACTTTGAGGAAAATGTAGCCACAATTATAAAGGAAACCGAAAACTTACTGTTAACTTCTAAAAATTAACATCTTATTAAACAAGCTTAATTTTAATTATTACTTCTAAAGTAAAATCTACAAACAGAGAGAAATACAAATCTATTAATGCAGTAAATTACAGCTTCATCGTTTATATTTAAAAAATTATAAATTTTTACTCAAAAAAAGTATATTTGACCAATTAAAAAAACGATTAAAATGAAAAAACTACTTACTTTACTTTTATTTTCTAGTATCCTTTTAGGATTCTCAACTTCTGCAACTGCTCAAGAAGATTACACCGCATTAAACCTATATGTTTCTTTTGGTGATAATGCAGCTATCAATGCTCAATACGAAATTCCAATTATGGAGAATGTAACCATTTCTCCATCTGTTGTAGTTCCTTTTGACTTTGATAATTTAACCGTTGGTGCAAGAGCTGATTACTATTTTGATAGTTTAATGAGTTTGCCTGAACCTTGGGATATTTGGGGTGGTGTTGACACTGGTTTTGTACTTGGAGGAGATGATGCTTTTAATATAAATGCACACGTTGGTGTAGAATATAAACTTAGCAAAACCTTAGGTATTATTGCTGAATTTGGTGGCGGAACTGCTTCTTTTGGTGGCTTTGGAGTTGGACTACATTTCTAAAACCTATAAAACGTATGTAAAGGCCTTATTTTTTAATAAGGCCTTTTTTTATGGCTAATTATTAAATATAGTTATCTTTAATAAATCATTTCAAATATAATTATTGTGAATAAAAAGGACCTTAAAGAATTTCTAGATCAAAAAGTATTGGAATACAACAATCCAAAATTTATTGAAAGTGATCCTGTACAAATACCACATCTTTTCACGCTAAAAGAAGACATTGAAATTGCAGGGTTTTTAGCAGCCACAATTGCTTGGGGAAACCGAAAAATGATTATAAATAATTCTCACAAAATGATGGAGCTCATGGGAAATTCTCCATTTGATTTTGTAATGAATCACAAGCAACATCATTTAGATAGTTTTAATGGTTTTGTTCATAGAACTTTTAATCATATAGATTTCACTTATTTTATAAAAGCTCTAAACCACATTTATAAAAATTACAATGGTTTGGAAAATGTATTTCAACAAAATGCCACGTCAAATTCACTTCAACCCGCAATTCATCACTTTAAAAAAATATTTTTTGAAATAAATCATCCAATAAGAACAACTAAACACATTTCAGATCCTTTAAAAGGATCCGCAGCGAAAAGAATAAATATGTATTTAAGATGGATGATTCGAGAAGATAAAAATGGTGTTGATTTTGGATTGTGGAAATCTATCTCACCTAGTGTATTATCTTGCCCGTTAGATGTTCACTCAGGGAATGTTGCTAGAAAACTTGGGATTTTAACAAGGAAACAAAATGATGCCAAAGCATTAGCTGAATTAGATACTGCTTTAAGAAAAATGGATGCCAATGATCCGGTAAAATATGATTTTGCCTTATTTGGTTTGGGTGTTTTTGAAAAGTTTTAAAATAATAACATAGGTAATTCTATGTTCAAATGAATATTAGAATCTCATTAAAAAAATATTATTTCAAACTTTCTTAAGTTTTCAAGGTCTAATATTTAATAACTTTAATTAATAATAATTTAATTGTATTAAATCTTAAATAATTGGTAAACGAGTCAGAATTCATACAAAAATTAACAAGCCCAAAACATAAAGATGAAGCCTTTAAGCAATTACTTCAACTTTATCAAAAAAGATTGTATTGGCATATTCGAAAATTAGTTATAACCCATGAAAATGCTGATGATGTTTTACAAAATACTTTTGTTAGAATTTTTAAAAGTTTGCCCAATTTTAAACAAAAAAGTTCATTACATACTTGGATGTTCAAAATTGCTTACAATGAATCTTTACGATTTTTAGAACAACAAAAAAAGAAACAGCATCAATCCTTAAATGAAATTACTTCAATGTATATGGATCAATTGGTTTCTGATACTTTCTTTGAAGGAAGTGAAATTCAATTAAAATTACAGCGTATTTTAGCAAGTCTTCCTGAGAAACAACGCCATATATTTCATCTAAAATACTTTGACGATTTAAAATTTAATGAAATGGAGACCATTTTAGGAATTAAAGAAGGCACCATAAAAACATCGTATTACAAAACGGTTGATTTTATTAAAAAAAACATAAACAAGGAAGAACTTTCCCTTAAAATTAAGGTCTAACTACTACTAACTAAAATCATAAAACATGAAATTAAATAACAATAATATTGATAAAACCCATTCTAAGGAATTAGGATTTTCTACTCCAAACAACTACTTTGAAACATCAAAGAATGAAATTTTTCATAAAGTTTCAGTTAAAAATAAACCAAAACGTATTTTATTAAATAAAACAAACGTTGTTTGGTTAGCGGCTGCTAGTATTGCTCTGTTAATTACGTTTACATTAATTAAACCAACAACATTTTCATCTTTAAAAAATGTGCCTACCATAGTTTCTGATTCACTACACAAAATTCAAGATACAAATTTGATGGATCAATATTTTTCTTCAGAAGATAATATCATTTTAACTTCCCTATTTGTTGATGATGAAAATATTGACAATTATGTAGCTCAATATATTGTAGAAGATATACTTATTGATGAATATATTGACAGTTATATTGTAGATGAAATGATGAATGACGAATTAATTTTTCAGTAATTAAAACTTTTTAATATACCTAAGGTCTAAATAATAGAACGTTCAAAATAGAATAAAATTTAATCTTTAAAAATCTATAAAAATGAAATCAATAAAATTAATATTCACAATCCTATTTGGAGTTTTACTAGTAACATCTAGTATACAAGCTCAAAATAATAAAGGTTCTCAACCTAAATTAGCATTAGAAAATTTAACTGAACAACAAAAATTACTTTTTCAAGAACAACAAGAGTTAATAAAAGCAAATAGAGATGCCTTTAAAGAAACACTTACTGAAGAACAATTATTAATAATTGAAAACCAAGAGCTTACCAGACAAGAACGCCAAGATGCTTTACGCTTAACTTTAACTGAAGCACAACTCACTATGATGGAAACTAACCGTGAAAGTGTTCGTGAATTAAAAGAACAATTTAGAAGTACCATTACAACTGAACAACGTCAACAATTACGAATGAGAATGCGAGTTAACCAAGATACTGATACAGGAAATGAAGCCATAGAAGCTATTAAAGAACAAAGGAGAGCTAAAATGCGCAACGGAACTGGAAATAGTAACGGAACAGGTAATGGAACCGGCAATGGAAATGGAACAGGTAATGGAACTGGCAATGGCAACGGAAACGGTGGTAGTTAATTAAAATTTAATAAAGTGGTTAAGGAAACTTAACCACTTTTCATCTTTCAAAAAAATGAAAAGAATAATAGCAATCATATTTTTTATTTCAATTATTTTTTCAGCAAAAGCACAACAACCATCTACAACTTCAAAAAATGTAGATGTTTTTATAGATGAGCTTTTGTTGGAAGAGGAAACTATAACTGATTTAATTGCTTCTTTAGTTCATTTTCAATTTTTATATTTTTCTGTAAATTATAATGCGGCTACTTATTTTTCAGGCCGAGATGTAGATATTGATCAATTTAATTTAACGCCACAAATTTCATATATGCATTCTAAAGGTTTTTATGCAAGTTTATCTGGAATTTATTATAGCGAATTTACTCCGAATTGGGATGTTACCAAAGCCACTGTTGGTTTTGGGAAAAGTTTTGGAAAAAATAAAAATTACTCATATTATACTTCGGCATCAGTATTTTTTTACTCAAATGATCTTGATAACTTATACAATAGCACCCTAAATACTGGTATTGGTATTCACACCAAAAAAAGAACGTTAGGAACACAAATATCAGGCTCTTTTTATTTTGGAAGTGATACAAGCTATCAAATAATTTCAAGTAGTTACGCTAACATATATTTGATAAAAACAAATAAACACAAATTAAAACTAAGACCACAGTTAAGCATTATAACTGGTACACAACTTGTAGATTTAACGGCTGGTTCAATTCAAAATACAACTTTAACCAATGAATTTGTTGAAGTTGCAGAAACTCCTATTTTACAATTAAGCTCGTATAGTTTAATAAACAGTCAATTAAGTATTCCTTTGCAATATAGTGTTCAGTCTTTTGATTTTGAAGTTGGCTATAATTTTAACTTCCCAAATGAAATAGGTTTAGAAACAGACCTAGAAAATACAAGTTTTTTTAATTTTGGAATGGCGTATCTTTTAAATATTTAATTACAAAAAGCTTTCTAACGCCAACTCATAACTTTGCAGTCCAAAACCTGCAATTACACCTTTTGCATTTGGAGCTATGTAAGAAACATGTCTAAATTCTTCACGAGCATGAACATTAGAAATATGCACTTCAATTACAGGTGTTTCAATTCCTTTTATAGCATCGCCAATAGCTACTGAAGTATGTGTATAAGCACCAGCATTAAAAATAACTCCATCAAAACTAAAACCTACTTCGTGCAGCTTATTTATAAGTTCACCTTCAACATTACTTTGATAATAAACAAGTTCAACATCAGCATATTTCTTTTTTATAGATTCAAAATATTCTTCAAAAGTTAAAGTCCCATAAATTGTTGGTTCACGTTTACCTAGTAAATTTAGGTTAGGTCCGTTTAATATCAATATTTTCTTCATAAGGTAAAAGTAATTAATTTTAAGCAAAAAAAAAGGAAGCTATTAGCTTCCTTTTTAAAATATTTTCAAGTTACTAGTTAAAGTAATACCCAAGTGTTAATTGAAAAACACCGTTTACTTTACCATAGTTATAGTAGTAATATGGCGGATTAACAGTTGGACCTTTCCAAATATCAGTCAATCCTAAAGTATAACGTGCATTTACATTAAACCCATTATCAAATTTATAACCAAAACCAATTAACCAATCAAAAGTAAGATCAGTAAAGGCATCACCAACTTTTACATCAGCATCTACAGCTTTGGCTGATAATAAAATACCTAATTGAGGTCCAGATTCAAAGCTAAATCCTTCTTTAAAATAATATTTAAATACAACAGGTAAATTTAAATAATCTAATCTGTAGGTATCTTCTAAAGCTTCAACACCACCAATAATACCACCACCGTTATATTTAAAACCTTGACCAGAGTACAATAATTCTACTTGAACAGCTGTGCTATATGAAGTTTCTACTTCAGCAACAAGACCTACATTAAATGATGTTCTACCTTTTACTCCATTAATATTTTCGTTTAAAATTGATGCAAAGTTTACACCTCCTTTTATACCAAAAGAAGCTTGTGCATTTATGCTTGTTATAGCAAGTAATAAAATACTTACTGATAAAATAATTTTTTTCATAATAAATAGTTTTTGTTAAATTCTTGCCAAATATACTGTAATTATTTAATTTGATGTTATCAAACAATTATTTCTTCAACTTGATATTCGCCTGATAATTTGAGTATTTATTTTATTGCAATACTTAATAAAAATGTATTTTTATAAAATGAAATGGTTAAAAATTTTAGAGGATTATCAGTTCTATTTAAAGATTGAAAAAGGGCTTGCACAAAACTCTATTGATAGTTATAGTAACGATGTTAAAAAACTACTTTCATATTTAGAAGAACATGAAATAGTCACTACTCCTCTTTCAATATCACACGATGATATTCAACAATTTATTTATACTGTTGCTAAAAACTTGAATGCTCGTTCACAAGCTAGATTAATTTCTGGATTGCGTAATTTTTTTGAATATTTGATTTTTGAAGATTATCGTAAAGACAATCCAACAGATTTAATTGAAACACCCAAAATTGGTAGAAAACTTCCTGATACCTTATCTATTGAAGAAATTGATACTTTAATACAAAGTATAGATTTAAGTTTACCACAAGGTGAACGCAATAGAACTATTTTAGAAACCTTGTACAGTTGTGGCTTACGAGTTTCTGAACTGATTAACTTACAGGTTTCTGATTTGTTTTTTGAGGAAGGATTTATAAGAGTTATTGGGAAAGGAAACAAACAACGCTTTGTACCAATAAATAAGCACACTCAAAAATACATTCAATTTTATATTAAAGATATAAGATCACATATTCCTGTTCAAAAAGGTTTTGAAGATACTGTGTTTTTAAACAGAAGAGGTAAAAAATTATCAAGAGTTATGATTTTTACCATTATTAAAAACTTAACAACAAAAGCTGGAATTGAGAAAAAAATTAGTCCGCATACTTTTAGACATTCATTTGCTACGCATTTATTAGAACGTGGTGCAGATTTGAGAGCTATACAACAAATGTTAGGTCACGAAAGTATTACCACAACCGAAATTTATATGCATGTTGATAAAAGCTTTTTAAAAGAAGTTGTTGCTACTTTTCATCCTAGAAATAAAAACAAATAAACATAAAAAAATCTCACCGAAGTGAGATTTTTTAAAGATAAGAACATCTAATTTTTTTTTACTTAGCAATATTAACAGCTCTTGTTTCACGAATTACTGTAATTCTTACTTGTCCAGGATAAGTCATATCGTTTTGTATTTTTTGAGAAATACTAAACGATAATTCTGATGCTTTTGCGTCATTCACTTTTTCACTCTCTACAATTACACGTAATTCTCTACCTGCTTGAATTGCATATGCTTTTTGAACTCCTTGGAAACCAAACGCAATATCTTCTAAATCTTTTAAACGTTGTATATAAGAATCTAAAACTTGTCTACGAGCTCCTGGTCTTGCTCCTGAAATAGCATCACAAACTTGAACAATTGGAGCTATTAAGGTTTTCATTTCAATTTCATCGTGGTGTGCACCAATGGCATTACATATTTCAGCATTTTCATTGTATTTTTGTGCCCATTCCATTCCTAACAAGGCGTGAGGTAAATCACTTTCTGTTTCTGGTACTTTACCAATATCATGTAACAATCCAGCACGTTTTGCTAGTTTAGCATTTAAACCAAGTTCAGCAGCCATAATACCACAAAGGTTTGCTACTTCACGAGAGTGCTGTAATAAGTTTTGACCGTAAGAAGAACGGTATTTCATACGTCCAATAGTTTTAATTAATTCAGGATGCAATCCGTGAATTCCTAAATCTATAACGGTACGTTTACCAACTTCAATAATTTCTTGTTGTAATTGTCTTTCCGTTTTCTTAACAATTTCTTCAATACGTGCAGGATGAATTCTTCCGTCTGTTACTAATTTATGTAATGACAAACGCGCTATTTCTCTACGAACAGGATCAAAACAAGATAAAATAATAGCTTCAGGTGTATCATCAACAATAATTTCTACACCAGTAGCAGATTCTAAGGCGCGGATATTTCTACCTTCTCTACCAATAATTCTACCTTTTACATCATCTGATTCTATATTAAAAACAGACACACAGTTTTCAACAGTTTGTTCAACACCTACACGTTGAATTGTATTTAAAATAACTTTACGAGCTTCTTGCTGTGCTGTTAATTTAGCTTCTTCAATAGTATCTTGAATTAATGCCATTGCATCAGATTTAGCTTCATCTTTTAACGATTTCACCAATTCAGTTTTAGCATCTTCAGCAGACAATCCTGAGATTACTTCTAAGTTTTCAACTTGTTTTCTGTGTAATTTATCAACTTCTTCAGCTCTACGCTCAAAGTACTCTAACTTCTTGTCGTTTTCAGCTATTTTAACAACTAATTCTTTGTTTAATTTTTTGCTTTTATCAAGTTCTTGAGACACTTGAGATTCTTTATCTCTAGTTCTTTTTTCAGCATCAGCAATTTTTTTATCTCTAGCGATAATTACTTTTTCATGTTCAGATTTTAATTCTATAAAGCGCTCTTTAGCTTGTAAAATCTTATCTTTCTTAATTGCATCAGCTTCAACTTTAGCTTCTCTTAAAATTGAAGTTGCTTCCTTTTTTGTATTTCTTAAAATTTTAGTTGCTTTATTTTTTTCAACAACTTTTGCAATAATAAGACCAATTGTCAATCCTATTGCAATACCAACAATTATTGGCATTATATACTCTACCATATTTCAAATTTAGATATAAAAAAACCTACATTAGAGTGGTTTTATGTAAACTCCTTATAAACAAGTTTAGGACTAACTAATTGATCAAGGATCCGTTCAAGACGGCTTGCTTTTACAATTAAGACTCATCCTTTATAAAGATGTAGTGTTGAGTTTAACAAACAATAACTAATGTAGGCAGTGTTATTAATTAATACTATTTTAAAGAACTTATTTATTTATATGCTCATCAATTAAAGCACATAACGTATTCATTTTATTGGTTGCTTCAGATAAATCTTGTTCTTTATTTATGGCGTTTATTTCAATTAAGGATGCAAATTGCAAGGCACACATGGCCAACACATCTTGTTTATCACTAACTGCATAATTCTTTTCAAATTTATTAACCAAATCATTTATTTGATTTGCTGCTTTTCGCATTCCTTCCTCCTCATTTACACTATTTACTTTAATAGGATATACGCGACCAGCAATTGTTATTTTTATTTTTAAAGGTTCTGCCATTTTAAAGAACTTATTCGCTTAATTGACTTATACAAGTATCAATTTCACGAATTAAAGCATTTATTTTGAGTTTTGTTTCTCTTCTATCTTCTTTACTGCCCTCTATAGTTTTAGCAATTTTTAAAACTTGATATTTTTTTTCAAGTGTTTCAAATAATTGCTTTTCCTTAGAAATTTCGTTTTCCAAAATAGCCAATTTGTTTAATAACAAATCATTTTCTTCTTTTAAAAAATTATAATTTTCTAAAAGTATTTTGAGTTTATTTTCAACTAAATTAACAACTTCTGTGATGTGACTCATAAATCCCTAAAAGATTATAAACTATATAATACAAAGTTAACATTAGTGAACCAATATTACAACTGTTTTCCATCATTTTATAGAAATGTTACTTCGTTAAGTATAAAAGCTTTAAGATTAAACCTTGTAAAAAATATAATTTACTATTTTAGCCTAAAACAAATTTCAGTGAAAAAACTAGTTTCAGTTATTCTAATTTTAATAGCACAATGTAGCTATAGTCAAGGTGATGTTTCCTCCTATCCTACTAATTATTTTAGTAATCCTTTAGATATTCCTTTAGTGTTATCTGGAACATTTGGAGAGCTACGCACCAATCATTTTCATGCTGGTTTAGATATTAAAACACTGCAAAAAGAAGGTTTAAATGTAATTGCTGCTGCAAACGGATATGTTTCTAGAATTAAAGTTTCTTTATGGGGTTACGGTAAAGTTATTTATGTTAAACACCCAAATGGATACACAACTGTTTATGCGCATTTGCAAAAATTTAATGACCGCATAGAGTCTTATATAAAAAAACAACAATACAAAAAAGAGTCGTTTGAAATTCAATTATTTCCGGGAGCTAATGAATTACCTGTAACTAAAGATGAAATTATTGCGTTTAGTGGAAGTACTGGTGGTTTTGTTGGGCCGCATTTACATTTTGAAATTAGAGATTCTAAAACCGAAAAACCAATAAATCCATTTTATTTTGGCATTCAAGTGAGTGACTCTAAAAAACCTAGATTAAATAATTTAATGGGGTATTCATTAAATGCAAATTCTCACATAAATAAAGTAAATGTTCCCGTACAACTTTCTTATAGAAAATTAGAAAATGGTGATTACTTAGCTAATAAAATTAATGCTTTTGGCTCTATAGGATTTGGTGTAAATGTATACGATCAGTTAGATGGCGCTTACAACAAAAATGGTATTTACAGCTTAACAATGGCCGTAAATGGAAAAAAAGTCCATGAGTTTAAAGCTAGTTCTTTTGCTTTTTCTGAAACAAAATATATTAATTTATTGGTAGATTATAACCGTCTTGAAAAATTAAATCAACGTGTACAAAAAACATTTACAGAGCCTTCAAACAAACTAAATATGTATCCTGTTTCAATAAATAATGGATTTATTACTGTTGAAGACGGACTTACCTACTCTATAGACATTGTAGCCAAAGATTTTGAAGGTAATCAACAAAAAATCACCATTCCGGTAGTTGGTAAAAAAGATACGACTACTGTTTCAAAACCAATTGTTAAAACACCTTATAAAATTAAAAAAGCTGAATTTAATAAATTTACACAAGATGGTGTTACGGTTGCTTTTCCAAAAAACACTTTTTACACTGATTTTTATTTAGATTTTAAGGTGGAAAATGGGATTGCAAAAGTGCACACACCTACGCTTCCACTTGATAGAAAATACACATTAACTTTTGATGTTTCTAAATTTTCAGAAATTGAAAAAAAACAATTATATATTGCTTCCATCAAAAAAAATGGAAACACTTCTTACCAAAAAACGGTTAAAAAAGAAACAACTTTTTATACAACCACAAAAAATTTAGGAACCTACACATTAAAAAAAGACACCTTTAAACCTTCGGTTAAATTACACAATGTTAAAAATGAACAATGGTTAACTCATTTTAAAAATTTACAAGTAAAAATATCTGATAAAGGATCTGGAATTAAATCTTATAGAGGTGAAATTGATGGTAAATGGATTTTAATGGAATACAATGTAAAAAGTGGTTTATTAACCTATGACTTTAACGATCAAGTTTTTTCAGAAGCAAAACACAACCTTAAAGTAACCGTTACAGACAATGTTGGCAACACAACAACATTGACTTCAACTTTTTTTAGAAAAAAATAAATAATCCTTGAAAAATTTAATTATAACAGCATTACTGCTATTCACAACTATTGTAACCGCTCAAAATGCAACTGTTAAAGGCGTTTTAAAAAACGAATTTAAGGAACCTATTGAAGGCGTTGCTGTAACTACTTCAAAGTTTGGGACAGTTTCAAACAATAAAGGTGAATACACTATAACGGTAACTGCTGATACTGAAATTACACTTATTTTTACACACGTTGCTTATAACACGTATAAGAAAAAAGTGAAAATCCCTAAAAATAAAACATTTCGTTTTTCACCAACTTTAACCGCAAAAGTAGAAGAAATTCATGAGGTTGTTATTGAAAATTCAAAAGATAAAGCACAAGGAACTATCAACGTTGACCCTTTAACGGCAACTAAAATTCCTGGAGCAAAAGAAGGTGTTGAAAACGTGTTACTCACATTTGCAGGTGTAAATAATAACAATGAATTAAGTACACAATACAATGTTCGTGGTGGAAATTTTGATGAAAATTTAGTGTATATAAATGGCATTGAAGTTTACCGGCCGTTTTTAGTAAGAACCGGACAACAAGAAGGTTTAAGTTTTGTAAATGAAAACATGGCACAAAATGTAAAATTTTCAGCCGGTGGGTTTCAAGCAAAATATGGAGATAAACTTTCATCGGTTTTAGACATAACCTATAGAACTCCAACAAAATTTGCAGCAAACATTAGCGCAAGTTTATTAGGCGCAAGTGCAACTATTGAAGGTACAATGTTTAATAATAAACTAAGTGCATTAGTTGGTGTACGCTATAGAAATAATAGTTTATTAATAAACAGCAAAGACATTGAAACTACTACTGAACCAAATTTTACCGATGCACAATTATACCTATCTTACTTAATAAATGAAAAATTTAAACTTGATTTTTTAGGTGTTTTTTCACTTAACAATTATAATTATACACCTAAATCAAGAAGTACCAAATTTGGGACGGTTAGTGATCCGTTAGAATTAATTGTTTATTACGAAGGTCAAGAAAAAGATGCTTTTAAAACACTATTTGGTGCTATAAACGGAAGTTACATAGTTAACAATAATTTAAGTTTTAATTTAACCACATCACTCTATCACACTGTAGAACAAGAACATTACGATATTTTTGCAGCGTATAATTTAGGTGAAGTAAATGCAGATTTTAGCGCCTCCAATTTTGGTGATGTAGAATTTTCAGAAGGTATTGGATCACAATTAAATCACGCTAGAAATGATTTAGATGCTTTAATTGGTGCTGCAGAAATAAAAGGTACGTACAAAAAAAATAGTCATCAAATAGATTTCGGAATAAAGTACAAAATTGAAGATATAAGAGATCGCATCAATGAATGGGAAGTAATAGATTCTGTTGGATTTAATGTACGTCCGCCGCATCACATTCCAAACAATCAACCTTATGAACCTTATACAAATCCAATAGAACCTTATCAAAATGTTCAGGCTCAAAACAATGTAAAAATTGATAGGTTAGTTTGGTTTGCCCAATACAGCAAAAACGCTTTCATTAACAATCATAAAATTTGGTATAACTTGGGTTTACGTTCTCACAATTGGAATATTAACGGTGATGAAATTGCTACTGTTAACCAAATTACGTATAGTTTACGCGGGCAATTTGCTATAAAACCAGCTTGGGAAAAAGATATGCTATTTCGAATTTCCGGAGGAATGTATCACCAACCTCCTTTTTATAAAGAATTAAGAAATTATGAAGGCACAGTAATTCCAACAGTAGATGCTCAAAAATCATTACAAGTAGTTATTGGAAATGACTTTAGTTTTAATTTATGGAATCGCCCTTTTAAACTAGTTTCTGAAGTATATTATAAACATTTAAGTAATGTAAATGTGTATTCAGTAGATAACGTTAGAATTAGATATATAGCAGATAACAATGCAACTGCGTATGCTACCGGATTAGATCTGCGTTTAAATGGGGAATTTGTTCCAGGTACGCAAAGTTGGATTAGTATAGGTTTATTAAAAACTGAAGAAAATTACGATAATATGGGCTACATAGCTAGACCAACTGATCAACGCTTTAAGTTTGGTATGCTTTTTCAAGACTATATGCCAAATATTCCTATGGTAAAAATGTATTTAAACTTGGTTTATAATACAGGAGTTCCAGGTGGTTCCCCTTCGTATAGCAACGCTTATAATTATCAAAGTAGATTGAATGATTATAAAAGAGCTGATATTGGTATATCTTATGTTTTTACAGATGCGCAAAACAAAAATACAAAAGGTTGGTTAAAACAATTTGAAGAACTTTCTTTAGGTGCTGAAATTTACAATTTGTTTGATGTGCAAAACTCAATCACAAATACTTGGGTTAGAGACGTATATTCAAAAGAATATTATGCTATTCCAAATTATATGACACCTCGTGTATTTAATGTAAAATTACATATGAAGTTTTAAATTACTAATTCTCTATAATTTAGTACACAAAATAAACATATACTACCTTCAGCTTTTTTAAACTTCTATTTTTAAAAATAAAAAGGTAAATTTAAACACAAACTAAAACTAAGCATACATAAATTAATTTTTTATGAAGTTATCCAAGCTATTATTATTCACATTTTTAATTTCTGTTCCTTTCATTACTTTTTCACAAGAAACAAAACCAAAAGTAGTATTGGTTTTAAGTGGTGGTGGCGCAAAGGGTGTTGCACATATACCAACGTTACAAGCGTTAGATTCCTTAGGGATTGTTCCTGATTTAATTATTGGAACTAGTATGGGAAGTATTGTTGGCGGATTATATGCGGCAGGATATTCAGGCGATAGCATTGCAAACATAGCAAACCACACAGATTGGGACGATCTTTTAGGAGGTGGTATTTTACTTTCTGACGTAAGCGTAGAAGAAAAAAGTGAATTTAATAGATATGTAGCTGACTTTGATTTGGTAAAAGGAAAGCCAAAAGTAAGTTCAGGAATTATTAATGATCAAAATTTACGTGAATTTTTATCTGTTTTAACGTATCCTGTTTATAATATTATTGATTTTGACGAATTGCCAATTCCTTATAGAGCAATGGCTACAGACATTGTTAATGGTAAAGAACTTGTTATAGATAAAGGCTCTTTAATGATTGCCATGAGAGCTAGTATGTCTATACCAAGTGTGTTTGAACCCGTACCATATGGAGAAACACTATTGGTTGATGGTGGTGTGTTAAATAATTTCCCAACTGATATAGCTAAAGAGCTAGGTGCTGACATAATTATTGGTAGCGATGTTGGTGGAGGTTTGGCTCCAATTGAAGAGTTAGATAATATTCCAAATATTCTTTTCCAAACAGGAATGCTTAGTAGTAACTTAAAAAACCCCGTAAATCAATCAAATTGTAATATATTAATTGACCATACCCAAAACTTAACATATTCTACAGGTGATTTTGCAAATAGCAAAGAAATTTATGCGCAAGGAAAAATTGCTACAAATACACAATTAACAAATTTAGTTGCATTAGCGCAGCAATTAAAACCTTATAAATCTAAACCTCATAGCCTTCCAAAAGTTCCTAAGTTATTTAAAATAGACACTATTCATTACACAGGAATAAGCAAAGCTAATATTGAAATGGTAAAGGCTAGAGCAAATATTAAAACAAATACAGCATACACAACAAATGATCTTATTAAAAGTGTTAACCAAGCAATGGGAACACAACTTTTTAAGCAAATTACCTTTAGTTCATTAGCTTTAAAAGATAAAAAAGGAATATCATTTAAAGGTTTTGAGAAATCAAAACACCAAGTTAAAGGATCTTTACATTACGACACTTACCGTGGTGTTGGGTTAATTGCTAATTATACAGGAAGAAATGTTATTGGAAACTCATCTCGTTTATTGTTTAGTATTGATATTGCTGAACAACCTAGACTGCGGTTGCAATATCAAAAAAACTTTGGAAAATATAAATCAATGTGGTGGCGCTCTGAATTTTTTACTGAACGACTACAACAACGTGTTTTTATTGATGGAAATATTGCAGACAGAATGAGATACCGTTTTTATCAGTTCAATAATGAGATTAATAAAAACTTAAATTCTTTACACAGTTATATTGGTGGAGGTATAAAGTATCAATTCACCAATTTAAAACCAATAAATGACCCTTTATACAATAGTAATGTTTTAGACTTATATGATTATAAGTTTAACAATTTAGAGCTTTACACACAATACATATTTAACAATTTAAATACTGTTTTTTATGCTACAAATGGAAATAGATTTAATGCAACCGTAAACCGATCAATATTGCATAAAACAAATATTCAATTTATTGAACATCCAGAATCCAATCAAAAAGGAAATACAAATGGTTTTACAAAAGTAAGTTTAGACTTTGAAAAAAGAATTCCTTTCAAAAATAAAATTACAGGAATATTTGGCGCTACAGTTGGACTCACTTTTGAAGATTATTTACAACAAAATCAAGTTTCATTTACTGATTTTGGTTATGCAGCTAAATTTTTTGTAGGAGGAACAATGATAAATCCAAGAAGTGGTAGCTTTACTTTCCCAGGATTACAAGAAGATGAATTAAATGTTAGCCAATTTTTAAAACTAAATGTTGCCGCACAATTTAACCCAGCAAATAAATTATACTTTACACCTCATTTAAATATTGCTTCTGTTGGATTTCAAGATTTTAATGAATACATAAAAGAAGCTTTTTCACCTAACGGAAACTGGAGTGAGTCTACAAATACAAGTACCTTATTTTCTACAGGTATTACAGCAGCATACCATTCCTATTTAGGGCCAATTACTTTTGATGTTTCTTATGTTAATGATATTAATAAAATTCGTGTATTTTTTAGTATGGGACTCGTTTTAAACCGATAACATATTAAATTAACCTAAACACATAAAATATGGCAAAAAAAGGACACGCTAAAAACACTGTAAACAAAGCAAAACATAGTAAATTAATGGCTCAAAAAAAGAACAAACTAACAGCTAAAAAATTAGCAAACCAACAACGCTTAAAAGAAATAGTTAGAAGAAGTCAAGAAAATAACAACACAAATTCATAAATCAATTCTTTCTTTAAATTTTAAATAAAAATAGGTCATTTATTTTTTTTGATTATATTAGCTTAAATTATTAGCAATACGCGCTCATTTATTAAGCTTTATGAATTACTTAGCAAACAACATTAAACATTTACGAACTTTAAAAGGTTTAACCCAAGAACAATTTTCAACCGAACTAAATGTATCACGCTCAAGAATAAGCTCTTACGAAGAAGAAAGAGCCTCACCTCCTATTGATTTTTTAATTGAATTGTCTAATTTTTTCAATATCCCAATTGATGCAATTATTAAAAATAATTTATCTTCAGCCACCGAAGCTTCTTTTATGAATGTAGGTAATAAAAGAACTCTTTTCCCAATAACGGTAGATTCTCAAGATGAAGAATTTATTGAAATGGTGCCTGTAGAAGCTTCCGCAGGTTATTTACGAGGCTATTCAGACCCTGAATATATTGAACATTTAAACAAAATTAAATTACCGTTTTTACCTACAGGAACACACAGAGCTTTTCCTATTAAAGGAGATTCTATGTTGCCTGTAAAAAGTGGCTCCTATATTGTTGCACGTTTTGTAGAAGATATTAGAGATTTAAAAGACGGTCACACTTACATTGTACTTACTTTAAACGACGGAATTGTATACAAAAGAGTGTACGACAAAATTGAAGAACACAATATGTTACTATTAGCTTCAGATAATAAAAAATACGATCCGTATTATGTTCCTGTAGAAGAAGTTATTGAATTGTGGGAGTTTACTTGTAGCATTAACACACAAGAATACAGCGAGCAAGAATTAAAAATAAGCAGCATTGCAAGTATGCTAACCCAATTAGGTGTTGAATTAAAAGAACTTCAAAAAACGGTTAATTAATGTACTCAATTGTAGATATAGAAACCACTGGCCACAGTTCAAAAATTACTGAAATCTCAATATTTGTTTTTGATGGTGAAAAAGTTATTGAAGAATATACTAGTTTGGTAAATCCAGAATGTGTTATTCCACCATTCATTACTAATTTAACTGGTATTACAAATGCAATGGTTGGTAGCGCTCCAAAGTTTTATGAAATTGCTAAAAAAATTGCCGAAATTACAAAAGACACCATATTTGTAGCTCACAATGTAAATTTTGACTATAACATTATTCAGAAAGAATTTAAAGATTTAGGCTTTGATTTTAAACGAAAAAAATTATGTACCGTTCGCTTATCTCGAAAATTAATTCCAGGATTAAAATCTTATAGTTTAGGCGCTTTATGCAGTAGTCAAAATATTCATATTCAAGACAGGCACAGAGCAAAAGGTGATGCTGAAGCTACCACCATTTTATTTGAAAAATTACTAAAATTAGATACAGATGAACAGGTTTTTAGATCTTTTTTAAATCCACGATCTAGACAAGCTACTTTACCACCATTATTACCAAAAAAAATACTTGACGAACTTTCACAAAAAACAGGCGTATATTATTTTAAAAATGAAAAAGATGAAATAATTTATGTAGGAAAAGCAAACAATATAAAACAACGTGTACTAAGTCATTTTTACGACAAGTCTAAAAAAGAAGTCACAATGTGCTTAGAAATTGCTCAAGTTACTTTTGTTGAAACAGGAAGTGAATTACTAGCGTTACTGTTAGAATCTTCTGAAATAAAAAAATGGTTTCCAAAATACAACCGTGCGCAACGAAGAGCCTCAGAAAGTATTGGCTTATTTAGCTACGAAGACAGAAATGGAATTATGCATTTAGCTTTCAACCGATTAAAATTAATTTCAAATCCGTTAATGAAATTTTATAGCACTACAGAATGTAGAAGTTTTCTTGAAAAACTTTGTGAAGAGTTTGAATTATGCCCAAAATATTGCCATTTACAGTCCAATGTTTCGTCTTGTTTTCATTATCAGTTAAAAAAATGTAATGGCGTTTGTAAAAATGAAGAACCTATAAACATTTACAACCAAAGAGTTAAAAAAGCCATTGAATCTATTCAATATAGTGCAGAACATTTTGTAATAAAACAACGAGGAAGAACCACCGATGAATACGGATATGTTTTAATTGTAAACGGTATTTACAAAGGATTTGGTTACGCTTCAAAAACTAGTAATTTAACTTCTGTAAGTGATTATTTAAACAACATTACCGCTCTAAAAGACAATAATGATGTAAAACGTATTTTAAATTCATATTTGAAAAAAAATACTGACACCATAGAAGTTTTAGATAATGTGGTTATTGAATTAAATTCTTTTAATTTATTTGCATCGTAAAAATTAACTATGAAAGCTGTAACGGTTACTGTTTTAAAAAAAGAGCTCAATAATAAATCAAACAGTGAATTGATTGAGTTGTGCTTACGTTTATCAAAATTTAAAAAGGAAAACAAAGAATTGCTCACTTATTTATTGTTTGAAGCTTCTTATGAAGAAGGTTATATTGAAACAGTAAAACTAGAAATAGACGAACAATTTGAACTTATAAATACCAAAACCTATTATTTTATAAAAAAAAGTGTGCGCAAAATATTACGAATGATTAAAAAATACATCCGGTATTCAAAAAAGAAAGAAACAGAAATTGAACTTCTACTCTATTTTTGTAAAAAAATGAAAGAATTTAAACCCGCTATTTCAAGAAATACAGTACTTCAAAATATTCAAACTAGAGAAATTGAAACTATTAAAAAAAAGTTGCTTTTAGTTCACGAAGACTTGCAATACGATTATAATTTAGAACTTCAAGATCTTCAAAAACGTTGATTTATATTCTACTTTGGTAAGTATACAAATCGTAATATCGTCCCTTTTTAGCAATTAATTCGTCGTGTTTTCCACGTTCAACAATTTCACCTTCTTCAATCACTAATATTTGATCTGCTTGTTGAATTGTACTTAATCTATGTGCAATTACAAAAGTTGTTCTATCTTTCATTAAAACACCCAAACTCTTTTGAATAAAAGCCTCACTTTCAGTATCTAAGTTTGAAGTAGCTTCATCTAATATTATCATCTTTGGATTTGCAAGCAACGCTCTTGCAATAGAAATTCGTTGTCGTTGTCCACCTGAAAGCTTTACACCTCTTTCTCCAATTACGGTGTCTAAACCATTTTCAAAACGACTGGTAAACTCATCTACGTAAGCTCCTTTTACCGCTTGTTGCAGTTGTTCTACGGTGGCATTTGGCCTTGGAAATAATATGTTTTCTCTAATGGTTCCTTCATATAAAAAATCGTCTTGCAACACTACTCCTAAACGACTTCTAAAACTACTCAAATTTACCTTTGATAAATTTAAACCGTCTAACAATACTTTTCCTTTTGAAGGGTTTAAAAATGTGGCTGCCAAACCAGCAATAGTTGATTTTCCTGAACCTGATGAACCAACCAACGCTGTTACACTTCCTGAAGGAGCTTCAAAAGAAATGTTATGTAATACTTCTTTACCTTCATCATAACTAAATGAAACATCATCAAAAACAATACTTCCTTTAATTTTGTCTAGAACAATCGTTCTTTCTTCTGGATTGTCTTCTTCTGTCATATTCATTAACTCCTGAGTTCTATCCAAACCAGCCATAGCCTCAGTAATTTGACTTCCAATATTACTCATTTGAACAATTGGCGCTACCATAAAACCTAATAATAATGTGAATTGAATAAATTCACCTAAGGTCATAGTTTCATTCATCATATAATAACCGCCAATTCCCATAATTCCAGCAGAAGCCAATCCAATTAAAAAAGTAGAAGAACTTGTAATAATTGCTGTTGCCGTTAAACTTTTTTTCACATTTAAAAAAAGTGTTTCAACTCCTTTTTCAAAATTTTGATTTTCTTGTTCTTCTGCATTAAAACCTTTTATAACACGTACTCCATTTAATGTTTCTGTCAATCTCCCAGATACTTCAGCGTTTATTTTACGTCGTGCTTTAAAAATAGGTCTAATTATTCCAAAGGCTTTTAACATTACAAAAGCAAATAAAATAACTGGAACCAATACAACAAAGGTCATAGTAGCATTAATTTTTAACAGCCAAATAAAAGAAACAATAGCTGTAATAGAACCTCCTATTAATTGCACCAATCCTGTTCCAACCAAATTACGAACACCTTCAACATCAGACATTACTCTTGAAACCAATGCTCCAGATTTATTATTATCAAAAAAATTAATAGGTAATTTTAAAAGTTTTTTTTGTACTTGAGCTCTTAATAACGAAATTAAATGTTGTGCTTCTACACTTAACAAACGTGTTAATGAAAATGAAGTTAAAGCTTGAATTAATAATGCTACAACTACAATTATTAAAAGTTGATACAAACCATTCATATCACCATTAGGTACAATTTTATCAACCAATGTTTTAGTTTGTAAAGGAATTACAAGTCCTGCCAAACTTTTTAAAATAATAAGGATTAACCCTATAAAAATTATTTTTTTTCGTGGCCAAATAAATTCTTTAAATGCCCAGGCAAACGATACTTTATTTTTACTCATACACAAATATAGTGGAATAATTGATGTATACCTTACAACAAGTAACCATCAATTTTTGGACATAAAAAAACTGCCTAAAAAATAAAGTAATTACTTTTTAGGCAGTTCTCTCAAATTATAATTTTAATTACTCTTCGTAAAAACGTCTTCTTGATGGTGGAGTTGAATATAAAACACCTCCTGCGGCTTCAAATTCTTCAACCAAATTTGGAAGTTTTACATCAAATAAATTATTTAATGTAGATGCTTCTTCATTGTACGTTTTTTCAGCAATCTCAAATTGCTCCTTTTGAGAACCTGTAACATCAACTTGAGCAGAAACGGTTGAATATCTTGCAAATCGCAATCTACTTGCTACCGTGTTTTTAGCTCCAAAACCTCCAATTAAAACTTTAGAAACATCGTTTACTTCTTGCTGTAAAGCATCAATTTTAGCAACCAACACATTTGCTTCAACAGCAGTATTTCCTAAAATAGACTTCATACTTTTTAATTGTGTATTCAATGCTTCTATTTTACCTTGTGCTGAGGTTACTTTCACATTTAAACTATTCACCGCTTTTAAAAACTCAAAATTAGATTTATAATTAGCCGTTCCTAATGCATTTGGAATAGATTTTACAGTAAATAATTGTGGTTCTACCAAACGCGTAAAAACACCATTCTCATTTTTATCAATAGAAACTTTATAAGTTCCTGGCGGAACTTTTGGCCCCCTTCTTGTTAAATAACTTAAATCCCACGAAATAGACTGATATCCTTTTTTAAGAGGAGCTGTTATTTTTCGCATAATTTCATTATTCGAATCGTAAATTGTAAAAACCAATGAAGGTTTTACCTCGCTTTTTTCAGCCAACAATTCATCACCTGTTGGATATACAAATTCACCTCCTGATTTTTCAGCAGCATTCATTCTTTTTTGACGCTTTGATTTTAAACTTTCAAATCCGTTTTTAATGAAAAACTCAAACTTAGCGCTTGGTCTAGGGTTTGGAGCTCTATAATAAACATCACCTTGATAATTTAAATTACTTGAAGGGAAATACAATAATGCATCATTAATTGGAAACAAATGCGCTTCTTTTTGAGCAACTTCATTAGATAAATTTCTTAATGAAGAATAGTTATCTAACACGTAAAACCCACGACCAAAAGTAGCAACAACTAAATCATTTTCACGTTCTTGAATAGTTAATTCTTTCACCTGAATAGTTGGCAATCCTTTTTTAATTTGAACCCATTTTTTACCACCATCAATGGTTGTCCAAACACCCCATTCTGTTCCTACAAACAATATATTTGGATCTTTAGTATCTTCAATAATACAATAAACTGTTCCTGAAGGTAAATTTGATGCTATAGATTTCCAAGTTTTTCCTTTATCGGTACTTTTTATTAAATATGGTGTAAAATCACTACTATTTTTTCTACCATCAAAACAAGCGTACACGGTACTTTCATCAAACCTTGAAGGCGTTATATAATTCACAAATGTCATATTTGGAACACCTGGAAATTTTTCATATTTACTCCAGTTTTCACCATCATTTTCAGTCATCCAAATTAAACCATCATCGGTACCTGCGTACAACAATCCTTGTTTTAAAGGCGATTCTGAAAGCGCAAAAATATTACCAAATTTTGAAGTTGACATATTTTTAGCAACAGCTTCAGGTTGCCACAATTTCCCCATCATTGGCAAGGTATTTTGATCAATACCACGTGTCATTTTTCCACTTACTTTTTTCCAAGTTCCGCCCATATCTGTACTTTTCAACACATAATTTCCTCCAACATATAATGTTTTTGAATTAAATTTACTTATAAAATAAGGTGTATTCCAATTCCAATTATACACTTCATCTTCTGTTGGTTGCGGTTTAATAGAAATACTATTTCCTGTTGTTCTATCATAACGTCTTAATCCGCAATATTGAGATTCACAATAATGAATATCTGGATTGCTAGGATCTGGAATAGATAAATACCCGTCACCACCAATTGTATATGTCCAATCTGAATTCACAATATTTCTTCTATGAGTTTGCGATGGACCAAACCAAGAACCATTGTCTTGAGCACCACCATACACATTATAAAAAGGATAATCATTATCTGTTCTTACGTGATAATACTGTGTAATTGGCAAATTATTTTTAAACTGCCAAGTTTTAGCTCGGTCATACGTTTCATAAATTCCACCATCGCAACCAGCAATATAATGGTTGGTATCATTTGGATCTATCCATAAAGCGTGGTTATCAACGTGTTTATTACTACCTTCAATATTTTCCCAAGTTTTACCTCCGTCATTTGAAAGTGAATTATAGGTATCCATTAAAATTACCACATTTGAATCAATTGGATCTGTGTACAATTCATTGTAATATTGCGGACTTCCAGAAACTTTGTCGCTTCTTTTTTCCCAACTTTCTCCCATATCACTTGATCTATATAAACCTCCTTTATTCCCCGGTAATTCAATAACAGCATACACAATATCAGGATTTGAAATAGCCAAAGACAAACCAATTCTTCCAACATCACCTTTAGGTAATCCTTTTTTTAATTTTGTCCAAGTTTCACCAGCATCTACAGATTTATAAATAGCTGATTCTGGTCCACCATCAATTTTAGAATAAACTCTACGCTCTCTTTGATGTGAACTTGCGTATAAAACATCAGGGTTTCTTGGATCCATTTCCATATCAGAAACACCGGTGTATTCACCTATTTCCAATACTCTCTTCCAGTTTTTTCCACCATCAATGGTTTTGTATAAACCTCTTTCTCCTCCAGGTCCCCAAGCTTGACCTTGAGCTGCAACATATACAACATTACTATTTCTAGGGTCTATCATAATTTTTCCAATTTGAGAACTTGTTTTTAAGCCCATATTGGTAAATGATTTTCCACCATCAGTTGTTTTATAAACACCATCACCGTACGCCAAATTACGTTGTGAATTATTTTCTCCCGTTCCAACCCAAACTACATTTGAATTGTTTGGATCCATTGCCAAACACCCAATTGAAAATACTTTTTGATCATCAAAAATTGGCTCAAAAGTTGTTCCATGATTCATTGTTTTCCACAAACCACCTGATGCCACACCAACATAATATTCTGAAGTGTTTTCTGGATTTACTGCCAAATCAGATATTCTACCTGAATAAGCTGCAGGTCCAATACTTCTAAATTTGAACATATTTAGCATTTTTGGGGTTAATTCAAACTGCTTTTGGTTTGAACTAGATTTCTTTTTACTTTTTTGCGCAATTATTTCCAACGAAGAAAACAATACTAAAAAAGCAAATAAAGGAATTATTCCTTTTTTTAGGGTTTTGTACATAATTGAGATACTTAAATTTTATTTTATTTTTAAACTCAGATAAAAATACATCTTTTTTTAACTTTTTACCTATCTAAATACATATAAATAGCTGTTTGAAAATATGATTTTTTTAAAAAACATATCCCAAAAATAATTTTTATTGAAAATTATATAAAATGAATGGATATTATTGAATAACTACTAAAACTAAAAAATCAGATTTTATGATGCATCATAAAATCTGATTTTTAAATATGTTTACTAATTTCTATTTTAATTCAATAAACTTAATACCTAAAGCTTTTTGTAGTTCATGAACTTTAGGCAATTCGCTTGGTGTAATTAAGGCTATTGAATAACCTGCTTTTCCGGCTCTTGCAGTTCTACCACTTCTATGTGTATAATATTCTAATTGTTCAGGTAATTGATGATGAATTACAAATGCTAAATTGCTAACATCAATTCCTCTAGCTGAAACATCTGTTGAAATTAATATTTGAATACTTTTGTTTTTAAAGGCACGCATTGTTTTTTCACGATCTCTTTGTTGCATATCACCTTCTAAAGCTGCAACCGAAAAACCTTCTTCTTTTAATTCTTCTTTTAATTTTTGAGTACCTAATTTAGTTCTACAAAAAATAATACCTCTATCATCTCCCCTTTTTTCTAACAATTGAATTAATACATCTAGCTTATTTTTCACTTCAGTAGTAATAAATTGATGTGTTATGTTAGCATTTACAATAGAATTTTTATTCACCGCAATTCTAGGTGCATTCACGTCCATATACGATTTAACAATTCTCTTAATTTCATCAGGCATCGTAGCTGAAAACAACCAAGTATTACTTGTACCACTTGTATATTTTAATATTCTATTTAAATCTTGTTTAAAACCCATGCTCAGCATTTCATCTGCTTCATCTAACACAATGGTTTTCACATTATTTAGTTGCACTTCATTACGTTCTATCAAGTCAATTAATCTTCCTGGTGTAGCAACAATAATGTGTGTTGTTCTTTGTAATGCTTTTATTTGAATTTCAATTTTTTCACCACCATACACACCTTCAACAAATATTCTTTCTGGGACATATTTAGTAAATTTGAATAACTGCTTTTTTATTTGCTGCGCTAACTCTCGTGTAGGTGTTAAAATTAAACCTTGTACTTCATTTAATGAAGTATTAATACTTTGTAAAATTGGAAGTCCAAAAGCTGCAGTTTTTCCTGTTCCTGTTTGTGCTAAACCAATAAAGTCGGTATTAGATTTTAATAAAACTGGAATTACTTTTTCTTGAATCTCTGTTGGTTTTTTAATTCCTAATTCTTTCAAACCAGCTATATATTCTTTTTTAACTCCTAATCGTGAAAATGATGACATATTGTTAATTTTAAGTGTGCAAATATACGTTTATTTAAAGTGTTATATTTTTATTTATTTTGATAAACAAAAGCAAAAAAAAAGCTACTTAAACAAGTAGCTTTTTTAAAAATATATTTTTGTTGAAATTAAATCTTTTTAACTTTAACAGCATTCATTCCTTTTAAACCTTTTTCCAATTCAAAAGTAACTTTATCATTTTCAGCAATTTGATCAATTAATCCACTAACGTGAACAAAATATTTTTCTTGAGAGTTTGTATCAAGAATAAATCCAAATCCTTTAGAAGTATCAAAAAACGAAACTTTACCAACTTTATCAGCTACTTCCTCTTCTTCTCTATCTTCCTTTTTAGGAATACCAATTTCAATTGTAGAAGCATCAACTTTTATTTTATTTGCTGGATCTGGTGGCGTATCAGTTAACTGTCCAAATTCATCAACATATACAAACATACTTTCTTGTCCGTTAGCTTTACGCTCTTCTTTTTTAAGTTGTTTGTCTTTTTTTCTTTTCAAACGTTTCTTTTCTCTTTCCTTTTTACCAAAGGTTTCTTGTGATCCTGCCATTAATTTATTAACTTATTTTTTAAATGTTGTTATTTAATTATTATTGTTGACTTAAAAAAAGAATTGTAAAGTAATTAACAAAAACAATATCAAGTGGTAGCAATAACTAGTTTTAAGTATATCAATATCATCAGACAATATTGAATAAAACTTAAGCAAATATACAATAAGATATCCTATTTTCAAAAAAAGAATAACGCCTTCTATATTTTAAAAACCTTGCTCAATAAACAACAGCCTATTTTACTTCTAAACCAAAAGTAAATCTCAAATCTTTGCGTTGTTTTTTATCAAAACTTCTTGAAAGGTTTGCTACATTCTACTTCAACTAGTTTTCACATATATTTCTACCCTATTATAAAGTTCATTTTTTTTGTTTCAATTCAATAATAAAATACTGAAACCTTTCTACCTAATGATTTTATTGTAATTACTCTAAAATAAATTTGAATTGATCTCCAGATTTTTTTTGAGCTAAAATAGCAATTGATTTTTCTGTTAGTTGAAAAATACGTGGGTAACCACCTGTTGTTTGTCCATCTTTCATTAAAATAATAAGATGTCCCGAAGGTACAATTTGTATTGTTCCAGGTAAAACTGGACTTGTAATAATTGTAAAATCATGCGGCACAAGTTGTTCGTTTAAACGATATCCCATTCTATTACTTTTGTTTGAAATAGTATGAATTCTACTCAAAATATCTTGCTGTTCTTTTAGTGTAAACAACTCTAATTCTGGCCCTTTTGTTACTTTAATGTTTTCAGTTTCATAAAACTGTTGTTTATTATTTACAACTCCTTTATTTAATAAATTATTGTTTTTGTTTGTATTAAAAGCAATTATATCTTGCTTAACAAACCTTTCTTGCTGTGTAATACCTTTGTAAAAAGAACGACTTCCTAAAACTTTAGGAGATTGAAAACCGCCTTTTACAGCTAAATAGCAACGCGCACCTTTTATTAATTTTCCAAATGATAAAATATCACCAGGCTCAACTTTAAAAACTTTATAATTAGAAATTGGTAAATTATTAAGAACTGGCGACATTTCTGCTCCTGTTATAACTGCGGTTGTACTTACAGTAAATTCTAATTTTGGACCACTTAATGTAATTTCTATTACAGCAGCATTCTCATCATTATTTAACAATCCATTTGCCAAACCTGCTGATATGGCATCCATTGTACCACTCATGGGAACTCCATATTTCCGATAATGAAATCTACCTAAATCTTGTATAGATGATTGCAATCCAGGCCTCAATACTTTAATCATGGATTATAGTTGGTTTTAATTGTAAAACTTCTTGTTTGTGAAATTCATCCACAGAAATTGGAAAAAATTGAATTCTGTCTCCTGGTGTAATATCACATGGAATTTCATTAGTAGCATCAAATAAATTTACTGGTGATTTTCCAATAAGTTGCCAACCGCCAGGTGAATCTTGCGGATAAATTCCTGTTTGATTTCCTCCTATTCCAACTGACCCTTTTGGCACTATTAATCGAGGTGTATTTTTTCTTGAGAAATGTAGCTTCTCTGGCAAACCGCCTAAATACAAAAAACCAGGTAAAAACCCAATTCCAAATACGGTATAAGTAACGCTACAATGTAAGTTTACAATCTCTTCAATACTCATATTTTTTTCAGAAGAAAGCAGTGCTAAATCAACACCAAACTCTTCTGAATAACATACAGGAATATTCCAAACAGTATTAACAACATCTAAATGATTCTCACCTTCTTCATACATAGATTTTAAAACAAGTACCAATTCATCAAAACCAACACTTAAATAATTATAACTTACTAAAATTGAATTATATATAAAATTTATATCAAGTATTTCTTTATGTTTTATATTTTCAATTTTTGACACAAAACAACGAATATCTAACAAAATTTCTTCTGATATTATAGCTGGCCAAGTAATTAGAATTGCACCTGAACCTAAAGGCTTATATGTTAATTTATAATTACTCACTTTTAGTAAAATCCTCTTTAAATTTTGAGATTCCTTTTACAATATCAACTGCATTTTCAGTGTCCGAATGCACACAAAAAGTTGCTCCTTTTATAGTATGTTTTTCTCCTGATATAGTTGTGATTTTATTTGTATTTATCACTTCTAAAACATGTTTAATAATAGCGGGTAAACTAGTTAACACGGCATCCTTTTTTGTTCGTGAAACCAAACTTAAATCGTCATTGTAATTTCTATCCGCAAACACTTCATAAACAATATTAAATCCTTGTTCCAAAGCACAAGTTTCAATTTCAGAAGCATAAGGAACATACAATACAATATCATTTTTATAGGGCGAAATAGCCGTTAAAAACTGATTTGCTAATTTTTTATTTTTAGCTATATCATTATACAATGCACCGTGTGGTTTAATGTGATGAACTTTTCCTCCTTGCAATTCAACTTCTTGCTTCAATAAATTTACTTGAGATCTTATGGTATTAATTAAATCAAATTCTGACAGTAGCATTGTTTTTCTACCAAAGTTTTCTTTGTCTGGATATGACGGATGCGCTCCTATTTTTACTTTATTTTTTATAGCTAAAGCAACAACTTCATTTATGATATCTTTTGAACCTGCGTGCGCACCACAAGCAATATTACAAGATTGTATATAAGGCATTAACAGCTCTTCGTTATACACTCCTTCTCCAACGTCACAATTAATAGCTATCATCTCTTTCCTTTTTATAAAATTTCAAACACTTTTAAAATACTCTTAAATCCTAAAATTAGCGTAATTAATATGATAATACCAGAAAGGATATTTTGAAGAGTTGTGTTTTTATAAATTCCTAAAACGCTAGTTTTATTTACTACCCACAATAAAAACAAAGCAACAACTGGCAATAAAATACCGTTAGCAACTTGTGCAAATTTAATTATTTCAATAGGACTTATTTTTAGTAATGAAAAAATTACTCCTAAAATTAACACTACTGCCCAAACCATTCTAAACTTTAAATCCTTCAAATTAGCATTCCATCCAAAACAGCTGTTTGCAACATAAGCTGCTGCTAAAGGAGCAGTAATTGCTGAAGTTATTCCTGCAGCAAATAATCCAATTCCTAAAAAATAAGTAGCCATATCACCGTACAACGGTTCTAAACCTTTAGATAAATCGGCAATATTTTTAATTTCTGTCCCTTGAATAGACGTTGCAGTAACAATAATAGCCATAGATACCAAACCACCTAAAATAATGGAGATAACAGTATCTATTCTAGCAAATTTTAAATCTTTTGGAGTATTCCATTTTTCTTTAACTAAAGAAGCGTGTAAAAACAAATTATAAGGAACAACTGTGGTCCCCACTAAGCCAACAATTGTAAGCAAACTTCCTTCAGGAAATTGAGGAACAAACATTCCATTAAAAAATGCAGAAATATCTGGTTTTGTTATAATTGCAGTAGCAATAAAAGAGCTACTCATAATTAGTACTAAAACCACCAAACTACGCTCCATAATTTTGTATTTCCCAATATACAGTAACAAAAAAGCTATTACACCTATACTAATTGGAAAAACATAAAAAGGAAGCGTTTTAAAAATACCTGATGCTCCTAAAGATGCTCCACTTATATTTCCAGCTTCATAAGCGGCATTCCCAATTACAATAGCTGAAAAAATTAAAGTCAGTACACTTTTTCTTAAAACAGGTGATTTCAATTGTTTTTTTATAATGCTAGCTAATCCTTCTTGAGCAATAATACCAACTCTCGCAGCCATTTCTTGTAATACAATTGTAGCAATAATAGACAATGTTAAAGCCCATAACAATGCATAACCATAATTGACTCCCGCCAACGTGCATAAAGTTACAGTTCCCGGACCAATAAAAGCAGCTGCAATTAATACACCAGGTCCCATATTTTTAAACCATTTTATCATTATTTAAAGAATTTTTTGATTGTACAAACTAGAATAATAATCAACTAAAAGTAAAAATAGTAATTTTGGTTAATCATAAGATTATAAAGCCAAATTTTATATCAATTTTCATTAAAAATGTACCACTACTTATGAAAAGTCAACTTCAACAATTATTTAATCAGCAAAAGAATCAACAATTCTGTATTGAAAATTCCACATACAAAAACAGCCAACGAATTGCTTTTTAAAGTTAAAATTGTATATTTAAAATTATTAAATAATCAAACTAAATTACTAACAAATGACGACTACATCAACTACTAAACCTACAAAAGCTTTTTGGATAATTGGCAGCATTGCTTTACTATGGAATTTAATGGGAGTTATAGCTTATTATAGTCAAATTAACATGACTAATGAAGCTTTATCTTTATTATCTGAACCCGAACAATTATATTATAAAAATGTGGAATCTTGGGCAACTGCAGCTTATGCTACAGCAGTTTTTGGAGGTTTCTTAGGATGTGTAACACTTTTATTAAAAAGAAAAATTACTTTTACTCTATTTATACTATCATTAATTGGCGTGTTAGTACAAGCAACCTATAATTTATTTATTCAAGAATTTATGGAAGTTACAGCGTTTCAAATGGGTTGGACAACTCTAATTATTGTAATTTCTATATTTTTAGTGTGGTACTCTAAAATTGCAATAAATAAAGGTTGGCTTTACAAGTAAGCATCATTTGATTTCTTACTTTTGATATTGATATGAAAAAACTATTGATTATTGGATTTGTTTGGCCAGAACCAAATGCTACAGCTGCAGGTAGTAGAATGTTACAATTAATTGAATTGTTTCAGCAAAAAGGTTACTCCATTACTTTTGCTAGTACTGCCTCAAAAACACCAACTATGTTTAATTTAGAAAATATTCATATTAAAACAGTTTCAATTGAATTAAACAACGCTAGCTTTGATTTGTTCATCACCAAATTAAACCCTGATATTGTTTTGTTTGACAGGTATTTAACTGAAGAACAATTTGGTTGGAGAGTATCCGAAAACTGCCCAAAAGCAATTAGAATTTTAGATACAGAAGATTTACACTTTTTAAGAAATGCTCGTAAAACAGCATTAAAAAACAACACAAAAGTTTCAAATTCAGAATTAATGAATGAGATGGCAAAACGTGAAATTGCAAGTATTTTTAGGTGTGACTTAACTTTGATTATTTCAAAATATGAAATGAAATTATTAAAAAAAGTGTTTAAAATTCCGAAAACGATACTGCAATACGTTCCTTTTTTAATGAATAGCATTTCATCTGAAACCATAAATTCATATCCGTCTTTTGAGAATAGATCTCATTTTATGACAATGGGAAATTTTAGACATGAACCAAATTGGGATGCTGTATTGCAATTAAAAAATAATATTTGGCCACTAATTAGAAAACAATTACCATCTGCTGAAATGCATGTTTATGGCGCATACGTTTCAGAAAAAGCCTTACAGCTTCACAATAAAAAAGAAGGCTTTTTAGTGAAAGGATGGGCAAACAGTACTGAAAATATATTTAAAAACAGTAAAGTTTGTTTGGCTCCATTGCGATTTGGAGCTGGATTAAAAGGAAAATTAATAGATGCTATGAAATATGGTACACCCAGTGTAACTACTTCTATTGGTGCAGAAGCAATGCATAAAAAACTGTCGTGGAACGGGTATATTTGTGACAACCCAACAGATTTTGCCACAAAAGCAATTAAACTCTACAGCAATAAAATTGAATGGGAAAAAGCACAAGAAAATGGAGCTATAATACTAAATAAATGCTTTTCTAAAACAAAATATGGTAACAAGCTGCAAGATAAAATTATGTTACTTGAAGAAAATTTGGAAAATCACCGATTAAATAATTTTATGGGCTCTTTATTAATGCATCATACTTTAAAAAGCACAAAATTTCTTGCCAAATGGATTGAAGAAAAAAACAAAAAATAATTTAATTTAAAATATCTAAAACATCCGTAGGAATTCTTACTGCTCTCATTTTTTTTTTATCTAACAAACACCAAGTAGTTTTTGCTTTTGCTAATAACTTATTACCTCTTTTAATTTCAACATATCTGTCTGATTTTACACCAACACTTTCTCCAATCCAAGTTTCTATAGTAATTTTATCACCTAATTTAGCAGCAGCTATATAATCTATTTCGTGCCTTAAAACAACCCAAACATATTTTTGGTTAATAATTTTAGAACTCAATTTATTCCAATGCTTTTCGGCGGCTTTTAACACCCATTCTAAATAAACAAGATTATTTACATGGTTTAAATTATCAATAGCATTTTCTGAAACAATTTTGTGAAATGTGTAATTATTTTTCAAGAATTTAAATTTAAAATGAATAAATGATAAAGTTGAACAATTATTTAAAATTTTATTGGAATTATAAAATCAATACCGTAAATTTACAAAACCTAAAGTTATACAATAAAAAAGGTTTTTTAACCACATTTTTTTTAAATTTGGTTAAAAAACTTACAGTCGTAACAACTAGCATTATTTAAGAAATTATCGTGGGGACGACAGTTTTGTTTATTAGTGTTGCGGCTGTTTTTTTATGCCCAAACCTAAAGAAATCCTCCCGTAATTATCTAAATATCAAAACAATAAATAATTTATTTATAGAATTATTCAATTACAAATAAACGCATATTGTTTTAGGTGTTATTAATAGTCCACTTTTATTTTTATATTCAAAATAAGGAACTAAAGTATTTATATAAATTCTTTTTAACCTAGTTTTAATTTCATTTTCTCTAACTAAAAACATAATATATAAAGATTTAAATTTAGCGTTCAATAAATATTTGCGTGAAAAAATTTCTTCCTTCATTATTTTTCTTTGTTGAAATTCCAAAATGTGTATAATCTGAATTTTCAATTATTTCTCTATGGCTATCACTTTTAATCCAAGCATCAAAAACACCTTGAGCTGTTCCAAACCCAAAACCAACATTTTCACCAACTAGTTTAGCATCTGCATCTTCTACAAGCTGCTGATGTCTCAATGGAAAATAATCATGACTAACTTTGTTCATTTCAGCCATATAAACAGTATGTGTTTCTGCAACACTTGAAATAATATTTAATTTTTTCAAAGAAATTAAGCCTTTAGACATTCTATAATTATTTACCAATTCAAGAATATCTAACTCAATTTCAGAATATTCTACTTTCGCATTTGCAGTTTCATCAAAGTAAATTCCATCATCATCTGATGAACAAGATGTAAACAAAAAACAAAGCATTACACAAGGGATTAAGAGTTTATTTAAAGTTTTCATAAGTAGGGTTAATGTTTTTGGAGTTGATTTTTTATTATTTTAAATACAGCCGTATTGCCATTTTTTATAGTACCGTTGTGGGGAGCAAAGATTTTAGTGAATGACATACAACTGTATTTAAAACACCAACTAACCTAATAATTTCATTGTTCAACAATGTAAATAATGAAATTATAAGATTAATTGGGTAAAAAAGTTTCGATGGTTGAGGTTTATTTGGTTTACCTAGAAACAATTCACTGCTTAAAATAACAGTAGCGGGGTTGAGTGTGCAAATGAATTTAGAATTCATGTCTTTGGGATTTGTGGTTAGGGTTGATTAAATTTTGTTTAAATTAAAGGTACTTTCAAAACGCAAGGCTTTAAAAGTACCCAATAATTTAGGGTTGATTTATTTATCTCTAATTTTCTCTAATAATTGATTTAGAGCTATTATTTCAGTTGGATTTAAATTACTAACAATCTCATTTTCAAATGCTGTATGAATAATTTCAATCTCCTTTAATAATTTTAATCCTTCTTTAGTAATATGGATATCAACTTTCCTCCTATTATTCTCATTCTGATTTCTAGTAATTAATCCTTTTAAACGTAATTTTTCAACCAAACGAGTTGTATTACTATTTTTACTTACCATTTCAGCTTGTATAGATTGAAGATCGGTTGCTGCTCCTTTCAATTCTTTTAATGAACGTAAAACTTGAAATTGTTGAATAGATATTCCATATTTTTTTAAATGATCTGAAAATTTTTCATTCATCCAGTTACCTGTATGCAAAATATTTGCAATTGTATAATCAGGTAAATTTAACGTCTGTATTTTAACATTTCTATTCAAATTCGAAGGGACGATAATTTCCTACACAATAATTGTATATACGTCAAATGTATATACAATAGTTTTAATTACCAAAATTTTTTGTTGAAAACTTTTATTGAGCCAACCATTTCAGCAGGTAATGAATTCACTATTAGCTAAACAAAATAAAAATCAAAAGCCAAATTACACAACTAAAACACACGTACAACTATTTGTTTTTCAGGAAGTTAATTAAATAAATAACTTTATATGGAAATAATAAAAAGTAACAATAATATTGTAAATATTAAGAAGAAAATAAAATCCATTTATTTTTATTACTTCTTTAGAATTGTTGATAACTATACTATCCAACAGCCAATTATTAACAAATTAAATGAATTTTAACAATAAACATTTCCGTAGATTTTCATGTTCATCTATCTTAAAAACAGTAAAAAAGAAAAATCAACATTATATATTTCGATTATTCAAATCTCAAAAAATCTTCGACTAATTTTAAAACTAGTAAATAATTGCAATTCTTCATTTAGAACACATAAATATGACACACTTTTTTGAATTGTTTAACTAAATTTTTCGTTAAATTCAGTATAATTGCATATGCTAAAAAACATTATATATATTGCTTTAGTTTTATTTACAATTAAAGCGTACTCTCAAGATCAACAGGCGAAAGACTCACTTATAAATAAAAGTGAAGAGAACTCTATTCAATTAAAAGGTCAAGTTGTAAGTAATTTTAATAAAACACCTTTAAAAGGAGCTCACTTATTTAATTTAAACTCTGTTATTGGTGCGGTTACAGATGATGACGGAAAATTTGCCATTACCACAAAACCTAATGATACGTTATACATTTCATATTTAGGTTTTCAATCTATTAAGTTAAAAATTACTAACGATTTATTAAAAGGTAACGAGCTTGTAATTGAATTACATGAGAAAGCAGAGCAATTTAATGAAGTTGTTGTAAAATCACATAAATTAGTTGGTGTATTAGAAATTGACGCCAAAAACGTTCCTAAAGACAAGTATGCTAGAATACATATTAACGGAATTTCTCAAACCTATGAATCAGGTTCTAGTTCGAGTAAAACTTATAATTCTGCAGTTGATAAAATGTTTCAACCCATTAATATGATGTATGATAAATTTGGGAAAAACCCAAAGCAACTGCGAAAAATTAAAAAATTACGAGATGATGATGCATTGCGTCAAATGATGGAGGATAAATTTAACAGAGAATTAATGATGGAATACCTAAATGTTGATGCTGTTGAACTAAATGATTTGTTAAACGAATGTAATTATTCTGATTATTTTATAAAACAAGCAAGCGATTTACAGCTTTTGGAAGCCGTTTTATTATGTTATGAAAATTATAAAGCAATTAAAAAAGGAAGTACAGTTAGAGACAATAACTCAAAAAATTAAAATTTTAAAAAGTCGCAATTAGCGGCTTTTTTTAACTACTCAAAATGGAATATAAATATAAAGAAATTGAATCAAATTCAGATTTAATAAAAGTTCTTGAGTTTGAAAATGAATTAAGGTATTACGCTTTTCAAAATATAGATTTTAACACTATTTTTAATTTAGGAACAAATGTTTCTTTTTACAACTGTATATTTTTAGGATGTACAATTCCTGATCATATTAACACACATGTTTCAGAAGACTGTCTCATTTTCCCTCAAATTAAAGCTCCGTTCAATCCTTTTATAAATAAATTATATACAAAAGAAACGCTTTATAATAATTACAAAATTGGTATTCCTAAAAGTTATGAGCAAACGCTAGACAAGGTTGTTTACAATCATTTTATTAAACACGGGAAAGAAGCACAAGATATTAAAGAAACTTTAACAAGACGTTTACACGACCATTCTATTACAAATGCACTAAACGATTTTATATCTTCCTACGAAAAAAGAAAAATTGTGGCTATAATGGGTGGTCACGGACTTTCAAGAAATGACGACAATTTTTTATCTGTTGCTCGAATTAGTAAAAAACTAACAGAATTAGGTTATTTAATGATTTCTGGTGGTGGCCCGGGCGCAATGGAAGCAACACACGTTGGTGCTTGGTTTGGTGGTAAATCTGATGCAGAATTAGTTGATGCTATTGAAATGCTATCAATAGCTCCAATATACAATGACGAATTATGGTTAGATCAGTCATTTAAAGTTCTTGAAAAATATCCAACTTCAAATTATAAAAGTTTGGGTATTCCTACTTGGCTTTACGGTCATGAACCTCCTACTCCATTTGCCACAAATATTGCTAAATATTTTGCCAATAGTGTGCGTGAAGAAGGTTTATTAGCCATTGCAAAAGGTGGTGTTATTTTTTCTCCAGGTAGTGCTGGAACAATTCAAGAAATATTTCAAGATGCAACACAAAATCATTATTTAAGTTATGGCTTTGCTAGTCCAATGGTATTTTTAAACAAAGAATATTGGACAAAAAATAGACCTATTTACCCACTTCTACAAAGTTTAACCGCTGAAGAAAAATACAAAAATATGATTCTTTCAATTTATGATAAACAAGAAGATGTTATTGAAGAAATTGAAAAATTCCCAAAAGCATAAACAAAAAAAAGGCAACCAATTGGTTGCCGTTTTTTTTATACGAATACTGTCTATTGATTTCCTAAAATAATTGGCATTCCGCTTTTTCCGCTTCCAATAACAATTACTTTGCTATTTGATGAATTTGATAATTCTAACGTTGCTTCAATTCCTTTATCTCTTAAAATCATATCATTTAATGATGCACTTAAAATACGGTTGGCATCTGCTTTACCTTGAGCTTCAATACGTACTTTTTCAGCTTCTTTAGATGCTGTAACTAATCTAAATTCATATTCTAAAGATTCTTGTTCTTGTTTTAATTTACGTTCAATGGCATCTTTAATTGTTGCAGGTAACGTAACATCTCTTACTAACACATCATTTAATTGAATATGCTGCGCATCTAAAATTAATTTTGTTTCCTCAAAAATTTCATTTTGAATTACATCTCTTTTGCTTGAATACAATTGCTCTGGAGTATAACGTCCAACCACACTACGTGCAGCAGACCTTAATGCTGGTTTAATAATACGTTCTAAATAATTTTCACCAATTTGTTGGTGTAAAGCACCTAACTCATTCGCTTTTGGTAAATACCAAGTAGATGTTTCTAATAAAATATCTAATCCGTTTGAAGAAAGTACTTTCATTGTCTCATACAATTCTTGCTGACGTACTTCATAAACAATAACGTTATTCCAAGGTGCAACAATATGAAACCCCTCTCCTAAAGGTGGTTCATCAGTTACTACACCGCCATCAAAACGTTTCCATAAAACACCCGCTTCACCGGCATCAATAGTAATAGTAGATTTTGATAAAAATATAATAGCTATAATTCCTAATAATATAAAAGGCATTAAAGTTTTTGGTAATTGTAATTGTCCGTTATTGGCCATAATTTTTAATTTAGTTTTTAATTTATTCAAAAATACAAAACAGATTTTATTTCTATTTACATTTTAAGTTTATTTAAAATAAAAAATGCCTTTAAAAACAGTTTAATTTTAATAGTTCTGTTTTATTCGTTTTTAACTGAATTTATATTCAGTTTAAAATAAAACTTACCCCAATTTTTAACACAACAAACAATTAAATTTTACCATAATATTTGCGTGTAAACCACTCAACACTTAATAAAAACAAAATAAAACCTAATATCCATTTCCAATTAATTAAAGGTGTTTTTACAACATTAGATTTTTGAATACTTTTAGCTGTGTTTGCTTCTAATAACGAAGAGATTAATTTTTCTTGTTGATTGGTGTAAAATATTTTTCCTGAAGTTTTTTCTGATAGTTTTTTTAATTCTTGGTCATTTGATTGACTAAACTGCTGTTCTAATTCAAATGGTATTATTTTAAATTTTCCTGTAACGCGCTCTAATTGATTCTCAACAGTCACTTCATAGCTGTATTCTGCAGCGGGTAAATCAGATAATTCAGCAACAAAGCGATTATTATTTAGAGCAAATGGTGTTTTCAACAAAAAATTAGTTTCTTTATTACTAACTGTTAACCATAGCTTTACTCTACTATCTAAATTTAAATTTTTATCAAAATAACTAGCAGTAACCTCAATCAATTCATTTGAATAAAATAATGGTTTTACAGAAGTGTTTAACCTCTTATTTTTAAGATTTGATGTTAAATACTGCATTAAATTTGCCATAAATCCATCAAAAGTTTCAAATGATTTTGTTGCTATAAAGCTATTCATACGCCATCGCCAACTATTTTCACCTACTAAAATTCCGCCTTTTTGATTTTCTATTTCAAAAGTTGCTAATAACGGTTGCTCTGTTTCTATTGCGCCTATTTTTTTAAATAAAACTGTTTTATAAGGAATAGAAAATTTAAGATCTCCAAATGAATTTTCTAAAGGAGCAAATTCTGAAAATCCAATGTCTTCATTAATAAATGTAGCGTAATTTGGGTTGAAATGTGGTAGATAGTTTTCTGAAGCCGCTACTATTTCCTTCTTAAAAAATGGTTGTGCATTGTTTAAAAAATTCCAATCAGTACTTACACCTGTCACAATTAAAAAATTAATTTTAGATGTATTCATTTCTGAAAAAATCAATTCAAAATCTTTTGTTGGTTGATATGCAATTATTAACTGATAATTTAATGCTTCAGCAATTTTAAAATCTTTTATATTTTGAATTGTAACAGAACGCTGTTTATTACTTTCAATAGATTTTTTTAACATTCCTAAATCTGGATGCAATACAGATGTTAAAACCAACACTTGCGAAGTTTCTTCAATTACTTCTACGCTAAATGTTTTTGAATTATTTATAGTGTTTTTCTCACCGTTTAAAGTTTCAATACTAGCCGTAAAATATTGAATTCCACTTGCTGTTGAGTTTAAATAAAAATTGGCGGTTTTACTGCGTTCACTTTTTGAAAAATTAAAAACTTCAGCATATACTTTTTTTCCTTTGTTATAAACTGATAATTTTTTAGTTACTGCTTTAGTTCCTTCATAATTTATAAAAACTTCAACCGGAAATTGGTTATTTATAAAACTATAACTATTTGTATTTAATTGACGAATATAAATATCATCAATTACCGTAGTATCACCAACTACAAAAGGGTAAACCGGACTTTTATAAGTAGAAAACTCAACAGCAGAACCCGTTGTTGAATTACCATCAGTTATTAAAATTACAGGATTTACACCATCTTTATAAATTTTAGAAAAAGTTTGTAATGGTTTTGAAATATTTGTTTCAGAAGCATTAAAATTAAGAGAATCTAATGTTTTTACATTCCCTCCAAAAGAATAATAAGCAACATCATAGGTTGAATTTAACGCCAAATTAGATCGTACAGATGCTACAACTTTTTGCACTGTTGAATCTAATGTATTGTTTTTTATGGAAGCTGAATTATCAACAGCTACCAATAATGTAGGTTTTACAATCTCTACAATCCTTTTTTTTATAGAAGGATTTATAAACAAAATACCTATGGAAAAAAGTGTTAAAAAACGCAAAAAAGAAAGCCAATAATTCAATTGGCTTTTCTCTTTTGATTTAAATATATATTGAAATACGGCTAAAATAAATGCGCCTACTACTACTAAAAGTATGTATAACAAGGTAACCGTCTCCAATTTTATAAGGTTTTATGTTAACATTCCACCGTCAACACTTAACGTTTGACCTGTTATGTAAGAACTCATATCTGATGCTAAAAACACACAAGCATTTGCAATATCTTCTGGCGTTCCTCCTCTTTTTAAAGGAATAGAATCTCTCCATCCTTGCACAACATCTTCATTTAATTTTCCAGTCATTTCAGTTTCAATAAAACCTGGTGCAATAGTATTACAACGAATATTTCTTGAACCTAACTCTAAAGCCACAGATTTTGTAAAGCCTAAAATACCAGATTTTGAAGCTGCATAATTTGCTTGACCAGCGTTTCCTTTTAATCCCACAACAGAACTCATATTAATAATAGATCCAGCGCGTTGTTTCATCATTGGTCTTATTACTGCTTTTGTTAAATTAAAAACAGATTTTAAATTTACTTCAATTACTTGATCAAAATCAGCTTCAGAAATACGCATCAATAAATTATCTTTTGTAATACCAGCATTATTTATTAATACATCAATTGTTCCAAATTCTTTTAAAACTGTTGCAGCCAATTCTTGCGCTGCATCAAACTTTGCAGCGTTTGATTGATAACCTTTTGCTTTTACTCCGTATGATTCTAACTCTTTTTCTAATTCTTGAGCTGCTTCAACAGATGAATTAAATGTAAATGCAACATTAGCACCTTGTTTTGCAAAAACAATTGCAATTCCTCTACCTATTCCTCTTGTTGCTCCAGTTATTAAAGCAGTTTTGTTTTCTAAAAGTTTCATATATTCTACTCTATTTTATTTTAATCAAAGATACACATTTATAAAAAAAATCCTACAAACAAAGCTGCTCATTTTAAGTGATTCAATTTCATTAAAATAAGCCTCTAATATCACTTTTTTGCTTTATTATTCTTTTAACAAATTATTTTATAATTAAAAAAACTTTTCATAAAACACAGGATATCAGCGTTTATGATAAAAGTCATTCTTTCATTACTTCTCAAATTATCAAAAATCATAAACAACTCATATCTAGTAAATTGTATTTTTACATGGTTTTAAAAAGACAATTTAATCTTAATAATTCGAATTGTATTATTTTTAATAAAATCAATAATAAACACAATTATATTAATTTAACATCAATTTTTATTAAACATATAACATAATTTTAACATAACTCTTAAATAAAGACAATTTGGTTTTATTTAAAAAACACATAGCAACAGTCCTTTATTAATTTTAAAAAAAAATGTATGAAACAAAAAAAACAATTTATTACAACAATTATATTACTATTTTCTATGGTAATATTTGCACAATCAAATCAAGTATCAGGAACAGTAACAGACGTTAACAAAGCTCCATTACCTGGTGTTACAATAACGGTTGAAGGTACTACAAGAGGAACTACCACAGATTTTGATGGAAAGTACAGCATAAAAGTAGAATCAAGTGAAAATCTTATATTTACATATGTTGGTTATAACGAGTATAAATTACAAATGGATGGTACAGACGTTTATGATGTAATTCTTGTTTCAGGTGTATCTTTAGATGAAATACTTGTAGTTGGATCAAGAAACCCAAACAGAACAGCTGTTGACACATCTGTTCCTGTAGATATTATAAATGTTTCTGAAATAGTTACTGCCGGTCCACAAGTAAACTTAAATCAAATACTTAATTATGTGGCTCCTTCATTTACATCAAACACACAAACTATTTCTGATGGTACAGACCATATAGATCCTGCGTCATTAAGAGGTTTAGGTCCAGATCAAGTGTTGGTTTTGGTAAATGGTAAAAGAAGACATACTTCATCATTAATCAATGTTAACGGAACATTTGGTAGAGGTAGCGTTGGAACAGATTTAAATGCAATTCCTGCTTCATCAATAGAACGAATTGAAGTTTTAAGAGATGGTGCTGCAGCACAATATGGATCTGATGCCATTGCTGGTGTAATTAATATTGTATTAAAAAGAAGCACAAATGTTTTAAACTTTAACGTTACCACTGGTGCTAATTTCTCAAAAAATGCAAACTCACAAACTGGTGGTGTTGATGGTGAAACCACAAACGTAAGTGCAAACTATGGTTTACAACTTGGAAATAGAGGTGGTTTTATAAATTTCACAGGAGATTTTGATGTTAGACAAGATTATAACAGAATGAAAGAATGGGAAGGAAACATATTTAACCTATACAATACAGTTGAAGGTGAAGCTTATAATGATGGTTACGACTTATCTAATTTATTAGATGATGATGTTTCTGATGTAATTTACTATGGAAATTTAGCAGGATTAGGTTTAGATCCAAACGCAACAAAATCTGAACTTCAAAGTATTTTAAGCGCCGATAATACAACTGCAGAATTAGCTTCTAGAGGAATGGTTAGAAGCGATTTTAATATGAGAGTTGGACAATCTTCTTTACGTGGTGGTCGCTTATTTGCAAATTTATCTGTTCCTTTAAATGATGACGGAACTGAATTGTATGCTTTTGCTGGTATTAGCTCAAGAGTAGGAAATTCAGCAGGATTTTACAGGCTACCTAACCAAAGTAGAACATACACTCCTGCATATGTGAATGGATTTTTACCTGAAATTAATTCAGCAATTAATGATCAATCTTTTGCTATTGGAATTAAAGGGAAAATATCTGAATGGGATATCGATTTTAGTAATACGTATGGTAAAAACGAATTTTTGTACACTATTGGAAATACGTCAAATGCCTCAATGGGAAACTCCTCTCCTACAACATTTGATGCTGGTGGATTTTCGTTTGCACAAAACACTACAAACTTAGATATTAGTAAGTTTTACGATGATGTTTTAGAAGGATTGAATATTGCTTTTGGTACTGAATATCGTGTAGAAAATTATGAAATACTAGCAGGTGAAGAAGCTTCTTACTCCCAATACACCTCTGAAGGACAAGTTATTACATTATCATCTCAAGATCCTGCAGAAGACTTTTTTGGAAACTCAAGACCAGGAGGCTCACAAGTATTCCCTGGATTTAGCCCTAAAAATGAATTATCAAGAGGAAGAAGCAGTGTTGCTGGTTATTTTGATGTTGAAGCCGATATTTCAGAAAGTTTTTTAGCAAGTTTTGCTACACGTTATGAAAACTATTCAGATTTTGGATCTACACTAAACTTTAAAGCTGCCACAAGAGTAAAAGTTGGTGACAATACAAATTTAAGAGCAGCATTTAACACAGGTTTTAGAGCACCATCATTACACCAGTTAAACTTTAATTCAACTTCAACAATATTTGATCAAAATGGAGATCCCCAAGAGGTTGGAACTTTTGCAAATGATAGTAGAGCTGCAGAACTTTTAGGAATTCCTCAATTAAAAGAAGAAACTTCTAAAAGTATTAGCTTAGGTTTTACATCTAAAATTCCAAGTGCTCATTTAACAATTACAGTTGATGGTTATTGGGTTGGAATTGATGATAGAGTTGTTTATACCGGACAATTTAAAGGCCCAGGAACTGGTACAGAACTGGACAATTTATTAGCACAAGCCAATGCAACTGCTGCATCATTTTTTGCTAATGCAATAGACACAGAATCAAAAGGATTAGATATTGTAATTACACAAGATTTAATGTTAGGTGAAACTATGAAATTAAAAAATGATTTATCTGGAACATTTTCAAAAACAGTTCAAGTTGGTGATATAAATGCTTCTGAAGTTTTAGAAAATGCTGGTTTAGTAGACACTTATTTCCCTGAAGATAGTAGAGTTTATTTAGAAGAGGCTGTGCCTAGAACAAAAATTAATTTATCAAATAGCTTAACTACAGATAAATTTAATGTATTTCTACGTAACGTTTGGTTTGGCGAAGTTACAGAAGCAACAACAAACACTGGCTTACAACAAGTATTTGGTTCTAAAATAGTAACAGATTTATCTGTTGGTTATAAATTAGCTGAAAGTACTACTATCACTATTGGTGCAAACAATTTATTTGATATATATCCTGATAGAGCAAAAGAATCAATTACGTATACTGATGCTAATGGAAATACTCAAACTGGAACTAACAGAAGTGGCGGTAGATTTGATTGGTCAAGAAGATCGCAACAATTTGGTATTAGTGGACGTTTCTTATTTGCAAGGTTAAACTTTATACTTCAATAAAAACTATTCTGATATAAAAAACGCTATCCATTAAAATAATGGATAGCGTTTTTTTTTGAATAATAAATATGTTAACCTAAAATTTCAGCTACTTTTGCTCCAATTTTTGCTGGAGAATCAACAACATAAATTCCGTTTTCACCTAATATTTTCATTTTTGCTTGAGCTGTATCATCTGCCCCACCAACAATTGCACCAGCGTGCCCCATTGTTCTTCCTTTAGGAGCAGTTTGACCTGCAATAAAACCAACAACAGGTTTTCTATTTCCATCAGCTTTTACCCAACGAGCAGCTTCTGCTTCTAATTGACCACCAATTTCACCAATCATAACAATACACTCTGTATCGTCATCATTCATTAATAATTCAACAGCTTCTTTTGTAGTTGTTCCAATAATAGGATCACCACCAATACCAATAGCAGTAGTAATTCCGTATCCTTGTTTTACAACTTGGTCAGCTGCTTCATAAGTTAATGTTCCCGATTTAGAAACAATCCCTACTTTTCCTTTTTTAAATATAAAGCCTGGCATAATACCAACTTTAGCCTCTTCAGGTGTAATTACTCCTGGACAGTTAGGGCCAACTAATCTACAATCTTTATTTTCAATATAAGCTTTTACTTTTACCATATCAGCTACCGGAATTCCTTCAGTAATACAAATAATCACTTTAATTCCTGCAGCAGCAGCTTCCATTATTGCATCGGCTGCAAACGCTGGTGGTACAAAAATAATTGAAGTATCAGCAGCTACAGCATCTACTGCATCTTGCACTGTATTAAAAACCGGTTTATCTAAATGAATTTGACCACCTTTACCTGGAGTAACTCCTCCAACTACATTTGTTCCATATTCAATCATTTGAGATGCGTGGAAAGTTCCTTCACCTCCAGTAAAACCTTGTACTATAATATTAGAATCTTTGTTTACTAAAACGCTCATTTAAAAATATTTATTTAGTTAGTTAGTTATTGCTTTCTTACAAATGTAATTTTTTATCTGTTTCTTTCCGAAAAAATTATATCTTTTTTTGATCTCTCAAAAATTGATTCATTTTTGCAACTTCTTGCAATTTTTTTCGCGCTTCACCAGCAGGTGTACCAAAGTACGTTTTTCCGCCTTTTAAAGATTTAGTAACACCACTTTGCCCAAGTATTACAGCTCCTTTCTCAATTGTAATTCCACTGTTAGTACCTACTTGTCCCCAAAGAATTACATCATCTTCAACAATGCAACACCCAGCAACACCAACCAATGATGCTATTAAACAATTTTCACCAATTATGGTATCGTGTCCAATTTGCACTTGGTTGTCAAGTTTAGTTCCCTTTTTAATTGTAGTATTTGCTGAAACACCTCTATCAATTGTACATAATGCACCAATATCAACAAAGTCTTCAATTATAACACTTCCGCTAGATAATAATTTATCATAACCTTCAGGTCTTTTCTTATAATAAAATGCATCAGCTCCAATACTAGTTCCTGCATGGATTGTTACATTATTTCCAATTTTACAATTATCATAGATAATTACATTTGGATGAATTACACAATTATTACCTATAATTACATTGTTTCCAATAAATACATTAGGCTGAATTATAGTGTTTTCACCAATTACTGCAGTGTCTGCAATACTTTTTGATGCAGGTTGAAAACTTTTAAAATGTGTTGTTAATTTGTTGAAACAAGTAAATGGATCTTTTACAACTAATAACGCTTTTCCTGGAGGACAACTAACTTTTTTATTTATCAATACTACCGAAGCCTTTGATTGTAATGCTTTGTCATAGTATTTTGGATGATCTACAAAAACAATATCACCTGGTTCAACCACATGAATTTCATTGCATCCAGAAATAGGGTAATTCTCAGGCCCTACTGCTTTTGCGTCAATTAATTCTGCAATTTCTTTTAGTGTATGTACTCTAGGAAACTTCATTCATTGATGTTTTATTCTTTAACTCTTTCTAAATAAGCACCTTTTGCCGTATCTATTTTAACTTTATCACCTTCATTTATAAATAAAGGTACGTTTATAGTTGCACCAGTTTCAACAGTTGCAGGTTTTGTTGCATTTGTTGCAGTATTACCTTTTACACCTGGCTCTGTATGTGTAATTTCTAAGATAACATTTAAAGGCATATCAACTGAAAGTGGCATATCATCTTCAGTATTTACAATAATAGTTACTACTTCACCTTCTTTTAAAAGTCCCGGAGCATCTATTACACTTTTTTGTAACGTTATTTGGTTGTAATCCTGATTATTCATAAAGTGAAAATCATCTCCTTCAGCATATAAATACTGAAATTTTTGAGTTTCAACACGAATATCTTCAATTTTTCTTCCTGCCGGAAATGTATTTTCTAATACTTTTCCTGTAGATAAACTTTTTAATTTTGTTCTTACAAAAGCAGGTCCTTTTCCTGGTTTTACGTGTAAAAATTCTACTACTTTAAAAATATCATTATTATGTTTAATACATAATCCGTTTCTAATATCTGATGTTGTTGCCATTCAATTTGTATAAATTAATTATAAATAGTTAATTTTTAACTACCTGTATATCCTTTCATAATTCCTCTTTGTGAGTTTTTTATGAAAAGAATTATTTGATCTCTTTCTTTTGTTGCCTCCATTTCAGCTTCAATTTTTTCTAAAGCCTGTGAAGTATTGTAATTATTTTGATATAAAATTCTAAAAATATCTTGAATTTCTCTAATTTTCTCAGTGTCAAATCCTCTTCTTCTTAATCCAATTGAATTAATACCAATATAAGAAATAGGTTCTTTTCCTGCTTTTGTAAAAGGTGGTACATCTTTTCTTACCAACGAACCTCCTGAAACTAGCGCATGTTGACCAATATGAATAAATTGATGTACTGCAACCAATCCGCTTAAAATAGCAAAATCTCCAACAGTTACATGACCTGCAATTACTGATCCATTGGCTAAAATACAATTATTTCCTACCACACAATCATGAGCAATATGTGAAGTTGCCATAATTAAACAATTATCACCTATTTGCGTTTTTCCAAGAGCTTTTGTTCCCCTGTTCACAGTAACACATTCTCTAATGGTTGTGTTATCACCAATAATTACCAATGAGTCTTCCCCATCAAATTTTAAATCTTGAGGAATTGCAGAAATTACTGCTCCTGGAAAAATTCTACAATTCTTTCCAATTCTAGCACCTTCCATAATGGTAACGTTTGAACCAATCCAAGTTCCTGAACCAATTTTTACGTTGTTATGAATAGTTGTAAAAGGTTCAACAACTACATTTGTTGCAATCTTTGCACCTGGATGTATGTAAGCTAATGGTTGATTCATTATTCTTTTGTTTTTTTGGCAATTTGTGCCATTAATTCTGCTTCAACAACTAATTTTCCGTTCGCATATCCATATGATTGCATATGGCAAATACCACGTCTAATAGGTGTTATTAATTCGGCTTTAAATATTAAAGTATCACCTGGTAATACTTTTTGTTTAAACTTTACATTATCCATTTTCATGAAATATGTTAAGTAGTTTTCTGGATCTGGAACGGTGCTAAGCACTAATACTCCACCACATTGCGCCATTGCTTCAACTTGCAATACACCTGGCATTACTGGTGCTCCTGGAAAATGTCCAACAAAAAAGTTTTCATTCATTGTTACATTTTTCATTCCAACCACGTGCGTATCTGATAATTCAATAATTCTATCAATCAACAAAAATGGAGGTCTGTGCGGAAGAATATTCATAATTTGATGAATATCCATTAACGGTGGTTGATTTAAATCAAACTTAGGAACGTAATTCCTTTTTTCTAATTTAATAATCTTTTGTAGTTTTTTTGCAAATACAGTGTTCACCATATGTCCTGGCTTATTTGCAATAACTTTTCCTCTAATTCTTGTTCCAACTAATGCTAAATCACCAATTACATCTAATAATTTATGACGTGCAGCTTCATTTGCCCAACGTAAAGTTAAATTATCTAAAATTCCGTTTGGCTTCACAGTTAAACTTTCTTTATTAAAAGCGCTTTTTAACTTGTTCATTGTAGCTTCAGAAATTTCTTTATCTACATAAACAATGGCATTGTTTAAATCTCCTCCTTTTATTAAATTGTGATCTAACAACATTTCCAATTCATGTAAAAAACTAAACGTTCTTGCATCAGCAATTTCAGTTTTAAACTCTGACAATGAATTTAAAGTAGCATTTTGAGTACCTAAAACTTTTGTGCCAAAATCAACCATTGTAGTTACTTGATACTCGTCTGAAGGCATTAATATAATTTCGCTACCAGTTTCTTCATCTTTGTAAGAGATTACTTCTTTTACTATATATTCTTCTCTTATAGCATTTTGCTCAACAATCTCAGCTTTTTCTAAAGCTTCAATAAAATGTTTAGACGAACCATCCATAATTGGAGGTTCTGGAGCATTAATTTCAATAATAATATTGTCTATATCTAAAGCAACAACAGCTGCTAATACATGTTCTGAAGTATTAATTACAACTCCTCTTTTTTCAATATTTGTTCCACGTTGTGTATTTACAACGTATTCTGCACTTGCCTCAATTATTGGCTCTCCTTCTAAATCAATTCTTTTAAACACATATCCATTGTTTACAGGAGCAGGTTTAAAAGTCATATTAACTTTATTTCCTGTATGTAAACCAACACCCGAAAGTGTTACTTCATTTTTAATTGTTTTTTGATTTTTACTCATCTTTATTAGTTAAAGCTTTTAGTTGTTTTTGAAGTTCATTAATTTCACTTGCTAGCTGCGGCAATTTTTTAAAATACACATAAGATCTGTTCCAATCTGAATACCCAAATGCTGGAGACCCTTGAATTACTTCATTGTCTTTAATATTTCTTCCAATTCCTGACTGTGCTTGAATACGCACATTATTACCAATTACTAAATGACCGGCAACTCCTACTTGTCCACCGAGCATACAATTTTCTCCAATTTTTGAAGAACCAGCGATACCAGTTTGCGATGCAATCACAGTATTTTTACCAATTTCAACATTGTGTGCAACTTGAATTTGATTGTCTAGTTTTACTCCTTTTCTAATAATTGTTGATCCCAATGTTGCTCTATCAATTGTTGTGGCTGCACCAACATCAACATTATCTTCAAGAATCACATTTCCAATTTGAGGCACTTTGCTATAAACACCGTCTTCATTTGGTGCAAAACCAAATCCATCAGCACCAATTACTGCACCCGCGTTAATAACACAATTTTTTCCAATAACTGTATCAGACATAATTTTAGCACCTGCAAAAATTACTGTGTTATCACCAATAGACACATTTTCGTCAATATAAACGTTTGGATAAATCTTTACATTGTCTCCAATAGTAACTTTATTACTTATATAAGCAAATGCTCCTAAATACAAATTCTCTCCTATTGAACACGATTCACTAATATGTGAAGGTGTTTCAATTCCAGATTTATTCATTTTTACTTGGTTGTAAAACTCCAATAATTTTGAAAATGCTTTGTACGCATCAGGAACTTTAATAAGTGTAGTTTCTATTTCTTTTTCAGGAGAAAAATCTTTATTTACAATGGCTATGCTTGCCTTGGTAGTGTATATATATTCAGTATATTTTGGGTTCGACAGAAAAGTTAATGATCCATTTTCCCCTTCTTCAATTTTAGAAAGTTGGTGTACTTCGGCATTTTCATCTCCTACAACCTCTCCTTCTAAAATTTCTGCTATTTGATTTGCTGTAAATTTCATTGTCTACAAAAGTAAAAAAAAACTTCAATTCCACCTATTTCTTTGGGTAACACATGTAGTACTTATAAACAGGTTTTGATAAAGCCTCTATATTAAGGTGGTCTGATGCTTTGGTAATATCTTTAATATCTCCATTCTTAAACAAAATTTGAATATTATTTTTAGTAGCATCATATGCTTGATTACTAATTTCACCGTGATACACAAAATATTCTAACTCTTTTGTAGAATAGTTAAATGTTTCTTTAACTTCATTATAAACTTCATTAATTTGGGTATTTGTAAATGGCGTGTTTTGAAGAATTACTTTTGGCAATCTTCTATTTATTAAACTTTCACACAATTTTGAAAGCACCAAATCTTCATGAGAAATCCATTCTTTAATTGCTGACAACACATCATAATCATCTAACCTGGCAAATGTTTCTAATGTATCTAAATTAAAATTATCATTGTTTATTTGATGTTTTAAAAAATAATTAAAAGCCTTACTTGAACATAGCTCAACTCCTTCTGATACTAGTTCCTTTGCTCTCTTCAATACTTTTACCAACACTTTTTCTGCAACTAAACCTGTTTTATGCAAATACACTTGCCAATACATTAAACGACGAGCAACAATAAACTTTTCAACTGAATAAATTCCTTTTTCTTCAACAACCAACGCATCATCTTTTACATTTAACATTACAATTAAACGCTCAGAATTAATATTTCCTTCAGCAACACCAGTATAAAAACTATCTCTTTTTAAATAATCTAACCGATCCATATCTAACTGACTAGATATTAATTGATATAAAAAGTTACGGTGATAATTTCCTTTAAATATTTGAATAGCCAATGATAATTGTCCGTTAAATTCATCATTCAGCGTTTCCATAAATTTTAATGAAATTCTTTCGTGATGAACTCCTGTAACAATACTTTGTTCTAAAGCGTGTGAAAAAGGTCCGTGGCCAATATCGTGCAATAAAATAGCAATATAAACGGCGTTTGCTTCTTCTTCAGAAATAGCAACACCTTTAAATCTTAAAATCCCAACTGCTTTTTGCATTAAATGCATACATCCAATGGCATGATGAAACCTTGTATGATGTGCTCCTGGATATACCAAATACGATAATCCCATTTGAGAAACTCTTCTTAAGCGCTGAAAATAAGGATGTTCAATTAAATCGTAAATTAAAGCGTTTGGAATAGTAATAAAACCGTAAATTGGGTCGTTTAGTATTTTAAGTTTGTTCGTTTTTTTTTCGGTCAAAATAATTTTTTTATAAAAGTACAACAAAGATAACAATATGAGTGAAATAAACATTTTATGGGTTGATGATGAAATAGATTTATTAAAACCACATATTATTTTTTTAGAAAAAAAAGGATATGCTGTTTCTAAATGTACCAACGGTGCAGATGCTATTGATTTATGTGAAGAACACAATTACGACATTGTTTTTTTAGATGAAAATATGCCAGGTTTAAGTGGTTTAGAAACTTTAACCGAGATAAAAAGTAAGCTTCCAAATTTGCCAATAGTAATGATTACTAAGAGCGAAGAAGAATATATTATGGAAGATGCCATTGGAAATAAAATTGCTGATTATTTAATTAAACCTGTTAATCCTAATCAAATATTACTAAGTTTAAAAAAGAATTTAGATCATTCTAGATTAGTTTCAGAAAAAACCACCTCAAATTACCAACAAGAATTTAGAAAAATTGCCATGGATTTAGCGATGGTAAATTCCTATGAAGACTGGGTGGATATTTATAAAAAATTGGTGTATTGGGAACTTGAATTAGAAAATATTAATGACACCGGAATGGTTGAAATATTGGAAAGTCAAAAACAAGAAGCAAATTCATTATTTTTTAAATTTATTAAAAAGAATTATGTTAACTGGGTAAATGATGAAGATGATGCACCTACTCTTTCTAATAATTTATTCAAAAAAGTAATTTTACCCGAAGTTTCAAAATCAAATGGAACACTTGTAGTTGTTATAGATAATTTGCGTTACGACCAGTTTAATATTATTGAAAAAACCATTAACAAATTCTATAAAAAACAAGAGGAAGTTCCGTACTTTAGTATTTTACCAACAGCTACACAATACGCTAGAAATTCAATTTTCTCTGGATTAATGCCACTTGAAATGGCAAAAAAACATCCTAATTTATGGAAAGATGATACTGATGAAGGCGGAAAGAATTTGCATGAAGAAGCTTTTTTAGAAGCACAATTACAACGTTTAAGAAAAGACATAAAATACAGTTATCATAAAATTACAAACCTTAAAACAGGAAAACAATTAGCTGATAATTTTAATGCAGAAAAGGACAACGATTTAACTGTGGTAGTGTATAATTTTGTAGATATGTTGTCGCACTCTAAAACCGAAATGGAAGTAATTAAAGAATTAGCTAGCGATGACAAAGCGTACAGATCTTTAACAAATAGTTGGTTTGTAAACTCACCTCTATTAGAAATGATTCAAAAGGCTCAAAAATTAGGAATGAAACTAATTATTACTACAGATCACGGTACAATAAATTCAAAAGCTCCTTCAAAAGTTATTGGCGATAAAAATATAAGCTCCAATTTACGTTATAAAACAGGTAGAAGTTTAACCTATGAAGATAAAGAAGTATTTGCAGTTAAAAATCCGGCAGACATAAAACTTCCATCAATACATATGAGTAGCTCTTTTATTTTTGCAAAAGAAGATTACTTTTTTGCATACCCAAATAATTACAATCATTTTGTAAAATATTACAAAAACACGTATCAACACGGTGGAATTTCTTTAGAGGAAATGATTATACCTTGCGCTATTTTTGATGCCAAATAAAAAGGTTTTACATGTAATAAAAGTTTAAAACTTTTTTCTAAAAAAACTTTTTTTAATAGTTGAAGTTTTCACTTTCTTTTTTAATCTTTGACTTTTAAATTTTAGCCTAAGATACTTATGGAAAAAAATTACTCTTTACCTGAAATTTCTGAAATAGCGAAAGAAATTATTAAACATGCCAAACATAAAGTATTATTATTTTATGGAAATATGGGTGTTGGTAAAACTACACTTATTAAAGAAATTGTAAAAGAATTAGGTGTTTTAGACCAAGTAAGCTCTCCTACCTTTTCACTTGTAAATGAATATCATACACAAAAAAATGAAAAGGTATTTCATTTTGATTTTTATAGAATTGAAGAAGAAGAGGAAGCTTTAGATATGGGCGTAGAAGAATATTTTTACAGCAATAATTGGTGTTTGGTTGAATGGCCAAATAAAGTAGAAAATTTACTACCTTTAAAATCTGTTACTGTAAGCATTACAGCCAACGAAAATCAACTAAGAACTGTACAACTTACCAATAATGAGTAAAATAATTCCTTCACCATTTAGTCACAAAGAACTAATACCACAAGAAGAAACTCTTGAAATTGTGAATCAAAAAGGGGACCTTGTCATTGGGATTCCAAAAGAAACACATTACCAAGAAAAACGAGTGTGTTTAACACCTGATGCCGTTGCCGCTTTAACAGCACAAGGTCATAAATTTGTGATTGAAACAGGAGCCGGTGAAGGTGCCAATTATTCAGACAATGAATATTCAGAAGCGGGAGCTAAAATTTCATATGATGTTAAAGAAGCGTTTGGGTGTAGTATTATTTTAAAAGTTGAACCACCTTCGTTAGATGAAATTGAATATATAAATCCGCAAAGCACATTATTTTCAGCTTTACAATTAAAAACTCAAAGTAAAAAGTATTTTGAAGCATTGGCTAGCAAACGAATAACTGCTATTGCTTTTGATTATATTAGAGATGAACATGGTATTTATTCAGTGGTAAAATCACTAAGTGAAATTGCAGGAACTGCTTCCATTTTAATTGCTGCCGAATTAATGAGTACTGTAAATGGTGGAAACGGATTGTTAATGGGAAACATTAATGGAGTACCACCTACATCGGTTGTGATTTTAGGCGCCGGAACTGTTGGTGAATTTGCTGCACGATCAGCAATTGGTTTAGGTGCACGTGTAAAAGTATTTGATAATTCATTAACAAAATTGCGCTCTTTACAACAACGCTTAGGGCAACCAATTTACACTTCAACTATTCAGCCAAAAACATTACAAAAAGCCTTAATGCGATGTGATATTGCAATTGGAGCAATTAGAGGTGTATCACGTTCACCTATTGTTGCTACTGAAAATATGATAAAAAACATGAAAGATGGCGCTGTAATTGTTGACGTAAGCATTGATAGAGGTGGCTGTTTTGAAACTTCAGAAATTACAACTCACGCAAACCCAACATATACAAAACACGGTGTTATTCATTATTGTGTCCCAAACATTCCATCAAGATACTCAAGAACAGCCTCCGTTTCAATAAGTAATATTTTCACTCCTTACTTATTAAATATTGCTGAAGAAGGTGGTTTTGAAAATGCAGCTCGATTTGATAAAAGTTTACAAAAAGGAATGTACTTTTACCACGGAATTTTAACTAACAAAACGGTTGCAGACTGGTTTAATTTACCATACCGAGACATTAATTTATTGTTTATATAAACTATGATGACATTTAAACAACGCTTGCCTTATTTTTTAGGAGGTTTAACAATTGGAATTATTATTGTAGTTTTTATTTTTAACAAAAAAAACACCACTTTTAATTACGGTCCAAATTCTAGGGTTTTAAAAAACCTAAGAACAAAAGAACGTATTTATTCAAAAGATGCCATTTCTTCTTTGTATTACTATCAATTAGACACCGCAATGGTTTCTAAAATTCTTACCAATGGAAATGTAGATTTAAGTAATAAAATTAAACTTGATAGCTGTATGTATCAATACAATATTCAAGGAACTTCAACTCTTAAAAATATTGAAGTAATTGTTAAAAACTGTGATTCAACAATTATTATTGAAAAAATTACGGTTGAATAGCTATTTTCTCGTAATAATGTGCTTCAATTTTCTTGATACTTTTAATGGTTTTCATTAACCATTTTAAATACAATTCACTCTTCTCTTCTTCCGTTAGTTGCCAATTAACAGTTGATTTACGCAAACGTGTATTTAAATTTTGAAGTATAATAGCTACGGCTACAGAAATATTTAAACTTTCAGTAAAACCAACCATTGGTATTTTTAAATAACCATCGGCATTATTCATCACTTGATCAGAAAGTCCTTGTTTTTCAACACCAAAAAAGAAAGCTGATTTTTTAGAAATATCAAAATCTTCAAGGTAACACGACTCATTATGAGGTGTTGTAGCAATTATTTGATATCCTTTACTTTTTAAATCAGCAATACAATCAAGAGTATTATTTGAATCTTGCTTATTATATAATGAAAAATCAATCCATTTTTGAGCACCTTTGGCAACTTGGTTTGAAGCATAAAATTCATATTTACTTTCAATAACATGCAAATCTTGAATCCCAAAAATATCACAACTTCTAACAATAGCACTGGAGTTATGAGGCTGAAAAATATCTTCAATTGCTACAGTAAAATGTCTAGTTCTGTCTTCTAACACTTTTTGAAATAAATTTTTCCTTTTTTCAGTAACAAAACCTTCTAAATACTCTATAAATTTATAATCTACCATTCAAATTCTTTCTTTTTTTCAAATATAAAATTTTACTTTTGAATTATGAAGAAAATTGTAATTCTTACCGGAGCAGGTATAAGTGCAGAAAGTGGTATAAACACATTTAGAGATTCTAACGGATTGTGGGAAGGTCATGACATTATGGAAGTAGCTTCACCCATTGGATGGCACAACAACCCCAATTTAGTACTCGATTTTTACAATAAAAGAAGAGCGCAACTATTTAATGTACAACCAAATAATGGACACAAAGCCTTGGTTCAATTAGAAGATTATTTTCAAGTGGATATAGTTACTCAAAATGTTGATGATTTGCATGAACGTGCTGGCAGCACCAATATTACGCATTTACATGGAGAATTACTTAAAGTAAGAAGTACTTTAGATGAACGTTTGATTTATAAATGGACAAAAGATTTAAACCCTGGAGATTTATGCGTTAAAAATTCACAATTAAGACCACATATTGTTTGGTTTGGCGAAGAAGTTCCAATGCTTGATAAAGCCGTAGAAATTACACGTAATGCAGATATTTTAATAATAATTGGTACTTCAATGCAAGTATATCCGGCAGCAAATTTAATTAACTATACAAAAACAGCTGCACCCATTTATTTTATAGATCCAAAACCATCTATAACACAAAACAGTTTCCAAAATTTAAAAATTATTTCTGAAAAAGCATCAATTGGTGTCCCAAAAGTAGTTACTGAATTAATTGAAATGTTTGCGTAAATAAGTTTCCACTTGTAATTTCCCCACCTAATTCAATTAACTCAAACACTTCCATGTTTCGTTCTTTCTTGTATTTTTTTACAGCTTTAAAATATTCTAGAGATTCATGCAACGGATTTTTTAAAAACCAGTCAAAATCATTTTTTTCTAAAAAACTTCTTGAAGAATTATTTAATTGAATATAAATACGAATTATTTCTTTTGAATTACATTTAAAAAGATTGATATGCTTTTCTGAAATATGCTCTATAAATGTCGCTTTATTCAATACGCTTTCCCAAACAATATCGCTAAAAATATTTAATTCGTCTTCAGCCATTTTAGGTTTTTCATTTTTAATGGTTTCCCATTCTTTTGCATCAATTTGTTGCGTTGCTAAAAACTCAGCAAATTCTTTATGCAGTTCTAAAAACTGCTCTTTAGTTAGTTGTCTATATTTCATAAGTACGCATAAAAAAACCGCCCAAAAGGGCGGTTCAAATATACTATAAATTCTAAATTTAGAAAGAGTAACGCAATCCAAATTGAACTTGCCATCTTGATGCTAAACTAGCATCATAAACAAATGTTTCAGTTAAATCAGAATTGAATGAATATGTTGGCGTACCAGCAGCATCAACAGTAACACCTACAGGTTGTACAGCGTTTGGTTGTTGTATTAATCCCCAATCTGAGCTAATCATATTTCCAATATTCAAAATATCAATACTAAATTCAATTTTGTTATCTCCAGCAACAACTAAGTCTTGAATAATTTTCACATCCCATCTACTTCTCCACGGAGAAATTGCAGCGTAACGATCCATATATTCACCTCTATTATCACTTAAATAACTATCTTGTTGAATAAAACTTTCAAAAGCAGCTCTTTGACTTGATTGCTCATCAGCAGTTCCAGAAAATTGCATTGAAGATAATTCTGACGCAGTAGGAATATAAATTAAATCATTTAAACCAGAACCATCATTGTTAATGTCTCCTGCATATGTATAATTAAATCTTCCTCCTTGAGCATACTCTATAAAACCAGCAATTGAAGTTCCCCATTTATCATTATCTCCATATCTCCAAGATTTTGAAGCTACCGCAATAAAACGGTGCTTATCTCCATATTTTGAATGCCCAAGCACATCAGCATTAGCATCACCAACAACAGGGTTAGCATCAAAGGCATCTCCTGTAATTTCAGCTTCAATAGAGTTAACATCCATTGAATTTAAATAGTTATAAGCTACACTAAAATACAACTGGTTATCAAATGATTTTTGTGCTTTAATAGTTCCATTAAATGCTCTACCCTTATCTGTATTTGTAAATACATAAGCAGTATTACCTTTATCACCTGGCGCATAAACAGCTCTGTTATCAACACCTCTTAACGTTGCTGAAGGAGTAGATAATCCCCAGTTTTGAACCATTGCTCCATTAATATCTTCAGTATAAGAAAGATCTCCTGTTAACACCAATCCATTATCAAATTTGTAATCAGCTCCTAAACTAGTTCTCCAAACTTGTGGCCATTTAAAATCAGGATCAACAACTTGGTAATACCATACATTAGGATTTGCAATTTGATTTCCTAACCATACAAAAGGAAAACGCCCTGTAAATATTCCAGAACCTCCTCTAACTTGTAATGTTTTATCACCTTTTACATCCCAGTTAAAACCAACTCTTGGTGAAAATAACACCTTACCTGTTGGCATTTGTGTAGAATCAAAATATACAGTTTCACCAGTAGATGGATCAGTATAAGGAATTGTAGGATCATAAAAATTACCTGGTGCATCAATAACTTCTTGAGCTTTATCTGAAGAATTAAAATATAAAGGCTTATCTAAACGAAGTCCAAGTGATAATTTAAAGTTTTGATTAATTTTCCAATCATCTTGTAAATAAAAAGCAACTTGACCAACATTTGTCTCGGCTAAAGCCCAAGAATCGTTTGCATTATTAGTGTCAAATGTATTTTGAGCTGCTGACATTGCATCTGATAAAAGACCATTTGAAATACCTGTATTAAAGGCATCCATATCAGCAAAATCACCAAAGAAAGCACCAACATAACCTCTATCATCGGCATATCCATAAGTTCCAAGATTGAATGAATTATCAAACATAAATTTTTCAAAAGAAAAACCTACCGTAAATAAATGATCACCTAAACTATAATTCAAATTATTTGTAATTTGAAATACTTTTTGATCTAATTTATTATTAATTGAAAATGGCTCGTGTCCTGCTACTATATAATTTGCTCCTGCTCCGTCTTGAATTCTAAATGCTGGCATTGGAGAAGATTTAGGTGATCTAAAATCATCAAAATGTGTATAACCTGCTTGAAATTTATTGGTTATTTTATCTGAAAATGTTGAATTTAATTCAATTAAAAATGAATTAATTTTATTATTTATTTCGTATCCTGAATTTTCAAACTGTAAAATTTGAGAGTTTGGACCTCTAAATCCTAAAGCTGTAGGGTGCGCAGGCTTATCTTTTGATGCATCTAAGAAATTATATACAAATGATAATCTATGATCTTTGTTTACATTCCAATCTAATTTTAAAATACCTTTAACACTAGATGAACTATGTGTAAAACCTTCGTACTCGCCAGGTTCATATCCAATACTTCTTAAAGCAGACTGTACATCAATTAAATCTTGTTCACTAACTCTAGATTCATTAATTGCACCTGTTCCTGTATTTGGTAACCAAGATTGACCTAAATCTGTACGGTCATCTTTTTCAAAGTTTGCAAAAACAAATAATTTATTTTTAATAATTGGAGCACCAACACTAACTCCAAATTGATATTGCTCTAATTTTGGAACAAATATTTTTTCTCCTTTAATTTTATTACCAGTTAAATCTTGATTTCTAAAATAACCATACATTGTACCAGTAACTTTATTTGTACCGCTTTTAGTTACAGCATTTACAGAAGCACCTGTAAAACCAGATTGCGTAACATCATAAGGCGCAGTTGAAACACTTATTTGTTCAATAGCATCTAATGAAATTGGTTGAGCATCTGTTTGCCCACCAGGAGTTGCAGCATCTAATCCGAAAGGATTGTTGAAAATTGAACCATCTAAGGTAAAATTATTGTATTGATCATTTCTACCACCAAAAGAACCACCTGAAGCAGAAGGATCTAATCTTGTAAAATCTGAAGCTGATCTTGAAATTGTAGGTAGTTTCGTTAATTCTTTTCTACCAACACTTGTTTCAGCACCTGTTCTATTACTGTTAAATGTAGTGCTTTTACTACCAGTAATTAATACTTCATTCAATTGCTCACTCTCACCAACTAATTGAACTTTTAAATCAAAAGCTTCTCCTAAGTCTAAATATACATCTGTATATTCAACAGTTTTATAACCAACAAAGCTGATTACAACATTGTAAGGTCCACCAACACGAAGGTTAGGAATAAAAAATCTTCCGCTCTCCAATGTCATTGCTCCTGAAACCGTTCCAGTAGGTTCATGCGTTACTACCACGTTGGCTCCAAAAAGTCCACCGCCCGAATCATCCATTACAATACCTTCAACCTTTGAGGTAGTAACCTGCGAAAAAACAGTTGTAATGGTTAAAATTAAAAATGTAAAAAGTAATTTTTTCTTCATACTAAAAAATAGTTAAGTTAAATTGTAAATTGTTTAAATAGATTGTTTGAATTGCTAAAATAAAAAAAGACCCACTATAAAAGTGGGCCTTGAGTTTTCTTTATTAACGATGAATTGTTAATAAAATGTTAAGCTAATTTCTAATTACTATTTAGCTTCACCAATAATTTCAATAGGTAATTCAACAATTACAGATCTGTGTAAACGAACTGTTGTATTGTATTTACCAAGTCTTTTGATGTTTCCACCTTCAACTTTAATGAATTTTTTATCAATTTCTTGACCTGCAGCTGCTAAAGCTTCAGCAACATTACCATTGTTTACAGAACCAAATAATTTAGAACCATCACCAGTTTTTGCAGTGATTTTAATTTCTAATTCTTTAATTGCATCTGCAATTTTAGTAGCATCTTTAATTAACTTTTCTTCTTTAAAAGCTCTTTGTTTTAAAGTTTCTGCTAATACTTTTTTTGCTGAAGTAGTTGCTAATACTGCATAACCGTGAGGTATTAAAAAGTTACGTCCGTAACCATTTTTTACAGTTACAACATCATCAATAAAACCTAAGTTTTCAACGTCTTGTTTTAATATAATTTCCATGATTCCTTTCAGTTTTATTTTAACATATCGCCAACGTAAGGCATTAAAGCTAAGTGACGTGCTCTTTTAATAGCAACAGAAACTTTACGTTGAAATTTTAATGATGTACCAGTTAAACGACGAGGTAAAATTTTACCTTGCTCATTTACTAAATATAATAAGAAATCTGCATCTTTATAATCAATATACTTGATACCATTCTTTTTAAAACGACAGTATTTTTTTACTTGTTTAGTGTCAATATCTAGTGGAGTTAGGTAACGAACCTCACCCTGTTTTCCTCCTTTTGATTGTTGTTCTATAGACATAACTCTTATTTTTTAGATGCGTTATTTCTTACTCTTCTTTTTTCAGCCCAAGCGATTGCATGCTTATCTAACGATACAGTTAAATAACGCATAACGCTATCATCTCTTCTAAATTCAAGTTCGAACGGAGTAATTGATTGTCCATCTACTTTGTACTCAAATAAGTGGTAAAATCCACTTTTTTTGTTTTGAATTGTGTAAGCTAATTTCTTTAGCCCCCAATCTTCTTTCGCGATCATTTCGGCACCTTTGGAAACAAGATAGTCCTCGAACTTCTTTACTGTCTCCTTTACCTGAGTATCAGATAAAACGGGATTCAAAATGAAAACAGTTTCGTAATGATTCATAAATTTTAATTTTAAGTGTTAACTTTTAAGCGTGCAAATATACAATTATTTATTAGTGAAACCAATACATTATTTGAAGTTTTTAATTATCTAAAATTCAATCTTTCAAAAACAACACAACTAACTGTATTACAACAAGATAAGACAAGTACGAAAATATACTTTTTTACAATAAAAAGCCTTTAATAATTATCTACATCAATATTTAACCGTATAGATCTAAATTGATTTACAGATTGAAACGCGTTTTTAATACGTATAATATTGCTTTTTGTGTGTACTAATGACTGCTTTTGAGGAATTTTTACAATAATATGGCGTATATAATAATTCCTAATTTTTGAAATAGCTGGTGTTGTTGGCCCTAAAACATTATCCTTAAAAATATTTGTTAATGATTTTCCAAACCAATTAGCTCCTTCTTCAACTCTATTAAAATCTTTATGTCGCAACGTTATTTTAATTAATCTGTAATATGGCGGATAATGGTATTGCCAACGCTCTTCCATTTGTTCCTTGTACATTTCATTATAATTACTTGTTGAAACTTGTTGTAAAATTTGATGATATGGATTAAATGTTTGAATAGCCACTTTTCCTCTTTTTTGAGCTCGTCCTGCCCTACCAGAAACTTGTACCATTAATTGATAACTACGCTCATGTGCCCTAAAATCAGGGAAATTCAACATATTATCAGCATTTAAAATCCCTACTAAAGACACATTTGCAAAATCTAACCCTTTTGAAAGCATTTGTGTACCCACTAAAATATCTATTTCCTGCGCTTGAAACTGACCAATTATTTTTTGATACCCATATTTTCCTCGTGTAGTATCTAAATCCATTCGCCCAATTTTATAATTTGGAAACAACTCTTGTAATTCTAGTTCAATTTGCTCTGTACCAAAGCCTTTTGTATTCAATTCATTGCTTCCGCACGCTCCACAATTATGAGGCATCGCTTGGCGATAACCACAATAATGACAACGTAATTCTTTTTTATAACTATGAAATGTTAAACTCACATCACATTGCGGGCATTGAGGTGAAACCCCACAAGTTTGACACTCAACCACAGGTGCAAAACCTCTTCTATTTTGAAATAATATGACTTGCTCTTTTTCATTCAAAGCATCTTGAATCATTTCTAACAAACGATCTGAAAAATGCCCATTCATTCTTTTTTTCCGATACTTTTCTTTAATATCTACCAATTCAATTTCAGGTAATAAAACATTTCCAAAGCGTCTATTTAACTCTACATACCCGTATTTTCCTTGTTGTGCATTGGTAAAAGATTCAATACTTGGTGTTGCAGAACCTAACAAGGTTTTAGCCTTATGAATGTTTGAAAGTACAATTGCCGCATCCCTGGCGTGGTAACGTGGTGCTGGGTCAAACTGTTTAAATGAAGTTTCATGTTCCTCATCAACAATAATTAATCCTAAATTTGAAAAAGGCAAAAACAAAGAAGAACGTGCACCAATAATCAATTGTGCCTTTCCTTTATTATTTAGAACATTATTCCATACTTCAACCCGTTCATTCATTGAATATTTAGAATGAAAAACCGATAAATTTGCGCCAAAATAATACTGTAAACGTTCTATTAATTGTGTTGTTAATGCAATTTCAGGTAACAAATACAATACTTGTTTACCACTTTCTAAAACCTCATTTATAAATTTTACATAAATTTCGGTTTTACCGCTACTTGTTATTCCTTTTAATAAAACTGTTTGTTTGGTTTCAAAAGACTCTTTAATACTTTTATAAGCAACTTGTTGATGTTCTGATAACTCCTTCATCTCAGAAGTTTCCCCTGCAAATTCAACTCTATCTTTTTGAATAAAATAATATTCAAATATACCTTTATCAACTAAAGATTTAAGTACACTTGCCGAAGTATTTGCTGCTTCCTGTAAATCACTAACTTTAATTGGTTTTTTAGTGCTTTTTAGTTGAAAAAAAGTAAGTACAGCTTCTCGTTGTTTTTTAGCTCTATTTACTAACGTTAATAATTCCGTTAGTTTTTCATCAGAATTCCAAACTTCAGCTAATTGAATATACTTTATTAATTTAGGTTTATACTGCTCGTAAATTTGTTCTTTTATACTTATAGCCTTCTTACCTAACATTTTTTTTATGGTAGGAAATACATTCTTTTTTCCTAATATGGCCATAATTTGATGAATAGATAACCTTGCTTGATGTTGCAAAGCTTCAACTATTAAAAACTCATCATCACTTAAAGAATCTTCTTCTAAAAATTCTGGAACTAATAAAATTTCGGTTTCGCTTTCTAATAAAAAAGCTGAAGGCAACGCTGCTCTAAACACATCTCCTAAAGAACACATATAGTAAGAAGCAATCCATTCCCAATGTTTCAATTGCGTTTCAGTTACAATAGGTTTTTCATCTAAAATCTGATGAATGTCCTTTGCCTCATAACCTTCGGGTGCATTTTCGTGAATTTTATAAACCAACGCAGTATACACTTTTGATTTTCCAAACTCTACAGCTACACGCATTCCTCTTTGCAAATAATCAGCTTCTGCAGCAGTTATTTTATAGGTGAACTCCTTTTGTAAAGGAATAGGTAATATGACATTTATAAAATGACTCAAAATACTTGGAATTTTCAAACAGTAAAAGTATTCAAATCAAATTAAAAAAATGATAAAACTGTGATTTAAGTTACTAACTACTTTGTGAGTTTCACTTACTTTTACCTAATATTATTCAACCTAAAATACTTATGAAAAAATTACTTTTAGCAAGTTTATTACTTGTATTGATAACTAGCTGCTCTCAAAAAAAGGAAAAACAGCAAATAAAAGCTCCAGAATATACAGCGTTGCAAAAAACTGCTTCGTCTTTATTTGGTAAATTACCAGAAGTTGCTGAAAATCCAGAAAACCCAATTACAAAAGCAAAAGTTGAACTTGGGAAAAAATTGTATTTTGACAATAGACTTTCAAAAGACAACACACAAAGTTGTAATACTTGTCATAATATTGAAACCTATGGCGTTGATAATTTAAGTACTTCTCCTGGAAACGATGGTGGATTTGGAACAAGAAATTCACCTACGGTATTTAATGCTGCTTTACATATGTCTCAATTTTGGGATGGTAGAGAACCTGATGTAGAAGCACAAGCTGGTGGGCCAATTTTAAATCCGGTTGAAATGGCTATGCCAAGCGAAAAAATTGTTGAAGAACGTTTATCTAAAATTGAAGAATACAACACTTTATTTACGCAAGTATTTCCAAATGATGACAGCCCAATTAGTTACAAAAATATTCAAAATGCAATTGGAGCCTATGAACGTACATTAATTACACCTTCAAGGTTTGATGATTTTATTGCTGGCGACGCTAATGCACTAACTGAAATAGAACAAGAAGGTTTACAATTATTTATTTCTACAGGATGCGTTGCTTGCCACTCAGGAAATGTTTTAGGAGGTAATATTTATCAAAAATTTGGTTTGTATGATGATTATTGGAAACATACCAAAAGCAAAACAATTGATGAAGGAAAGTTTGAAGTTACAAAAAATGAAAGCGATAAATACGTGTTTAAATCACCTTCTTTAAGAAATATTGAAAAAACATATCCATATTTTCATGATGGTAGTGTTAATGATTTAAAAGAAGCTGTTACCATAATGGCTAAAGTGCAATTAAATAAAGAGCTTACAGATGAAAATGTAAATGCTTTGGTTGCTTTTTTAAACTCATTAACTGGTGAATTACCAAAAAATATTTAAAGCTTTTATGCACTAAAATAAGTATACTTTTTACTGTTTCTATATGCCCAATTTTTATTGGGCATATTTTTTTGGCACGCTGTTTGTATTACTATTAGCACAAGCTAGCTACCTTTTTAGTACAAACCTTTAAAACCTTTCATTATGAAAAAAACACTACTTACATTCGTTACTTTAGTATTTGTTAGCTTTGGAATTATAAATGCCACTAACAATACTTCAACAACTAATATATACAAACAAGCACAAGGTGCATCCTTTACTTTTGTTGAAAACGGCATAACTTTTTCTGTATTTCAAAACGGAGAATTTGATTTTTACTTAAATCAAAGAAATAACTTTAGTGCCAGCTATTATAACAACGGTTTAAATATTACGTTTAACAGCGGCTATAATTATGATGCCTATGTACAATACGACCGTTTTGGAGCAGTAATTCAAATTCAAAACACTCCTATTTATTATGATTATTACGGACGTATTTCTAGAGTTGGAAATATAAACATTAATTATTTTAACGGTAGATTAGCTCGTTTAGGAGGTATGAATATTTATTACAATACTTATGGAAATTTTGCATACCAAAGAGGTTACATAAATAGATTTAACAGAACTTATGTGTACCATCCTTTCCACAATTATTTTACAAAACCTTATTACGATTATAGAGTTGTAAGTTATAAACCTTACAGAAACCGTTATAAAGCGCAAAGATATGCGTACCATAAAGATCACTCTAAAAACAAATTTTACGGAAAGAACAACAATTATAATAAACGTGATTCTCACAATAAATATGATAAAAACCGTACAAACAGACAGCGTGTTGCAACAAATTCAATTCCTAAAAGAAGAGAAAATGCTGTAACAAATAACAGAAATAAGGGAAAAGCTACAGACTTATTTAAAAATAATGGCGGAAATTATAATAGAGTTGCAAATAACGCTAACAGACAAACAACAAGTATAAAAAACCGAAATAACAATACTAGAAATACTTCTGAAAGAAAAACTAGTTCTCAAAATAGAACACAAGCAACAAGAAATAATTCAAATAGAAGTAGTGCAACGCAACGAAATTCAGAAATTAGAAAAAAACAAGTAGTTTCAAAAAATACAAATTCAAGAGCTACAAGATCTTCATTTGCTAGTCAAGAAAAAAGAAATACTTCAACAAGAAAAACACCAACAACACGAAGTACATCTAAAACAAACAAAAAGCAGATTGAAAAAAATGAGGAAAAAAGAACTAAAACTTCAAGAAGATCATAATAACTTAAAATTAGAAAATCCGCTACTAAAAGTAATTTCACTTTTAATAGCGGATTTTTTTATTGACAAAACGAACATTTAATCTTCAATATTTTCTTCTGAAATATCTTTTTCTTCAACCTGTTTAGCTTTATTTTTTGAAGCTTTTCTACTTCCGGCATACATATCATACCTAACAAATCTACAATCTAAATCTGCATTTTTAATAGGAATTCTTTTAGAGGTTTTTAAGCCAACATGTTTTAAAGCTTCTAAATCTGATGTTATAAACCAAACTGTAGAATCTGGATATCCTTGCTTTAAAGTATCACCAATACTTTTATAAAATTCTTTAACATCAATATTCAATCGTTCCCCATAAGGTGGATTGAACAAAATTGTAGTTGCACCAAAAACTTCTTTCATTGAATTAAAGAAATTTACGTGATGAACACCTATAAAGTCTGATAAATTTGCGCTTTTAATATTGTCATTTGCCTTTCTTATAGCTGAAGGCGCTTTGTCAAATCCCATAATTTTGAAATGACAATTACGTATTCTTTTTAGTAATACATCTTGAATTTTAAAAAATAAATCTTCATCAAAATCTTTCCAATGTTCAAAACCAAATTCTTTTCTATTGATATTTGCAGGAATATTGTTAGCAATCATTGCTGCTTCAATTAAAATTGTTCCAGAACCACACATTGGATCAATAAAATTACAATCACCTGTATAACCAGAAAGTAAAACAAGCCCTGCAGCTAACACCTCATTAATTGGAGCAATATTTGTAGCCGTTCTATACCCTCTTTTGTGTAAAGATTGTCCTGAACTATCTAAAGAAACGGTACATAAATCATTTAAAATATGCACATGAATTTTAACATCAGGGTGTAAAACATCAACATTTGGTCTTTTATGATATTTATGACGAAAATAATCTGCAATAGCATCTTTAGATTTTAATGCAATATAATGTGAATTGGTTGTAAAACGCTTTGAATTTACAACCGCAGCAATTGCAAACGTTCCATCAACTGTCATTTCACGCTCCCAGTCCATTTGCATTAACTTTTTATATAAATCATCTTCATCAAAAACTTTAAAACGTTTTATAGGTTTTAAAATTCTGATAGCTGTACGCAACGCAATATTTGCCTTGTACATAAATCCTTTATCACCCAAAAAAGAAACGTTTCGAACACCAATTTCTACATTTTGTGCTCCTAAATTTCTAAGTTCAGTTGCCAAAACCTCTTCAAGTCCAAACATTGTGGTGGCAACCATTTTAAAATTATGATTCATATTCATTTATTTTTTGCAAAAGTACTTAATTTAAAAACGTTTAAACTGCTTCTTATTTTAAAAATTAAATAAACACAAGATTTTATGGACAATAAGTTAGTGCAATTCACTATTTTTGTATCTATTTTTTTAACAATGGCACAAAACAAAGAATGGTTTGTATCTTGGTTTAACACCAAATACTACCATATTTTATATAAACATAGAGATGATACAGAAGCACAAGAATTCATGCAGAATTTAGTGAAGCTTCTAAAATTTAAAAAAGATGATTTATTACTGGATTTAGGCTGTGGTAAAGGTCGACACTCAATATTCTTAAATTCATTAGGTTATAATATTGTTGGAGCAGATTTATCTAAAAACAGTATTCAATTTGCAAAAAAGTTTGAAAATGAACGTTTGCAATTTGTTGAACATGACATGCGAAATCCTTTCAAAAACAAATACAACGCTGTATTAAATTTATTTACAAGTTTTGGTTTTTTTGAAGATGACAATGAAGATATAGCGATACTTAAAAACATAAAAAACAGTTTACTGCCAAATGGTATTGCTGTAATTGATTTTATGAATGCTGAAAAAGTAATTGCTAATTTAGTTGCTAAAGAAGTGCAAACAATTGACGGAATTACTTTTCACATTTCACGCTATGTAGATAACGGTTTTATTGTAAAAGAAATAAATTTTGAAGCTGATGGTGAACAACACACCTACTTTGAAAAAGTTAAAAGTTTAAATCTTGAAAAAATAAACAGCTATGTTTCAAGTGTTGGCTTTAAAATAAAACATATTTTTGGAAATTATCAATTAGCAGATTTTGACGCATCAAATTCTGACCGTTTAATCTTAGTTTTAGAATGACATATATAGTACTTATTTTATCTGTTTTAATTGGAATTGTTATTGTTTTTGGTTTAAAGCCAAGTACAAAAACAGTACAATTACTGTTAGCTTTTAGTGGTGCATATTTACTATCTATTACTATTTTGCATTTATTACCTGAAGTTTATCATTCTCACTATGAGTCTGTTGGCTTATACATTCTTTTAGGACTATTGCTTCAATTAATTTTAGACTTTTTCTCAAAAGGTGCTGAACATGGACATATGCATATACAAGCTGATAATGCATTTCCTGTTGCTTTATTTGTAAGTTTATGTTTACACTCTTTTATGGAAGGAATTCCATTAGCACATAATCATCATCACGAGCATTTACTTTGGGCTATTGTAATTCATAAAATACCTATTGCTATTATTTTAGGAACGTTCTTTGTAAAATCAAACATTTCTAAAAAAAATGCTATCTTATTTTTAGTGTTGTTTTCACTAATGTCTCCGTTAGGAAGTTTAGCAGGTGAAAACGTACCACTTTTAATTACATACAAAACAGAAATTACAGCCGTAATAATTGGAATATTTTTACATATTTCAACAATTATTCTTTTTGAAACTTCTAAAGATCATAAATTTAATTTATTTAAATTTTTAGCTATTTTAACAGGAATGTTGGTGGCTTATTTAGCTTAAATAAAAAACTCCAAAGAAAATCTCTTTGGAGTTTTTTTTATTTATTTGTAATCGTTTTTAATTAGCTACTTCGCTTATAAATTTAATTCGCATTAAGCGTAATTCTTCATCTTCATAGTCGCCATCAAATTCATCCATTGCATCCTGAATTTTATCACTGTCAGATTCCATAAAATATTCAAAAATTTCTTCTTGTTGATCTTCATCTAACATTTCATCAATACAATAACTAATATTAATTTTTGTTCCGCTATAAACAATACGTTGCATCTCTTCTATTAGCTCACTAAACTCTAATCCTTTAGCCTTCGCTATATCTTCTAAAGGCAGTTTTCTATCTGTATTTTGAATGATATATAATTTTAATCCTGAATTTACTCCTGTACTTTTTACCACAAAATCTTCAGGTCTCATGATATCATTTTCCTCAACATATTTAGAAATTAGTTCTAAAAATGGTTTCCCAAATTTTCTTGCTTTTCCTTCTCCAACACCATAAATGTTTTTTAGTTCATCTAACGTAATTGGATATTTCAATGCCATATCATCTAAAGATGTTTCTTGAAAAACAGCATACGGAGGCACATTATTTTTTTTGGCTACAGATTTTTGTAAATCTTTCAATAATTTTACCAACACAGCATCTGCTGCTGCACTATTTGATTTTTTATTGGTAGAAACAATACTAGGATCATCGGTTTCATTGTATATATGATCTTCGGTCATCATAAATGAACTAGGATTTTCAATAAAATCCAATCCTTTTTCAGTAATTTTTACAACACCATATTGCTCAATTTCTTTTCTAATATAACGTGCTACTAAAGCCTGTCTAATTAAAGCCATCCAATAAGCACCTTCCTTATCTTTTCCACAACCAAAAAATGGTCGTTCATCTGTTTTATGAGATTTTAGTAAGGCGTTTACTTTTCCAATAATGGTATTTACAACTTCTTTTGATTTATATTTTTCTTTAGTGTCACGAACAACTTCTAACAAACGTTTTAAATCATCTTGTGCTTCATGTTTCTTTTTTGGATTCACAACATTATCATCCATATCAGCACCCAAACCATTCACTTCATCAAACTCTTCACCAAAATAATGCAATAAATATTTTCTTCTAGACATAGAAGTTTCAGCATAACCAACTACTTCTTGTAACAAAGCATTTCCTATTTCTTGCTCTGCAATTGGTTTTCCTGATAAAAATTTCTCTAATTTTTCAATATCTTTATAAGCATAGTATGCTAAACAATATCCTTCTCCTCCATCTCTTCCTGCTCTACCTGTTTCTTGATAATAGCTTTCTAAACTTTTTGGAATATCGTGATGAATTACAAAGCGAACATCAGGCTTGTCAATTCCCATACCAAATGCAATTGTTGCCACTACCACATCAATGTCTTCCATTAAAAACATATCTTGATGTTTAGAGCGCGTTTTAGCATCTAAACCAGCGTGATAAGGCACTGCTTTAATTCCGTTTACTTGTAATAATTGGGCTATTTCTTCTACCTTTTTACGACTTAAACAATAAATAATACCAGATCTGTCTGCATGTCCTCTAATAAAACGAATAATATCTCCATCAATATTCTTTGTTTTAGGACGAACATCATAAAATAAATTAGGTCTGTTAAAAGATGCTTTAAACGTATTGGCATTCACCATTCCTAACGTTTTTAAAATATCTTCCTGAACTTTTTCAGTTGCAGTTGCAGTTAAACCTATAATTGGAACATCACCAATTTTTTGAATAATAGTTCTTAAATTTCTATATTCAGGTCTAAAATCATGTCCCCATTCTGAAATACAATGCGCTTCATCAATAGCTACAAAAGTGATATTTTGAGACTGTAAAAATTCAATGTATTCTTCTTTAATTAATGATTCTGGAGCTACATACAGTAATTTTGTAATTCCTGCTTCAATATCCCCTTTCACTTGTGCTACATCTGCCTTATTTAATGATGAATTTAACACATGAGCAATACCTTTATGTGATGAAATACCACGAATAGCATCAACCTGATTTTTCATTAAAGCAATTAAAGGTGAAACTACAATTGCAGTTCCTTCTTTCATTAAAGCTGGTAATTGGTAACATAGAGATTTACCTCCACCTGTAGGCATAATTACAAAAGTATCCTCATTATCCAATATACTTCTTATAACTTTCTCTTGCAAACCTTTGAATTTTGAAAATCCAAAATATTGTTTCAAAGCTTTGTGCAGATCATCATTTTTTTCACTCATACTTTATAATACATTTAATATCAAAAAATAACTACTCATTAATTCTTAAACAAGGCAATTTATACAATTCTAAAATAATAGTTTCACTTTTTAGCTTAGTTTAACAAATATCTAATTAAATAAATTTATTTTTGTTGCAACTAAAGATAAAACATTTTTTTAATTCAAAAAACATAAACTTTTGAAAAAAAATAAAAATACAATTATAGAAACTGCTAAGCAAACAATCATTGATGAAAGTAACGCAATTGCTAATTTAGTTAAATTTTTAACAAAAGATTTTGAAAACGCGGTACATTTCATCCATAATTCAAATGGTAGATTAATAGTTACAGGAATTGGAAAAAGTGCCAAAATTGGTGAAAAAATTGTGGCTACTTTAAATTCAACCGGAACACCAGCAATTTTTATGCACGCGGCTGATGCTATTCACGGAGATTTAGGAAATATTCAAAAAAATGATGTGGTAATGTGTATTTCAAAAAGTGGAAATACGCCTGAAATAAAAGTATTAGTTCCTTTTATTAAAAATTATGGAAACAAAATAATTGCCTTAACCGGTAATATAAAATCTTATTTAGGTACAAATGCTGATTTTGTGCTTAATTGTTATGTTGAAAAAGAAGCTTGTCCAAACAATTTAGCTCCAACTACAAGTACAACTGCACAACTTGTTATTGGTGATGCCTTGGCCGTTTGCTTGTTAGAACTCAATCATTTTTCAAGTAAAGATTTTGCAAAATACCATCCAGGAGGAGCACTTGGAAAAAAGTTATATTTAAGAGTTAAAGATTTAACAGATAATAATGCTAAACCTGAAGTTCAACTTACTACACCAATTAAAGATGTAATTATTGAAATTTCTAAAAAACGTTTGGGAACAACTGCTGTTATTAAAAACAATAAAATTGTTGGTATTATAACTGATGGTGATGTAAGACGTATGCTAAAAGACAACTCTGATATTAGCCAATTAACAGCTGCTGACATTATGAGTAAAAACCCTAAAACAATTCAAGTTGATGCTATGGCTATAAAAGCTTTAGAAACTATGGAAAACAATAATATTACTCAAATTTTAGTTGAAGACAAAACTGCTTATATTGGTGTAGTTCATTTACATGATTTATTAAAAGAAGGATTATTTTAAGATGGCAAAAGAACAAAACGAAATGTCTTTTTTAGACCATGTAGAAGAATTACGCTGGCATTTAGTGAGATCTGCCGGTATTGTTTTTCTATTTTCAATCATCGCATTTTTATTAAAAAGTTTTATATTTAATGTAATACTTTTTGCACCTAAAAGTGCTGATTTTGTTACCTATAGATTCTTTTGTAAAGTATCTCAACTTTTTGGAACAGACGGTTTATGTATTGAAGATATGCCTTTTACGTTTCAAAGTTTAGCTATGGCTGAACAATTTAGCGTGCATATATGGACATCTATTACAGCTGGTTTTATTTTAGCATTTCCATTTATTGTTTGGGAATTTTGGAAATTTATTAGTCCTGGATTGTTTGAAAAAGAACGTAAAGGAGCCAAAACATTTATTGTAATTTCTTCGTTTTTATTTTTTCTAGGTGTATTGTTTGGTTATTATGTAGTTACACCATTATCTGTAAACTTTTTAGGAAATTACTCTATAAGCGATTTAGTAGAACGAAACATTAAAATTGGTTCTTATATTGCATTGGTTCGCTCATCTGTATTAGCATCAGGATTAATTTTTGAATTGCCAATAATCATGTTTTTTCTAACAAAAATGGGATTAATTACACCTGATTTTTTAAAAAAATACAGAAAACATGCATTGGTTTTAGTATTAATTTTAGCGGCAATTATAACACCGCCAGATATTATTAGCCAAATAATTGTAGCCATACCAATTTTAATTTTATATGAAGTAAGTATATTTATTTCAAAAGTTGTCATAAAACGTGAACTTAAAGCAGCCAAAAAAAATGCCTAATCAAATAGAAGAATTCAATGCTTATCGTAAAAAAATGAACGATAAAATTTTATCTGAAGATAATAAAGTTGTAAAACGTATTTTTAATTTAGATACCAATGCCTTTAAAAAAGGGCATTTAGATGTTAAAACAAAAGAGTTATTAGGTCTAGTTTCTTCAGCAGTTTTACGCTGTGACGATTGCATAAGATACCATTTAGAAACTTGTTATAATGAAGGTATTTCAAAAGAAGAAATTATGGAAACACTTTCTATTGCAACGTTGGTAGGTGGTACAATTGTAATACCACATTTACGTAGAGCTTATGAGTTTTGGGAGGCTTTAGAAAATCAAACCATTTAAATAATTTAACACTTCAACAGTTATGATATTAAGAGCTGAAAACATAAAAAAGAAATATGGTAGCCGTTACGTGGTAAAAGGTATTTCTTTAGAAGTTAAACAAGGTGAAATAGTTGGTTTATTAGGACCAAATGGAGCAGGAAAAACAACTTCGTTTTATATGATTGTAGGAATGGTAAAGCCTAACGAAGGAAATATTTTTTTAGACAATACAGTTATTACCAATTTTCCAATGTATAAAAGAGCACAAGAAGGTGTTGGGTATTTAGCCCAAGAAGCTTCAGTGTTTAGAAAACTATCTGTTGAAGATAATATCATGTCGGTTTTACAATTTACAGGACTTTCAAAAGCTGATCAAAAATTAAAATTAGAGTCATTAATAGATGAATTTAGCTTAGGACACGTGCGTACAAACCGTGGAGATTTACTTTCAGGTGGTGAACGTAGACGAACTGAAATTGCTCGTGCATTGGCATCAGATCCAAAATTTATTTTATTAGACGAGCCTTTTGCCGGTGTAGATCCTATTGCTGTAGAAGATATTCAAAGTATAGTTGCACATTTAAAAGATAAAAATATTGGTATTCTTATAACAGATCACAATGTTCAAGAAACCTTAGCTATTACAGACAAAACATATTTAATGTTTGAAGGTAGTATTTTAAAAGAAGGAACACCACAAGAACTTGCTGAAGATGAAACTGTTAGACGTGTTTATTTAGGACAAGATTTTGAATTAAAAACTCGAAAATTTTAAAACACTTTTAATCTATAATGGAATACCAAGCGTTATTTCTTAAAATTAATAATAGTCTCAAAGGATTCCAAGATTCGGGACAAGTTGCAAATTATATTCCAGAATTAGCAAAAGTTGATGCTAATAAATTTGGAGTTCATTTAACTACAATAGATCATAAACAAGCTGGATTTGGTGATGACAATGAAAAGTTTTCAATACAAAGTATTGCAAAAGTATTGGCGTTAACATTGGCCTATACTTTTGAAGATGAAATTCTTTTTAAACGGGTGGGCGTTGAACCTTCAGGAACACCTTTTAACTCACTTTACCTGTTAGAAACAGACCAAGGAATTCCTAGAAATCCACTAATAAATGCCGGAGCTATTGTTGTTTGTGATGTATTAATGAGTCATTTAAAAAATCCTAAAGCCGATTTTTTAAAATTTGTTCAAACCGTTTCAGGGAATTCAGCTATTTCATATTGCGAACGAATTGTAACTTCTGAAAAATCTTGTGGTTACAGAAATATGGCTTTGGTTAATTTAATGAAAACATTTGGAAATATTAAAAATAAAATTGACGATGTTATGGATTTTTATTTCAATTTGTGTTCTATTCAAATGACTTGTAATGAGCTTTCTAAAACTTTTCTATTCTTAGCCAATGATGGTTTTTGTCCGGTTTCTAACAAGGTTATATTAAGTCCTAGCAAATCTAAAAGAATCAATTCTGTAATGCAATCTTGCGGATTTTACGATGAAGCTGGTGAATTTTCATTTAAAGTTGGCTTACCTGGTAAAAGTGGTGTTGGCGGTGGTATAGTTGCTGTACACCCAGGAAAATATAGCATTGCTGTTTGGAGTCCTAAACTAAATAAAAAAGGAAATTCAAACAAAGGAATTGCTTTTTTAGAACGTTTTACAACTGAGACAGATACTTCTATATTTTAATAAAGTTTGGTAAAAAAATTATTTACCCTTTGTAAATAAAGATATAAGTACATACAACACAATAACTAAAGGAATTGCAATATATTGCAACAATATAACCATTACCAAAGTACACAACATAAAAATATACTTCACTTTATTATTTTTAAAGCTGTAATCTTTAAATTTTAATGAAAAAAGAGGAATTTCGGCATTCATAAAATAACACAACAACGAGGTTAACAGTACTAAAAACCACGTGTTGTTTATTAATTGTAAAGCCAACTCATTACTTGTAAATTGCTGAATTAAAGGTAACGAAAGTACCACCAACGCAGCTGCTGGTGTAGGTAAACCTATAAAAGAACTTGTTTGTCTTTCATCAATATTAAATTTTGCCAATCTATACGCCGACGCTAACGTTATTAACAAGCCAATACCAGCTACCAAATAAATAATACTTAAATACTCTTTTAAAGGTAAATTATTCAATTCTTGCCCTTTTATAGTCCATTCATTATTACTTACCGAAGCTAAAATTAATTGAAACATTACAACTCCTGGCACTACTCCACTTGTAACAACATCAGCTAAAGAATCTAATTGCTTTCCTAATTCTCCTTGAACATTCAATAAACGCGCCGCAAAACCATCAAAAAAGTCAAAAAATATACCAAAAAAAACAAACATTGCTGCCACAACTAACTGCTCTTTAACAGCAAAAAATACAGCAATAGTTCCTGAAAGTAAATTTAATAATGTTAATAAATTAGGTATTTGTTTTTTTATGGTCATCATTAATAATTTCAGTAAATTTAATAAACTATTTATAAGGAAGAATTAATTATATTTAAATTTTAAATTTAATTCACCCAATGCCTGTAATTACTTCTAGTTATAATCCTCCTTTTTTGTTTAAAAACAGTCATTTAAATACTATTTACAAAACATTGTTTTTTAATAACAAAGTAAATTATGTTAGAAAAAGAATACCAACACCCGATCAGGATTTTTTAGACATTGATTTTTCATTAGTTCCTTCAAACACACTTGTAATTGCTTTGCACGGTTTAGAAGGTAGTTCTAATTCAAAATACATTGTATCACTTGTAAACCATTTAAACCAGCATAATATTGCTTGTGCAGCCATTAATTTTAGAGGTTGCAGTGGTGAAGACAATAACCATTTACACTCCTATCACAGCGGTAAAACAGATGATGTTTCAACCATTTTAAACTACATTTTAAATACTTATACATTCAAAAATATTATTTTAGTTGGTTATAGTATGGGCGGAAACATTGCCTTAAAATACTTAGGCGAAAACTCATTTATTCCGTTTGAAGTTAAAGGCGGAATTGCCATTTCTGTTCCGTGTGATTTAGAAGGCTCTTCAAATGCATTGGCAAAAACGGAAAACACCATTTATATGAAACGTTTTCTTAGAACTTTAAAGAAAAAATCAATAGAAAAATTAGAGAAATTCCCAAATAGCAACCTAGACTTATCAGCTATAACCACTGCACAAAACTTTGCTGAATTTGATGGTGCAGTAACAGCTCCTTTATTTGGTTTTAAAAATGCCCAAGATTATTGGACACAAAGTAGTTCAAAAGCATTTTTACCTGCAATAAAACTACCAACATTTATTATTAATGCTTTAGATGACACCTTTTTATCAAAAAGTTGTTTCCCTTTTGAAATAGCTAAAAATCATAAACAAATTACTCTTGAAACACCAAAATATGGAGGACACGTTGGTTTTAACACTAAAATTGTAGGCAAAGATTTACTTTGGAGTGAAAACAGAATAAGAACTTTTATAGAACATATTATTTCGTAATTATAAACATTTACATCTAAAGTTTTTTTACATTCGCTTTAGGTAATTTCAATCACAAAGTTTTACACTTAAATTTAAATGTTATTTAAATCATATGACTCGTAGTTTTTCTTTATTTTTAATAATTGTAGCTTGTTTTTTTCAATTAAACGCACAACAAAAATTATCTACCAAAGCAAGTATTAGTGTTGTAACTTGTGGTCCAGGAACCGATTTATATACAGCTTTTGGACACAGTGCTTTTCGTGTTTTTGATCCTTCACTTGGCATAGACAAAGTATACAATTACGGAACTTTTGACTTTAATGCACCTAATTTTTATTTAAATTTTGCCAAAGGAAATTTAACCTATTTTTTAGCTACAGGAAATTTTAATAGGTTTTTAAGAATTTACCAATATGAAAATAGATGGGTAAAAACACAGGTATTAAACTTATCAAATGAAGACGTTCAAGCAATGTATTTATTTTTAGAAGAAAATGCAAAACCTGAAAATAGAAATTATCAATACGACTTTTTTTATGACAACTGCTCTACTAAAATTGAAGCTGTAGTAACCGCTGTACTAAAAGATAAAATACAATTTTCAAATAAACATATTACTACACAAAAAACACATAGAGATTTAATTTATGATTATACGAAAGATTTTAAATGGGGGAAATTTGGAATTGATTTAGCTTTAGGTGCTGTAATTGATGATGAAGCTTCAAAAAACGATTATAAATTTTTACCAGATTATATTTTTGAAGCTTTTGAACAAGCAACTATTCAAAAAGAAGGAGTTATAGAACCTTTGGTACAAAATGAATATCTAATTATCAAAGAAAAACCAATAGCTAATAGCACTAAACTTTTAACTCCTTTTAATGTAATATTGTTATTTAGCTTACTCATAGTTTATAAAACTTATAAAAATTTTCAACTTAAAAAGAGAAGCAAATGGCTTGATTTTTTATTGTTTTTAACAACAGGAATAATTGGTATTCTTGTGCTATTACTATGGTTTGCAACTACACATACGGCAACATATCAAAATTTTAATTTTTTATGGGCATTTGCTCCAAATATTGTGATAGCATTTTACCTACTAAAAACAAATACTCCAAAATGGCTACATTATTATTTAATTTTAAACATACTATTGTTAATTACAATGGTAATTTGTTGGCTGTTAAAAATACAAATATTTAACCTTGCATTACTTCCTTTAATTGTTGCGTTAGCGCTAAGATATGTATATTTAATGCAAGTAATTAAACTCAAAAAGTAACTGTTTTTAAATTATTTATATACAAAAAAAGCTAGTTGAAAAAGGTATTCAACTAGCTTTTTTATGAAGTATTCTTTAATTACAATGTCTCTTTCAACCATTTAAAAAATTCTCGCTGCCAAACAATACTATTTTGAGAATTTAGCACCCAATGATTTTCTTCAGGAAAATATAACAATCTACTTTTTATACCTTGAAGTTGTGCTGCTTGAAAAGCTTCTAAACCTTGCCCAATTGGCACACGATAATCTTTTCCTCCTTGAATTATTAAAATTGGTGTATTCCATTTTTCAACAAAATTTGCAGGATTAAATTCTTCAAATGTTTTTTGTGCAGCAGCATTATTTTTATCCCAATAAGCACCTCCTAAATCCCAATTCACAAAAAATAATTCTTCAGTAGTTCCGTACATACTTCTTAAATTAAACATACCGTCATGTGCAATAAAACTCTTAAATCGGTTATTATGGATAGCCGCTAAATAAAACACTGAAAACCCACCATAACTTGCACCAACCGCTCCTAAACGATCTGTATCAACATATGATTCTTTTGAAATATCATCAATAGCAGCTAAATAATCTTCCATATTTTGACCACCATAATCTTTACTAATTTGTTCATTCCACTCCACTCCATGGCCTGGCATTCCTCTCCTATTTGGCGCAATAATTATATAACCATTTGCAGCCATAATTTGAAAATTCCAACGGAACGAATAAAACTGACTTAAAGCACCTTGTGGTCCACCTTGACAATACAATAATGTTGGATATTTTTTGGAAGCATCAAAATTTGGCGGATAAATTACCCAAGAAACCATTTCTTTTCCATCCGTAGTTTTTACCATTCTCTTTTTAACTGAACTCAACTGAATACTATTGTAAGTAGCATCGTTTACATGAGTTAGTTGTTTCATTTCACCAGTTTTGGCATTTACGGTATATAATTCAACAGCGTGATTCATATCTCTACGATTCACAACAAGTGTATTGTTTATTTGCCCTACAATTCCGCTAACATCAAACTGACCGTTGGTAATTTGTTTTGGTTGTTTGCTTTTTGATGTTACATCAATTTCAAACAACTGAACAGTACCTCCTATTGGCGCAATAAAATAAATTTTTTCACCTTTATCTTGCCAAACAAAACTATTAACTGTTCCATCCCAAGCATCAGTTAAATTTGTATGCTCACCATTAATATTTACAATAATATCATTTTTATCGGCTTCATAACCATCTCTCTTCATTTGTAACCAAGCCAACTGTCCCTTTGAAGAAAAAGAAGGTTGCGTATCATAGCCTTCATTTGCCTCTGTTAAATTTAAAGTAGTTTTATTGGCAATATTATACTCATAAATATCAGTATTTGTACTAACTGCATACGCAGTACCTTTTAATTTTTTAGAAACATATAAAATACTTTTACTATCTGGACTCCAAATATAATCTTCAGAACCACCAAACGGTTTTTGAGGACAATCAAACGCTTGATTTGCCATTATATCAATTAGTGCATCATCAGCATCTTTAATTCCGCCATAAAAAACGTGATTAAAAGTTCCATCAGACCACGTATCCCAATGACGATAATTTAATTCATTATAAATTTTCACATCTGATTCCTTCATATCAGAATGCACATCAACACCTAATACTTTTTCAAGTTTTACAGCTTTTGATGTTAATTTATAGGATCCATTTGAAGAAATACTAGGGTCATTTATCAAATTACTATAATCTTCAATAACGGTTGCATCACCACCATTTATAGGGATTTTATAAGTTGTTGAAGTTTTACTATTTGTTTCTACACTATATTTAGAAACGCTAAAAATCACATGATTTCCATCTTTTGTAATTCCTTTTCCTGAAACTTTTCCTAATTGAACCAATAGTTCTGGTGTCATCATATCTTGAGCTGAAATTTGTAGAAATGTAAATACTGTTAAAAATGAGATAACTATTTTACGCATATGTATTGTTTATTATTTACTGAAATACTAAAAAGCAAATTTATTATTTATTTTCAGAATGCAACCTTATTATAAGTATAAAAAAAGTCTTAATTTAATTGAAACTTTTAAGTAAAATAAAGGCACAAAAAAAGCCTTGATTTTTAAATATCAAGGCTTTTTTAAAGAATAAATACATTACCACAGCAACTTCCCTCTTTTCACATGAGAAATAATATCTAACGTAATAACAAACAAGAAAGCTAAAAGTGATACTGCGAAAACAACTTTACTTATGGTACAAAAAGTACATTCATAAAAGTTGCTATTAAAACCCAAAAAACTTCCAACACAACCAACAACAATCATGATTAAATAATCAAAAAATGCTATAATTGGAAGTATAACTAATGACTTAAGTGCAATATCTTTCATAACTACGTATTTTATAATTTGGTTTATTGAAAATTCTTCAATAATTTCTACAGGATAAAATTACAACAGCTATTCAAGCATTAATAATAATTGGCATAGGCATATTTTATTCTCATAAATTTAATTTATTACAAACAATAATGTAATTTTACATTATCCAGAATGAAATTTTTATATATTAAAACATGCCAGATTTTTTAAAAAAAGGAAGCAATTACAATTTTGATTTTTTAGACGCCAAAGAATGCCTAAACTATTTAACTGATAATGAAGTAAATGAGCTTCTCTCCTACAAAACTGATATAGAATTTGAACCTGGTGAAACCATTATAAAAAGAGGTTTGGCTGTAAATAATATTTTATATCTAAATGATGGTTTGGTTAAGTTAGAAATTATAAATGATGGAAAACCTTGTACAGTTGGCTTGGTTGATTCACATTCTTTTATTGGTATTATTTGTTGTTTTGCTTTTGAAAATTTTGATTTTACTGCCACTGCTCTCGAAAAAACAAACGTAAGTTTTATTAAAAAAACTGTTTTTGAAAAATTTATTAAATCAAATGGTGACTTTGCCTTAAATTTAATAAAACATATGTCTGGTATTTCAAATGGCTTATTTCATCGTTTAACAACGCTTTCTCAAAAAAATATTGACGGTGCGTTATCTATAATTCTTTTAGATTTTGCTAGAATATATAATTCTGATAAATTTTCAATTCCAATGGTACGAAAAGATCTTGCTAATATGTTAGGCTACTCTAAAGAAAGCGTTATAAATACCTTATCAAAATTTAATAAAGAAAACATTATCAATGTTTCTGATCGGAAAATTGAAATTTTAGATAAAAATAAATTAGAACAAATAAGCAAATTAGGATAACTAACTTGTTACACCATTTATAGAAAAACGTCTAATTGTGAAACAATTGAACGTTTTTTTTATTTTTACACAACAACTTAAAATAATAAAATGCTAGAATCTTTAAAATATCCTATTGGTCACGTAAAAATTCCTTCTGAAATAACTTCAAAAGAACTAAACACGTGGATTCAAACCATTGAAAACTTTCCTTTGAAATTAGATAACCTTGTTCAAAATTTATCTGACGAACAATTGGATACCACTTACAGAAAAAATGGTTGGACTATTAGGCAAGTAATTCATCATTGTGCTGATAGTCACCAAAACAGTTATATTCGTTTTAAATGGACTCTCACAGAAAATAAACCTGTTATAAAAGCTTATTTTGAAGAAAAATGGGGCGAATTATTTGATAGTAAATCTGCGCCCATACAATTATCCATACAAGTTCTGTATGCACTACACGCAAAATGGGTGTATTTATTAAAAGGCTTAACTAATGAAGATTTAACTAGAAGTTTTATACATCCTGAAAGTAAAGAAACAGTTACATTAGCTCAAAATATTGCAATTTACGCTTGGCATTGCAATCATCATTACGCACATATTTACAATTTAATGCAAAAACAACATTGGATTTCTTAATTAATTATTAAGAATACACCGCGCTGCTCTTATTTTATGGTACTTTAGGTATATTTGTAATTAGTTAAAGTTATTAATTTTAAAAATTGCTTAAGAAAATACATTTATTAAAATGAAAAGATATTGTTACTTATTATTACTTTTTTTTACTTTCTCCATACACGCACAAAAAGTAGAAATTGAACTAAATAACACATCTATAAATTCTGAATATGCAGAGTTTGGTGTTTCATACTTGAATAACAATACTATTTTATTTGCATCTTCAAAAAAAACAGACAACGATAAAACATTTACAACAACTAGAAGACGCCAAAACAAACAATTACACTTAGAACTTTATTTAGGAGATATTTTAGAAAATGGCGATGTAATACAACGTTCAAAATTTTCAAAAAAAGAAAATAATCCAGTATTAGAATCGGATATTTCATTTTCACCAGATAGAAAAACAGTTTACTTCACTTGGAATAATTTTTACAATACACAAACAAGAAAAGATTCTGCCAAATGGAAAACTTTACAAATTGTAAAAGCGAACATAAATGAACAATTAGATATTACAGACATTCAACTTTTACCTTTCAATAGTAAAGAATATTCAGTTAGAAATCCGGAAGTTAGTAAAGACGGCAAACAGCTGTTTTTTGTTTCAAATATGCCTGGAAATTATGGTGGAAATGATATTTATGTAGTTGATATTTTAGGTAACAACACCTACTCAGAACCTAAAAATTTAGGGCCAACAATTAACACAAAAGAATCTGAGTTCTTCCCTTTTGTTGATGCTAATAAAAACCTTTATTTTTCCACTTCGGGTCACAAAGGTATGGGACAGTTAGATATTTATAAAAGTGAATTTATAAATGGAACGTATACAACTCCTGTTCCATTAAAACAGCCTTTCAACAGTAAATATGATGATTTTGGCTATGTTGAAAACCCTGCAGGAACAGCAGGTTATATTACTTCAAACCGAAAAGAAAGTAAAGGTGGTGTGGATATATTTTCTTGGAAAATTAAAGAAAAAGATTGCTTTTCAGAAATGGTTATAACCGCCATAAATGAAACATCACAACTTGCAATTAAAGATATTAAAATCTCAGTTTTTGAAAACGCCAATGAACTAAAAAACACAATATCACCTTACAACACTACTAAAAGTATTGTTCTTAAATGTAATACATCCTACAAAATATTAATTGAAAAAGAAGGATTTCAACATAAAGAAATAATCTTTAAAACTGCAGCAATTGAAGAAACTGTTTCTAAAAATATTGTACTAACACCAATACAATGCACACAAAGCATTACCGGAATTGTATTAAATAATGAAACAAAAGAACCTATTTCAAATGCAAAAGTGAGTTTGTTTTTAAATAATGAATTAATAAGCACAAAATTTACTGAAGGTTCTCAAGAGTTTCAATTCAATGCAAAATGCAATGCCAACTATAAAATTACAGTAGAAAAAGAACAGTTTGAAGTTGCCGAATTGAATTTAGCAACAGACAATACTTTGAATAAAACCAATCCGCTTACAATTGAATTAACACCTATTGAATGCGCACAAAGCATTACTGGAATTGTATTAAATAAAGACACAAAAGAACCTCTTTCAAATGCAAAAGTGAGTTTGTTTTTAAATAATGAGTTAATAAGCACAAAATTTACTGAAAACGCTCAAGAGTTTCAATTCAATGCAAAATGCAATGCCAACTATAAAATTACAGTAGAAAAAGAACAATTTGAAGTTACCGAAGTGAATTTAGCAACAGACAATACTTTGAATAAAACCAATCCGCTTACAATTGAGTTAACAGCTATTGAATGCATACAAAGCATTACTGGAATTGTATTAAATAAAGACACAAAAGAACCACTTTCAAATGCAAAGGTGAGTTTATTTTTAAATAATGAATTAATAAGCACAAAATTTACTGAAAACGCTCAAGAGTTTCAATTCAATGCAAAATGCAATGCCAACTATAAAATTACAGTAGAAAAAGAACAGTTTGAAGTTGCCGAAGTGAATTTAGCAACAGACAATACTTTGAATAAAACCAATCCGCTTACAATTGAGTTAACACCTATTGAATGCATACAAAGCATTACCGGAATTGTATTAAATAAAGACACAAAAGAACCTCTTTCAAATGCAAAAGTGAGTTTATTTTTAAATAATAAATTGATTGAAAGTATAATTACAACCAATGAAAAAGGCTATTCATTCAATATTAATTGTAATACAAATGCTAAAATTACTGTTTCAAAAAGCGGATTTAGTCCCACACAATTTCCTATAGTAACTACTTCAACAAATAAACAGCAAATTATAAAAGACGTTGAATTAACTTCTATAATAGAATTTTCATCTGTAAACAATTTAAAATCTATTAAAACAAATCCTATTTATTTTGATTTAGATAGCGATGAAATTACAACTAAAGCGGCTATTGAACTAAACAAAGTAGTAGGCGTTTTAAAAAGTTACCCAACACTTAAAATTGAAGTGCAATCTCATACGGATAGTAGAGCACCGGATGCTTATAATTTAACTTTATCTGAAAAACGCGCATCATCTTCAGCAGAATACATAATTTCACAAGGAATTGATCCTAACAGAATTATGATGAAAGGATATGGCGAAACCAAATTACTAAATAAATGTGCAAATGGTGTAACTTGCACCAATGCTGAACATGAACTAAATAGAAGAACTGAATTTGTAATTATAAATGAATAAAATATGAAACCTAAAATTACATTTGAAGATTTTTCTAAAATAGATTTAAGAATAGGTACAATTATAGCTGTTGAAGATTTTCCTAAAGCACGAAAACCAGCTTACCAACTAACCATTGATTTTGGTGATTTAGGTGTTAAAAAATCAAGTGCTCAAATTACACAACGCTACACCAAAGATGATTTAATTGGAAAACAAATTACAGCAATTGTAAATTTCAAAAAAAAACAAATAGCAAATTTCTTTAGTGAGTGTTTAGTTCTTGGTATTGAAAATAACAAACAGGAAATTGTATTGTTGCAAAGTTCTAAATTAAATATTAAAAACGGTACACAAGTTAGTTAAACTAAACTCACCAATAATTATAAAACACGCTATTAGAACACTTTGAGTTTAGAATATTTCAAAAAAAATATGAAATCTAAACTAAAATATGTACTTTCATTGCTTAAATTAAAGACTTTTAAACTTAGGTGATTTTACAATAAACCAACTGAATTAAAAATTAGAGTTCTATGAATTATATCCAAATTGGAATTTTCTTTTTACAAGGTACTTTAATTGCTTTATTACTGCTTTTTCTTTTTAATCTTCGCAAAAAACTAGGAATTGGTTTACTCTTTGCTTGTTTAGGTTTATTCCAATTTATGCAAGTTTTTCTTTCGAGTACGGTTTATGTTAAAATTGCAAATAACTTATTAGTCTCACCAGGTTCATCGGTATTTTTTACAGCGTCATTGTTTGCAATACTTTTAATTTACATTAAAGAAGATGCAAGTGAAACTCGAAAAATTATTTATGCTTTATTAATAACAAATATTGCTATAGCCGTTTTAATTACAACTTTTAATTGGAATATTGAAGATCCTTCAACCTACAATCCTTTAAATGTAACAACAAACTTATTTGATAATAGTGCTTGGGTGCTACTTGTAGGGACCATAGCATTGTTTTTAGATGCGTTATTAATAATTATTGTATATGAATATATATCTAAAAGACTACCCTTTTTATTTTGGAATATTTGTTTAACAATGCTCATTGCAATAACATTTGACACCTTTTTTTTCTCACTTATTTCATTTTTTAAAAGTAAACAACTTGGTGTAATTATAACTTCAGGATTAATTTCGAAAGGAGTTTTCACCATTTTTTATAGCATTCTTTTTTATATTTATTTAAAGTTTTTTGAAACTAAAGAATATGATACACATTACTTTAAAATAAAAGATTTATTTAAAACCCTCACCTACCGTCAAAAATTTGAAATGGCACGATTAGATGTCATTAAAACTTCTGAAGAAATCAGAAAAAATGAAATTAAATACCAAACACTCACAAATATTTCACCAGTTGGTGTATTTCATACACGCGAAGATGGATATACAACTTTTGTAAATCCAAAATGGTGTGAAATTTCTGGAATGACTGAAAAAGATGCGCTAGGCTCAGGTTGGCTTAAATCTGTGCATCCTGATGATGTAAAAAACATAAAAACAAATTGGGAATTAGCAACACTTCAAAAACAAAAATCAAATACAGAATATCGTTTTTTATTAAAAGACGGTTCTATCAAATGGGTACTTGGACAGGCAGTTCCAGAGTACAATAGTCAACAAGAAATTATTGGGTACGTAGGTACAATTACTGATATTACAGAAATAAAATTATACCAACAAGAACAAATTAAACTGAAAGAAAAGGCAGAAGAAAGTAATCGTTTAAAATCGGCATTTTTAGCCAATATGAGTCATGAAATTAGAACTCCAATGAATGGAATTCTTGGTTTTACAGGACTACTTCAAGATGAAAAAATTTCAATTGAAAAACAACAAAAATATCTTGAAGTTATTGAAAAAAGCGGTAAAAGAATGCTCAATTTAATTGATGACATTATAAGTATTTCAAAAATTGAATCAGGAATTGTTAGCATTACCACAGAAGAATTTAATATAAATGAACACCTAGCCTATGAATTGAGATTTTTTAAACCTGAAGCTGAAGCTAAAGGACTACAACTTACAATGCATACTGCTTTACCAACTAATGAAGCCTTTATAAAACTTGACAAAGAAAAATTTGTATCAGTACTAACCAACCTTATTAAAAATGCCATAAAATATACTGAAAAAGGAAGTATTGATTTTGGTTATATACAAACTAAAAACACACTTGAATTTTATGTGAAAGATACCGGAATTGGTGTACCCATTTATAAACAAGATGCCATTTTTGAACGTTTTATACAAGCTGATATTGATGATAAAATGGCGCGACAAGGTATTGGTTTGGGACTGTCAATATCTAAAGCGTACATTCAATTACTAGGCGGTAAACTTTGGTTAGAAAGTGTTGAAAATGAAGGGTCTACTTTTTACTTCTCAATACCAAACAACAGTACTATTGGTGAAAATAATAACTCAATACAACAACATTTTAACACCAATATTGAACAAGAGGTAAAAAAAATAAAAGTTTTAATTGTTGAAGATGATGAAACTTCAAAACTATTACTTCAAATATTATTTTTAAATTTAACTTGTGAAGTTTTACACGTTAAAAGTGGAATTGAAGCCATTAAAACATGTAAAGAAAATCCTGACATCAATTTAATTTTAATGGATATTAGATTACCTAAAATGGATGGATATGAAGCAACAAAACAAATTAGAACTTTCAATAAAAATGTAATTATTATTGCTCAAACCGCACACGCTTTAACGGGTGATAAAGAAAAATCTTTAAAAGCTGGATGCAATGAATATTTGACCAAACCAATAATTAAAGATGATTTGTTAAAAATTATTAAACGTTATTTTGTTACTTTATAAATAACTATTTTCAAACACCCTTATTGCGCTTCAGCAACAAAAACATGAAACAAAAATTAGTGACTTTTTCAAAAATACTTAGTGGCGAACTGGTATTCGATAACCTTTATAAAAGTATATATGCAACAGATGCCTCAGTCTATAGAAAAATTCCTTTGGCAGTTGCTTTTCCAAAAAACATAAACGATTTAAAATTATTAATTCAGTTTGCTACTGAAAATAATATTTCATTAATTCCCAGAACTGCTGGAACTTCATTAGCTGGGCAATGCGTAGGAGACGGAATTGTAGTTGATGTTTCTAAATATTTTAAAAATATTGTTGCATTTAATGAGAGAAAACAAACGGTAACCGTTCAACCCGGAGTAATTAGAGATGAACTAAACTTGTTTTTAAAACCTTTCGGTTTATTTTTTAGTCCTAATACGTCAACAAGTAACCGCTGTATGATTGGCGGAATGGTTGGAAATAATTCATCTGGTACAACATCAATCAAATATGGTGTTACCAGAGATAAAGTAATAGAATTAAAAACCATTTTAAGCGATGGTTCCGAAGCAATTTTTAAAGAAGTTTCTACAAAAGAATTCCATCAAAAAAAGATTGGAAACAACTTAGAAAATACCATTTACAAATCTATATGTAATGAATTATCTTCTGAAGAAATTCAACAAGAAATTATAGCTAAATTCCCTAAAAAAGAAATACATAGAAGAAACACTGGTTATGCCGTTGACACATTAATAAACACGCCTGTATTTAGCAGTTCAAAAACGCCTTTCAACATGGCAAAATTGCTTACCGGAAGCGAAGGTACCTTAGCGTTTACAACTGAAATTACACTTCAACTAGATAAATTACCACCGTCAAAAAGTGTTTTAGTTGCCGTACATTTTAAAAGTATTCAAGAAAGTATGGAAGCAGTTGTAGTTGCAATGAAACACAATTTATATATGTGTGAATTAATGGATAAAACCATATTAGATTGCACTAAAAACAATAGAGAACAAACTAAAAATAGATTTTTTATTGAAGGTGATCCGGCAGCTATTCTTATGTTAGAAGTAAAATCAAATTCAATTAATGAAGTTGAACAATTTGCAAACGCTTTAATTTCCGACTTAAAAAAACATAATTTTGGTTATGCTTTTCCTAAATTAATGAACAATGATATACAAAAAGCCATTCAACTAAGAAAAGCTGGTTTAGGTTTATTAGGAAATATTATTGGTGATAAAAAAGCCGTTGCGTGTATTGAAGATACAGCTGTAGAACTGTCTGATTTACCAAACTATATTGCTGAATTCACAAAAATGATGGAAAAATATAGGCAAAATGCCGTTTACTACGCACACGCCGGTGCTGGAGAAATTCACCTACGCCCTATTTTAAATTTAAAAAAGAACACAGATGTTCAACTTTTTAGAACTATAACAACTGATGTTGCCAACTTAGTAAAAAAATATAACGGTTCTTTTAGTGGAGAACACGGTGATGGTATTGTACGTGCCGAGTTTATTCCACTTATGATTGGTACAAAAAATTACGAGTTACTTAAACGTATTAAAACAACTTTTGACCCCAACAATATTTTTAACAAAGGAAAAATAGTAGATGCTTTTCCTATGGATAAAAGTTTGCGTTATAAAGTTGATAGAATTGAACCAGAAATTAAAACCATTCAAGATTTTTCAGACAGTGAAGGAATTTTACGTGTTGCAGAAAAATGTAATGGTTCAGGTGATTGTAGAAAACCGGTTTCTGCAGGCGGAACAATGTGCCCAAGTTACAGAGCTACAAATAATGAAAAAGATACCACTAGAGCCAGAGCAAATGCGTTAAGAGAGTTTTTAACCAATTCAGAAAAAATAAACAAATTTGATTATGAAGAACTAAAAGATGTGTTTGACTTATGCTTAAGTTGCAAAGCGTGTGCAAGTGAATGTCCAAGTAATGTAGATATTGCTGCGCTAAAAGCCGAATTTTTACACCATTACTATAAAACCAATAAACCAACTTTAAGAACCAAATTATTTGCAAAAAATGTAAAATACAATAAGTTAGGAAGTCGTATTCCATTTTTAACCAATGTTGCTTTAAACAATAGAATTACTAAAAAAATAGTAGGTATTGCAGCACAACGTAGTATTCCAAAATTGTATAAAACAACACTTAAAAAATGGTACAATCGCAATGTAAAGCAGCTCCATAAAAATAGCTTTAAACAAGGAGAAGTTTATTTATTTTGCGATGAATTCACAAATTATTACGATGTTACTATAGGAATTGATGCCATTGAATTACTTACAAAATTAGGCTACAAAGTTATTATTATAAACCACGAAGAAAGTGGTAGAAGCGCCATTTCAAAAGGCTTTTTAAACAAAGCTAAAGAAGTTATTGATAAAAATATTGAGACATTTAAAGATTTAATTTCTGAAGAAAAACCATTAATAGGAATTGAACCTTCGGCAATATTAGGTTTTAGAGATGAATACATTCGGTTAGCCGAAGATAAAACCGCTGCTAAAAACATTTCTAAAAATGCATTTACTTTTGAAGAATTTATAAAAATGGAATTTGAAAAAGGAAAAATTAATGCTTCAAATTTTAACAACAACACAAAAGAAATTAAAATTCATGTTCATTGTCATCAAAAATCTTTAAGTACAACTGAAGCTACTTTTACTATGCTGAATATTCCAAAAAACTACAAACCAACAATACTAAATACAGGGTGTTGTGGTATGGCTGGAAGTTTTGGTTATGAAAAAGAACATTACAATATTTCTATGCAAGTTGGTGAAGATACCTTATTCCCAAAAGTTAGAAATTTACCTGAAACCATTGAAATTTCTGCGGCCGGTACAAGTTGCAGGCATCAAATAAAAGATGGTACAAACAAACTAAGTAAACACCCTATAACCTTATTAAAAGAAGCACTATTATAATTATGAGCAAAAAGAAAAAATACGAAGCAAACGCTTCTAGATACGAAAACATGAATTACAGAAGAGCTGGAAATAGTGGTTTACTATTACCACAACTTTCTTTAGGTTTATGGCATAACTTTGGGTTTACAGACGATTTTAAAAATGCAAGAAATCTATTAAAATGTGCTTTTGATAACGGAATCACACATTTTGATTTAGCCAATAACTATGGTATTCCAGCAGGATCAGCAGAATCTAATTTAGGTAAAATTCTAAAAAAAGATTTCAAAAGGTATAGAGATGAATTAATAATTTCTTCGAAAGCTGGTTACGGAATGTGGCCTGGACCTTATGGAGAATGGGGGTCTAAAAAGTATCTAATGGCAAGCTTAGATCAAAGTTTAAAAAGAATGGGATTGGAATATGTAGACATTTTTTATAGCCATAGACCAGATCCAAATACACCATTAGAAGAAACAATGGGCGCTTTAGATTTAATGGTTCGACAAGGAAAAGCGCTGTATATTGGAATTTCTAACTATAGTGCTGAAGATACTGCCAAAGCATCAAAAATATTAAATGATTTAGGAACTCCTTGTCTAATTCATCAACCTAAATACAATATGTTTGATCGTTGGGTTGAAGATGGATTATTAGAAACAATTGATAAAGAAGGTATTGGAGCAATAGTTTTTTCACCATTAGCACAAGGAATGCTAACAGACAGGTATTTAAATGGTTTCCCTGAAGATTCTAGAGCCGTAAAAGATGGACGATTTATAACTACAAATCAAATAAACACACAACTTGAAAAAATAAAAGCACTAAATGAAATTGCAAAAGAAAGAGCACAAAGTCTTGCTCAAATGGCTATTTCATGGATTTTAAAAGATCAAAGAATTACCTCTGTATTAATTGGAGCTAGTAAAACCAATCAAATTTTAGATAGTTTAAAAGCAACCGAAAATATTGAATTCTCTAAAGAAGAATTAGCTAAAATTGAGGCTATTTTAAAATAGCTGATTTTTAACAAAAAAAAAGCGCAAATTAAAATTTGCGCTTTTTTTATATTTAAGTTTTAATTATTTTCTATATAAAGGGTCAACTCCAATAGTTCCAACTAAACTTTTTAAATACTCTTTTGAACCAGCTTCTTTACATAAATCTTTTACTTTTTGTAAACGTGTATTCAAATCTAATTCCTCATTAATCATTGTATTATTTGGATCTTGAATAAAGTTTTCTAAATAATCAATTTGTTTCGTATAAAAAGCAACATCTTTTTGTTGTTTTAATTTCAATCTTTCTTTATACCAATCACTATTAATTACGTATTCTCTTTCAAAATAACTTCTTAATTCTGGATCACTTAATTCTTTACCTTCGTAAGTACCGTAAGCCATCATATGCAATAATATTTTTAACGGTGGAATTGCAGCATCAATACTTCCATCTTCAAAATAACGAAGAGCTACTTTTTCTTGAGCTTCAACAATATTAGCAATACCGTCAACAAAATCTTCCATACCTTGTAATTCTGGTTTTAACATTTTTTCGTTAAATACAGCATTAGGTTCGTCAAAAATACGGTTTAAACATCTTAAAGAGAAGGTACTTGTAATACGGTATCCTAATCTACTTGCTAAAACTTTTTTACCATCGTAAACAAAATCTTCCATTTTCTCAAGAGATCCATTTGCAATTAAAGCTTTTGGATCACGATCTTCAGGAACTAAACGTGCCCAAATTTCTGGAATTAATAAACTAATATCGTGATCTACTTTATTTTCTCCTCCAACGTAACCTGCAGCAGTACTAAACGCATTAGATTCTGTTAAAATATGAGATAATAACGCATTATTTAAATCGGTTGTAGGCGTTAACATGTTAAAAGGACCTTTTGTTAAAGCACCTTCAGAACCAGCTCCTGTTGTTGATGGAGATTTTCCTGTTAAACTACAAATAAAGTCCATAAATAACTCAGGAGTTTCCTGATAGTGGATTGGGTTGTATACTGCTAACGGACGAATACCTGCTTTTTTATCAACTGGATTGTTTCTTCTTCCTGGTAATACCGCATTTACAACGTTTATTACAGGTTCATCAGCTTTAATTCTTCTATACAATCTAACACCAATTTCACCTAAATAGCTATCTTCAGTTTCATTGATAAAAATATTACGCTCTAAATAACGTGGATTTTTAGTTGGCTCACCATTTACAATTCTTGTATGAGATGGCAACGCAAAATATTCCTCATCATTTGGACTTTCAACAACGCTAATAATTAAATCTTTAACAGGCTGCGTGTATTTGTCAAAATTAATAGTGTCTTCAAAAATTTCAATTGCATCTTCTTTTCTTAGTAATTCGTAATTTGTTAAAAATACATTGTTACTTACTAAGTCATGCTCTGCACCTTTATCATAACCACGAACAATTGCTTCATCAGGTCTTTGGAATAAATGTGATTCACAGTTTGCAACTACTTTTAAACTCTTGTTTGAATACGTAGAGTTTAAGTTTGAAAATTGATTTCTTGGTAGTGTAATTGATGCTGAAATATCATCTTCAATTTGAATTTTTGTACTTGCAGAAAAATCTGAACGTAATTTATTCAATAACCAAACACCTTTTTGGTTGAAACCAATTCTAACATAACTTCCAACTACTGGTGTATTGTTATATTGTAATCCTGTACCATTTTTACCGTTGATAATTTCAACAGACATACAGTCTTTCCAGTTTAAACCTTCGTTATCCTGACGATATAACCTTTTCACAAACAACACCAATGATCTAATATGAACAGGAATATTGTTTATAAACTCATTATACTCATCACTATTTTCATTTGACGGTGTTAATAATTTAACTGCTGAACCTAAAGTTCTTCCTTTATCTAAAAATGATCTTGATGGTGGTAATGATGGATCATAATCTTTCCATCTTTTAGAATAATTATATTCAATAATTTCATCAGCCTTTTTAAAATCTTCTTCAATATCTACAATGTTAAATGCACTATACGTAATGGCATTTTGCATAGATTTAGAAATTTCAGATTTACCACCACCTGAAACAGTACAAGGTTTATGACAAAATATTCCTTCAGGAGACGTATTTACAATTCTCCATAAAGCAATTGCATTGTGCTTTTCAAGTTTAAATTTATTACCTGTAGGGTGAACATATGTTTTTAATGGCGATAAGATTAATTTTTGATATTTATTCTTATACGTCCAACTAATACTATTTGTATTGGTATTTATGTAAGCATCTTCTGGTAGGTAAACAATATTTGGATATTTTTTATCTACTGCATAGTTTTCAGGTTTTACGTCAATTTTATCACCTAAAAATGCTTTTACATCTTCAAAGTTATGCTTATTTCCAAATTTAGCTGTAAATCCTGCACCATCAACAATATCACCCATTACACCTCTTGGGTAAGCAATTGCTCCACCTGCGTGTTCCTCTTCAACTAAACCATATAAATTGGCAGAATAGCTAATTTGAGTTTTAATTTCCTTTTTAGAATATCCAAAATAGTTATCAGCAATAATAGTAACAACTACTCCTCTATCATCTCTACAAGTTACTTTAAAAGCACCACCATCATTGTACAATTCATTCTCATCTTTCCAGCACATTCCATCATTTCTTTGACGTTCTGTAGCGCTATCATAGTGTGGTAAACCAACATCTTTTTTCTTCAATAATTTTAACTGTGGCGCTAAAATAATACAACCTGTATGTCCTGTCCAATGTTCAGTATCCAATGCTGCATCATTATGAGCTAAATGAGGATTTCCTGCATTTCCAAAAATAGATTCAACAAAATCTAAATTTGTTACCAAGCTACCTGGTGCAAAAAAGCGTACTTCTAAACTCTTTTTTGAAATTACTCCTTTAACTTCAGGGCAAACCATAGGACGCATTAATAGCGACACCATTAATTTTGCTTTATCTTCTTGGTTTGAAGTAAAAGGTAATGTTTTTAAAGCATCAGAAGGATTAAAAGCTGCTTTAAGGAAATGTGCAAAAGCAATTCTTGGCACTTCTTTTTTATCTAATGGTACAGGTAAATTACCTTCTACAATATGAAAAGTTCCTTTTGTAGTTCTTTTATCATTGATTGGGTTATTTAAAATACCTTGCTTAATTCTATGCGAAGTAATATCTTCACTAACAAAAGTTTTTCCGTTTGGAGGTAAACTTACCTCTCTTGCATGTCCCTTTTGATTTAAAATAAGTGTGTCATTTGGTAAAGCATATTTTGATTTATCAAAATCAACATCTTTTAAATAATCATTTAAAAAGTTTTGGATACGAGTATCTGCAGGTGACAAATGACTTGACAATAACCTTGATTTCTCTTGAAAACTTTTAATGAAAGAGTTTGTTAATTTTTGAAATTCTAAGTTACAAAATTTAACATCTGAATTTTCATCATCTTGATAAATTGGCTGTCCTAAAGAAGCTAGTTGAATGTTTATATACTGTACAGTATCTTTCCTATTTTGCTCTATTGATTCTTGATTCTCTTTGTTCATTGATGAAAAAAAATTTAAATTCCTATAATTAATTTAGTAAAAATCACCTTCTTACTAGTTTGTGTTTAAAATTGGTTAACCAATTTGAGTCACAAAAATGAAGAAAATTACATAATAAATAAAGAAAATTACCAACTATTTTAAAAATAAAGAGAATTAGACCTTTTTTATGTAATAAAAATCACAAAACGGCTATAATATATATATTCAATTAAGGTTTAGAGGCTTACTTATTAAATAATTCGTAAATTTTTAATGACAAAAAACATTATTTAATAATTTGTATATAATTTCACAAGTACACGTAAAACCTTGTTATTTGAGGCATTGCTATCTCAAAAACTAAAAATATGGTCTAATTTTATTGCTAAAACAGAAAACAAACCAAAAAAAAGCTTAGAATTTTTAAAAAATCCTAAGCTTAAAAGTATTTATGTACTGTAAAATTATCTTGAATAATTTGGTGCTTCTTTTGTAATAGTTACATCATGTGGATGGCTTTCTCGCATACCTGCCGAAGTAATTTTAACAAATTGAGCTTCTTTTTGAGTAGTAATATCTTTTGCTCCACAGTATCCCATACCGGCTCTTAAACCACCAATAAATTGATGCATTGTTTCAACCAACTCACCTTTATAAGGCACACGTCCAACAATTCCTTCAGGAACTAATTTTTTAATATCGTCTTCAACATCTTGAAAATATCTATCTTTTGAACCATGTTTCATAGCTTCAACAGAACCCATTCCACGATACGATTTAAACTTACGGCCTTCAAAAATAATAGTTTCACCTGGCGATTCTTTTGTTCCTGCTAATAATGAACCTAACATTACCGTATCTGCACCAGCAGCAATAGCTTTTGGTATGTCACCTGTATAACGTATTCCTCCATCTGCAATTACTGGAACACCTGATCCTTTAATAGCTTCAGCAACATCTAAAATAGCCGATAACTGAGGAAAACCAACACCTGCAACAACACGCGTTGTACAAATTGATCCTGGTCCAATCCCTACTTTTACCGCATCAGCTCCTGCCTCAACTAAATATTTAGCTGCAGCACCAGTTGCAATATTTCCTACTATAACATCTGTGTCTTTATTTTTACTTTTAACCGCTTTTAAAACAGCAACCACACCTTTTGTATGTCCGTGCGCTGTATCAATAATCAATGCATCAACACCAGCAGCAATTAAAGCTTCTGCTCTTTCAACAGCATCACCTGTAACTCCAATGGCAGCCGCAACTCTTAAACGCCCGTACGTATCTTTATTTGCATTTGGGTTTTCACTTACCTTAATAATATCTCTAAACGTAATTAACCCTACCAATTTGTAATTTGCATCAACTACTGGTAGTTTTTCAATTTTGTTAGTTTGTAAAATTAATTCAGCTTGCTTTAATGAAGTTCCTTCAGAAACAGTTACCAAGTTTTCAGAAGTCATAACTTCTTCAATTTTTCGGCTATTATTTCCTTCAAAACGTAAATCTCTATTGGTAACAATTCCAATCAAAGTACCTTCGCTATTCACAACTGGGATTCCTCCAATTCCGTATTCGCTCATAATACTTTTTGCAGCAAAAACAGTTTCATCTTTAGTAATAGTAACAGGTTCTAAAATCATTCCAGATTCAGAACGTTTTACTTTTTTAACTTCTAAAGCTTGTTTTTCAATAGACATGTTTTTATGCAACACACCAATACCTCCTTCACGAGCCATTGCAATTGCCATATCAGATTCCGTAACCGTATCCATAGCTGCGGAAACAATTGGAACATTTAAAGTAATGTTTTTTGAAAATTTTGTTTGAATACTTACTTCCCTAGGTAATATTTCAGAATATGCTGGAATAAGTAATACGTCATCGTAGGTTAAACCTTCTCCTACAAACTTGGAATCGTGTGAAATCATAGTGCAATCAACTTATAAATTAATTGCGAGCAAATTTACACTTTTTTATTGAAATAACAGGATTTATTTATTTCTTAACATTTTTATAACTCAATATCTCATACCCTATTGATACTACACTTATTACATAGCTTAATGTCATAAAAATTCCAGAAATAATAATTACATATTTAAACCATAACACACCTGTCCAAAGCAAATAAATACCTCCAAAAGTTAACACTAATGAAATAAATGGTTCAATCATTAAAAAGTGTTTTAGTTTTTTATTGATTGATGTTGTTGCTAATAATAAAGAAATTAAAAAGAAAATAACCGACATAGATAAAATATGACCGTGCACAATGGTTAATATTTCTCTTTCATTTTTTTTGAACTTCATAATTTCGGCATCTTCGTCAGCTTCATTTCCCAAATAATGCGTTTCAATACTTGCAGGTTGCATTGCTGTTGTATTATTAACAAAGCTTAAACCTCCAAAAAAACCAATACTTAATACCGAAATAAAAACCAGTATTAACACTTTAATTTCTTTTGGGAATTGATGTATAAGTCCGTGTACTTCCATTACAGTTGTCCTTTGTTACTTAAAATAGTCACAGTTTTTAATAACTTATTTACTTCATTCAACATAGATTTTACGGAAATTGTAGCTCCCGAAATTCCTGCAATATCTTGTTGATACGCTAATTCTTTCGTTGTTTCAGTACCTTCAAATTGTTTTAACCAACGCTTACTTCCTACTTCACCTCCGTGATCTTCTCTATAGGTAATTACTTTTACTTTTGAAACAATTAACTCTTTATCAAATATTACAATAAAGTCAAAAAAATCTGCTTTTCCGTAGGCTTTTCCAAAATAGTAATACCCAATTGTAGCGTTGTTATGAATAATTTTAAAAAAATTAGAATCATTAATACTAATAGGTAAACTTGCATTAATTTCAGAAGAAATATGTAAAGATTCTTTTGTAAATTCTTCAATTTTAAAAACCGAAGTAATTTCTTTTTTAATTAAAGCATCTACTCTTTTTGATGCTGTAAAACCAGACGAAATACAAACAATAAAAAACATGGCTATTATTTTTTTCATAAGAATAAGATGCTTTAATAATAATAATAATAATAATTATACTTTTTTAAAAACGTTTTAATTTAATTTGTTAGAACCAAACCCCTACACCTGCGTTAAATTGTGTATTTGTATCACTATCAACAACAGCATTGCTAAACAATTGGTAATCTACTTTAAATACAACTCCATTGGCCACTTTATAATCCAATCCAAAAGTTACATCATCTCTGTCATATGCTTTATTTTGAACCAAATCTCCTGCAGTTGCCGCATGTGTATTGTATTTTTCGTATCGTAAAAATGGTGTTAATTGTTGTACTCCTTTTAAAGGAAAATTATAGGCAACTTCCCCGTACACACCTGTCATTTGTGATCCTAAATCTTTACCACTAAACATATTATAAGCATCTGTATCAGATAAATCTGTATAAATATACTGACCTCTTAATTCTAAATTTTTATACACATAACGTGCATCCAATCCAATCATAGAAACACCAACTGTACTTTCTTCAATTGAAGTATCTTCAGTTTGAGTTTTACCAAAATAACCTGCCAAACCAACTCTTAATCCTCTAATTCCATAGTAATCAAGTTTTGTAGAAAAATTGGCAGAAGTAATTAAAGATTCTGCTCCTTTTTGACGTCCTTTTCGCAATCCGTCTGAACCTCTTAAAACTCCAGCTCCATCTATATAAGATATAAATCCGTTAAAAATATATGCTTGGTATTTTAATGAAGCACTATTGATATTACCTGAAACACCAATTCCTAACTCTCTCCAAGTAGTTGGCACAATATATTTATCTACATTTGGACGCTCCACACCGTGATACGTTGTAGGTTCATGAAATTCATTGATAATTCCCATTGGCACTAACATTAAACCTGCCAAAACATTTACAGATTCAGCAACTTTGTATTTTACAAATGCTTGTTCTACATAAACCTCTTTTACGTGCTCTAGTTCAATTTCAGTTAAAAAGCTCACTCTGTCATTAAATTTATAAGCAAACAATAACACCAATCTATGCACATCTAATTTTCCTGGTGCAGATCCATCAGGCTCATTGTAATCAATTTGACCATAACCACCTAAAGTTATCCCCTTATCTATTGGTGTACTTAATAAACGTTGACCAGAATTTAAATAACTACTTCCATCTCTTTGTTGAGACTGAAATTGTTGAATAGAATCTTGCGATTGCAAGGTTGAATTTTGTTGTGAATATCCAAAAACACTTGCTAAAACAAATGCTAATATTACTACTCTATTTTTCATTTTTAATAAAATTTAATTTAGATTGATTATAAATAGAGTGCAAACATATGTAACTTTTGATACATATAAAAGACTTATTTAGAATATTTCTAAATAAAATGACAAATATCATTTTAGCCCTAAAAAAAGAGAAGTGTAACGTTTTAAAACTAAATAAGTTAACTAGATAAAGATTTTTAAAGCTTCATTATAAGCGCTTTCAAAGCTCATTGCACTAATATTTGTAGAAGCTTTTTGTTGGGTAAAGTAAGAAACCAATTTTTCAGTTGGCATATTTCCGGTAAGTTCGTCTTTAGCCATTGGACAACCGCCAAACCCTTTAATTGCACCATCAAAGCGATTACAACCAGCAGCAAAAGCAGCATGCACTTTTTCGTGCCAAGTAGTTGGTGTAGTATGCAAGTGCGCCCCAAATTCAATAGAAGGATATTGAGGAATTAAATTAGAAAATAAATAAGAAATTATTTCAGGTGTTGAACTGCCAATAGTATCAGATAGCGACAAAATACGAACACCCATTGCAACAAGCGTACGTGTCCATTCTGCTACAATATCAACATTCCAAGGATTACCATACGGATTCCCAAATCCCATAGATAAATACGCAACCACTTGTTTATTAGACTTTGCAGCAATGTTTAAAATCTCATCTAAAATTGTAATAGATTCTGAAATAGTTTTACCAGTGTTACGCATTTGAAAATTTTCAGAAATAGAAAAAGGATATCCTAAATAATCAATTTCTTCAAACTTACAAGCATCTTGCGCACCGCGTACATTGGCAACAATGGCTAGTAATTTACTTTCGGTTTTACTTAAATCTAATTTTGACAATACATTTGCTGTATCGCGCATTTGGGGAATTGCCTTTGGAGAAACAAAACTCCCAAAATCTATGGTATCAAAACCAACTCGTAACAAAGCATTTATATATTGTGCTTTTGCTGAAGTAGGAATAAAATGAGACGTAACACCTTGCATAGCATCTCGCGGACATTCTATTAATTTTACTTTTCTCATACTACATCAAATATACAATACAATTATGAAAACAGTATAAAAAAGGCAATACCTACAAACACCACTATTTTAAACCATTTTATAAGCTTGCTAAAACTATTATGCTGTTGTAAATATTGGGCGAAACTACCAGATAATATAGAAACTACCGAAAATATTAAAAACGCTTGTAACATAAATAGGATACCTAATGCATAAAATTGAAACACCGTATTTAACGTGTTGCTAAATAAAAAACCAGGAAAAAATGCCAAAAAGAAAATTGAAACCTTCGGATTTAAAACATTCATTAAAAATCCTTGTTGAAATAACTTGAACATTCCTTTCTTTTCAACTCTAGTATTTAATAAAACTTCTTCTGAAGAAATATAACTTAAATACGCTAAGTACACTAAATAACAAGCTCCAAACAATTTTATAATAAAGAATACTAATTCCGATTGTTTTAACAATGCTGATACTCCAAAAGCCACCAATGTAGTATGCACTAAAATACCTGAAACCAACCCTAAAGCTGTTACAACACCATATTTTTTCCCATTAGTAATACTTTGAACCAATACATAAATTATGTCTGGTCCAGGCATAATTGTAAGTAACATTGAAGCTCCAATAAATGATATGAGAATCTCGTAGTTCAATTAGCTTTGCGCTAAAATTGCTTTATTAATCTTTTTTATTAGTGCCGGACCTTCATAAATAAATCCTGTATAAATTTGAACTAAATCAGCACCAGCGTTTAATTTTTCAAGCGCATCTTCTGCAGAATGAATACCTCCTACACCAATAATTGGAAAAGCTTTGTTTGATTTATCTGCCAAATATTGAATAACCTTAGTACTTCTTTCTCTTACTGGTTTTCCACTTAAACCACCATTTCCAATAGCTGTAAGCATTTCTTCAGAAGCTTTTAAACCTTCACGGTTTACTGAAGTATTTGAAGCTATAACACCTTCAATTTTTGTTTCAGCAACTATTTCAATAATTTCATCTAGTTGAATTTCATTTAAATCTGGTGCAATTTTTAATAAAATTGGTTTTTGAATTGCAAATTCTTTGTTCAAATCTTGCATTTTTGAAATCAATTCAATCAAGTAACTTTTATCGGTTAATTTTGCGTGACTTCCAACATTAGGACAGCTTACATTCAACACAAAATAATCTACAAAAGGATGTAATTCTTTAAAACATTCGGCATAATCGTTGGTATAAGCTTCAGGCATAGTAGCCGTATTTTTACCTATATTTCCACCTATAATTATTTTACCTTTATTTTCTTTTAACTTTTCAATAGCCGCTTTTAAACCTTCATTATTAAAACCCATTCTGTTTATTAATCCATTATCAGCTTTTAACCTAAAAATACGTTTTTTAGGATTTCCAGGTTGCGCCTTTGGTGTCACTGTTCCAATTTCAACAAAACCAAAACCAAAGTTTGCCAACTCATTGTAAAGCACCGCGTTCTTATCAAAACCAGCAGCCAAACCTACAGGATTCTTAAACGTTAATCCAAATAAATTTCGTTCTAACTTTTTACTATTCACTTGAAATAAACTTCTAAAAATTGCAGGAACACCCTGTATTTTTGAAAGAATTTTAATGAAGGAAAAAGTGAAATGATGAATTTTTTCTGGATCGAAAAGAAAAAATAACGGTCGTATTAAAAGTTTATACATGAATTTGATTTTTGCAAAATTAAAAAAAAGCCTTTAGAATTTCATCTAAAGGCTTTAAAATTATATGGTTTTAATTAACGCAATGTAGCACCCACATTTTTTTCAAATGTTTGTTGCAGCTTTTGCATTATTTTATCTATTTGCTTGTCGTTTAAGGTTTTGTTTTCATCTTGCAATAAAAAGCTTACTGCATAAGATTTTTTGCCTTCTGCTAATTTATCGCCTTCATACACATCAAATAAATCAACTTCTTTCAATAACTTTCTTTCTGATTGAAAAGCCAAATTATAAATTTCTCCAAATGAAACTTCTTTATCTAATAACAAGGCAAAATCACGTTTTACAGTAGGGAATTTTGGCAACTCAGCAATTTTAATTTTTGTTTTACCACCAACTTTTAACACATTATCCCAATTAAAATCTGCAAATAAAACTTCTTGTTTAATTCCAAATTCTTTATTGATTGATCGCTTAACGACTCCAAAATCTACCAGTTTAATTTTCCCTAAACTAAACGTAATTCCTTCAGAAAACACATCGTTTTTTGTTGGTGTAGTTTTTAAATTTTGAATTCCTAGTCTACCTAACAAAGCAGTAACAATTCCTTTTAAGTAAAAGAAATCTGAAGTTTTTTGAGGTACATTCCAACTTTCTTTGTTACGAGCTCCTGAAACAAAAATAGTTAAATGCTTTTGCTCACTATAACCACTTTCATACTTGTGGTATGTTTTTCCAAATTCAAAAAACTTTAATGAATTGTTTTTACGGTTAATATTATAAATAACAGACTCTAAACCACTAAATAACAATGACTGGCGCATAACACCTAAATCATTACTTAAAGGGTTTAGCATAGCCACATTATGCGATTCATTCAACACTTCTGAAAGGCTTACATAATCTGATTTTGTTAAAGAGTTTGCCATAGTCTCATTATAACCTTGAGAAATCAATTGGTTTGCAACTACGTTTTCAATCTTCACATCATCAAATTCTGAGAAAGAAATAGACGTATTTAACTTGTGAGAAAACTCTACATTATTGTATCCATATACACGTAAAATTTCTTCAATAACATCTGCTTCTCTGGTAACATCAACTCTGTATGACGGCACTGTTAATCCAACTCCTCCATCAGTAACACTGTTCACTTTTATGTCTAAAGAAGCTAAAATATTTTTAACCGTTTCACGAGGTATTTCAGCTCCAATTAAGCGATCCATTTTTTGATAAGAAAGAAATACTTCAAAATCTTCAATTTTTTTAGGATATAAGTCTACAATTTCTGAAGATATTTTTCCGCCAGCAACTTCTATAATTAAATTTGCAGCACGTTTTAACGCGTATTTTGTAATATTTGGATCAATTCCTCTTTCAAACCTAAAAGAAGCATCTGTATTTAATGCGTGACGCTTGGCTGTTTTTCTAACTGAAACCGGATTAAAATAAGCACTTTCTAAAAATATAGAAGTTGTATTACTTGAAACTCCTGAAACTTCACCACCAAAAACCCCTGCAATACACATAGGTTCATTGTTGTCATTACAAATCATTAAATCTTCTTCGTGCAATTCTCTTTCAACACCATCTAACGTTGTAAATTTTGTTCCTGTTGGTAAGGTTTTTACAATTACTTTATTCCCTTTTACTTGGTTTGCATCAAAAGCGTGTAAAGGTTGCCCTAATTCGTGCAACACATAATTGGTAACATCTACAACATTATTTATAGGTGTTAAACCAATAGCTTTAAGTCTATTTTGAATCCAACTTGGAGAGTCTTTAACTTCAATATCTGAAATAGTTACACCTGCATAACGTGGTGCTTTTTCATTATCTTCAACAACTACATCAAACTTTAAGGTTCTATCTTCAACTTTAAAATCACTTACTGAAGGTGAAATTAATTCTAATGAAGTTCCTTGCTGAATCATCCCTGCGCGTAAATCACGTGCAGTTCCGTAGTGGCTCATTCCATCAGCTCTATTTGGTGTTAAACCAATTTCAAAAACTTCGTCTTTTTCAATATTAAATACAGTTGCGGCAGGTGTTCCGGCTTCTAAATCATCATCTAACACCATAATCCCATCGTGACTAGAACCAAGACCTAATTCATCTTCAGCACAAATCATTCCGTGACTTTCTTCTCCTCGTATTTTACCTTTCTTTATTTTGAAACTTTCTCCTTTATCATCGTATAAAACAGTTCCAATAGTTGCCACAGGTACAGTTTGACCCGCTGCTACATTAGGTGCTCCACAAACAATTTGCACAGGTTCACCAGTTCCTAAATCTACTGTTGTTATTCTTAATCTATCAGCATTTGGATGTTGAACACACGTTAAAACTTTACCAATTACAATGCCTTCAAGGCTTCCTTTAATGGATTCTACAGTTTCAATTCCTTCAACTTCAAGTCCTAAATCAGTTAATAATTCTCCAGTTTTTTCAGCTTCCCAATCAACCTTTAAAAACTGCTTTAACCAATTGTATGATATTTTCATCTAAAATTTATTTTTTACGAATTGCAAAGATAATCATTACAAGTGAAATGTTAAAAGTTTGCAGTTAAAAGTTCACGTAACAATTTAGGAAGTATTACTAGCAAAATACAGCTTCTAAAAATACTTATTTAGCTAATATTTTGCCAAATAGTACTGTTTTTACTAATTTTTTGGTACGCTGTTTTTATACGCGCATTTTCAGGAAGACTCAAAACAGGATCGGTGGTAAGCACATCAACAGCCATACTTCTGGCCATTTTTAAAACGGCTGCATCTTTTACAATATCAGCAATTTTTAAATTTAACACACCACTTTGTTGCGTTCCCATTAAATTTCCAGGACCACGTAATTTTAAATCAACTTCAGCAATTTTAAAACCATCACTAGTATCAACCATTGTTTTTAAACGTGTTTTTGCATCTGCCGAAAGTTTAAAGCTCGTCATTAAAATACAATAACTTTGCTCAGCTCCACGCCCAACTCTTCCTCGCAATTGATGTAATTGAGACAAGCCAAAACGCTCAGCACTTTCAATAACCATAACACTTGCATTGGGAATATTTACACCAACTTCAATTACAGTAGTGGCCACCATAATTTGCGTATCACCTTTTACAAAACGTTGCATTTCATACTCTTTGTCGTCGGGTTTCATTTTTCCATGAACAATGCTAATTTGGTACTTTGGTGTAGGAAATTCTCTTGAAATACTTTCATAACCATCCATCAAATCTTTATAATCCATCGCTTCAGATTCGTTAATAAGCGGATACACCACATACACTTGGCGACCTTTATCAATTTCATCTCTTATAAATTTAAAAACCGATAAACGATTGGCATCATATCGGTGCGCAGTTTTTACTTCTTTTCTTCCTGGAGGTAATTCATCAATCACCGAAATATCTAAATCACCGTACACACTCATTGCCAAAGTTCTTGGTATTGGTGTTGCTGTCATTACTAAAATATGCGGTGGCAATTCATTTTTTCGCCATAATTTAGATCGTTGCTCTACACCAAAACGGTGTTGCTCATCTATAATTGCAATTCCTAAATTCTTGAATTTTACTTTATCTTCAATCAACGCGTGCGTGCCTATTAAAATATGAAGCTCTCCACTTTCTAGTTGTTCGTGAATTATTTTACGTTGTTTTGTTTTTACAGAACCTGTTAACAATTGAATGTTTACGTCCATTCCGGTTAACAATTCAACCAAAGAATTGTAATGTTGCGTCGCTAAAATTTCTGTAGGCGCCATCAAAGCAGCTTGAAATCCGTTGTCTAATGCAATTAACATAGTTAGCAATGCCACAATGGTTTTTCCTGAACCCACATCACCTTGCAATAACCTATTCATTTGAGCATTTGAACCAATGTCTTTTCTAATTTCTTTCAACACTCGTTTTTGCGCATTGGTTAAATCAAAAGGTAATTTATTTTTATAAAAATTATTAAAATAATTGCCAACAACACTAAAATTATAGCCTTTAATTTTAGATTTCCGAATTAATTTTTTTCGAATTAATTGCAATTGAATAAAAAACAATTCTTCAAATTTTAAACGACGTTCTGCTTTTGTTAGCAGCGATTGGTTTTTAGGAAAATGAATATTTAATAAAGCTTCACTTTTAGAAATAAACTGTAATTGCTGAATTATAGCATCAGACAAAGTTTCACCAAACCTTCCGTGCACTTCTTCAAACAAGTTTTGAATCATTTTTGAAATAATTCTATTTGTAATTCCTTTATTGGTTAATTTTTCTGTAGAAGGATACACGGGCTGCATTGCTGTGCGTAAATTTTTCTTGTAATCTGCCAATAATTCCATTTCAGGATGTGGCATTGAAAAAAGCCCATTAAACGAAGTTGTTTTCCCAAAAATAACATACGGTGTGTTTAACTTTAAGGCATCTTTAATCCATTTTGCACCACGAAACCAAACCAATTCCATAAAACCAGTGTCGTCTTTAAAAGTAGCCACTAACCTACTTCCTCGTTTTTGTTGTACCGTTTTTATAGACGTTATTTTTCCTAACACCTGAATTTCAGCAGCGTTTTGCTGCAATTGATTTATTTTAAAAAACTGTGTTCTATCAATATATCTATTCGGAAAAAAGTTTAATAAATCTTCAAATGTATAAATTCCTAATTCTGATTTTAATAAATCAGCTCTACTAGGCCCAACGCCTTTTAAATAGGAAATAGAAGTATTTAAAGTATGTACAGACATTGATTTTTTATAAAACACGAAGGTAATAATTCAAACAGCAATAAACAATTACATTTTAATAGTAACTAATTATGTACCTTTGCACCTTTAAAATTTTAGTATGAGATTACACAGAAACTTAGTATTTACAGTCATAGACTCCATGAAGCTTATTTTTAATGAGCAAGAATATGCCGATAAAGTTGTTCAAAAAGCCTTAAAAAAGGATGCACGCTGGGGAGCTAGAGACCGAAAATTTGTTGCAGAAACCATTTATGAAATGGTACGTTGGAAACGTTTATACAATGAAATTGCTGGTACAAAATCTCATTATTCTACTGAAAATGTTTGGAAAAACTTTAGTGTTTACGCGGTTTTAAAAGGTTATAAATTACCAGATTGGCCTCAATTTGTTGGAGTTCCTGAAAGAAGATACAAAGGTAAATTTGACGAACTTCAAAAAACACGTGTTTTTAAAGAATCTATTCCAGATTGGATGGATGAATTGGCTATAAAAGAATTGGGAGAAAAACATTGGAGCAAAGAAATTGAAGCTTTAAATAAACCTGCTGAAGTTCTATTACGTACCAATACTTTAAGAACCAATAAAGCTGCATTGCGCAAAAAATTAAGTGATGAAGGTATTGAAACTGTTTTTATTGATGGGTATCCTGATGCTTTAAAATTAGTAGAACGTGCAAATGTTTTTAAAACGAAATGTTTTAAAGATGGTTTATTTGAAGTACAAGATGCATCGTCTCAATTGGTGGCTGCATTTTTAGATGTAAAACCAGGAATGCGTGTAATTGATACGTGTGCAGGCGCTGGTGGAAAAACGTTACACTTAAGTGCTTTAATGGAAAATAAAGGGCAAATTATTGCAACTGATATTTACGAAAGTAAATTAAAGAAGTTAAAAATTAGAACCCGAAGAGCTGGTGCACATAATATTACAACAAAACCAATTGACTCTTCAAAAGTGATTAAAAAAATGAAAGCTACGGCTGACAGAGTGTTGATTGATGCACCTTGTAGCGGAATTGGAGTTTTAAAAAGAAACCCTGATAGCAAATGGAAATTACAACCTGAGTTTGTAGAAAACATTATTAAAACGCAAGCTGAAATTTTACAAAGCTATTCACAATTAGTAAAAGTAGGCGGAAAAGTTGTGTATGCAACTTGTTCTATTTTACCTTCAGAAAATGAAAATCAAGTAAAAAAGTTTTTAAAAGAAAATCCAAACTTTGAAATTATAAAAGATAAAAAAGTGTCGCCTTTTAAAACTGGTTACGACGGATTTTATATGGCTTTGCTAGAGCGCAAAAGCTAATTATATAAAGCATAAAAAAAGCGACTTGAAAAAGTCGCTTTTTTTATGCTTATTTACAAAATTGATTCTCCATTTAAATCTGTAGTAAGTACATCACTCATATAATCAAAATAAGGCCGCATAGCTTTGTAACTTTTATCCAACTCTTTTATAAAATTTGCACTTACCACTTCCTTATCCGTAAAATTACGCACCACAATAAATTGTTTCATTTTAATTAAATCCATATCAGGATGCTCTTTATCAAAACCTCTAGGTGCAGTTTTTAAAGCATTGCCTTGTAACGTTCCAAAATACTTTACAAAAGTTTCATTGTTAATTATAGCTCTAATTTCAGAAGTATCCATTTCAAACTCTTTTCTAATTCGTAATAAATCTTCTTTATTGGGTTCCCAAAAACCACCGGCCAAAAAACTTTCACCCGGCCTAATTCTTAAATAATAACCACCTCGTAAACTTTTGGTTGCTCTAGAAAAACTTCCTGCAAAATGCGGTTTATAAGGAGTTTTATCTTTTGAAAAACGAACATCTCTATAAATTCTAAATAACTTAAACTTATCTATGTCATCGTGTTCTTTTAATTGTGTTTCAACCGCATTATAAAAGTCTTTTATTTTTTGCTGTTCTACTAAAAACTCTGTTTTATGTTCAGCAAACCACTCACGGTTGTTATTTTTTTTTAAAGCTGTTAAAAACTCTAAAGTAATTTTATTTATTGAAGTCATTTTAGTTTTTATAGTTTGCAGTTGTATTAATTACTTTAATATGGTAATTAAATGTTTTCATAAACAACGTTTATAAAATTTAATTCATTATTTAAAAATTCAATGTACAAAAAATAATTATTCAAAAGGGCTTTTCACTATTTCAAAACAACTTTTTTATAAGTGTTTTTGTAAAAAAGAATTTTCTATACTTTTAAAAAAATAAATACTCTGCATTTTTTTGTAAATTTGAAAATGAAAAAAAATCTAAAGCTACAATTATCCTTATGCTGCTTGCTTATATTCGTTCTATTTTCAGGCAATATCCAAGCACAACATGCACCGAATGACACTTTAAAAATAAAGCACAAAAAAATAAAGAAAGTAATTATTCCAATGGTAAAGTACAGTACTAGCTTTGGAGCATCCTTCGGATTTATGGCTGCAGGTTATTACAAATTAAATCCTAAAGACACCATTTCACCAATATCAAGTACATCACTTATAGCTTCTTATACTACTAATAAATCGTGGCTTACCGTTGTACCAAGTAAATTTTATTTTAAAGAAGATAAGTTTAGATCAAAGATAGTTTTTGGTATGGGTACTATTAACTTTCAAACCTATTTAGATTGGGAAAATGTGACTAGCCAATTTCCTCCAGGAATCTTTCCAGACTTTGAAGATGATGGCACATTTGTTGACTACACTACTAATCTTCAAGCATTTTATGGTGATTTTTTAGTGAATGTATATGATAGATTATATGTGGGAGGAAATATAATATACTCACGATCAACAACTTCATTTGACATTCCTTTGAAACCTGATGATACCCAAAGCTTGTTTGGATTTGGTGTATATTCTGAGTTTGACACTAGAAATAATCAAATGATGCCTATAAACGGTTTCAACTCTAAATTTTTAACAACTAGTTATTTAGAAGCTTTAGGAAGTACCTCAAACTATCACAATATAAGTTTTGAATACAACAAATATTTTCAACAAGGTGAAAGAAATACACTGCTACTTAGAGCTTATGCACAAATTTCTTTAGGTGATGTTCCTTTTTCAGGAAAAAATATAGTTGGTAGAGACGATCTACGAGGATATTCAAACGGAAAATATAGAGCAAATCAAGTGTACGATGTTCAAAGCGAATACAGACACTGGTTTAGCAAGCGCTGGGGATATGTTGCCTTTGGAGGTTTTGCAACAGCTATTGACACTGCAAAAGATATTCGTATAGATAATGTATTGCCTGCTGTTGGTGCCGGAATTCGTTTTTTAGCAATACCAAGTTCAAATATTTCTATTGGTATGGATTTGGCAGTTGGAAAAGACGATTGGGGAATTTACTTTAGAATTTCTGAAGCTTTTACGAGATAAAAAAGATAAACACAGAAAAAGCCCTGTAATTTCTATAGAAATTACAGGGCTTTTTAATTATAACTATTGAAACATCTTAATTTCTGCCTTCCAATACCTTTACAATATCTTTCAATGTATAGCCTTTAGCTTGTAATAAAATTAGATAATGAAATAATAAATCTGCGCCTTCATTTAAAAACAACTCTTCATTATCATCTTTTGCTTCAATCACAATTTCAACAGCTTCCTCTCCTACTTTTTGTGCTATTTTATTTATTCCTTTTTCAAACAAAGATGCCACATAACTTTTCTCAGCATCAGCATTTACCCTTCTACTTGTAATAATACTTTCTAATTCTGAAAGAAAGCCAAAAGTCTGTTCATTTTTTTCATCCCAACAAGTATCTGTTCCTTTATGGCATGTTGGTCCAACTGGTTTTACTTTAATCAATAACGTATCATTATCACAATCATTTTTAATTGAAATCACATTTAAAAAATTCCCACTTTCTTCACCTTTCGTCCATAAACGCTGCTTAGTTCTACTAAAAAAAGTTGCTTTTCCAGTTTCCACCGTTTTTTCGTACGCTTCTTTGTTCATATATCCCAGCATTAGCACTTGTCTGGTTACAAAATCTTGAATAATAGCAGGCACTAAACCATCGTTATTCTTATTAAAATCTATATTCATAATTATTATCTTTTTAAACTTTTGCTATACTGAAATCAACCTATAATCTTACAGCAACACCTTGAGTTTTCAACTCGTTTTTTAAATCTACTATTTCAATTTCTTTAAAATGAAATACACTTGCAGCTAAGGCCGCATCTGCTTTTCCTTCAATAAAAGTATCAGCAAAATGCTGCATATTTCCAGCACCACCTGAAGCTATTATTGGAATATTTACCAACGCACTTAAATGAGCTAAGGCTTTATTTGCAAAGCCATTTTTTGTACCATCGTGATCCATAGACGTAAATAAAATTTCTCCTGCACCACGTTGTTCTACTTCTTCTGCCCACTCAAATAATTTAATTTCAGTTGGCACTTTTCCTCCAACCAAATGCACCATCCATTCGCCATCAATTTGTTTTGCATCAATGGCAACTACTACACACTGGCTTCCAAATTTAGCCGCCAAATCATTTATCAATTGCGGATTTTTTACTGCGGAAGAATTTATAGATACTTTGTCTGCTCCAGAGTTCAATAATATTTCAACATCCTCCACCGAAGAAATTCCACCACCAACAGTAAACGGTATATTTACTTTCTCGGCAACGTGCATTACCAATTCTGCTAATGTTTTTCTGCGTTGTTCTGTAGCTGTAATATCTAAAAACACCAATTCATCGGCACCTTCATTTGCATAAATCTCTGCCAATTCTACCGGATCACCAGCATCTCGTAAATCTACAAAATTAACACCTTTTACAGTTCTTCCGTTTTTAATATCTAAACAAGGAATTATTCTTTTTGTTAACATATATTCGTCACCCTGAACTTGTTTCAGGGTCTCATTATTTTATAAATCCAAAGTCTTTAATAATGGATTTTGTTGTTTAATTAAATTTATTTTCCAGTCATGACGCCAATTTTTCAATTGCTTTTCACGTAAAATCGCTTGTTTTATATCTGTAAACTCTTCAAAATAAACCAAATATTTAATATTATATTTTTTAGTAAACTCTGAACCTTCACCTAAAAAATGTTGAATACTCCTATTCTTTAAATTCGATGTTACTCCTATATAAAATGTTGTTCTATACTCATTTGTTAATATATAAACATAACTTAATTTCATTGTTAGATGTGATTCTGAATCAAGTTCAGAATGACGTAAATAAAATAGGTTTAATTATTTAATATAAAATTCTCTAGTTGCTTCATACTTATTTTGTGTTCGTAAATTGCTTTACCAACAATAGTCCCTTCACAACCCATCTCAGCCAATCTTGGCAATTCGTCATAGGTTGAAATTCCGCCTGAAGCTATTAATTTTATATTGTTTGTTTCGTTTAATATTTTTTGATACAAGTCAAATGAAGGACCTTGCAACATTCCATCTTTTGAAATATCTGTGCAAATTACATAGTTTACACCTTCTTTTTCATAATTCTGAATAAACGGCACTAACTCTTGATCACTTTCTTCTAACCAACCACCAATGGCTACTTTTTCGTTATTAGCATCGGCTCCTAAAATAATTTTGGCTGCACCAAATTTTGCCAACCAACTTTTAAAGGTATCCGGATTTTTAACCGCGATACTTCCACCAGTAATTTGATTTGCTCCACTTTCAAAAGCAATTTTTAAATCTTCATCAGATTTCAGTCCACCGCCAAAATCAATAGCTAAATTTGTTTTAGAAGCTATCGTTTCTAACACTTTATAGTTTACTATATGACTTGCTTTTGCACCATCTAAATCTACTAAATGTAAATGTTGAATTCCGTGATCTTCAAACATTTTAGCAACCTCTAATGGATTTTCATTGTATATTTTTTGAGTAGCATAATCACCTTTTGAAAGACGAACACACTTCCCATTTATAATATCAATTGCCGGAATAATTCTCATTGTTTATTGTATTTTTTATGCTGTTGTCATTACTTCATTTCCTAAATCAATTTCATTCTTTTGAAAGGAATACCACATTGTTTCCACTACTTGAAATGACAATTACTTATAATTCTAAAAAATTTCGCACTATTTGTGAACCTGCTTTACTACTTTTTTCTGGATGAAACTGTACTCCATAAAAGTTTTTTTCTTGCAAAGCTGATGCATATTGTAGTCCGTAATTTGTTGTTGCAATGGCTTCAGCATTCAAAGGAACATAAAAACTATGCACTAAATACATATATTCTTTTTCTTTAATTCCTTTAAACAAATCTGATTTTAAATTCTCAATTTGATTCCAACCAATTTGCGGCACTTTTTCTGAAGCAGAGAATTTTACCACATCACAATCAAAAATACCCAAACCTTGTGTATCGCCTTCTTCACAATAGCTACACATTAATTGCATACCTAAACAAATACCCAATACAGGTTGTGTTAATGTAGGTATTACCTTATCTAAACCGGTAGCTTTCAACATTTCCATAGCACTACTTGCCTCACCTACTCCCGGAAAAATAACTTTATCAGCATTTCGTATCTCCTCTTCATCATGAGATAAAACTGCTTCATACCCTAAACGCTGAATGGCAAATTTTATAGATTGTATGTTTCCTGCTCCGTAATTTATGATTACTATTTTCATTTTTTAGTTTTTGGCTTATGGCTATTAGCAAATGGCTAACGGCTAAAAGCTAATCTTATAACATTCCTTTTGTACTTGGTAAAATCATTTTTTCAGGATCACGTTTTACAGCAACTTTAATTGCTTTGGCAAACGCTTTAAAAATCCCTTCAATTTTATGATGTTCATTAGTGCCTTCAGCTTTGATATTTAAATTACAACGCGCACCATCAGTAAACGATTTAAACAAATGATAAAACATTTCAGTTGGCATTGCACCAATCATTTCACGTTTAAAATCGGCATCCCAAACCAACCAATTTCTACCGCCAAAATCTATAGCTACTTGCGCCAAACAGTCATCCATTGGCAAGCAAAATCCGTAACGTTCAATTCCTAATTTATTACCCAATGCTTTGGCAAAAACTTCACCTAAAGCAATCATAGTATCTTCAACGGTATGGTGTTCATCAACTTCCAAATCTCCTTGCACTTGAATCACTAAATCCATACTTCCGTGACGCGCAATTTGATCTAACATATGGTCAAAAAAAGCAATTCCTGTTGAAATATCACTTTTACCTGTACCATCTAAATTTAATTTAATATAAATCTTTGTTTCGTTGGTATTCCGTGTTAATTCAGCTGTACGGTTTTTTAATTTTAAAAACTCGTATATTTTTTCCCAATCATTACTTTCCAATCCTATAAAAGCATCTAACTCACTTCTTTTTACTGAAATTTCATCGGTTCCTAAATTGGTTTCATCATTGATAAAAATTCCTTTTGCTCCTAAATTTTTTGCCAACTCAATATCAGTTAAACGATCTCCAATAACAAATGAATTTTCCAAATCATAGTCCTCTGAAAAATATTTAGTTAACAATCCGGTTTTAGGTTTACGCGTATCAGCATTTTCATGAGGAAAAGTTTTATCTATAAAAACATCAGAAAAAACAACACCTTCATTTTCAAAAGAATCCATAATAAAATTATGCACTGGCCAAAATGTATCTTCCGGATACACATCTGTTCCCAAACCGTCTTGATTGGTAATCATTGCCAATTCAAAATCTAATTCTTTTGCAATTTTACCCAAATATGTAAATACTTTAGGGTAAAAAATCAATTTATCAAATGCATCAATTTGTTCATCAGCTGGCTCTTTTATCATAGTGCCATCACGATCAATAAATAAAACTTTTTTTCTCATATTATATTTCACTTAAAGCTTTTATTAACAGCTTTGTTTCTCTTTTAGTTCCCACCGTTAATCGCAATGTATTTTCACACAATGGCTGGGTGGTTCTGTTTCGTATTACAATTCCTTTTTCAATTAATTGCTGATATCTTTTTGCAGCATCATCTACCTTTACCAACACAAAATTTGCATCGGTTGGATACACTTTTTCAACAAAAGAAATATCCTTTAATCCTTCAATCAATCGAACTCTTTCTTTCAATATTTTTTTAATATCTGCTCTTAAATCGTCTATTTTCAAAAATCGTTTTAACGCACATTTTTGCGTTAATTCATTCACATTGTAGGGTGGCTTAATTTTGTTTAACACCTTAATAATTTCTTCTGAAGCATAGCAAATACCCAATCGTACACCCGCCATTCCATACGCTTTAGAAAAAGTTTGTGTAATCACTAAATTTGGAAATTCATTCAATCTTTTCAACCAACTATCTTGTGCCGAAAAATCAATATATGCTTCATCTAACACAACAATACCGTTGAATAGTTTTAGTAAAACTTCCACGCTTTCTTTTGAAAAAGAATTCCCTGTTGGGTTGTTTGGAGAGCATAAGAACAATATTTTAGAGTTTTTATCGGCCGTTTCTAAAATCTTCTTCACACTTGGCTCAAAATCTTTGGTTAATAAAACCTCTCGTTCTTCAACATTGTTAATATTTGCCAACACTTTGTACATACCATATGTTGGTGGTAATGTAATTACATTGTCTACCTTAGGTTCACAAAAAACACGAAACAACAAATCTAGCACCTCATCACTTCCATTTCCTAAAAGTATATTGCTTTCATTAATTTTTTTGAATTTAGACAATTCTTTTTTTACACTTGTTTGTTGCGGATCAGGATACCGATTAACACCATTTTCGTGTGGCGATTCATTGGCATCTAAAAAAACCATTTCTTTCTCAAGCTCTTTGTATTCATCTCTTGCAGAAGAATATGGTTGCAGTCCCAAAATGTTTTTTCTAATTAATTTTTCAATTTTCATTTTTATAGCTATTTTCAATTTATTTCAAACTGTTTAACCGCAATGTAACAGCATTTTTATGCGCATCTAATCCTTCTGCTGCTGCTAATATTTCAATGGTTTTTCCAATATTTTGAATTCCTTTTTCTGATATTTTTTGAAAAGAAATTGTTTTTAAAAATGAGTCAAGATTTACACCTGAATACGCTTTTGAATACCCATTTGTAGGTAAGGTATGATTGGTTCCTGAAGCATAATCACCTGCACTTTCAGGCGTATAATTCCCTATAAAAACCGAGCCTGCATTTGCCACACCATCTACATAAAAATCATTCTCATCCGTGCATACTATAAAGTGCTCTGGACCATATTCATTGATTAAATCTAACGCTATTTCTTTATTTTCAACAAAAATTAATTTAGAGTTTTCAATGGCTTTTTTTGCAATATTTTTTCTTGAAAGTTCTTCAATTTGTTTTTCAATTTCAATTTCAACTGCAGCCAATATTTCTTTTGAAGTTGCCACTAAAATTACTTGACTATCTACACCGTGCTCTGCTTGACTTAACAAATCAGATGCTACAAAACTTGCATTTGCACTTGCATCAGCAACCACCAACAATTCACTTGGTCCTGCAGGCATATCAATAGCCACACCATATTTGGTTGCCAACTGCTTTGCTACAGTAACATACTGATTTCCAGGTCCAAATATTTTATGTACTTGCGGTATGGTTTCTGTTCCAAACGTTAAACCCGCAATTGCCTGAATACCACCCACTTTTACAATTTTAGTAACACCGCATTGCTGTGCTGCATAAATAATTGCTGGATGAATTTTTCCTTGTTTATTTGGAGGTGTAGACAAAATAATTTCTTTACATCCTGCAATTTGTGCTGGAATTGCCAACATTAAAACCGATGAAAATAGTGGTGCTGTTCCACCAGGAATATACAAACCTACTTTTTGAATAGGACGCTTTTCTTGCCAACACGCTACACCTTCAGAAGTTTCTGTAAATACCTTACCTGTTTTTTGCGCTGCATGAAATGTATAAATGTTTTCTTTTGCTGCGTTTATAGCTGCTTTCAACTCTTCAGAAACCAACTGTTCAGCTGCTTTTACTTCAGCCTCAGAAACAAAGAAATCATCCAATTCAACACCGTCAAAAATAGAAGTGTATCGTCTCACACCATCATTTCCATTTCTTTTAATGTCATCAAAAATAGATGTTACCGTCTCTTCAATAGCTTCAACAGTTTGTGTTGGTCTTTGCAATAATTGTGACCAATCACTTTTTTCAGGATTTATAAATTTATTCATGTTACAACTTTAACTATTCAACTTTTAAAGTACCATTTTTTCAATTGGCACAACCAATAAACCTTCTGCTCCATTTGCTTTTAACTCATCAATAACTTCCCAAAAAGAGTTTTTAGGAACTACCGTATGAATTGAGCTCCATCCTGGTTCAGCCAAAGGTAAAACTGTTGGGCTACGCATACCAGGCAATAATTTAATAATGCTTTCAACTTTATCATTTGGGGCATTCATTAACACATATTTAGACTTTCTACCTTTTAAAACAGATTCAATTCTAAATTGTAATTTATCTAATATTTTTTGATTTTCTGCTGAAATATTTGGAGAAGCCGCCAACACTGCTTCACTAGTTAACATTTTTTCAACCTCTTTTAAATTATTTTTAAATAAGGTACTTCCGCTTGATACAATATCACAAATGGCATCAGCCAATCCAATATTTGGTGCAATTTCAACAGAACCATTAATCAAGTGAATATCAGGTTTTACATTAAACTGTTTAAAATAATTTAGAACCGTATTTGGGTACGATGTTGCAATACGTGCACCATCTAAATCTTGAATACTTTTATACTCAGCATCTTTTGGTACAGCAATAGACACTCTACATTTTGAAAAACCTAAACGCTCTACAATAGCAATATCTGTTCCTTTTTCAATCAACACATTTTCACCAATAATAGCAATATCTACCACACCATCTCTTAAATATTGCGGAATATCACCATTTCGTAAATACAACACTTCCAAAGGAAAATTACTTGCTGAAGCTTTCAATTGATCCTTTCCATTGTCTATTGAAATACCACAATCTTTTAATAATTTTAAAGAATCTTGGTTTAACCTTCCTGATTTTTGTACTGCAATTTTAATTTTATTCATGTTCTTAATTTATTGTGTTTGAGCAAAACTACCAGCTGATAAAATAAAAACCCGCTTGATTTACTCAAACGGGTTTAATATATATATCTACAATTTATTCAATACATCATTAGCTCGCTTGACTGCAAGTATTAAAATGATGATGATGCAATTGAATAAAATTCATTTCTCTTGTTTTGTGCAACAAATATATAAAATACTTTAAAACTACAATAATGCTTTTATAAAATATTCACAAATAATAATACATTGTTAACTATTTAACATGAAATTTACATTTAAGTTTCACTACTCTTAAAATTGTTCAAAACTCATTAATAACTGTTTAAATAACCCAAAAAGTAGCCAAGCTGTTTCTAATATTTTAATTAAATTTGCATTTTTATAACAATACACTAAAATAAACCTATATATGATTCAATTCTTTGGTAATGAAAACAGTACAATTTATGCTGTACAAACGTCAAAAGAACTTTCACAAGAAAACACGTTAAAATTAAACTGGCTTTTTGGAAATAAAGAAAAACTAGCACAGGCATCAATCGATGCTTTTTTTATTGGTCCTCGTGCTGCAATGATTACTCCTTGGAGTACCAATGCTGTTGAAATTACTCAAAATATGGGGATTGAAGGCATTCTTAGAATTGAAGAGTTTACCGCTTCCAATGCGCAAGAAGATTTTGACCCTATGATTTTTCAAAAATTTGAAAAATTAGATCAAGAAATTTTTGATGTACATATTGAACCTGAAGCTGTGTTACCAATTGATGATATTGCGGCTTACAACCAACAGGAAGGTTTGTCGTTAAGTGATGAAGAAGTTGCTTACTTAAATGGTGTTAGTGAAAAAATTGGCCGAAAGTTAACAGACTCAGAAGTATTTGGATTTTCACAAGTAAATTCTGAACATTGCCGTCATAAAATTTTCAACGGAACTTTTATTATTGATGGTGAAGAAATGCCAACTTCTTTATTTAAATTGATTCGTTTAACTTCTGAAAAAAATCCAAACGAAATTGTTTCAGCTTATAAAGACAATGTTGCCTTTGTAAAAGGACCAACTGTTGAACAGTTTGCACCAAAATCTGCCGACAAACCAGATTTTTACGAAAAGAAAGATTTCAATTCAGTAATTTCATTAAAAGCTGAAACACATAACTTCCCAACTACTGTTGAACCTTTTAACGGTGCTGCAACAGGTTCTGGAGGTGAAATTAGAGACCGTTTAGCTGGTGGAAAAGGTTCTTTACCTTTAGCCGGAACTGCTGTTTATATGACTGCTTATTCTCGTTTGTTAGAAAACAGACCTTGGGAAAACGGAATGCAGGAACGTAAATGGTTGTACCAAACACCAATGGATATTTTAATAAAAGCTTCAAATGGAGCTTCAGATTTTGGAAATAAATTTGGACAACCGCTAATTACAGGTTCTGTATTAACTTTTGAACACGAAGAAGATGCCCGCAAACTTGGTTTTGACAAAGTAATTATGCAAGCTGGTGGTATTGGATACGGAAAAAACGAACAAGCTTTAAAAGATATGCCAAAAGAACACGATAAAATTGTGATTCTTGGAGGTGATAATTATAAAATTGGTATGGGTGGTGCTGCAGTTTCTTCAGCAGATACAGGTGCTTTTGAAAGTGGTATTGAGCTAAACGCGGTACAACGTTCTAACCCTGAAATGCAAAAAAGAGCTGCCAACGCTATTCGCGGTATGGTTGAAAGTGATGTAAATACCATTGTTTCTATTCACGATCACGGTGCTGGTGGACATTTAAATTGCTTGTCTGAATTGGTTGAAGATACTGGTGGATTGATAGATTTAGATAAATTACCAATTGGTGACCCTACCCTTTCAGCAAAAGAAATTATTGGAAACGAATCTCAAGAACGTATGGGATTGGTAATTGGTGAAAATGATGCCGAATACCTACATAAAATCGCAGACAGAGAACGTTCTCCTTACTATGAAGTTGGTGAAGTTACAAATGATCACCGTTTTACATTTGAGTCTAAAGCTACTGGTGAAAAACCAATGGATTTAGAAATGGTTGATATGTTTGGAAGCTCTCCAAAAACAATTATGAACGATACTACTGTAACTTACAACTATCAAGGTTTGGAGTATTCAGTTCAACATATTTCAACTTATTTAGAACAAGTACTACAATTAGAAGCTGTTGCTTGTAAAGATTGGCTAACAAATAAAGTAGACCGTTGTGTTGGTGGTAAAGTTGCCAAACAACAATGTGCCGGTCCGTTACAATTACCATTAAACAATTGTGGTGTAATGGCATTGGATTACAACGGAAAAGAAGGAATTGCAACCTCTATTGGACATTCGCCAGTAGCTGCCTTAATTGATCCTGCAGCCGGAAGTAGAACAGCCATTGCAGAATCATTATCAAACATTGTTTGGGCACCTATCAAAGATGGTTTAAGCGGATTGTCATTATCAGCAAACTGGATGTGGCCTTGTAAAAATAAAGGTGAAGATGCTCGTTTGTACAAAGCCGTAAAAAGTTGTTCTGATTTTGCTATAGAATTAGGAATCAATATTCCTACAGGAAAAGATTCTCTTTCTATGAAACAAAAATATCCAAACGAAGATGTAATTGCACCAGGAACAGTTATTATTTCCGCAGCAGGAAACTGTACAGATATTCAAAAAGTAGTAGAACCTGTTTTACAAAAAGATGGCGGTTCAATTTATTATATCAACCTTTCACAAGACGAATTTAAATTAGGAGGCTCTTCTTTTGCACAAACCTTAAATGCAATTGGAAACGAAGCGCCAACTATTAAAGATGCAGATTTCTTTAAAAAAGCTTTCAATACGCTTCAAGAATTAATTGGAGCGGGTAACATTCTTGCCGGACACGATATTGGAAGTGGTGGTTTAATTACAACACTGTTAGAAATGTGTTTTGCAGACCTTAATTTAGGTGCTAAAATAGATTTTTCTGTTTTTGAAGAAAAAGACATTATTAAATATTTATTTTCAGAAAATATTGCGGTTGTTTTCCAAGCCAAAGATGATGCTACTGTTGAACAAACATTGGCTAACAACCAAGTTGAATTCTTTAAATTAGGAACTGTAACTACTGAAGAAACTTTAGATTTTGGTCCTTGCAAATTAGACATTCCAACTTACAGAGATATTTGGTACAAAACGTCTTATTTATTAGATGACAAGCAAACCGCAAACGGATTGGCAAAAGATCGTTTTGACAATTACAAAGTGCAACCATTAAATTACACTTTCCCAAGTTCATTTACTGGGAAATTACCTGTAATTGACGCAACAAAACCACGTCCAAAAGCAGCTATTATTCGTGAAAAAGGAAGCAATAGTGAACGTGAAATGGCAAACGCTATGTACTTAGCTGGGTTTGATGTAAAAGATGTGCATATGACCGATTTAATTTCAGGTCGTGAAAACCTAGAAGACATTCAATTTATTGGTGCTGTTGGTGGTTTCTCTAACTCTGATGTTTTAGGATCTGCTAAAGGTTGGGCTGGTGCATTTTTATACAATGAGAAAGCCAAAACAGCTTTAGATAACTTCTTTAAAAGAGAAGATACTTTATCTGTAGGAATTTGTAATGGTTGTCAGTTATTTATGGAATTAGAAGTGATCAATCCTGAACACGAAGTACACGGAAAAATGTTACATAATGATTCTCACAAACACGAAAGTAACTTTACTTCTGTAACCATTCAAGAAAATAACTCGGTAATGCTTTCAAGTTTAGCAGGAAGCACTTTAGGAGTTTGGATTTCTCACGGAGAAGGGAAATTTAATTTACCAATGGAAGAATCAGCTTATCAAATTGTAGCTAAATATGGTTATGAAAGTTATCCTGCAAATCCAAATGGTTCAGATTTCAATACAGCAATGTTATGTTCTAAAGACGGTCGTCACTTGGTAATGATGCCACATATTGAACGTTCAACTTTCCAATGGAACTGGCCAAACTACCCTGCAGGAAGAAAAGACGAAGTTTCACCTTGGGCTGAAGCTTTTGTAAATGCTAAAAATTGGCTTACAAAATAAGTTACACATACATATTTTATAAAAAAAGGCTTTCTAAGGAAAGCCTTTTTTTATACCTCATTTCAAATAGCGTAATTCAACACCTAAATAGCTTTTTACAGCACCATATTTTATTCACGTAAAACAAGTACAACTGCTTGTTATATGAAAACTTACCAAGGTATTCTCCCTAATTTCTCCATTTGTATAAATACCAATTATTTTGAAAATATCGCTTTTTTTAATGAAGTTTCTATGCACTTCTGGATTTCAGGATAAAAAAGAATATAATTAAGCAACATTTATGAAATTTATTGAATTTTCACTTAGAGTTAAATACATATACTTCAATAGTTTACATTTGCATTTTTAATTGAATTGAAATAAATGAAAATCCCTAAGGAATACAAGCATATTATTGAATTGGGAAAAGCGCTTCATATTTATGGCGTTCCAACCTATAAAGTACAATCGTACCTTACCAAAGTTGCCAAAACACAAGGCATTAATGGTGTATTTATGGATTTACCAACGTGGATCAACTATGTATTTTATAAAGATGATCAAACTTATAATTATGTAGAATGTATTCCGCCAGGTATATTAAATTTAGGTGGTTTATCTAGCGTAGATGAAGTTACCAATAAAATTATTTCAAAAGAATTAGACAGTTCAGAAGTGCTGCAAGAATTGAAATTGATACATAATGAAACTAAAAAAACAAATCATTTAATACTAACACTCTCCTACGCAATTGCTTCAGCAGGTTTTAGTTTAATGATAGGTTCTAATTGGATTTCTTTAGTTTTTGCATTCCTATTGGGTGCTTTAGTATATCCTTTTGTATACTTGTCAACACGTTCTAATTATTTTGAAACCGTATTAGAGTCGTTAACCTCATTTGTTGTAACCATTACAGCCTGTTTAATACACTTGGTATTTCCTGAATTAAATGTAGGAATTACCATTTTATCTGCCATAATTATATTTATTCCCGGTTTGGCCATTACTACCGCTTTGGAAGAAATTACCTCTAAAAACTTAGTCTCTGGAGGTGCTAAATTATTTGATGCTATTATCTCTTTATTCAAACAGTTTTTTGGTGTTTTGTTAGGGCTAGCTTTTATGTCTACAATTATAGATTTTAAACAATTGGTGCATATCTCTGATTTACCAAGATGGCTTATGTTTAGCGGAATTCCTTTGTTTTCAATTAGCTTGTTGGCTATTTTTCAAGTACGAAAAAAAGATATGCTTTTAGGTGTTGTTACAGGTGTTTCGGTATTCTTTTTAACGGTACTGTTTTCTGGTTATGGCGTTTTATTTAGTACGTTTATTGGAACTATTGCAGCCGTTGCTATTAGTCATTTATTTAATAGAATTACAAAAACTCCAAAAACGGTGTTTTTAACGCAAGGTATTGTAATGCTTGTACCCGGTAGTAAATCGTTTATGGGATTGAGCAATTCATTTTTAAATTCCTCTATTATTATTGCAGACAATTTATACGAACAAATAGCCTTTACATTAATGGGTATTATTGGCGGCCTTTTGTTTTCGGGAGTGTTTAGAAAACGCTAATTTAGATTACACAATAAATAAAAAGAGGTTATCTGTTCTCTAAAAACGTAAGTATTCGTTAACCTGAACTTGATTCAGGTTCTCATAATGATTTATTATTAGTATGATGAGATTCTGAAATAAATTCAGAATGACGAATTTTGATGCTTAGTTATTTTCTTTGTTAAATAAATATCCGTACAGCATACCCACAAAAAGAGCACCTCCAACAATGTTTCCAATTGTGGCAGGAATCAAGTTTTTTACAATAAAGGTATTCCAAGTGATCTCTGCACCTTCAAAAATAGCCAACGGAATAAAATACATATTTGCAATACTATGCTCAAATCCCATAGTTACAAAGGCCATTACTGGCCACCAAATAGCAAAAATTTTACCTAAGGTATCTTTAGCCGCCATTCCTTGCCAAACTGCCAAACAAACCAACCAGTTTGCACCAATTCCCTTTAAAAAAGTAACTAAAAAGGTATGACTGGTTTTACCTATAGCAATAGAATGTACCGCATTTACATAAGGTGCACTACTTACAATATGTGTTAAATGGGTAATTACATAGGCCACAAAAACAGCACCTACAAAGTTACCCACATATACCAATCCCCAATTTTTAAACACTGTTCCAAATCCTTGCTTTTTAGCAAGCACATTTGGAATAAAATAAGCATTGTTACCTGTAAAAAGCTCTGCACCAACAACAACTACAAGAATAAGTCCTAACGGAAAGGCTGCACCAAAAAAGAATTTTGTTAACCCAGGATTTTCAGCTGCAATACCCGGAGATCCGCCGCCAATAATAATTGCCAACAAGCCACCAAACGAAATGTATGCACCTGCTAAAAAAGCTAAAATTAATGTTTTACGTACTTTGTAATTTCCTTTGCCCTGCGCTAATTTATTTACAATAGCTATAACTTCTTTTGGGGTATTCATGATTGTTGTTACTGCTGATTTTTACAGCTTTTATTAATTTATTTTTACTTCTTTAAAATAAGCATTTAAAATAGTTGCAGCCTCATCAATTTCTTCAGGTGTATTTTCACGAGCGTCTTTAAGTTGGTATTCCCAACCTAAGGATTCCCATTTATGAATTCCTAACTTATGATAAGGTTGAATTTCTATTTTTTCAATTGTTTTATATGCTTTAAAGTGTGCACCCATGGCATGCAATAATTCGGGTTTATTTGTAATTCCCGGAATTAACACATAGCGTAGCCACATATTTTTACCTGAAGCTTCTCTATAAGCAGCAAAATTAAAGGTGGTTTCTTTATTTCGCATACCTGTTAAAGCTTCGTAGCCTTCTTCAGTCATACTTTTAATATCTAACATCACCAAATCTGCATATTTGTCTAACAATTCTTTTGTTGAATTGTTTAAAATTCGGCCATTGGTATCAATATTTGTATGAATACCTTCTTCTTTCAATCTCTTAAAAAAAGGAAGTAATTCTTTAGATTGCAATAAAGGCTCTCCTCCTGAAACCGTAACGCCACCATTGGCTCTAAAATAGGGTTTCATGCGCTTTGCCATTTTCACCAATTCTTCCACTTCATACTCCATACCTCCGGAGGTTTCAATGGTATCGGGATTGTGACAATACAAACATTTTAATTTGCAGCCTTGTAAAAAAATAACCAATCGAATTCCTGGACCATCGTGGGTACCAAAAGATTCTATGGAATGCACTCTTAGTTTTGTTTTAGTAGTAGTTGTAGTTTTGATAAGCGTAGTTTTTGAATTAAAGTGTCCAAAAAATTAAATAAATTAATCTTTTGGACACCAATAATACAATTTATATTTAAGATTACATGGATTCGTGGAACGAACGTGTAATTACTTCAATTTGTTGTTCTTTTGTTAAACGAACAAAGTTCACTGCATATCCAGAAACACGAATAGTTAATTGTGGGTATTCTTCAGGACGCTCCATAGCATCAATCAGAGTTTCTTTATCCAATACATTAACATTTAAGTGTTGTGCATTGTTTAAGAAGTATCCATCAATAGTAGCTGTTAGGTTCTCAATTCTATCAGCTTCATTTGCTCCTAAAGATTTTGGTACAATTGAAAATGTATTTGAAATTCCATCTTGTGAATCTTCATAGCTAATTTTTGCTACAGAGTTTAACGATGCAATAGCTCCGTTTTTATCACGTCCGTGCATTGGATTTGCTCCAGGTGCAAATGCAATTCCGTGTGGTCTTCCATCAGGAGTTGCTCCTGTTTTTTTACCATAAGATACATTTGATGTAATTGTTAATACAGACATTGTTGGTGTTGCATTTTTGTATACAGGTAACTTTTTTAACTCGTCGTTAAAATCAGCCACCGCTTTTGCTGCTAATGAATCTGCTCTATCATCATCATTTCCGTAGCAAGGAAATTCTCCTTCAATTTTAAAGTCTACCGTTAAACCTTCTTCATTACGAACTGGTTTTACTTTTGCATATTTAATTGCTGAAAGTGAATCAGCTACAATTGATAAACCAGCAATACCATACGCAATGTTAATAGTTGGGTTAGTATCAATTAAAGCCATTTGCGCTTTCTCATAGTAGTACTTGTCATGCATATAATGAATAATATTCATAGAGTCATTGTACACACGTGCTACTTCTTTCATAGCTACTTTAAAGTTTGCCATTACTTTGTCAAAATCTAAATACTCATCAGTATATTCAGGAATTCCGTTGATTACTTGCGTTCCTGTAAATTCACAACGACCAGCATTTACTGCTAACAATAATGTTTTTGCTAAGTTAGTACGTGCTCCAAAGAATTGAATAGATTTTCCTAATTCTTGGTAAGAAACACAACAAGCAATTCCGTAATCATCAGATCCACGACTTCCAGACATTAATGTATCATTTTCAAACTGAATTGAAGATGTATCAATAGCTACTTTTGAACAAAACTTTTTAAAGTTTTCTGGTAAATCATTTGACCATAAAACAGTCATATTTGGTTCTGGTGATGGTCCTAAGTTGTATAAGGTATGTAAGAAACGGAACGATGTTTTTGTAACTTTAGTTCTTCCGTCAAAAAACATTCCTCCAATAGCTTCAGTTACCCAAGTTGGATCTCCTGCAAAAATTTCATCGTAAGCAGCCATACGTAAATGACGTACCATACGTAATTTCATAACCATTTGATCAATGTACTCTTGTGCTTCAACTTCAGTAATAATTCCTTTCGCTAAATCTTCTTCAATATAAATATCTAAGAAAGTAGAAACATTACCTAAAGACATTGCTGCTCCATCTTGCTCTTTTACCGCTGCTAAATAAGCCATATATGTCCACTGTACTGCTTCCCTTGCATTTTCAGCCGGACGGTTTAATTCAAGATTGTAACTATTTCCTAATTCAACAATTTCTTTTAAGGCTTTAATTTGTTCTGCAACTTCTTCACGTAAACGAATTACTTCATCACTCATTGGACCTGTAATAGCATTTTGATCAGCTTTTTTAGCTTCAATCAATTTGTCTACACCATATAATGCAATTCTTCTGTAATCACCAATTATTCTACCACGAGCATAATTATCTGGCAATCCTGTTAAAAATCCTAAAGAACGGAATCTTTTAATTTCTGGAGTGTATGCATCAAAAACACCATCGTTATGTGTTTTTACAAATTTTGAGAATAACGCTGTTAAATCTTCACTTGGCGCAACACCTTGCTCAGACAATGCTTTTTGAACAACTTTAAAACCTCCAAAAGGTTTCATCGTTCTTTTTAACAATTCATCTGTTTGTAAACCAACAATTACTTCATTCTCTCTATCAATATATCCCGCTGCAAATGCGCTAATAGTTGAAATAGTTTCAGTATCTACTGAACGAACTCCGTTACGATCTCTCTCTTCTTGCGTTGCTGCCTTACAAGCGTCCCATAACTTTGTAGTTTTTTCACTTGCTGCTTCTAAAAAATCATGTGTTCCGTGGTACGGAGTTATATTTTTTAATACAAAATCTCTTACGTTAATGGTACTTTCCCAAATTCCTTTTTTAAAACTTACTGTTTTCATGTATTTGTTTTTTTAATATAATAGCTTCTATTTTGAAAAAGACAAAAATACGACTAAAAGCTACTTATATCACATAAAAAAAGGATAAAATTACCTTTTAAACCTCACTTTTTTACTAAAACGTTTGAATTATATAGCTTAGAGCCCCTATTTTGCGGGCATCTATCAATTGAAACCTATCAAAAATCAATAAAGCATAATTTTTAGTTAAAATAGCAAACATTCAAATTGAAGATAATTTACTAAAAAGGCAAAAAAACGTCAGAAATTTACTTTTTTATTGAAATAAGTTCTCATAAAAAATCAAATTCACAATTTAGAAGTGTAAAGCATCTTTAAACATTCTTTAATTTCATCTTCAAAAAAAATGGTTTTTTGCAAAATAGGCGAATAATTTATATTTTGACCTAAACCAAGCTACAAACTAATGAAAACAACCGCTACAAGATTATTTGATTTTGCGTACCTGCAATTCAAAAACAATCCACAACCAAAATTATTCAATACCAAAAAGAATGGAGCGTGGATTCCCACTTCAACATCCTCATATATTGAACAAGCCAATACGGTAAGTAGAGCACTTTTAAGGCTAAATATAAAACCTGGAGATAAAATTGCCGTAGTTACCACAACCAACAGAGTAGAATGGAGTATTTTAGATTTGGCAGTGCTACAAATTGGCGCTATAAATGTACCCTTATACCCTACTATTTCATCAAAAGATTACGCCTACATCATCAATCATTCTGATGCTGTGTTGTGCTTTGTATCAGACAAAGACTTGGCAAAAAAAGTTTCAAAAATAAAAGAAGAAACACAACTACAAGATTTATATTCGTTTGATACCGTTAAAAATTGTTCCTCTTGGGAATCACTTTTAGCATTGGGAACTGATACTTCTAACCAACACGAAGTAGACGCTCTTAAACAAGCTGTTGATAAAACAGCTACTGCAACAATCATTTATACCTCGGGAACAACCGGAATTCCTAAAGGTGTGATGCTTAGTCACCAAAATATTGTTGAAAATACCTTTTCAAGCGCTAAATCTTTAAATTTAAATGCTGCAAATTACAAGGTTTTAAGTTATTTGCCTGTTTGTCACATTTTTGAACGTTTTGCCTTGTACTATTATCAATTAATGGGGTTTGAAATTTATTTTGCAGAATCTATTGAGCAATTAGGTGATAATTTACGCGAAGTAAAGCCACATTTTATTCCGGTAGTACCACGTCTTTTAGAAAAAATTTACGATAAAATTGTAGACAAAGGCAGCAACCTAACAGGTATTAAAAAAATGCTATTCTTTTGGGCTCTCAACTTAGGTAAAACCTATCAACCCTATCACAAAAATGGCTGGTGGTATCATTTTCAATTAAAAATTGCCAACAAACTTATTTTTAACAAATGGCGCGCTGCCTTGGGCGGAAACATTAAGTTTTTAGTTTCAGGAAGTGCTCCACTGCAACCACAGTTGATACAAATATTTACCGCTGCAAATATTCCTATTTTTGAAGGTTACGGAATGACCGAAACATCTCCTGGTATTTCATTAAATGATATTAGAAATAACGGATTAAAAATTGGATCGGTAGGAAAAGCATTAGAAGGTGTTACCATAAAAATTGCCGAAGATGGAGAAATTTTAGTGAAAGGCTCTAACGTTATGCAAGGATATTATAAGAATGAAGAACTTACTAAAAAAACAATTTTAAACGGATTCTTACACACTGGCGATATTGGTGAACTTGATGCTGAAGGATTTTTAAAAATTACCGATCGAAAAAAAGAAATGTTTAAAACTTCTGGAGGAAAATACATTGCGCCTGCAGTACTTGAAAATAAATTAAAAGAATCGCGTTTTATAGAACAAATTATGATTGTGGGTGAATCTCAAAAAATGGTGGCAGCCATTATTCAACCTCACTTTGAGTTTTTAATTGAATGGGCAAAAAGAAAAGGTATTGAAACTGATGGCACTGCACAGTCTTTAGTTCAAAACAAAAAAATAATTAAACGTATCCAAAAAGAAATTGACAAATCAAACAAAAAATTTGGGCAATGGGAACAAATTAAAGTGTTTGAATTAACCCCTGAAATTTGGAGTATAGACAACGAATTACTAACTCCAACCATGAAAATTAAACGAAGTGTTTTAAAAAAACAATACCAACACTTAATTCAAAAAATATACTCGAACTAGGCAATTCATTAATTGCAACTTTGGTTCTTGTGAAATCACTCAAAATTTTATACTTTGCAACGCTACATTTAAACCAAACCAAATGTCAAAAAAAATAAACAAACTATTCGAGTTTGCCTACCATCAGCTCGAAACATACAACTTGCCTAAAGCTTTTAATACAAAATATAATGGTGAGTGGAAAGCCACTTCTTCACAAGAATTTATAGATCAAGGAAATGCTGTTAGTCGTGGATTGCTAAAATTAGGTGTAAAACCTGGAGATAAAATAGCCGTAATTTCAACCAACAACAGAACCGAATGGAATATCTTAGATTTTGGAATGCTTCAAATTGGTGCTATTAATGTACCTATTTACCCTACTATTTCTGAAGAAGATTTTCTATATATTTTCAATCATGCAGAAGTAACACATTGCTTTTTATCAGATAAAGGTTTATACAAAAAAGTAAAATCTATTCGTAAAAAAGTAGCAACTTTACAAGAAGTTTATGCATTTGATGAGGTAAAAAAGTGTAAAAATTGGAATGAAATTTTAACATTAGGTGCAGATGAAAGCTTACAACCTCAAGTAGAAGAATTAAAAGAGCAGGTAAATGCTGAAGATTTAGCTACCATTATTTATACTTCTGGAACAACAGGCAAACCAAAAGGTGTTATGCTTTCACATAAAAATGTGGTTACAAATGTACTAGACAGTACACCAAGACTTCCATTAGAATTTGGTAAAATTAGCGCTTTAAGTTTTTTACCAGTTTGCCATATTTTTGAACGTATGTTGCATTACCTATACCAAAATAGTGGTACTTCCATTTATTTTGCTGAAAGTATGGAAACAATAGGCGATAATATAAAAGAAGTAAAACCGCATTTTATGACCGTTGTACCTCGCTTATTAGAAAAAGTGTACGATGGCATAATTAATAAAGGATCTGAATTAAAAGGAATCAAAAAGTTATTGTTCTTTTGGGCAGTAGATTTAGGTTTAAAATACGAACCTTACCAAGCCAATGGCTGGTGGTACGAACAAAAATTAAAACTTGCCAATAAATTAATTTTTAGTAAATGGCGCGAAGCCTTAGGAGGCAGATTGCAAACTATGGTCTCTGGAAGCGCTGCACTTCAACCAAGACTTACAAGAGTATTTACCGCAGCGCAAATGCCTGTAATGGAAGGTTACGGTTTAACTGAAACTTCACCAGTAATTTCAGTAAATATGATTGAAGGTGATATGTTTAAAATAGGAACCATTGGAAAAACAATTGATAACGTAACCGTTAAAATTGCCGATGATGGTGAAATTTTAGTAAAAGGACCGAACGTAATGCAAGGATACTACAAAGATCCTGAACGAACTAAAAGTGTAATGACTGGCGACTTTTTTCATACCGGTGATAAAGGAGAGTTTGATGAAAATGGTTTCCTTACAATAACAGGACGTAAAAAAGAAATATTTAAAACTTCGGGAGGTAAATATGTAGCACCTGCTTTATTAGAAAATCAAATGAAACAATCTCGTTTTATTGAACAAATATTAGTAATTGGTGAAGGACAAAAAATGCCTGCTGCCATTGTACAACCAAGTTTTGAATTTTTAAGAGAATGGGCACGTATTCACCACGAGCCAATTCCTGGGAGCAATGAAGAGTTAATTTCAAACCCACACATAATTGCACGTATTGGAAAAGAAATTAAAAAAGGAAACAAACATTTTGCAAAATGGGAAAAAATTAAACGTTTTGAATTGACACCTGATGTGTGGAGTATTGAAAATAACTTATTAACGCCAACAATGAAACCAAAACGTACTGAAATACTTGCAAAATACCAGCATTTACACGATAAAATTTACAAAAATTAATCAGAGATAAGTACGCAAAAACCATTCATTTTTCTATTTTTGTAAAACAAACCAAAATTTTATAAATGGAACAATTTATAGTATCAGCTCGTAAATACAGACCCCAAGTTTTTGAGGAAGTTGTAGGGCAACAAGCCATCACAAATACGCTTGAGAATGCTATAAAAAACAACCATTTAGCACAAGCATTATTGTTTACAGGGCCTCGTGGTGTAGGTAAAACAACTTGTGCTCGAATTTTGGCAAAAAAAATAAATGAAAACGCAGGTGAAACAAGTGATGATGATTTTGCATTTAACATTTTTGAGTTAGATGCCGCTTCAAACAACTCTGTTGATGATATTCGAAGTTTAACAGATCAAGTTAGAATTCCGCCACAAACAGGAAAGTTTAAGGTGTATATTATTGATGAGGTACATATGCTCTCACAAGCCGCCTTTAACGCGTTTTTAAAAACACTTGAAGAACCACCAGCACACGCTATCTTTATTTTAGCAACTACTGAAAAACATAAGATTATACCAACAATTTTATCGCGTTGTCAAATCTTTGATTTCAAAAGAATTGGTGTGTTAGATGCCAAAAAGTATTTAGAAAAAATAGCGCTAGAAGAAGGCGTTCAAGCAGAAGACGATGCCCTACACATTATTGCTCAAAAAGCCGATGGCGCTATGCGTGATGCCTTGTCTATTTTTGATAGAGTAGTTAGTTTTTCAGGAAAAGAATTAACTCGAAAAGACGTTACCGAAAATTTAAATGTCTTAGACTACGATGAGTATTTTATAACTACTGATTATTTGTTAGAAAATAAAATACCAGATGTGTTGCTACATTTCAACAGCATTTTAGCCAAAGGATTTGAAGGGCATCACTTTATAAGTGGCTTGGCATCGCACTTTAGAGATTTGCTAGTGGCAAAAGATAAAATTACCATTGAATTATTAGAAGTTGGTGACAATGCCAAAAAGAAATATTTAAAGCAGTCTGAACAATGTGCAATGTCTTTTCTACTACAAGCTATAGACTTGGCCAATGACTGCGATTTAAAATATAAAAGCAGTAAAAATCAACGACTTTTAGTTGAACTTACGTTAATGCAGTTAGCCTCTATCACTTTTGATGGAGAAAAAAAAAATAGCAAACCTTACATAATTGCTGCAATTCATTACCGTTCAAAAGTAAAAAGATTAGCAAAAAGTAAAGTTACAACTAGCGCTAAATTAGCCAATGTAAAACAAGAAATTACAGCTATAAGTAAGCAAGCTATTACACAACCAACAAGTAAACCTCCTACACTAAAAACAGGAACTCGCAGACCATCTGCACTTACCTTAAAAAGTATTCACCTAAAAAAGGAAATTGCAAATACAGAAGTTGAGTTTGAAGAAGTAGAAGGATTGCCTAGCGATACTTTTACAGCGCAAAAAGCCGTTGAATTTTGGAATATTTATATTGAAAAGCTATTAAAAAAGGGACATAAAAGTGTGGCTTCTATTATGAAAACTGATGTACCTACCGTAAAAGGAAATGAGATACATTACACCTTACCCAACGCGTTAATGAAAGACCAATTAACCCGTGAAAAAACTTATCTACTAAAATTCCTTCGTGAAAGCCTTAACAATTTTAAAACTGAAATTGTAATCCATGTAAACGAAGAAGAAACAAAAAGATTTGCCTACACACCACAAGAACGCTATGAAAAATTAAAAGAAAAAAATAGCGCCTTAGAATTGTTCAAAAAAACATTTGATTTAGATTTATAAGGTATTCACAAAAGCACCCATCACTTTTTAATTAAATTCTTATTGAAAGTACTATAAATACATTCTTTTTTGAATTGTAACCGTTCGCTATTTCTTTATGTAACCACTAAAAATTAAAACTGTACACTAAAATTGTAAATTTAGCTTTCCATATTGCAAATTTTCATAAATTAGGACTTTTAATAAAGCCTTTAAAAACTAAAATTTAAATTTGATATATAATGATGTTAGGACTACAGTTTGAAACTGAAACCTCGTGGGCTGAGATTGCCAAAAACGATTTACAACAAATTTTAACAGATCACGCCTATGCAGAGCAAAAAGCCTCAGCAAACGCTACATCCATTATAATAAACTATTCTGAAGAGACCAAATTAGTACAAGAAATGGCGCTTATTGCCATTGAAGAATTGGAACATTTTAAAATGGTTCATGACATTATGATAGCACGCGGAATGGTTTTAGGACGCGCACAAAAAAATGACTATGCGGCACATTTACAACAGTATTTCCCTAAAACAAAAGACCGTTTAGAAAGTTTAATACAACGCTTGTTAATTGCGGCACTTATTGAAGCCAGAAGTTGTGAACGCTTTAAAGTATTTGCAGACAATATAAAAGACGAAGCACTGTCTAAATTTTATTTAGACTTAATGGCATCAGAAGCCAACCACTATAAAACCTTTTTAAATTTTGCTCGAGAATACCAAGATAGGGCAATTGTAGATGAAAAATGGAAAGGACTGCTACAGTATGAAGCAGAATTTATGAAATCAAGAGGGTTTAAAGCAAAAATACACGGATAATGTACAGTAAAGAAGAATCAGCAAAAATAAGAGAAGAATTTTGGACAAGTTACGGAAAGTCTTTCCCAAGAAAATGGCTATTGTATCGTACCCAAATTAAAGACTTTAATTTTAAGTTTGTTGCAGATAAAAAAGAAGCCTTGGTGTGTTTAGATATTGAATCATTTGACAAAACCAAAAATCAATTACTATTTGAGCAAGTATTAGAAGTAAAAAGTAACCTTATAGAAGATTATATTCCTGATGTGGTTTTTGATGAATTGTATCCGTTAAGCAACGGCAAAATTATTCATAGAATTTATGTTACCTATAAAGGAGAATTTAATATGCATAACAAAGCTACTTGGCAAGGTGTATTTCTATTTTTTAATGAGGCTATGCATCAATTTGAAGAGTTCTATGAAGATTTTGAAGACTTTATTAAACGAGCAATATTTTAGATGTATGTAGCCTTTAGCTATTTGCTGTTTAAGATTTTGGCATTCAAATTATAACTTCGACTCCGCTCAGTGAACTATACAAATAACCTATGAGAAAAACAATGGCCTACTTTTCATTTCTGTAGGAATACAAAAAATGTGGAGCGGTAAGCATTCAAAGAACGTAGTGGTCTGAATGCGATAGTGAAACATTTGAACGTATTCAAAGAAATTAAAATAAGCCTAGATTTTTGGTTCTTTTCATCAATGGAAAAGAACAATAAAAATTCAATTTATTACACTTTATAATATTCACCCCCCGAACCATCACTTCGACTCCGCTCAGTGACCAACACAAAATAACTTATGATAAAAACAACTGCCTACTTTTCATTTCTGTAGAAAATACTTCTTATGAAAAGATTACATGCTTTCTTGTGAAACCTTTTATTAACTTTTCCATTGATGAAAAGTTACAAAAATCTAGGCTTACGATAAAAGCGCTAAATTTATGGTTCATAGGCTAAATTTTAAGAACTCGTATGTAGAAATTTCAAAAGTAGAAGCTTGCAACAACTCAAACAACTTAAAATTTTACGCCTATTTCTCTGCAAATTTCACACGCTTTTCTCGATAGGCCGAATGTAGTTCAAATTGTAATTTTAGTTTTAATATAACCTATAAACTATTCAACCTTTAAACTCATAAACACGGAATCATCACTTCGACTCCGCTCAGTGACCAGTACAACTACCTCTTAAACCTTTAACCCCAAACCAACTCAAAAACACTGAATCATCAATTCGACTCCGCTCAGTGACTGATACATAATAACCTATGATATAAACAACGGCCTACTTTTCATTTCTGTAGGAATACAAAAAATGTGAAACGGTAAGCATTCAAAGAACGCAGTGGTCTGAATGCGAAAGTGAAACATTTGTACGTATTCAAAGAAATTAAAATAAGCCTAGATTTTAGGTTCTTTTCATCAATGGGAAAGAACAATAACAATTTAGTTTATTACACTTAATAATATTCCACCACCTAACCATCACTTCGACTCCGCTCAGCGACCAGTACAACTACCTCTTCAACCTCATTTTTAAGCGTTAAAAAAAAGAACAGCTTAAACACATAAAAAATATATCTTTGCACTATGAATTCAATACAAAACGATACTATTATTGCATTGGCAACCTCAGCAGGTGTTGGGGCCATTGCTGTAATACGACTTTCAGGTGAACAGGCCATCCAAATTGTAAATAAACACTTTGCATCTAAATTTGGAAACAAAGATTTAACCACCGTAAAATCGCACACTATTCATTTAGGAAATATTGTAGATGATACACATATTATAGATGAAGTATTGGTATCTATATTTAAAAACCCAAATTCATATACTGGTGAAAATGTAGTAGAAATAAATTGTCACGGTTCTGTATACATTCAACAAGAAATTTTACAATTATTTTTAAAAAATGGCGTTCGACATGCCGATGCTGGTGAATTTACCTTACGTGCATTTTTAAATGGAAAAATGGATTTAAGTCAGGCTGAAGCTGTAGCCGATTTAATTGCTTCAAATTCTGCCGCCTCACACCAAGTTGCATTGCAACAAATGCGTGGTGGATTTAGTTCTGAAATTGTAAACTTACGCCAACAATTACTAAATTTTGCAAGTTTAATTGAATTAGAATTGGATTTTGCTGAAGAAGATGTTGAATTTGCAGACAGAAGTGAATTTAAAAAACTTATTTCCCAAATTAACAAAGTATTGAAACGCTTGATAGACTCCTTTGCCTTGGGGAATGTCTTAAAAAATGGAATTCCTGTAGCTATTGTAGGAGAACCAAATGTTGGAAAATCTACCTTACTCAACGCGCTTTTAAATGAAGAAAAAGCCATTGTAAGTCATATCGCCGGAACAACACGAGATGCCATTGAAGATGAAATAACTATTGATGGAGTTGCCTACCGTTTTATAGATACGGCTGGAATTAGAAATACAGAAGATTTTGTTGAAAACATTGGTATTCAAAAAACATTTGAAAACATTGAAAAAGCACAATTGGTATTGCATTTAATTGATAGTTCTAAAGTAGATAACCTACAAAATAGCATGGAGGCCTTGGAACAAAAATACCCTTCAAAAAAAATATTAACCATTATAAACAAAGCCGATTTACTTTCGGAAGCAGCCATTGCACAGCTTCAACATAAAATTTCTAACCTGTTAATTCTATCTGCAAAAAATAAAACGGGTATTCATAGTCTAACCACTACCCTTACGGAATTGGCAAATAAAGGAGCGTTAAGTAACAATGAAACTATTGTGAGCAACGCTCGGCATTTTGAAGCGTTGAACAATGCCTATACAGCTATGCAAGACATTCAAAAATCTATAGACAACCAAGTAAGTACCGATTTGTATGCTATTGATATTCGGCAAGCACTATTTCATTTAGGTGAAATTACAGGAGAAGTTACTACCGAAGATTTATTGGGTAATATTTTTGCAAATTTCTGTATCGGGAAATAGTACTTATTTGTTCAAAAAATTAGTTCCTTTTTGCAAAATCTAAATCTAATACATTAAAATTATTAGATGCTTTTACCAGCAATGTTGATCCTATAGTTTCAAATAAATGATTTGTTTTCAAAACAAATTCAGCTTGTTTTTCAATTTGGTAATTTGGAATTCCAATAATGGTTAAATCTGTTACTTTTGATTTCTCTTCAATAAGGTTGTAAAATGGTTTTTGTTCAACCGCATTATTTATAATAATTATTTCAACATTTACCCTAAGATCTTCTACTAATTTATAAATTTTAGTATGAATTATTTTTTTATCTACATTGTTATTATTTACAAATAACACCCTAATACTTGTATTATTCCAACGTGGAGATGCAATTATAAAACGTGCTATATTCAACATCATTTCCGCATTTTTACTATCTGTTTCACGCCACCAAAAATCTACCGTATCATAGGTTCCAAACTTGGCTTTTTTATCAAAATCTAAATACAGTAGGTTATAATCTAAATACAATAATGTTTGGGTCATTTTAGAGTATTCCTTCGAGTTTTCTAATCCTTTTGGCCACCCCATCATAATGGTATTAGGTTCTACACCCGAAAATCCAAAGGCAGAAGCAATAGTAGTAATCCCATCATAAATATTGCTTACTTTTATTTGTCTTCCAAATATTCCCAATTCTTTAAACGCTTCACTTTTTACAATTTGCTCTGATTTTTTAAGCGGTTGTGAATTGGAAGTGTCTAATATCAATTTAAAATTTGTTACAATTCCTGTGCGTCCTGAAACTGTTTTACCCAATTGCAACAAATACGATTGATGATCACTTTGCCCACTAAACAAAATGATATTAGGATTCCAATTAGATTTTTCTACTTGTTGCTCGTCAATTTTCTTCAAGCCTTTATTCACAACATTTTCCCATACACTTTGCCAAACATCATTTGTTTGTAATTTAACTTCTTTACGTTGCAACCAAAAATACAAACCACCAATTACAATTAAAGCGCCAAACATGGCAAGCGTATCTAATTTAAACATCACTCCAAAACAAGCCATAAACCCTAGTAACCCAATCCAACGTCTAATTTTAAACGTGGGTTGAAAATCGGGGTTTGCCCAACTTTCTAAAAAAAAGGAAATATTGATAAAACCATAAGCGGTTATATAAAACATAGAAACTATACGTGCTATAACATCTAACTCACCAATTAATATCCCTGCTTGTGCAATTATAAATACCAATAACAAGGCATTTACAGGTTCGTTATTTTCCCCATTTCCTTTACCAAATATTTTAGGTGTTATTTTATCAATAGACATGGCTTGCAAAATTCTAGGACCTCCTAAAATACCACCAATGGCAGATGAAAGGGTAGCTCCCCAAATACCTGCAACTACGGCTGGTGAAAACAACGCAATTTTCATTAAAATATTATAATCGGAAATCAATACATCGGTAGTTACTGTATTGGCTAAAAACACCGCCAATCCTATATAAACTACAAGCCCTACACCAATAGCCATTAATGTTCCTTTCGGAATGGAGTTTTTGGGATCTTTTAAATCGCCACTCATAGCAATACCTGCCGTAAATCCTGTAACAGCCGGGAAAAAGATAGCAAATACTACTTCCATAGAAACCGCATGCCTAGGTGCTAACAACTGCACTGTTTCAGGTTGAAAATTAGATGTTCCAAAAAACACTGCAATTAATGAAATTATAATGGCGGCTAAAATTAAAAACTGTGTTTTTAATGCTAAGGATGTGCTTATTAAAGCCAATATGGTTAACCCAACAAGAGCTAATGTACCTGTTAAACGAATGTCATTAATTGCCAACCCAAAGCCAAAATAATCGTTGAAACTTTCAGCAAATCCAATTAAATACAATGCAATAGAGAGTGACGTACCTACATAAAGTGCAATACCTATAGAACCTCCAATAGGAATTCCCATACTTCTAGATAACACATAATAAATACCACCTGCTCCAATTTTTTTATCGGTGGCAATAGAAGAAACACTTAAACCTGTGGTTACGGCTATAACGTGTGCTAACACAATAATAACAATGGCACCTAACAAACCTGCGTTTCCAACTACCCAGCCCAAACGCATATACATAATTACCCCTAAAATAGTAAGAATAGAAGGTGTAAAAACTCCTTCAAACGTTCCAAATTTTTTTCCTTCAGCCATTATTTAAATACCTTTTTTAAGTGTACCAATTAAAAAAATAAATATAGCTTTTATATTTTTAAAATCACTGGTAAATTTTACCACGCTTATGAATATATATTTTAGACCACACCACGTGTTTTATTGTTTAATACTCTAGATAATGTATCTTTGATCCGTAAAATTTTATGTTTATATGCGCATACAAGACTTCGTAGGAACCTATACCATTGTTGGAAGCAACCAAGATGCATCTGCACATACTTACAAAGGCACGCTACACTTAACACTTGATGAAAACCAACGCATACTGGCCACTTGGCGCATAGAAAACAACCAAACACAAGTTGGAACTGGTTTTTTTAAAGATGGCATTTTAGTGATTAATTTCAGTTATATTGGTGAAGATCACAACACATTTAAAGGTGTTGTAGTGTACCGTTGTATTACCACAAACCTCCTCGATGGTTTTTGGTCTGAAAAACATGGAGATCCTTTATATTTAGGATCTGAACGTTGTTATCGCATTCAGCCTCCCAAAGAACTTTTAAACTAAATGTATGCAGTGTCCTTGTAATCCTCAAAAAAAATACAGTGCGTGCTGTCAAAAAGCACATCAAAATATTGCTACGGTTAGCACAGCCGAACAACTAATGCGCTCAAGATACAGTGCGTTTGTTTTGGCAAATGTAACTTACTTACAAAAAAGTCATCACAGCTCTACCAGACCAAATAAACAAGAAAAAAGAGACATAGAAAAATGGACAAAATCTGTACAATGGCTTCAATTAGATGTTTTAAACAGCAGCGAACACACCGTTGAATTTAAGGCTTACTTTCAGGAAAATGGATTGGTGCAAGTAATTCATGAAAATTCTAAATTCTGCAAAGAACACAACCATTGGGTGTACGTAGGTGCGCTAAACTAAACACCGCTAACAACATTCTTTTGGGCAAAAAAAATGAGGTACTTTTCAGCACCTCATTCAATGTTCATAATTTTAATTGTATCAACGTTTTAATAAGCGTTTCCAAAGTGATTTTTTAGGCACATCTTCGCCATAGCCATAGCCATAACCATAGCCATAGCCGTAGCCGTAACCATAGCCATAGCCTCTTTCCATATCTAAATCGTTGAGTAAAACTGCCATATTTGGCAATCGTTTTTCATCATACAATTTCTTTGGAATTTCTAACAAACGTTTGTCTAAATGATTGGCGCGCACTACATACAAACATAAATTGGCATGATGACTTAACAACAAAGTATCAGTAACCATTTTAACAGGTGCCGTATCTACAATTACGTAATCGTATTGCGCTTTTCCATACGCCAATACTTCATCAAAACGACCATTCATTAACAGTTCTGACGGATTTGGAGGCACCATACCTGAGTTTAATACATCAAAATTTCCTTCAGGGTAATGTTGAATAATTTCGGAAAGTGTTATATGTTCATCCATTAAATATTCAGTCAACCCTACTCTTTGATTTAACTTTAAATATTCATTGAATTTTGGTTTTCGCACATCAGCGCCTACCAACAATACTTTTTTATTAGACAATGCCAATACAGCAGCTAAGTTTAACGCCAAAAATGTTTTTCCTTCAGAAGGTAAGGTAGAAGTTACAAATACCACGTTTGATGTTTCTTTTACACCTGCCAACATAAAATTAATATTGGTTCGCAACATTCTAAACGATTCAGAAATGGCATCTCTATCATTTTCAGAAACTACAATTTTATGGTCAGCGGTTGTTTTAGGTATTTCACCAATAATAGGTGCTTTTACCAGTTCTTCCACATCTTTGTTTGTATGTACTTTATTGTCTAATAAAAACAATACATACAATACCACAAACGGAATTAAAAACCCAATACCCACAGCGGCAATTAGCACCAACAATCTTTTAGGACTCACAGGAACATCACTACCATCAGCTGCATCTATCACTTTTGCATTGGGAGCTGTTACTGCTAAAGAAATGGCATTTTCTTCTCGTTTTTGCAGCAAGTATAAATATAAGGTTTCAATAATTTGTTGCTGCCGTTGCATGTCTCTAAATTCACGCTCTTGTTGCGGTACTGAAAAAATTCGTGAATGAATTTTTTGTTCTTCTTGTGTTGCTTGTTGCAGAGAAATTTGCAGCGATGATTTTAAATTCACCAAGCTTTGTGCAATACTCCCACGCAATTCATCAATTTGCGCATTTAAATTTACAATAATAGGATGCTTCTCATTAGAGCTTTTTAAAATTCTGTTGCGCTCTAATAACAATTCATTGTACTGTTCACTGTTGGCATTTACTGTACCATCACTTAACCCTAAATTTGCAGGTAACAATTTTTCTTCATTTGCCGCAAGATAACTAGCCACATAATCGGTTAATTTTAGTTGGGTATTTATTGTTACAATTTGCTTTTCCAAATCTGCATTGCTTTCCAATACTAGCGTAGCTTCTGAAGGAATATCTGTTAGCTGGTTGGTGGTTTTAAATTGTTCTACTCCTTTATCAACCATTGATAAGTCTTTTTCAATCACCGCCAAACGTTCATTGATAAAAACATTGGTATTGTTTCCTATCAAACTTTTGTCTTCAATAGCATCTTTATTGTATTGCTTTACCAACCCATTTAAAATAGCTTCGCATTTTAATTTAATAGTTCCTTGCAGACTTAAGTTAATTAAACTCGATTTTTTAAAAAGCAACTCTACGCTTAATCGTTCCCTTAAATCTTCCACTACTTTTTTTAAGGGCTGTACGTTCACTAGCAGTTCTTCATTCAAATAATTAGACTGCATCATTTTAGGTGTAATCATAAAATTCCCAAAAGCTGCTTGTACCTTTTCCCCAAATACATGCGTGCTTACCTTTGTTCCTTCGGCATTAAAAAGTTGGAATTGCGTATCAGAAATTGCCACCACTGCAAATGTGGTGTCTAACTTGTACAGTTGTTCCTTATTGTAAAAGTTGATATTGAAAGGCACATCATCCTTATACTGTTCAGAAGTACGTACCCTTCCTTTTTTGTAATATAAAATATGAAGTTCTAACTCTTTAACCACCTGTGTCATTAAGCTTCTAGATTTTAACAAACCTATTTCATTATCTATAGATGTATTACCACCGCCCATCAATCCTAAATCTTCAAAGGCCGCTAGTTCCGAAGGTAAACCTCCACTATCTTCATCATCAATTAAAATGGTTGTAGCCACTTCATATTGGTTTGGGGTATAACGTAAGTAGGCAAAAGCAGCAAACAGCGCCACACTCACACCTAGTACAAACCATTTCCAATGAAAAACATATTTTTCAATAATTTCTCGATAATTCACAGGTTCTTCTTCTAAGAACATATAATTTAAAGGGTTTTCTTTTTGCATCATAAGGGGTGTTAGTTTAAGAGAATGGCTACCAAAGAGATTAAAATAGATACAGAGGAAAGAATAACCCCTGTATTTGCTCCTACTGCCGAATTGTTTACCCTGGTTTTGTTAGGTTCAACATACAGTACATCATTTTGCGCCAAATAAAAATAAGGCGAATTAAAAAGTTCTTTGTTGGTTAAATCTATATTGATAAATGTTCTTTTTCCTTTTTGTTCACGTATCAACAATACATTTTTTCTATTGCCGTAAATGGTTAAATCTCCTGCCAAAATAATGGCATCTAAAATTGAAATACGGCCGTTTGCAATGGTATAAGCACCTGGCTTTTGCACTTCACCAGTAACACCCACCTTAAAATTGGTTAGCCTAATGTTAATGGTAGGCTGTTTTATATATTCCCCAATACGTGTGGTTAAAACTGTTTTCAATTCTTTGGTGGTATAACCTTCTACTTTTAAATCGCCCAAAATGGGAAATTGAATTTGACCATCACTATCTACCAAATAGGTTAAAGGTTTAGAGTTTGAAATACTATTCCCAAGTACGGGCGTTTCATACAAATTAAAAGGCAAGGCTGCCACGCCATCTACCGCCGATACATTGATTCCTAAAATATCTCCTACTTGTATTTTAGGCTCAAAATTTAGCAAACTGTCTTGTACTTGCACTCCTTCTACTTCTTGAAAGTAAATTATTTTTTCAGGAGAAGCACAACTAAACAATAGGATTGTTAGCAATCCAATTACATAATATTTATTCATAATTTTTATTCTTGTATCTACTTTATAAAATATGTTAGTCTTTTTTATTCTTTGGTTCATCCATAAAAATTAGAATCCATCCAATTAATAAAACAACCACTACAATTGTTAATACCCAATACCGCATTTGTATTTCCATTTCTCTTATATTTTAACACCCAATCCTGTCACCCTAAGCCTGTCGAAGCATCTCAACTGTCATCCTGAGCACAGCGAAGGATCTCAAATGTCATTCTGAGCACAGCGAAGGATCTCAAATGTCATTCTGAGAACAGCGAAGGATCTCACAACCCAAATGTCATCCTGAGCACAGCGAAGGATCTCTTTTAAATTCACTATATATGTCATCCTGAGCACAGCGAAGGATCTCAATTGTCATCCTAAGCTTATCGAAGCATTTCAAATGTCATCCTGAACCTATAGAAGCATCTCATCACTTCACAATCTTTTTCTTCAACAGGTAAAACACCAACAAAAACACCCCAAACGATGCCAACAATACTCCTAACATGAAAAAACTATGCAGCAAAGCCGAAAGCTCCAAAATAAATATCACAAAGGCATAATTCACAAATCCCAACAACATAGCCACAGAAAAATGAGACATTCCTAAGTCTATTAAAATATGATGAGTATGATTACGATCTGGGTATAACGGACTTTTACGCTGTAACAAGCGCACGCCTATTACCCGAAACATATCAAACAACGGAATGCACAAAATAGCTGCTAGCACAAACAATTCGTTTTCAGGTTTAAACGCAAAATGGCTGTATAAACTAATATCTATGGCTAAAAACTTTAAGGATAAAAAACCAATACAAAACCCTATTAATAACGAGCCTGTATCACCCATAAATATTTTTTTGGTTGAAGAAAAATTATAGTACAAATAGGCAATTAACATACCTATAAAACTTAAGCACAATAAAAAGTAAAAATAAAAGCTGGTTGCCCAAAATACCAAGGCAAAAATGCTAAAAATAACAATGGCTACCATAGCTGCCAAACCATCAATTCCATCAATTAAATTGTATGCATTTATAATGGTTAATACCAACAATACACTCAACACATACATCATAGCTGCGGGTACTTCATAAATACCTAAAAATCCATGTAAATTGGTTTCTTCTAAAGCACTATGAAAAAACAAAAATAAGGTTGCCAAGGTTTCTAACACCAATTTTACACGTGGTGTAGATACTACCAAATCATCTTTTGCTCCTACCACAAAAATTAAGGTACTTGCCGCAATTAAATTTAAGCCAATATGCTCCGTATCAAAGTATTGAATAAAAAACATGGTAATAATTAAAGTAATAAAAAAAGCAATGCCTGCCATAGTTGGCGTAGCGGTGCTATGCGAACTACGTTCATTGGGTTTGTCGTTTAGTTTACGTGCAAGAATCACCCAGGTAATTTTTGGAATGACATAGTACACCAATAAAAAGGAGTTGAGTACTGCCAAGATACTAACCACTAGCAAATTAGACATGAATTGTTGTAGCATTTTTTAAAACTTTTACAGTTAATGAAAAAAATTAGGAATAATGTTAGAAATAAAATTAAGATAATTACTATTCACCACTTATCTAACAAATAAAATATAAACTCTAAAAATGTGAAGCATATAAATTGCTTATGCGACTCCAAGTATAACGCCTTAACGCAATCTCTTTCATACTTTTAGACAATTCAAACTCTTCTATTGAATTAAGATTATTTACAATATTAAAGAGTTCATCAACAGTTGAAAAATACAGTGCTTTTTCTTCAGTAGTATTATGATTTGTTGGCATATTAAATGCTATAATTGGCAAATTCAAATGCATTGCTTCAACCAATGAAGGAGCTGTACCACAATACGTATGACTATGAATATAAACATCTGCGTTGCTTCTTATTGTATCAACCTCTTTCAAATTGTAAACTGCATCTTGTAAATAAATATTAGGGTAATGAGAATACTTTACTTTTAACTCTCTACCATATTCAAACTTATCGTAATTTGAAACTAATACTAAATTTCTAGTTGGTAATTTAATATACGCTTCAATTACTACATGTAAATTATTATCTACTTGTGCTCTTGAAATACTAACATCATATTTGTCATTTAAAAATGGGTATTTTTTTAAAAGCTCTTTATTCTTTTTTTGAAGTGTTGTATGATCGCCCCCATACTCTATTAAAAAACTTTCTTTATTATAAGTTTTTTTTATATAATTACAAAAATACTGATTATCTGCTACAACAACTGTCGCACTAGAAATAGCAGTTTTTTCAGTAAACTTTAAGTACCATTGTATAAACCTACCCCATTTGTTTCTTTTCCATTCTAAGCCTCCAAAATTCACAATGGTTTTGGTTTTTTTAAAGAAATTTAAAAAAGGTAAAATCACGCAACCTGGAGTACCTAAAATTAAAATAGCATCATACTTGAACCAACTTAAAATAATAGCGGTAATATCATAAATAATACTCTGACCTCCATTTGCTTTAAAAGGCAAATACTTTAACTTACATCCATTATAAGTTTTTAACTGTTTATTTTTAGGAGTGGCTTGACAAAATACAGTAAAATCTATAATTTCATTTTTTTCAATGGTTAAATAATTAACCATTGTTTCAAACCCTCCATAATTAGCAGGTAAACCAACAGAACCAATTATAGCAACTTTCTTTTTTTTATCCATTATAAATAGTCCTGATAATAATTATCAATATATTCTTTTAAAGATATTTTCCAATCACGCATTTTATTTACACCTCTAAGCTCTAATTTTTTAGTTAAAAGCCTTTCTGATGGAGGGCGTTCAGCATAATAAACATCTTTAAAATAATCAGAACTAACAGAAGTTATTTTAACTTCATCTTGTTTACCTACTAATTTAACTAGTTCTTTAGCTACTTCAAAACGACTTGTCTGTCCACCACACACACAATTATATAAACCCCAATATTCTTTTTCAACAAGTTCTTTTACAGTTTTAGCAAAATCATGTGTATATGTTGGAGTACCATCTTTATCATTTACAATAAATAATTCTCTATTTCCATCTTTCAATTGTTTCATTAACTTTTGGATAAACTTTTTATCCTTTTTAGGCCCTGAACCCATCATCCAACCCGCGCGACATACTAAAAATCTGTTTGCATTTTCACAAACAAAACGTTCTCCCATATATTTTGCACGAGCATAAGCTCCTAATGGATTTGGCATATCCCAATCATCGTATAAATCTTTTTTACCATCAAATATACCTGCCGTACTAATATATAATAACGGAATATCTATACTATTTGCTAAATACACAGCATTTTCAACAGCTAATGTATTTGTTGCATACGTATCGTCCATATTTTCTTCACAAAACTCTAAATCTGTATATGCACCTAAATGAAACAAATAATCTGGTTTAAATTCTTCTATTTCTTTTTTATATGCTTCAAAATCTCGAAAATCAAGAAATGATAACCATTCTTCATTTACGTCTTTATCTGTACATTTAATTTCATATTCATCTTTAAACTGTGTGTAAAATGCTTCACCTAACATTCCACCGCATCCTGCGATATAAATTCTTTTTTTCATATATATATTATTTATTTTTTATAAATTTTTCGTTCCTTTATAAATTTTGCAGGAACACCTCCATTTATGGTATAAGGTTTTATATCCATTGTTACGACTGAATTTGCTCCAATAATAGCTCCTTTACCAATACTTATGGGCTTAGTAATAACCGTATTCATACCTATAAAAACGTTACAATCTATAAATACATTCCCCAAATATTGATGATCAAAATCATCATATGATACATCCAAAAAATGAGAAAGAATTTTAGTTCCTTCCGTAATTATAGTATTTTCACCAACAGTAATTAACTCAGGATTTAAATCATCGAAATAAACATTATATCCAATAAAATTAGTTTTTACATTTGTAAATTTGACCCCTGCCATTTTAAATAAACGAGCTCTTAAATTTCCGGGCATAAAAGGAAACTTACTAGCAATAAACATAATAGCTTTTCTAAATACTCTTTTTAAAGAATAATTTTTTTTAAGTACTTCCCTATTTTCCATCTAATACCTCTTGATATATATTAATAAGTTCTTCAGTCTTACATTCTACTGTTAATTTTCTTATTTTAACTTCTTCTCTAAGGTTATAGGATTCCGAATTAATGGACTTCACTATTAAATCACCTAGCTCAATTGGAGAATTTGTACTCGAAATAAATGAATTATTTATTCCTGAAATCATTAGTTCAACATTTCCAACATTTGTTGACACAATGGGAGTATTACAAGCCATAGCTTCCTTAATAGAGTTTGGGGACCCCTCAAAATCAGAAGTCATCAAACAAACAGATGCTGAATTATAATACAATGAACAAATTTCGCGAGGCTGCCTGGATAAAATCAATTCTTTAAAATTATATTCTGAATAGTTCTCCTTTAAATAAGTTATTACTTCTAAATATATATCATATCTTTTTTGTAACCTGTTTATGTTTTTAGAAGCCACAAACAATATATAATTACATTCTAAATCTAAACATAACTTTTCACAAGATTCAACTCTAGAAATCTCATTAAAATATTTTAAATCTACACCGTTAGGTAGATAAAATGATCTTGCTGCGATTTTCTTATTTTCAGGAATTTTATCTTTAAAAATTTTAAACACTCTTCTCTTTTTGGCTATATATTTATATAACCACACAAAAACATTATTTAAAAGTTTGTTATTTAATAAACTTTCGTTTTCAATAGAATTCAAAAAAGACACCAATATCTTTTTTTTGGAAGTTGCTATATATGCAAGGACTAAACATAGTCCATGAAAACAATGAATTAAATCGTATTGTTTATATTTCTTCTGTACAAATAAAAAAGCTTTAATATATTCCTTTAAGCCTTTTTCTTTTGTATTAATAAATAATACATCTCCATTAACTCCATTTTTTAAAACCCTATCTATTTGTTCTTTTGTGAAAATGCCATAATCAGGATTATTTTTTGTTGGATATGAATTTGTTATGAATAGTATTTTTTTCAAATTTTACTTTTTAATTTATTGTACATTTTAAGTGCTCTTACACGTAATATCTATAGAATAATTCTCAATTGAAAAAAGAATAGTAAATTTAAACTGTGTTTTTAATTCTAAGCATTTCGTAACTATTCTATTGATAATTTTTTAAGAATAGTTTATAAAGTTTTTGAAGGTAATTTTAAGTAATTAAAATATAATTTAACCTAAACAAATTTTAAATTCTCAATAATATTAACAATAAAGTGCTCTAAACTAGATATCAAATAAAAACAGTAATTAATTAAATATTCATATCAAGATAAAATAAAGCTTATTAGCTCATCTAAATCTTCTCTTTGTTTTTTTCTAACAGTTTCAAATCTGGAAATTCCGTTTTGCTGCAATTGTTTATAAAGATTGTTATTAAATATTAAATTCAAAATTCTATTTTTTATTTCACTAACAGAATATGGGTTTGCATATAAAACAGCATTACTACAAATTTCAGGTATTGAACTAAAAGCTGTTGTTACCACCGGAACTCCGAAACGCATTGCCTCAAGAGGTGGATACCCAAATCCTTCATTTAACGTTGGGTATATAAACGCATAAGCGTGCGCATATAAATTAAACAACTCTTCCTCAGCTACATATTTTTTTAAAATAAAACTTTCTTTATTTACAATATGTTTTAAGTACACTTTTTTATTGGTTACTCCTGTAATAATTACTTTGTAATTTAACTTAGAGTTTTCACTAATAATAGCATCAATAGCTTTTGCTGCCCTTAAATTATTTTTTAACCACCTATTACCACTTACCAATAAAAAATAATTACCATTTATATTATTTTTTTTTTTATAAGTTGTGGTAACATCAGGGCTATAAAACACCTTTAGTTTATCTATATTAATATTAGGGACAAATGTTTTTATACTATATTTAGTATGATTAGAAACTGCATACAAATTAATATTCTGCAAATTAAAAAGGTTTTTAAAGTGTATTAACTGTCTTTTTTTTACTTTATTTTTTAATAAAATTTTAATTATATTTTTAAAACGTAATTTACCACGTACATATAATAAAGAGTGCCAATTAAGTTCCATTTCCAAACCTCTTAAACCGTGTATTGCACCAATAATTTTACAATTAATTTTAGATAAATTTTTAAAATTATATGGTAATGCTGTATAAAATTTATCAATGTTATATATAGAAACTATATCATCAATTAAAACTTTATTTAAATCAATTTTTATAATATTATTTATAGAAATTAAGTCCATAATATCCTTTTCTAAAAATTTGCTATCATCAAATAGTGCAAATAATTTTAAATTACTATTTATTGACATTTCTACTAATTTAAAAAAAACAATTTTGCCATATTTACCTCCTCCATGGTACTTACCATCCAAGTTCGGCTGTATGGCAGAAATATCATACAATAAATTCATTTATCTAATTTTTAATATCTAATTTTAAACTCTTCTCATTTGTTAAATAACAAGAGATTTTATTCTTGCAATCCTCATAATTTTTTTTTCATTTAAAATCATCCCTAAAAAAATAAAAATAATAATGAAGTAAATCCCATTATAAAATGTCTCATTGATGAGCGAAATAAAAATTAATGAGCACAAATAAGTAAATAATATTTTTCCCCAAAGTAATACCTTGTTTTTATAACTAAATACAATTATTGTTATAATTAAATACAAGTAAATGATACTTCCAACAAGGCCATAACGTGTAATTATATTTGGAAAAAATATATCTACAGAATTGTATTGTTCAAAGCCTGTTGGAAGCATTGGTGAAATAGTTCCAATAGTAAATATGGGGTGTGTAATATCTATATCAGGAACATAACCAACACCAAGTAATATTCTTATTGGATCTTCTAAAACATATATAAATCTTTCATATGTTACTCCAAACCTAAAAATAAAAGAACCTTCATGATAAAAAGAGTTTAGATTATTATAATCCATATCTCCAATTAAATTAATTTCATTAAACAAATGAATAAATCTTTCATTTATAACAGGGAAATAGATTAATAACAATGTGTAAACAATAAAACTCAAAATTGGTAATAAAATCAAGGTAGCCATTTTTATTTTATTTTGTAAATACAAGTACAAAATCAAAATACTAAATACTGAAATAATAGCACCTCTTGATTGACCCAAAATAACTGATACAACTAATAAAACAACAAGATACATTTTGATATTTGTCCTAAAAAAAGTAAAAATACAGATTACTAATATTGGAATAATATAGGTCGGTCCATTTGTATATCTAGCACTACCCAATTCATTTACCATTGTAACTTTTAAAATATCTAAAGAAGGTGTATAAGAATATCCAAAAATGTATTGTGAAATATAAAAAGTAGCATGTAATAACGTTACTAAGACTAAAAAAACAAATAATTTTTTATAATCACGCCAATTAAAAGATCCTAACAAAAAGAAAAACATGAGATACCCTATTTTACGTGTTGTCCTAAATATTTGCAATAATGAAGTACCCCTAAATGAGAAGTCATATATTATACTAATTGCTAAAAAAACAAGAAATAATAACAATCCTTTTTCAATTCCTTTTAACTCAGAATTTACACCTTTAAAATTAATTGGTATTAAAATAAAAATTAACAATAAGGCTAAATCTCCATGTTGTAATGATAGTGAACCTAGTAAAAAATAACCAGGGACAAGTCTAAAATAACTACTTGCTAAAATAAGAATTGTAATTAGCGTTATATGCTTTTTTTTAGTTAAAAAAGAAACTAAACCTATTAAGAATAAAAACAAACTTACAAAGCCCATATAAATATATTATCCATGTTATTTTTTAACAAGGTTATAGGTATTTAGTATATGAATTTGAAACAATCTAAAAAACTGAATTAGTATAATTTTAAAGCGATTAATTTTTCGATAATTCTCAAGATAATACAATAAACTTTCAAGCTCTATACTTAGTAATTTGGTGTTTTGAACTACCTTAGTAGACTTAGCTCCTAAATGAATTGCACTAACACAAGTTAATAATGCCATTTTTAAATTTAATTTCTTTAATTTTTCGTATAAAATATTTTCTTCATAATATAGAAACGTATTTTCATCGAACCCATTTAACTGCTCCCAAGTACTTGTTTTAGCCAATATACAAGCTCCTGAAATTATATCGCATTTAATCATTTCTTGAAGTATTAACTCTGGATTACTTTTTAGAAAATACTTTTTAGCTATAATTTCATTTAGCATTGGTATTTTTAAAAATTTTATACTTTCACTAATTAATATATTATCTGTTGGGTTATTTCTACAACAATTATAATCTATATTGGTATCATCTTTCATTAAAATTGGACTTATCAAACCTACAGTAGGGTTCAAGTTTAAACTATTAATTAAAGGTTTTATTAGATTATTTGTTAATAATATATCATTATTTAACACTAAAATATGTTCAACTTTTTGTTGAATAAGAAATCGGATTCCTAAGTTATTACCTCTAGCATATCCCAAGTTTTCATTAGATTTAATTAGAATAATTTCTGAAGTTGTTTTTTTTATTATAATATTAGATTCAGTAATTTCATAACTTCTGCCACATTGTTTTAAAAATGAAGAAATTTCAACAATAGAATTATTATTAGAACCATTATCAACAATAACTAAAGTCAACTCTTCGCTTGAGCAAAATTTATAAACCGACTTAATGCAGTTTATAGTATCTGAATAATTATTGTAGTTGAGGATTACTATTCCTATAGTTTTCATGTTTTTTTTATTAATGCAGAATAATTATATTAATTAAACTTCTAAATCTCATTTTATTTTTAATTATCACAAATAATCCTATAAATTTTATCTTAGCGAAAAGTATTTAAATATTCAATCGTTATTTTTAAATTCCTAAAATACCAATATTGAGAAGTTCTTTATTTTAGTTGTTATTTAATACCAAATTTTAATAACACACCTAAAATCAATTCGTTTTTAATAATGAAAATTTGCAATAAAACAAAATATAAGGGACCGGTAACACCTGCAATAATTAAAATCAGCACACTTGGTAAACTAAATGTATTTAAATACATAAAAATAAATACAATTGGCAATGCATAAAGAATATTTAATAAAATTTGCTTTAAAGGGAAATTAATGTTCAATGTCTTTTTAACAAAATATTGAGCTACAATAAGCACACTAATTTCTGCACATACCCATACGATAGAAGAGCCAACACTTTTTAAAGAAGTCACTAACAAAATATTTAATAATGTCCCAACACTAGCACCAATAAAAGAATTAATCAAAATAATATTATCTTTTTTTAACGGCATTAATAACTGAATTATTAATATTTGCTCAATACCTATAATTAATATTAACGGCATTACAATTCGCATTGGTAAAATTGCACCTTCATATCCAGGCCCTGCTATCAATCTAATAATTTGTGGTGCAAATATTGTTGATATAGTAATAATTGGTATACTAAAAGCTATTAACGCATCGTAAGATCTAGCTGTTAATCGTTTTACTTCATCGATCTTTCCTTCTGCAACTAATGCGCTCATCCGAGGTAACATTACAGCAGTAAAAGCGGTAAAAAAAGCTAGTAAAACTCCATATAATTTTGTCGCCGTAGTGTAATATCCAACCTCTATATCCCCAGCAACAAAACCTAAGTATGCTACATTAAAAGAAGTATACATAGATGTTAAAACCATATATGAACCCATTGCAAAATATGATTTAATATAAGTTATAAAAGAGATATTCTTAAAACTAAAAGATATAAACCGTTTACGGTAATTCCAATTAATAAATGCATTTAAAACAACCATACCTACTATAAGTAAATAATAAACCTGTACATCATTTTGCCTTCTTACAAAGATAAAAACTGAAATAACAAAAATCAATTTTACTATTACTGAACGAATGGTAATATATTTAAAATCTTCTAAACCTTTAAAAAACCATTCAATCAGAAATAAATTAAAGATTAATTTTATACCTCCTAAAAGCATCATTTCCTTATTCTCAAATAATTTAGGAACAAAAATAGTAGCTACTATTAAGATTAGTAACATTACTAATGTGCTGATAATATTTAACAAAAAAAGACTTGAAAATGTTTTCTTAAGTTTTTCAATATTTATTTTGTTTTTCGCTACTTCACGTATACCTGTGATACTTATACCTAACATAGAAAAAAGTATGAAATAGTTAATTATACTATCAATAAAATTACATAGTCCAATATTTGAAACTCCCAATACACGTGTTACATAGGGGAAAACTAATAAAGGAAAAATAAAATTAGAAACCGTTAAAACACTGTTATATGCAAAGTTTTTTTTAATCCCCATTCTTAATCTTTATAATTTATAAAATACCTATATTTTATATAAATCATTTGTGTTAAATGTTAATTCTTAAAAAATTGAATCATCAGTTCTATCACGCCAAATTCCTTCCGCCTTAATTTCTAAAGGGCTACCAGCGAGCAGAATATGAGATGGGTAATTTGAGTAGTCTTTATTTAAATAAGAACCTGCACCAAAAATACAAAAATCAGGTGTTTTTGTCCCTTTCATTACTATACACCTAGTCGGAATCCAATTATTATTTCCAATAATAATTGGATCTAATGTTTTTCCTTTTAATTTCCCTTCTAAATCTTTTAATTTATGAAATGATGTATCCATAATAATTACTTCCCACGCTAATCTTACATTATCTCCAAATGTTACTGAACAATATGATGTTAATTTCAAATTTGCTGATACTAAAAAGTTATTACCAAAGTCAACATTTCCATTTACCCCAATAGAAATAGCTGAGTCATTCCCTACAATACATTTACCTCTAAAAACAACGGTTCCCCCATGGTTTTCCCACCTAATTCCTGAATTTGGGTATAAAGAAACTGTTCTAAACCCCAAGCGAATCATTCCTGTTTTTACTTCAGCAGCATCTAATTTAACTTTTCCTTCTACTTTTAATAATTCAGGTTTATACAGGAAAATTGGGAGCTTAATAGCCTGCTTAAATGGTAAATAATAAAAATTGAAGTATACCGTATATGGTAACGACCTTACAATGGACCTTTGCTTCCATATTTTTTTTAAAATATTCATAATAATTTTAAACATTTTACAATAGCTACTTTCCAATAAGGAATTTCCAATAAATATTTTTCTTTTATGCTTTTTTTATTCAACACACTATAAAACGGCCTTTTAGCAGGTGTTGGGTATTGTGAACTTTCAATAGGATTCACTTTTATAGCGATACCTTCTATTTCAAAAATAGCTTGTGCAAAATCAAACCAGCTACATATGCCTTCGTTAGAATAATGAAATAATTCTACAATTGTATTTTCTATTTTTGGCATGATAGTTACTATTGCTTGTGCCAAATCTGCCGCATTGGTTGGTGTTCCAATTTGGTCAGCCACTACATTTAAAGTATCACGTTCTTTCCCCAAACTCAGCATAGTTTTTACAAAATTGTTTCCAAACCTAGAATAGACCCACGAGGTTCTAATAATAATTGAATTGGCTGGGTTTATTGTTTGCATAGCCTGCTCCCCTGCCAATTTTGTTTTTCCATATACAGATTGTGGGTTAGGCACATCGCTCTCAACATAAGGTTTGTGATTTGTACCATCAAACACATAATCGGTAGAGATATGAATCAGTTTTATATGGTGCTCTTTGGCTAGTTGTGCAAAATTAGCTACTGCCAAATGGTTTATGTTTTCAGCAATTTCAACTTTTTCTTCTGCTTTGTCTACAGCCGTATAGGCTGCACAATTGATAATGGTATTAATGTGATTTCCTTTAATAAAATTAGCTACTGCTGTATGATTGCAAATATCCAATTCTTCAATATCGGTAAAAATGAAATTGTAGTTTGGGTGTTTGGGAGCTAGATCTCTAAGCTCTGAGCCTAATTGTCCGTTAGAACCTGTTACTAATATGTTATTCATTGTTCTTTTCTCTTTTTTGCACTTAAGAACTTGCTTGTAATAAGAGTCTTTATTTAATTTGTTCATTTTTATACTTCTCTAAAAAATCGAACCAAAAAAAGGAGACTTTTACGCGGTGTTTTTATCTTTTTATCAAAAATTTAAATCGTTTAATACATGCTAAATTTTCTACAAGGCTTCAAAAACTTTTAACGCATTTATTAAACTACACAGTAATCAACCCATATTTAGATTAAAAAAATAACTCTACTTATTGATACAAATCCATTTCATATTCAAAATACTCGGCATCTTTAAGTAAAGGTTGTTGTATATCTTTTGGCGATAATTGCAGGTGGTTTTTAGGAAGTTTCCAATCTATGGCAAATGCAGGATCATTAAATGCAATACCTCTATCACATTCAGGACTGTAATAAGCATCTACTTTATATGCAAACACTGCTTCTTTACTTAGCACTACAAATCCGTGTGCAAACCCTTTAGGAATAAACAATTGTTTTTTATTGGTCTCGGTTAATTCTACCGCCACATGTTGTCCAAAGGTTGGGGAACCTTTACGTATATCTACCGCCACATCTAACACCTTTCCTTTAATAACACGAACCAATTTGCTTTGCCCGTGCGGTGCTAGTTGGTAATGTAACCCTCTTAATACACCATAGGTAGATTTTGATTCATTGTCTTGACAAAACTCAATGGTACGTCCTAAAAACGCATTTAATTTATCTTGACGAAAGGTTTCTACAAAATACCCTCTTTCATCTCCACGAACTGTTGGTTCGCATATTACCACATCATGAATGGCCGTTCTAGTAAACTGCATCTGCTTCTTTTTCTTTTGCTATTTCTAATAAATACTGTCCGTACCCATTCTTTTTTAAAGGCTCGGCCAATACCATTAATTGTTCTTTGTTAATATATCCTTTTTGATAGGCTATTTCTTCTAAACAAGCAACTTTTAATCCTTGTCTGTTTTCAATAGCTTGTATATAGTTTGAAGCCTCTAATAAACTTTCATGCGTACCTGTATCTAGCCACGCAAAACCCCTTCCCATTACTGCTACTTTTAAATTATTTTGTGTTAAATATGCTTGATTTACTGAAGTGATTTCCAATTCACCTCGATAACTTGGCACTACATTTTTGGCTATTTCAATTACACTATTTGGATAAAAATATAAACCAACCACGGCAAAATTACTTTTTGGCACTGCTGGCTTTTCTTCAATACTCAAGGCATTTCCATGGTCATCAAATTCTACAACACCATACCGATCAGGATCTTTTACATAATATCCAAAAACAGTTGCTTTTTCTTTCTCTTTTACCGTTTGTACCGCATTGGCTAATATTTTAGAAAAACCATATCCATAAAAAATATTATCGCCCAATACCAAACATACATCATCAGTACCTATAAAATCTTCACCTATAATAAAAGCTTGCGCCAATCCGTCTGGTGAAGGTTGTTCTTTATAACACAATTGCATTCCAATGTCACTTCCATCTCCTAACAATTGCTTAAAACGTGGTAAATCAATGGGTGTAGATATAATCAAGACTTCTTTAATACCCGCTAGCATTAGTACTGATAATGGATAATAAATCATTGGTTTATCATGGATAGGTAATAACTGTTTGGATGTTCCTTTGGTTAGCGGATATAAACGTGTTCCAGAGCCTCCTGCTAAAATAATTCCTTTCATATGTTCTTAATTATTTTTTGTCATTGTGTAGTTTTGAAAAACCTATGCAATCTGTTTCATTTGATTCAGATTACGTTGGTAACCCATACTTCGTAATGACAATGCTTTTTGTTATCTATTGTATTGTGTGTTATAATATTCCTGATAAGCACCATTCACAATGCGCTGCATCCACTCTTCATTATTTAAATACCAATCTATTGTTTTGTGAATACCTTCTTCAAATTGCAATGATGGTTCCCAACCCAATTCATCTTTTAACTTTGTAGCATCAATAGCATAACGTTTGTCATGACCAGCTCTATCTGTTACATAGGTTATCAGCTTTTCTGAAGTACCTTCAGCTCTTCTTAATTTAACATCCATTACTTTGCAAATCACTTTAATTAAATCAATATTTGTCCATTCATTAAATCCACCAATATTATACGTATCTCCTATTTTTCCTTTATGAAATACAATATCAATGGCGCGTGCGTGATCTTCAACATACAGCCAGTCGCGAATATTTAAACCTTTTCCATATACCGGCAATGCCTTACTATTTTTAATATTATTGATAAAAAGTGGGATTAATTTTTCAGGAAATTGATTAGGGCCGTAATTGTTAGAACAATTAGTAATTACAACAGGCAAGCCAAAAGTATTGTGATAAGCACGTACAAAATGATCGGAACTTGCTTTTGCTGCAGAATAGGGTGATTTTGGATCATAAGGAGTATCTTCTAAGAAAAAACCTTCATCACCCAATGAACCATATACCTCATCAGTTGAAATATGATAGAATAATTTGTCTTCAAAATTTGAGCACCAACTAATTTTTGCCTGGTTTAACAACGTTAATGTCCCCATAATATTGGTATTGGCAAATTCAAATGGATTTGTAATGGAACGATCTACATGAGATTCTGCAGCTAAATGTACAACTGCCTGAATTTGGTAGGTTTCAAAAATTTCTTTCAATTTTTGTTGATCACAAATATCAGCTTTTATAAAGGTATAGTTTGGCGCATTTTCAATAGCTGTAAGGTTTTCCAAATTCCCTGCATAAGTCAAATTATCTATATTTATAATTTGATAATCTGGATAGTTTTGCACAAACAATTTTACAACATGACACCCAATAAAACCAGCGCCTCCAGTGATTAATATATTTTTCATTTCAATTATTTTTAATTATTATATTTCTTAAACCATTCAACAAATTGTTCAACACCCGCATCAATATTTGTTTTGCTTTTATAGCCCAATGCTTCTATTTCAGAAACATCAGCCCAAGTTTGTAGCACATCTCCTGGTTGCATTGGAAGAAATTCTTTAATCGCTTTTACACCCATACTATACTCAATAGCATTGATAAACGCCCCCAAAGATTTAGGGTTTCCATTTCCAATATTCATAATTTTATGAGCTGCTTTATTATTTTTATGTACAGGTGGTTTATTCAACAATAACTCTATACCTGTCACAATATCATCTATATAAGTAAAATCTCTACTCATACGTCCTTCATTGAAAACTTGAATTGGCTTGTTTTTTGCAATAGCATCTGCAAATAAATAAATTGCCATATCTGGTCTACCCCAAGGTCCGTAAACTGTAAAAAAACGCAAGCCTGTGGTTGGAATTCCATACAAGTGACTGTATGTATAAGCCATTAATTCATTGCTTTTTTTGGTCGCAGCATACAAGCTAATAGGATGATCTACAGTATCCGTAGCTGAAAATGGTACTTTTTTGTTTTCACCATACACACTTGAACTACTTGCGTACAACAAATGTTTTATAGTATAATGTCTACAACATTCTAACAGGTTTAAGTATCCTACTATATTGCTATCAATATAAGTTTCAGGGTTTTCAATACTATAGCGTACTCCTGCCTGTGCAGCTAAATTACATACTATATCAAACTGATACTTTTGGAAGAGTTTTGGTAACTCTTCTCTATCCTCTAAATTTATTCTAACAAAAGTAAATTGCTTTTGGTGACACTCTCCGTTTGCATGGTTTAAAAATATTTCTGCATCTTCTTTAGCTATGCCAAGCTCTTTTAATCGAGCATATTTCAAATTCACATCGTAATACGCATTGATATTATCAATACCTACAACTTGATATCCTTTACATAACAATGATTTTACCAAATGAAAGCCAATAAATCCTGCCGCTCCAGTTACTAATATTTTCATTTCAATTTCTCTTTTCAATTTTTCCCAAGGCATAGCCATAACTGCACAACAAAATACATTGTTGCCAAACGGGCACTGTTTTCAAAAAACTAGTTGGTAATTTAATGGCAACGCGGGTGTTTTGTAAAAACCAGCTAGTAATAGCTATCCACCTGCTGTTGCTTATATGGGCGTTAGAAATACAACCCACTATATTCACCATAAGTGTATGGTGCGTTATATAAACGGAAGTATGATATGACATAGGATAAATTTCACGGATATACTTAAATTACACTGATTTGTTGTTGATGACACGGATATTGTTAAAAAATGACACGGATAGTTGTGGTGCTTGTTACTTATTTATTGAAATGGTGTTTACCAAGCGTTTCCACTTGAGACTTTGCTCTCCAAAATTTATGAGCATCCCAATTTCTATGTGAGAAGATTTTAAATAGTTGAGTACCTGCTGGGTCATATGCTCTTGTATGCCCCGCACAGATTTAATGTCTAACAGTACATGGTTATAGCATAAAAAATCTACTGTAAAAAACTCATTTAAAGGTTCGCCGTTATAATAAATAGGTACTTCTTTTTGTTGTTCAAAAGGAATATTTGCTTGTAAAAATTCTTTTTCTATTGCTTGCTGGTACACGGTTTCAGAAAAACCACTTCCCAATTTTTTATGTACATTGATACAGGCGCCTATCACCTTAAATGTTTCTTCTTCAAATAGTAATTTAGACATTATATTTTTTGCTTTAATACGTGTATGGTGGTTAAATATACCATACATTACAGGGTGGTAACACCTATTTTTACACCAATTTACAGCTTGCCTTACAAAGTTGCGTAATGGCTTTTACATAGGTTTGTACACCTATAGCATTTGCTTCTTTTGTGGCTGTTTTTGAAATGTGCTGTGGTGTTATTTCTTGAATAGGTAAATGGTACGTTTGCTCAAATAATTGTACATATAACTTATTTGTAATAGCGGCAATTTCAAAACTATTGTACGCTGTTTCTAATGGTTGTTGGCTGCTTGTATGTTGGTTTTTATTACAGTACATTACACCTTTAACATGGGCATTTTGTGCTGCCGTTATTATATTTACAAAACCAATAGTATTTACGGTGTGCACAGCAACGGCATTGGTAATTTTGCTGGTGGCCTGGTTTAATACCGCCTGATGTACAACTAGATCAATATGTTTACAGGCTTTTTTGCAATCTTCTTCGTTTCGAATGTCTCCACCAATCAACTTAAAATTTGGATTGGGCACTAAATGTTTAATGGCATCCATTTTACCAGTAGAAAAATTATCTAAACAAACCACGGTGTATTTTAATTGCAACAGAGCTTCACATAGCTTAGCGCCTACAAAGCTAGCGCCTCCTGTTACCAAAATGGAACTTTTTTTCATTTTTTTGTGTAGTGTTGTACCCTATTTAAATGCTTATTTTAAATTTTGTGTTATGGAAACATTACAAAACCTACCATTGCCAAAGAACCTAAGGCTACAGCAAAAATTAATACTACGCGAACTACTTTTTTTACGTTTTCCATACGATGCATGCTTTTTCAATGAATACTCTTTTTTTTATTGGTAGAAGCAACCTCTTACTTCTATATATTGCTAACTCTATGAGTTTTTTGTGTACTATACCTACAAACTACGCTAGTGTTTTTAGGCCTTCTTTTTATACTTAAAGTTGTGTGTGGTGTGTTGTTAATTATTGTGGCAACGTACATACAAACGTACTGCCTTTTCCTAACTGAGATGTTACTGTAATATTTCCGTCTTGTTTTTCAATCAATTCTTTGGTAATGGCTAACCCTATGCCTGTTCCTTTTTCTTGCGCTGTACCATTTTCACTGTTAAGCGTACCATTTTTAAACAAACTATTTGCCAATTGAGGAGACATTCCTATGCCAGCATCTTTTACCGAAATATGTACTTGGTTTGCTAAAATGTTGAATTGTATATGTATTTCACCCTTTTTATTGGAGAATTTAATGGCGTTTGAAATTAAGTTTCTTAAAATAATTTTAAAAATACTGGCATCGCACGTGGCACGTACTGCTGCAGTTTGATCAAACCGAATGCCAATTTGTTTAAATGTTACTATAGGTTTAAACTCTGCCAACACTTCTAATAACAACTCATTTAAAACATACGACTGTTTGTTTATTTTAAATTTCCCCGATTGAGAACCTGTCCAAACCAAAGTGTCTTCTAATAATTTATAGGTACTTTGTGCATTGTTTTGAATATAAGAAATATACTGTCCTATTTTTTCAAATTGCTGTGCTTTATAATTTTCTTTTAGCAGTTGCGAAAAGCCTAAAATAGTGCTCAAAGCATTTTTTAAATCGTGCGCTAAAATGGCTAAAAACCTATTTTTATCTTCATTCAGCGCTTCTAAGGCTATAATTTCTTCTTGAAGCAATGGTTTAGTTGCTGCAGTACCTTCTATTTTTTTAAAAAACAATACAATATGCTCACTTGATACCAATTTGATGGTAATTTCAAAAAAAAGCGAAGTTTTGTTGTTTAAATACACATGAGATTTGGTGGTTTTGGAAGGTGTTTTAATAAAATTGTAAAAACACGGTGCAACTTGATCTAAGCCCATTGTTGCACAGGCTTTAGATCCTAATTGCTCGCCAATAATAACTTTTTGTGAAATACCCAATACTTCACAAAAAGTTATATTTACATCCATAATTTTCCCAGTTGGATTACATAATACAATGCCCAAGTTAGGAACGTCGTTTAAATGTAAGATACCTGTTTCCAGATGCTCTTGCGATGGTTCAACAAATTTGTGGGGAGAAGTGATAGCCAATAAACTAACTTTACGAATGTTTAATTTTAAATTTATTTTTAATACTTGCTTAAGCCACTTTTGTAAGGGTAACCTTTACCCCTAGCTCTAGCAATAATACTTGTAATCTGTTTTTTCCTACTTCTTGAATAACTCCTTCTTTACCTTTAAAAGGACCGCTGCTAATGATATGTGCATCACCTTCTTTTTTTTGATCTATAGCCGCTGATAAGGAACTATCTACCAAATACTCTTGCAACAATTCAATTTCTTTGTTGGGAACTTTAGCAGGTTTCCCTAAATAAAATAGGTATTTTAATACCCCAGGAACCTCAAAAACCTTTGCTCTATCCTTCTCTTGTATTTTTATAAAGAGATACGAATTTATTAAAGGGGCAATTACTTTCTTTTTACGATCTGACCATTGTTTTACCGTGGTCACTGTAGGACAAAAAATTTGAAATCCGAGTGCTTCTAACTGACTCGCAATTTTAATTTCATTTCTTCTTTTTACTCTTAAAACAAACCAAAACATAGCAATGTATAATAGGGTATTTGTACTTAATTTAACTGATTGAAATCATTAGAATTTGACATGGCTTCGCCATTAACAATTACATTATTTTAAATTCTAACTGATAAAATTTGATGTAGTAAAATTCCAACAAAATAACATTATAACCTTACGGAATCCCGTAAATACTATTTTTTTAATAAATAAATTTGAGTACTGTATACAGCTTCGCCCTTTAAAATCCCAAAAATGAATTTATTTCAATTTTTAAAATCTTCAAGATTTTTGATAAAAAAAGTAAAATTTAAATGTGGTAACCTCTATACCACCTATATGTTATTTTTACAATATTGGATATTTCGCAATTTTTCCAAAGTATATCACAAATTTAACTAACAAAACAAGTTAAAAGAATGACAAAAATCACCTATAAGTTAATTTTACTATTAATTAAAAAATTAGGTATAATTATTAGTAAGTTACCCTTTTGTAACCCCTATTTTTTATAGAAATGTAATGTAACTATTAATAAAGTACTACTCTTGTATTTATACGTGTTCTATCTTTAAGAAAATTAGGTACTAAAAAAACATTTTAAGCGTGCAAATACCTTTTTAGTGTTTGGTAACATCATTTATTTCAAAATCAGCAAACAAAAGTTTTTCGTCTCTTAGTTCATCTTGTTTTTTTAAACTTCTATAAATACCCCATTTGGGTCTTGCATAAATCATGGTATTGAACCACGTTTGCATATTTTTTTTATGCACCTTTAGTATTGTTTTTCCGTCAAGCGTGCGCAAGGTTAACTGATAGCTTCCATTTTTTTGATACGTAATTGTTTCATTGGCAACTATCCATTTACCAGTAATCTTTGACAATGCTACGCTTTCTAAAACTTCTTTTTCATCGTTATTTATATAAACAATTTCAAAGTTTTTTTTACCATTTCTTTTTCTGGCTATAAATGCAAAAAGCGGTTCGTTTCCACTAGTTTTATTGTAGGTAATTTGATGTACATCGGTATATCTTGAAGATACTTGAAGCCCTTTTTCTAATTTAAACTTCCATTGGTAATTTATAGTTTCACCTACTGTACCTAAAATAACAGCACTGGATTTATTGTTTGCTTTAATTTCATTTCTTTGCCTATCAAATCTTTTGCACCTATCCTTGTCGTGCTGTATATGTAGTACAAATTCAAAAACATATTTTTGAAGTGTAGCATCAAATACTTCTGAAATATGCCTTCCAAAATCTTGATGATTGCAATCTGGCACTTCAACTGCGACCCTATTTTCATTTATGAGTACCGAATTGATTAATTCGTAGGTTTCGCCTGCACCATTTGCTGAAAGTTTTACTTGGGCGTGGGCATTTGTAACAAATAAAAGCACCACTAACAACACAGCTATACAAATACTTCTTTTTATGTTTTTGTTCACCTTAAAATAGATAGTCTGCATTGTATTGATGATTACTTTTTTGAAATACTTTGTAAGTACTGTTGAATGATTGCGCTGTTATTTCCTATTTACATAGGTAGAATGTAATTGCTGAAGCTTCCAAGTATTGTTTTCTTTGATAGCAACACCACTTTCTAACCAATGTATAGTACGTAAGGTATCGGTTCCTTTTATAAAAGTTCCATAATTGTCATAGGCAATCCAAATAGAACCGTTGTTATGTACTGCCTTTATAAAATTAAAACGATTGCTTCTACGAAATTGTTGTTGCGCCATTTTAACGCGTTGTTTGTTCATATAGTTGGCAATGGTATCATTATTCCACACTGCACCATTTTCAAGCAAAATAAAATCTTTGGTGTGGTATTTTTGAATGGCGGTTGTATCTAAATTAGACCATATTTCTTGAAATGAATTAACAATTAAGTCTTGAACTTCAACAATGGCTGCTTGTTTTTGAAGGGTATCTAATTGAACCGATTTGTTAGCAGTTGTTTGGTTGTTGTACTTACACGAAAACACCGTACAAACTACTAATATTAAAAGCATTTTTTTCATAATTCTAAATTTAGGTATGGTTTTATGGTTTTGCTACTCGTAAAATTTTGTCCATTTTACGCCCTTTTGCCAACTCATCAACTAGCTTATCTAAATACCTACATTGGCGGTAAACAGCAAATTCATCAGGTATTTCTTCAATTCTATACCCACAAATTACTCCTTTAATTAGCGGTGCATTAGGGTGTAATTGTGCTTTTTGAAAAAATGTTTCAAATGTTACTTTTTCATCAAGTAACGTTTGTAATTGTGCATCATTAAAACCGGTAAGCCAGGTGATTACCTGATTTAGTTCTTCTTTGGTTCTTCCATTTTTCTCTAATCGGTCTAGGTATAACGGATAAATAGAAGCCACAATCATGTTGGCCACTTTTTCATTTTTTGCAGCAGTAACTTTCATTCTATTTGTTTATTTTACGTTGTTGTTTTCAATTTTATACTGTAATAATACGATAGGATCATTTGGTAACTGAAGTGTTCCTATAAGTTGTAGCCCCAATTTCTGTAATAATTTTTGAGAGCCTAAATTTTCTTTACTAGTTATGGCTTGTAAAGATGTGAGGCCAAACTCTTGAAATGCCGCTTCTTTAAGTCTGTTGGCAGCTTCAAACCCATAACCTTTATTTTCAAATTCAGGAAGAAACGCAAAGCCAATATCAAATCCATCAACACCTTCCCTATCATACAAACCGCAAGTACCAATTTTTTGCTGATCTTGTTTTCGAATTAATGTATAATTTGAAAAACCCAATCTTTCAAGTTGCGGCATCATTTTTTCATTGATGTAATCTTTGGCGCTTTCAACTGTTTTTACATTTCTATCGCCAATATATTGAAGCCATTTGGGTGTATTTAAAAGTGACAATACAAATGCAGCATCACGCACTGTAGTAGGCATTAAAATTAGTCTTTCTGTTTCAAACGATGTATAGTTCATTTTAAATTACTTGAGTTAAACAGTACAAGCAGGCTTTCAAATTTAAGCCTATTTTAGCGATTACTAAACTACTTAAAGCAGTTTTATACTTTAAACTGCTTACTGTTTAATTTTTGTTGGGCTATATTTCTAACTTTTTTTGAAATTCCATTTTCTGCAAACTTCGCTATGATTTCACGTGTTACGGCCTGCTGGTCTACTATATAGTTTTGAATGTTCGCTTGGCCATTTGCAATTACTTTTTCAACCAACTCATTTGAGATGCCATTTTCCAATAGTTGTAAACGGTAAGCTTCTGAAATTTCATCAACTACTCCTCTATTTATAGTCATTCTAGGATCTTGGAAACAAGGTAAAGTTCTCATAAGCTCTTCTAATTCAGCTACAAGTTTTAAGCGACTCTTGGTAGAAAAAGTTAAAAATGGATGCTCCCAATTGGGTTCAATATCAAATTCATTTGTTTTGGAGTTAAAAATTTCTACAAAATTTAATACCTGTAGTTGATACGCACCTTGCAGGTCTTGCTCTGGTCTCCATTGAACATCAATTAATTTTAATCGAGTATTGTTTTGTAACATTAACAAACTAGAACCTTCAAAATACGGTTCATTACCAGCTATTGGATCAACTTCATACAGCTGATTATAAGTTACTTCCCAACTGGCTTCTATTCTAAGAGGTTGAAGATGCATTTTTTTAGTTTTTGATTAAAATTTAGTTTAGGAATGACTAGCAACTGGTTTAATGGGTATCCAAACTTCTTCTTCAGCCTGTGCATCCATTGGGTTGTAATTTGCTCCTAAAACTTCAAAATGCGGACGTTGATCTAACTCATATTCCGAATTTGGCAACCATTCATTAAAAATATAGTTTGCTGTTTTAGGAAAATCTTTTGCGGCGCCTTTATGTATAAAAACAACATACAAACCACCTTCTAAAATACGGGTTTCTAGTTCTTTTGGTATATCTTCAAATTTATGAACCGAGACCATAGCGCATTTTGTAAACTCCGTTTGTGGATTAAAATCTTTAAAAATTAATGATTTGCTATAAACCTGCATAGCTATTAGATTTGAATCTACACGGTGTTTTATTAATTTTTGCAAAGGCATAAAACTTTTCCATAACGCAGCCGTTTTATCTGCACTTAAAGACATTTTTAAAGAGTTGCCTACTAGTTTTTTTTCGGAAAGTTGCGTTATTGTTGCTTGCATAGAATAGATTTGTTGTCTCAAATCTATAAAATATATTTAACTTACTAGCATATTGCTTTTGAAGTGTTGTGGATAGATAAAAAAGTTTAAAAAACAAAAAACCTTACAATTTCTTGTAAGGCATTATGCTCTTTTTCTATTTACAACTTCCCTTTAACTCGCTAAGTGTATTACAAAAGTAACGCAGCGCATACATAAAATTTTACGGAAACCCATAAAATTAGAAATTTTTACTAATTCTAAATAAGACCTAAATCTTTAGACATGGCCACTAAATGCGCTGGATTGGTTGCATTAAAATGTTCTTTTAAAAATTTCAATCGTTTCTCCACGGCGCTAACACTAGACGGACTTTTACCTAATTCTTTTAATTTTTCACTTATTTGACCTTGTAACAACCCTTGCGATAAACATTCAATCAAAAAAATATCATATGCGGTAATTTCTACAGCATTGTCTGTTGCAATATGTCCAGACAATTCAGGAGAAATATAAATACGATTTGATTGTTCTATCAATTGAATGGCTCTTTTCAATTCTCTTAACCCTTCTCTACCTTTCCACACATAAGCGTTTATTTTGTATTCATTGAAAAGCGTTTGAATGGTATACGCCTTATCTTCCACCGAAAAAACAGCAATTTTTAATTCGGGAAAGGCTGAACGTACTTCTTTTATAAGCGCATCACCTGAAGTAATTTTTTGTGTATTGTGATCTTGGTCAAATGACAAATCACTAATTAATAAATCAAAAGGAGCATTATTTAGTTGGGCACTTTTTAATTTTAACAAAGCCTCATCACAATATTGAACATATTGAATTTCAGCCACACCAATTTTTTCTAATTCAGAACGAACTCCAAAATTAATAAAGTCCTTATCCTCTGCTATCAATACTTTTTTAAACATTCTATTCTTTAAAAATTATCAATGCTTTAAACCCTTTATTTAAAGCTGATGTAAAAGTAATCATCCCTTGAATGGATTTTATACGGGTTTCCACATTTGACAGCCCATTTTTTATTTCAAGCGTTTCTAAGTCCACTCCTACGCCATTATCAGCATATTGAATCTTAAATTCTTTTTGGTTTTTTTCAAATGTTAGTGCTACTAATTTAGCCGCACTGTATTTTTGCATATTTACCATTAACTCTTGTAAAACTCTATAAATTTCAATTTGTTTGGTTTCTGATATTTTTTCTAAACCAACTTCTTCTAAATTTTTTAAAATAACGGTAGTGGTAGTAGCATTGAAGTTGACAAGCATACTTTTTAAAGATTGCACAAAATGTGCTCCAGTTTCAATTACCTTATGCTGATGTGAAATATCTCGTGTTAACAAATACACACTTTCTAAATCATCTAATAAATTTTCTTTTGGCGTGTTTACATATTGTAATTTATTCATAATATCTACCACATTATTGGCAACTTCATCATGTATTTTTTTGGCAATGCGTGTTTCGGTTTGATATACTTCAGCTCTTTTTTCTTGTTGATGTTTTTGTTTTCTAAAATACCCATAAATGAAAAGCATTACTAAAATTGCCCCCATTGAAACCGCGCCAATGGTATTTCTAGTTTGTTCTTTTTGCAATGCCAGTTCATTTTCAGCTGAACTAATTTTTAATCTGTAATTTTCTTCTCTATTTTGTTCAGAATCAAATTTTAACTTTGCATAGGTGTTCTTTGCATAGTTTTTAGCGGTATTTAAACTATCATTTATGTAAACATAACGTGTATAAAATCCTTTTAAGTTTGGTGAAGTATCTAATGCAATAATTTTTTCTAATGCTTCTAATTGGTCTTGCGGACTATTAGATTTTATAGCCATTCCATACATTTTTTTGGCATAGCTCAACGCCAATGTTGGATTATTTTTTTTAAAAACATCTGAAAGGTGTGCATAACTTGCAATTTGCCCCCAAGTATCTGATTGGGTGATTCTCATATTTAAAGCGCGCTTTAACTCAGGTACAACAGCAGTATCGCCACCGAGCCATTTTGTATAAGCTAAATTATCTATAATTCGAGCATTTGTTTTAGCATTTCCAATTTCTTGCGAACGCAAACTATCTAAAATAACAATTGCTTTATTATATTCTTTTAAATCTCTGTACACATTTGCTTTGTTTTGCAAATACAAAATTTTAAAATTGTTATTGCTTGTTATTTGCAACGCTTTGTTATACCAATATAAAGCTTCGTGATAATCTTGTTGTTTACGCGATGAGATTGCTAAACAATTATATACCGAAGTTAAATGATCTATGTTGTTTTTGGGTAAATATTTTATAGCCTCAATTCCGGTACTTTCACTACTTGTATAATCCCCTAAATCTGATTCTACAATGGCTAAAAAAACCAATGTTTGCCCTATCCCAGTACTATCGTTTAAATGTCTATAAATTTCATTTGCCTTGTTGTAATAAAAGTAAGCACTGTCTTTTTTATTAGCAACAACCAAATGGTAACCTTTTGTAAAGTATTCGTATGCTTTTTTAGATGTAAGTTCTGTTGAATTTACTGCTTCTTGAGAAATTGCAGTCCATGAAATTAAACAAAAAATTAAAAAATAGAGGGGCTTGATTTTACTTTTATTCATAGCACTAAATTACTATAAAAGTACCGATTATTAAATACTGTCTTACAATTCAAATTAATTATAAATAACACTAATAAATAGTAGCTACGCTGACGCTTAACTACCTAAAAAAACTTATTATTATGAGATCCTGAATTATCACTTCGACTCCGCTCAGTGACCGATATAAAATAACATATGAAATAACCAACGGCCTACTTTTCATTTCTGTAGGAATACAAAAAATATAAAACGGTAAGCATTCGAAGAACGTAGTGGTCTGAATGCGACAGTGAAACATTTGAACGTATTCAAAGAAATTAAAATAAGCCTAGATTTTTGGTTCTTTTCATCAATGGAAAAGAACAATAACAATTCAATTTATTACACTTAATAATATTCCTCCTCCAACCATCACTTCGACTCCGCTCAGTGACCTAAACAAATAAAATTTGATAAAAACAACGGCCTACTTTTCATTTCTGTAGGAATACAAAAAATGTGAAACGGTAAGCATTCAAAGAACGAAGTGGTCTGAATGCGATAGTGAAACATTTGAACGTATTCAAAGAAATTAAAATAAGCCTAGATTTTTGGTTCTTTCCATCAATGGAAAAGAACAATAACAATTTAGTTTATTACACTTTATAATATTCCACCTCATAACCATCACTTCGACTCCGCTCAGTGACCTATATGACTTCAACTATTCAACCTTTAAACTCATAAACACGGAATCATCACTTCGACTCCGTTCAGTGACCGATACAAAATAACATATGAAATAACCAACGGCCTACTTTTCATTTCTGTAGGAATACAAAAAATATAAAACGGTAAGCATTCAAAGAACGAAGTGGTCTGAATGCGATAGTGAAACATTTGAAAGTATTCAAAGTAATTAAAATAAGCCTAGATTTTTGGTTCTTTTCATTAATGGAAAAGAACAATAACAATTTAGTTTATTACACTTTATATTATTCCACCTCCTAACCATCACTTCAACTCCGCTCAGTGACCGATACAAATAACATTTACTAAAAACAATGGCCTACTTTTCATTTCTGTAGGAATACAAAAAATATGAAACGGTAAGCATTCAAAGAACGCAGTGGTCTGAATGCGATAGTGAAACATTTGAACGTATTCAAAGAAATTAAAATAAGCCTAGATTTTTGGTTCTTTTCATCTATGGAAAAGAACAATAACAATTCAGTTTATTACAATTAATAATATTCCACCTCCTAACTATCACTTCGACTCCGCTCAGTGACCGATATAACTTCGACTATTCAGCCTTTAAACTCAAAAACACGGAATCAACACTTCGACTCCGTTCAGTGACCTATACAAAATATCATATGAGAAAAACAACGGCCTACTTTTCATTTCTGTAGGAATACAAAAAATGTGGAGCGGTAAGCATTCAAAGAACGTAGTGGTCTGAATGCGATAGTGAAACATTTGAACGTATTCAAAGAAATTAAAATAAGCCTAGATTTTTGGTTCTTTTCATCAATGGAAAAGAACAATAACAATTCAGTTTATTACACTTTATAATATTCACCCCCCGAACCATCACTTCGACTCCGCTCGGAAACCGATATGACTTCAACTATTCAATCTTTAAACCCCAAACCAACTAAAAAACACTGAATCATCACTTCGACTCCGTTCAGTGACCGATACAAAATAACATATGAAATAAACAACGGCCTACTTTTCATTTCTGTAGGAATACAAAAAATATAAAACGGTAAGCATTCGAAGAACGTAGTGGTCTGAATGCGACAGTGAAACATTTGAAAGTATTCAAGGAAATTAAAATAAGCCTATATTTTTGGTTCTTTTCATCTATGGAAAAGAACAATAACAATTCAGTTTATTACACTTTATAATATTCCTACTACGAACCATCACTTCGACTCCGCTCAGTGACCGATACAAAATAACATATGAAATAAACAACGGCCTACTTTTCATTTCTGTAGGAATACAAAAAATGTGGAGCGGTAAGCATTCAAAGAACGAAGTGGCCTGAATGCGATAGTGAAACATTTGAAAGTATTCAAAGAAATTAAAATAAGCCTAGATTTTTGGTTCTTTCCATCAATGGAAAAGAACAATAACAATTCAGTTTATTACACTTTATAATTTTCCTACTACGAACCATCACTTCGACTCCGCTCAGTGACCGATACAACATCTAAACTATTTCACCATTAAACTATTAAACCTTTAAACTATTACTCCTTATAACTAGGAATCACATTTAAAATCATTTGCTGAACCGTATCAAAAGAGGTTTCTGGAGAAATTTTTGCAATTTTCTTAAGCAGTTTTAACCTATGTTTATCTTCAAAAGAACACATATAAACATTTAAATTACCTTCTTTTGTTAGGAATGTTTCTTCTTTATAATACAAAGATTCGTGTAATTTTTCACCAGGTTGTAAACCAATAAAGTTAAAAGCAACCATTTCTTTGTTTGAAAGCATCTTATTTGCCAATGCTTTCGCAAGTTCTATTATAGCAATCGGTTTTCCCATTTCACAAACCAATAAATCACCATCAGTAATCGTTGGAACTTGTAATAAAGCAGCACACACATTGTTCATAGTAATAAAATAACGTGTTACCTTTTCGTGAGTAATTGTAATGGGAACTCCTTGCTTGAGCTGCTGTTCAAATAAAGGAAGTACCGAACCATTTGAATAAGGAATGTTTCCAAAGCGAATTACCTTAAAACCACATTTATTGGATTGCTGAACATCAGAAATATAAAGTTCAGCCAATCGTTTACTTGCTCCCATTATACTTGATGGGTAAACAGCCTTATCTGTTGAAATGAGTACAAATTGCTGAACGTTGTGTTTTATAGCCGCATTTGCAAGAATGATTGTCCCTTTAAGATTTACTTTTATCGCTTCATACGGATACTTCTCCATTAATGATACGTGTTTACAAGCGGCAGCATGATACACTAAAGTAGGCTTCCATTTTTTAAAAATCTGATTGATTCTTATTTTATCACAAATATCTGCAAGTACAAATTCAACATTCGTTTCAGCATCAATCATTCGTAATTCTTGCTGTAATTTATACAAGCCAAACTCGTGTTGATCCAATAAAATCAATTGACAATTAGCTTGCTCTAACAATACTTTTGACAATTCACTACCAATAGAACCTGCTGCACCTGTAATAAGAATTACCTGATTTTGTAGGTTTTCTTTTACATTACTTGGTATGTTTAATTGAAATTTGGTTGCTAACAAGTGCTTTAAACTCATATTAGTTACATTGAAACACAAAAATAAGCTTTTAATTAAAGTTGTTCCTTTTTTAATGCCTTTTTAATACAATTGGTAATTCTAAACAAATCGAACTCGGTTAAATTAGATCCACTAGGTAAGCACAATCCATTGGCGAATAATTCTTCAGCAACGCCATTGGTAAAAGCAAGGTAATCTTGAAAAATAGGTTGCAAATGCAAAGGTTTCCATAAAGGTCGTGCTTCAATTCCCTCAAGATCTAAGGCAATTCTTATCTTTTCACGTACCTCAAAAGAAGGAGTTTGTATGCAAGAAAGCCATCTATTAGAATAATACCCTTTGGGTTCCTCTAAAAACTTCAACTCATTACAACCTTGCAATTCTTTCTTATAAAATTCAAAAATAGCTCTTCTTGCCTGTACACGTTCATCAATAACCGTTAATTGCCCACGACCAATACCTGCCAACACATTACTCATTCTATAATTATAACCAATTTCTGAATGTTGATAATGAGATGCTACATCTCTTGCTTGGGTTGCAAAAAACAAGGCTTTTGCTTTCATATTTTTGCTAGTACTAATCAATGCGCCACCACTAGATGTGGTAATAATTTTATTGCCGTTAAAAGAAATGACCCCAAATTCTGCCAAAGTCCCACAAGGAATATCTGCTACTTTACTACCCAAAGCACCTGCGGCATCTTCAATAATAGGTATTTCATATTTATTTGCTATGGCACGTACAGCTGAAACTTTAAAAGGCATCCCATAACTATCCACAGCAATTATTGCTTTTGGTTTTATTCCGTTTTTCAACCTGTTTTTAATAGCTTTTTCTAATAAATAAGGTGAAAGATTCCAAGTTAAGTCTTCACTATCAATAAAAATGGGAATTGCACCTTCATATAAAATAGGATTTGCTGAAGCACAAAATGTAAAACTTTGGCATAAAACCTCGTCTCCCTTAGAAATACCAAGTAATTTTAAAGCTAAATGAATTGCTGCAGTTCCAGAGTTCACCGCCAAAACATGACTTTGATTCCCTAAAAAATTTTCAAGATCGGTTTCAAAATTCATCAACTGATCACCAACTGGCGCAATCCAATTAGTATCAAATACTTCTTGAATAAAGTTTTGTTCAGTGCCACTCATATGTGGTGATGATAGCCAAATTTTATTTTTCATGATTTTCTTAAAACAATTCAAAAATACTGTTTTTATTTGGGAATAGAATGAAACTCTATTTCATAACAAATTTAAATAACAGGACTACCTATAAAAATACAATCAAAATTCAGTACAATTCCGTTTTATCTATTAACTTTGTTTTCCTATGTTATAGAAATAAATTAATTTAAATTGTTATAAATGCTTTCTTTTTTTAAAAAAAATAAATCGTCTTTAACCACAAAATTCCCAAAGGGTTTTGTTGATATTCATAACCATTTAATCCCAGGTATAGATGATGGTGCCAAAACATTGGATGACTCTTTAACGTTAATTAAAAGAATCCATAGCTATGGCATAGAACATATTATTTGTACACCTCATATTATGGAAGGAGTTTGGGAAAATAGCCCAGAAATAATTTTAGCTCAATTAGAAAAGTTAAAAATTCATTTAAATGAAAATAACCTTTCGAATATACATATTAGTGCAGCTGCAGAATATATGTTGGATGGCAATTTTAACAAATTATTGAGTAAGGGCAATTTATTAACTTTAAAAGATTCGTATCTTTTAGTTGAAATGTCGTACCTAAGTGCCCCAGTTAACTTATTTGAAACTTTATTCAATATTCAAATTGCTGGCTACACACCTGTGCTGGCTCATCCAGAACGTTATAATTTTTACCACCAAGATTTTGGTATGTATCAAAAATTAAAAGATGCTGGTTGTTTGTTTCAAATAAACCTCTTGTCATTATCAAATTATTATGGTAAGCATGTGAATACTACAGCTTTAAGATTATTAAAAGAAAACATGATAGATTTTGCTGGATCTGACACGCACCATAATCGTCATTTGAATTATTTAGAAAAAATTAACGATAAAAAAATACTACAGCGAATTGCACCTATTTTAGAAAATAATGGAAAATTCTTTTCTAATTAAGATTCTAAAAAAGGTTCCTTTTTTTCATACTACTATTTGACTTTTTATAGGTGATAAGAATAATAAAAATTTAATGGTTAGCGATAGAATACAATTATCTCAGATATTTATATCTCTGAATTAACACTTCGACTCCGCTCAGTGACCGAAATGATTTCAACTATTCAACCTATAAACTCCAAACCAACTCAAAAGTACGGAATCATCACTTCGACTCCGCTCAGTGAACAATATGACTTCAACTATTCAACCTTTAAACCCCAAACCAACTCAAAAACACTGAATCATCACTTCGACTCCGCTCAGTGACCAATACAAGCTAAGCTAATACTAACAACCAATTAGTACCAAAAAAAGTTCATTACAACAACTGCAATGAACTTTTTTAATATATACTAAATACTTTGATTAACTTTTACCTAAAATTTTCTTCCACCAAGGTATTTTCTTTTCTTCCTCTCCATAACCATAGCCATAACCATAACCATAGCCATAGCCGCCTTTTTCGTAATTTACATCATTCACTAATACTGCCATATTTGGTAAACGCTTTTCATGGTACAATTGTTTTGGAATTTCTAACAAGCGTTTATCTAAATAATTAGCTCTAATTACATATATAAATAAGTCTGCATAATGTCCTAGTAACAACGTATCTGTTACCAAATTTACAGGTGCTGTATCCACAATTACATAATCGTAGTTTTCTTTACCATAATTCAATACTTCCTCAAATCTGCCGTTCATTAATAATTCCGACGGATTTGGTGCAATTACTCCAGAATGAATCATATCAAAGTTTGTTTCTTCCACATGTTGCACAATTTCTGAAGGTTCTAATTTGGTATCCATTAAAAAATGTGTCAACCCTTTACCACTCTTAATATTTAAATATTCGGTAATTTTTGGTTTACGAATATCTGCTCCTATCAACAAAACTTTTTTATTTGACAATGCCATTACAGAAGCCATATTCAACGAAATAAATGTTTTACCTTCCCCACTCATTGTAGAAGTAATAAATATAGTTTTAGCATTAGAATAGACCCCAGATAACATAAAGTTCATATTTGTACGCAACAATCTAAAAGATTCTGCAATACTATCTCGATCATTTTCTGACACCACAATTTTCTTCGCAGATTTCGTTTTTGGAACATCACCAACAATAGGCGCTTTTACAATCTTTTCAATATCCTTTTTTGTATGAATTTTATTATCTAATAAAAATATTATATAAATAACTCCAAACGGCACAATCAAACCTAACAATAAAGCTGCTAAATAAACTATTTTACGTTTTGGAGCAACAGGCAAAGAACTTCCATAAGCTCTATCAATAATCTTTGCATTAGGTAATGTTACCGCCAATGTGATTGCATTTTCTTCTCTTTTTTGCAATAAATATAAATATAGCGCCTCAATAATCTCTTGTTGACGAACAATATCTCGATATTCTCGTTCCTGTCTTGGAACATCTGCAATTTTGGCATTTAATCTATTTTCTTGTTGTTCAATCTGCCTTAATGAAATCTCCAATGAAGACTTTAAATTAACTAAACTTTGAGAAATACTACCTCGCAAACCAACAATTTGCGAATCTAAGTTGATTATTACCGGGTTCAATTCACTTGAACTATTAGATATTCGATTCCTTTCTAAAATTAATTCATTATATGATGCTGTGTTTGCACTTAAACTTTCATCCCCTAACCCCAAATTTACAGGAATTAATTCTTCTTTATTACTCTGTAAAAAATCATTCACATATGCTACTAGTTTTAATTGCGTATTTAAATTCACAATAGCCTGCTCTAATTCTGATTTCGTTCCAACCACCAAAGAAGCCTCAGACGAAATATCCGACAATTTATTATCTACTTTAAATTTCTCTGCTCCCGTTTCAACAACTAATAACTCTTTATTTATTATATCTAAACGATTGTTTATAAAAACATTTGTATTTTTAGCTATCAAACTTTTGTCTTCAACCGCATCTTTATTATATTGTTTCACCAAATTATTTACAATATCTTCTGCCTTTAATTTTACATTATCCTTTAAACCAATTTCAATTACACTTGATTTTTTATTCACTGCTTGAATTTGAATTGCTCCTCGATATCTGTCAATAACTTTTTGAACAGAAGATATCTTTACAATTATTTCTTTCTCCTCATTATTTCTAAAAAATGGCGTTGAAATAACTTTTATTTTTCCTAAACTAGTTTTTATTTCCTCTCCAAATTTATGAACAGATACTAACTCACCTTTCAAACTTTTCAATTTAAATTCAGAAGTTGATTTTAAAACAATTACAAATGAAGTATCACTTTGATAAAATAATGAATCTTTATTCAAAAAATTAATTTGAATTGGTAGCTTTTTATAAAGTTCTGTTGTTTTTACTCTCCCTTCAAAATAATAGGAAATATTTAATTCTAAATCCTTCACAACACGCCCCATTAATGTACGGGATTTTAACAACTCAATCTCATTATCTAGTGAAGTTTGTACACCACCTAATAAATCTAAATCCTGAAATACTGCTAATTCAGACATCCCCCCTCCTTTTTCATCATCAATTAAAATAATACTTGAAACTTGATATTGATTAGGGGTGTACCGTAGATATAGAAACGCACCAATAATAGCAATTATTACTCCTAGTACAAACCATTTCCAATGGTAAACATACTTTTCTATTTCTTCTCTTAAATTGATTGAGTCGTCATTAAAATCGACTTCATTGAGTGGATTATTTTGTTGCATATAGAAAAAATTAAAGAAGGAAAATGGTAACCATTGATAATAAGATAGATATTGTAGAAAGAATAACACTGGTATTTGCACCTACAGCCGAGGCATTTACTTGTGTTCTATTCGGCTCCACATAAATCACATCATTCTGAGCTAGATAATAATAAGGAGAATTAAATAGTTCTTTATTTGTTAAATCTAAATTTACAAACACACGTTTCCCGTTTTGCTCTCGTATTAATAGCACATTCTTTCGCTTCCCATGAATTTCCAAATCACCAGCTAAACCAATAGCATCAACTATCGTAATACGTTCATTTGGCACCTCATATGAACCAGGTTTCTTTACTTGCCCCATAACGGTCACCTTAAAGTTCGTAAACCTAATATTAACAATCGGATTTTTTATATAGGTTTCTAAAATAGTTGTTAATTTTGTATTCAACTCCATAGTAGTTAAATCCAATACATTTAATTTACCTATTACCGGAAAATGAATATTCCCTTCAGCATCTACCAAATAAGTCAAAGGTTTTGCAGTCGTGGCTGTATTCCCTAAAATTGGTGTTTCATATAAATTAAAAGGTAACGCTGCTTCTGCATCAACAGCAGAAACATTAATTGATAAGAGATCTCCTACTTGAATTTTTGGTTGATAATTAATTAAGGTGTCATTTACCTCAACTCCCTCAAGATCTTGAAAGTAAACTATTTTTGCAGGTGAAGCACAAGAAGCAACACTTAAAATTGTTATTAACAATGAAAAGTATGCGAATACTAAGGTATTTTTCTTCATTCTTTTTCTAAGATTATTTTAATTTTCAAAGCATTTATAATTCCTCAATTACAAACAAATGCAAATTTACATTTTTTTTTGGGTAAATCGAAGTTTTAAAAGCTTATTCCCAATTATAAAAATAACATTTTAAAATGTAAAGTATGTAAACTACTATCTATCAAATAAAATAATTAATTAACCTTTTATAAACAATAAAGTATACTAAATTGTTAAAACAGTATATTTAACTATTAAACTAGTTAAAACTAAACTTACCCTATAATGTTCTGGGTCAATACTTCGACTCCGCTCAGTGACCAATACAAATAAACTATGAGAAAAACAACGGCCTACTTTTCATTTCTGTATGAATACAAAAAATGTGGAACGGTAAGCATTCAAAGAACGAAGTGGCCTGAATGCGAAAATATTTCTGTAGAAAATAGTTCTGAAGAAAAAGATTACATGCTTTCTTGTGAAACCTTTTATTAACTTTTCCATTGATGAAAAGTTACAAAAATCTAGGCTTACGATAAAAGCGCTAAATTTATGGCTCATAGGCTAAATTTTAAGAACTCGTATGTAGAAATTTCAAAAGTAGATGCTTACAACAACTCAAACAGCTTAAAATTTTACGCCTATTTCTCTGCAAATTTCACACGCTTTTCTCGATAGGCCGATTACAGTTCGAAGTGTAATTTTAGTTATTTAATTTACACCCTTAAACCTATAAACTGTTCAACCTTTATACCTATAAACCTTTCAACTCAAATATCCTGAATCATCACTTCAATTCCAATTCAGTCACAAAAATAAATTGCAACCTGTAAATCCAACAAGAAGTCGCTTTAAAGCTGATAACATCAACTACAAATTAAATTAAAAATAAGCTTAGAATTAACTCCTTAAAAAATACAATTTCTAAGGGATTAATTAACATTTTTTTAAGAATAATTCATCATTTTATCAATTTCAGCAACTTATGTAAAAATTACAGCCCTAACCAACAACAATACAACTCACTAATAAACAATAAGTTAAGCGCTTTTCAAGTTTAAAAACAATAGACATCATGCGGATTTTTGTTTTAAACACCAAATTATTAATAACTTTTTTTCTGAATCTAGAAAAGCATTACTATTTAACCTTATATTTGAAATAGGAAAATTTAATAAAAAGTTCTTGTTTTATTAAATTTATATACTATGCAGACTTTGTTTTGTATAGGTTGTTCCAAGATATTTTGTAAAAATATCTTCCAATAGCTATGAAAGCTATAGAATAAAAAAGTTCTAAAGGTGCAACTTTAGAACTTTGTATAAGGTAATGCTATAAGAAGCATTGTGTTTTAACAAAACAAATTTACACATCTTCTTTTAGCTTACCAAATTTTTTTTTTGGAAAAACGCCTATTATACATAGGTAAAAAATGGTAAGTATGATCTAATTATTTCACACATTGCTTGTAGTATAGTACCTGCAATTAAATGCTTTAAAATCGCTGTAGCTTTACTTTTAGAATAAAAGTGTGTTCACAAAAAAAAGCGTAAAGGCTTGTCGTACCGTAGGCCTTTTAAAAAATTACGGTTGATATAGAGTGTTCAAACCGTACTCTTTCAAAACGGTATTATTTTAAATATATATAATTATGAGCTTAAAAATAAAAGCTTTGAATATAAAAAATCCTCAGGATTTAAATGAAGAGTCAAAATATATTGCTAAGGCAATTTCAACAGGTTTAATTGATTTTGAACGATTGGCATATTTGGTTTCTAACCAATGTACCGTTCGTGAATCTGATTGCTATGCTGTTTTATTAGCTTTAGAGCATAATATGTTAGATGAATTACAACAGGGAAAAGTTGTTAATTTTGGTAGAATAGGTAATTTTCAAATTGGTGTAAAATCCAATAGAGAAGAAACAGCTGAAGAAGTTACCTTAAGTACTATCAAAAGTGCGCATTTAAACTTTAGAGCGAGTAGTAAATTAAGAAGTAAACTAAAATCGGTTGAGTTTTCTTTCAAAGGTCAAACTAGTTCATAGTTACTTATTATTTTGGCAAGAGGCTGTTTAAAATTTAAACAGCCTCTTTTTTTTAGCTATACAATTGTATCTTGCGCAACTCTCTTTTATTTCTTGCGCAACTTTTATTAAAAACTTGCGCAACTTACACTCATAACTTGCACAAGTTTTTTTTGTAAGTTCACCACTTATATGTGCTTCACTTCAATTTTTATAGCACATCCCCTTATTCCCCTATTCTACTCATCGATATGCTCCCAATATCATCACTTCGACTCCGCTCAGTGACCGATACAAAAAACTGATCTTATTTTCTATCGTAAAACCCTTTTATTAACTTTTTCATCAATGGAAAAGAACAATAACAATTCTATTTATTACACTTAATAATAATCCTCCTCCGAACCATCACTTCGACTCCGATCAGTGACCGATATGACTTCAACTATTCAACTATTCAACTTTTAAACCCCAAACCAACTCAGAAAACACGGAATCATCACTTCGACTCCGCTCAGCGACCGATAATAAACTTTTCAAGTGACCAATACAAAATATCATATGATAAAAACAACGGCCTACTTTTCATTTCTGTATGAATACAAAAAATGTGAAACGGTAAGCATTCAAAGAACGAAGTGGTCTGAATGCGATAGTGAAACATTTGAACGTATTCAAAGAAATTAAAATAAGTCTAGATTTTTGGTTCTTTTCATCAATGGAAAAGAACAATAACAATTTAGTTTATTACACTTTATAATATTCCACCTCCTAACCATCACTTCGACTCCGCTCAGTGACCGATATGACTTCAACTATTCGACCTTTAAACCCCAAACCAACTCAGAAACAATGAACTATCACTGCGACTCCGCTCAGTGAACTATACAAAATAACATATGAAATAAACAACGGCCTACTTTTCATTTCTGTATGAATACAAAAAATGTGAAACGGTAAGCATTCAAAGAACGAAGTGGTCTGAATGCGATAGTGAAACATTTGAACGTATTCAAAGAAATTAAAATAAGCCTAGATTTTTGGTTCTTTTCATCAATGGAAAAGAACAATAGCAATTCAGTTTATTACACTTTATAATATTCCACCTCATAACCATCACTTCGACTCCGCTCAGTGACCGATATGACTTCGACTATTCAACCTTTAAACCCCAAACCAACTCAAAAACACCGAACCATCACTTCGACTACGCTCAGTGACCGATACAAAAAATCATATGATAAAAACAATGGCCTACTTTTCATTTCTGTATGAATACAAAAAATGTGGAACGGTAAGCATTCAAAGAACGAAGTGGTCTGAATGCGATAGTGAAACATTTGAACGTATTCAAAGAAATTAAAATAAGTCTAGATTTTTGGTTCTTTTCATCAATGGAAAAGAACAATAGCAATTCAGTTTATTACACTTTATAATATTCCATCTCCTAACCATCACTTCGACTCCGCTCAGTGACCAGGACAACTACCTCTTCAACCTTTAAACCCCAAACCAACTCAAAAACACCGAACCATCACTTCGACTCCGCTCAGTGACCAATAATAAACTTCTCAATTTTTACACCTCTAAACCCTTAAACTTTTCAACCAATAAACCTTTCAATCTAATAATCAATCTTTAAAACAAACATGTTATTGTTTTCCATATAATTTTTAAATCGCCTAAAAAAGATTGCTGCTTATAATATGCTAAATTCATTTGAACTTTATCTGGAAAAATTACTTCATCGTTATAACGCAAAGGAAATTCTTGCTGTTTTAATAAGGTCTCTTCATCTCTATATTTAATAGTCGCTTCACAGGTAAGTCCAGGTTTTAATTTTAATAGGGTGCTTTGATTTCCTTTCAATTGATCATAATACCCTTCAATATCAGGTCTAGGGCCTACAACACTCATTGAACCATTAATCACATTTAATAATTGTGGTAATTCATCTAATTTTAATTTCCTTAATAATCTACCTCCTCTAGAAATAGCTTTGGTTTTTGGATGAATTGTTCGGAATTTATAAATTGAAAAAGGAATTCCAAATTGACCAATACGTTTTTGAATAAAAACGCCGGAAGTTTGAGTATCAAAAATTGCAAAAAGAAGCACTAAAAGAAATAACCAACTTAATAAAAGAACTAAACAAATTCCAAAAAATAAATCAAATACCCTTTTTATCATTATTTCACAAGAATCATTATGAACAGTAAAACTAATAAGCGTTTTCTTCTTTCTTAAATAACATCGTCCAAATTGTTCTCAATATAATTTTAAGATCTAACATAAAACTCCAGTTTTCAATATACCAAATATCGGCCATTGCCCTATTTTTCATATCTTTCACTGTTTTAGTTTCTCCTCTAAACCCTAAAATTTGAGCCCAACCTGTAACTCCAGGTTTTGCAAAATGACGTACCATAAATTTATCAACCACTACTCTATATTCTTCAGTATGTTTTAACATATGTGGTCTTGGCCCAACCAAAGACATATTGTTCAAAAACACATTTACTACTTGTGGCAATTCATCTAAACTTGTTTTTCTTAAGAATGCGCCTACTTTAGTAATACGCGCATCATTTTTTGTAGCTTGCTTACTGTCCGAATCTCCATTGACTTCCATACTTCTAAATTTAAAACATTTAAAAGTTTGTCCGTCTCTACCTGTTCTGTCTTGTGCAAAAAACACAGGACCTTTACTCGTTAATTTAATAATAATAGCAATTATAGGAAATAACCAAGAAAAAATAAAAACAATCGCAAACCCAGAAAAAGCCACATCAAAACCACGTTTCATAATCCTATTCGTCAAACTTTGTAAAGGCTCTTCTCTAAATCTCATTACAGGAATATTTTCAATATATTCAATAGAAAATAATTGAGATAAATATTCTGAAAATTCAGGAATAACACGTACTCTTATTAAATTATTATCAGCAAACTCAAGTAATTCATTGATAAAATCGGCTTTTTTATTTGGTAAGGAAATTACAATCTCTTTTACCTCATTTTCCTCTAAAAACTGTTTGGCTTTACTCAAATCACCCTTTTTCAATTTACCCAATTTCCCTGATAATTCAGCATCTGTAAAAATAGCTTTGATATTGTACCCATATTTTGGATCTAAATACACTTTCTTTACAAATTTTTTAATGTGCGTATTATAACCAATCAACACCAACTCAGCAAAATTACTTCTATTCGTTTTTCTTCTCTTTTTATAAAAGAATAGAAAAATCGCCCTCCATACAAGCACTAATCCACTAAACAACAATAAGGTAGTTAGAAAAAAGATCCTTGAAAACTTATAATCAGTACTAAAGAAAACTATGGTGGCGCTTAGTACAATGAATGTTAATAACGCTTTTGCACTTTTTGAAAGTAATTTATCAATATATAATATACGTGGAATCTCATATAAATTAAATCGTAAAACCACTAATACCCATACAATTTCCCAAATCAAGAAAAGTGTATAATAAAAAGGATCTTCAGGCATAAAAACCCCAAATCGGATAAAATTTGAACTAAAAAAAGCCAATGATAATAATATCAAATCTACTACAAACGCAGCTAAAGGAATAACTTTTGATTTTGTTTGAAACATAGTAATAATTTATATGGTTCTAAAAAAATGAACATTTTTATAATAGATGGTATACAAACATACAACGTTTTTCTTTTTCAAAGCATCCAACATATTTATCTTTTTAATAGTACTGCAAATATATTGAATTATTTTTATATAAATCAAAACTTATAAATGTACTGCTTTATATAGAAACATATAGCTTTGTAAATGTTAATATTAATGTAAAATTAATTTTACACTTCAAATAAAAGAAGAGATTTTATGAAAGTTGAGGTTTTTCGATTCCGCTGAGCTGCACTAAAAATGACAAATAAAGAAAACGCTGTCATCTCGACTGGAACGCAGTGTAATGGAGAGATCTTATGAATTTTGAAGCTTTACAATTGGAACGTGAGATTTCTCAACTTCGCTAAAGCTACGTTCGAAATGACAAGATAGTGTTTGTCTTCTCGACTGGAATGCAATGAAATGGAGAGATCTTATGAATATTGAAAGTTTACAATGAATCATAAGAGATTTTTCGATTACGCTGCGCTGCACTCAAAATGATAAATAAAATTAATTTGACATCTCGACTGGAACGTAGTGTAATGGAGAGATTTTATGACTGTTGTAGCTTTACTATTGGAACGTGAGATTTCTCCACTCCGTAAACTCTGGTCAAATGACAAATTAAAAAATAATATTTAACTTTATTCTATGAAAAAGACTTTTGGAACACATAATTACTATGTGTATATAATTACTAACAAAAATAAAAGCACATTATACATTGGAGTCACTAATAATTTAAAGAATCGTTTAATTTATCATAATACACCTATTAAAAATTCAAAACATTTCTCTCATGTTTATAATTGTAAATACCTGATTTATTTTGAACACTTCAACATTATTAACGAGGCTATTTTGAGAGAAAAACAATTAAAAAAATGGAACAGAGCGAAAAAAGAAAACTTAATCAATCTTCAAAACCCAAATTGGAATTTCTTGAATAATGAAATATAAACTGTCATCTCGAATTGAACGCGGTGTAATGGAGATATCTTTTTTTTATTAAAATATGAGATTTCTCCACTACGTAAACTCCGGTCGAAATGACAAAATAGTGTTTGTCATCTAGACTGGAACGTAGTGTAATGGGAAATCTTTTGGATGTTGAAGCTTTACTATTAGAAAGTGAGATTTCTCAACTTCGCTATAGCTACGTTCGAAATGACAAATAAAAAAACGCTGTCATCTCGACTGGAACATAGTGTAATAGAGAGATATTTTGGATGTTGAAACTTTATAATTGGAACGTGAGATTTTACGATTCCGCTGCGCTGCACTCAAAATGACAAATATAATAACCTTGTCATCTCGACTGGAACATAGTGTAATAGAGAGATCTTTTGTATGTTGAAGCTTTACAATTGGAACGTGAGATTTTTCGATTCCGCTGCGCTGCACTCAAAATGACAAAAAAAATAACCTTGTCATCTCGACTGGAACGTAGTGTAATGGAGAGATCTTATAAATGTTGAAGCTTTACAATTGGAACGTGAGATTTTTCGATTCCGCTGCGCTGCACTCAAAATGACATAAAGAAAACGCTGTCATCTGGATGGGAACGTAGTGTAATGCAGAGATCTTTTGAATGTTGAAACTTTACAATTGGAACGTGAGATTTCTCAACTTCGCTATAGCTACGTTCGAAATGACAAGATAGTGTTTGTCATTTCGACTGGAACGTAGTGTAATGCAGAGATATTTTGGATGTTGAAACTTTATAATTGGAACGTGAGATTTCTCAACTTCGCTAAAGCTACGTTCGAAATGACAAGATAGTGTTTGTCATCTCGACTGGAACATAGTGTAATGGAGAGATCTTATGACTGTTGTAGGTTTTCAAATGGAACGTGAGATTTTTCGATTCCGCTGCGCTGCACTCAAAATGACAAATAAATCTGGACGTTAGTTTAAAATTCTAAACGTTTATAAATCTTTAAAAAACCACCAACATTATCTGGCAACCGATTTCCTAAATCAAAAGAAGTACCAAATTCAACACCTATAGGCCAATTTAATAGTGAAGAAATATCAAACTCTGCGAAACCCGAAAATTGTCTTGGAGTGGTTTCAAACTCTTCATCAAACCAAGCATAATAATGTACATAGCTAAACAACATCTTATAAGCTACCTTTTCTTGAATAAACCCTTTTGTACCAATATTAAATGCTAGTAAACGATTGTAACTTAAATCAGGGCCTGTTACTACTCCTTCTTCATTTACTTCAGTAATAATATAGGGTGTACCAATGGTTCTTCCAAAATAAGACCACCCCGAATTGTATTGTGCATTCTTAAAATATCGATCTCGTCCTCTTTTTGGAACATCCACTCCGTTTTCATCCAAATAATGGGTCTCTGAACCACTCGCATTTTTCGTATAAGTTACCTCTGTTACCAAATGACTTACCAAACCTTTAGGATTCTTTAATTCTATCGCCAAACCGTACAAAGCATCAGGCCAATTCTGTAGTTCTCTTCCTGATTTATCTTCAAAAGGATGTGACCAATAAAAATCCCAATTGAATTGGTCTCCTAAGTGGTGTAATTGAATGCTATAATTCCCCATATGATTCCCCAAGGCATTTAGTTTATCTGTACTCGTAACATCACTTGCACTTCTTGCTTTACCCAATACCATTCTAATATAAGCATTAAAATCATATATTAATTCTCCATGAACAGGATTAGTACCTGCCCATTGAGCCCAATCATCTAATCCCACACTAAAACTAAACTTTTCAGAAGTCTTAAACTTAAAATGTAAACTCTTGTTATGCGCATGCGCCCCATCTACAATACGGTCATCATTCATCAAATATTCAGCATAATTTGCTTTTATGGAAAACCAATCTTTCCAAAACCCTACACTTACAAAACCGTTGGTTTCAAAATTTATACCTGGCATAGCCCTTGAATTGGTAGATTTTAAGAAATTACCATTGGATGACGATAAACCTTCCCATTGTACTGCATCATATTTATTTCCAACAGTTAATAATATCCCTTTATAACGGACACTTGCATACAACTCATTTACAAATACTGAATTCTCCGTTGCCAAATAGCCTGTAAATGATCCTTTATAAGCAATATCCCAATCATTTTCATTTTGCTTAAATCCCTTTCCAATATAGGCATTCAAAGATCCATAATCACTTGTAGGAATAGCACCATATTTATTTGCGGTTAACCAAAAGGGAAGTGTTTTAGCCGTTGAAGCTCCTGTATTTAACTCAACTCCTACTACTACATTTTTATCTTGTGCATATACACTAAAAACGCACAACCAAAAACACCCAATTTTAAACAAAATTTTCATAATCAACCTTTAATTTTTATCAATTTAGGCAACAGATATTGTGGTATTTTACGTCCGATTTTACATACCAATGTAACATATCCTAATAATTGATGCTTTTTAATAATTACTAAATCTTCTGAAGATTTTTTCTTTTGCAAGGCAGTTGTAGTGCTTTTACCACCCAAACGCATTTTAACCACCCAAGTGTTTAAAAAATGCTTTTTAATGGCTGTTTCTTTAAACCAACGCAATGAAATTTCATAATCACTAGCAATCGTATAACCTTCATCATACAACCCATACATATCAAAAACACTACGCTTTACATAAATAGTTGTATGTAAAGGAATCCAACCAAAATTTAAATAGCGCCTTTTATAAGGTTTTGATGCATATGTGCGCTTTACCACTGAAATATCTTCTTTGTCTACATACATGCCATTCGCGTACACCAAATCTGCCTTAGATTCTTGAAATGCTTTCACCACCTTTTGAATAGAATCATTATCATAATACATATCATCAGAATGTAAAATACCAATAATATCTCCTGTTGCTTGTTCAATTCCTCTATTTAAGGCATCATACAATCCGTTATCTTTTTTAGAAATATAATAACCTAGTTGGGCTTTATAAGGTTCAATTTTTTTTTGTGTTCCGTCCGTTGAACCACCATCAATTATAATATGCTCAATAGATGGATAACTTTGGTTTAAAACAGATTGAATACAACTTTCAATACAATCTTGATTGTTATAAACAATGGTAATAACAGATACTTTCATTTATAAATAATTTTCTATATACTTAATCAATTTTATAAGTTTTCTTTATATAATTAATAATAGCTTGATCATCATTTTTATATATTTTTTGTAATTCGTAAATTTTAGCATCAACCAAAAAACGATACCAAAAGCCCTGTAATACATGCCATACAAAACCAGATTTACCATCTAAAAAACCTAATTTAAAAAAATAGCGATATGAAAAATAAATGAAAGGTCTAACAAATAAGGGGAATTTCAAATATGCTAATTTTAAATACCTTTTTCTTTGTTCTCCTGTTCCAAAAAAATTAGGGTCTACACTATTTTCAGAAAAAATACAATATTTAGTATCCAATAAATCAACCATTTCTCTAGTTGCATAACTATTATGTTTTTCAGTCCACCAAGTTAAATCATTTAAGTTTTCATCAACTTGAACAATATCTAATTTCGTAGTATCACCTTCAACTAATTTAATATGTTCATCCATCCATCGATTTTCGCAAAAACCTCTTTTATGCTTCCAAATTTTTAAATGCCAAACAGGAAACCAACCTCCATGCAATAATGGCTTACCCATAAAAACTATTTTTCGTTTAATATAAACCCCCGTTATATCATTTTCTAAATTCGTTAATGTTTTTTTTAAATCAATGGTTGTATTTAACTCATAATATTCATCAGCATCTATCCTCCATACCCATTCGGATTTAATTCCACAATTATCTAGAGCCCAATTAAACTGAGTCGCATAATTTTTCCATGGATTTTGAAATGTTTTAACTCCTAAATTTTGTGCTATTTCAATTGTCCTATCGGTACTGTATGAATCAACAATAATAATCTCAGTTACACTTTCTTTAAGAGAATTAATGCAACGTTCAATATGTTGTTCTTCATTAAACGTTAAAATAATAGCCGTAATTGTTGTCAAAATAATTTTATTTTTTAAATTCTCTTTTTTTTATAAACTGTGCTGGATTACCACCAATAATACTCCCTTTTTCAACATTTTTAACTACTAATGATTTTGCTCCAATTACCGAAAATTCTCCAATTTCAACGCCAGGTAATATATATACTCCAGTAGAAATCCAACAACCATCACGAATAAGAATTGGTTTTGTTACTAAATCAAATGATAAGCTATTCACATCATGACTTCCAGTAATAAGATAAACGTCATTCCCAATACAACATTTTTCTCCTATTGTTATTTTATCCAAACAATAAGTCCATGAATTATGTCCTAAACTAGACAAATGACCCATTGTTAAATTCCAAGGATGATCTATTTTAGCAGTCCTATTAATATTAACCGTACTGCTTAACTTAGCTCCAAACAATTTAAGCATCAAAATTCTTGGCTTTTTTACCTGATTTGGAAACAATTTGAAAATAGTTACATTAACTATTTTCCATATATGACTTTTAATCTTTTCTTTAAAACTAAAAGGAGTTGTTTGGACTGGTTGGTATAGAAAATTTTTATCCATTAATTATTCTTTCTTTTAAAAAAACTGAAGGATTACCTCCAACAACAGTCCAATCTTTAACATTTTTAAAAACTGAAGAAGTAGCCCCCACAACAGCTCCTTCTCCAATGGTTACACCTGGACCTATAAATGAATTCGCAGCCACCCAAACTTGATTATTAATATGAATAGGCTTTAATATTAAATTATTTTTAGGGTCTGTAATATCATGAGTAGAAGCACATAGATAACTTTTTTGAGATATGGTCGTATTATCTCCTATAATAATTTCACCTTGATTATAACAATCTACATTTTGTCCTAAGCAAGTGTACTCACCAACAACTAAATTCCAGGGTGCCCATATTTTAACACTCGCATGAATTATTGTTCCTTTCCCAACCTTAGCACCAAACATTTTTAATACAAAATTACGCCAACTATTAAAAATAAATAATCCATAAGGTCTAAATAAAAACCAATATGTACAATTCCATAGTAATCTTCCAATTTTATTTTTGAAGCTAAAACTATGGCTGTAATTTGATAAATCAATTTTATTTTCCATTAACAAGCTACTTTTATTTACTAATACAACTATTATAAAAACTAAACATCGCTTTGGTTACGCTTTCAACTGTGTACTTCATTTTAATTAATTCTTTTCCATTTTCTCCCATCTCTTGTAATAATTCATTATCTAATTCTATTACTTCTTCTAACGTACTCACCAAATTTGACACTGATAAATCTACCCACCAACCACAATGATGCGTCTGTAATTCTTTCCAAGGTGTTCCAGTTGTGGTAATCACAGGTAAACCAATATGCAATGCCTCTGCTATTACAATGCCAAAATTTTCGCTATACGATGGTAAAATAAATACATCTGATTTACCATACAACTCCCATTTTTTATTACCATACAACGGACCCACAAAATTAAATTGATCTGTCAACGATAAATCTTTTGTTAATTTCTTCAGTTCATTTATATATCCTTCCTCTCCGTTGCCAGCTATAGTGATTCTTAAATATTTATTATCTAGTTTAGAAACAGCTTTTATCAATAGGTCAATTCCTTTTTTAGGATGTACCCTAGACAAAAATAATAAATTCTTTATCTTTCCTTCTTTATTAATCTTCCATTTTTTTTGTGGAATTACATTAGTATCAATACCGTTAGGAATAACAATTGAAGGATTATGATATCCTAAACTCTGTATCTGCTCTAATTCTGATAAGGCCGTAGCATGAATAGCATCAACTTTTTGTAAAGACTGTTTTTGATATAAAAAAAGTGCAATTTTTTTCTTTAATGAATTTCTATTTAAAATATAGGGCTCTAACATACCATGAGGAGACAAAATAACCTTTATATTTAATGATTTAGCTGCTTTTTGAAATAATGAATTTTCATAATTCCACAAACCATTTATATGAATAATGTCTGGTTTTTCTAATTTTAGAATAGAAATATAGGACTTTAATAAACCTTTAACTCTTACCCTATGAAAAGGGGTTAACCCCAAACTCTCAAACAATTTCAATTTAACTCCATGAATTTCCACAGGGTTATCACTACGCCCAGAAATTATTATTTGATTTATGTTAAATTTAGCTAATCCTTCAGCGACTATCTTCATATAAGCTGTAGTCCCTCCACCTGTTTTATCAATTGATGCTATAAAATGTATTACTTTCATATTAATTTTATTTAAACTCTTCCTCCTACAAAGTTTGAATACATTTTTGGAAGATATTTCCTAAGAAACATCCCAATTAAAACTGCAAACATTACAAAAATTATAGGGGATAAAATATAGGATATTAAATAACCCAATGATGTTTTCCCGACAAACAATACTATAAGTTTCCTTATAATATTAATAAATGGCTCATGTATTAAATAAATAAAAAAGGTAAATTGACAAACTAAATCAATAAAGGGGAACTTTTTTAAAACAAATTTTGGACCAATCAAAGCATCATACAAATACCATACCCCTATTGAGCCAAAAACAATTAATAATTCATCAAAATATTTCAGGTAAATATCAGGTAAAACATCTATAATATAACTAACAAATAAATAACCAATAAAAATAAGATAACCCCATTTTACTTTTTTAAATATAATTTTACTTTTACTAATTGAAATCCCTCCTCCAATAGAAAACCAACCAATAGAAGACAATAAAGAAATTGGATAAATTTCAACATTAAGTAAAATCATAAAAAACAATATTAGAATACCTAACCATTTAAGGTTTTTAATCATTATATAAATTAATGGACTTATAATAATAATAAGAATTAAATCCCTTAAAAACCATAGATGAAAAGCTATAGGTGAGTTACCATCATCCATCATCCAAAAAATATTTTTTATAAAACTAAGTAATGGTTTATCAAATAAACTTAAAAAATCCCAATTAATATAGTTCGATGCCCCTGGTAACGACTGTATTCCTGCAAAAGTTAAAACAAATAATAAACAACTATATATATAAGGTAGAAAAATAGATGTAAATCTTTTTTTTATTTTAACCCTAATTACATATAAACCTATTTCTGTTTTTAAAAAATAAAGGTACCCAGATATCATAAAAAAAACAGGTACCGCCAAACGACCAATTTTATTACTTACTAAGTCCTGTATAAAAGAGTTCAAATAAAACCCCTGTACTTTAAATCCAGAATGAATATAAAGTACAAAAACTATTAATATTAATGAAAGTAATTTTATTTTATCACTGAGGTATTGGTTCATCTAAATAAATTTATTTACCTAATGAATTTAATGAATTTAATGAATTTTCAATCATATTGGCCATTGTTAAATTTTCCCTAACATATTTACATGCATTAATACTCATTTCTTTTATATCCTCTTCTTTCATAGAGATTAAATTATTGATACACTCTTCAATATTTGAAAAAATTAATGAGTTAAATCTATGAATCAAATAGGTATATTCTACACATTGCAAAGTCTGATCGCTCCTTTTAAAAGTAACCACAGGCTTTCCGTAAGCTAGAGCCTCTACAATTGATAAACCGACCCAACCAGGTTGTATATATAAGTCAGCAATTGTAAATAAATCATCTTTTAATTTTTTATCATAAACTGTTCCAAAATCATATACATTTGTATAAATTGAAAAATCTGGTTTGTAATCACCAGAACCAATTATAATAAAACCCCATTTACTTTTATCTAACCTATTTATAACCTCTTCTAACAAATCAATTCGCCTATATGGACTATTAAACCTAGCACAAAAAATAAAACATTTCTCTTGCTTAATATTATATTTATTCTTTAACTCTTTTATTGAGCAAAAATGATTTAAATTTAAAATTTCCTCAATATTAGATATAGTATTATTTAAAGCTGTAATTTTTTTATTTGGAAAAACATCTGTCCACATTTCTTCTTCCTTTTTTGTGTACACCCATATGGCATCTGCTAAATAAATCATAACTTTTAATAAAATACTAGGCATTTTCTCTTCCTTCAAATATCGTTTTACCGAAATCCCTTGCCCCCAAAGTATAATCTTCTTTTTATGAAAAGGTTTTAAAAATAATAATAACCAAGTTGAAATATGACCAAAATGTAACATTAAAACTAATTTGTTACAATCTTTTTTTAGAAAAGGTAATAAACTATAAACTAAAAAAGGTCCTAAAGAATAGTTTTTGATATAGTGCCCTTTAAAAGTAGATTTTTTAAAATTATCTTTTAAAACACTTTCATCAGAATTATAACAATATACTTTAATAGGAGATGTTTCAAACATACCTTCGAAAAAAGCTTCTCTATAATGCGGTATATGTGGCTGTAAAATTGCAATCATTACCTAAATTATTGTTGATTAATATAAGAATCAACTTCAAATCCATAAATTCTTCTTTTTCCTTCATGTATCGAATCAAAAGCTACAGTTTTACCACTTCTTTTCCATCTAGGATGAAGGTCACAATGCAAACCACTTCGATAAAATGCCATTTTTTCTACTGAGAAAGATTTTAATACTGACTGTTCAACATCTTCCAATGTATTTTTTATTTTATCAATATCAGGTTTTTCAAATATCATTTTATACCTCCCTAACAATACCTTCTTTTGTGTACTATATTGAAACAAATATAATTCTCTAATTCCCTCGTTATTAGGATAGGTATCATTAATTAACCAATCCCTATTTGATGGACAAAACATAGGATGACCATCCTCTAATAATACCCCTTTACCTAAAAATGTTTGTTCTACCTGATCTGAATCAGAAAATAATAACCAATCAAATGGGGAGGCTTTTTTTATATTCACATCCTCCATTAGTTTATCTTTTTTCAAAAGTTTCTTAACAACTTCTTTTATACCTCGCATCAATACTGGAGGAATCATTCTTATAATTGGGTTACTTCTCAACTTTTCTATTCCTGTTCCTACTCTACCCCAAATTGCGACATGTCCATCATCTTTCCAGTCGAAATGACTTAAAAAACCAGTGGCCAAACACCTTAAGTTTTCTCCATTAATGTCAACTGTCATCAATCTTGTTGTTTCTCCTCCATCGTTTAATTTACATCGATGTAAAAAAGCAATCCTCGTTTGAGATGGATTTAAAACTAAATGAGTAATATAATGATGTTTACCTAGATTTTCTCTTGCCTTAAAGTTTGCAACATCATAAATTGACAAAATTAATTCATTCTCTTTTGTAAAAATATTATGCTTAATAATACCAGAATTCATAGGAGCATGAACTTTACTATTGACATCTAATATCCCAGTATAACCATAACCTCCAACCCTATGTAATCTAGAATAATCCAAACCAAATGCCCAACCATTATTTGTAACAACATGGCTAGTAAAATTAATTGAATCTATAAGTTCATTTTTATCTGTGTCATAAACATCAGTCCCCCAAACTTCACCAACTTTATTATTAACTATAAGTACATTCGTATCTCCAATCCACTGTTGTCTCGCCCCTTGAGGGTAATTATAAGCATTTGTTTTTCCTAATTCTATAAACTCTCCTTTTTCAATATATCCAATTGTACATGGAGTATCAATACTTGGAGGTGATTTAATATTGTTAATTTTTAAAGTAGCTAATTTTGTTTCATCATTATTCCAAGCAATTAAATCATGAAATCCAAAAAAATAATTTGAATTATCGTTTGGACTAATACTAAATTCTTGATTACTCATAATATATAATTTTCAATGTTTGTTAGATATTTTTTCCATATTGATTCTGAAAATGTTTCTTGTAATAATAATGAATGATTAGAATATCCAAACAGTTCATTATATGATTTCTCACTAATTTCTTTTAATAAATTACTTAAAGAGTTTATTTCATAATTACTGTAAAAATATTTAAACTTTTTTAATTCATTATAAGAAAATGTAGATATGACAATTCTATTATATGAAAATGACTCCAACACTTTGGAAGGAAAATTATTCATGTTCTTATCAAATTTAGGATTTCTTAAGTTTAAACTAAAAGGGATCTCTCTTAATAATTCTAAATATTTCTCATAACTTAGTAAGCCTAAATAAAATATATTTGGACATGTAGAAATTTCTTGTTCTTGATCTTTAGTTAAACTCCCAGTAATAAACAATTTAAATTCTTGAGGTAAATTTGAAAATGTCTTAATAGCTAATGACCAGCCAGTAGATTCTTCTAACCTACCCGACAATAGAAACTTTGTATCAATAGGATTCTTTATTTCTATATTATTAATTTTACTCAGAGGAACAATTCCAGCTAAATTTACCATGTTTTTATTACTAAATTCGTTTCTACATGATAAAGAAATAATACCGGATATCTTTTTTTCAATAAAACTTTTTATAAACCTTTGTAAAGAAAATTTATTATTAGAAGGTGTATAATCCGCCAAAATTATAAATATTTCCCTTCCATAAATATACTTAAGAATTAAACAGGATAATAAATTATGAGGAGTAATGTTATAATACCAAATATTTTTTGCTTTTTTTGCTTTTTTTGCCAGAATGATACTTTCTATAAAGGAATTTAAAAATTTAAAAATTCCTTTATGGGATTTAAACCTTCTGGATTGCACATAATTTACAAAATTATCTTTTTCATTTTCGATTTTCTTTACAACATTAATTGGCACTAACGAAATAACATTATTAAAACAATTCGTATCTATCAAATTAAAGCAGAAATTGTTTGCCGCTTGTGATACCTTTAATTCTGAAGTAAGCTTTTTAGGCACTACTTGACATATAAATAATCTATCCATATCATTTAATTCTAATTACATCTTATAAAAAATTCGGTTAAGAAAAGTCTTCATCTCATTATTAGTAAAATTTCTAAAAGTCTGATTTAAACACAAGCCTAAAGCTAAAAAAGTTGAAATGTTCGATAAATTAAAACTAACTTGAGCCTCAATAAAAAGGAAAAACAATCGAAAACTTATATAAACACCTAAAAATTTACAAAGTAAGTTATTAGACTTGTAGATGGCTAATTTTGACGCAAAATAATGCAACAACACAATTACTAATACAAACACTAAACCACCTCTTAACAAATACTCTAAAATCCCTACCTCAGACCCTAAACGACCATTTTTAAGATTACTTCCATCAAAAATATCCTTTAAAAAAGTATCATGATAGCCTGCTGCAGAAATTCCGAAAATTAAATTATTTTCTTTTGTAACACCGTTCCAAGCATCAAGATATACCCCAGTTCTAGAATCATTCACCATTGATATATCTAAATTATCTTTTCCTTTTATTGAATATTCAGTTTTATACTCATCAAAAAAAACAAATATATTTAATCCAAAAAATGATAAAGTAACTAAAAAAAATGGTAGAAATAACAAAAAAACTCTTATTTTTTTAAGATATTTCAAAGTATTTAAATTTTTAAATATTGCTAAGAAAAATAAAATACTTATAAAACCAAAGTTTAAAATATTTGATCTAGATTTTAAATCATAAAATATAGAAATAAAACAAATTACTATTATTATTATTTTCCATTTTTTTTTAAAAAAAGGAACAAACAGTAAAATTAAATAGAGAAATGATACATAGTGAGTAAAATCATTCATCCCAAATTTCCCTGAAAAATATTTTAACACAGATAATGGTAATGAAATTAACAAAAAACTTTTAATAAAAATAAAAGCAAGATCTAATTTAGCGCAAAGTAAACTAAATAATGGTAAAAATATTGATGGAAAAAAAACTGTAACTACATATCTATCTTGTTCATAAGAAGATGAAATAAAAAAACTATAAACTAAAATAACAATTCCATAAATAATATAAAAAAACAACAATTGTCTTTTATCGGATAATTTCAATTCATATTTACGTAGAATAATAAAAATCAAAAAAATACTTAAAATATTTAAAATAAAGGATGAAATAGTTGCAGATGTTTGTGAATTAAAAATAGTATCAGTAACCCCAGACAATGAGATTAATAAAACAATAATTTTTACTATATTCTTTAAACTAATCATTGAAAAATGTATTAACCTCTAAAAATTTATCTTTATTTTTTTTGATTATATTTAAATCCCAATCCCACCACTTAATAGATTCTAATTTTTTAATTTTTTCTGAATTAAACCTATGCTTTATAAATTTAGCGGGAGTTCCTCCAACAATTTCATAAGGGCCAACATTTTTGGTTACAACAGCATTTGCAGCAATAATAGCTCCATTCCCTACCTTTACTCCATCAACAATAATAACGTTTGTTCCTATCCAAACATCACTACCTATATATATGTCTTTATACTCTTCAAAATCATTTCTTTTTTTAGGAAAAAAACTCCACTCCCTTTTATTACTGTAAAATACTGGATGAGTAGATATTAAATTTGTAGGGTGAATGCCTAAACCAATTCTGCAGTCGGCGGCTATACTAGTAAAATGACCAATTTTCGCATTTTTAATAGAAGTACTTCCCCCAACATATGTAAAATTACCAATAGACACATTAAATAATCTAGCAAATGGAAAGATATGATTCTCTAAAGAAAAAACACAATCTTCTGCTTTTGCTAAATAACCAAATTTCAAAGTTTTATTCTTTTTTTTAAGTTTATACCTTAATAATAACCACTGAAACCATTTAGTCATTGGATTAACAGCTATTAATTTAAAAATTTCCATTTATTTTATTTTTAATAAGAAATTATTATATCTATTACCATATCCTTTCCAAGATAGTTCTTGTGCAATATTTTTAGAATAAGAACGTTTCCCTTTTTGAGTTTCGGACAACTTTAATGCTTGATTAATACAAGTGATTAATGTATCAATCGTCAATTCAGGCATTTCTATAATCCATTTAGGATCATCAATGTACTCTTTAAGATCACGACCTCCAGTAAACTTAGAGCAAACTATAGGAAGACCACATACAACCGCTTGTAATTGTACTAAAGCTAAACCTTCCTCTCTTGATGGTAAAACAAATATCTTTGACTTTTTATAATAATTAATTAGTTCTTTCTGATCGACAGAATCAATATGTTTCATATTATCACTTACTGGAAAACTCATATCTACAATTGGTCCTACATGTAAAAATTTTACAACATTCATTCTATTTATTGCCTCCGTAATAAAATCACAACCTTTGCGATGACACCATTGTCCAACCATAATAATATCATAAACATCTTCATCATCTTCTAATTTTGTAGCATTGAATTCTGACAAATTTACACCATAAGGATTAACAAATATTTTCTGAATACTAGTATTGTTTTTTACAAAACTCTGTAAAACATGGTTAGAGGCAATAGAAATATAATCGGCTAATTCGTATCCTGCTAAATCTCTTTTCATAAACATATTCGGCATAGGATTTTTACCCTTTAATGCTGGATTTCCTTTAAGTACTTTTACCTGTTCTATAACATGACTTGTTCCTCGTTCCAAAATAACAGTAGCGTTATACTTTTTTTTTACGTATTTCAAAACATAAACATGCATCGGACTTAATCCAATAAAAACATCACAAGGTTTCATAATCCAAGCCGTAATAATATCAAAACAATAATGATATAAAAAAAGTACCCAATGAGCACGATTTGTAATTTTCAAAAGGACCAAAAAAGGTAATGCTAAAATAAAATAAGACTTACTACATTTTCTTTTCAACCCATATTTTAAAGCTCTATTAGTAGGGACATAAGAATAAAAATTAACTTCATGACCATGCTTTTCTAATTCTATGGCCAAATCCATAACATGAGAGCGTCCACCTGAAGAGGCTATATTTATTTTCATATTGTATATTATTTTCTTCTTAAAAAATATTTGTTATTACCTAATATTTCTTTAAAATCATTAATTCCATTTAAAATTAATTCCTTATTCATTTTTAAACCTATTAATTTACAAGCATTTGGAAATATTAAAAATGCCATCATTACATCTAACAAAAGACTCCCAAAAGCTACACCATTCAAGTTAAAATACTTCCCTAAAATAAATGAAATAATTACAGATATCAAGGCTGAAATAGCCCCGATTTTCACTAAGAAAAAGGGTTTATTCAAAGCTCTATAAACCATTCCTGATGTCCACCAAAATGAATTAAACAATATGCTTATTATAAAAATATTCCACATAATGATAGGAACTACTAATTCATTTTTTGTCCAGATCTCATAAAACCACAACCCGAAGACAGAAAGAAATAAAACACCAATAATTGCAATTACGAAAACAACAAATATAGATATTCTAAAGAGTTTTTGAGCTTTTTGAATATTACCTTGTGCATACTCATATTGAAATTCAGGAAAGACACTATTATTAACAATACTAAATAACTGATTTATTGTTCTACTTAAAGTTCTTACTGTATTAAAAATAACAACTCCTGCCGGTCCTATCACTATTCTAACAACTAGTGTGCTTCCTTGAAAAAATAAAGCCTGCCAAATTGGAGATAATAAATACCCCATACCAATTTTTGTAATATCTTTTATATATACATATTTTAACTTACCTTTAAATTCTTTCTTTAAACCAAGAATATTTGTTCCTCTTAAAGCATAATAAATATTAAAAATAAGTGTCATAATAAGTTGAGAAAAAGCAAATGGAATTACACCGTAACCAAGTTCTAAAACTAATAAACCTGCAATAATATTAAGAAAAGCTAATATTGTTATTAAATTTATACTGATGGTTGCTTTTCTGGCAGCAATAAAATAAGCACCAAAAAGTTGATTGTAAAAATTAATAAATCTGGCCAATGTTAAAATAGATACGGCCCAAATTGCGTCATCTTTCTTTATTAATAATCCATCAAATACTTCATAATACTCTAATAAAAATAAAACAAAACAACTTATTATAATTGCGAATAAAATTGTAAAACTAATAATAACTAAACCTGTTTTAAAAATATCTGCTGCTTTTTGTTTTGAGCCATTAAGATATTGCAACACAAAACTATTTGCAGCCGCAGTACCAAAACCAAAATCAGAAAAAGCTAGCATAGTTGGTATTATAGTTAATGTTAACCATTCTCCATAATAATCAACCCCCCATGCAGAAATAAAAAAAGGAACCAAAAATAACTGTTCTAAAACTCGAATTCCTTTTTGCAATCCTGTAGCAAATCCATTTTTTATAATATTTATTTTAAGTGAAGTCAGATTACAAATTGTTTAGGTTCAGGAAGCTGAATAACTCCAATTTTTTTTAATGCCTTTTTAGATAATAACGCATATAATCTCCCATAATTATTATTTAATTCTTTTGCTGTATAACATTCAACTTTAATTTGAGGATCAATTATTTTAGCCCATACCATAGCCGTACTGTTATAACCAATTATATTAGTAACCATCCTAGTAAGAACAACTTCTTCCGCACAAATCCTTTCCTCTAAAGGAATTGTATTTCCATCTACAATAATTTCTTTATTTTTCGAAGTAGCCACATATTTCTCAATATTCAAGGATTTTACCATTTTATCTAAATCAAAACCAAAACCTGAAATAAGCAAAGGTCGTTTTACTCCGTCACTAAAACATAGCTGTAAAACTTCTTTATTTTTATTATAAATTATAGGAATACTTATTTTCTTTGTCTCTTTAACAAATGAATTTTTCATATGGTTGAAAAATGGAAAATAACAAATATCTGGTTTATGCAAAAGTGCATATACATAAGCAAACGGAATGGTTAACCACGATTTTAGATTTTTACCTCTAAATGCAACTCGATATAAAATAGGCCCAAAAGTATCTGGAATCACTTCAGTTAAATGCACCGTTATCGGTCTACTATCATAAATCAAACTCCATAAATTCCGATATCTAATATAAGGAGCTATTGCAATGTCTTTTTTAGATAATTGCCCCATTGCAATTTTAAAAGATGAAAACAACTTATTTTTATCTTTCTCAATACAAAATTGTAAACTTATTTCATTTGTCAATAATTCATCAAATATACTTTTCATTGATTGCTTATCATTTCTAGCGTTCTCTAGAAAAAAAACTTTTACTGTAGACAATTTATTTTTATACTCCATCAATGGAGAATAAACTTCAAGCCAATCAGAATACTTGTCAATAAAAATTATACACTTCATATTAATTCCTTTTGTTACTATATTTTATTCTAAAGAGCTTTAAACCGAGAATAACGACTAATCCATTTCATTTAAACCTCAGAGATACCATTTTCCACCAACCAATTTGCATAATGAAAATCGTCCTCAACATTTAATTCTATACCTTCCGTTTTTGAAGCATTAACGATTTAAGTTAGCATAATAATTTATCATTTTCTTCATACCATCTTTAAATATTGAATTAGCAGTCCATCCCAAGTCATTATATATTTTACTTGAATCACCATAAATCCCATTTTGATCACCTGGAGTACCACTACCATACTCAACAGAAATATCATATGGTAAATTTAATTTAATCGTATTTATTATTCTTTCAACAGTTACTTTTTCACCATTAGATACATTATAAAAATCATAAATATCTCCTTTTTTTCTACCAATCGATAAAATAACAGCCTCCACTACATCATCAATATAAACAAAATCCCTAAAACGGTCTTTAGCCCCCTTAACAAAAATATGATTATCTTTTAAGGCTTGAGCTAAAAAAATACTTGCCATACCTTGTTTTAAATTGTCTAAATTTTGGCCAATTCCATATACATTAAATAACCTTAATGCAGTGGTCTTTATACCAAAACCTGAGTAAATTCTCATATAATGTTCACTTGCCATTTTTCCAATTGCATAAAAAGATTTTGGCTTCGTAAAACTTAACTCATCGACATATGGGTCTTCATGATCTCCATAAACGGACATTGAGCTAGCGTATATAAACTCCTTGCAACCAGTCTTTTTTGCAAAATCTAACAACATCACAGTAGACTGTGTATTTGTCTTTAAATCGTAAACAGGATCTTCAAAACTAACTTCACCTGAGCTTTGACCAGCAAAATGAATAATTATGTCAAACTTATACTCAACAAGTTTATCAATTATACTTACATCATATACGTTACCTTCTATAAATTCACAACCTTCTGGAATTACTTCTCTTTTACCAGTAGATAAATTATCTATAGTAACAACTTCATTTCCTTCAGATAATAACTTCTTCGCTATAGCAGACCCAATAAAACCTGCAGCACCTGTTACTAAAATTTTTTTCATAATCATAAAAATTATACTGTAGCAATATTGTGTTTAATTAACCACTTTTGACTTCTTTCTATATCTTCTAAAGTATGAACATCAAATGCCTCATCAATTTCATAATGTTTAACTTTATCTCCCATAAATCTCCAGGGTTGCTGACCAATATTCCTTTTTATTGTATTCAAATTTAACACCCAGAAATTATGACATAAAAAGTAACATGGCTCAAGATCTTGTCGATTTGTACTTATATTTACTCCACTGAAATCAAAAAAAGGGGTTAAATTACCATCTTCACCTATTTTTTTCGCTCTATAAGGATGATGATCCATTTCACGATAAACTGGCACACATGCAGTCAAGCTCTCATCTTTTAAAAGAGCATCTATACAACCATTTATCCATTCCTCTTTAATAGTCACTGTATTTGCTAATAAAACAACAAGAATATCAGGAATGGTCTGGTTATCAGACATAACCTTAAGAGCGTGATCAATAACATCAATATGTTGTGCAGTAGATGATGCTAATTCTGCTGGTCTATCTATAACCTCGAATTCATAATCAGAAGCTGCTTTCAAAATTTTATCACAATCACTACTCACCCAATATGAGTCAATATAATCCGATTTTTTTGACGCTATGCAAGGATAAGACAGCAATGGTTTCCCCAAAACGTCATAAACATTTTTATCCTTCATTGTATTATTTCCTCTTCCTGTTAGAAGAGCTGCTATCTTTTTTTTCATTTTTATAATAATATTACAATTAATCAAATGTCATTCACAGTGATTATATATAAATTCTAACAGATTACTCAGCTTGTTTCAAAATTTCATGACCTGCTTTTAATAAATCTACATCCTTTTTCATTAAAGCAACATCGCCTTGCATCATATCCTTAACTAAAGAAGATAAATCATGTTCAGGTACCCATCCTAATTTTTCTTTTGCTTTTGTAGGGTCTCCAATTAATAAATCTACTTCGGTTGGACGGAAATAAGAAGGGTCTACAGACAATACTTCTTTCCCAATTTCTATTTGATAATCTTTATGATTACAAGCAGTCACAAAAGCTTTCTCATCTACTCCCTCTCCTTTAAATTCTAATTCAATCCCTACTTCTCCAAAAGCCATACGCACAAAATCACGTACTGTAGTAGTAACACCAGTAGCAATTACCCAATCTTCAGCCTTGCCTGCCTGTAAAATCATCCACATCATACGCACATAATCTTTGGCATGTCCCCAATCTCGTTTGGCTTCTAAATTCCCTAAAAACACTTTTTCTTGTAATCCTAAGGCAATTTTAGCTACCGCACGTGTAATTTTACGCGTCACAAAAGTTTCCCCTCTTCTTGGAGATTCATGATTGAATAAGATTCCGTTACAAGCATACATATCATATGCTTCACGATAATTCTTTGTAATCCAAAACCCATAAATCTTCGCAACTCCATAAGGAGAACGTGGGTAAAATGGAGAATTTTCATCATAAAAACCTCTTTCATTTTTATTCTCAGGCATCCCGCCATATAACTCTGAAGTAGAAGCTTGATAAATTCTTGTTTTCTTTTCTAAGCCTAAAATTCGAACTGCCTCTAAAATTCTTAAGGTACCCAATCCATCAACATTCCCTACATACTCAGGCGTATCAAAAGAAACAGCTACGTGTGACATAGCTCCTAAGTTATAAATCTCATCAGGCTGTGCTTCTTGAATAATACGAGTTAAATTCATAGAGTCTGTTAAATCTCCATAATGTAACTTTAAGCGCTGATCAGGATCGTGCGGATCTTGGTATAAATGATCTATCCTATCGGTATTAAATAAAGAAGATCTTCTTTTAATTCCATGTACAATATATCCTTTTTCTAATAATAACTCTGCTAGGTAAGATCCATCTTGTCCCGTAATTCCAGTAATTAATGCTACCTTTTGATTTTTCATATTTATATTGTTAGTTGTTCGATATCCGTTGTACGACTATCGGTTTTACATCTTTACTTTTTTTATGTGGTCTACATTTTTTAAAAACCACTGATACGTTTTTGAAACCCCTTCTTCCAAATCTACTTGATGCTTCCAGCCTAAGTCATGCATTTTTGAAACATCCATTAATTTTCGTGGTGTTCCGTCGGGCTTTGAACTATCCCAAATAATCTCTCCTTTATGCCCTACGGTACGCTGAATTGTTTCTGCCAATTCTTTAATACTTAAATCAACCCCTGTACCAATATTATATAGATGGTCAGGTAAGGTATTTTCTAAAGCAAACACCACAGACTCTGCCATATCATTTACAAACAAAAACTCACGCATAGGAGTTCCTGACCCCCATAATTTCACAGGAGTGTGCCCATTTATTTTTCCTTCATGAAATTTACGTAGCATTGCTGGCAACACATGTGAAGTTTCTAAATCAAAATTATCATGCGTTCCATATAAATTTGTAGGCATTAAGCTTACATAGTCTAAGCCATATTGTTTTCGAATAGCTTCACAAGCTTTTACACCTGAAATTTTTGCTACCGCATACCACTCATTCGTAGGTTCTAATTCTCCAGTTAATAAAGAAGCTTCTTTTAATGGTTGCGAAGCTAAACGAGGATAAATACAAGAACTTCCTAAAAAAATAAACTTTTTAATTCCTAACTCAAAAGCACCGTTGATTAAGTTGTTTTGAATTAACATATTCTCCATAATAAACTGATAAGGATAGGTATTATTTGCTAAAATACCTCCAACCCTTGCAGCGGCATCAATCACCACTTCAATTTTTTCATACTCCAAAAAATCAGAAACAGCTTTCTGTTTTCTTAAATCTAATTCTGCACTTGTACGTCCAATTAAATTGGTATAACCTTTCTCACTTAAACTTCTCCAAATAGCAGAACCCACCATACCACGATGCCCTGCAATAAATATTTTTGATTCTTTGTTCATTTTTAAATCTACGAGTAAATAATTTCAATAAACGCCTAACAATAATTAAGTGTTATACTTCTTTTTCGATGCGCAATATACAAAAATTAACAAATTTTTAAGTAAGTATTTTTAGATAATTTTTAAAACAGAAATGAATTAAAAAAAAGGTTAATTATAATAAACTATTAATATTAACAAATCGAAGATTTGTTAATAAAACCTTTCATCTAACTTAAAACAGCATACATGTATAAAACACTTCGACAAGCTAGCAAAACAATATAAAATACATCGTCAGTATGAGCTTGTCGAAAACTTTACTAAGTAAATTTATAATTACTTTTTCTTTCCTTCTTTAACAGCAATTTCTTTACGTAAACCGCTACTTGAAAAACGATGGTCTCGACCATTATAATACAGTTCAATTCCTTTTTCAATACAATAAGCTTTTCCTGTAAAATCTTTGAATTCATATTCATCACCAACAATACGCACATCAAGCTTAAAAGATTTTAAAATATCTTCTAAATCTTGTTCCATTGTATAAGGTACAATTTCATCAACAAACTTACACCCTTTTAATTGGATATAACGTTCTACCACTGTTTGGATTGGCTTGTTTTTTTCAGGTCTATTAATTGAAGGATCTGTTTGTAATCCACAAATTAAATAATCACATTGACTTTTTGCTTCTTCCAACATTTTAATATGACCTGCGTGTAACAAATCAAATGTACTAAAGGTAATTCCTATTCTCATTCTTTATTTTTTTTAACGATTATGAATACAGTTTTAAGCTTTTTAATAAACTAAAATCAAATATAATCTTTACAATTCAATTTTCATATAAATATTTATTTTTTGAATTTAAACTTTTCTTTTTTTAATAAAAACTATCAATAAAACTTTTAGTAATTCTACTACTTCGCTCAATGATCAATAAAGTAACCGATTGGGTTTATTATTATGAAACCTTTATTGACTTTTCCATTGATGAATAGAACAATAACAATTCAGTTTATTACGCTTAATAATATTCCACCTCCAAACCATCACTTCGACTCCGCTCAGTGACCAATTCAATATTAGCCGTATATAGTTTAAAACTTAATTTTCATTTATAAATTTACACTTTTAGACTCTTAAACCTATAAACTATTCTACTCAAGACCAACTATAGATTCTGAATTACCACCTAGATTCCGCTCAATAACCAATATAAAATATCCGATTGGGTTTATTCTTTTAAAACATTCATTAACTTTTCCATTGATGAAAAGTTACAAAAATCTAGGCTTACGATAAAAGCGTTAAATTTATGGGTCATAGGCTAAATTTTAAGAACTCGTATGTAGAAATTTCAAAAGTAGATGATTACACCAACTCAAACAGCTTAAAATTTTACGCCTATTTCTCTGCAAATTTCAAACGCTTTTCTCGATAGGCCGATTACCAGTTCAAAGTTTAATTTTAGTTGTTAATTTAAACCTCTAAACTCTTCAACCTTTAAACTATTAGACTTGTAACCTTCCAACTCAATACCAACTCATAGATTCTCAATTACCTCCTAGATTTCATTAAATAACCAATACAAACTAACATTTTATAAAAACAACGGCCTACTTTTCATTTCTGTATGAATACAAGAAATTTGAAACGGCAAGCATTCAAAGAACGAAGTGGTCTAAATGCGAAAGTGAAGCATTTGACGTATTCAAAGAAATTAAAATAAGCCTAGATTTTTGGTTCTTTTCATCTAAGGAAAAGAACAATAACAATTTAGGAATTTCTGATGACTCCTAGTTGTTAATAATATTTCACCTTCCAATCATCACTTCGACTCCACTCAGTGACCGATATGACTTCAACTATTCAACCTTTAAACTCCAAACCAACTCAGAAACACTGAACCATCACTTCGACTCCGCTCAGTGACCCTTTCACGATAGGTCGCATATAGTTTAAAACTTAATTTTCATTCATGAATTTACACATTTAAACTCTTAAACCTTTGAACCTATAAAACATAACACCTTTCAACATCACCAAACAATACAAAAAAACTCAATAAAAAAGCTTATCACTTTCAAATTGAGTTTTTATACTTAATTTATTTATTTCAAGTAATTGTTGATGCTATATTTATCTTAATAATTTAGCACTAACGCTTAACTTAAAGCAACGATTCAAAGTATGTAATTGTTTTACCAAGACCTTCTCTTAATTCAATCTTAGGCTCCCAACCATTTAATTTTTCTTTTGCCAAAGAAATATCTGGTTGACGTTGCTTAGGATCATCTTGAGGCAATGGCATATGTATAATCTTAGATTTTGAATTTGTTAAAGAAATAACCTCTTGCGCTAATTCTAACATCGTAAATTCATGTGGATTTCCTAGGTTTACAGGCCCTAAAAATGATGGATCTGATCCCATCATACGAACCATACCTTCAACTAAATCATCTACATATTGAAAAGAACGTGTTTGCATACCATCTCCAAAAATAGTAATGTCTTCTCCTTTTAATGCTTGCACAATAAAATTAGAAACAACTCTTCCATCTGAAGGGTTCATATGAGGGCCATAGGTATTAAAAATTCTAATAATTTTAATCGCAACATTATTTTGAATATGATAATCCATAAACAACGTTTCAGCACAACGTTTTCCTTCATCATAACAAGAACGAATTCCTATAGGATTTACATGTCCCCAATAACTCTCTGGTTGCGGATGTACTGCAGGATCTCCATACACCTCACTAGTACTAGCTTGTAAAACTTTAGCTCCTACACGCTTAGCTAATCCTAAGGTATTAATAGCACCCATGACAGATGTTTTAATTGTTTTTATAGGATTGTGTTGATAATGCACTGGAGAAGCAGGACAGGCCAAATTATAAATCTCATCCACTTCAGCATAGTACGACTCTGTTATATCATGACGCACCATTTCAAAATATGGATTATCTAATAACTTTATAACATTACTTTTTGCTCCTGTAAAATAATTATCTAAGCAAATCACTTCATTACCTTCATTCAACAAACGTTCACATAAATGAGAACCTACAAAACCAGCACCTCCTGTAATTAATATTTTCTTCATATTACTTTTACTATTTAATTATTAAATACTGTTAAACCTATTCTTTCCCTATTTGGAAATATTCAAAACCTTTATCTTCTAATTTGAAGATATTGTATTGATTTCTTCCATCAAAAATAATAGGAGTATTTAATTGTGCTTTGATTTCCTCAAAATCAGGAGAACGAAACTCTTTCCATTCTGTTAATAAAATTAAGGCATCTGCATTTTGCAACACTTCATATTTAGAATTGCAGTATGTTAGATTTTCAACATCTTTTAAATAACACTCTTTAGCTTCCTCAATTGCTTTTGGATCAAATGCTTGAATTTTAGCACCTCTTTTCACTAACTCATTGATAACATAAATAGCAGGAGACTCTCTCATATCATCAGTTCCTGGCTTAAATGCCAATCCCCAAATACCAAATATTTTACCAGTTAAATCTTCTCCAAAACGTTTTACTACTTTTTGAGCAATTACTAATTTTTGTGCATCATTTACATCTTCAACAGATGAAATTAATTTAGCCTTGTACCCGTATTCTTCAGCAATTTTCTTTAAAGCTTTAACATCTTTTGGAAAACAAGACCCACCGTACCCTGCACCAGGATAAATAAAGCTGTAACCAATACGAGAATCAGATCCAATTCCTACTCTTACTTTGTTTGCATCTGCACCAACTTTTTCACAAATATTTGCAATTTCATTCATAAATGAAATTTTTGTTGCCAACATTGCATTTGCAGCATATTTTGTCATTTCAGCAGAACGAATATCCATTGCAATTAAGCAATCATGCGACATAAAAAATGGGTGATATAATTGTTTCATTTTGTCAAAAGCATAATCTGAATCAGCGCCAATCACCACACGATCAGGCTTCATAAAATCACTAATAGCAGCACCTTCTTTTAAAAACTCTGGATTAGAAACTACATCAAATTCCAAAGAAGACCCTCTCTCATCTAAAACTCCTTGAATTGTAGCTTTCACTTTATCAGCAGTTCCCACAGGAACTGTTGATTTATCAACCACAACTACTCGTTTCTGCATAGTTTCTCCTATTGATTTAGCAACAGCCAATACATATTGTAAATCAGCCGATCCATCATCACCCATTGGCGTACCAACAGCAATAAAAACAACTTCTGCATCTTTAATGGCTTCACCTAAATTAGTTGTAAAAAACAGGTTTCCAGCTTTTACATTTTTAAGAATCATTGGTTCTAAACCTGGCTCATAAATTGGTATGATTCCATTTTTCAATTTTTCGATTTTGTTTTCATCAATATCTACGCAGGTAACCTTATTACCCATTTCAGAAAAACAAGTCCCAGATACCAAACCAACGTATCCTGAACCAATAACTACTACTTTCATATATTAAATTTTTATTAAAGATGAACTATCTTTAGGGTTTAACAAAAATGTTTCTACACAAATATAACGAAACTTTTAAATTGAATCATTTTAAATTAAGGAAATATTAAACATTTATTCTTCCATTTCTTACTGTATTTTCAATAAATTAATGAATTCCTATCATATATATCCAAATTCAATCTAACACTAAAGGGTAAAATACCACCTAAAAAACTTGTTTTCTGTTAAAATAGCACAGTAAAAAATCACTAAAAAACTTTACTTTAGTTTCTTCATTTAATTTATTCAGTAATTATGACTAGCACATACAATACTTGGTATCACCCTTATAAAGTTGCAAAAGAATACCAAAAGAAAGTTGCCTATTTTAGTATGGAATTTGGAATCCATCAAGCTTTAAAAATATATTCTGGAGGTCTTGGTTTTTTGGCCGGCTCTCATATGCGTTCTGCATTTGAGTTGAAACAAAATATGATTGGAATTGGAATTCTTTGGAAATATGGCTATTACGACCAAGCTAGAAATGAAGACCAAACGTTACGAACTGATTTTATAGAAAAAACATATAACTTTTTAGAAGACACAGGTATTGAAGTTGAAGTTCCTTTACACGACAATCCTGGTGTAAAAGTACGTGCTTATGTACTAAAACCTGAAATATTTGGATGTGTACCGATGTATTTGTTAAGTACCGATGTTGAAGGAAACGACCACCTTTCAAGAACCATCACCAATCATTTATACGATTCTAATGAACTTACACGAGTTTCACAAAGTATTATTTTAGGTATTGGTGGTGCTAAAGTTGTTGAAGCGTTAGGTGGAGCGGATATGTATCATTTAAACGAAGGACACGCACTACCAGCATTTTATTATTTACGTGACAAAGGTGTTCCTAAAAAACAGTTTGCGTTTACTACACATACGCCTGAAAAAGCCGGAAATGAAGAACGTGATGGCCGCCATTTAAATCGTTGTGGGTTCTTTGGAAGAACTTTAGCTGAAGAAGAATTAAGAAAAGAAATGGTGAATGATGGTATGATTAACTACACCGTCTCAGCATTAAGAATGGCTAATATATCCAATGCCGTTTCTAAATTACACGCTATTGTTTCAAATAATATGTGGAAAGGTTTTGAAGGTGTTTCAGAAATTATTCCTATTACCAATGCACAAAATCAAACCTTTTGGCAAGATACCGATATTAAAAAAGCTTGGAAAAAGAAAAATGTAAAAGCTTACCAGAAAAGAAAAACAACTTTAAAATCTGAACTTTTTGATGAAGTGTTGAATCAAACTGAAAAGATTTTTGATCCTAATGTATTAACCGTAGTTTGGGCAAGGCGTTTTGCAGGTTACAAAAGAGCAGATATGTTATTGTACGATATCGAACGTTTTAAAAAGTTAATTTCTAATGAGAAATATCCTATTCAAATTATTTGGGCAGGAAAACCATACCCAAAAGATTATCAAGCTATAGAAACATTCAATCATTTAATAAACTTCTCTAAAAACACCAAAAACCTAGCTGTATTAATTGGGTATGAAATGGACTTATCCCGTAAATTAAAAATGGGATCAGATGTTTGGCTAAATACACCAAGAATTACGCGTGAAGCTTCTGGAACAAGTGGTATGACAGCTGCTATGAATGGCTCTGTAAATCTTTCTATCAATGACGGTTGGATTCCTGAATTTCAAAAAAATGGTGAAAATTGTTTTGTACTTCCAGAACTAGATTACAAATCTCCTGTTTGGGAACAAGATGAAAAAGATTGTGCCAACTTGTTTGACATTCTAGAAAATGAAGTTTTACCAACCTATTACAACCAGCCTAAAAAATGGCAACAAATAGTTTGGAATGGTATAGATGATGTACTTCCTGAATTTGGTAGTCATAGAATGGCTGATCAATATTATAAAGAATTGTACAAGTAATTTTATTCACATAATACTTTAAACCTAACAGGTTTTGAAAACCTGTTAGGTTTAAAACTTCTAAGTCTTTCGAAAAGATAATAACTAAAAGTCGCAGACAAGCTCAGACTTACATTGATACAATTGAAAAACGATCCGATTGAATTGTAAGTTTAAGTCCCTCTAAAAAACAACACTGTACTAATGGTCTTGATTACTATTTTTAAATCCAAAATCAAATTTCTTTCTTTTATATAGTACAAATCAAACCATAATTTCTCTTGCTGATCTTTTACCGAACTCGCATAAGGATGCATTACCTGTGCCCAACCTGTTAACCCTGGTTTTACCACGTGACGTAATGCATAGTAAGGTATTTGTTGTTCTAACTTCTTAACAAATTCAGGACGTTCAGGTCTTGGTCCAATTAAACTCATTTCGCCTTTTAATACATTTATAAATTGAGGAACCTCATCAATACGCGTTTTCCTTAAAATTCTACCAAAAGGAGTAATACGTACATCACCTTTTTTAGACCAAACTGCACCATTTTCCTCGGCATTAGAAACCATGGTTCTAAACTTTATAATTTTAAACTCATTTCCTTTTTGACCTACCCTATTTTGAACATAAAAAAGGGAGCCTTTATTAGATATTAAATTCAGTAAAAAAACAATAGGTATTAAAAACAATAAATAACAAATTCCTATCAAACTAAAAAAGATATCTAATAATCTTCTAAAGGCAAGGTATAAATTGTTTTGATGACTTTTACTAAATGAAAAATAATTGTAAAAATTAGCAACCAATTGATTTTCTGAAATTTTAAATGTTTCTGTCTCCAAAAAACTATCTACACTTTTTATATTTACCCCTTTCTCAAATAAGGTAATTAATTGTGCATTTATATTTTTATTATTGAAATCATTTATTGTTGAGCAAATTACTATTTCATTAATTCCCAACTTCACCACTAATTCTTCAATATTTACATTTTCAACAGCAAAAAACTGCTTATCTGGATGATTTTTTAATGCCGTATTGGAGACATAGCCCACAAACCTATTACTTTCATATTGTTCTACTTTCTCTAAAAGCGATGCAATTGCACCATCATTTCCAATTAGCAGAAAGTTTTTTAAAAATCTTGGTGAAAAAATAAATTGAATATAAAACAACCTATTTAAAACTACTGCTCCAAAAATAGTAAATGTAAAATAGACAATTTGTAATCTATTTGTTGGTAAAACGGGAGACACTTTAGGGGTAAACACAAAAATGAGTGCCGTAAAAGAAATGGTGAGCACCAAACTTCTCAAGGATAAATAATGATCACTTGCTGTTTTTAATCGAAATAATTCAAATATTTCCCCAAAAAAATAATAGTAAACAACTAGGACTACCAACCAAGTAACTACAGATGGACTTTTAAAGTTAAAATACTCAAAATTAAAATACAAGCTTAACAAATACAGTCCAGAAACCATAAACGCCACATCTAAAACACGTAAATATATTTTACGTTCAGAAATACTAAAATGAAAGTTATTTTTTTGAGGCATTTAATTTCTTCATGTAATAATTCAACATAATTATTTTACTATTTTTTTGAAAATTAATATGAAAATCAAATATATTGATTTCAAGCAATTGATTTTTTCAAATCTACGATATACAATCCAATTGTACCTAAAAAGTTTTAATTTATTACTAGATACTGATACCTTTCGTTTAGTATAAATTCCTAAGCTATCTTCAAGTCCGTAAGCGTTTATATTATTTTTAGTGATTTTTAACCACATTGCCCAATCTTGCCTTTTTTTAATCTTCGGAAAATAAATTTTACCCAAGGTTTTAACGTGATACATTGCTGTTAAACAACCAATATAATTATTAGTTAACAAATCACTGTATGTAACTTTTTCTTTTGCTTTTATAAATTTTGAAGACTTTCCATCTTCAGTGATTGAAACATACGAAGTAAAAGAGACAACATAATTATGTCTAACCATAAATTCCAATTGCTTTTCTAATTTCCTTGGTATCCATCTATCATCACTATCTAAAAAGGCAATAAACTCACCATTACATTTTTCAATACCTTTATTTCTTGCAATTGCAGGTCCTTTATTTTCAGGCAAAACAATCCTTTGTATTCGTGAATCAAGCTTAACAAAAGAATTAATGCTTTCTAATGAAGTATCTGTTGACGCATCATCTATAATCCAAAGTTCCCAATTGTCATATGTTTGTGTAATAACACTTTCTATGGAAGCTTTTATAAAACTACCAGCATTATAATTAGGCATTATTATTGAAATTAAGGGCTGTTTCATTTAGTTAATTGTTGAAATAAAACTTTGTGATTTTTTTTTTTCGGAACAAATTTTTTGATTGTCTTGAATTTGATAAGTTACATCATGTTGAAAATAACGTTCAATTTCTTTCCGTAGTATATTTATTTCTGCTGAAGAAATCTTTTGTTCAATTAAAAACAATAATTCTCCTTTTTGATGTTGTTGTACTTGATACGTGAAGTTCAATCCTTTCAAACCAATATTTTTAAAGATATAATAAAAATATAAACTCGGATAATCTTGTGTTTTCCCAACAACCATTGCTCCTTTTCTACCATTCACTTCTTCTAAAATAGGGTGATGCAATCCACAGCTACATTTTTTTTCTTTTGGAGCTAATGTAATATAATCTCCCAATCGGTATCTAATTATTGGAAATGAATGCATTTGCAAGTTAGTAACAATAATTTCATTATTTTCTTCTTCTACCAATACTCCTTCCATATTGATATGCATATTTCCTTTAGGGCATTCAAAAGCTATAATTCCAGTTTCGGCAGCACCATATTCACTAATCATTTTCATTCCAAATGCTTTTTGAATCTCTGATTGATAAGACTCCTGAATTTTTTCAGAAGTTCCTTTTACCATTTTCAACTGTTTTGGTTTTGAAATTTGATGTTCATTTATATATTTAGCAACACCATACACCATAGATGCATACCCATGCAGATATGCTGAATTTTGTAATTTAGTTACAAACGACTTTAACTCATCGTCCTTATAACTAAACAACCGAAACCTATTCTGTAACCAATCCAATAATTTTGTTTTCAATTTTGAAATTCCACCAAAATTAAAACCCCAAAAATAACCATTCCGTTCCCAAGGCTTTACATGATACCAAGAATATCCTCTAAAAATAGCTGCTCTATTAAAAGAATCTGCCTTTTCTTCCCTTTGAAATTGTAAAGACTCACCTGAAGTTCCTGATGTACTACAGGAAAACTTCTTTTTGAATTCTTTTTTGGTGTGAATTTCTTTATTAAAAGCAATCAATTCCTTTTTTGAAATACAAGGTAATCGCTTTAAATCATCTAAACTTTTAATATCTTCAGGAACAATTCCTGCATTTGTAAAAGCATTGAAATAAAAAGAAGAATGATGGTATGCAACACTTAACAACTCAATTAATTGATTCAATTGATAGGCTTCTAACTTCTCTAGCGACCAACTTTCAGCCTGTTTTAAAAACATAAAACGCTCATCTAAGGAAGGATTCCTAAGATATTGCCCTATTTTAAATAATACTTTCCAAAACATTACTTTAATATTTCATTCCATTGTTGTTGTACCTTGCCACTATCAAAACTCTCTACTAATTTTCTTGCATTTTTACTTATTGCAATTGCCTTTTCTTCATTTTTAAATAATTCTATTATTTTGCTCGTCATTTGTTGCACATTCTTTTTTTCTACTAACAAACCGGTTTCATTATCATCAATAAGATATGAAATACCTCCAACCTTAGTAGAAATAACAGGTAAACCTAACGCCATAGCCTCTAAAACACTTACCGGCGTATTGTCAATATTTGTAGTATTTATAAAAATATTGAAATCCTTCGACTTTTCAATCCAAGCTTCCTTTGAAAGATACCCTGTAAACTCAATGGAATTTATCAATCCTTTTTTTAATGCAATTTCTTTTACTTTTTTTAAAGAACCATCTTTATCTGCTCCAACCATACAAAGCGTTGCATTGGGGTAAGTTGATTTTAACAATTCTAATACCAATACAGCCATTGAAGGATTGTAAATAGCATCAAAGGCTCGTACCCACAATAATTTAGGCTCCTGAAACACATAATTTTGAAAAGAGTATTTCTTCAATTCAATAGCATTGGGTATAAACCTTGTTTGAAATCCCTTCCTTTGAAATTCCTCTAACAAGTAACTAGAAGGAGCAATATTTACATAAGCATTTTTAAAAATGAACTTAGATAACTTTGGATTATTTTGTAATCGTTTCGGCAAATTACCACCATGTAAAATTGGAACATAAGGAATTGAAAAACACCTTGCCAATTGTGAAATTACCAAGGCATAATAGAAATTCACAGTGCTATAGGTATCTATCAAAATATAGCTCGCTTTTAAATTTGATAATACACCCCAACACATATGCATCAATCTCATTATTCTAGAAGATTGATTTGAATAAATTTTCACATGAAAACCTTTAGCCATTAACAACTCACTTAACAAATTTAAAGTTGTTGGATTTGCCGATTTTAAATGATTCCCTATGTAAATAATTTTTTTCAAGCTCTTTTTAAACAAAGTTTTCAGATTCTTCTGAGCTGCTAAAGTTAATACTAATTAAACTCAAACCATATATAAATGCTGGAAAAGCAATCCTCATTGCCGAATGATTGATAGTTAAAAACCAGAACAATAAAAACGCACTTAAAAAAGCACGTGCTAAATACGGCTGGTTTAAAATATGGATTGCAGGAATTGTAATTAATATGATTAAAATAATGAGTCCAATCATTCCATGTTCACTTAACAATCTACTCACTTCGTTGTGTGAGGCGGCTACAATACCTTCTTCATCAACCCTATCATATTTTGACCCACCAACACCAATTCCAAAAAATGGATGTTCATAAAAATTATCCAACTCATTTTTAAAAAGATCAATCCTCCCTGTACTTATATCTTTTTTAGTGATACCTGCTGCATTTTTATTGGTATATCTATTCATTAACATACCTCCTGTAGCATCTACTGTGTACACAAATAATGCAATACTAAACAAAGAAACGAGTCCGGCATATTTTACAAATTGCTTTAGCTTATCCTTTCTAGCTAAAATAAAATAAAAAATAAAGGCCGTTAAAGCAATCAATGCCGTTAGCATCCCACCTCTTGACAAGGTAATTAACCCCCTGTATGACAAATACATAAACAACAATACATCAAAAGGCAAAGCAGAAAAAATACGCTTTTTAAAAAATAATAACACCGCTAAAATAAAAATACCCAACCCTAAAATTGTTGATACTTGATTTGGTCCGTACCCACCTGAAGCAGCGAAATTAGCTCCTCCTCCAAAAGAAATTTGACGTACATCTGGCGACTTAAAATATAACAAACTAAGCATAGAAATTACAGGTAGAAACATCACAAACAACATATGCAACAAGTTCTCTACTGAAATTTCTCTTTTATAAAAATATATCGCACAAATTCCCAATAAAAAAGGGCCGCTTAAATTAAACGCAATTGCTTTACGAATGGATTCATTAAACGGAATATCTATAAATGCAATACCTATTAAAAGTAATAATATATACAAAAGATAACTTACAGAAACATGATGCCGCTTTTGTTCTATATACAACCCTGTGGCTAAAAATAATAATACGGCATATTTTGGTAGTTCATAAAACAACATGCCCCCAGACATTCGAAATAATACCTCAGCACCTACCATATAAGCACTCCATAAAACCGCTTGATTTTGATCATTTTTAGACTGGACAATATTTCGAATAGCAATAACAACAATTAACAAAGAATAAACTTTACTTATAAGCCCTGACAATAGTAAAATTCCCAAACCTATATGGAATAAAGCTAATAGTAAATGACTACTTTTGTTCTTAATTTGCATTTGTATAAATCTTCATTAATTGCTTGATGTAGGCTTCTTTGGAATAATGCTTCTTCACATGATGATACAATTCTACTCCAAATTCGTCTCTTTTTGTGGCATTTGTTATTAATTCATTAATAGCTTTCGCAAGTGCTTCTTCATTTTCTTTAGGAACAACCAACCCATTTTTATTATTCGTAATTACACTTCCACAATCCCCTACATTTGTAACTACCACAGGTAATTTCTTCAACCCGTATTCTAATAACGAAACAGGCAACCCTTCTGAAGAAGATGCTAACACAGCTATTGTGGTCTGTGATAATATATGAGCAGTGTCTAAACAGCTTCCATACAAAAATACATGATTTTCTAAACGATGTATTTTAATAAACATTTTTATTTCTTCTGAATACCCATCTAAAAAATCTTTACCCACTAAATGTAGCGTCCACTCTTGATGCGATGTGTTTTTGATAGCAAAAGATTTTAATAAGTTTAAATGATCTTTTTGGGGTCGTAAATTTGCCATACAAACAATACGCTTTCCTTGTTCCCCTTTTAAAAATGTTGTTACTTTTTCACTTGGATTGAAATTGGCAAAATTTTGAATAAAACTTTGATTTCCAACTACTAAATATTTTTGATGCCATTTTAACAACAAACTATTCACTGCAATAGAGGCAGTAAAAAAACGAGAGAACCAACTTAAAGGAAATGTTGACCGCTTTGCTAATTCCTCACTTAATCCATAATGATCGTGCCAAATCAATTGTAACTTAGGGTTTAGTAACTTCATTACAAATCCCATAAAATAAGAAGAAGAATGTGCGTGTATAATGTTTATTTGATGATGACTTAAAAATTTATTTAATGTATAAATAGCTTTAAAATCAACAATGCTTTTTTTACCTAAAAATAAATATCTTGTACTGGAAGAAATCTTTTTCTTTAAATCACCCTCAGAACGTGTTGCACAGATATAGGATGTTATTCCTTCCTCAGCCAAAGCATTTGAAATATTTACAGCCATCATTTCTGCACCACCAGGTGTTAAGGAGTCTATAAGCTGTATGACTTTCAAGTTTTGTTTCATTAATTTCTCAATATTCTATCATTCAAGACTTGTTCCAAGGTATGTTTAATCTGAAATTACAAGTGTAATTTGAATTCCAATGTTTAAGATTCCCAGTCAGCTGGGAATGACGTTCAGTTTCTAATCAAGAGAATCCCAATCAAGTTTGAAATAACCTTAACAACTTTCCAATTTCCATCTCAAATTTCTCTAAGGTAAACTGCCAGGACCACTCAATCGCATTTAGTATTTGCTCTTTATATTTTCCTGAATTTTTAATATAATTTTCAATAACCCATACAATTTCATCCACATTTGCATTTACAATAGCTCCTCGATTCCCATTATCCAACATATATGGAATACATGACACTTTTGTTGTAACTGGCAAACATCCCCAAAACATAGCCTCAGCAACAACTTTTGGCCACCCTTCTGATTTTGAAATAAACACTAAAAAATGTGCTTGCTGATAAGCCTTTTTTACAACTTCTTTAGCCTTATTTCCATGTAAAACAACAATATCTTCTAAAGAATTACTAACAATATATGTTGAAAGTTTCACTCTTTCAACACCATCACCAAACATATCTAATTGTACCTTATAACCCTTTTTATGTAATTCATGTACCACATGAACGCTTAATAAAGGTTGTTTCCCTGGCACTAATCCGCCTACGTACATGAACTTTAGTACGTCTTTTTGGTCAGATACATCACATCGACTCTGCACAAGTTGACAATTAGAATCGCCATACTGAACTCGTTTCAGCATCTCATCATTAACTTCCTTGTTATAATTGCCAGGAATAAACGACCTGGTAATCTTATCATTGAACTCTACATCATGAGTCCCTTCGACAAGCTCTGGGTGATGTTCCATACTGTCAATCTGAGCTTGTCGAAGACTTTCAACTTTTTTAACTATATCAATTTCTTCCATTTCCTTTTCAGCGTAACTTGCAGTAAAAAAAGGAATTATATTCTTACTTTGATTCGGCCATTCCCCATAAACCAATACCTTACAATTTCTTGTTAAAAACGTTTTTGAAAGTATCCACTTCTGTAACTTATAACTCCAAGGCTGTTTACTTTTAGGGTCCCAATTCCCTGCATACTTAACTGTCTTAGGTTTCTTAGGAAATAACATTTGTACAAAACAACCTAACAACCCAATATTTCCGGGGCAACGCAAGTGAATATGATCTGCCCATTGCATCGCATTGTATATTTGAATACATATTTTAGGAATATAATAAATACTTTTTAAAACATTATAAACTGTTGTAAATGAAATTTCTTTTATGGGATAAACATTAATTTTACTATTAAATTCAGAAAGTAGTAATTCTTTATGGTATTCAATTGGTGAAACTATTCCTAATTCATCAATAAATTTAGACCAAATATTTATTTCATTCACATAAGGAGCATATGAATAATATTCATTTTCCTTATTTAAAGTAGGTGCATTTGTAATAATAATAAATTTCATTAAATATACCCTTTAGAACCTTTATTTGATATTTTAATAGCGGGAACACCTAACAAAACAGCACTCTCACTTGCATCTTCTGTTACTAACGAACAAGCCCCTATTAAAACATTATTAGATATTTTTATGTTACCGGCAACTACAGTGTTCGCTCCAATGTATACATTATCACCTATTTTTGGAACACCTCTATTTCTATCTAATCCCGAAACACCAATAGTTACACCCTGAGATATATTACAATTATCTCCAATTACTGTATTTGCATTTAAAATAACACTTCCAAAATGACCAATATAAAAGGAATGTCCAATTTGAACGGAAGCAGGAATTGAAATTCCTGAAATAATTTCTATTCCCTTTTGCCAAATTAATAACCCCACTAAACAAACTTGTCTAAAAACAGGAATATGAAGAGTTCTATAAGCTAAATTTGCTACTCTATATTGAAATATTGCCCAAAACCCTTGTGTAAAAAAAAGTATAGATATGAAATTTCCACCATACTTTTGATACTTTTGATAATCAGATTTTATCAATTTTAACACATTCATTTCTATTATATTTGCTTAGGTTTATTCAAAAATAATGAAAACCACCCTACCAATCTACCTAACCCTTCAGTAAACGCTTCTTTTCGTTTCTTTGTTGTAAATACATTTGTGAATCGAATTACAATTAGCAGTAATACAATAGCGCTCCATTTTAATCTTGCAATTATTCTTGGCTTAGGAAACTTTACTCTCCACACGTACCAACCATTGCGTACTACCATTTTCCCATATTGGTATTTATTGGGCCTACCATCCGGGTGATGATGGTGTTCTAATTGAGCTGCTGTATTTATATATAGTTTACCAATTTCAGCAATTCTTAAAGAAAAATCAGCGTCTTCATACAAACCATAACCTTCAAAATAAGTTGAAAATTGCAGTTTTTTAAATACTTCTATTCGATAAGAAGCGACCCCCCCCATTAATTGTTCAACTTCATATATTTTTCCAGATGGTGGTAAATAAGATACCGAACGGCCATTTGAGAATTCAGGCATAAATCCAGGCTTGGTATTATCAATTAACCTTAATTTATTTCGTAATATAAACCTACTTCCTTCTTTCCTAATGTAACCATCAAAACCATATTCGCTATTAGTTAATGCTCTATTTGACTTCAACCAACTTATTTCATTACTAATATAACCTCCAACGGCCAATGCTCCTGGATTATTACTATATGTCTCAATTAATTCTTCAAAATAATTATCAAACAAAATGATATCATCATCTAAAAAACAAACCACTTCACTATTTGTTGCTAATTTTGAAATACCAAAGTTCCTTTGCTTGGTTAACCCTCTCTCTTCTTTTGACACTAAATAATAACTGAGATTTCGGAACTTTTCTGCTTTTAATACATTCTTTGTTGCATCATCTAAAGAACCATCTACAATAATAATTTCATTGGGATACAATGTTTGTTTCCCAACTGAATTCAATAAAGTTATCAATGCTTTTGGACGTTGGTACGTACAGATGATTAGGCTAAATTTCATTTTTAAAAATCAAATAAATTTGAATAAAATAATTTTCTATAATTAAATAATTCTTCCATAATTCTCTATTATTTTGTTGCTTTTTCTTAAATTCAACTTCATTAATATCTTTATGAAATTCTAGCAATTTAGTTTCAAAATTATACTTGTTTACAAGAATACAATGCTTGCTCCAATCTATTATATGCTGTAAAGGTAAACGAATATCAGTATCTATAATAACAGGAATTCTTCCCATAGCCAATGTTTCATAAAACCGAATAGAAAAATTACCAGAACCTCTCAAACAAAATGTATAGGAATTTAATTGTATATTTTTATAAAATTCAAAGGTTGTTTTTTTTATCTCATCTTCTGTTCTTGCTCCTGCCCTATATTTCTTTCTATAGATAAAATTCGTTTCTATAAAATTTGACGCTTCAATCTTTTTTAAATATTTGAATCGCTTAATGCTTGAAGGATAAAAAGATTGATAATCACAATATTTTTTTCTAGCGAGCCTTCCAATATTAAGTTTTAAATAAAAAAAGAACTCTTTTAAATATTTTATCAAACTTCCATCTGCATTTCCAACAAAACCAATTTGTGGCTGCATTGTTTTTTCTAAAGGTTCAAATTCTTCTTGTAAACACTCATAAGGATCGGTGGTGTGTCCTGGTAAAACAAATGTTTGCTCATTTAACTTACTATGAAAACCTCCCAATCTAAATGTATATACATTTTTTTTTAGACTGATTCCAAAATCACCCGCACTATAAACCCATACTTTCTTTTGCAAATGACTAGCTTTCTCGATAAAGTTAAACAACCTTGCGGTGTTATTACTTTTATAATAATAGGATATATCTACTGGTACAATTACAATATCAGCATCAAAAATATTAGTAACAAGTTTATAATAACTTTCTATTTTCTTATTTTTAACAAACCATAAGTCAAATAAAAGAGGGAAAATTAATGACCTAAATTCTTCGTTTAAATATTTTTTATCTGTATAAATATTAAGCATTATTACTTACTTTTTTTGCCCAAACGATACTCGTATTCCACTTTTCTTGAAAAGACTTATAAAACGAAAATGGCATTTTAAAGTCGCCCTTAAAATATAACTTTAAAAATAATAAAGTTTTATAACCTTTCAATTGCTGCTTTGAATCATACTTTAATTTCAAAAGCATAATAGTTGGTGATGGCTTCGGTTGAATTACTTCATTATCCCAAGCCAATTTTGGTTTTATTCTAAAACCACCCATAGGCGCATGTAAATGACTAATATTTAAATTAGGAAAATAAATAATATCATATCCTTTATGACGTAATTGCATTCCAAAATCTGAATCTTCTCCATAACCAAATTCAAAAGCCATATCAAATACAACATCTTTTAAACAGCTTGATTTTACAAAACTAAATCCTGAACCAAAAATTGTAGTTTGATTTATTATTTTATATTTAATTTTCTCTTCAGGTTTTAAACAAGATGTTATCAATGAACAAATATTATACTTTTCAGAATAATTCATACCTTCACTAATTAGTCTACTTTCAAATCGTATATCATCATCTGCAAAAAATACCCATTCACTTTCAACTTGACTCAATGCTACATTCCTTGCATTACAAGCTCCAGGTTGGTGTGTAAAGGTATGTTTAATGGTAAAAGGCCAATCTTCATTAGTGAGATAATCTAATTCTGACTTACTATTTTTAATTGGGTTTTGCTCAACTATTATAACATTTTTAGGTAAGTACGTTTGTTTTTTTAAATCGCACAATACATTGTATAAATAATGTTTACGACCAATCGTAGGAATAATTACATCTATTGTTCCTTTATTAATATTTTTCACATTAGTATTAACATTAATAGCTTTTAAATTTACACATAAATTTCTCTTTGATTTTTTGAACAATGCTTGTAATAATGGAAACAACGAAATCTTCTTTTCATAAATGAATTCATTTAAAAACAATAAAAATAACCAACGTAATTTATAATGTTGCTTAACAAAAGTGTATAAACTAAATTTTGAACATTTTGGCGCAATGTTTTCATATTTTCCTTGTAGTAAGGATGGTTCAGAATAACAAAATAAACCACTAGGCATTGCTAATTTTGCCAATGAATTTAAAAAATAATCAAAATCTAAGGTTGGTTGAATTACCTTTTGTAGCGCATTTAAAACAGCGGCATGAATTACTCCTACAGTACTACTCATTTGCCAAGTTGGATACTTAACCGATTTATTAATGTTTATAAACGGAGATTGTTCAACATATCCTATCGCGTCTACAAAGTAATTATTTTCTGAAGGATTATACGAAAGCATCATTCTATGATGAGACATAAAATGATGTACATCTTCTAAATTTAAATTATCCTCATACAATTGATGACACCAAAAAATCAATTCTTCAGGAAATTCCTTCGCAATATCTATAAATATTTCAGCAATTTTATTGTTGTATTCAAACGGAACACTTCCTGTTTTATTGGATATAACTTTAGTTACCTTTAAATTATCGTGATAAATTACAATCATTTTATTCAATTAAAGCTTTATAAAATTCAATATTCTCTTTAACTATTTTATCAATGTCAAATTTGTCTTCAACGCGTACTCTGGCATTTTCCCCAATTGCCTTTCTTAACGCATTATTTTGTAACAAGTCAACAATTTTTGAAGCATATTCAATATGGTTATTGGGATGCACTAAAAAACCACTTTCACCATCAATAATCAATTCTTTTGCCCAACCAATATTACTATTTACAACAGCCTTTTGCATAGCCATAGACTCAATGGTTACCATTCCTAAAGTTTCTGCATAGGTAGGAAACACACATACATGTGCCTTTTTGATATAATCCTGAACGTTTTCATAAGGAACACTCCCTAAATAGGTTACATTTTGCAATAAATCATCTGAAAATTCTTTTTCTACTAAATTCCAAGTTGATGATGAATTAGTTTTGATATCTGGAGCATCTCCTCCTATTAAAACCAAATGCGCTTTAGGATAATTTTTAAATACATTTTTCATTATACTTGGAAGTTCCAACACTCCTTTCTTTCGAATAATAGTACCTAAATATAAAATAAGTCCGTCTTCAAATTTGCTTGTTGGAATTTTATCAAATTTATCCAATTCCAAACCATAATGTATAGTTTTAACTATCTTATTTTTAATATGAAACAAACGTTTCGAGACAATTCCTGCATAAGATGTTGGAGCAATAAATGCCTTTGCTTTTTTAATCGCTAATCGCTCAAACCAATAATTTTTTAACTTCTGTCTTCTCTTTTCCAAATAACAAAAATAAGTATCACTTCCGTGAAAGCGAATCACTACCGGAATTTTAAACTTCATAAAAGCTGTAATACCTGTCCAATCGGGCGCTTCTAATAAACTTATCTGCTCTTTTTCTATTATATCATTACAATAATCTTGAATATGTTTTCTATAAAAATACCATTTCCCAAAACGATAATTTTTGTTTTCTATCAAATGTATTGTTGCGCCTTGATCTATAAAGATTTTGCTGCTATTTTGAGCATATAAAAATACTGTTATTTCATGACCTTCTTCAACCAAACCTTGAACCAAATTTTTAATGCTTGAACCTAAACCTGCAGAATGACCTGTGTTTTTGTGTGGATACTCAGGAGTTAAAAAGGCTATTTTCATTCTAGTATTTCTTTTATAGCTTCCCAAGTCTTTAAAGATGCTTGAGCTGAGTTCTTTCCCGCAACAATTTCAAACCACTTCTTACCTTCATCTAAATTTGTCAAAGATCCATCTAAAATTAATTTAACCTGACCTTCTAATTCCTTTTTATCAGTACAAAAAACTACTGCCTTATCACTTGGCATACTTCTAAAATGCACATACTTATAATTTTGACCAATATCGCGAATACCTTTTTTTAATTGGGGTTGTTCGTAATTGTAATAAATACAAGGTTTATTATGTAAAACAAAGTCAAATACTGTTGATGAGCAAACATTGGTTACAAATTCACTATGTTCACATACATTATATAACATTTTAAAATCTTCCTTCGTTGGCAACACTTCATTCCATTGTTCACCTACTTGCTTCCAAATAGGATCTAATATTTTTATAATATCACTATACTCTTCAATCACTTCACCATATCTATCTGTAAAATCAACAGGGCATTTTCTATAAATAATCCCTAAATTATACTCTTTTGTATTTAAATTACGAACAGCAATTGCCAAATCTTCTAAATAATATTGATCTAATGGAGAAGTTGTTTCATCATCCCCTGAAAAACAAATATATTTTTTATTTATATCTAATTTATATTCCTTTAAAAACTCTTCTCGTGTTTGTAACAGTTGATCATCATAATGGGGTACGAATTGTGGAGTACCTGTAACAAAAACCTGTTCTTCTTTTACAAATGAATAATACTTTAAAATTTCCGACTTCATTAATTCACTCCAAACAATATAATAATCTGCATCCGCCACCTGCATGGCTTTGGGAACATTATCCCAAGAATATACAAATACTACTGTTGGTATATCTAAGTCTTTAGCTGCTAACAAAGCACTTATAGATTGTGTTGCTCTTTGTGTAGTACAAAAAACCAACGATGGTTTATGCTCAAGTAATTGCCTTTTACAATAAGCATATTTTGAAGTTTGTCGCTCTAACTTTTCTATTTTTTTTCGTACCATTACTAATCCTTTTTCAGAATTATTCAAACCTATAAGTAATCTTATAAAAAGAGTTTTTATACTGTTAACTAAACCTTTATAATTAAAAGGGAACTTATAAGTTTCATAAACTGTATCCTTAAATTTTCTCTGAGAAACATTTAACTCTATATGCTTTTTTGCTCTAGCATATAGTGGAGTTAAAGGATGAATTTTATGACTCTCTATTTTAACTTCATTAAAACCTAAATTATCTTTTAAAGAAAACACCGTATTATTCCAATAATAAATATCAAACCCCATTCGCTCTCCAACTTCCTTAAAATTGGTAAAAGCAAAATTTCTTAAACCAACACCATCAGGAAAAAATACAAATACTTTTTGTTTCATACTTTACTTCAAAATTTTAATATGTTTTACAAACTTACACTTTTATTGTAATTGTGTATTAAATTCTAGTGAGAACATATAACAGTAAGAGTTTATAGTATAAATAATGTAACTCAGCTCCTTTTCACAATTCTATTTAATTAGATTCTTTAAATTTTAGAAATATTAAAAATCAACAATGTAAACATAAAAGCAATGACAAACTCTTAATTTTTAAACGGACAAACAGCCATCAAACCTTTTTTTAGATTTTCAATACTTTTTAATAATGGTAAGCTAGGGTATGTTTCAAACAATTCGTTTAACTCTTCATAGGTATATTCAACAGTTCTAACTGTCGGTTTGTAAAAAGGTATAGCAACAGACTCCATGTAATCTTGATACTTTATATCATCTCCAAATACTTTATCTGAAAACTTTTGCCACACAGCAGGAATTTGATAGGCATGTGCAACTATAACTCCGTGTAACGATGCTGAAATATTTTTTTTACAACTTAATATTTCAATCGTTTTGGCTTCAACATCATTGGTCATTAAATCTATTATGAAAACATCACTACTTCCTTTAAACCAATCTTTTACAAGATGCATATCATTATAATGCGGAATAATACCATACTCATATTTCTTTTGAATATTTGGATTAAAATAACTTGGCATTAACAATGCTGGATCACCGTAAATTTCAGGAACTTCAAATCCTTGAGCTATGAGATGTTTTCTTGTTTGCGGTCCTCTTACGGCTAAAAAATGTGCGTAAGAAATTGTATACTCTTTAGAAATTATTCCACTCCCCCAAACAATACAATTCTTATTAATATGGGTTAAAATACTTCCCACAGTAACATAAATTGACGAAAACCAATTAAAAATTGAAAATGCAGATGGTTGCACCCACCTTACCTCTTTACCTGAAATTTTCTCAACTAAATATCGACCAATTAAATCACCATAATTTTGAAACTTTTTTCGCTGAATTTTAACTTCATCCCACCAAAAAAGCCTGAGTTTATTTTGAAACCACATGGTGTTTTATACTTTTTTATTTTTCAATTTATCTCTTTGCACCAACTCAATCGGCAAAATATCTTGATTTTTATACTTTAATGCTTTAAATACAGCATTTAAATCTCTAGATAATTTACGAAGGCCCATTGGCTCTAAAGAAGCTGCATGGTCAGTACCTTTCCAAGTCCTATCAATTGTATAATGCCGCTCTATAATAGAAGCTCCCAACGTAAAGGCTGCAATATCAACTGCAATTCCTAAATGATGACCTGAAAAACCAATGTGTTTTACTTTATCTTTATAATTTTCCAGTAACAATTTAATATCTAACAAACAAACATCTTCAAAAGGTACTGGGTAACCAGAAGTACAATTATATAATACAACATCCTTACTTCTTCTATGTTGAATAAAAAATTGAATCAATTCTTCAATTTCTTTTTTAGTGGTCATTCCTGTTGAAATATGAATTTCTCCAAAATAATGATCACAAAGCCACCCTAACATCTCAAAATTATTGTTACATGCAGAAGGAATTTTTATAAATGACGGATTTAAAGATGCTATTTCCTTGGCGGAAGTTACATCCCAAACAGATGTTGAGTATACAATCCCAATCTCTTCACAATAATTCTTTAATTCAGCATGTTGCTGAACACTAAATTCTAAATATTCTCTATGCAAACCATAAGTTTCACCATACGAATTTAAAGGATTTGGATGAGGTTCATGATACTGTTTTTCTGTTAATAATTCTTTGTTATTCCTTTTTTGAAACTTAACAGCATCAACATCACAGAATATCTTTGCAACTTTAATTAGCTCTTTAGCTATTTCTATATCTCCTTTATGATTGCAACCTATTTCAGCAATTACAAAGGGTTTTGAATAATTATTTATCTTCATTTATTTAACTTACTCTTTTTATAGCTATTGTTTAACCATTTTATCTAGAACAATGGAAATTACCACTTGATACAATTATACTCTACTATTCTCATATATTCACTTAATGTGAAAACGAGAACTACTTAAAAAACCTCTTATTATAATTTAAAATAAACTCACAAGCTTCACGTATTGCACCACTTCCAGAATTCATAGTTAAAACAACATCAGCGTGTTCTTTTACAACAGTTGTAGCATTGTTAGGAGTTAAAGACCACCCCACACTGCACATATTTGCCAAATCATTTACATCATCACCAACATAGGCAATATTACCTAATTTAATATTATTATCAAGTATTATTTTTTTCACCAAAGCATATTTATCTTTAACACCTAAATACACCTCATTGATCTTTAGCTTTTGCATACGTTGAGCTACCAGTTCAGATTGTTCTGATGTCATCACTAAAACCTCAACTCCTAACTCCCTAAGAATTTCTAAGCCCATTCCATCACGCATATCAAAACTTTTTGTATGTTCTCCTTCTTTTGTATAGGTTATTGTACCATCTGTAAACACGCCATCTACATCCAATATCAAATGAGACACTTTAGCACTTTCTTTTTGTTGTTTCAATCTATTAATTAGTAAAGCCTCTACAATTGTCCAATCTGTTTCTGAATCAATTTCATACAATGATTCTTCAGGCATCTCAACAATCCCAATATTTCCACTTACTCTATTTTTTGAAGTTAAAAAAGTCTCTTTTGTAGTACAATAAACCGCTCCATTTTCTATCAACAAACCTTCAAAATCTTGCCTACGTGGACGCTTAAACACATCATAATTTATAGGTTTTCCTTCACTACTCCATGTAAATCGATGTGTATTTACCACTGTCAAAGAAGAATCATATCCATCCTTTTCAATTTTACTAAGTGTTTTATTAATATCTTGAGAAGTAGTTAAAGGCGATGTTGCCTGCAACAAGCAAAGTTTATCAAAATTATTGTTTAATTGCTCACTAAACTCAACTAATACACTTTCAGTTGAAGCAGTATCACTAGCATTTTCAGTGTTTCTCAAAAGCGCTTTAACTTTGTTTGTCCATTTATATTGACTCTCTACAAAGGCAATAATTTCTTTATCATCAGTAAAAATAAAAACTTCATCCAAATCTGAAAAAATAGCTGCTTTTAAAACCCAAGTAAACAAAGGTCTACCAACCATTTTACGTTTATTCTTATTTGGAATACCTTTCGAGTTTTTTCGTAATGGAATGAAACCTATTTTTTTCATGGTGCTAACATTAATTATATTGCAATTAATTGCTAAAATACACTTTTTTTTCAGATGAAATTATCTGTTTTTAAGATATAAATAACTCTTACTTTTTAGTTTTACTATTAAAAAAAACACTAATTTCTGAAGTGAAAATTTCAGCACCTATAGAAAACATATGCGTGTGATCTCTAAAAAATAAATTGTTTTTGTAATCGTCACATATTGTATCATACACAATTAAATGTTCCTCTGTATTTATTAATTTTTTAAAACGCTTTAAAAAATCCGTATCAAACTCTTGATAAGCAGGTGTAAAGACAAAATATAAATCTATATTATGCGTTTTACATGTTTTTTGCATTGATTTAAAAGACTTTAAGTAATCAGGATTTTCTTTAGTTATATCATAACCTTTAGGTTTTTTAAAAAAAGCTAAAGTGTCAGTTGATCTAGCCTTTAATAATTTTGAACCGTGTGAGGTCATAATATTTATTGGATAAACTATTTTTGGTTTTAAAGAAAAATCTTTCCGATCAATTTTTAATGAATATAAAAACTTAGAAATATAACTTTTTTTATTACTTTTTATTAATTTATCATTTATCCAGCTATAATTTTTTAAGGGAGATAACCTATCGTATCTAAATTTTAAAGAATTTTCGATTAAAAATTGATGCCCATTGTCAATTACTAATAAAACTTTTTTAGGCTTTTTATTATGTAATAAAAGAGCTTCAAGAATAAACTCATGAAACGTAACATTTGACCCTCTATACGACAAATTATAAGTACTTAATCCTGTTTGATCTTCAAGTTGTTTTGCCGAAATATTATTTGCACCTCTTGACGAGCCAATAATGACTAAATCCTTTTCCATTTCTCCATCAAGAATTAATTGTAGCCTTTTATCATATTCCTTATTTGGTGCGTTATGTATAAAATAATACAGTCCTTTCTCTAATGTAAAAAAAATAATTCCAAATACTAAAATATATTTTAAAAACAACTTCATATTAAAACTGAAAATAAATAAATTCTTGTTGCGTAGCTGAACTAAAAATAAACACTAACCCTATTATTAGCATATAAAAAAACCATCTTAGTATTCTAGATTGTTTTGTTAAAAATACTGCTATTGCATAGTATTCTCGTCTTCCAATCCATTCAATTAATAAAAAAAAGATAATTAACACTAGCAAGTTTGTTGGTCTAACTTCTGGTAAAGTTAATAGACTTGAACTAAACAAACCTTTTAAATAAAGCCATGCATGACTTAAGTTTTCTGCTCTAAAAAAAACCCAAGCAATTACGGTTAAACCAAATGTCAATCCCATTTTAAACAACTCAGTAAAACTAGGTAAAATACTATTTTGAGCGACTATATCAAGATTGTTTCTATTACTCTTAGTTAATAATAATGGTAAAAAATATAACGCATTTAGGACTCCCCAAACAACAAAAGTCCAATTAGCTCCATGCCAAAACCCACTTACTAAAAAAATAATAAACGTGTTACGTACTTTAATCCAAACACCTCCTTTACTTCCTCCTAGCGGAATGTATAAATAATCTCTAAACCATGTTGATAATGAAATGTGCCAACGTCGCCAAAACTCAGCGATATCGCGTGAAAAATAGGGAAATGCAAAGTTTTGTTTCAAATTAAAACCAAATAATCTTGACGTTCCAATTGCAATGTCAGAGTATCCTGAAAAATCACCATATATTTGAAATGTAAAAAACAAGGCTCCTATTAACAGTGTACTTCCTGAGTATTCTGAAGAATTATTAAATATCTGATTTGCAAATTCAGCACAATTATCTGCTATAACTACTTTTTTAAAAAAACCCCAAAGTATTTGTCTACAACCATCAACAGCTCTACTATAATAAAATTGTCGTTTTTTATAAAATTGTGGCAATAAATTAGTAGCACGTTCAATTGGTCCTGCAACTAATTGCGGAAAGAAACTTACAAATGCTAAGAATGAAATAATATCTTGTGTTGGTTCTAACTTTCGTTTATAAATATCTATCGTATAACTAAGTGTTTGAAATGTATAAAAACTAATCCCAACTGGTAAAATAATATCTAAGGTATTAGGTTGTATGCTACTTCCAAAGAAAGTGAATGCTTCTACAAAGTTATCTACAAAAAAATTGTAGTATTTAAAAAAGCCTAAAAACCCTAAGTTTACTATAATACTTGTCCATAATAATAGTTTCCGTTTACCTTGTTTCTTTTCTTTTATTAGTTGTAGGCCCATACTATAATCTAATAAAGAACTAAATATTATTAAAGATAAAAAACGCCAATCCCACCAGCCGTAAAACACATAACTAGCAACTACTAATAATACATTTTGAAATTTTAAATTTTTATTAGTTACAAACCAATACAGTAAAAATACAATTGGTAAGAAAACAGCAAAATCTAAGGAGTTAAAATACATCTAAGTTTAATATTTTAAGGGTTTTAAATTTAATATAGCTTTAATAGTTTTAGACTTTACTGGTTGTCTATATTTTAAAATTTTCGGCAATTTAAAAGGTGTTGAGAAAACTACTACTACAAAAGATTTAAAATAAGACCAATCTTTTAAAGCGTACTTTTTAAAATTATGCCATAATGTTTTTATCACCTTTTTAGTTGGATTTGGGTAATAAACTATATAATAGCGTAATGTATTTTTTAATTGTCGCCCAAACCTAAAGTAATTGCGACCTTGTTGTTTACGTTTTTCACCATCAATACGATGGTTTACTTTTATATTTGGTTCATATAAAATATCATACCCCAAATCTAAAACCTCTAATGCAACTGCCGTCTCTTCTCCATAGATATCAATCCAAACAGGAAAACCATTTGTTGCTTCATACACATCTTTTTTTATAGCAAATCCACAACCTATAAAATCGTTTGTAAAATACGATTCTAAAGTTTTACTATTTTTTAACGCTACTTGATCTGCTTCAAACAAACCTCTTACTTCCTGAAAAGCAATAATACCCAAATTAGTATTAGCTGTAAAAGCTTGTTCAACTTGTAGAATCAAATTTGGGGTTAAAGGGTGTGCATCATCATCCAATCCAATAAAAATAGTTCCTTTTGCCTTTTTGTATAATGCACATCTTGCCGGTGATGCACTAATACTATCTTTAACAATAATCCATTTTACCCAATCAAAATTGGCAATAATTACTTCGGTTTTAGAGCAACCATCAATAAACACTAATACTTCATGTATAGATACATCTATTAATACTTTTAACTTATTTAAAGTTAAAGCCAAATCTTCGGGCCTGTTCTTAGTGACTATTAAAAATGAAATCTGCATTTTAGTTCATTTCCGCATAAACGGTTATATAAAGGTTATCTATACTAGGTTGCAAAGTAGCACGATTATAATGCGCTTGCATAAAATTGGTGTTAAAATCTTGTGCTTGTTGTCTTAAAGCATCATCATTCAATGCATTTTCTATATGCTGTACAATTTCGTTTACGTTTAAAGGGGCATCAATTAAAAAACCATTTTTATTGTGTTCAATAACTTCTTCCGTAACATTCCCAGGATTTGTTTGTATAGGAAAAGCACCCATTGACATGGCTTCTAGCAACGCATTTGGCATACCATCTGATATACTATTAGCAATATAAATACTACTAGTACCCATTAATTCTAGCAGTTTTTTATTTTGTATAAAATGATATCTGGAATAAACTTTTATTTGCAATTTTGAAAGTATTTTAGATGTTATTATTTGCTGTTGAATGCAATCATCAGCACTATAAATTACGATTTTCTTGTTTAATAATAACCGCTTTGAAACCAACGCTAAAGCTTCTAGCACTATTGAAGCTTTACCAACTCCATCATCATATCCTTTAATTAATATCGTATTTCGCTCTGTAACTAATTTAATTTTTGTTGTGTCTATAGTTAATCCTCCATTACCAGGGAATACACCTAAAAATTGATTTTTAAATCCGTTTTTAGTAGCTAAATTATAATCGCGTTTACAGTCTGTAATTAAATAGTTTACACGTTTGTAAAAACGATCTAACTGATGCTTTGATACTCCTAATTGTTTGAAGTAATACACATCACTTCCCCAAGAGGAATAGATTAACGGAATGGTATTTTGTTCCATTATTGGTAAAATAGGCAATCCTGATAATTGCATTTCAAAACAATGCACAATATCTGGTTTAATAGAGTTTAAAGCATTTTTAAAAGCCTTCTCAATATTATTTTCATTACTTTTTTGAATGATTTTATACAGTTTCGGAAACTTACTTTTAATGGTGCTTCTAAACGGGAAATCCCATTTCAATTTCCATCCCTTAATTTGTATTACCCAATCTACTTTAGGTGACTTTGGACCACCATCAGTCACATCAAACCAATAAACATCGTAGCCTGAATCTTTCAATTGGTTTACCCATTGAAAAAAGTGATGATTTGGTATGGCGACCATTAATAGTTTCATTATTATAATTTAAAAAAGGGTTTAAATTTAGTATCTCCTTTTTTAATCACTTTAAAAACAGCATAGAATAAACGAATGCGAGTCAATTTTATTTTTAATTTAAAATTATAACCTAAATGTTCTTCATTTATAAAATTCAAACACTGTTGCGCAGCTTTAAAATTACGTTCTGCCAATGCTTGTCTAAAAAAACCTAACGTCATTTTTAGAATAGCTAGTTTTATTTTTTTTGTTTTTGATAAGTTTAAAACAGTATGTTTTGCTTCAAAATAAGACTGTAATCCATAAACTACATTCGTATAAAAACTATTAGTTGAAGATTCCGATCCAACACGATAATAGATTAAGGGTTGATTAACTATTGCATAACTTTTATTATTGAAAAGTGCTCGCGCATATAACTCATGGTCTTCAAGAATATGTAAGTCTTCACGAATTGGTAAATAAGGTTTTAAACTTGTTGTTTTCCAAAGTGGAGCAACCATCATCATAGGAAAAGTACCTGTTGTAAAATCTACAAATATATTAGTACTTTGTTTTATGCTTGGTTGATTAGCCTTAGTAAATAATTGAGTATTAAAATCGCCTGAAAATTCTTGTAATTGACAGACTACAAAATCGCTATCACAAATAACATTTATTTTTAACTGTAAATGTTCTGGATGCATTACATCGTCACTATCAAAAAACTGAATATAATCCCCTTTAGCTTTAGTTATAGCAAAGTTTCTGCAAGCACTCGGTCCTTTAGTACTATTTTCTGGGCGCTTAAATAATTGAAATCTAGAATCGTTTACGGTTAAGGCAGTAGTTACTTCGATTGTATTATCTGTACTTCCATCATCCACAATAATACACTCCCAATTAATATATGTTTGTGCTATAATAGACTGAAGAGTTTCTTCTATTAAATGTGCTCGATTATATATTGGAATGATGATGGATATCATTATCTAAATACTACTATTTTTAATATGTAAAACTGTGACTTGAAACCATCTATTGTTGTCATTTTTGGACTCGAATAAACGTATTGTAAATTCATGTAATATTTAATAACGTCTTTTATGCGCTTTGCTAAATTAGTTTCAAATCTTAAACCTGCGTAAAAAGCCCATAAGGCTTTTTTTGCTATAGTCTTATTAAATTCAGCATCAACACTAATCATATTGTTCTTTGCTAATTTTAAACATTGATAACGATAATAAAACACATCGTATAATTTTTGCTTTGTAATATTTACTTTTGCACTTATTTGACTATCATGACCATCTCCACTTCTTATAGTTGCTAATACTTTATCAATAATTACAACTTTAAGTGTTTTTATCGCCAACATGCGTATATGAAACTCATTATCTTGGTAGCGCATAATCGTATCATCAAATAATGGTTTTCCTTTTAAAAAAGATGTTTCCCACATAAAACCAGAGGTTTGAATCTCTATGTTTTCCATTGCATAGTTATAAAAAAGGTTTTTACCATTATCATATTCAAACTTACTTTTCCTAAACTCTGTTAATTGATAATTAGCATAATTATTTTTATGGATAACAGCATTTATATCTGAAGTAAAAGCGTTTGTTTTTTCCTCTAAAAAAATAGGTTGCATAATGTCGTCACTATCAAACCAATTAATATACTCACCTTTTGCTAACGTGCAACCGTAGTTACGACAACTGTTAGCTCCTTTTACTAAATGGTTTGGTCGTTTATAAAATTGAATATTTTTATTTTTAAGTGTATATGCAGCAATGGTTTGTTCCGTTGCATCTGTACTCCCATCATCCACAATAATACACTCCCAATTAGTATAGGTCTGTTTTAAAATAGAATCTAAAGTATCTTTAATAATAGCTTCCCTATTAAAAACTGGGATGATTATGGAGATTAAATATTTACTCATAAAAAATTTAGCTAAGCTTTCGTTTAATTATTATTCTATGAAATGCCTTCCTTTATTTATATTTGTGTTTCTACTTAGTTCTATATCTTTTTTTAAACCTTTTATCATTCAAAATGAATTTTTCAACAACAGTAAAAGTTGCATCCGTTGAACCATCATCAATAATTATACGCTCCCAATTTTCAAAAGACTGCTGTTTAATTGAATTTAGCGTATAGAAAATTATTTTCTCTCTATTATAACAAGGCAAAACAATTGATATCATAATTTTGTTTTTACAATTAAAATTTCACCTCTATCGAAAATAATATTTGTAAAAAAACTTAAAACAAGAAAAAATTTACGCTTTACATTTATTTCTTTTTCAAGCAAAAGCACAAAAAAAACATTTACTGCATATTTATAATTTTTTCGCTTCATCAAAACTTTATAACTTGATACAAAATAATTAATTAAATATATTTTTTCTTCTTGATGAATACTCTTACTTAATTCTTTATAAATTAAATGTCTTGCTCGAAAATAATTCCAAAATTTCTCTTTTGGATTTGTTGTTGATATTCTATTATCATGATATCTAATAAAAACTAAGGGCTGTTCTACAAAATAAAATAATTTTTCTATAGAAAAAATTTTACAATAAAACTCCCATTCTTGAGATGCTTGTAATGTTTCATTAAAACTTAGAACATTATCTATTAAAAAAAATTTTGCCCATAATGTAGATGGTGTAAAAACTACAAACTCTTCCTTTAAATATTCTTTAAATGGGTCCTTTTTATATGCTTTTACTGGACGTAACCCATAAAACCTTCTTAGATCTTTATTAAAATTTAATGTTTGACATATTGAAAACTTAAAACCTGATTTCAATAATGAAGTAACTTGAATATTTAACTTTTCAAAATGCATCAAATCATCACTATCAAACCAATTGATATACTCCCCTTTACTCAACTCAAAACCGTAATTACGGCAAGCATTCGCTCCTTTTGGCCTATATGCTGGGCGGTGGTGGTACTGAAAACGAGTATCTTTTTTACAATACTCTTGTAATAGCTCATTTGTGTTATCTGAACTTCCGTCATCCACCACAATGCACTCCCAATTAGTATATGTTTGTGCCAATACACTATCTAAGGTTTCACCTATTAAATGTGCACGATTATAGGTAGGGATAATGATGGATACTAAAGGGTTCTCTCTCATACAATATAAACTCAAAATACGCGTAAAAATAGGGATTCTAATCGAATCTAAAAATGAAATGGTGTAGATTTTAAACAACAATTATCATATTAAAAAACTTCTTGATGTAAATATTACATATAATCTTTTTTTAAAAAAACAAAATTATACACGTATTTCCATCTCAAAAACAAAAAATCAAGAATTTTAGTTCTTTTTTTCAATGCTATATAGTTTAATATGCATGCGTATACAATTTATGTTAGATACGCATGCAAGTAGGTGTTAGATGCGCATAGTTTTGAATTTGTATGCGCATACAATTCAGTTTATATATTATTGCTTTATTAAAAAATGATGTTATTCAGTTGCAAAAACACACAAACTCACTAAATGTCAATTCATTAAATAACTTTTCAACATAAAAATGTTAATTACTAAATTAAGTAAAAGACTATTTAGGTTTAAAAACTAATTATTTTTGATATGTCATACAGAGTGTATGATTTTATTTAATAATTTTTAAAATTTAATACAATGAGTATCAAATTTAAAACGGTGCAAATGGTGAATCCGCAAGACATCACTGCACCAAGAAAGTTTTATGCAAAGGCTGCTAAGGCCAGCATAACAGATTTAGATGAGTTAGCAGAATTAGTTGCTTTCAATTCATCAATGAGTAAAACAGATTGCTTTGCAGTTTTAATGGGTCTTGAAACCTTTGTGGTTAGAGAGCTTGAACATGGCAGAAATGTTCGTTTAGGGCAATTAGGCACCTACAAAATTGGACTGCAATCGGAAGGTAGAGATACCGAGGAAGAAGTTGATTTTACGGCGATTAAAAAAGCTAAAATCAATTTTACACCTGGTGTTGGTATTCGTAAAATGTTAAAACATTTAGAATACAAAAAAGCCCAAAATCAATCCGCATAGATTTTGAGCTTAGCTTACTAAAAACTCTGAGTGTTTACGCACTCGGAGTTTTTTTATTTAATAATTTAATCAAATTTACAGGAACAGTATGTTTATCACCAAATATTATTTAATATATTTTGCAAAAGTTTGTTAACAAAAGTTAATAAAAAATCCGCAAAACCCTAATTTTTAACGATTTTTAGGTTCAAATGGTGAACGTATTATATACCGATATTTTAAAAAAATGTTTACGTTTGAAGGGTAATGAAAGTTTTCAAGTAGGTTTATGCTAAAACACCACAAGAAGTATCATCACAACAAATTACCAAAGGCAAAGTCAATTACCGCTCAAGTCCCTTGTTTAAGGAAATGTACAAGGAGTAATATTAAAGTTTAAGAAGGTTTAGCTTAAAAGTTTAGGTAGTGTTTACCTTTAGTTTTATTTATCTCTCTACTGTTTATAATTTCTGGGATTATACTTTTTATTAATTTAAACTCATTATAATAAAATTTAGCCTTATTGAATTGAAACTTCAACAAAAGTTTTACTATCAGTTTTAAATATTTATTTTGTTGACTGCTTGTTTGATTATTAACATTCACATTAATATTTGCCCAATTATATTTCAAGACTCTTTCTTTTAATAACAACTGCTCTCTATATGTAGGTTGTGTTGACTTAGTTCTAAATTCTCTATCATGTAATACAAAAGTATTTGGAACTATTCCAACTTTAAGTTGATGATACAAAACTCTTTGGCAATAATTATCATCTTCCCCATAATGAAAAAAAATTGGATCAAATCCCCCTACTAATTCTATTGTATTCCTTGGAATCAACCAAGCTGCAGCATTTACAAAAGGAACTTCATAAATATATTTTGAATATTTTTGGTTAACTGCATCAAACAAAAATTCCCTATTTCTTAAAGCATAATTTGAAAAATTAATATCTAAGCCATCATTACTACCATTTAAATGTATAGGACTCAATATCCCATAGTTTTTATTTTCTTTATGGATTTTAATTAATGATTCAATAGTATTGGTTTCCAAATAAGCATCTTGATTTAATAAGAAAACATACGCAGCACCCTGATTTAATGCATAGCTAATCCCAATATTATTAGCTTTTCCAAAACCTAAGTTTTCATTTTTTTCTATTAAATGAACTTTTGGAAATTTCTCTTTAATAAATGAAACTGTATTGTCTAATGAATTATTATCAATTATAACTGTATTACAATCTTTAGGTATAGAATTTAAACATTGTTCTATCCATTGTATTCCATTATATGTTACAATAACTATATAAATCATAAAAGTCATTAAAATTTAAATAAATTTTACGTTCTTATAAATCACTTAACAAATATTTATAATCAATTTTATTTTTCTTTAACCAAGTTCTAGTCATATTGTCATTAAATCCATCCAGCAAACTTCCAAAATCAAATAAATAAATATTGTAATCATCATTGTACAATCTTTTCATTAAAGGTCTACCTGAACACCCCATTGCAATAACGATCACACAAAAAGAATCTATTTTAATTAATTCATTTTTTGCTTCAGAATATATCCTTTCTATTTCACTATAAGCATTCTTTTCAGGTGTTTCAATATGCATAACATTACCGAATAACTTATTAAGAACATCATTTTTTAAATATTTATTTCCAATAAATAACTTCGTATGTATCTTTAAATTTTTCAAGAAAATTTTTGCCCTTTCAATATTATTTGAAGCATTAAAATGTAGAGCGATTGGACTAAAAATATTTTCTCCTATAAAAAATTGAAATGTATTCATTAATAAAATTTGAGCTTCTTTATCTTTAACTAAATGATTTCCGATGAACATTCCTTCTTCATATCCATATCTTTCCGAATGTATTGCTAAACATTTATGTACATTTTCTCCTTTACATTCAAAAGCTTCCTTCATTTCTATAGCTAATTGTAAGTTTGGATTTTGAAAAGAATCCATCTTCATATTCATTAAAAAAACATCTCCATCTCCAAATCTCATATATACCCCTTTTTGCTGATTAACTATACTATTTTCAACAACATCAAGAGTCTGAGAAGTATTAATTATGCGAATTGAACTTAAATTTAAGATATCTTCTCTTATGTTCTTTCTAAAAATAGTCTTAAATACTTTATAGAAATATGAAATAAATAAATTTAATATTTTTATTAAACAACTTTTGATTCCCATACTGAATGTAAATAAACTTTAGAATGCTTAGGTAAGCGCTTTGTACGTTTAGTATAATCTCCCTGTTCTAAACTAAAAGTGAAACAATTTTTAATAGTATATAGCGTTTCAGTTTGAGATCTCCCTACCCACAAATTAATATTGTAAACACCAGGTATAAACAACAACTCTTTTGATTCAATTGAAATTTTTAATACTGAATTATTAGTAGCTGTTTGAATATATAAACCACTATCTTCATTTATTAAATGTGATATTAATTCTTGTTTATCATTAAAAATATCAAGTGCAAAAGAAAGGTCTTTGATATCTTCAAATATTTTCACATTAAATTCAATCTTAAAAACATCACCTAACATCAATGATTCTCCATTTTTAAGAAGTGAATTATCAGTACTTAAAACTTTCAAATTACTTAATTTCACTTTACCTAAAATATTATTATGAATCATATATTCCTTTTTTAATCTCTCTCGACATATTACACTATAATGCTCTATACTTTCAGCAACTTCTCCTTCATAAACTAGTTTTCCGTTATCTAAAACCACAACCCTACTGCATAAACTTTGCACAGCCGTCATATTATGACTTACAAACAACACCGTTCTCCCTTCACCTTTAGAGATATCTTGCATTTTACCAATGGCTTTCTTTTGAAATTCTGCATCACCAACAGCCAATACTTCATCAATCACTAAAATATCTGGTTCTAAAAAAGCTGCTACAGCAAATGCCAAACGCACGGTCATACCACTGCTGTATCTTTTGGTAGGGGTATCTATATAACGCTCACAACCTGAGAATTCTATAATCTCGTCTAACTTCGCATTGATTTCGGCCTTGGTCATCCCTAAAATAGCGCCGTTTAAGTAAATATTTTCCCTGCCTGTGAGTTCAGGATGAAAACCTGTACCCACTTCCAATAAGGAGGCTATCCGTCCTTTAGATTTGATACTTCCAGTTGTTGGTCCAGTTACCTTAGACAGTATTTTTAACAAGGTAGATTTACCCGCACCATTTTTCCCAATAATACCAAGTACTTCTCCTTTTTTAACTTCAAAATTAATATCTTTTAATACCCAAACATATTCAGAAGTTCCTTTTGAACTACGATCATTTACATCGCCTATTTTTAAAAATGGATCTTCTTTTCCTCGTATTTTATGCCACCACCTATTTAAATCGTGACTAATAGTACCTGTTCCCACTGTTCCCAATCGGTACTGCTTACTAAGGTTTTCTATTTTTAGGATAACTTCGTTCATTTTATTCACTTGTTATTAGTGAGACGGTTTTTCGTAAGACGTGAGACGGTTTTTTTTTGTGAATCGTCTTCTCACTTCTCAACGCTGAGCTCCACGAAGTAAAACTTTTCACTTTTCACTTCTCACTAAATTACTTATTACTCAAATAATTTCTAAATCCAATTATTAATCTCTTAACATCATTTGTTAGATCTTCAAATATCTCATTTTTCTCAATAAACCCCAATCGTACCGCAATCAAATATTGAGTATCTAATTCAGACAAAGAACCTAATGCAATATGCAAAAATTGAATAAACTCTTTATCGCCTTTTCTACCTGCTCCTTCAGCAATGTTAGAAGGAACTGAAACTGCAGCTCTCCTAATTTGACTTGTCAATCCAAATTTTTCAGTATCTGGAAATAAATAAGAGATGGTATACACTTGTTCAACCAAATCCATACTTTTTTTCCAAACATCCAACTCTTTATGATTCATCTTCTTCACTTTTTTAATATCGTGAGACGGTTATTCGTGAAACGTGAAACAACATTTTGTGAGACGTCTTCTCACTGCTGAGCCCGCGAAGCAAACCTCTTCACTTCTCACTTCTCACTTCTCACTTCTCACTTCTGAGCCTCGCGAAGCCCCCCTAAACCGTATCAATAAAATTCTTTTCTGCTTTGTTAAAAATAATAATTCCAGACAGTAAAATCACAGTTGTACTAATTAAAGTATACACAAACATATTTGTATTAAACTCTCCAGTATTCAATAACATATATCGTACAGCTTCAATTACAAATGATAACGGATTGTATTTTACAATCCATGCATATTTTGGTAGTTTTTCCACAAAAAAGGAAACTGGATACATAACCGCCGAAACATACATTAACAATTGCAATCCGAAACCTATTAATATTTTTAAATCTCTATATTTTGTAACCATTGATGAAATAATCATTCCTAAGCCTAAACCTAATAGTCCCATAATTAGCACCATTAAAGGAAATAATACTACATAACTATTTAAACTAATTGGTGCGCCATTCATATAAAAATATAAGAAAAATGCAGCAAATATAAATAGTTGAATACTAAATTTTAACAGGTTAGAAATAACCACAGATAAAGGCATAATCATACGTGGAAAATAAACTTTCCCAAAAATACCTGCGTTAGACGTAAACGTACTAGAAGTAGCATTTAAACATTCTTTAAAATAATTCCAAATAGTAATTCCTGCCAAATTGAATAAAAACGGAGGCACTGTTCCGGTTGAAATATTGGCTACATTGTTAAAAATCAATGTAAATATTACCGAAGTAAATAAAGGCTGAATTAAATACCATAATGGTCCTAATATAGTTTGCTTATACACCGTAACAATATCGCGTTTCACAAATAAAAACAATAAATCACGGTATTGCCAAACTTCCTTTAAATTTAAAGAAAGTAAATTATTTTTAGGAGTGATTTCAAATAACCATTCGTCTTTTGTATGTTCACCACTTTTAAGCATGCAATTATTTCTATAAATTTATGAAACGTTTAATCAGTTTATTTTAAAACGCAGGTAAATATAGCTGTTTACAAAGGATTTTAAAAATTTAGTTTAGATGGATTTTAACTGAAAATTTAGCAGAATTGTAGCACTTTTATCAATTCAAAATACACCTTGTACTGAAATTTAAACATCAAATTAACAATTAAAGAAACGCAAAAACAAACTTAATGTTAAATAGCACTTTAAGTTAAGTATTCAACTTTAAATACCGTTCAACAAAAGCTTGCACACCATCTTCTAAATTTGTAGACGGTTTAAATTGAATATAATCATACAAACTTTGCACATTAGCATAGGTAGATTGCACATCACCTGGTTGCATTGGTTTGAACTTAATTTTTCCTTTTTTACCCAAAGCTTTTTCTATGGCTCTTACAAAATCCATCAATGCTACCGGACTGTTATTTCCTATGTTAAATAATTGATATGCTTTTGAACTTTTAGAAGTAACTGGGTTTTTAGGATCAAATAACGGATTATTTTCTTTTGGAGCTAAAGGAATCAAACGTTTTACACTTTCAACAATATCACCAACATAGGTAAAATCTCTACTCATATCTCCATTATTAAATACTTCAAACTCCTTATCTTCAACCATTGCTTTTGTAAAAAGATGCAAAGCCATATCTGGCCTTCCCCAAGGTCCATACACCGTAAAAAAGCGTAAACCTGTACAAGGAATATTAAATAAATTAGCATAGGAATGCGCCATCATTTCATTGGCTTTTTTACTAGCAGCATACATAGCTAAAGGATGGTCCGTTACATTATCTTCATGAAACGGCACTTGTTCACTTAAACCATAAACAGAACTTGATGATGCAAATATTAAATGCTCTACAGGGTACGATCTGCAACTTTCTAAAATATTTAAAAAACCTGTAATATTACTATCAACATAAACATGAGGATTCTTCAAAGAATACCTCACTCCTGCTTGCGCCGCTAAATTTACTACAACATCAAATTGCTGATTTTTAAACAAGGTTTTTACATTTTCTAAATCTGTTAAATCTAGTTTTATAAACGCTGTATTTTCAATTTCAAGAAGTGTATTGTATGAAATTTCATCTACATTAAAACCTAAATCTTTCAAACGTGCTAATTTCAAATTTGGATCGTAATAATCATTTATGTTATCTAACCCAACCACGTGATATCCCGATTTCACTAGTAATTTGGCTAAATGATACCCAATAAAACCAGCCATTCCGGTAACAAGCACCTTTTTTATTTTTTGTTCATTCATGGTTTAAATTTTATTTTGAACCTCGACTGGTGAAATACGATTTGAGCCGTTTAGCAATATGCATTTTACCATAATATGTTTTTAAATATATTTCTCTTTTCAAAGCATCTTTTTGTGACAAACAAGCTTCATAGTAAATTAATTTCAAAGGCAACCTATACTTTGTTGAACTTACATTTCCTTTTTGATGTTGCTCAAATCGTACATTCAAATCTTTGGTATAACCTACATAATAATTACCATCTTTTTCACTTAGCAGCACATATGTATAATAAAAATCACCTACATTTGAATGTATTTCACTGGTTAAAACCAGCCATTCCGGTAACTAATACTTTTTTCATAAAAAACACTTCCTTTTTATTCTTTGGCAAAAATAGAATTAATTCATTAAAGCAGTTAACATCTCTTCTATTTATTTTAAAATAGTACCTAGCTAAATCAAATTAACTCATTAAATTTGAGTACCAAATTCAAATTAACATGAACAAACAATTAATTGAATGCGTTCCAAACATTAGTGAAGGACGCAATATGGAAAAAATAAATGCTATTGCTGCTGTTGTTGAAACGGTTGAAGGGGTAAAATTATTGGATATAGACCCAGGAAATGCAACCAACAGAACCGTAATTACATTTGTTGGTGAACCTAAAAATGTGGTTGAAGCTGCTTTTTTATTAATTCAAAAAGCTTCCGAATTAATTGATATGCGCACTCAAAAAGGTGAACATCCACGTTTTGGAGCAACAGACGTTTGCCCGCTTGTTCCCATTTCAGGAATTACTTTAGAAGAAACGGCCGTTTACGCACATCAATTAGGTGAACGCGTTGGTAAAGAGTTAGGTATTCCAGGTTATTTTTATGAAGTAGCAGCAAAAGAAGAAAAACGAAAAAACTTAGCCAGTTGTAGAGCCGGGGAATATGAAGGATTGAAAGAAAAATTAGCAAATCCGGATTGGAAACCAGATTTTGGACCTTCAACATTTAATGAACAGGTAGCAAAAGCTGGTTGTACAGCTATCTCTGCGCGTGATTTTTTAATTGCCTATAATATAAATTTAAACACAACTTCAACCAGAAGAGCTAATGCTATTGCTTTTGACATACGTGAAGCTGGAAGAATTAAACGTGAAGGAAATCCTTCCACCGGAAAAAAAGTTTTAGACGCCAATGGTGAACCAGTGCGAATTCCGGGGAAATTAAAAGCTGTAAAAGGTATTGGTTGGTATATTGAAGAATACGGAATTGCTCAAATTTCATACAACTTAACCAATATAAATATTACTGCTATGCACGTGGCATTTGACGAAACTGTTAAAGCCGCAACAAAAAGAGGTTTACGTGTTACAGGATCTGAATTGATAGGGCTAATTCCGCTACAAGCAATGTTAGATGCCGGAGATTTTTTCTTAAAAAAACAACAACGTTCTTTAGGAATTTCAGAAGATGAAAAAATAAAAATCGCGGTAAAATCGTTGGGATTAGATGATTTAAAACCATTCAACCCAAAAGAAAAAATTATTGAATACTTGCTAGAAGACACCTCTAAAAAATTGGTTGATTATAGTTTAAAAGATTTTGCAGAAGAAACTGCTGGCGAATCTATGGCGCCAGGTGGTGGTTCTATTGCAGCAACCGTTGGTGCTTTGGGTGTTTCTTTAGGTACAATGGTTGCCAACTTATCTGCTCATAAAGCCGGTTGGGATGACAAATGGGAATTTTACTCAAACTGGGCTGAAAAAGGACAAGCATATAAAAATAAATTATTGTTTTTAGTAGATGAAGATACCAATGCTTTTCATAAAATTATTGACGGATTTAGATTGCCAAAAACAACTTCAGAGGAAATAGAATTAAGAAAACAGGCCATAGAAAATGCCACAAAATACGCTACTGAAATTCCATTTCAAGTAATGAAAACCGCTTGTAACTCTATGGAAGTTATGCAAGCAATGGTTAAAGATGGCTTGCAAAGTTCACTTTCTGATGCTGGCGTAGGTGTTTTATGTGCTAGAACAGCAGTAATTGGAGCTTATTTTAATGTACGTATTAACGCTAAAGACATTAAGGATCGTTCATTTGCTGAAGCTATTTTAAAAAAATCTAAAACTATTTATGAAAAAGCAATTGCAATTGAAACTGAGGTAATGCAGTATATTGATGAGCAAATGTAGACTGTTTATTCAGAATAAAATATTGTTTTGTCATTCTAAGTGATAACGGAGAATCTCACATTTCATTAAAATAAAGATTCTTCATTGCGTTGCACTACATTCAGAATGACAGGTTGTACATAAAACAAAAAAAAGATGCTTATTTTATGAGCATCCCTTTTATAATATATTTCTAAAATACAATTTACCTTTCTATAGTTACAAGCTATTTAAACTTGCTTTTATAGTTTCAATTTTTGCTAAAGCATCTGCTTCTTTTTTACGTTCATTTGCAATTACTTGCTCTGGCGCATTGTTTACAAAACGCTCATTGCTTAATTTCTTTTGAACAGATTTTAAGAAACCTTCATTGTATTTTAACTCTTCCTCCAATTTCGCTTTTTCAGCTTCCACATCAATAGCATCACCCATTGGAATAAAATATTCATTTGATTTTACTCTAAAACTTAATGCACCATCAACTTTTTTATCTACATAATTAACTGATGTTAAATTCCCTAATTTTTTAATTACTGCATCAAAATCTGTATTTATTTGATCTTTATTTAATACAGAAAATTCAATTTCATTTTTAAAAGCAATATTTTTTTCTTTTCTAATATTTCTAATTCCTGAAATAACTTCTGAAGCCACTTTAAAGTTTTCAATAATACTTTCGTTTACGGCAGTCATTTTTGGGTATTCAGCAATAATTAAGGCATCTTCAGGAGTTCTATCTGAAATATGTTGCCAAATTTCTTCAGAAATAAATGGCATATACGGATGCAATACTTTTAAATTGTCTTCTAAAAATGAAATTACTGCTTTTAAGGTTACCGCATCAATTGGTTGTTGATACGCTGGCTTTACCATTTCTAAAAACCAAGAAGAAAAGTCGTCCCAAATTAATTTGTAAATATGCATTAAAGCCTCACTTACTCTGTATTGGTCGAAAGATTTTTCTAACTCTACCAATGTTTGTTGAAACTTCGCTTGATACCACTCAATGGCAATTTTAGCCGATTGTGGTTGTTCAATAGAATCTGAAACTTCCCATCCTTTAATCAATCGGAAAGCATTCCAAATTTTATTTGAGAAATTTCGTCCTTGAGCACATAAATCTTCATCAAACAACAAATCGTTCCCTGCTGCAGAACACAACAACATTCCAACGCGCACACCGTCTGCACCATACTTTTCAATTAACCCAATTGGATCAGGTGAATTTCCTAATGATTTCGACATTTTTCGTCCTTTACCATCACGTACAATTCCAGTGAAATATACATTGGTAAAAGGTTTTTCGTTTTTAAATTCGTATCCAGCAAAAATCATACGAGCTACCCAAAAGAAAATAATATCTGGTCCGGTAACTAAATCGTTTGTTGGATAATAATAACTTATTTCTTCATTATCAGGATTTCTAATTCCATCAAAAACAGATATTGGCCATAACCAAGAAGAAAACCAAGTATCTAACGCATCAGGATCTTGAGTTAAATCTTCAACCTTAAACTCCTTCCCTACTTTTTCTGAAGCTAATTTTGCAGCTTCCTCAATAGTTTTAGCAATTACAAAATCTTCAACACCTTCTCCATAAAAATAAGCTGGAATTTGGTGTCCCCACCAAAGTTGACGAGAAATATTCCAATCACGAATATTTTCTAACCAGTGCTTATATGTACTGTTATAATGTTTTGGAAAAAAGTGAATTTCTTCATCTTCTAATACTGCTTTTAAAGCTGGTTCTACAATAGTTTCCATTTTTAAAAACCATTGTGCAGAAATTTTTGGTTCTATAACTACTTTTGTTCTTTCAGAAGTACCAACCTTATGCATATGTTGTTCTACTTTCACCAAACAACCTATTTCTTCTAACTCTTTAGTAATTTCTTTACGAACCACAAAACGATCTTTTCCTTCATAATGCATTCCAAAAGAATTTAAGCTTGCATCATCATTAAAAATATCAATCACTTCTAGGTTGTGTTTTTCACCCAACACTTTATCATTTTGATCGTGTGCTGGTGTTACTTTTAAACAACCAGTACCAAATTCAATATCAACATACTCATCTTCAATAATAGGAATTACTCTTCCAACTATAGGAACAATAGCTTTTTTACCTTTTAAATGTGTAAAACGTTCATCATTTGGATTGATACATATTGCAGTATCACCTAAAATAGTTTCAGGACGCGTAGTTGCAATTGTTAACAGCTCATCACTACCTTCAATTTTATAATTTAAATAGTATAAATTCCCTTGTTTTTCTTCAAAAATAACCTCTTCATCAGACAAGGTTGTTTTTGCCGAAGGATCCCAATTTACCATTCTATACCCTCGGTAAATTAATCCTTTGTTGTATAAATCAATAAAAACACTGGTTACAGCTTCACTTAAATCTGCATCCATGGTAAACTTTGTACGTTCCCAATCACAAGAAGCTCCTAACTTTTTAAGTTGTTCTAAAATTATACCTCCATGCTCATCTGTCCAATCCCAAGCGTGTTTTAAAAACTCGTCTCTTGTTAAATCAGCCTTTTCAATTCCTTGCTCTTTTAATTTAGCAACAACTTTTGCCTCAGTAGCAATAGATGCGTGATCTGTACCAGGCACCCAACAAGCATTTTTACCTTTTAAACGTGCGCGTCTAATTAATACATCTTGAATTGTATTGTTTAACATATGTCCCATATGCAAAACTCCCGTCACATTTGGAGGTGGAATTACAATGGTATAAGGTTCCTTTTCATTAGGTGTTGAATGAAAATAATCGTTTTTCATCCAGTAGTCATACCACTTGTTTTCTACGTCTTGTGGATTGTATTTTGTTGCTAAACTCATTTTTGGTCTAATATTTGTAATCTAAGTTTGCAAATGTACAATTATAAGCATTAACATAAAATATTTTGAAAGCATAAAAAAATAACTAACTTTACATTTTAAAATAAATAATAATGAAAAAAATAATGACACTTTTATTTGTTGGATTATTGACAATCTCAATGAATGCACAAGAAAAACAAGTAACTGAAACTGTTATAGATCCAAATGCTCCTGTATTTGAATTTGAATCAGATGTAATTGATTATGGGAAAATAGCATTGAATGCTGATGGTGTTCGTGTTTTTAAATTTAAGAACGTAGGAAAATCGCCTTTAGTTATTTCAAGAATACAATCTAGTTGTGGATGTACGGTGCCAAAAAAACCTACAGAGCCAATTATGCCAGGTTCAACAGGTGAAATTGAAGTTAAATACGCTACAAATAGACAAGGAGGATTTTCAAAAATGATTACAGTTTATTCAAACGCTACTGAACCTTCAAAAAGATTACGTATTAAAGGAATCGTATTAAAACCTGAATCTCCAGTAACAAAAGAAAAATCAGCCGTGTCTTCAAAATAACACATTGATTTACAACTTATAAAAAAGACTTTCTGAATAGAAAGTCTTTTTTATTTTAGCATATCTTTTAAACGGAAACTATATTCATAATCCTTTCCAAATCTTTCAACCACAACTGTTACTTTTGTATTTTCCTTTTCATAAAAATATTGAACTATTTCTTCCAGTTTTAAATCAAATGTATACTTACCATTAATTTTTATTAGTACATCTCCTACTCTAATACCCGCCAATGCCGCAGGTGAATTTGGTCGTAATTTTTGAATTTTATAGGTTGGTTTAAATGTATATTTAAAACTAGTATCTAATGTAACTGTTACATTTGATGCGTTTGGATTGTTACTATACGTGTTTAAAGTATTTGGTTTTGCCTTTTCTTTTACCAATCTTTTACCATTGTGCACTAACTCAATACCGCTCATATTATAACGAAAAGGATCTTTAAACTTTCCACCTTTTTTTAGTAAAAGTCTATTATTTCTGTAATCAAAAGTTACAACAAAACGATTTAAAATAGTACCTCCTAAGCTTCCATTTCTACCTTTAAATTTTAATGCGTGTGCAACTGATAATGAATCAGGGTATGAAACTGTTGGATTTTTTAAGGTAAAATCACCAATATGCAAACTTTCTATCATAGTACGTTTCCCATAAATAGCACCACTTAAACCTTCACCTAAAAAATCGTTAAAATATTTGGTTGGAGCAACAATATCTGGATGTGTATTTTCAAATAACCACATAGCATCACTTCCACCAGAATCAATTAATAATTTAACATTTACCTTTTTTGTAGGCGCTTCCTTTAATACAACTCCAACATTTATATAAGGTTTCATCATATTAAATTCAATTGGGATAACTTCACATTTTCTACATAGTTTATCTTTATACCCTTCTGAAGTAAAAAATGTTAACCGTTTAGAACTGTAATTAATTCGCACAATAAAGTCTTTAAGCAACTCATAACCAATAATTCCGTGAATGGTAATTCCTAATTTCGAAGACAAATCAAAACTATCATTAAAAACCACGTACAATTTTTGTTTGTTACTTTTAATAGCTCCAAATTTTAATTCGTTTCCTCTTGATAAAATAGCTTCAACTGCTCCATCTTGCCCCAAACCTTGCAACTTTAATTTTTCAATATTTCTAAGATTTAAAGAGTCGGTTGGATTTAAATTGAACAAAATTGTTGAACCAACACCAGAATCTAATATAAAGTTAAGCTCTCTTCCATTTACCTGAATTGGAATAACAATTAAGTTACTTAACATTTTAAATGAAACGTTTTGTTTGTGGGTGCCTTTTGGCATTAAAAATTTTCTTTGCGCCGTTGAGCTCAATGAAAACAAGAAGATTAAACTTATAAATAATGTATGTTTGTAAATTTTTATCAAGTATTTAAGGTATAATGGATTAATTTAACATTATAATTTTATTTTCTATAGTTTTTATGAAAACTTTAACCTTTAACAATTCGTTAAAAAAAGCAACTATTGTGGATTAATTTTTGCAAATTTGCAGGGCATCTAACTAAACTTCAGAAACATGCCGAAAATTTCAAATACTGGTAAAAATATGCCAGAATCACCAATACGAAAGCTTGTTCCTTTTGCTGAAAAAGCAAAGCAAAATGGCATTGAAGTTTTTCATTTAAATATTGGACAACCTGATGTTAAAACACCACGTTGCGCATTAGATGCTGTTAAAAACAACACTATAGAAGTACTTGCTTATAGCAACACCGATGGTTCAGAAAGCTACCGAGAAAAATTAGCAAATCATTATTTTTCTAAAAATAATATAAAAATAAAAGCAGAAGATATTATTATTACCACAGGTGGCTCTGAAGCTTTATTATTTTCATTGGGTAGTATTACAGATCCCGGTGATGAAATAATTATACCTGAACCATTTTATGCCAATTACAACGGATTTTCTTCATCTTTAAGTGTAAATATTGTACCAATTACATCAAAAATTGAAGATAACTTTGCACTACCTGATGTTGAAGGTTTTGAAAAATTAATTACACCTAAAACAAGAGCTATTTTAATTTGTAATCCTGGTAACCCTACAGGATATTCGTATACAAAAGAAGAAATACAACAACTAGCTGCATTGGTAAAAAAACACGATATTTTTTTAATTGCAGATGAAGTGTATAGAGAATTTATTTATAATGAAGGAGCAAAACACCATTCAGTACTAGGAGATTTTGGTTTAGAACAGCACGCTATTTTAATAGATTCTGTTTCTAAACGTTACAGTATGTGTGGTGCTCGAATTGGTTATTTAATTTCAAGAAATGAAGAAGTTTTATCAACTGCCAGAAAATTTGCACAAGCACGTTTAAGTCCGCCAACATATGCACAGTTAGCTAGTGAAGCTGCTTTAGACACTCCAAAATCGTACTTTGATGAAGTAATTGAAGAGTATAAAAGCCGAAGAGATTTATTAATAGAAGAGTTAAATAAAATAGAAGGTGTAAATGCCACTAAACCAATGGGAGCTTTTTACTGTATTGTAGAATTGCCTGTTGCAAATGCCGAAGATTTTTCACAATGGTTGTTAGAAAAATTTTCAGACAACAACCAAACTGTAATGGTAGCTCCGGCTGCTGGTTTTTATACAACACCAGGTTTAGGATTAAATCAAGTTCGTATTGCATACGTACTAAAAAAAGAAGATTTAATACGTTCTGTAGAACTTTTAAAAATTGCACTTTCAAAATACAACAACATCTAATTGAAAATTCAAGAAAACATATCTTTAAAACCTTATAATACCTTTGGTATTGATGTACAAGCTAAACAATTTGTAAGTATTTATTCTTTTCAGGAATTAAAAGAAATTGTAGCCACTAAAAAAGAATTGTTTTTGTTAAGTGGCGGAAGCAATATGCTACTTACACAACCAATAAATAAGCTTGTTGTTCATTTAAACTTAAAAGGAATTATTGTAAACGACACAGAAAAAGACTACGTATTTGTAACTGCTGAAGCTGGTGAAAATTGGCACGATTTTGTGGTTTGGTGTATTTCACAAAATTATGGTGGATTGGAAAATTTATCTCTAATCCCTGGGAATGTAGGCACCTCTCCTATTCAAAATATTGGCGCTTATGGTGTTGAAATAAAAGATACGTTTCATCAATTAGAAGCTTTGGAAATAGCCTCGGGAAAATTAAAAACATTCACTAAAGAAGAATGTAATTTTGGATATCGAAATTCTGTTTTTAAAAATGAATTGAAAGGTCGCTATATTATTACTTCTGTTACGTTTAAACTTACTAAAAACAACCACAATTTTAATATTTCATACGGTGCTATTAAAGACGGTTTAAAAGATATTGAAAACCCAACATTGAAAGAAATTTCAGATGTAATTATTGCCATTAGAACAGCTAAATTACCTGATCCTGAAAAAATTGGAAACAGTGGTAGTTTTTTTAAAAACCCTGTGATTGATTTAAAAGCTTTTAAAATATTACAAGAAAAATATCCAAATGCACCGCATTACATAGTTTCAGAAAATGAAATAAAAATTCCTGCTGGTTGGCTTATAGAACAATGTGGATTTAAAGGAAAACGCTTTGGTGATGCTGGAGTTCACAAAAATCAAGCATTGGTTTTGGTAAATTATGGCAATGCAACCGGAGAAGAAATTTACAGCTTAGCGCAAAACATTCAACAAACAGTACAAGATACTTTTGGTATTTCTTTAGAAATTGAAGTGAATGTGATTTAGTTAGCTATTTTTTTGAATGAAATTCAAAAACTATACAATCAATCCTTTTAAAGTTGCAATAACATAGTCTATATCTTCTTTAGTTATAAACTTGCTAAATGAAAAACGCACCGAAGTTTTTTGCGCCTCTGTTTCGTTTAAAATAGTATGCAATACGTGTGAACCTTTATTGCTTCCACTTTGGCAAGCACTTCCACCAGAAACCGCAATTCCTTTTAAATCTAAGTTAAATAGCAACATTGCATATTCCTTTGGAAAGCGAACATTTAAAATAACATAACTGCTTTTATCACTGTTTTCTGAAACACCATTAAATTGAAGTCCCTCAAAATTCACTTTTAATTCTTCAATAAAATAACTTTTAATAGCTTGTATTTGAGTAGTTTCTACGTCAATATTTGCAGTAGCAATTGTGAGCGCTTTTTCCATTCCTAAAATACTATGTACATTTTCAGTACCAGCTCTAGCGCCTTTTTCTTGTTCACCACCGTGTAACATAGGAAAAATACCAAAACCTTTTTTTACATACGCAAAACCAACACCTTTAGGTCCGTGAAATTTATGTGCACTTGCCGCAAAAAAATCAATAGGAGTTTTTTGAACATCAATAGCATAATGTCCAATTGCTTGTACAGCATCACAATGAAAAAAAGCATTGTTTGCAATACATAAATCAGAAACTTTTGCAACATCTAACAAATTGCCAATTTCATTATTAATGTACATTAAACTCACCAATAGTTGTTCATTAGGTTGTTGTAATAATGTTTCTAAATGCTGCATATTTATATTTCCTTGCGCATCAACATCAACCCAATTTACTTTTATATGGTATTCTTTCACTAAATTTTCTATAGTATGCAACACTGCATGATGTTCTATTTTTGATGAAATAATAGTAGTAACACCTAAATTTTTTACAGCATTTTGAAGCACTAAATTATCTGCTTCACTTCCACCGGCAGTAAAAATAATTTCATTTGCCGAAGCATTTAAACATTTAGCTATATTTTTTCGCGCTGTTTCTACAGCTGATTTCGCCTTTCTACCAAACTGATGTGTTGATGATGGATTTCCATAATTAGTCATCATAGCCTTCGTAATAGTATCCATTACTTCAGGTAATATTGGTGTAGTTGCAGCGTTGTCTAAATAGATTTGTTTCATCAAAACAAAAGTAATTAAAATAGTTGGCATCAATTAGTGTAGAATTACTTAAAACAATTATTTTTGTTGCATATATACAAAAGACATGAAAAAACTATTGACACTTTTTATTGCATTCACAATCGTTTCTTGTAACGATGGTGATTTTAGCGTTCCAGATTTTGATTTTGAAGATGAAGTGTATGGATGTTGGGACAATAATATTGTGTATGTTACCAACTCTTCTGGTACTGAAGCAATGGTTATCACCTTAATTGATGATGAATTAGGAACTGAAGTTGGTACAGCTACTTATGATGTTTCTTCAACGCGTGAAGTTGTATATCGTATTTTTAATGATGGTATTGACGGTAATTATTTTTGCCAAGCTATTCCTCCAACAACACCAACAGTAACCACTGAATTAATTGCTGAAAGTGGAACAATTTCAATTACCACTAGCGAAGTTTATGATGAAGATGACGACACCGAATTAACTGGTTACAGCTACTTAATTACATTCTCTCATTTATTATTTTATGAAGATGATGGTGACCGTATATTTTTTGAAACTTTAGCGTTTGGTGATGAATTCGAAGTGGATATTGACGATTAATTTTTAGGGTTTTGGTATACATACACTTCTGTAGCTCCTAAACCATATTTTTTATAGGAAGCCTCATAATATTGTACAGGGTAATTTTTGAACATATATTCTAATTCACTTTTTAGCACACCAGCACCTACTCCGTGAATAAAAACAATTTTTGGTATTCGGTTTCTAATTGCAAACTCTAATTTGTGTTTGGCGTGATCCATTTGAATGGTTAACATATCATAATTATCTAAGCCTTTTACTGAAGCTGTTAAATTATGAATATGCAAATCAACTTCCATAGGAGGTTGTTTCTCTGGCTTCACATCAGTTTTAAATTTTATAGTTTTTTTCTTTGCTGAAAACTCTTCCTTTTGCCTCAAAAGAGCTTCATTTGAAATATCACTGTATTTAGAAAGGTCGGCCTGATTTTGTTTAATAACCACCAATTCTTTTGGCGCAAACTCAAATGGAAAACCATCTGAAGTTTCCAAAACAATTTTAGTTGGATGCACTTCAATTACCTTTCCAGTAATCACATCATCAATCACAGATACCTTATCTCCAATATTAAAACCCATTTTTTAACTTTATATTAATTTTTTAGAAATATAAACGTATTACTAATTTTTTATACTTGTGCAAAGTTACGCGCATGAATGAAACTATTTCAACAAATACCAAAGATTTTTTTATAACAGCCTTTAAAGAATTGCAAATTTCTGAAAACAAACTAGTATTACTAGAATCTATTGCTACGGCAATAGTGCAAACTTTAAAACAAAATAAAACTGTAAACCTAAATTATATTTCTACAAACAATAGCCAACGTAGCCAAATTTCACAGGTTTGGAGTACTTATGCTGCACACTATTTTAAGCTATCAAACATCAATAGTTTTTCAGGCGGTACAAATGTGACTTCATTTCATAGAAAAACAGTTAAAACACTTCAAAAAGTTGGTTTTACTTTTAAAATTATAGAATTTTCTCACCAAAATCCAACGTATGCAATTGGGTATCACAATTACATTAAACCAATATTGGTATTTTCAAAATTATACAATCATGACTTAAATCCGTCTCCATTTTTTGCAATTACAAATAATGCCTTTGAAATAATTCCAGAAGCCATTCAACAATTTGAAATGCCTTTCAACAACATAAACAACTTTGAACACAGTATCAATAAAGCAGAAGAATATGCAGCATTAAATAAGCAAATAGCTGGGGAAATACATTTTATTTTCCATAGAGTATCAGCGGCTCTTTAATTTTTTGTATTTTAGATTTTTCAAAATAAAAATGCACCCATAATTCTAAAAAACATGAACGAAACTCAACCTAAAAATTACCTAATTGAATCTATTCTTATCACTATATTTTGTTGTCAACCTTTTGGAATTGTAGGTATTGTATTTGCTAGTCAAGTAAATTCAAAATTTGCAGTTGGTGACTATGCAGGTGCTGCTCACGCTTCAAAAGAAGCCAAAAAATGGACAAAATGGGGATTCATTTCTGGATTGGTAGTTGCCACATTGTTTGTGTTAATTTATGGCGCTATTATATTCTTTGCATACCAAAATGGAGAATTTAATGACTTTTAAACATATTGTTGCGGCTGTTCTTATTGTAGCACTTGCCTCTATTTATGTTTTTATTAACCCTAGCGAAGTTGATTTTTTACCCAAATGTCCGTTTTATTTAACAACTGGATTTTATTGCGCCGGCTGCGGAAGTCAACGCGCTACACATCAATTATTGAATTTTAATTTTTTAGGAGTACTTCAACAAAATTTATTATATGTTTTTGGTTTAGGTGTACTCTTGTATCATTTTAGTGTAATTAGTGTGAATGCTATTTTTAAAAAACACTATTACAATTACATATACCACCCTAAAACACCCATAATTATACTTGTTATTATAATTGTATTTTGGATATGTAGAAATATACCTATGTACCCTTTTAATTTATTAGCACCAAAATAACTCTTTTTAGAATACTTTTTAGCTTTATTAAAACGTACCAACTACTCCAATTGTACCTACACCTGCTTTTAAATTCCAAGAAACCATTTTCTCTTTTTTGTGAAGATACATATCATTTTTGTGAAAATAATTATCAATACTATCAACCACAACAATACTAATTACACCACCCAAAACCACATCAGTTAACCAATGAGCGCCTTCCCACAAACGAGAAATAGGAGCTATTAATCCAACAGCGTAAATTCCACCTTTTACCCAAAGATTATCAAATTGCTTGGCTATAGCGTGTGAAGCGGTTATTGACAACATAGTATGTCCTGAAGGAAACGAATGGTAAGAACCTTCTCTGCTAAACGGTTTAAAAACATTGCTACCAACACCTTCAGAAGGACGTGCTCTACCAACAACATTTTTTGTAATAGTTTGAATAAAACCAGAGGCTACTGCTGACGTTACAATAAGAATCCCTGCATCTCTCCAAGCGTCATTTTTTGCAAGTAAACCATAGGCATAAATTCCGCTAGTAATCATAAAAAAGTTTTGAGGACTTCCGTAATACCACCCAAATTGCTTTAAAAAATTAGGTGCTGTTTCACCTTGTTCTATAAAATATTCTGAAGTTTGCTCATCATACATATACAAAATTACAGTTCCGGCAGCAACACCTCCAAAGGTAAGCCAATCTTTCTTTTTCCATCGAAGTGGTTGTGTATAGGTATGCTTTAAACCTCCCCACATTTTTACACCATCTTTTTTAATATCGCTCCAAAGATTTCCGTCTAAGTCAGATTTATTTTCCTGACTATAAACCAAATGCATACAGCTTATAAAAAGTAATACTAGTACAAATCCTTTTTTCATTTACATTAGGTAAAAAAAAATTACTTCATTTTTCAACAAAGTAATTTTTAAATAGTTTTTATAAAATTTTTATTCAAAAGTAGTCTCTAAATTAATATAATCCATAAACTCTTTTTTTACTGCAGGATCTTTAAACTTACCACCAAATTCAGCAGTAACAGTGCTACTTGCAATATCTTTAACACCTCTAGAATTTACACATAAATGTTTTGCATCAATTACACAAGCTACATCTTTTGTTCCCATTGCTTCTTGCAAAGCTTGCACTACTTGCATTGTTAAACGCTCTTGTACTTGTGGGCGTTTTGCATAATGATCAACAATTCGGTTCATTTTAGACAAACCAATTACTTTTCCGTTTGAAATATAAGCTACATGTGCTCTCCCAATAATTGGCAATAAGTGGTGCTCACAGGTAGAATACACCGTAATGTTTTTTTCTACCAACATTTCACCATAATTATAATTGTTATCAAAAGTTGATAATTTTGGTTTATTTGCAGGGTCTAAGCCTCCAAAAAGTTCGTTTACAAAAGCTTTTGCCACTCTTCTTGGTGTACCTTTGATACTATCATCTTCCAAATCCATACCTAAAGTATCCAAAATATCTCGAACGCTCGCTTCAATACGATTTCTTTTTTCTTCGTTTGAAATATCAAACGCATCAGCTCTTAAAGGCGTTTTAGCAGAAGATCCAATGTGATCATCTCCCATTTCATCTATTTTATCTATCATTATGTTTTTTGATTCAAACATTCTTTTTCTTTTATTTAACGTGCAAATTTACAACTTTGTTTTAAAGTTATACGGTGATTTTAAGTAATTCTTCTAAACTACAAGCTTGTTGTTCACCTGTTTGCATATTTTTTAATGTATATATATTATTCTTAACTTCATCTGCACCTACTAAAACAACAAAAGGAATTTCTCTTCTATTTGCATAATTCATTTGTTTTTTCATTTTAGCATTTTCAGGGTATAATTCTGATTTTATGTTTAATTTTCTAAGTTCAGCTAAAGCTTTCATACAAAATGCAGCTTCTGTTTCTCCAAAATTAATAAACAACACTTTTGGCTTTGGCAATTCAACAGCATCAAACAAATTCAACTCTTCTAAAACCAAATAAATACGATCTAATCCAAATGAAATACCTACACCGCTAACATTTTTTAAACCAAAAATTCCGGTTAAATCATCATATCTACCTCCACCACCAATAGAACCCATTTTTACACCGTCAGGCGCAGAAACTTCATAAATAGCACCTGTGTAATAATTTAAACCACGCGCTAAGGTTACATCTAAATCTAGTTTTGCCGATTGCAATCCTAAAATTTCAATATTATCAACTACAAAACGTAATTCTTTTACACCTTGTAATCCTTCTTCAGACTCCGCAAGCATTTCTTGCAACTGCGTAATTTTTTCTTGATTACTACCATTAAAATGAAATAATGGTTGTACTTTTTCAATAGCTGCTGTTGTGATTCCTTTTGAAATCATTTCTTTTGTAACTCCTTCTGCACCAATCTTATCTAACTTATCTAAAGCTACTGTAAAATCTATTAATTTATCTTTAGCACCAATAATTTCGGCAATACCAGCTAAAATTTTACGGTTATTCAACTTGATAGTCGTACCAGTTAATTTTAACTTACTAAAAACTTCATCATATAATTGTACAAATTCTACTTCTTGCCACAAACCTTTGCTTCCAACTACATCTGCATCACATTGGTAAAACTCTCTAAATCTTCCTTTTTGAGGTCTATCTGCACGCCAAACTGGTTGCATTTGATATCTTTTAAAAGGAAATTCAATGTCGTTTTGATGTTGCACAACATAACGCGCAAACGGAACTGTTAAATCATATCGCAATGCTTTTTCAGAAATTTTAGGCGTCAACTTATTACTTTCTTTGGCTTGTAATAGCGTCTCATCAACCTTTTTTAAATAATCTCCAGAGTTTAAGATTTTAAAAATTAAACGATCGCCTTCTTCTCCATATTTCCCCATTAAGGTTCCATAATTTTCAAAGGAAGGTGTTTCAATAGGTTGAAATCCAAAAGTTTCAAACACTTGTTTTATACTTGCAAAAATATAATTACGTTTTGCAACTTCAGTAGGTGAAAAATCACGAGTTCCTTTTGGTATAGTTGGTTTTTGTGCCATTTAAAAAAATTAGTTTGCAAATATCAGAAATAAAAAAAACTATTTAAAGTTTTTCAAGCATTGATTTTTCCATTATTGTTAATGGAATATCCTTTTCAAAGGATGATTTTGTAGGAAATGAGACCAACATCAAAAAAACTAAGATACCTACCAATATAAAATAAAAACTATTGTTTGTATACAAAACAAAAATAACACACAACAATGCTGGAAATTCTAATAAGGCCATTCTAAAAATATGTGCCGTACTAAATTTAGCTCCTTTTTTAGGTAAACTAGCTTTTTCTGGAATTTTATTTAGCAGCTTGGCATAGATAAATTTACTAGACAAATTTCCTATGTATGCAATAATTATTGCTAAAAACAGAAATGCTTTATCCTCTTGATACGAAAAAAATAGTTCTTCTTTTAATGTATAACTTACATAACCTGAAAAGCCTAAAACACCAATTAATAAAAAAATGTGAATAATTTGTAAAGACTTTATAAAGTTTTTTGATTCTTGCGAAATACTCATTTTATTGATTTTGAAGGTTTAAATAATTTGAAAACTTTAAACAATAGCCATAAAATAATTACCACTAAAACAATTGCAACTATTGGTAAAAATATAGCAAAAACAGCCATTACAATTGATGTTCCTGTTTCAACAGTTGAAATTACAGGGTTTGCAACACCAGCTGTTGTAGCTGTTGAAGCTAAACGTGTAGTACTTGTTGAACCTTTTATGGCTGTAGCAGTTCCTCCACCAGCAATTATAGCTAATGCCCAAGTAATAGTTGGGTCTAAATTTGAAACGGTTGCTACCATTACTGCTGTACCCGCAACTGCTGCTAACGGAACAGCAATAGTATCTAATAAATTATCGAGCCAAGGAATAAAATAAGCTAAAATTTCAACCACTGTTGCGATTCCTAAAATTAAAATTGAAGTTGAACTTCCAACCCATTCCCACGTTTCATTTAGTGGAATAACACCATAAAAAGAAGCCAAACTTAATGCAAATAGCGGTACAAAAATTCGAAAACCTACTGAAGCGGCTAATCCAATTCCTATAATAATACTTATAATGGTTTCAGGTGTTACATTCATTTTTAGTTGTTTTTAAAAATAGCATTTGCCTTTTCTAAATCTTCAGGAGTATCAATACCAATTGCAATTTCATTGGTTTCAACCATTTTCACTTTTAAACCGTTAGCTAAAAAACGTAAATTTTCTAATTTTTCAGTTGCTTCCAGCTCATTTATTGGCAACTGCGTAAATTTTAAAAGCGCTTCTTTTCTAAATGCATAAATACCAATATGTTTAAAATATGTTGCTGTTGATTTTTCTCGTGGATATGGAATAGGAGATCTTGAAAAATACATGGCAAAGTTATACTCATCAGTCACTACTTTTACATTGTTTGGATTGTGAATATCTGCTTCATCTTCCATTTTAATTTTTAAAGAAGCAATGGCTATTTCTTTTTGAGCATCGCTTTTAAAAACATCTAATAAATTGTACAATGCATCTTTTTGAATAAAAGGTTCATCACCTTGTACGTTTACCACAATATCAACATCTAAATTTGCTACAGCTTCAGCAATACGATCGCTTCCAGACTCATGCTCTTTTATACTCATAATTGCTTTTCCGCCGTTAGAAACAATTTCATTAAAAATAATTTCACTGTCCGTAACTACATAAACTTCTGAAAATAAATTTGCGTTTTTTGCAGCTTCATAGGTTCTTAAAATAACGGTTTTCCCGGCTAAATCTTTCATTAATTTCCCTGGAAAACGACTCGCTTCAAAACGAGCTGGTATCATTGCTATTACTTTCATCTTTAATTTTTAATATGTAAATCTTTCAAACGGTTGATACTTGCATTTAGTTCAAAACCAAGTAATAAAATTATGGAGTTCAACCACACAAATAACATTAACACTAATAAAGTTCCAATAGAGCCATACAACTCATTATAGGTAGAAAATTTGACTACATAAATGGCAAATAAACGAAACATTACAATGGTTAATAAAGTGGTTAAAATAGCACCAGGTAAATATGTAAAATCTTTAGATTTTTTGGTTCCGTATTTGTACAAAAATGAAACTGAAACCAAAATTAAAACTAAAAAGAAGATTCCTCCACCTATTTTCACCCAAAAACCTTCGTTTTGCACCCAACCTTTTTCTGTTAAATCGTGGATTCCTATGGCAAAATATACATTTATTGCTATTGAACTTATTAGTATTGCAGACAAAATTAATGCCATTGCCATTGATACCATATATTGTTTAATAATATTGCGCATTTCTTTAATATGGTACGAATATTCAAAAGCTCCTAAAACGGCATTTACACCGTTAGTCATTAAAAAAATTGAGGCTACAAAACCAAATGATAGTAACCCTCCGTACCTATTGTTTGCAATATCTGAAATTACACTGCTCACCACTCCACCAGTATTTGGTGGTAATAAGCTTTCAATAGTTTTTATAAAATCTACTTGAAATCCTTCAATAGGAACAAAAGGAATTAATGTTAAAATAAATAGCAAAAAAGGAAATAAAGCCATAAAAAAACTAAAGGCAATACCACCTGCTCTAGCCGTTAAAGCACCTCTAACTATTCCAATAATATACATTTCTAAAACATCATATAAAGACAAACCGTGTAATCCTGGAATTTTAATTTTTTTCCCGAATACAACCAATGAACTTAATATTGGAATAGTAGCTAATTTGTCTTCAACAATTTTTGTCATGTTTATTTTACTCCAACCTTACATCAAATGATTCTAACAAACCAATTACATTCTCTTTTGAAAATAATGCCTTTTTAATGAAGTTATTTGTTGGATTTATATTAAAATTATAAGCTGAACTAAAGTTTGCTTTTTCTAATTTGGTTCTATTAAAAACGGCATTTCTTAAATCACAATTATCAAAAACACCTTTTGAAATATTAGCTTCAGTAAAATCTACTTCTTGAAGATTACAATTTACAAAACTAATATTTGGAACGTTTAACTGATAAAATGACGATACATTTAACTGACAATCTTTAAAGTTTAAGGCTAATAAAAATGGGTCACATTTGTTAAATTTGAGTCCTAACATTTTACACTCTATAAAAGTAACTGTTTTAAATGCAGTATTGCTAATGTCTGCATTGCTAAAATTACAATTGATAAATTCACATTCAATAAAACCTATGTTGGAAGCATAAATTCCAGAAAAATTACAATTTAAAAAAGTACAATTATCATATTCACCTTTTACAATTACTTTTTTAGTAAAATCTATTCCTTTAAATGTTTCATCATCAAAATAAGCAGCCATTCTAATTATTTTACAGCTTTTAAACTTAAATCCATATTGTATACAGAATGTGTTAAAGCACCTGAAGAAATAAAATCTACACCACATTCAGCATATTTTCTTGCAGTTTGCAAATTAATACCACCTGAAGATTCAGATTGACATTGATCTCCAATTAATTCAACCGCTTTACGCGTATCTTCATAATTAAAATTGTCTATTAATATTCTATGAATACCACCACAAGCCAATATTTTTTCAATTTCCTCTAAACTTCTAGCTTCAACAATAATTTTTAAATCTAAATTATGCTCTTTCAAATACTTTTTAGTTTTTTCAATGGCTTGCGTAACACCTCCTGAAAAATCTATATGATTATCCTTTAACATAATCATATCATACAATGCAAACCGATGATTAACTCCTCCACCTATTAAAACAGCCCATTTTTCAATAGCTCTAATTCCTGGTGTTGTTTTTCTAGTATCTAACACTTTTGTTTTTGTACCTTCTAACAAATGCATAAATTTATTTGTTTTGGTAGCAATGGCACTCATACGTTGCATTATATTTAACACTAAACGTTCTGATTTTAAGATTGATTGCGAACTTCCTTCAACATAAAAAACAATATCTCCAAATTGAACAGCTTCTCCATCATTTATAAGTGTTTCAACTTGTAAGGTAGCATCTACATAATTAAACACTCTTTTTGCCATTTCAACTCCAGCAATAATTCCGTGATCTTTCACTAGTAATTTAGCTTTACCTGTGGCTTCAGCAGGAATACAAGCCAATGAACTATGATCGCCATCTCCAACATCTTCTCTAATGGCATTTGCAATAATAATATCTAATTCTTTTTCAAATTGTTCTTTCGTAATCATTTCTATTTTGCATTTTTAGATATACAAAAATAACTTTTTTATTTTCAAAAGATTCATCTTTAATTCTTTTTATATTTGCCAAATGAAAATTAAATTATTGGCCATTGGTAAAACCGATGATAAAAATTTACAGCTACTTATTGAACGCTATCAAAATAGATTGAAACACTATATTAATTTTCAATTAGAAGTGATTCCAGACATTAAAAATGTAAAGAATCTAAGTGAAGTTCAACAAAAAGAAAAAGAAGGCGAACTAATTTTAAAAAAATTGGCTGCTACAGATCAATTAATTTTATTGGACGAAAAAGGAAAAGAATTTAGATCTTTAGAATTCTCTTCTTTTCTTCAAAAAAAAATGAATTCAGGTATTAAGCAACTAGTTATAGTAATTGGTGGACCTTACGGTTTTTCAAATGCTGTGTACAAAAAAGCACAAGGAAAAATATCTTTATCAAAAATGACTTTTTCTCATCAAATGATTCGCTTATTTGTTGTTGAACAATTGTACCGAGGTTTTACCATTTTAAAAAACGAACCATACCATCATGAGTAAATTAAAATTGGTGTTTGCCACTAATAATAAAAATAAATTGAAAGAAGTTCAAGCAATGTTAACCAATTTTGAAATTGTTAGCTTGGCTGAAATTAATTGTTTTGATGATATTCCTGAAACTGCAAAAACATTAGAAGGTAATGCTATTTTAAAAGCAAATTATATTACTAAAAAGTATGGTTTAAATTGTTTTGCCGATGATACTGGATTAGAAGTTGAAGCCTTAAATAATGAGCCTGGTGTTTTTTCAGCAAGATATGCTGGCCCAGAAAATAATGCTGAAGCAAATATGACTAAGCTGTTGCTGGAGCTTGGTGAAAATACCCACAGAAAAGCACAATTTAGAACAGCTGTTGCACTAAATATTGAAGGAGAACAGTTTGTATTTGAAGGTATTTGTACAGGAGAAATTTTAACAAAAAAAACTGGAAATAGCGGATTTGGATATGATCCAATTTTTATGCCTACAGGATATCAAAAATCTTTTGCGGAAATGAATATAACAGAAAAAGGAGCCATTAGCCACAGAGGAAAAGCCATTGAACAATTAGTTAACTTTTTAAATAATTACGCTTGTTAACTCCTTTAAAATCATATAAAAACACATTTGCTCTTTTACTAATTGTATTACTTGTTAGTACGTTTTTAAATATTAGTTTAGGCTCAGTAAACATTCCGTTGAAACAGTTGTTTTTAACTTTGATAAATGGTGACGTTGAAAAAGAAGCTTGGCGAACCATTATATTAAACTATCGTTTACCAAAAGCAATTACAGCAATTATTGTAGGCTCAGGATTGTCAATTAGCGGACTGTTAATGCAAACATTGTTTAGAAACCCATTGGCTGGTCCGTTTGTGTTAGGAATAAGTTCAGGTGCTAGTTTAGGAGTTGCCATTTTAATTTTAGGTGCCTCTTTTTTAGGAGCAAATATTACCAGTTATGCATTCACCAATTTTGGCTTAGCAATTGCCGCCAGTGCAGGTGCTTTTTTAGTACTTGCAGCCGTAATGTTAGCAGCCTTAAAAGTGCGCAATACCATGTCTATTTTAATTATTGGTTTAATGTTTGGAAGCATTACCTCCTCTGTAATAAGTGTATTGGCATATTTTAGTAGTGCTAGTGAATTACAACAATATATGTTTTGGAGTTTTGGAAGCTTAGGAAATTTAAGCTGGAAAGAAATATCAGCTTTACTTAGTATTTTTATACTTGGAATTACACTAGTTACCTTTATTATAAAACCATTAAACAGTTTACTGTTAGGTGAAAACTACGCCAAAAGTATGGGCGTAAATGTAAAACTAACAAGAAACATAACTTTAATAGCAACTAGCTTACTAACAGGTGTAATTACAGCTTTTTCAGGACCAATTGCATTTATAGGTTTGGCTGTACCACATTTAACAAAACTATTGTTTAATACTTCAAATCATAAAACATTATTACCTGCTGTAGCAATTTGTGGCGCCATAATAATGTTGCTTTGCGACAGTATTGCACAAGTACCTAACAGTGAATACACACTTCCAATTAATGCCATTACATCTTTATTTGGTGCGCCTATTATAATTTGGTTATTAGTACGTAAAAGAAAGATTTATTATTAATGAAACAAACGACTAAACATATTATAAAAACTGCTAATTTAAGTATTGGTTACGCCTCTAAAAAAGAAGTAAACACCATTGCTTCTAATTTAAATATTGAATTAGAAAGCGGAAACCTTGTTTGTTTATTAGGTAAAAATGGTATTGGTAAATCTACCTTATTAAGAACACTAACCAAAGTACAACCTGTGTTAGAAGGAGAAGTTTTTATTAATGATAAAAAGTTAGAAGATTTAACAAATCCAGATCTTGCAAAAACATTGAGTTTAGTTTTAACAGAAAGATTGCCAGATTCTAGCTTAACCGTGTATGAATTGGTTGCTTTAGGAAGACAACCTTTTACCAATTGGATTGGCTATTTAACAACCAATGATTTACAAATCATTCAAGCATCATTTGAACAAACAAACACGCAACATTTAATGCAAAAAAAGTGTTTTGAATTAAGTGATGGTCAACTTCAAAAAGTTATGGTTGCCAGAGCACTAGCTCAAAACACACCTATAATTGTGTTAGACGAGCCAACGGCTCATCTAGACTTACATCACACCATAAACACTTTTACCCTATTAAAAAAGTTAGCTAAAGATTTCAACAAAACCATTATTGTTTCAACACACGAAATAAATTTGGCTTTGCAAATTGCAGATGAACTTTGGTTAATGTCCCCATCAAAATTTACCGCCGGAAAAACCGAAGATCTTATTGAAAACAACAATTTAAATCAACTTTTTGACTCCAAACTTATTAGCTTTAACAAAAGTTTAAAACAGTTTACTATTAACAACAGCTAACTATTTTATTAAATTTGATACATCAGCCACATATTATGAAACACTTTTTTTCTTTTTTATTTATTTTCACTTTTGTTTTTTTTACAAACGCCCAAATTTCAACCAATAAAATTGAAATTGTAACAGGTGAACTTTCGAAAAAATATGCTGAAATTATTGCTGAAGATGACTTAAAAACTCTTTTATACATAGTAGCTTCTGATGAATTTGAAGGTAGAAACACAGGAGAACCTGGACAAAAATTAGCGGCAAATTTCTTAAAGGATTTTTATAAGAGTAAACATATTGCTTCTCCTTTAGGTGACTCAACGTATTTTCAAACCATTCCTACTAAACACTTAAAACCAGGTTTAAAACCTTCAGAAAATGTTGTGGCATTTATTGAAGGAACAGAAAAGCCAGAAGAAATAATTGTAGTTTCGGCACATTATGACCATCTTGGAATGACAGAAGAAGATATTTATAACGGAGCCGATGATGATGGATCAGGTACTGTGGCTTTATTAAAAATTGCAGAAGCATTTCAAAAGACAAAAGATGAAGGAAATGGAGCTAAACGTTCAATTTTATTGTTACACGTTACCGGAGAAGAAAAAGGATTGTTAGGCTCAAAATATTATGTGAACTCCCCTATTTTTCCTTTAAAAAATACAGTTGCCAATTTAAACATTGATATGATTGGAAGAGTGGACGATGCACATAAAGATAATCCTGATTTTGTTTATGTTATTGGCTCAGATAAATTAAGTACGGAGCTACATCTAATTTCAGAAGAAATAAATAAAAATTTCTCCCAATTAACATTGGACTATACTTATAATGATGACAATGACCCAAATCGGTTTTATTACAGATCTGATCATTATAATTTTGCCAAGAACAACATTCCTATAATTTTTTATTTCAACGGAACACATCAAGATTATCACAAACCATCAGACACTCCTGACAAAATCAATTACAATATATTAGCTAAACGAACCAAATTGGTGTTTTTTACCGCTTGGGAATTGGCAAATAGACCTGAACGAATTACCGTGGATAAATAGTTTATGATGTTTAGTGGTTTAAGAATGTAAAAGTTTTCATAGAAAAAAACGTTTTTCTTTTTACTGTCATAACCAGTTCATCTTGGCATCTAGCCCTTTAAAATAGAAATAAGGTGTTTTAAACTTCAATGAGAAAGATTACCACGTCGCTACCGCTTCTCGTAATGACAATATTTTGGTTGTTTGGTTTAACTATTAACAATGAATTGTCATACTGAACAAAGTGAAGTATCTCACGAAACAAGTAACCAGTCAGAATAAGTTTTAAACTTCAATAAAATAGATTCCCTTATACGAAAGAATGACAATTTTATTTGAAAAATTTCATCTAAATGAATGAGACCCTGAATCAAGTTCAGGGTGACGATTTCACAGGAATAACAAAATAGTTTTAATGGATAATTTTAAACAATAATTCCTTTAAAATATCTTTTGCAGGAAGCGCATTGGCTCCTACTCCTTTTGACTTTACATCAGCATCTCGCAATAAACCAATAACTTGAGAAACCTTACGCATTGGATAATTTCGTGCTGCAACCACGTAATCAGAAATAAAATAAGGGCTTACCTTCAATGCTCGTGCTGCGCTATTTTTTGATTTATCTTGTAAACTATGAAAAATAAGTAGTTGTGTAAAAAAACTGTTCAATAACGAAATTGTCATAATTAAAGGATTTGCCTTTTGGTTTTGTCCAAAATAATTAATAATGGTATTTACCTTTAACACATCTCTTGCTCCAACAGCTTTACGCAGTTCAAAATTATTATAGTCTTTACTTATTCCAATATTTTCTTCAATATCTTTAGCGGTAATAGTAGATCCTGCTGGTAATATAACTAACAGCTTATCTAATTCATTGCTAATTTTACTTAAATTAGTTCCTAAAAACTCTACCAACATTAAATTGGCTTTGGGTTCAATTTTATATTTTTTACCTGCCAAAACTCTATTGATCCATTCAGGAACTTGATTCTCATAAAACTTTGCGCTTTCAAACACCAGTCCATTTCCGCTTTTACTAATAGCTTTATACAAAGCTTTGCGCTTGTCAATTTTTTTGTATTTATAACATAATACCAAAACCGTTGAAGGTTGTGGGTTTAATGCGTATGCAGCTAAATTCTCAATAGTTCTAAATAAATCTTGGGCTTCCTTTACAACAATAACTTGGCGTTCAGCCATCATAGGAAATCGCTTGGCATTATCAACCACCTCATCAATAGTTACATCTCTACCATATAAAACCATTTGGTTGAAACCTTTTTCTTCTTCAGATAAAATATTGGTCTCAATATATTCCGATATTTTATCAATATAATAAGGCTCTTCACCCATTAAAAAATAAATAGGCTTAATATTTCCATTTTTTATATCTGAAACTATTTTAGCAACATCACTCATTTCATAAAAAAATTTAGCATTTTTGCTGTATGCAGCCATTGAATTTGCCCACATATACATTCAAAATCAAAAGTAAAGAAAATAACTATGCTATTTTTGATATCATACGAAAAAAATATATGGTTTTAACTCCTGAAGAATGGGTTCGTCAACACATTGTTCATTATTTAATTGAAGAAAAAAAGTACCCTATTTCATTAATTGCTGTTGAAAAAAAACTCACAATCAATAACTTAACAAAAAGAACCGATGTTTTGGTTTTTAACACATTAGGACTTCCTGAAATTATTGTTGAATGTAAAGCGCCTTCAGTAAAAATTACGCAAGCAACTTTTGATCAAATTGCCCGGTATAATTTAAAATTAAAAGCCAATTACTTAATTGTAACTAATGGATTAACGCATTATTTTTGTAAAATGGATCTTGAGAATGAATGTTATGTATTTCTAGAAAATATTCCTAACTACGCTAATAATTCATAAAATTTGAATTTAATTCTATCTTTTAAAGTAAGTTTGCACTTGTGAAAATAGCCATTGTCATCTTAAATTGGAACGGTAAAAAATTACTAGAACAGTTTTTACCTTCTGTCATAAAATTCAGCAAATATGAAGGCGTTGAAATTTATGTAGCAGACAACGCATCAACCGATGCTTCTGTTCAATTTATTACTGAAAACTTTCCAACTGTTAAAATTGTACAAAACAAACAAAATGGCGGCTATGCAAAAGGTTATAATGATGCTTTACAACATATAAATGCAGCTGTTTATGCCTTGATAAATTCTGATATTGAAGTTTCCGAAAACTGGTTGCAACCTATTATTTCAACTTTTGAAAACGAGCCAAAAACAGCTATAATTCAACCAAAAATATTAGATTTTAAAAACAAAACTAGGTTTGAATATGCAGGTGCCGGTGGCGGTTTTATTGATGCCTTTGGATATCCTTATTGTAGAGGCCGTTTGTTTGATACCATTGAAAAAGATACGGAACAATTTAATGATACTACAGAAATTTTTTGGGCTTCTGGAGCTTGTTTTTTTATTAGAGCCAAAGTATTTCATGAATTACAAGGTTTTGATGAAGACTACTTTGCACATCAAGAAGAGATTGATTTGTGTTGGAGAGCTCAAAACTTTAATCACACTATAAAATATGTAGGAACTTCAACAGTTTTTCATGTTGGAGGTGCAACATTGAAGGAAGAAAGTCCAAGAAAATCTTTTTTAAATTTTAGAAACAGTCTTTTTTCATTGGTGAAAAATATACCAACAAATAAATTGATCCCTGTTATATTTGTACGGCTTATTTTAGATGGTGTTGCTGGTGTAAAATTTTTGTTAGAATTGCGTCCTATTCATACATTGGCAATTATTAGAGCTCATTTTAGCTTTTACCATTATTTACCAAAAATGCTAAAAAAGAGAAAAAAATCTCATCAAAAAAACACTTATTATAAAATTAAAAGTATTGTTTGGAACTATTTTATTGAAGGAAATAAAACATTTTCAGACTTATAAATTATCAATACTTCCTTTTCCTTCACGAATTACTTCTATTTCACCTTCAGACAAATCAATTACGGTAGAAGGTACATTATCACCATAACCTCCGTCAATAACAACATCAACAATATCTTGCCATTTTTCATAAATTAATTCAGGATCAGTTGTATATTCAATAATATCATCTTCATCATGAATTGAAGTAGATACAATTGGATTTCCTAAATGTTTTACTAACTCTCTTATAATATTATTGTTTGGCACTCTAATACCAACGGTAGATTTATTTTTAAAAACTTTTGGCAAGTTATTATTCCCTGGTAAAATAAAGGTATACGGTCCTGGAAGCGCTCTTTTTAAAATTTTAAATGTTGCTGTGTCAATTTGTTTAACATAGTCTGAAAGGTTACTTAAATCTGAACAGATAAACGAAAATTTAGCTTTCTGTAATTTTACTCCTTTAATTTTAGCAATTTTTTCTAAAGCTTTATTATTAGTAATATCGCAACCCAAACCATACACAGTATCTGTAGGGTAAATTATTAAACCTCCCTTTTTTAAAACTTTTATAACCTTTTCAATATCACGCTCGTTAGGATTTTCATTGTATAATTTTATAAACTGTGCCATGATTTTTTATTTATAATTTATGCCCTTAAATTTAAGGTGAAATATACAAGAAACTTGTATAATACGTTAAAAAAATTATTGCTAAACGCTAAAGTAGTTTATTACAAAAAAAATCCCCTTTCTATTTTTTATTTGAAAGGGGATTTTTAATCTTATTTTTTTGCTGTTAAACTTTTTCAATTAACCTAAAGCCTTCTCCGTGAATGTTTAAAATTTCAACATTTTCGTCTTGTTTTAAATATTTTCTCAGCTTTGCAATATAAACGTCCATACTTCTAGATGTAAAGTAATTATCATCTCTCCATATTTTTGTTAAAGCCAACTCACGTGGCATTAAATCATTTTTATGAACAGCCAACATTTTTAACAATTTACTTTCTTTTGGAGACAGTTTTTGAACATCTCCACCTTGATAAGATAAGTGACGTAATTTTGAATTAAATTCAAATTTTCCAATCTTAAATTCAAAGGCATCTTCTTCTGTACTTTTTTCAGATTCTTTACGTTGTAAAATAGCTTTAATTTTATACAACAATACTTCAGAGTCAAAAGGCTTATTTAAATAATCATCAGCTCCAGCTTGATAACCTTTTAAAACATCTTCTTTCATTGTTTTTGCCGTTAAAAATATAATTGGCACTTCAGAATTGGTAGACCTAATATCTTTAGCTAAAGAAAAACCATCTTTTCTTGGCATCATAACATCTAAAATACAAATATCAAAGTCATCATTTTTAAACATAATCAACCCTTCTAATCCGTCTTTTGCGTGTGTAACGTTATAATCATTTAACGTTAAATAATCTTTTAATACTGTTCCAAAATTAGGATCGTCTTCAACTAATAAAATTTTATTGTTTTCCATATTATTTAAATTAAAGGGAGTTTAATTGTGAAAGTGCTTCCTACTCCTTTTTCACTTTCTACAAATACTTCACCTCGATGAATTTCTACTATTTTTTTCACATATGAAAGTCCTAAACCGTGTCCTTTCACATTATGAATATTTCCTGTTTCTTCTCTATAAAACTTTTTAAAGATATGTTTTTGAACACTTTTGCTCATTCCAATACCTTTATCTTGTATCATAATTACAATTTCCTTAGCGGTATTTTCTGTAATTATTGTTATTTCTGGTGCTTCTGTAGAATATTTAATTCCATTTTCAAGCATATTTACAATTATGGTGTTTAAATGAAATTCGTTCCCATTTACTTCAGTTAAACTAGCTTCTAATTTTAATTTTATAAAACCGCCTCTATCATTCACCATTAAATCAACGTGCGTTACAGCTTCTTCAATAATGTCATGAATATCTACAACTTCTTTGCTTACATTTAATTGGTTTTTCTCCAATTTAGAAATACGCAACACATTTTCTACTTGCGTATGCATTCGCTTATTTTCATCACGAATCATTTTTACATAGCGCTCTACTTTTTCTCTGTCATTAATAATTTTCGGGTTTTTAATGGCATCTAATGCTAAATTTATTGTTGCAATAGGTGTTTTAAACTCGTGGGTCATATTATTAATAAAATCTGTTTTTATTTCAGAAATTTGTTTTTGTCTAATTAACTGATACAACGCGGTAACAAAAGCCAAAATAATTATTAAAATAAAGAAAACTGATAAAGCTAATATTTTTGAAATAGAAGCTAATATGAAATTTTTCTTTTCAGGAAAAGTTACATACAATTGAAAATCACTTACTCCATTTGCATTTACAAACATTGGAACCATGTAACTTTTACCAACTTCTTTTCTAAAATAGCCCGATTTTAGCTGAGTTGCTAAACCATTGCTATAAACACCATATTTAAAATTGGTTTCAATTCCTTTTCGCTTCAATTCTCTATCTAATCGAACCATTATTTCATTATTACTCACTCTTTTATGAATGGGTAATTTACTTGTATAAACATCAAATAAAGGTTCAATATTTGCTTTTTCAGCACGAACAAATCTTCCTGTTTTTATCATTCGTTCAACAGGAGGATTTATTAAATTGTTATGGTTGTCTAAGCTTTGATCTTTAACAACTACAATTTCTTCTTTACTAAAAATTTCTTTAAAGTAAACCGAATCATTTTCAAAGAACTCTGTAGGCACTTTATAATTTTGCTCTATAATACTTTGCGAAAATGTAAATCGCTCATTATTAGTAGTATCTACTTTTTCAAAAATAAATTTAATAACATCAGATTTTTCAACCTGCTCACCTTCTTTATAATTTTCAACAAATTTTTGATAGAAATTATCAAATTCACGTTGACCAATATCTTCAGAAACCTTTGCTAATACAAACTGTACGTTTGCTGTAAATTGTTCTTCGGTAATTTGAACAGTGTTTTTAATCCAAAAAACTTGTACTGAAATGATCCCAATTAAAGCAGTACTCATTAAAACAATAATCAGCAAAAATATTTTTTTCCTCATTAATCCAAAATTAAACTTTTAGTAGCTAAAAAAGGTTTTTTTAACGCTTATTAACAAACAATTTATTTTTTTAACAAATTCTTAAGAATATCTGCAAATTTAGTTTAATTTCATCAATATGTCAAAAATAGTTTTTACTTGCTCTTTTGTAGATTTTAAAGCATTGTTATAAATTACAAAATCAGACTTTTTAATTTTAGCTTCATCTCCTAATTGATTTTTTATTCTGGTTTCCACAGCCAACCTATCCACACCATCTCTTCGCATTACTCGTTGCACGCGTTCTTCTAAATTAGCGGTAACAGTAATAACGTAATCACATTGCTTATAACTACCGCTTTCAAATAAAATAGCCGCTTCATACATTACAATTTCAGCATTTGTTTGTGCTAAAAAATTTGCAAAATGATCTTTTACTTTAGGATGCACCAACGCATTTAATTGTGCAAGTTTACTAGTATTATTAAAAACAATTTGAGCAATAAATGCACTGTTTAAAACTCCGTTTTTATAAGCATTATCTCCAAACAATTTTGTAATCTCTTGTATAAGATCTGCATTTGAGTTCATTAACTTTTTAGCTTCAACATCGGCAATAAAAGTTGCAACACCTAATTCTTTAAAAAAATTTAATACGGTGCTTTTTCCGCTTCCAATACCACCTGTTAACCCAATTACTTTCATGCTATTAATTTTGGATTAAAAACTCTATTTGGTTTGGTTGTATTTCAAGAGAATGAATAAACTCACTTTTTTGTTGAATTACAGGAGTTAAATATTGAATTAAGGTATCATTTTTATATTGGTTATAATCAAAAACTACAGACACACTATTTTCATTAATTTTATTAAAGTGTGATAAACCAACTCTATAAACAACTTCAATTTCCTTTGGAAAAGGATTGATTGTAACATTTTCGGGCTCATTGATAAAACGTACTGGAATTTTAAAAACACCTTCAGTAAACTTATCTACTTTCCCCAAAACATGCACCGATTTATTTGAGACTTTTAAATTTAATTTTGCTGCAGGTATATCTAATTTTAAATCTGCCTCAATAGTTTGATGTACATCTGCTAATTCTAATGGCATTGTAAAAATTTCAGAAATAGAATCAATTTTCTTTTCTGGTCCTGTTATTACAATTGAATCTGGAATTAGTTTTAAGTCTTCAATAAAATTATAACCTAATTTAAATTTCACATCAACATTTGGTTTAACCACAACTTTTTTTGAAATATTTCTACCTAAATCAAAAAATATAGTGTCTTGCAAAACATCAACAACAGTTGTTTCATTTGAAACCTGTTTATTTAAATAAGAAAGTTGTGTATTTGGCAATAAAAAACTTGTTCCTTTATTACTTATTAATCCATTTAAATTAAATGCTATTTTATGTGTTCTAATTTTATAATTTATTAAGGTAAAACCAGGCGCATTTATAGAAATTTCAACTTCTGAAATTGGTTTGTTTTGCACTAATTTATCTACAGGTAAATTTTCATATTCAACTTTAAATATAGCCGTAGATGTATAATTTTTAGACAGCGCTATTAACAACCAAATAATTGATGTTAATACCAAGAAAAACAAAAAAACCTTTAATTTACGATTGTTTTTTAAATTTAAATTTGAAATTTTCTGAGCTGTTTTCATACGTTTTACAAAACTTAAATATACAAAAAAAGTGAGCCATAAGCTCACTTTTTATAATAGAACTATTTGTTCTTATTTTTTTTCTACTGGAGCTTGTAATTTTTTACTTAACTCCATAGATACAGCAGAACGTTCAAATTTCATTTTACCTGCACCTGTTTCAATAACTACTGTATTATCGTGATCTACAATATCTACAATTTTTCCGTGAATACCACTTGTAGTAATTACTTTGTTTCCTTTTGCTAATTCAGCTTGGAATTTCTTTTCATTCTTTGCTTTTTTCATTTGAGGTCTAATCATAAAAAGATAGATCACCACAAACATTAATAAAAAAGGTAACATTCCTTGAATTGAAAACCCTTCTGCTTGTAAAAAAATTGCTGTGTACATTTATTTTTATTTATATAATTTTAATTATTAACTTTTTGCAGTTACAGTTCCTTTAATACGGATAACTTCTGTAATTTTTTCTGCATTTGATTTTACGGTGATAGATTTATTTTGTTTCCCTACTCTGTTAGCTGAATTAAATTCAAATTTAATTTCACCAGTTGCACCAGGAGCAATAGCTTCTTTGGTCCACTCAGGAGTTGTACAACCACAAGAAGGTTTTACATTAGTAATAATCAAATCTACTTTTCCTGCATTGGTAACCTTAAACGCACCTTGTACTTTTTCACCTTCAGTAATAGTTCCAAAGTCATACTCTTTTTGATCGAACTCAATAATTGCTGAACCTAAATTTAATTTAGCATCTCTTTCTTTTGCTAATTCTAAATTTGACGAGTTAATTTTAGCTGATGGTTTGTCTTCACAAGCCATAAAAAATGCTGCTAATAATACGATACTTAATACGATTCTTTTTTTCATTGTGATAAAACTTTTTGTAAAAATAAAAAATTACATTAATCCTCTACCTATTTTATTTAATCTTTTTGAAGCCATTAAATCTTTTAAAATTTTATCTAAAACTCCATTAATAAAATAACTACTTTTTGAAGTAGAATAATCTTTAGATATTTCAATATACTCATTTATAGTAACACGTGTTGGAATTGAAGGGAACTTCATAAATTCAGCCATTGCCATTTTTATCAACAACATATCCATTTCTGCAATACGGTCAATATCCCAATTTGGTGTTTTCTCTTCTATTTCTTTTTCGTACTCTGAATGATTTAAAACTACTTTTCGAAACAAGTCTACAACAAACTTTTTATCGTCTTCGTCTTTATATAACTTCCCAAAAATTAAAGGTTTTGTAGCACTTAATCCGTTTAAAGATTTCACAATCCAAGTATTGACAAAAGGAATATCATCAACCCAAGTAATAGTTTTATCTTCAAAATAATCGGCTAACTTATCATTTGGCGCAACAATTTCTTTAAACATAGCTAACACAAACTCTTTATCTTCCTGAAAGTTTGTAGTTTCAGAACTCATATAAGAAGCATACAACTCACTTTCTTTAGTTAGTTTCCATATTTCTTTTATATACTCATCATCTAACTCCCAGTTATGTAAGTTATGTGTTTCAATAAAATCTTTTAATGATGCGCTTTCTGCAATCACATCAAAAACTTGATTCTTAATAAATTTTTTGTTTGGCGATTTTTCTTCGGAAGTTGCTAAAAACTTTTTTTGAGAAATTTGGATATGCTTTTTTTCTAAATCTCTTACTTCAACTAACAAACTAAGTAATAGTGCATACAAATCATACATTTTATCTATACTGTGGTATAGAAATTTTTCCTCTTTCACTAGGTTGTCACTTTTAGACTGTAACAATGCGTAAGCTGACTGCATTACTTTAACCCTAATATGTCTTCTGTTTATCATTTAAAAGAACTTTGTTTTTAACTTTGCAAAAGTACTATTAATTTTTCTAAATCTATGGTAGTTTTTAATTTTTTAACCAAAGTTAAATCTATCTTAATTATTGTTTAAATAAAATTATAATACTGTATATTCGTGCATTAAAAATTGAAGTTACTTACAACTTTATGAAAGCCTTAAAATACCTAAATAAATACTTTGTAAAATACAAATACCGCTTAATCCTAGGCGTTTTTATTACCTTCTGTTCTAAATATTTAGCACTTGAAGTTCCACAACTTATTCGAAAATCTTTAGATGCAGCAAATGATTATAATAATGGCATTATTACAGATTTAGAGGTTGTTAAAGGAGACCTTTTAAACAACATTTTATTAATTATAGGTGCAGCATTGCTTTCTGGTTTCTTTACTTTTTTAATGAGACAACTTATAATTGTTACTTCAAGGTTGATAGAATTTGATTTGAAAAATGAAATTTATCAGCAATATCAACGCTTGTCTATTAATTTTTACAAAAAAAATAGAACCGGTGATTTAATGAATCGCATTAGCGAAGATGTAAGTAAAGTTCGTATGTATTTTGGGCCTGCAATTATGTATACTATAAATATGTTGGTACTTTTTATAGTTGCCATATTTAAAATGTATAGCATAGACAAAACATTAACTTTTTACACCTTAATGCCTTTACCTGTTTTATCGCTATCTATTTATGTTTTAAGTAGAGTTATTAATAAACGAAGTACAATTGTACAGCAATACTTATCAAAACTAACGGCAAATGCTCAAGAAACCTTTTCAGGAATTAGTATTATAAAATCCTACGGAATTGAACCAAAAGTAATGACTGAATTTGGAAGCTTGGCAGATACAACTAAAGAAAAAAACATTGACCTTTTTAAAGCTCAGGCTTTATTTTTTCCTTTAATGATATTGTTAATCGGGTTAAGTAATATTTTAGTTATTTACATTGGTGGTTTACGTTATATTGAAGGTGCAATTACCATTGGTGTAATTGCTGAATTTATTATGTATGTAAATATGCTTACGTGGCCTGTGGCAGTTGTTGGCTGGGTAACCTCAATTGTTCAACAAGCTGAAGCGTCTCAAAAGCGTATCAATGAGTTTTTAGAAGTGAAACCTGAAATTGTAAATGTAAACGAAACGCCAACACCTATTAATGGAACTGTTGAATTTAAAAATGTTTCTTTTACTTATGATGATACTAACATCACAGCTCTTAAAAACATTTCATTTAAACTTCCACAAGGTAAAACTCTTGCTATATTAGGAAATACTGGTAGTGGAAAATCAACTATTATTAGTTTAATTGCAAGGTTGTACGATGGTGATTCTGGAGAGTTAACTATAGACAATACCAATATTGAACAACTCAATTTAAACAACTTACGCCAAAGCATTGGTTTTGTTCCGCAAGAAGCCTTTTTATTTTCAGATACTATTAAAAAGAACATTGCATTTGGTGAAGAAAATGCCGCCGACGAAAAAATTGAACAAGCAGCAAAAGATGCATATATTCATCATAATATTATAAATTTTAATCACGGATACGATACTTATGTTGGTGAAAGAGGTGTTACTTTATCAGGAGGTCAAAAGCAACGAATTTCTATTGCAAGAGCCATTATTAAAGATCCTCAAATTTTAATTTTTGACGATTGCCTGTCTGCTGTAGACACTGAAACTGAAGAAATTATTTTATCTAATTTATATAAAATTAGTAAAGATAAAACCACCATAATTGTAAGCCATAGAATTTCATCTATAAAAAATGCAGACAGCATAATTGTGTTGGATAAAGGCGAAATAATTCAAGAAGGTACACATACTGAGTTAGTTAATAAAAAAGGCTATTATAAAGAATTATATGAGCAACAACTTTTGGAAAAAGAAATATAAAAAAGAATAAAAAAGTCAAATTATTTTATAGATTTGTGGGTAAATCGAATATAAAGATTATTAAATAGAAAGTTAATTATGAGCGACAACGAACATTTAGAACAAGAAGAAATTTTTTCTCAAGTTCTTAGAGCAGGAAGAAGAACTTACTTTTTTGATGTAAGAGCTACGAAAGCTGAAGATTACTACTTAACAGTTACAGAAAGTAAAAAATTCACACATGACGATGGGTCTTTCCATTACAAAAAACACAAAATTTACTTATACAAAGAAGATTTTCAAGAATTTAATGAGATGTTAAAAGCAGCAACTGATTATATTTTAGAAGAAAAAGGTGAAGAAGTTATTTCTGAACGTCACCAAAAAGATTTCAAAAGATCTTCTGATGAAGGAGAAGTAGCAAGTACAGAAAGTTTTACTGATGTAAATTTTGAAGATATTTAATTTTTACAACATCCATAAAAAAAGCCGTTTTCAAAATTTGAAAACGGCTTTTTTTATGCACTTATTTTTTTACACTAAGCTAATACTTGCTGTACCTTATCTGCAGCTTCTTGAAATTCTGTAGCTGAAATTACATCCAACCCACTTTCATCAATTAAATTTTTAGCTTCAATAGCATTTGTACCTTGTAAACGAACAATAATTGGCACTTTAATAGCATCTCCCATATTTTTATAAGCATCAATTACACCTTGCGCTACTCTATCGCAACGTACAATTCCACCAAAAATATTTACCAAAATAGCTTTTACATTATCGTCTTTTAAAATAATTCTAAAAGCAGTTTCAACTCGTTTTGCATCAGCAGTACCACCAACATCTAAAAAGTTAGCAGGTTCACCACCTGATTGCTTAATTAAATCCATTGTACTCATTGCTAAACCAGCACCGTTAACCATACAACCAACATTTCCATCTAAATCTACATAATTTAAACCAGCAGCATTTGCTTCTACTTCAATTTCATTCTCTTCACGTAAATCTCTTAATTCTGCTAAATCTTTGTGACGGAACAATGCATTATCATCTAACGTAACTTTAGAGTCAACAGCTAATATTTTATCATCAGACGTTTTTAAAACCGGATTAATTTCAAACAATGAAGAATCTGACTTTACAAAGGCTGTATACAATGATGAAACAAACTTGATCATTTCTTTTAAAGCATTACCAGACAATCCTAAGTTAAAAGCAATTTTACGAGCTTGAAATCCTTGTAAACCTAGTAACGGATCAATTTCTTCAGTAAATATTAAATGAGGTGTTTCTTCAGCAACAGTTTCAATATCCATTCCTCCTTCAGTAGAATACATAATCATATTTTTACCTGTTGCTCTGTTTAACAACACAGACATATAGTATTCTTCAGGTTCATTATCACCAGGATAATATACATCTTCAGCAATTAAAACCTGACTTACTTTTTTACCTTCTGCAGAAGTTTGCGGTGTTACCAACATCATTCCAATAATATCATTAGCTATAGAAGCAACTTCGTCTAAATTTTTAGCCAACTTAACACCTCCACCTTTTCCACGTCCACCTGCATGAATTTGAGCTTTAACAACCCACCAACCAGTACCAGTTTCTTCAGTCAATTGTTTTGCTGCAGCAACTGCTTTCTCTGGGCTATCGGCAACTATTCCGCGCTGAATTCTAACGCCAAAACTATTTAATAATTCTTTTCCTTGATATTCATGTAAGTTCATTAGTAGTAAGTTATTTTATTAATATTCACAAATATATATAAATCAAACTTATTTTTTATATGGAATTTTAAAAAGTTGACAACTACTTATTTTAACTGTTTTTACCAACCTTCAATATTAATTACACCAGCTAAATATTTTTACAAACTACTTGTGAATTTTGTGCTGATGTAAACAAATAACCCTTCATTTAAATTCATATAATTAACATTATTTTAAGAGGAATTGTATAATATGTTAAATATTTTTGCTTTTAACCTAAAGCAACCATTCTTCAATGAAAAAATATCTAATTGTTTATTTCTTTTGTATTTTTTCATTTGTAACTGCCCAACAAACAAAAAAATCTGTAAATGCTTCTAGAGCGGAAAAAGCGCCCATAATTGATGGTGTTTTAAACGATGATGTTTGGAAAAATGCCGACATTGCTAAAGACTTTGTAATGTTTAAACCTGGAGATGGTACAAAAGAACGCAACAACAAAAAAACAGAAGTAAAAATTACATATGATGATGAAGCTATTTATTTTGGCGCAACATTATATGATGATACTCCAGAACAAATACCAATGCAATTTACCAGTAGAGATGACATTGGAAATGTTGACTGGTTTTTAATTAGTTTAAACCCTTTTAACGACAGCCAAAACGATTTTGAATTTTTGGTTATGAGTACAAACTCACAAGCTGACGCAAAAGTTTTTGCAAATGGAAATGAAGATTTTAGTTGGAATGCTGTTTGGGATAGTGAAGTAACTATGAATGAAGATAGTTGGGTTATTGAAGTAAAAATACCCTATTCACAGTTACGTTTTTCAAACTTACCTATTCAAACTTGGGGAATTAATTTTCACCGTAGAATTAATTATTTAAACGAACAATATTCTTGGAATTATATTGATAAAAGCAAAGGTGAAATTTCCATTTACGCAGGTTTAATTACTGGTATTCAAAATATTAAACCTCCATTACGTTTAAATTTGTACCCGTACACATCGGGAACCGTTTCGTCTTATGATAGCGACACAAGATTTGATGCTAATTTTGGATTAGACATAAAATATGGTTTAAGCGAAAGTTACACATTAGATGTTACTTTGATTCCTGATTTTGGGCAAACTGCTTTTGATGAAACCGTTTTAAATTTAGGTCCGTTTGAACAACAATACTCTGAAAAAAGAGCTTTTTTTACAGAAGGAACCGAGCTTTTTGGTAAAGGTGATTTATTTTACTCTAGAAGAATAGGAAACGCACCTGTTGGCTATTATGATGTTGAAGATAATTTGGCAGAAAACGAAACAATAGTAGACAACCCAACAAATGTAAATATGATCAACGCTGTAAAACTCTCGGGGAGAGATAAAAGTGGTTTAGGTGTTGGTTTTTTTAATGCTATTACAGAAAAAACTTCAGCAAAAATACAAGATACCATTACCGGTACTATTAGAAAAGAAGTAACCGAACCACTTACCAATTACAATGTTTTTGTAATTGATAAACAGTTTAATAAAAATTCATCGGTAAGTCTAATCAACACCAATGTTTTAAGAAATGGTAGTTTTAGAGATTCCAATACAACCGCGTTGCTTTTTGATATTTCTAACAAAGCAAACTCGTACAATGTATCTGGAAACATTAAAATGAGTAATGTTTATGAAGCTAGCGCAAATACTGCTGGTTTTGCTGGTACAATGCGTTTAGCTAAAATTTCTGGAAATTACCAATATTATTTCCGCTACTCAAGAAGCGATGATAATTTTGACATTCAAGACTTTGGATTTCAACGGAGAAATAACTACTCAAACTTTTACTCAGGTGTTTCCTATCAAATATTTGAACCTACTAAAGTTTTTGAAAGATATAGAATTAGGTTTAATACAAGTTTAAGATATTTAAGTGAACCCAATTCCTATACAGGTAATGATGTTGAGTTAAATGCATTTTTTCTTACTATTAACCGTCTTGCATATGGTGCAAATATTGAAGCTAACATTGGTGACCAATATGATTATTTTGAACCAAGAGTTGAAGGTCGTTATTTTAGACAAAAAGGAGTTATTGAATCTGGCGCGTGGATTTCAACTGATTTTAGAAAAAAATTAGCCGTTGAAGCAAATATCAACTATGCAAAAAGATACACTTTAGACAATTATTATGCAGGAATAGAAATTGAGCCTCGCTATCGTTTCACTGATAAATTTCAAGTTATTTATGCATTTCAATTTAGTAAATTAATAAACGAACAAGGTTATGTAGATGAGCTAGATGACGAAAGCATTATTTTTGGAACAAGAGACGTAAAAAACATTGTAAACACATTAAGCGGAAAACTAAGTTTTAACACCAAATCTTCCTTATCACTTTCATTTAGACACTATTGGTCTCCTGTTCAATACGAGAATCAATACTTTGTTTTAAATGACGATGGCACGTTAAGCAATGCTAGTTATAATGAAAACAACGATATAAATTATAATATTTGGAATTTAGATTTTAGTTACACGTGGCAATTTGCTCCTGGAAGCTTTTTAACCGCTTTGTACCGTAATTCTATTTTTAATGAAGATGATTTGTCATACATAGATTTTGGAGAGAACTTAAACAATTTATTTAACGAGCCCATTAACAATATAATATCTCTTAAAGTTATCTATTTCTTAGACTATAACAAAATGAAAACGTGGTTGTAAATTCCCTTTAATTGTTTAATTTCACACCCTTAAGTTATACTATGATTGAAGCAAAAAATATTCACAAGTTTTACGGAGATTTAGAAGTCTTAAAAGGTGTAGATTTAACCATTGAAAAAGGAGAAATTGTTGCAATTGTAGGCCCATCTGGAGCAGGAAAAACAACGCTCTTGCAAATTTTAGGCACTTTAGACCAGCCTTCAAAGAAAAAAGATGCCAACTTAAGCATTCACAATAAAAACTTGTTAAACTTAAAGGATAATGCCTTGTCTAAGTTTAGAAACAAACACATTGGATTTATTTTTCAGTTTCACCAACTATTACCAGAATTTACAGCTTTAGAAAACGTATGTATTCCAGCATTTATTTGTAATACCTCTAAAAAAGAAGCCGAAAAAAAAGCCAAAGAACTGTTAGAATTCTTAGGACTTTCAAACAGAATAAACCACAAACCAAATGAACTTTCGGGAGGAGAACAACAGCGCGTTGCGGTAGCAAGAGCCTTAATCAACAATCCTGATGTGATTTTTGCTGATGAACCAAGTGGGAATTTAGACTCAACATCAGCCAAAAATTTACACGAGTTGTTTTTTACACTTCGTAAAAAATTCAACCAAACTTTTGTTATTGTGACCCACAATCTTGAATTAGCCGAAATGGCAGACCGTAAATTAGAAATGAAAGACGGAAAAATAATAAATTAATCTTTTGAAATGACAGGAATTATTAGCGCAATGCAAGAAGAAATTCAGGCTTTGTTAAACCAACTTGAAAATGTTTCAACCACAAAAAAAGGAATGCGCGAATACTATTGCGGTACTTTATTTAATAAAAAAGTAGTTTTAGTTTTCTCAAGGTGGGGAAAAGTGGCCTCGGCAGCAACAACCACACAATTAATTAACGATTTTAATATTGATGAAATTATATTTACTGGAGTTGCCGGCGGAATTAAAGAACATTTAAATATTGGAGATGTTGTAATTGGAAAACACCTTTACCAACACGATTTAGATGCACGCCCATTTTACAACCAATTTGAAATTCCTATTTTAAAAAACAAGTATCTTGAAACTAAAGATACCACAAACCTATTAAACGCAACACATAATTTTATTGATTGCTACGGTGAATTTGTTTCTAAAACAGAAGCTGAAGTTTTTGATATTTACGCTCCAAAAGTAATTTTAGGTGACATTGCAAGCGGTGATCAATTTATTTCAAGCCTTGAAAAAATAGCACATTTAAACAAATTATTACCAACTACAACTTGTGTTGAAATGGAAGGTGCTGCTGTAGCTCAAATTTGTTACGAATACAATATGCCTTTTTCAATTATTAGAATAATTTCAGACAAAGCAAACGACAATGCTACCATAGATTTTGCAAGATTTGCCAATACAATTGCTAGCAATTATGCACTTGGAATTTTAAAAAACTATTTTGCTTAAGTCACTTTGAATTTTATATCTTTGAAAAACTTTACTTGAATAATGCAATTTAAGCATCCTGAAATTTTATATGCACTGCTACTACTTATCATACCGATAATCGTTCATTTATTTCAATTGCAACGCTTTTCAAAAGTTCCTTTTACCAACGTAAAATTTTTAAAAAATATTGAGCAACAAACACGTAAAAGTGCACGCCTAAAAAAGTGGCTTGTTTTACTTACAAGAATGCTTGCTTTTACTTGTTTAATTTTTGCTTTTGCTCAACCTTATTTTTCTAAATTTTCGAGCAAAGAAAATTTCAACACTAACATATATTTAGACAACTCTTTTAGCATGCAAGCAAAAGGAGAAAATGGTGAACTACTAAAAAATATTGCACAGCATATTATTGAAAACAACCAAAATACAAACAATAATATTACGGTACTTACAAACAACTCTAATTTTCAAAATTTAGATGAGAACAGTTTAAAAAATGAACTCATAAATATTAAATACACTCCAAATAATTTAGATTTAAATACTGTTTTACTTCAACTAAATAAGCGAAAAACTCTTAAAACCAATACTTTAAATAAAAATATTATAATATCTGATTTTCAAGTTTCTACAAATAAAAATAAAATCGATTTTACAAATGTAAACAGTACTACTCAACTACTTCAAGTAACACCTAGTAACAATACCAATATTTTTATAGATAGTGTTTTTATTACAACAAAAAATATTGAAGAAATTACCGTAAATGTACGTATTAAAAGTAGTAAAATTTCAAATTTAAGTGTTCCTGTATCTTTGTTTGAAAGCGAAAAACTTGTTGGAAAATCAACAGCACAATTTAAAAATAATCAATCTAAAACTATTCAATTTACCATTCCAAACACCACAACATTTAATGGTAAAATTACACTTGTAGATAATTTTTTAACCTTTGATAACGACTTTTATTTTAGTGTTTCAGCACCCTCAAAAATAAACGTTTTAAGCATTGGTAAAAGCAGTTCTTTTTTAGCTAAAATTTATACTGAAAACGAGTTTAATTTCACCACTACTCCATTACCTAATTTAAACTATAACACGCTTCAAAATCAACATTTAATTTTACTTAATGAGTTGGAAAATATTCCGCAAGAATTGGTAGATAACTTACTAAGTTTCTCAAAAAATGGAGGAAGCATTGTGATAATACCGGCAATTAATAGTAATTTAAATTCGTACAATTCATTTTTAAAGACGTTGCAAATTGGAACAGTAACAAGCAAAATAGAACAAGAGCATCAAATTACAACTATCAACTATTCGCATCCTTTAATAAAAGATGTTTTTGAAAAAAAAGTAACCAATTTTCAATACCCAACAGCTTCAATTTATTTTGAAAACGCATTTTATGCAAGTACTGATATTCTTAAATTTGACCATAATTCAACATTTATTTCTTCAACAGATTTTACAAATAGTTCTGTTTATTGGGTAGCTTCTCCTTTAGAAAAAAATACTAGCAACTTTACCCAATCATCTTTAATAGTTCCCGTATTTTATAATTTTGCAAAACAAAGTTTACATGCTTCTCAATTGTATTATACCATTTCGCCAACAACTACCATTGACGTTGCAACAAGTATAGAAAAAGACGAAGTTTTAACCGTTTCTAATACCAACACAAAGTTTATTCCTTTACAAACTATTTCACAAAATAAAGTACGACTTCATTTTGAAAACAATATTTTAAAAAGTGGATTTTACACTATATTTAGAGGTGAAAACGCTATAAAAACTATTGCTTTTAATTACAATAGAACTGAAAGCAATTTAAATTATTTGAATGTTGCGCCGCTGATTGCGCAAAACGAAAAAGTTTCCATGGCAACTTCTTTAGAAGCTGTTTTTAAAAATATTCATGATGAACAAAAAATCAATTGGCTTTTTAAATGGTTTTTAGCATTTTCTGTGCTATTTTTGTTCATTGAAATGCTGATATTAAAATATTTCAATATATGATACTACTTCTCAAATCTGCTACTATTATTGACAAAACAAGCCCTTTTCATCAACAAATAAAAGATGTTTTAATTGAAAATGGGAAGATTACCAAAATTTCTGACACTATTGAAAACACTAACAATATTAAAGAAATCAACTTAAAAAACCTCCATATTTCACAAGGTTGGTTTGACACAAGTGTATGTTTTGGAGAACCTGGTTACGAAGAAAGAGAAACTATTGAAAACGGGTTAAACACAGCTGCAAAAAGTGGTTTTACCGCAGTTGCAGTAAACTCTAATACTTTTCCAATTGCAGACAATAAAGCAACCATTCAATACATTAAAAATAAATCTTACGGATTTGCAACAGACCTCTACCCTTTTGGAGCCTTAACAAAAGGATACGAAAGTAAAGATATTGCAGAGCTATTTGACATGAAAAATTATGGCGCTATTGCCTTTGGTGATTACAAAAAACCAATTTCAAACGCCAACTTAATGAAAATTGCACTTCAGTACACTCAAAATTTTGATGGCTTGGTAATGAGTTTTCCTCAAGATAATTCCATTGCTCAAAACGGTTTGGTAAACGAAGAAGAAAACAGTACTAAATTAGGTTTAAAAGGAATACCTGCACTTGCTGAAGAAATGCAAATTGCTAGAGATTTGTTCATTTTAGAGTATACAGGTGGAAAATTACACATTCCAACTATTTCAACAGCAAAATCGGTAAACCTAATAAAAGAAGCTAAAAAGAAAGGATTAAATGTGAGCTGTAGTGTTGCTGCGCATCATTTAGCACTAACAGACAGTGAACTGAAGGAGTTTAATTCTAACACGAAAGTTTTACCTCCTTTAAGAACAGAAAGAGATACAGAAGCACTTATAAACGGTGTTAATGAAGGAGTTATTGATATGATTACAAGCGATCATAATCCTATTGATATTGAACATAAAAAAGTAGAATATCGAAATGCAAAATTTGGAACAATTGGCTTAGAAAGTTTATTTGGAGCATTAAACAACATATTAGACACAGAAGTTTTAATTGACTGCTTAACAACAAAACCAAAACAGGTTTTTAACATTGAAAGTTCTTCAATACAAGAAGGTGAACTGGCTAATTTAACGCTGTTTAATCCTGAAGAAGCATTTACTTTTACTGAAGATGCTATTTTATCTACTTCAAAAAATGCTATCTTTTTAAATAAAAAATTAAACGGAAAAGTATACGGAATTATTTCAAACAATAAAGCGGTACTTTAAACAATACACACACTAACTTAAAAATTACATATGCAAAATAACACAGTAGAAGAAGGTAAAACAATGGCAATTATATCCTATTTATGGTGGATTGGTTTTATAATTGCTTTTATTTCAAACAACTCAAAGAAAAACGCATTTACATCTTTTCATATTCGTCAATCAGTAGGCTTATTATTATTGAATTTTGTAACAGGGTTTGCCTATAAATTTGGTTTTGGTCTGTTAGGATTTTTATTATTAGCAGCTACATTTGTTCTTTGGGGAATTGCTTTAATTGGAGCTTTTAATGGTGAAGAAAAAGAAGTTCCTGTTTTAGGAGATAAATTTCAAGACTGGTTTAAAGCTATTTCATAAATTCAACTTAACATTATTTCATGGAACAATTATCACTAAAATATATAGAAAGAGCACCAATAACTGCTACAGAAACACCTTCAGTACTTATTTTATTACACGGTTATGGTAGCAACAAAGAAGATTTATTTTCGTTTGCACAAGAACTACCTGATGAATTACATATTATTAGCGTACAAGCTCCACAAACCTTAGGCTTTGGAAGTTATTCTTGGTTTACCATTCACTTTAATGATACACAAGGTAAATTTTCTGATATTCCAGAAGCTATTGAAGCAAGAGAATTGGTAGCTACTTTTATTAAAGAAGTGCAAGAAAAATACCAAGTAAAACCTGAAAACACCTATTTACTAGGATTTAGCCAAGGAACTATTTTAAGTTATTCGGTAGCATTAAACTACCCTGAAATTATTCAAAAAGTAATTGCTTTAAGCGGTTATGTTAATCCTGAATTACTTCCTAAAGATGTAAATTTAAAAGACTATTCAGCATTAGACTTTTTTATATCTCACGGAAATGTAGATCAAGTAATTCCGGTTGAATGGGCTAACAAAGCACCAGAATTTCTAAAACAACTACACATAAAACATAGTTACCAAGAATATCCGGTAGGACACGGAGTTGCTCCAAAAAACTTCTTCGATTTTAAACTATGGATTGAAAATCATTTAGCAAAAACAACAAACTCTTAAAAATTAACAATGGAAATATTAGGTATTGATATAGGTGGAACTGGGATAAAAGCGGCAATTGTAGACACAACTACAGGTAAACTTATTACTGAAAGACATCGCATACCAACACCAAAACCCGCTACGCCAGAAGCCGTTGCAAACACCATTCAAGAAATGATCCATTTTTTTAAATGGGATGGTTTAGTAGGTTGTGGATTTCCAACACCTTTGCAACACGGTACTTGTTTAAGCGGTGGAAACTTACACGAAGACTGGAAAGGCACAAATGTTAGAACCCTATTTCACCAAAAAACAGGCAACCAATATAGTGTTGTTAACGATGCAGATGCTGCCGGATTGGCCGAAATAGGATTTGGAGCTGGAAAAAATGTTGAAGGTGTAGTAGTAATGATTACTTTAGGAACAGGTATTGGATCTGCAATATTTTTAGATGGAAAATTGCTTCCTAATACAGAATTTGGACACGTACTTTATAAAAACGGTGAAATATTTGAAAAGTATGCAGCAGATTCTGCACGTAAAAAATATGATTTAAGCCGTAAAGAATGGGGAGACAGATTACATGAATATTTTGAGCATATAGAACTTTTATTATCTCCAGATTTATTTATAATTGGTGGTGGTGCAAGTAAAAAAATAGAAAAATTTGAATCTCGAATAAATATTAGAACACCATTTGTCCCTGCACAATCTGAAAATGAAGCCGGAATTATTGGCGCGGCGTTGGCAGCTAAATATAACATTGTTTAAACCTTAACAATCTTTGATTGCAATTACACTATGAACTTTTTTGATGTTTTAGACCTTTTAGGAACCATTGCTTTTGCAACTTCTGGTGCTTTAACAGCTATTAACAAAAAGTTTGATCCGTTTGGTGTTTTTATTGTTGCTTTTGTAACCGCATTAGGTGGAGGTACGCTGCGTGACGTATTAATTGGAAGAGCTCCGGTAGGCTGGATGTTAGAAACTTATTATGTATACACCATATTAGCTACCGTAGTAATTACAATTATTTTCAGAAAACAAATAAAATTTTTAACAAAGTCAATGTTTTTATTTGACACCATTGGGTTGGGTATATTTACCATTATTGGTACACAATTAGGAGTAGAATCTCATTTTAATCCAATTATTTCTATTGCTTTGGGAACAATGACAGCTGCTTTTGGAGGCGTAATAAGAGATATTCTATGCAATCAAATTCCTGTTATTTTTAGAAAAGAAATTTATGCAACTGCAGCTATTATTGGTTCTATTACCTTCTTAATTTTAAATATGTTTAAACTTGATATTAACATCAATTATGCAATCACCACATCCATTGTTATTATAATCAGATTGATTGCCGTGAGGTTTCATTTATCGTTACCAACATTTTACACTAAAAATTAAGCATGCAGTTTTCACAGTTTAAACAAATTATTCCAAAAATAAGTCAACACCCTGTTGGCGGTTTGGAAGCGCAGTTTAAATTAGCTCCCGAGCTTAGAAAACAATTTTCGGAAACTCAAATAAAAAACAAACACCCAAAATTTGCAGGTGTATTGGCATTATTTTACCCTAGCAGTAACAACGAAACACACTTTTTACTTACAAAAAGAGCTAGTTATAAAGGAACACATTCAGCACAAATAAGTTTTCCTGGCGGAAAACATGAGCAAAAAGACACCTCATTACAACAAACAGCTTTAAGAGAAACCTATGAAGAAGTTGGAGTTACAACCAATGAAATTACAATTATAAAGGAAATGACGAATGTTTATATTCCTCCTAGTAATTTTTTGGTAACACCTTATATAGGATTCAGCAACAACTCACCTATTTTTACAAAAAATCATGAAGTAGAAGAATTAATACCAGTATCACTTGATGATTTCTTACATAACACTACTATTTCAAACACAACACTATCTACATCTTACGCTACAGAAATTACAGTACCCTGCTTTAAACTAAACAGTTATATTGTTTGGGGTGCCACTGCAATGATGTTAAATGAAATAAGGGAACTCTTAAAAAACATCTAACTTTTTTTTAGTAAGTTTGTGCAACCAAATAAATAAAACCAAACCAACTCTAATGTTTAAAAAGAACCCTTTTGGGCACATTCTATTTATAAAAAAATGGCTCATTCGATTTTTTGGAGTCGTATCGCACGGACGTTACCGTCGTTTTAATAAACTTCAAATTGAAGGGTCAGAAATTATACGTTCTCTACCTGAAACCAATGTTTTATTTGTATCAAATCACCAAACATATTTTGCTGATGTAGCAGCCATGTTTCACGTATTTAACGCTGCTTTAAATGGTAGAGATAACACCATAAAGAACATTGGATATATTTGGAAACCAAAATTGAATATTTACTTTGTAGCGGCCAAAGAAACTATGAAAGCTGGTTTATTGCCTAAAATATTTGCTTACGCAGGCTCTGTTTCTATAGATAGAACTTGGAGAAGCAAAGGACAAGATATAAACCGACAAGTAAAAATGTCTGACATTAGTAATATTAGTAAAGCTTTAGATGATGGTTGGGTGATTACTTTTCCTCAAGGAACAACTACACCTTTTAAACCTATTAGACGCGGAACAGCTCATATTATTAAACAATACAAACCTATTGTGGTTCCCATTGTAATTGATGGTTTTAGAAGATCGTTTGATAAAAAAGGATTGAATATTAAAAAACGTGATGTGCTTCAATCTATGGTTATTAAAAAACCAATGGAAATTGATTACGAAAATGAAACATTAGATGAAATTGTAAAAAGAATTCAAATTGAAATTGAACAAGATCCAGCTTCTTTAAAAGTAATTTCTCCTGAAGAATACAAGCGTTTAGAAGATGAATTAAATGCAAAACGAAAATTCTGGAGCTAATAAGCTAATAAAAAATAAACATAAAAAAACCTGTGAAATAATTTCACAGGTTTTTTTATTATAATTACTAGCGTAAACTTTAAAAAAGTACGCAATTGTAAAATTAGTTTCCTTTTTGGTAATCTAGTAAAAACTGAGCCAAACCACTATCTGTTAAAGGGTGTTTTAATAAACCTGTAATAGAAGATAAAGGTCCTGTCATAACATCAGCTCCAATTTTTGCACAATCAATTACGTGCATTGTATGACGAATTGAGGCTGCTAATATTTCAGTTTCAAATCCGTAGTTGTCATAAATTTGTCTAATTTCAGAAATTAAATGCAATCCATCTGTTGAAATATCATCTAATCTACCTAAAAACGGAGATACATATGTAGCACCTGCTTTTGCAGCCAATAAAGCTTGACCAGCAGAAAATACTAAAGTAACATTTGTTCTAATTCCTTTATCTGAAAAATATTTACAAGCCTTTACACCATCAGCAATCATAGGTAATTTTACCACAATTTGAGGGTGCAATGCTGCTAATTCCTCACCTTGTTTTACCATTCCATCAAAATCAGTTGCAATAACTTCTGCAGAAACATCTCCATCAACAATTTCACAAATAGCTACATAATGTTTTAAAATATTTTCTGCACCTGTAATTCCTTCTTTAGCCATTAATGACGGATTTGTTGTAACGCCGTCTAAAATACCTAAAGCTTGTGCTTCTTTAATTTGTTCAAGGTTTGCTGTATCAATAAAAAATCTCATGTCTTATGTTTTAAATAATTTAGTAAAAAATACTTTTATGCAAAAGTACTTAAATCATTATAATTTATAATGATTCATTAATAACTTTTCATAAACTTTATCGGGCAATATTTTCTTAAGTACAATAGAAAATTTCTGCATAAAATCTCCCACTTTGTAATGTATTTTTGGTTTTGAAGTATTAATTACTTTGTAAATAGCTTTTGCCATTTCAATTGGATCTCCTCCACTATCTACATGCGCATCCATTAAATCTAAATTTTCTTGATACACTTTTTTATAAGGTGAATTTTCAAATACTGGTGTATGATAGCGACCTGAAGCAATATTTGTAGCAAAATCACCTGGCGCTACATTGGTTACTTCAACCCCAAAGTTTTTTACTTCCATTCTTATAGCCTCGGTTACAATTTCTAAAGCGCCTTTGGTTGCAGAGTAAATACCTCTAAAAGGCAAGCCCATATAACCAGCAATTGAAGTAACATTTATAATTAAACCACTTTGTTGCTTTCTCATTTGAGGTAAAACAGCTTTCATTACATCAATAGCTCCAAACAAATTAGTATCAAAAACCTTACGCATTTCTTGGGTAGGTGTTTCTTCAATAGGCCCTGTAATTCCCATACCGGCATTGTTTATTAAAACATCTAATTGTCCTTCTTTTGAAATAACTTCGGCTACAGCAGCTTCAATAGTTGCACTATTGTTCACATCTAAGGCCACTAATGGAAAGGAATGATTTTTTATTTTGTCAGGATTTCTACTTGTTCCATAAACAACAAAACCTTTATCAGTTAAAAATTCACCTACAGATTTTCCTATTCCTGAAGAACCTCCAGTAATTAACACTACTTTTTTCATTAAAATAAAACTAAATTGATTAATTGAAAATTCTTATAATTTCGAATTCAAAAGTACATGAAAAGATTGAAATGTGCGTAAATTGCTTTGTTTAAAAGCTTCAAAAAAGTGCATAAAAAAAGGCAAGCTACCTACATCACACTGCTACAACCTAATACCTTTGCTGCGTTCCCGCCCTGGAGGATTCAAAGGGAGCTAGTTGTGTAGGACTTGCCGGATGCAAATTTACAATCATTTTTTAGTATACACAATCATTTTTTTTATATTTTTATGTAACATTTTTAAACTTCTGCTAACTAATGCATTAGTAAGAAATCAATTATTAAACTTTAATTTAACATCTTCTACTAAATGTGTATTTAGTATATTTGTTATTCAAAAATCAACTAATTTAAAATTATGGAAAACCAAAAATCATCTTCAACAAGCATTATGTTAAACTACGGTTTAATTTTAGGATTCATTTCAATAATATTAGCTTTGGCAAACTTTGCTTTTGGTGATATTTATGAGCCACATTGGAGTATGCAAGTTGTTAGTGGAGCAGCATCAATTGTTTTAATTGTATTAGGTCTTAAAAAACTAAAGGAAAATAACAATAACCTTTTAAGTTTAGGAGAAGCATTAAAAACAGGTTTAGGTATTGCGCTTATTTCAGGGCTTGTTTACATTGTTTACTTTTACGTATTTGTAAACTTTATTGAACCAAATTATTTTATGAATCTTGGAAAAGTTCAAGAAGCTGCAATGCTAGAAGCTTACCCAAACTGGTCTGATGAACAAATGGAAGCTTCTTTAGAAATGGCTAAAAAAATGTCTGGCTTTGGAATGATTTCAGCAATTGTAATGATTATGAGCTTATTCTTTGGGTTTGTTATATCATTAATCGCTGGTTTAATTATGAAAAGAAGCGAAGAAGACAACGAATAATAAAGCACAACATACATGAATATATCAGTAGTCATTCCACTATTGAATGAAGACGAGTCTTTAAATGAATTATACGATTGGATTGCAAAAGTTATGCAATCCAATCGTTATTCTTATGAAATACTTTTTATTGATGACGGAAGCACAGATAACTCTTGGAACGTTATTACAAGCTTATGTGAAAAAGATAAAAATGTAAAAGGTATTCGTTTTCTTCGAAATTATGGAAAATCACAAGCCTTAAACGCAGGTTTTAAAGAAGTTAAAGGTGATGTTGTAATTACAATGGATGCTGATTTACAAGACAGTCCAAATGAAATTCCTGAATTGTACAACTTAGTTGCAAACGAAGGTTTTGATCTAATTTCGGGTTGGAAAAAGAAACGCTACGACTCTAAAATCCGAAAAAACATTCCATCAAAGTTATTCAATGCTGCGGCCAGAAAAACTTCAGGATTAAAATTACACGATTTTAATTGTGGTTTAAAAGCCTATAAAAATGTTGTAGTAAAAAATGTTGATGTACGTGGTGAAATGCACCGTTACATTCCTGTACTTGCAAAAAATGCAGGATTTACTAAAATTGATGAAAAAGTAGTAACGCATCAAGCTAGAAAATATGGCGTAACTAAATTTGGAATTGATAGGTTTATAAATGGTTTTTTAGACCTTATTACCATTTGGTTTTTATCTACATTTGGAAAAAGACCAATGCATTTATTTGGTTTATTAGGAACTATTATGTTTCTATTTGGGTTTTTATTTGCTTTTTATTTAGGAATAGACAAATTGTTTTTAAATCCTAAAGGCATATTAATTACACAAAAACCAATATTTTACATAGCTTTATCAACAATGATTATTGGAACACAATTTTTTTTAGCCGGTTTTTTAGGCGAAATAATTCTAAGAACAAAATCGGACACAAACCGATATGCAATTGCAAATAAATTAAATTTATAACAATTTAGTTAAAAGCCTTTTTTATTTGAATATTAAAGGTGAATAACGTTATTTTTGTAAATATCAAAAAAACAAATAAAGACATGACTATTTTAGAAAAAGCACAATTATGGTTATCAGATACTTTTGATACTGATACACAACAAGAAATTAAAGAGTTAATTGAAAACGACAAAGATAAATTAGCGGATAGTTTTTATAAAAGTATGGAATTTGGTACTGGTGGAATGCGTGGTGTTATGGGTGCAGGAACAAACCGAATTAACAAATACACGCTTGGAAAAGCAACTCAAGGTCTTTCAAATTATTTAATAGAAACGTTACCTAACAAACAGCTAAGTGTTGTAATTGCTTTTGACTGCCGTCATAATAGTCAATTATTTGCAAAAGTAGTTGCTGATGTGCTTTCAGCTAATAATATAAAAGTGTATTTATTTGAAGATTTACGCCCAACTCCTGAACTTTCATTTGCAGTTAAACACCTAGGATGTGATGCCGGTATTGTATTAACAGCTTCTCACAATCCACCAGAATATAATGGTTATAAAGTATATTGGGGAGATGGCGGACAAATTGTACCACCACACGACAATAAAATTATAGCAAAAGTAAATGAACTAGATTTTTCTGAAATTAATTTCAACGCTAATGAAGATTTAATTGAAGTTATTGGTAAAAAAGTAGATGATGCCTTTGTTGATGCTTCAGTAAAAAATGTTGCGTTTAACACAAAAGGAAAAGAAAATTTAAAAGTTGTATTTACTTCATTACATGGTACATCAATTGTTTCTATTCCAGATGCTTTAGCAAAAGCAGGCTATACAGATGTGCATATTGTTGAAGAGCAACGCATTCCAAACGGAGATTTTCCAACCGTAGCTTCACCTAACCCTGAAGAACCTGCAGCTTTAAAAATGGCTACAGATTTAGCAGAACAAATTCAAGGAGATATTGTAATTGGTACAGATCCTGATTGCGACAGATTAGGAATTGCTGTTAGAGATTTAGAAGGTAACATGAAGTTGTTAAACGGAAACCAAACAATGTGTTTAATGACCAACTTTTTAATTAAAAAGTGGAAAGAAGCAGGTAAATTAAACGGAAAGCAATTTGTAGGTTCTACCATTGTTTCTACCAATTTAGTAAATGAAATTGCTGAAAGCTATGGTGTTGAAACAAAAGTAGGATTAACCGGTTTTAAATGGATTGCAAAAATGGTGCGTGAAGCCGAAGGAACACAAGACTTTATTGGTGGTGGTGAAGAAAGTTTTGGGTATATGGTTGGAGACTTTGTACGTGATAAAGATGCTGTAACTGCAACAGTTTTAGCTTGTGAAATTGCAGCTGAAGCAAAAGCAAAAGGAAGCTCTATGTACCAAGAATTACTACAAATTTATGTAGATAATAACTTTTATAAAGAACATTTAATTTCTTTAGTTAAAAAAGGAATGGATGGTGCACAACAAATTGCACAAATGATGGTTGATTTACGTGAAAACCCAATTTCAGAAATTGATGGTTCTAAAGTAAATTTTGTGTACGATTATGAAGCTTCAACAAAAAACAACTTATTAACCAACACAGTTGAAACTATTGATATTCCAAAATCAAATGTATTAATTTACGAAACTGTAGACGGAACTAAAGTAGCTGCAAGACCAAGTGGAACTGAACCAAAAATTAAATTTTACTTTAGTGTAAGAGGCGAATTATGTTGCATTGAAAAAGCAAAAGAAGTTGAAGCCGAATTAGACACTAAAATTCAAAGAATAATAAAAGAGATGAAACTTTCTTAATGAATTATTTCAAAAAGATTTTAGCATACGCAAAACCTTACCTTAAATATGCATACTTAAATGTTGTTTTCAACATTTTGTATGCCATATTTAATGTACTTTCAGTATTAGGTTTTATTCCTGTTTTAGGTATCCTTTTCGGAAAAGAAGAACCCGTAAATGTAAAACCTGTTTACAGCGGCATTGCCAGTTTGTACGACTATGTTTCTGGTTCTTTAAACTACAAAGTTACCGAATTGATGGATAACGGAGGAATAGATAAAGCATTGCTCTTTATTTGTATCTTATCTTTTAGTTTATTTTTCTTTAAAAATTTATTTCGCTATTTAGCCTCTTTTGTACTTGTGTTTTTACGTAATGGCGTAGTAAAAGATTTAAGAGATAGTTTGTATAAAAAAATAGTAGAATTGCCTCTCTCCTATTTTTCAGAAAAGAAAAAAGGTGATATTATTGCTCGTATGACTTCGGATATTCAAGAAGTAGAAGTTTCTTTTTTAACCTCTTTAGAAACTGTTGTACGTGAACCACTAACCATTATACTTACACTTATTTCAATGTTTGCCATTAGTGCTAAACTTACATTATTTGTATTTATATTATTACCGGTTTCGGGATTTATAATTTCAGCGGTTGGTAAACGGTTAAAAGCAAATTCACTTTTGGCACAACAAGAAACTGGTAATTTTTTATCGTTTATTGAAGAAACTTTAACAGGTTTAAGAGTAATAAAAGGTTTTAACGCAGAAGATAAAATTGAAAAGAAATTTACAGATTCTACAACAAAGTTTAGAAATTTAATGACAAGTGTTTTACACAGAAAAACATTGGCTTCACCAATGAGTGAGTTTTTAGGATCTGCTACCATAATTGCAATTTTATGGTTTGGTGGTCGTCTTGTATTAGGTGAAAACAGTGACATGAAACCTCAAGAATTTTTTGGGTACATAGGTTTGTTTTATTTAGTTTTAAATCCAGCTAAAGCAATTTCTACAGCATTTTATAATATTCAAAAAGGAAATGCCTCAGCCGAGCGTATTTTAAAAGTTTTAGAAACAGAAAACACTATTATTGATAAACCCAACGCACCTGAAAAAGAAACTTTTGAAAAAAGTATTTCTTTTGAAAATATTTCTTTTAAATACAAAGATGAATATGTTTTAGATAATTTTTCTTTAACTATTGAAAAAGGGAAAACAGTTGCTCTTGTGGGGCAATCTGGAAGTGGAAAATCAACCTTAGCAAATTTAATTACCCGTTTTTACGATGTGAATAAAGGTGCTATAAAAATTGATGATGTCAACATAAAAGATATCACTCAAAAATCATTAAGAGGTCTAATGGGAATTGTAACACAAGATTCTATACTATTTAATGATACAATTAAAAATAATATTTGTTTAGGTGTTACAAAAGCAAGTGACGAAGAAGTTTTAGAAGCTTCAAAAATTGCAAATGCTTATGAATTTATTAAAGATTTACCTCAACAATTTGAAACTAATATTGGCGATAGCGGTAACACGCTTTCTGGTGGACAAAAACAACGTTTAAGTATTGCAAGAGCCGTGCTTAAAAATCCTCCAATTATGGTGTTAGATGAAGCAACTTCTGCATTAGATACTGAAAGTGAACAATTGGTACAAAAGGCCTTGGAAGAAATGACTAAAAACAGAACTTCCTTAGTAATTGCGCACAGGTTATCTACTATTCAAAAAGCCGATTTAATTGTGGTTATGAAAAAAGGTAAAATTGTAGAACAAGGTAAACATGAAGATTTATTAGCTCAAAAAGGTGAGTACTTCAAATTGGTTACTATGCAATCTTTTTAACTGTAAAGCCAAGAGCTTTAGTCCTAAAAAACTAAGCTCTTTTTAACCCTAACTTTTTAGCTCTTTCAAGCATAAATTCGTAAGCTTCATCATAATCATTGCTAATTTTACCATCTAAAATAGCTTCTTTAATAGTATCTTTTAGTTGCCCAATTTCTCTACAAGGCTTTAAATTAAAGGTCTTCATAATTAATTCACCCGAAATTGGTGGCTGAAAATTTCGCACGTGATCCCGTTCTTCAACTTCTTTAATTTTTTCTCGAACTATTTTAAAATTTTGATGATATCTCTTAAATTTTGCAGGGTTTTTAGTAGTAATATCTGCTTCACATAACGTCATTAAACTATCAATATCTTCACCTGTATCAAAAATTAAACGCCTAACGGCTGAATCTGTAACATCAGATGCTAACACAATTGGTCTTGAACTTAAAAACACCATTTTTTGAACAAACTTCATTTTTTCATTCAAAGGCATTTTTAACCGTTTAAACAATTTATATACCATTTTTGAACCTACAAATTCATGTGCATGAAATGTCCACCCTAAACTTTTATCAAATTTTTTGGTTGGTGCTTTTCCAATATCGTGTAATAAGGCAGCCCAACGCAACCATAAATCGTTGGTGTGTTCTGAAATATTATCTACCACTTCTAAGGTATGATAAAAATTATCTTTATGCTTTTGACCTTCAATTTCATCAACACCTTTAAGTGCAGTTAATTCAGGTAAAATACGTTGTAATAAATTTGTTTTTTCTAACAACAAAAAACCAACCGACGGAATTGGTGATGCTATAATTTTATTCAATTCAGTAACAATACGCTCTCGAGTAATAATATCTATTCTTTCTGAATTTCTAGTAATTGCATTTAATGATTCCTCTTCAATATTAAAATTTAACTGCGTTGCAAAACGTATTGCACGCATCATTCTTAACGGATCATCAGAATACGTAATATCAGGATTTAGTGGTGTTTTTATTACTTTATTTTCTAAATCTTGTATACCATTAAATGGATCTAATAAAGCACCAAAATTATTCTCGTTTAAACTTAAAGCCAATGCGTTAATTGTGAAATCTCTTCTATTTTGATCGTCTTTTAAAGTACCGCTTTTTACAACAGGATTTCTGCTCTCTTCAGTATACGATTCTTTGCGAGCTCCAACAAACTCAATCTCAATGTTTTGATAACGCAACATTGCCGTACCATAGGTTTTAAAAACCTGTACTTTAGGTTTATTTGGCAACAAATTAGCAACTTCTAATGCCAATTCAATTCCACTTCCAATTGCTACCACATCAACATCTTTATGCGAGCCTCTTTTTAAAAAATAATCACGTACAAAACCACCAATTACATAGGTTTCTAATTGTAAATTTATGGCTGCTTGTGAAATATAATTGAAAATTGGATGCGTTAAGGCATCGTTATAAGTGTTGTTGTTTGACATATTTTTTAATCACTCAGTTTTAACACATTTAAAATACACACTTTCAAATTTATTAAAGTGCATTTTAATGCAAATTTACGCTCGAAGCACAATAATTTCTCCGTTATCAGCTACTTTTAAAATAGTAGAAGATTTATCGCTTACAACTTCGCGCTGCAAATCTACAATATAGTCTACCTTATCCAAAACTACTTGACTTATTTCTTTAAAACTTTTGGGGGTATTTTCTCCGCTAATATTCGCCGAAGTAGAAACAATTGGTTTTCCAAAAGCAGTAATTAATTGTTTGCAAAAGTCGTTTTGAGGTATTCTAATTGCAACTGTATTATCACTTGCCACCACATTTTTTGCCAATCCTACGGGATTGTTATAAATAATAGTGGTTGGATTTTTACTATTTTTCAATAAATTCAATAATTCTTCAGAAATGGAAGGTATGTAATGTTGTAACATTTGAATTCCATCAACTAAAATAATAAGGCTTTTACTTTCTGAACGTTGTTTAATTTCAAAAACTTTAGCTACTGTTTTAGTTGAAGTTGCATCACAACCAATTCCCCAAACCGTATCTGTAGGGTATAATAACACTTTTGATGCTGAAAGTGCTTGTAGGCTATTTGATAGTTCTTTTTTCAATTTATTTGATAGATAAGTTAGCTTTTAAGAATTTTCTCAGACCAATTTTCAAAATACTTTAACTTATTTTTAGAACATTGATCTAAACTTTGTAAACATATAAAAAGTGTATTACTATTACTTTGAGCTTTGTTTAGTAACATTTTGTAATACAACAAAGGTTTTTTATAAGATTGAATGTAAATAAGCTGGTAATCATCTTTTAAAACACAGGTTTTATTTTTAATCTCAATATGATTTATAAGACTTTGTGGAGTAAATTGCTTATTGGTTCTAAAACGGTGTTTTACATTCTCTAATTCGTGATTCCTATTTTTACTAAAGTAGTTTTCAAAAGTAGATTTTCTAAAAGGAAATGGAGTATGATGAAATTTATAATACTTTTTAAAGCCAGCTAATTTAGCTCCTTTTTGTTGCGCTAATTTATGACCTGCTTTTCGCTCTTTTTTTGAGCCTTTTATAAGATTCTTTGCTTTTTTTACCAGCCTATCTTCTTCAAACAACAACCACTTACCTCTTAAAACGGGAACATTATTTATAAAAAAATCGGTTAATTTCACCGGTTTAATCAAAAACATATCATCATTAAAATAAATAAAATGTTCAGCTAAGTTTGGTATTTTATATAATTGGGTTTCTATTGGCCTACAATTAAATGTGGGTAAAAAATCTTCATATCCGGTAAATATTTCTTTATGATCTACTATAGAAACATTCGCATATTTATCTTTTGTTTTTTCTGAAGTTAAAAAAGCAGGTATTTGATTATCAGTTACTATAAATATATTTCGAATAAAAGGAGCAAATTTTAGTATAGAATCAACCGTAAATTTTATCTCATCTACTTGATCAAAACGAGTTCTAAACTTTTTACAACTACTCGCATCACCAGAAATATATGGAGCCATCGTTTTAATATGTTGTTCGTCTTCACCATCAACCCAAGTTATAACAACATCTACAGGCATTTGTATTTTATCATTTTCTATCATTCAAACGTAACTTTACTCAATTGTTATAATCTTTTGACCTTTTGGAATTTTTGGTAATATAAAATAATTTCCAATAATTTTATTATACGATTCAGGATAAAAATCTTTTCTACCATCTGAAGGATAAAAAGTCATTTCTCCAAAAATAATTTGATTCTTTATGGAATAAAAGTCTACTCGAACAAAAGGAAAATTTGCTGCTAATTTTTCAGCTAAAGGAATCATTTCCTCAAAATTATTTGGCTTTTCAATTTCTTCAGAAATGGATTTATCAACAGAGACATATCTAAAAGGCAATTTATTAAAAGTTAAATCATAAAAACCTCGTTTATGATTTTGACTTCTATCTAAATGTACTTCTACAAATTTTGCAACTCCATTGAAACAATAAAATTTATAATCTATAAGTGAGGACCTTCCTTCTTGCTCAATAAATTTTTCAGCAATTATTTTTGGTTTAACATCTTTATAAGCCCATTCTTGACCCGTTCTATAGTATTGATTTGTGCCTAACCATTTTTTAAAACGTTTACGACAACTAATTAAATTCAATGCAGATTTGTCTTCACAAATTAAATTATGACTACTTGAGTGAACTGCTTTAATTACAAATTTATTTGGTAATTTATCAAAATCTACTTCTTCTGGCTTTGTGTATACTCCATAAATTTCATTAAGATATTTTGCACCAATTTTTTGTTCAACATAAGCTCTAACTTCATATTTATCAACCAACTGATTTAGTATTTTTGGTCTATAAAAAACTTTATACCATTGAATTTTAGCATTAAATTCAACGGGGTTTTCAAAATTCAATTTCTTTCCAGTAAAATATTCGTACAAAAAAGGCACATATATTTTTGATGGCAAAAATGTCATTTTCTTTAATTGCCTTAAACCAAATTTTCTTAACTTTTTAAACATACACCTTTAAAGTATTTCTGCAAAAATAGCAAAAAAAAAAGGAGCCCTACAATAGCGACTCTTTTTGGTTTGTTTTTCGAAAGATTTACAATTGAATAATTAACTGTAAAAGCAACATTTGATAATAAGTTTTACATTGTCAAAATATTTAGAACTTACGCTAATGTTCTCTTAAGTGCAATTTATGACTAACTATTTTAACCTTAAAAAATACACCTTATGCATCATTTATTTGCTTAGACAGCCAAGTTGTAATAAATTTTAATTTCTTTGGAGAACAATTATTTAAACTTTGTAAACACATAAACAATTTATTTTGTTGCTTATTACCACACCAAAACACAAATTTATACCATAAAAACGGCTTTCCATACGATCCAAAATATACCAATTGGTAATCCTTTTTAAGTATCGCATTATTATTCATAATTTCAAGATGATTCCCTAAACCTTGTAATGTAAATTGCGTATGATGCCTAAATTTATGTTTTGCATTTAAAAGTTTCATGTCTGGGTTTTCCTTAAAATAAGCATCAATTGTAGACTTTTTTAAAGGTGCTGGTGTGTGGTCAAATTTATAATACTTTTGCACCCCTAACTTTCTAGCTATATTTTGCTGACTTCTTTTAAATCCGTAAGTTAATTGTTTGGGGTTACCTCCAAACAATTCTCTAATTTTATAAACAATATTTTTATGCCAAATATTAGAATCATAATTTCTCCATTCACCTCTTAACACTACTTTCCCTTCCCTAAAAAAATCTGAAGGAGTCGTTTTTTTGATTAGAAAAAAATCATCATTAAAATATATAAAATTTTCAGCAAGTCCAGGAATATTGGTAATCATTGTTTCAATTGGAAGACAATTAAATGTTGGCAAATACTCTTGGTAGTCTATAAAAATATCTTTGTGATCAATAATTTTTACACTATTGTACTTTTGCGTATTGTTATGTTTTAAAAAACCAGGAATTTGATTATCAGTTACTACAAATATATTTCGAATGTAAGGAGCAAATTTTAAAATTGAATTTACTGAGAATTGAATTTCATCTACTTGATCAAAACGTTCTCTAAAACTCTTTTTTTTTAGCTTTGATGTATCCGAAACAAAAGGTAACATCTTTTTTTTGTGAAGTTCATCGTTACCGTCAACCCAAAGAATTACGGCATCTATTGGATAATCAACATTCATAAAATTTAACTGTAATTTCTAACAAAACTACTAATTATAAAATAAAAAAAGCCACTAAAATAGTGGCTCTTTTTATATAAAATGTTAAAGTTTTAAACTGCTACATCATTATCTCTTAATGCTTCATTTAAAGATGTTTTTTTATTGGTACTTTCTTTACGCTGTCCAATAATCATAGCACAAGGAACATTGAATTCTCCTGCTGGAAATTGTTTTTTATAACTTCCAGGTATCACAACAGATCTAGCAGGTACTCTACCTTTTATTTCTATTGGCTCTGGTCCAGTAACATCAATAATTTTTGTACTCATCGTTAAAACTACTCCTGCTCCTAAAACAGCTTCTTTTTCTACATGAACTCCTTCAACAACAATACAACGTGAACCAATAAACACATCGTCTTCAATAATTACTGGTGCCGCTTGTAAAGGTTCTAAAACTCCACCAATTCCAACTCCACCACTTAAGTGTACGTTTTTACCAATTTGAGCACAACTACCAACAGTTGCCCAAGTATCAACCATAGTTCCTTCATCAACATACGCTCCAATATTTACATAACTAGGCATTAAAATAGTTCCTGCAGAAATATATGCTCCGTAACGTGCAACTGCATTTGGCACTACACGAATACCTTTTTCTTGATAACCTGTTTTTAAAGGAATTTTATCATGATATTCAAAAATACCAGCTTCTAATGTTTCCATTTTTTGAATTGGAAAATACATTACTACTGCTTTTTTAACCCATTCATTAACTTGCCATCCATCTGCAGTTGGTTCAGCAACACGCAAACTACCACTATCTAATAACCCAACAACTTCACGTATGGTGTTTTGAGTTTTTTCTTCTTTTAATAAGGCTTTATTTTCCCAAGCTTCTTCTATAATTTTTCTAATCGCTTCCATATTCTAAATTTTCAATAATAAAGCAAATATAAAATTTAAAATATGTATTTAAACCTAAATGAGTAAATTTGCACACTTTTAATAATTATGTTAACATTTTGGCACGAATTTTAGCTTTAGATTACGGAACAGTACGTACAGGAATTGCTGTTACAGATGAATTACAAATAATTGCATCTGGACTTACAACGGTTGATACTAAAAAAATATTCTCTTTTTTAACTTCGTACCTTAAAAATGAAAACGTAGAATTATTTGTTGTTGGTGAACCCAAACAGCTAAACAATACTGCAAGTGAAAGTGAACAATTTATTAAACCATTTATTGAAAAACTTAAAACAACTTTCCCTAAAATACCCGTTAAACGTGTAGATGAACGTTTTACTTCAAAAATGGCTTTTCAAAGCATGATTGACAGTGGATTGAAGAAAAAACAGCGTCAAAACAAAGCATTAATTGACGAAATTAGCGCAACTATTATTTTACAATCTTACCTGCAGCAAATTTAATTTTAACGAGTGTTAAAATTATTCTAAATAATTAACGCTGTTCCTTGTTTTAAGAGGCGCATCGTTTTTCTTTTAACTATTAATTCGTACTTTTGCAGTCCAAAAAATAAAAAATGATTTTACCAATTATAGCATACGGTGATCCTGTTTTAAGAAAAGTAGGAGTTGATATTGACAAAGATTATCCAAATCTTGCTGAGTTACTAGAAAACATGAAAGAGACTATGGAAAACGCGCAAGGTGTTGGGTTAGCTGCTCCTCAAATAGGAAAAGCTATTCGATTATTTCTTGTAGACACTTCTCCTTTTAGTGCTGATGAAGATTTAGACGAAGAAGAACGCACTTTTTTAGCTGGTTTCAAAAAAACATTTATCAATGCTAAAATTACAAAAGAAGAAGGTGATGAGTGGGCTTTTACTGAAGGTTGCCTTAGTATTCCTGATATTAGAGAAGATGTTTTTAGAGAAGAAACTATTACTATTGAGTATTTAGATGAAAATTTTGAAAAACATACCGATGTTTTAAGTGGTTTAGCTGCTAGAGTTGTTCAACACGAATACGATCACATTGAAGGAATTTTATTTACAGATAAAATTTCATCACTAAAAAAACGATTAATTAAAAAGAAATTAGAAAATATTTCAAAAGGAAAAGTAAATTCTGATTATAGAATGAAATTTCCTACATTAAAAAGAAGATAAATATATATGGAATTAAAAGACATTGTAGCCGTAAACGGAAAACCAGGATTGTATGAAATTAAGGCACAATCTAAAGGAGGAATTATTGTAGAATCTTTAATTGACGGGAAAAAATTCCCAATTACTGTTACACATAACTTAAGCGCTTTAAATGAAATTGCTATTTATACATATGAAGAAGAAGTTCCTTTACGTATTATATTAAAAAGCATTGCAGAAAAAGAAGGTGGAAAACAAGCTTTAAGCCATAAAGAAAGTGGAAAAGTTTTAACTTCATATTTTAGAGAAGTTTTACCAAATTTTGACGAAGAACGTGTATATACTTCAAATATTAAAAAAGTAATACAATGGTATAATTTATTAGCATCTAAAAACTTTGACTTTGCTACTATTGAAGAAGAAGAGTCTGAAACTGAAGAAGCTTAAAAAATGAATACAAGAGAACAGCAACTGCAAGCATTTGGTCGATTATTAGACATTATGGATGAGTTGCGTTCTAAATGTCCGTGGGATAAAAAGCAAACTTTTCAATCTCTAAGACACTTAACTATTGAAGAAACATATGAATTAGGCGACGCCATTCTTAATAACGATTTCGAAGAAATTAAAAAAGAACTAGGCGACGTGCTACTTCATATTGTTTTTTACGCCAAAATTGGTTCTGAAACAAACAATTTTGACATTGCTGATGTTGCCAATACAATTTCTGAAAAATTAATTTACCGTCATCCACACATTTATGGAGATGTAGAAGTAAAAGATGAAGAAGAAGTAAAACAAAATTGGGAACAACTTAAATTAAAAGAAGGCAAAAATTCGGTTTTAGAAGGAGTTCCAAAATCGTTACCAGCTATGGTAAAAGCCAACAGAATACAAGATAAAGTAGCTGGAGTTGGCTTTGACTGGGAAAAACCTCAACAAGTTTGGGAAAAAGTTCAAGAAGAATTAGCTGAATTAAATGCAGAAATTGAAAAAGGAAACACTAATGCTATTGAAGCTGAATTTGGCGACGTATTGTTTTCAATGATCAATTATGCTCGTTTTATTAAAGTAAATCCTGAAAACGCCTTAGAACGAACGAATAAAAAATTCATTAACCGTTTTCAATATTTAGAAGCCGAAGCAAAAAAAATAAACAAATCACTTCAAAATATGTCGCTTGAAGAAATGGATGTATTTTGGAATGCTTCAAAAAAAATCTACAAATAACGCTTCTTGGTTATTCATAATTAATTTGTATTTTCAATTTTAATTTGAACAAAATAATGCCTTTGTGCGATTATTTTAAGATAATTAAAATCAAATTGTAATTTTTAAATTTAAATTATGCAACTTAAAGCCAACAATCCAGAAGAATATATTTCCCAAATTCCTGATGAAAGAATTCCCTATTTTGAAAAACTTAGGAAAACAATTCTAGAAAATATTCCTAAAGGTTTTGAAGAGCAAATGAATTATGGAATGATTAGCTATGTAGTTCCAAAATCAATATACCCTGCTGGCTACCATTGTAATACAGAGTTACGGCTTCCATTTGCAAACATAGCTTCTCAAAAGAATTTTATTGCCTTATACCATATGGGAATTTATGCAAACCCAACATTACTTGATTGGTTTATAGCTGAATACCCAAAACATTGTAAACGAAAATTAGATATGGGAAAAAGCTGCATTCGGTTTAAAAAAGCTGAAGAAATTCCGTTTGCTTTAATAGGTGAATTAATGCAAAAAATGACGGTCACTGAATGGGTTGAGTTGTACGAAAAAAACACAAAAAAATAATGAAGAATATTTTAATAATTACCGGAGGAAGCAAAGGTATTGGATTGGGTTTAGCAAAGGAATATCACAAAAATGGTTATCGAATTATTTCCATTTCAAGAAGTAAAATTGAAAAGTTATATGCTGTAGAACAATACCAGTGCGACATTACAAATATTGAAAAGATTCAAGAAACTTTGGTTGAAATATTTTCTCAATTAGACAGAGTTCGCACTAAAAATATTACACTAATAAATAACGCAGGTAATTTAGGAGCTGTAAACACTATAGAACATATTGAACCATCTGACATTCAATATACAATTAGCGTAAATTTAATTGCTCCATTAATAATAAATTCTCAATTCATTAAACTTTCTAAAGAGTTTAATTGTAAAAAACAAATTTTTAATATTTCATCTGGGGCAGCAATAAATGCTTATGAAAGTTGGGCTATGTATTGCACTTCAAAAGCAGGTGTTGATATGATGACAAAGGTAATTTCAAAAGAACAAAAAGAACTTAAAAATGGTGTTAGTATGGTTTCTATTTACCCAGGAATTGTTGATACAGACATGCAAGCGCAAGCCAGAAACACACCTAAAGAGAATTTTAAATCTGTACAACGTTTTATTGATTTTTACGAACAAGGAGAATTGTTTACACCGTCACAAGTTGCAAAAAAAATATACCATTTAGATGTTACTGGAGAACTTAAAAACGGACGAATTTTAGATGTGCGTAATTTTTAACTCATTATTAAAAGCATAAAAAAAGCAGCCAATTGGCTGCTTTTTTTATTTTAGAACTTCTTAGCATTTTTTACCTTTTGTTTGGTAAGTGCAATATCAATTACTTCTTTCATTTCAGAAACATAATGAAATTTCAATCCTTTTAAGTAAGAGTCTTTAATTTCTAAAACATCTTTCTCATTATCCTTACATAAAATAAGTTCTTTAATATTTGCTCTTTTAGCTGCTAATATTTTTTCTTTTATACCACCAACAGGTAACACTTTTCCTCTTAAAGTAATTTCACCTGTCATAGCTAATTTAGATTTTACTTTACGTTGTGTAAACACAGAAACCAAAGAGGTTAACATTGTAATACCTGCACTTGGTCCATCTTTTGGTGTTGCTCCTTCAGGTACGTGAATATGAACTTTATACTCATCAAGTAGCTTTTGTGAAATACAAAACTCATCAGCATTTGCTCTAATATATTCCATTGCAATAGTTGCAGATTCCTTCATTACCTTTCCTAAATTTCCGGTAATGCTCAATCCTTTTCCTTTTGAAATAATAGATTCAATAAACAAAATATCTCCACCTACACTTGTCCAAGCTAATCCAGTAACTACACCGGCAACATCATTAGTTTCATATTTATCACGTTCTAAATGAGAAGCTCCTAACACTTTTTCAATAGTTTCAACCGTAATTTTCACATCATAAGCTTCTTCCATAGCAATTGATTTTGCTGCGTAACGCACCATTTTAGCAATTTGCTTTTCTAAACCTCTAACTCCAGACTCACGTGTATAAGCAACAACAATTTTCTCTAATTCTTTTTTCCCTATTGAAATATGCTCTTTTGTTAATCCGTGCTCTTCTAACTGTTTTGGTAACAAGTGACGTTTAGCAATTTCTACTTTTTCTTCAATTGTATACCCAGAAACATTAATAATTTCCATTCTATCTCTTAATGCCCAAGGAATTGTAGACAAACTGTTAGCTGTAGCAACAAATAACACTTTTGATAAATCGTAATCTAACTCTAAATAGTTATCGTAAAACGTAGTATTTTGTTCAGGATCTAGCACTTCTAACATTGCTGAAGAAGGATCACCATTATGACTTGAACTTGCTAATTTATCAATCTCATCCAATACAAATACTGGGTTTGATGTTCCTGCCTTCTTCAAATCTTTTATAATTCTACCTGGCATTGCACCAATGTATGTTTTTCTATGCCCACGTATTTCAGCTTCATCACGCACACCACCTAAAGACATACGCACATATTTTCTACCTAAAGATTCAGCAATAGATTTCCCTAAAGATGTTTTACCAACACCTGGAGGACCGTATAAACAAATTATTGGCGATTTCATATCTCCTTTTAACTTTAAAACAGCCAAATGCTCAATAATACGTTCTTTTACCTTTTCTAAACCAAAGTGATCTCGGTCTAATATTTTTTGTGCACGTTTCAAATCAAATTGATCTTCAGAAAATTCATTCCAAGGTAATTCTAACAATAAGTCTAAATAATTACGTTGTACAGAATATTCAGCAACTTGCGGATTCATACGTTGTAAACGACCTAACTCTTTTTCAAAAGCATCTTTTACAACCTTACTCCATTTTTTATCCTTTGCTTTTTTGCGCATTTCATCTAATTCCTCATCATATGAAACACCGCCCAACTCTTCTTGAATTGTTTTTAACTGTTGATGTAAATAATACTCACGTTGTTGCTGATCCATATCAGAACGTGTTTTTGAATGAATATCATTTCTTAATTCAAGACGTTGCAATTCAGCATCCATCCTTTTTAAGGTTAATAAAGCGCGATCTTTTAAATTGGTAGTTTCTAATAATTCTTGCTTCTCCTCTACTTTTAAATTCATATTAGAAGAAACAAAGTTGATTAAAAATGGTTTACTCTCAATGTTTTTAATTGCAAATGAAGCTTCAGACGGCAAGCTAGGGTTTTCCTTAATAATTTTAACCGCCATTTCTTTAATCGAGTCAATAATAGCATTAAACTCTGGCTCCTTCTCTTCTGCTCTATCTTCAGCGCGCTCTTTAGTAGTTGCTTGTAAGTAAGGCTCTTCTTGCACAAATGCATCAATTTCAAAGCGTTTTTTACCTTGAATAATCACTGTCATATTTCCGTCAGGCATTTTTAACATACGTAAAATACGTGCAACGGTTCCAACTTTATAAATATCATTTGTTGAAGGATCTTCAACTCCTTCATTTTTTTGTGCAACAACACCAATTATTTTATTTCCTTTATTGGCTTCTTTTATTAATTGGATAGATTTATCACGACCAGCAGTAATAGGAATTACAACTCCTGGGAAAAGTACCGTATTTCTTAAAGGTAATATTGGTAATACATTTGGAACATCTTCATTGTTAATTTCCTCTTCATCTTCGGGCGTCATTAACGGTATTAAATCTGCATCTTCATCTAAGATATTCTCTAATGACAGATTGTCCATATTTGAAAATTTTAATTTACTCATAGTATATATTGGGTCATTTTGTCATTCAAATTATTTTTTATCAAAATAATAAGTTTTCAAAATTAATTTATTTTTCTATTAATCAGCAACTTAACAATGTTTTTATTGCGAAGTCATATTATATTTTTCAATAGTTATGCCAAAAAAAGGGAATCATCAATTATTTAAGTAATTTTAAATAAAACTGTAACAGTTTAAAAACAACCGTGTCTTTTATATAGAAATCAATTTTTGGAAGCTGAAATTCAACATAAAAACCAACTAATTATCAATTGCGAAAACGGAGATAAAAAAGCTCAGTTTGCAATTTATAAACAATACTATAAAGCAATGTTTAACACTGCTTTTAGAATTGTGAATGACAGATTTGAAGCTGAAGATATTATGCAAGAATCATTTTTAGCAGCATTTACCAAGTTAAGTACTTTTAGTGGAAATGTAACATTTGGTGCTTGGTTAAAAAGAATTGTAATTAATAAAAGCTTAACTGCTTTAAAAAAGAACAAAAGATTGGAAACCGTTTCTTTAGAAAAAGTAACCATTCAAAATGAAAACGAGGAAACACAGAATTATAGTTCATTAAATGCAAAACAAATTTTAGAACACGTTTCTAAATTGAAACCTAATTATAAAATAGCTATTACGTTGCATTTAATTGAAGGGTACGATTATGAAGAAATTGCTCAAATTATGGAAATTTCATACGAAAATAGCAGAACAACAGTTTCCAGAGCAAAAAACAAATTAAGACAACTTTTATCTACATAAAATGAAAGATAATTTAGACCACATATTTAAAAGCTTAGAACATCAATTTGATGTTGAAGAACCTGAAATTGGACATTTTAATAGGTTTGAAGAAAAGCTAAATACACCAGCAATTAACACTCGAAAAAAGTTATTTAAAATGATTGCTTCAATCTCTGTAGCAGCATCAATTTTATTACTTGTTGGTATTTGGCTAGGTTCAAATTACAACAATAAAGGAATGGAATTGGCTGGTATTTCAACAGAAATGCAAGAAACACAAGTCTATTTTATAAATACAATTCATAAAGAATTAGAAACTATTGAAAAAGAAAGAAGTACAGAAACTAATGAAATTATTAACGACGGACTTTTTCAATTATCAAAACTTGAAAAACAATATACCGTACTTACTTTAGAGCTCAAAGAAAGTACTGAAGATAAACGAATTATTTACGCAATGATTTCAAATTTTCAACAACGTATAGAAGTTTTACAAAGTATCTTATTACAAATTGAAAGAATTAAACAACTAAAAAGCAACAAAAATGAAGCATATGTATAAAATTTTACTATTGGTTTTTTTAATACCTCTAGTAGTAACCGCAACAGAAGATAAAGGGAAATACACCAAAAATAAAAAAATAAACAAGGTGTATACCGTAAACAAAAATGCAACTTTAGCAGTTTCAAATAAATATGGAAACATAACCATTGTTACCGGAAATTCAGATCAAATTGAGATGAATATTTCAATTACTACAAGTGGTGACAATGAAGAACGTGTGGCTGAACGCTTAGAACAAATTACCGTTGAATTAAATGGTAGTTCATCTAATGTTTCTGCAAAAACAATTATTGGGAAATCTTCAAACTCTTGGAATTGGGGACGAAAAAGTAATGTAAATATGGAAATTAATTACACTATTAAAATGCCAATTACTAATAATGTAAAGCTCTCAAACGATTATGGTAGCATTCAATTAGATAAGTTAGAAGGAACCTCTTCTATAAATTGTGATTATGGAAAAATTACCATTGGTGAATTACTAAATTCTACTAATACTATAAATATTGATTATACAAATAAGTCTTCTATTGACTTTATGAAAGATGGTGCTATTAATGCTGATTATTCAACCTTACATATTGAAAAAGGTGGAAGAATTGATTTAAATGCAGATTACTCTCACATTTCATTTGGAATGGTTGCTGTTTTAGATTTTAACTGTGACTATGGAGATGTGAAAATTAACAGCTGTGGAAACTTAACAGGTAATAGCGATTATATGAATACTTCCGTAGGAAAACTAAATGGATCAGCTATTTTAAACTCTGATTATGGATCTATTAAAATTAATGCTATTCACAAAAATTTTAAAAAAATTGACATTAAAACGTCTTATTCACAAATAAAATTAGGTGTAAGTTCTGAAAATTCATTCAATATTACGGCTTCTTTAGGTTACGGACATTTTAAATCTAACAACAACTTTACCTTCAATAAAGAAATTACAAAAACAAGCTCAAAATATTACGAAGGTTATTACAATACACCAAATTCTGATAGTACAATTACTTTAAAAACTAGCTACGGAAACATCACTTTTACAACTAACTAAAATTACTATTATGAAAACAATTACACCTATACTATTAACATTTTTAGTATTGATAACAACAACTACCTTTTCTCAAAATAAAAAAGTAAAGGCCAACGGAAACATTATTACCACTACTAGAACTGTTTCTGATTTTGATAAAATTGCAGTGTCAGGATCTTTTGATGTTACATTAAAAAAAGGCAAAGGAAAAGCCGTTACAATTGAAGCTAGTTCTAACTTAATGGATATTATTGAAACAATAGTTGAAAACAACCAATTGAAAATTAAATTTAAAAGTGGTTGGAACATTAGAACTTCAAAAAAAATAAATATTACTGTTACTTATGAAGCACTTTCAGCTGTAACACTTTCTGGCTCTGGTAGTATTATTTCAGAAGATGAAATTATTGCAAACAACTTGGCTTTAAAAGTATCTGGCTCAGGAAATATGAAATTAAAATTGTTTACAGATAATTTAACTGCTACTATTTCAGGCTCTGGAAATTTAAAACTTACAGGAGAAACAAATATAGTTACTTGTTCCTTATCAGGTTCTGGAAATTTAAATGCCTCAAATTTAAAAGCAGCTATTACCAATGCTAAAGTCTCAGGTTCTGGAAATGTAAAAATTCAAGCTTCAGAAGAAATATATGCGAAAGCTTCAGGTTCTGGAAACATTATTTATTCAGGTGAACCAAATATTATTAAAGCAAACTCAAGTGGTTCAGGTAGTGTTAGAAAGATAAATTAACCTAACTGTATTAAATAAAAAACGTCCAAACTATAAAGCTTGGACGTTTTTTTATATTATAAAAAGAAAAAGACTATTTCTTTTTCTTTTTATTCTTTCCAGTTACTACATTAAATTTACCTCCAAACACCCACATATTTTCTAAAAATATAAAATCTTGAGAAGCTGAATCTGTTTTACTACCGGTAGTTCTTATATCTTGCATGTTAATATACCCCGCTTTAAACGTGTATTGAATAAAGAAATACTTGAAAAAAGTAACATCTAGTCCAACATGTGCAGACATTCCCCAACCAGAAACATGAAAGTCATCATAACGTTCTTTTCCTAATAATTTCGTATTGGTTTTTGGGTATAAGGCACCAATACCAATTCCTTCTGTTAAATTGATATCAATATTCTTCACTCCAAAACCAATCCAGTTGTCAACCGTATCAAACCTATTCACTTCAACGGTTACATAGTTTAAACCATCAGTATGTTCAAAAGTTAGAAAATCTTCGGTTAAATCAATCGTATTTCCATTTGAAGTATATAATTCACTTCCAACTGGTAAATCTCCACTAAACTTAACTGTTTGGTCATTATGCATCACATATTTCATATGATCAACACCCAACGCAACATTGTAATGATCGTGGAAAAAATATCCTACTCTAAAGTTGGTTTGTGGAATGGTAACTTCATCTAGTTTAAAATAATAAATCCCAAACGGTTTCGGTTTATCCCTAGCCTTAGTGTCATATAAAGTGAAATTATAATCATCTCCTTTAAATGTAATGTCTGATTTTGAGTAACTTCCTCTATTCCATCCCCAAAAAACAAACATTCTTCCTTTGTTGTGTGCTACATCATTAAAATTTCTTTGAACATCTATTTGTTCTTCAATCTCAATTTCTTGAGCGTATGAAAGTGTCGCAGCAAACAACACAATAAAAATAAATAGCTTTTTCATTTTATGAAATGCATTTTTTAATTTCCTCTATAATTCTTTCTGCTAATCTATCAGCATTTTGTTGTGAAGTACTTTCGGTATAAATTCTAATAATTGGCTCAGTATTAGATTTTCTTAAATGCACCCATTCTGAAGCAAAATTTATTTTAACACCATCAATGGTACTTACATCTTCATTTTTATAATTAGAAGCCATCGTTTCTAAAATATCATCCACATTAATTTGTGGTGTTAGTTCAATTTTATTTTTACTCATAAAATAACTTGGATAACTATCTCTTAATTCTTTACAAGACATTTTTGAAGTGGCTAAATGCGATAAAAATAAAGCAACTCCAACTAAAGAGTCTCTTCCGTAATGTGACGCTGGATAAATAATACCACCATTCCCTTCTCCACCAATAATCGCATTTGAAGCTTTCATTAACTCAACTACGTTTACTTCACCAACTGCACTAGCTTGGTATGTTCCACCATGTTTTTCAGTTATATCTCTTAAAGCTCTAGATGAAGATAAATTTGAAACAGTGTTTCCTTTTGTTTTTCCCAAAACATAATCTGCACAAGCAACTAAGGTATACTCTTCACCAAACATTGAACCATCTTCATTTACCAAAGCTAGTCTATCTACATCAGGATCTACAACAATACCAAAATGTGCTTTCTCTTTTACTACTAACTCTGAAATATCTGTTAAATGCTCTTTTAAAGGTTCAGGATTGTGTGGAAATTGTCCGTTAGGCTCACAATACAATTCAACACATGCAACACCTAAACTTTCAAGTAATGCCGGTATTGCAATTCCTCCTGTAGAGTTTACTGCATCAACAACTACCTTAAATTTTGCTTTTTGAATAGCTTCAACATTAACCAAAGGCAAATTTAATACCTCTTTAATATGCTTTTTTATATATCCCTGTTTTTTTCTGTAAACTCCTAAATCATCAACTTCAGCAAAAGTATAAGCATCATTTGCAGCAATTTTTAACACTTCCTCACCATCTTTCGCGTTTAAAAACTCTCCTTTTTCATTCAACAATTTTAAAGCATTCCATTGTTTTGGATTATGACTAGCTGTAATAATAATTCCACCGTCAGCTTCATCTAAAGGAACAGCAATTTCAACAGTTGGTGTAGTAGACAAACCAATATCATTTACATGTATTCCTAAACCAACCAAGGTATTGCATACCAAACTACTTACCATTTTACCCGAAATACGGGCGTCTCTACCAACAACAACGGTTAAGTTTTCTTTTGCTGAATGCTTTTTTAACCACATACCGTAAGCAGCAGCAAATTTAACTGTATCTAACGGTGTTAAGTTATCATCTACTTTTCCGCCAATAGTACCTCTTATTCCTGAAATTGATTTTATTAAAGCCATTTATTGATTTTTAAACAAAGATAATTCTATTAGAATTAATAACACAAAAAAAAGCTGTATCAAATGATACAGCTTTTTAAATATTTAGAAAATCTCAACGATTATTTTCCTTCCATTTTTCTTTTTAATGCAGCTAAATCACCACCTAAATCACCAAGAGTTGTTTTCTCAGCAGACTCAGCTTTTTTCTGAGCTACTTTGATGTTTTTCTCTTCTTGTGCTTTAAAGATTGAAGTATGAGATGCTACAACACGTCTAAATTCTTTGTTAAACTCAATAACTTTAAATTTATCAGTATCACCTTTAGCTAATTTAGAACCATCTTCTTTAGTAGTAAATCTACTAGGAACAAATGCTTCAACATTATCTGCAAAAGTTACGATTAAACCTTTATCGCTCTTATCTTTTACAACACCTTCGTGAATAGAGTTAATTGCGTAAGTTTCTTCGTGCTTATCCCAAGGGTTTTCAGTAGTTTGTTTGTGACCTAAGTTTAATTTACGTCCTTCAACATCTAATTCTAATACTTGAACAGCTAATTTATCACCAACTGATACGAAATCTGATGGGTGCTTAATTTTCTTAGTCCAAGATAAATCAGAAATATATACTAAACCGTCAATTCCTTCTTCTAATTCAACAAATACACCAAAGTTAGTGTAGTTACGAACAGTACCTTCGTGAACTGAACCTACAGGGTATTTTTCAGCAATTGCAGCCCAAGGATCTGGGTGTAATTGTTTGATACCTAAAGACATTTTACGGTCTTCTCTATCTAAAGTTAATACTTGAGCTTCTACTTCATCTCCAACTTTTACAAAGTCTTGAGCTGAACGTAAGTGTGTTGACCAAGACATTTCAGAAACGTGAATTAATCCTTCAACACCTTGAGCTACTTCAATAAATGCACCGTAATCAGCAAGCACTACTGCTTTACCTTTTACTGTATCACCTACTTTAATATTCTCATCTAATGCTTCCCAAGGGTGTGCATTTAATTGTTTTAAACCTAATTGAATTCTTGTTTTCTCATCATCAAAATCAAGGATTACAACGTTTAATGTTTGATCTAATTCAACAACCTCACTTGGGTGGTTAATTCTAGACCATGATAAATCTGTAATGTGAACTAAACCGTCAACACCACCTAAATCAACAAATACACCGTAAGAAGTAATGTTTTTAACAACACCTTCTAATACTTGTCCTTTTTCTAATCTACCAATAATTTCTTTTTTCTGAATTTCAATGTCAGCTTCAATAAGTGCTTTATGAGAAACAACAACGTTTTTAAATTCTTGGTTGATTTTTACAACTTTGAATTCCATTGTTTTCTCTACGTATTGATCGTAATCTCTAATTGGTTTCACATCAATTTGAGAACCTGGTAAGAATGCTTCAATTCCAAAAACATCTACAATCATACCTCCACGAGTTCTACATTTCACAAAACCATTAACAACTTCACCAGTTTCGTGTGCATTATTTACACGATCCCAAGCTTTAATTACTCTTGCTTTTTTGTGAGACAATACTAATTGTCCACTGCTATCTTCTCTTTTGTCAACTAAAACTTCAACAATATCTCCAACAGCTAAGTTAGGGTTGTAACGAAATTCGTTTAAAGAAATAACACCTTCTGATTTAGAATTGATATCAATAATTGCTTCACGATCAGTTTTTCTAACAACTGTTCCGTCAATTACTTCTCTTTCATTCACTAAACCTAATGTACCTTCTAAGGCAGCTTCAAAAGCTTTAAGGTTTTCTTCGTCAACCGCTTCAATTCCTTCTTCGTATTTGTGCCAGTCAAATGATTCTAAAAATTCTTCTGGACTTACTTTTGCTTCTACTGCAGCAGGAGCTTCAGTATTTTCTACTTTAGGAGCATCTACTTGCTCTTCAGTTTTTTTTGTTTCTTCAGACATAATTGCTGATGATAATTATTTTGTATCTTATTATTATTCAGATTTTAAACGATAATAATGCTAAGAGATTATTTATATAAATTATTTTTATTTCCCTTTCAAATCTGTTCTCGAAAAAAGGAGTGCAAATTTAAGTATTTTATTTCAGTATAACAAGTAGAAAATGAAGTGTTTAAATAATTTATTTTTCTTCAATACACAAAAGCGTTATTTATTCTTCAAAAAACTCATCTTTAAAGCCTATTAAATACACTTTATCTTGTGCTCTTGTAACTGCGGTATACAACCAACGCAAGTATTCAATATTTTGGCCTTCAGGTAAATAAGGCTGTTCAATAAAAACGGTTTTCCATTGACCTCCTTGTGATTTATGACAAGTTACTGCATATGAGAATTTTACTTGTAACGCATTAAAATAAGGACTTTTTTTAATTCCTAAAAGCTGTTTATATTTAGATTTTTCGTCTGCAAAATCTTTTCCAACTTCTTGATAAAGCTTATTTGACTCTTCATACGACAAAGAAGGTGTTTCAGAAGTTAGCGTATCTAATAGCAACACCGTTTCAAATGGCGCTTGATTTGGGTAGTCAATCATACGAACTTTTACATTTGCAAATCTAAAATCGTATAATTCTTTTATATTTTTTATTTCCAGTATTTCACAAATATCTCCATTGGCAATAAAACCGGCATCGCTTGATTCTTTTAACCAGAAATAATTATTTTTTACAACCATTACAAAATCTCCTGTAGAAATTTCATTTTCTTGCCCTCTAATTTTACTTCTAATTTGTTGATTGTATAAATTTGCCCTTTTATTAGAACGAACAATAAAAGCTGTATCTTCTACTCCTATATTATCATACGCTGTATGAATAGCATCTTGAATATCATAACCATCAACCAAGCGAATTAAATCTGGAAAACCTAATTGAAACTTAAATGTTTCGTATCCCCTATTTCCTATAATCAACCTCAAATCTGTTGCATTTACCAAAACACCAGAATTTTCATGTTGGCGCATCACCTCACTCAATTCAATTTCAGTAACCTCTTTATCATAATTAAGCGCTAATTTATTAGCATCTAGCGCAGGGCTAATACTTAATTTAACTGGAGGTAACTGCGCGGTATCACCAATAAAAATAATTTTACAGTTTACACCATTATATACATATGAAATTAAATCGTCTAAAAGTGAACCATTTTCAAACAATTTTGCATTGCTTGGACTATCAGGAATCATTGATGCTTCATCTACAATAAAAACTGTATTGGTATGCTTATTGGTTTGCAACGTAAAATCAACACCGCCACCTTTATTTTTTTTAGGAAAATATATTTTTTTATGAATGGTAAAAGCTTGTCTTTTTGAATATCCTGAAATTACTTTTGCAGCTCTTCCTGTTGGCGCCAACAAAACCGCTTTTTTACCAACCTTCCATAAATTATTTACAACAGTACTTATAGTTGTAGTTTTACCAGTTCCGGCATATCCTTTTATTAAAAAAAGACCTTTATTGTTTTTGTCAAACACAAAATCTGCTAATTTTGAAAGTAACAAGTCTTGAGAGCTTGTAGGGTCAAAAGGGAATGATTTAACTAAATCTTGGTAAAATTGAGCAGCTGTTTTTGTCATAAATAAAATAAATGCCAAATATACAAATTGATTTATCTGAAAAAGTTTTTCTCATTAAAAAAAATTTGTAGATTTGCGTACACATAAAAAATAAAGATTCAAATGACAACAATTTTAATTATTGTAGCAGGTATAATAGTTACATTTCTTTTAGCATACGTAATTGTAAATTTCATCCCAAAAAAATTACATTGGCTAGTATCAATTTGTTTAATAGGTTTAGCAGTATTCTTAGGATATAAAATCAATTATGAAATACAAAAACCAATAAAATTTAACAAGGAAAAGAAAATTAGATATGCAAAAGTAATTACGAATTTAAAAATGCTTCGTGATGCTGAAGTTGCTCACAAAAAAGTAACTGGTACGTATACTGCAAACGGAGAAAATTTAATTAAATTCATTGACACTGCTAAATTTGCTTTAACACAAACTAAAAACGTTCCTAAAACTGTTAATGTTGGAGGTGGAATTACAAAAGAAATTGAAATTAGAGTTATTGATACCATTGGATATGAAGATGTAAAACTTCAGTTTGTTGGTAAAGATTACCAAAATATGCTTAACATTCCTGGAACTGACAAAAAATTCAAAATTGAAGTTGGTGAAATTGAAAAAATTGCTGGTTTAAAAGCTCCTGTTTTTGAAATCGCAGTTGATAAATCAATTATTTTAGAAGGAATGGATGCAAATCTTGTAAAACAAGAAAAAGAAGCCATTGGTGGAGAAGAAATTAGAGGAGAATTTTTAAGCGTAGGTTCATTAGGTGAAGTAAGTGAAGACGGAAACTGGCCTCCATTCTATGACAAAGGAGATAAAAAAAATAACGAATAATACATTAGATTTTAAAAATCTAGAAGAAAATCATTTATCCATCCAACTTAGTTTGGATGGATTTTCTTTTTGTATCTATAATAAAGCGCAAAACGAGTTTGGCGCACTTGGTTTATATGAATTTGAAAACTCAAATATTTCACCATATAAACATTTAGATTTAGTTGCTGAAATATTCCAAAATGAACCTTTACTTCAGTTAAAATACCAGTCGGTAAGTGTATCGCATTTTAATAATTTAAATAGTCAAGTTCCACTTCCTTTCTTTGAAAAAGAGAAATTAGAGGACTATTTAAAATTCAATGTAAAAGTTTTGGAAAACGATTTTATCACATACGATGAAATTGTAAATACAGATATTGTAAACGTGTATATTCCTTTTGTGAATATTAATAACTTTTTAATTGATACTTACGGTAGTTTTGAGTACAAGCATTCCTCAACTATTTTAATTGAAAAATTATTACAAGAGTTTAAACATTTTTCAACTGACTTTTGTTTTGTTAATGTTACCAACAATCATTTTGAAATTGTAGTTATAAAAAACAACCAATTTGAATTGTTCAATTGTTTTAAATTCTACACCAAAGAAGATTTTATTTATTACATTTTATTTACAGCAGAACAGCTGCAATTAAATCCTGAAGAATTGAAACTTGTATTATTTGGCGATATTGAAAAAGATTCTGAATTGTACACTATTTTGTATCAATACATTCGAAATATTTCATTTTACGAACCTAAATCACCTTCAACGTTTTTAAATGAACATATTTCATCACATTCAAATTTCACCCTTTTAAACCAACTTTAAATGCGTATTATTTCAGGGAAACACAAAAGCAAACGCTTAACGGCTCCTAAAAACTTACCTGTAAGGCCAACAACTGATATGGCTAAGGAAGCTCTTTTTAATATAATTAACAACTTATATTATTTTCAAGAAATACATGTGCTTGATTTGTTTGCCGGAACAGGAAATATTAGTTACGAATTTGGGTCACGAGGAACAGAATATATTACCGCTATTGATGCTCATTTTGGATGTGTAAAATACATAAACACTACCTCTAAAGATTTAGATATAAACGTACAAGCTTACAAAAGTGATGTATTTAAATATTTACAAAAAAGCACTACTAAATTTGATGTAATTTTTGCAGATCCTCCTTATGATTTTGATTTAGAAAAGTTTGAAAATATTGTTGCATTAGTGTTTGAAAAAAAACTATTAAATGAAGGTGGAATTTTAATAATTGAACATTCTAAACACACAGATTTTAGTAAAAACGAACACTTAAGTTACCAAAAAAAATATGGTGGTAACATGTTTAGTTTTTTTGAAAATGAAGAAAGTGAAGACAGCGAATTAGAATAAAGCCTCAATCACTTCTTTTTCTCCAATACCTTCAGCTTCTGCTTTATAATTTTTAACTATTCTATGTTTTAAAATTGCATAAGCTACGGCTTGCACATCTTCAATATCTGGAGAATATTTACCATTTACCGCTGCGTGTGCTTTAGCACCTAAAATTAAATTTTGAGAAGCTCTTGGGCCAGCACCCCAATCAATATAATTATTTACAATCTCAGGAGCATTTGCTGTTTTTGGTCGTGTTTTTGACACTAGTTTTACAGCATATTCAATCACATTATCTGCCACAGGAATTCTTCTAATTAAATGCTGAAATTGATTGATTTCTTCAGCAGACAGTAATGCTTTTACAACTACTTTTTCATCATTTGTAGTGCTTTTTACCACTTCAACCTCTTCATCAAAACTTGGATATTCAAGGTTAATAGAAAACATAAAACGGTCTAATTGCGCTTCTGGTAAAGGATATGTTCCTTCTTGCTCAATTGGGTTTTGAGTAGCCAAAACAAAAAACGGCTTGTCTAAAACATGGTGATGACCAGCAACTGTTACCGTGCGCTCTTGCATAGCTTCTAATAACGCGGCTTGCGTTTTAGGAGGCGTTCTATTAATTTCATCAGCAAGAATAATATTACTGAAAATTGGGCCTTTTATAAATTTAAAATTATTAGTTTCATCTAATATTTCACTTCCTAAAATATCAGAAGGCATTAAGTCTGGTGTAAACTGTATTCGTTTAAATTGGAGTCCTAAAGATGCAGAAATGGTGTTAACCATTAACGTTTTAGCTAAACCTGGCACACCAATTAACAAAGAGTGCCCTCCACTAAAAATAGATAACAAAATAAGACTAACAGCTTCATTTTGACCTATAATAACTTTTCCAATTTCTTTTTTCAACGCTTGGTGTTTAATCACCAATTGTTTTAATACATCAACATCAGACATTTTTCTTAAAATTTATTCCAATTCTTTTGAAACTCACATTTCACATACGCACCATTAATTTTAATGTAGGTATCTGAAAGCTTTTCTTTTGCCCAGTCTTCAACAACTTCTTCTTGCTTTTTTTGCAAAGCTAGTTTTTGAATTTTTTCGTAATCCTGAGAAAAATTTGCAGTATGCGTTTCAATCTTTTCGTTTACTTTTAATAATTTAAACATTTTATCTTCTCCTCTTACCTCTTCGTAAAAAGGAGCTGTTATTTCACCTGTTTTTATACTGCTAACGCGATTGTATAATTTAGGATCCATACGTGTTAAATCAAATTTTGTATCGTTTGTTTGAGGGTTTAAAATCAAACCTCTATTCATTCTTGTTTCTTTATCATCTGAAAACTGTCTGGCAGCATCTTCAAACGAAATTTCTCCTGCAATAATACGCTCACGAAGTTTATTTAATTCTTCTTCAACAGCCTTTTTTTCTTCATTTGTTATTTCTGGTTGAATTAAAATATGGCTCACATCACGTTCTTGACCTTTTACTTTGTCAACCAAAATAATATGATATCCAAAACCAGATTCAAAAGGCTCAGAAACCTGACCTTCATCTAAACTAAATGCTACTTCTTTAAACTCTTTAATAAATCCGCTTTGGCGTGTAATTGTATACTTTCCACCTGCTCCAGGACCGTTACTTGAAACTGCAGGGTCATCAGAATTAATAATTGCTTTTAATCTAAAGCTATAACCTTCTTCAACTTCTTTTTTAATTTCGTTTAATTTTCCAACAACACGTTGAATTTCTTCTTCAGAAGGTTTTAATATTTTTACAATTTGAGCCAACTCAACTTCCGCACTAAATTCTGGTAAATTGTTATCTACTTCTAAATTTTTAAAATAGGTTCTAACTTCATCAGGTGTTACGTCTACATTTTCAGTAATATTTGCGCTTTCTTTACGAATTAAAATTTGCTCTCTTTGAATTCCAAACAACTCTTTTCTTAAATCTTCTTCATCATTAAATCCGTACATAGCAACTACTTTATCCATAGATCCTAATTGCTGTGTAAAATATGCAATATTACGCTCAACTTCTTCATTAATCTCAGCTTCAGAAATATCAACACTATCAATAACTGCGTGATGTGCAATTAGTTTTTGTAGCATTATTTCTTCTAAAATTTCACAGTCGGTAATATCAACAGGTTTACCTTCCATTCTTTGCTCTAATTCTTGTTTGAATTTCTTTAAATCAGAATCCAACACAATATTATCACCAATTACTACCGCTACTCCATCTACTTTTACTCTTTCCTGCGCATTTATTCCTGTTAAAATAAATAAAAATGCTAACAGCATATAATATTTCATACTAATATATTTCAAATTGTTGTTTTTTACTTGCATCGTCTATTAATGTTTCTTCTATATTTCTTATTAATAATAATTTTCTTTGATGTAAAATCATTTGCTTTATGGTAGGTGAAATATAACTAATTGGCGCTACCTCATTTCTATTCAACACCGCATTAACAGCGACCAAATATAAGCTTAATGAATCTTCTTTTTGAATAAAATTACCTTTTTTTAACAAGTCGGTTTTGTCTATTGTTTTTAAAATAGGAATTTTAGTAACCAAATCACTATATTTTATCCAAACAGAATCATTTAAGTGATTTAATTTTAATGACATTTCTTTTGAAACTAACTTATCTAAATCTTCTTTTTTCTTTGATTTAAACAGTTTTATTATTTCTTTTTTCTCGTACACATCTTTACCAAGCTTAATAAATTTTAACTTTAGTAACTCTTCATTTAATTTGAAATTTTGTTTGTTACCTTCATAAAATTGCTCAATATCCTCATTAGAAATTTCAGTATTTAAGTATTCTTTTACAACGGCTTCTTTATAAGAGTTGATATATAAATCTTCACGATATTTTTTTACCAAATCTTCAAACTTATCTATTTCATTTTCTAAATTAATTTGCGCTTTTGAAAGTAACAACTGCTGTTTGATCCAATTATTAATATAGTTATTTGATATTAACAAACTATCTTGTGAACTTGTACTTGAAGCTGTAATTCCTGATAAATCTTCTTTATATAAAAATGTATCTCCTACGCGCGCAACAACTTCACGAGTATCGTTTTTAATTGTAAAATAATTACAAGAATTTAATATTAATAAAATGAATATATAGCTAACGTTTCTCATTCAATATTTTTAGTGTTTAAAATGCTATTTTTTTCTTTTTCATTAAACAATACTTCATATTTTTTATACAATGCTTCTACCCAAACTTTTTCCAAATAGTTTTGATAATCAGAAATTACAATTCCTCTAATGTCGTCAAACTTTTTTGAATTATAAGTATCTACTTTATGCAAATCGTAAAAATTTGCCAAACCTAAACTATCTTTAGATTTTTCCCATACTTGTTTTTCCAATACTTCAAACAACAACATACCTTCTTCAAACTCTTTATAAATTAAGGCAAATTCTTCATTTGTATCAGCAATATGAACTTTAAAATAATTTAGAATCTCTTTTTGTTTAAATAATTCAAAATTGCTTTTAATAGTTGTTTGGGGTGCAAGTTTTAAATATGAAATAAACTCTTGCTGTGAAATTTGCGTATTTTCAATATTAAATAAATTTTGCTTAAATTTTTCAGGTGTAACTTTCCAGTCATCAACATAAAATTGATTGAATGCTTCCAAATTTACTTTTACCTTATAAGCTTGTTGCAAACTATCAACAACCGATTTCCCAATAAGCGCTGATCTTGAATCATTTTCAACTTTTTGCAGTAATTCGTTTTCAATTTCATCAAATTCCTGCAAAGGATATTTCTCTAATAATTTTATAATGTGCCACCCATAATTTGTTTGAAATGGCTTAGAAAGATCACCTTTATTTTCTAAAGAAAATGCCACATCTGAAAAACTTTCAACCATTTTACTAGCGCCAAATTTAGGCAACTTCCCACCTTTTGAACTACTACTTTTATCTTGCGAAAAGTCTTTTGCTAACATTTCAAATTTAGCTGGGTCTTTTAACAAAACAGCATAAATAGAATCAATTTGTTGTTTGGCATTTGGCAAAGTATTATTTGTCATAATATGGGCAACTTCTATTTCTCCTTTTGCAGCTCTTTTATTAGTTACTTTTAAAATATGATACCCAAATTTTGTTTTAAAAGGCTCTGAAACCTCGTTCACCTTTGTTGCATACGAAACATTTTCAAAAGGATATACCATTTGCAATGCTGTAAAATATCCAATTTCTCCACCATTTTGAACAACAGAAGGATCTTCAGAATATTTTTTTGCAACTGTTGAAAATTCTTCACCAGTACTTATTAATTCTTTAGCTGCTACAATTTTTTGATATGCCAACAAAGTGTCTTTTGGTGTTGCATTTGGTTTTACAAAAACTAAAATATGACTAGCATTCACCTCAGTTTGCAACCTATTATACGCTTCCTTCACCAACTTTTTAGTTACCTTTTCATCTTTTAAATAAGGTAAAACTAATTTCTCTTTGTAACTTTTTAATTCTTTTTTAAATTTTTCAACAGTATCAAATCCAAACTCTTTTGCTTCCCTTACTTTTAACTTATAAGCAACGTACAAATCCAAATAATTCTCAATACTTTTATTTTCAGAATTAGCTAGAAGTGCGCTATTTTTTTTATAAATTTTTAAAAACTCAGAAGTATAATAAGGTTCGTTATCAATTGTAAATAAAACGTTGGATACTTGTTGAGAAAAGATATCTGAACAACTAATAAATACTATAAAAATTAACGAAATTTTTAACTTCATAAATCATAAATTTTGCTTTCAATAAGTATCTTTTTAAACAAGAAAAATACCCTATTAAAAACGGTGCAATTTATTTTTTATTTTTAAAAAACGATGTTAAAAGTATCACAAAGAAATAATTCCTTCAATTTTTTCTGCTTGAAGATATTTTTCAATAATTGTATCAGCATTTTTCATTACTACATGAATAGATACACTTGTAAATTTACCTGTTTTAGAAACATTTTTTTTAATAACAGCGCCACCGTCATTAAAAATATTTTCAACTTGCTGAATAGCTTTGTCTGAAGTTGGTACAATGAACTTAAATAAATATTTGGTTGGGAATTTAGTTTCCTCTTTTAATGTTTTTTTTAATTTTTTATAAAACTCACTTTTATCGCTCATTTTTTAGGTTTTAAATGCTATTTAAGATTGAACTTATACATTGTTAATATCAAATAACAAATTTACAAGAATATTTGAAGTAAAAATTAATGAATGCATTAATTTTGTGCCATGCAAACAAAAATTGTAATCACCGGTGGACCGGGAACCGGAAAATCTACAGTAATTGATGAACTTGTAAAACGTAAGTTTATTTGTATGCCTGAAATTTCTAGACAGGTTACCTTAAACGCTCGAGAAAAAGGAATTGAGCAACTGTTTTTAACAAAACCTTTATTATTTAGTGAATTGTTATTAGAAGGCCGCATAAAACAATTTATTGAAGCTGAACAAATAAATAATGAGTTGGTATTTTTTGATAGAGGAATTCCTGATGTACATGCCTATATGAATTATATTAGTATAGACTACCCTTCAACGTATGTAAACAAAAGTAACCTTTATCGCTATGAACACGTTTTTTTAATGCCGCCGTGGGAAGAAATTTATATTTCAGATAATGAACGTTATGAAAATTTTGAACAAGCACTAGCCATTCATAATCATTTAGAAAGAACTTATAAAGAATTAAATTACCCAATTATTGAAGTACCAACCGGAACTGTTGAAGAACGAACAAACTTTATTTTAGACTATCTTAAATAATGAAAAGTCCTCTTGAAATATTAAAAATATATTGGGGACACACTACATTTAGAACTCCACAAAAAGAAATAATTGATACTGTTTTAAAAGGAGAAGATGCCTTAGTTTTATTACCTACAAGTGGCGGAAAATCTATTTGTTACCAAGTTCCTGCTTTAGCTATGGGTGGAATTTGCATTGTTATTTCACCGCTAATTGCACTTATTCAAGATCAAGTTAACAGCTTAAAAGAAAAAAATATAAAAGCCATAGCTTTAACTTCACAATTATCTCAAGATGAAATTGTAATTGCTTTTGACAATCTACAATTTGGAGGTATTCAATTTTTATATCTTTCTCCTGAAAAGCTGCAATCCAAATTTATTCAAGATAAAATAAAGCAGCTACAAGTTTCTTTAATAGCTATTGATGAAGCACATTGTATTTCAGAATGGGGACACGATTTTAGACCCTCGTACTTACAATTAAATATTTTAAAAGAACTACAACCAAACGCAACGTTTATAGCTTTAACTGCAACAGCCACTCAACAAGTTTTAGAAGATATTCAATTGCATTTAGAACTAAATGATGCGCAAGTATTTAAAAAATCATTTAAACGTAGTAACCTTAGTTATCATGTTCTAAAAACAGAAGATGTTTATGGTAAATTAAAGCAATTATTACATCGCGCCAAAGATGCTGTAATTGTTTACACTAATAACCGAAAACAAACACAAGAAGTTTCGCAATTTTTAAATAGAAACGGCTTTAAAAGTAGTTTTTATCACGGAGGTTTATCACTTTCTGAAAAAAATGAAGCATATTTAAATTGGATGCAAGATAAAACTCCAATTATGGTGGCTACCAATGCTTTTGGAATGGGAATTGACAAACCTAATGTTCGAGTTGTAATACATATTAACACTCCAAATAGCTTAGAAAATTATATTCAAGAAGCAGGGAGAGCTGGAAGAGATAACAAAAAATCTCATGCTGTATTAATTACAAATGACGCTCTTTTACATGAAACTATCACAAAATTCAAATCAAATATTCCTACTGTAAAATTCATAAAAAAAATATATTTTAATTTAAATCAGTTTTATAATATAGCTTTAGGTGAATTACCTTTAGAATCTTTCAATTTTTCCTTGCAAAAGTTTTGTTCCATTTACCAACTAAACTTATTGCAAACCTACAACGCTATTAAAATATTAGAGCAAGAAAACATTTTGTTGCTTGATGAAAATTATAGTAAAAAATCTTCATTTAAATTTATTGTAAGTAACCAGCAACTTTTTAATTATTTAGACAATTACCCTTCAAAAAATGAATTTATACAGCTTATTTTAAGAAGTTATGGAGGCGTTTTTGAACACTTTACTATAATAAATGAATATGTGTTGTCAAAAAAATTAAAATGCTCTAAAAATGAAATTATAAAAAACTTAAAAGAGCTCCATGAACAAGGAATTATAAAATATTCATTTGCGGATACTACATCTAAATTAAACTTTATGGTAGTTAGAGAAGATGCTTATACCATAAACAGAATTTCAAAAAATATAGAAAAACGAAACAACTTAAAATACGAAAAACTAAAAGCTGTAATAAATTTTATTCAAAATAAACAAACTTGTAGAACCATACAGTTGCTCACCTATTTTAATGAAACCTGTAAAGAACAATGTGGAACTTGCGATGTTTGCATTTCTAAAAACAAAACAAAAGTATCATTAAAAAGTATTTCAGAAGAAATTCTAAAAACACTCCAAAATCAAACTTTAAGTTCAAGCGAACTAGCAGCTATTTTAAACTTCACTGAAGAAGAAATTTTAAATTCCTTAAAAATATTATTAGAACAAAATAAAATAACAATAACTTCGCAAAATAAATTTAAACTAGCTATTTAATGAGAGATTTAAGAATTGTTTTTATGGGTACCCCAGATTTTGCTGTAGGTACTTTAGCAGCTTTAATAAACGCCAATTTGAATGTGGTTGGAGTAATTACCGCCCCAGATAAACCAGCAGGAAGAGGTCGAAAATTAAATCAATCTGCCGTAAAAAAATATGCGTTAGCGCAAAACTTACCAATTTTACAACCAACCAATTTAAAAAATGAAGATTTTCTTTCAGAATTAAAAGCATTAAATGCTAACCTTCAAATTGTTGTTGCTTTTAGAATGCTTCCTAAAATAGTATGGAAAATGCCTACGTTTGGCACATTTAACTTACACGCATCTTTATTGCCAGATTATAGAGGCGCTGCCCCTATTAATTGGGCTATCATTAACGGAGAAACAAAAACAGGCGTTTCTACTTTTTTTATTGATGAAAAAATTGACACTGGAAATGTAATACTTCAAGAAGAAGTGTCAATTGGTGAAAATGAAACTTTAGGTGAACTTCATGATGTTTTAATGCAAGTTGGAAGTGAACTAGTAGTTAAAACGGCACAACTAATAGAGGAAGACAACGTAACTACATTTAAACAACCTGAACTTGAAGAAAAATCAGCTCCAAAAATATTTAACGAAACGTGTAAAATTAATTGGAATGATTCGTTACCAAATATCTACAATTTAATTCGTGGTTTAAATCCGTACCCAGCTGCTTGGACAACCTTAAATGATAACAATACTGAAATAAAAGTTAAAATTTACGATGTTAAAAAAGAAATTGCAGCGCACACACTTAAAAACGGAACTATTATAACATCAAAAAGCGAAATAAAGGTTGCTGTAACCAAAGGATATCTAATAATTGAAAGTTTACAACTCTCAGGCAAAAGAAAAATGGATAGTAAAAGTTTGTTAAACGGATTTACTTTTAGTGAACAAGCATTTTTTCAATAAGCCTATATTTCACAAGGGATACAGCGCTTTTTACAGCTATAACTGTTAAGGTTATTAACATTTAACGTCTTTTATTAACAAAAACAAGAGATTTTATACCAAAAACTTGCACAAAGCCTTATTCCGTCTAACTTTGTTAAGCTATTTATAGCGAAATATGTTTAACCAAAATAAAATAATAAATTTATTATGAACAAATCAGATTTAATCGATGCAATGGCAGCTGACGCTGGAATTTCAAAAGCAGCAGCTAAAGCGGCTCTAGAATCGTTAACAGAAAATGTAACAAACACTCTTAAAGGTGGTGGAAAAGTTACATTAGTAGGATGGGGAACTTGGTCAATCTCTCAAAGAGCGGCTAGAACAGGTAGAAACCCTCAAACTGGAAAGTCTATTGAAATTGCAGCTAAAAATGTTGTTAAATTTAAAGCAGGAGCTGGATTTAGTGACGCTGTAAACTAATATCTAAGAAATTTTTCTTAGTACTAAAAACTCTCTATTTTCATAGAGAGTTTTTTTTATACCATAATTTTACTATATTTAAGCAAATGTAATTTCATGATTAAGCAACATCCATCAAAAGGAAAATTACTTATTGCTGAACCTTCAATATTAAATGACAAATCATTTAATAGGTCTGTAATTTATTTAACAGAGCATACTAAAGAAGGAAGTATTGGTTTTATATTAAATAAACCTACTGAATATGTTTTAAGCGATTTAATTCCTGAAATTGAATCTGATTGTCCAATTTTTACTGGCGGTCCTGTTGAACAAGATAATTTATATTTTATTCATGAATTACCAGAACTAATTCCTGATAGTATTCAAATATCAGATGATATTTACTGGGGTGGAAATTTTGAAGCACTTACAAGCCTATTAAATTCAAATGCAATTAATAAATCTAAAATTAGATTTTTCTTAGGATATTCAGGTTGGTCTAATGAACAATTGAATGAAGAACTGAACGAATCAACTTGGATTGTAACTGAAAATAAGTTTCAAAATTTACTAAACATTAATAGTGATGAATTTTGGAAAAATCAACTATTAAAGTTTGGTGGTGAATATCAAATTTGGGCAAATGCTCCAGAAAACCCTGCCTTAAACTAATTCGTTTAAAGCTTTTGAAAAACTATTTCCAACGATTGTTTTAAATGTTTTTTTCTTATACTTTGTAATTGGTTGAATACCTACAATTGCATTTGTAATAAAAACCTCATCAGCTTTTTGAACTTCAAACGGTGAAATTTGTGTTTCTTCAATGCTATAATCTGGATGTTTACCAATAAATTCTATAAGTTTTTTTCGAACAATACCTTTTACACAACCTTCAGAAATAGCTGGTGTTTTAATTGTATTTCCAACCACTAAAAACAAATTACCGTTTATTGCTTCAACCACGTGTTTTCTTTCATTTAGCAAAATACAGTTGTCAACACTATTTTCAGTTGCATATATACTTGCCAATACATTTATCAATTTATTGGTAGTTTTAATGGTAGAAAGCAGTCCAGAATTCACAAAATAATCTTTAAATAAATCTAACACATACTCTTCTTTTTGAGCGTTCACTAATTCTGAAGTTTCAACAATAAAGTTTACGGTATGAGATTTAGGTGTATAAAACCCTCCATCTTTTCTATAAACAGAAACTCTTACACGCGCATTGGTTAAATTATTACTTTCAAGTGTTTTCATAACTTGGCGTTCCATAAACTCTAAAGTAAGTGTCATTGGAATTTCCATTCTTAACATTCTCATGGAAGCCATCAACCTAAAATAATGATCTTCTAAAAAGTTGATTTTTGAATTTTCAACTTTCATAGTTTCAAATATTCCGTCACCATATTTAAAGACTCTATTATTTGAAGACAATACTACGCTTGATTTTACTAAATTACCGTTAAAATTTATCATGCTGTTTTACTTATTTTGGCACAAAAATACATAAAAAAAACCTTGACAAAATCAAGGTTCATAATTTTTAAAAATATTATCAATTTTAAGCTCCAATTGTATGTTTAAGCTCATCTATTTGGTTTTCCCAAAACATTTTTGCTTCATCAACCTCATCTTCTTCAGCAAAATCAGTTACAATTAAAGAAACATCTTTTGTTATATCATCAATCTCTAACCTAAATTCAAAAAATGATTTAGGGTCTTCATCTTCTTCCCATTTAAACTTAATTTTTTCATCTGGTCTTTCTTGCAAAACTTTTGCGCGTTCTTCAGCTCCGTCCCAAATAAAAGTAAACACCTCTCCTCTTGAGTTTACATTGTCTGCAAACCACTCAGATAGCCCTGAAGGTGTTCCAAAATATTGATATAACATATGTGGTGAAGCGTGAATTGGAAACTCAATTTCAAATTTTATTTTTACTGACATTCTTTAAATTTATGACCACAATATATATAAATATTCCCTCTAAAAAAAATTAAAATTATGAAAAAAATTAAATGAAATAATTTGCTGTAACAAAATAATTATTTTTATATTTGCACCCTCAATAATTGGCGTGGTAGCTCAGTTGGTTAGAGCGTCGGATTCATAACCCGGAGGTCTGCAGTTCAATTCTGCATCACGCTACAATTTTTAAGACTTGAAAACAAGCGATTTAGTATTTCTAAATCGCTTTTTTCTTGCCTAAATTTAAAATTCATCTTTGAAAACACCAATAAATTACAAGGTATTTTGCCTTATAATTAATGAGCTGCTTTCACCTCTTCATCTCTATATTTACAACATTCATGTAAATTATTATAAGCTTCATCACTTGCTTTCATTCCTTCAGTATCATGACCCACAGCTACAATACTTTTTTTTATAGCATATAAATTTGTTTTGTTTTCATTATAAATTAATTTCAATTCGTGCGTAGCTACATTCCAATCTGCTAATTTTACTCCCTTTGTTTTTATACAAGCGGTCTCTATTCTTTTTTCACACATTTCACAAACACCGTCAACATGAATAGATGCTTTCGCATTTTTATTTTGCGCAACACTTGCCACTCCAATTAAGAAAACAGCTATAATTATTATTTTTTTCATGGTTTTAAATTTTATTTTGTTTTATAAATTAATTAATTCTATATCGTAATCCTGCGTAATAACTACTTCCAAAAATTGGACCGTAAACCATTGTAGTATCAAAATAAGGACCGAATGGATCTTCAGCACTAACAATTGGATTTTCTTGTTTAATATCCATAATATTTTCTCCCCCTGCATACATCTCAAATTTTGATGAAAACACTTTGGTAACTTGTAAATTTACGGTTCCAACAGCAGGTGAATATGCAGGTAATTGGTACTGTAATGGACTACTTGAAGTATTTGTAAACCGTTGTTTCCCTAACCAATTATAGGTAAAATCAAATTTCCATTGAGAGTCATTTTCATTTAGCTTTAAAGTTTCATAAGAAACATTTGCAAATAAACGTTGTTTTGGTGTCAATGGCTTTTCTAGTTTACCAGATATATATTGGGTTTTTACATCAAAATATTTGTACGCCAATCTTAAATCTACACCTTTAAAAACATTGTAATTAAATTCAACTTGAACATTATTTGCATAACTATCTCCTTCTAAGTTATAAAAGTTTGCTTCAAGCGGATTTTCCATATCTAACACAACTTGATTTATAAAATTTGTGCGATAAAAATCTACTGCTACATCAGCATTTTTATTAAATAAATTGAATCCTTGTAAAAAAGATACTCCATAATTCCAGGCAATTTCTGGATCTAAACCATAAATTTCACCATTTGTATTTAATACTTGAATGTTTCTTGAAGTTGCAAAAATATTCTGATTTTCAGCAAAAATATTTGCTCCTCTTTTACCTCTTCCAACAGAAGCTTTTATAGCAGACTTTTCCCAAGGAGTATAGCGCATATGCAACCTAGGAGTTATAAATGTACCTAAAACATTATGAGCATCAATTCGTAAACCAGCAGTAAGATTAAATTTATCTAAATCATCAAAGTTATATTCAAAAAATGCACCAATTGAATTTTCTCTTCTTTCATAGTTGTTCTCAATTAACTTAACTCCTACAGTTTCATTATAATTATCAAAAGTATAATTTACACCTGTTTTAAATTTATGCCTTGTATCTCCAATAATAGAACCATAAATTGCCGTAGAATAAAAACTATTATGAACTATGTTGTAAACATTTTGCCCAAAATATGATTCTTGATTATGATGACTGTAAGCCACTTGAACATCATAGGTTTGGTAAGTTAATTCAGGATTTGAATAGCTAAATTTCCCCGAAACCTCAGCACGTCTAGTATCAATCTCACTTCCCCAATTGTTTGTAGTTAATTTATCTGTTGATGGATTAAAATTTATTTGACCCATTTGTTTTTCATCATTTAAATATCTAACATTCAAAAAACTAACAAAACCCTTTTCAAGGTCAACATATTGCCACCTATTCATTAAATTAATTTGCTTCATTAAAGGTGCGTCTAAAAAAGTATCATGGTTTTTATCAAACTTTTTATCCCGCATATTTCCGTGAACATATAAACCTGTACTTAGTTTATCAGTTACTTTTGTATTTACGTGTGTATTTATTTCGTACCTCCCATTTGCAGAACCAAATGCATTGATAAACAATTTACTATCACTTAATGGTTTTTGAAGTTTTGCATTTATTTGCCCTGCAATACTCTCATAACCATAAATTACACTTCCAGCACCTTTAGTAATTTGAATGCTTTCTACCCAAGTTCCCGGTACAAAGCTTAATCCGAAGGCCTGAGCTGCACCTCTAATAGAAGGTATACTTTCTATTCCTATTAAAATATACGGACTAGTTAAACCTAGCATTTTAATTTGGCGCGTACCCGTAAGTGCATCTGCAAAATTAACATCAATTGAAGGGTTTGTTTCAAAACTCTCACAAAGATTACAACAAGCAGACTTTAACAGCTCATCACTACTCATATTCATAATGTTTAATGATTGCAAATATGAAACAGCTGTTGTTTTTTTTCTAGTTTCAAGAACAATTTCATCTAACTCATTTGATGGAGATAAAACGTGAGTTATTTTTTGAGGACTTTGTATTATTAGTGTGTCAGTTTTAAAACCAACGTAACTAATAATAAGGTTTGTATTTTCTTTTTTATACGCTATTGTAAATTCTCCATCAAAATTTGTAATGGCACCAATAGACGTATTTTCCCAGTGAATATTTACACCTGACAAAGGTGTTTTTTTATTATTTGAATTGATTTCAAATATAGTTCCTTCAATATTTTCTTGAGAAAACAATATAAAAGGAACACATAAAAATATTATATTAAGTATTTTCAAAGTATTGTATTTTAAATTAATTATAAAAAGTGTATCATATAACATTGATTTCTCTGGTGAGAAAAATCAAAAAATGATGTTTTACATATTAATTTAAAATCAAATTATAAAAACCTGGTGAATTGTTTGTATGTCTTCAACCAAATTTGGTGGCGCATATTCTTTTACTGCAATGATAGGCAGCAACCAAATTTTGAAATTTTGAAAACGGTAATTAGGTAAGTTAAATGTAAAAAATTGATCTTTTAAAGATACCTTTTCTACTTTATAAAATAATATTTCATTTTTCCCTTCAAAAACTATATCCTTATGTTTACAGCAAGTTTCAGAAGTTGAACAACAGCTTTTTTCTGTCTCTATTTGGTGTGATTGTACATTTGTAGATAAGGTTGTAGCAACTAAATTATCTTCACAATAACTTTGATGTATTGTAAATGACATTGTAGATAACAACACTACAAATGTCATTAAAACAGCCGCTATTTTATTAATTCTTTGTTTCATCACAGGCTGTAAAGATATAAAATATCTAAGTTCTAGCAAAAATCATACATGAGTATCTTTCAATTCAAAAGCACTAAATTAAATTCAAATGCATTGATTTAGAAACTGTTTTTTAGTGTTTGCTCTTAAAACTTTTTTTAATGTTTAATTTTTTTCATTAGAAAGAAAGATAACAATACTGCTAAAGAATCACTTATTATAAAAGAAACCCAAATACCATTTATCCCTAAAACTCCCTTTAAAAAATAAACAATAGGTACAAAAAGTAAAACAGACCTTAGCAAAGCTAAAAATGTTGCAATTTTATTTGACTACAACGCTTGAAAATAACGAGTCAACACTATTTGAATCATATAAAACGGAATAGATATCGCAAATATTTGTAATCCATTTTTTGTAATCCTTGTTATTTCATTATTATCATTTATAAATAGATTTATAATAAAATCAGGAAACAACTCTATTAAAACAATTCCTAATAAACCTACTAAACCAACAATTGCTATTGCATAACGTACTATTTTTTTATTTCTATCAAAACGTTTTGCCCCCATATTAAAACTGATAAGTGGCTGCATTCCATCTCCTGTACCCAAAGCGGTCATTAGAAAGAAAATATTTACACTAAAAACAATTCCCATAGCGGCAACAGCATAGGTTCCTCCAACTTCAAGAAGTAACGTATTCGCAATTAAATTTTGAAGACTTGCTGAAATATCCATTACAAATGGAGCTAAGCCCACCGCTAAAATAGGCAGCATTATTTCTTTTTGAATTTTTATATTTTTCCAAGCAAACTTTATAACACTTTTACCGCTTATGTAATACCAAATTATAAAAAGTGCATTTACACTTACAGCTGTAATTGTAGCTAAAGCCGCTCCCCTAACTCCTAAATTTAAATACTTCATAAAAACAACATCTAATACAATGTTTATTACTGATGAAACTAAAATAAGAATTGCAGGTAAACGAGGGTTTCCTTCAGCTCGGCAAGTAAATTCTAAAGCCAACGCAAATGAAGGCAGAAACCCAATAATTATTATTTGTAAATATTCAGCAGATAATTGGAGTAGTTCGCCTTTGGCTCCTAAAAAAGTTAGTAAAGGTTTGTAAAACAACAAACCAAAAAAAGTAAAAATTACAGAAATTAATAACAAACCTGCAATCATATTCCCTAGAACTTTTTCAGCCTTTTCGGGGTTTGATTCACCCAAATACTTAGCTATAAATATTCCTGAACCGCTTCCAAATAAAAGTATAAACCCAAATTGAAAAAGAGAAACAGGAAAAGCCATTGTTACTGCAGACAATCCCTCTGCACCTACGTATCTTGCAACAAAAACCCTGTCTACAATATTATAAAGTGCGTTTATTAAAAGACCTAAAACCGCCGGACCTGCATACACTAATAGTAGTTTAAATATAGGACCATCTTTTAATGAATACTTTGAATTCATAAACTTTAATAATTGCTTTTATTATTCAATATAAAAATGATGAAACTAACTTTATTATAATTCACGTCCACCGCCTAAAGCTTGGTAAAGCTCAATAACGGCTTGTACTTGTTCGTACCAATCATTAGGTTCTGATAGTTATGCACTTAGTAAATCTTGTTCAGCCGTTAATACTTCCAAATAAGTTGATGATGCTAATTGAAACAATTCATTTTTATATGCTACTGATTTTTCTAAAGATTCTAATTGTTTATCTCTATTATTTTGTTTTTCTAATGCTGAAGTAAATTGAAAAAGTGCATCACTTACTTCGTTACTAGCAATTAAAATATTTTGATTAAAATTCAATAAAGCCACTTCTTGATCAGCTTTTGCTATTTTTAAATTGGCTTTGTTCAATCCTTTATTAAATATTGGTGCTGCTAAAGAACCAACAGCTCCAAGTATAAAATCATCAGGGCTTAAAGCAAAACCAGTTCCATTACTCCATCCGCCTGAAGCGCTAATGGTAATGTTTGGGTAAAAGGCTGAACGAGCCACATTTGTATTGTAAAAAGCATTTGCTAAAGCCATTTCATATTGTTTAATATCTGGGCGATTGGCAAGCATTTGTATAGGAACTCCTGCTGATATTGTTGCGGGAAGTTCAATATTTTTCCAAACTCCACGGTCTATGCTTTGAGGAGCTTTACCCAAAGTAATTGAAAGAGCGTTTTCCAATTCACGAATAGATCGTTGTAAATCTATACGTGAAGTTTTTAACGAATAATAACTAGCTTCACTTTGTGTAATTGAAGCTTCATTTGTCATTCCAACAGATTTTAAAGCTTTCATTGTTTCGGTTCTTTTACACCAATTCAATATTGTTTTATCGGTAATTTCTAACTGTCTGTCAAGCATTAATAAACTATAATAGTTGCTAGCAATAATTGAAATTAATTGCGTTTGTACAGCTTGTTTGTAGGCTTTACTTTGTTCCAAGGTAGCAATAGCTCCTTTTTTAGAATTGCGTACACCACCAAACAAAGGAATTTGCCAACTTGAAGAAACAGGAACGCTGTATGACTCCACATCTGCACCATCTAAACTTGTAAGTGTTCCAGTGGCTGATAAAGACAAATCTGGCAAATAAGCTAACCGTGCTGAAGATACAGAAGCTTCAGCTTGTTCAATACGAAGTAATGCGGTTTGTAAATCAATATTTGATTCCAATCCTTGTTCAATAAGCGATTGTAATTTAGGATCTGTAAATAATTCTCGCCAAGGAATATTCCCTAAGTTTACACTATCATTTACAGCTACATTACTTTCTAAAATAGTATCTCTGTATAAGTTCTCCGAATTAATTTCTGGAGTTTCAAATGTTTTATATAGTGAACAGCTATTAAGCAATAATGCACCTATTAATATTATAACTATTTTTTTCATTTTGTGTTTTTTACTTTGTAATAATTTAATTTGCATCTCCATTAAATGGTTTGAATTTTTCTTGAATCTTTTGAAAAACAACAAACAACGCAGGTGTAATAAATATTTGGCAAATTGTACCAATAAGCATTCCTCCAACAGCACCTGCACCTAATGCAGTATTACCGTTTGCTCCTACTCCAGAAGCAAACATCATAGGTAAAAGACCAATAATTAAAGTAAAAGATGTCATTAAAATTGGACGTAAACGTTTACCTGCAGCTTCAATTGCTGCATCAACAATTCCTAATCCTTTTTCTCTACTTTCTTTTGCATATTCAACAACTAATATGGCATTTTTAGCAAGCAATCCAATTAGCATAATAAGTACCATTTGCATATATATGCTATTTGAAATTCCCATAATATTGGCAAAAATTAAGCCGCCACCTAAACCAAACGGAATTGAAAGAATTATTACAACTGGAAGAATATAACTTCCGTACTGCATACTAAGCAGTAGGTAAATAAATACCAATACAATAATCAAAATAATTGCGGTAGCATTTGAACTTGTACCACTCTCTTCACGAGTCATTCCAGAGAATTCAAAACCGTAGCCTGTTGGTAATTCTTTTGCAACTTCTTTAATAGCTGCAATAGCTTCTCCAGAACTTGCTTCAGCAGATGGAGAACCCAAAATATTTATTGAAGTGAAAAGATTAAATCTATTAATACTTGCTGGCCCATAAACTTTCTCTAGCTCAACAAATTGTGTAATTGGAGCCATTTCTGTTCCGTTTCGAACCATTATTTTATTCAAAGTTTCTTTATTTGCTCTATAATCTGGTGCAGCTTGAATCATTACTCGATATAGTTTCCCAAATCTGTTAAAATTTGAAGCATAAAGTCCACCATAATAACCTTGTAATGTAGACAATACTTCATCAGGACTTATACCTGCTATTTTACACTTCTCTACATCAATATTTACCATATATTGTGGATACGACGGATTGAAAGATGTACGTGCCACTTGAATTTCAGGACGAGCATTTACTTTTTCAAGAAATTCTTGAGCTACTTTATTAAAAGTTACTAAATCTCCACCTGTTTTATCTTGAAGCTGAAGTTCAAATCCATTACTTGTACTGTAACCAGGAATCATTGCAGGAGCAAAAAATATAACTCTAGAGTTTTTAAGTTTCTTTGAAACCTCTTGTTGCAATACATTTATAATATCTGTAGCACTTTCATTATCACCACGCTCACTCCAATTTTTTAAATTACAAATCATCATTCCGTTATTAGTTCCTTCTCCATCAATTAAACTAACACCGGTATTTAGAAAATATGCATTTACGCTTGGAACAGTTTCTATAATTTCAGAAAGTTTATCCATTTCAATTTTAGTCTCTTCAATTGAAGTTCCCACAGGCATTGTTACTGCTGCAAATACAGTACCTTGATCCTCATCTGGAACCAATGCCGTTGGAGTAATAAATAAAAGGTATACAAATAAAAAGATAGAAATAACAACTGCAATTCCGCTAATACTTTTATGCTTTATAAAAAAGCTTACACCTTTTTTGTATTTGTTAACCAAACGATTGAAATTATCGTTAAAAGAAGTATGAAAACGTTGAACAAACGTAGCTTTTACATTCGGGTCATTTTTGTGAGGCTTTAATAAAAGAGCACAAAGAGCCGGACTTAAAGTAAGTGCATTTATTGCTGACATTCCAATAGCAAAAGCCAGTGTTAATCCCATTTGTTTATAAAACACTCCAGATGTACCACTCATAAAACTTACAGGAATAAATATGGCCATCATTACTAAAGTAGTAGAAATAATAGCACCTGAAATCTCGCTCATTGCATCAATAGAAGCTTCTTTAGCCGACAGATAACCTGCTTCAATCTTTGCCTGAACAGCTTCAACTACTACAATTGCATCATCTACAACAATACCAATAGCTAAAACCAATGCACAAAGTGTAAGTAAGTTGATACTAAACCCAAATACCCAAAGGCAAAAGAAAGCTCCAATTAAAGCAACAGGAATGGCAATGGTAGGAATTAGTGTTAGTCGAACATTTTGTAAAAAAATATAGGTAACCAAAACTACTAAAAGAAAGGCCTCAAGAAGCGTTTTAAGTACTTCCCAAATTGAAGCATATAAAAAATCGTTGGTATTAAGTAATGTAACCACCTCAACTCCAGCAGGAAAATCTTCCTTAGCCTTTTCTAAAAATACTGCTACTTCATTATTAATATCCATAGCATTTGAGCCAGCTACTTGATATATCATTGCTGTTTGACCAACATGACCGTTGGTTTCACCCAATACATTATTACCTAATCTGGCTAATTCAACAGTAGCAATATCTCCTAAATGCAATACTTCTCCATCTTTTGTGGCGGTAATTACAATGTCTTCAAATTCAGTTTCTGTTTGTAATCTTCCTTTATATCTTAATGTATATTGAAAAGCTTGATTTCCTTGCTCCCCAAATTGTCCAGGAGCAGCTTCAATATTTTGCTCATCTAGCGCAGCAACCACATCACTAGGAATAAGATTATTTTGCGCCATTACATCAGGTTTTAACCAAATACGCATAGAATAATCGTACCCCATTACATCTACACCACCAACTCCACTAATTCTTTTAATTTGTGGTACAAGGTTGATTTTCATATAGTTTTCAATAAAAGAAATGTCGTGTTGATCGTTTGCACTGTAAAGGCTAAAAGCTGTAAGCATACTTGTTTGCTGTTTGCTGGTAGAAACACCAACCTGAGTAACTTCTGAAGGTAAAAGAGCTTGCGCTTTAGAAACTCTATTTTGAACATTTACTGCAGCCATATCAGGATCAGTTCCTTGCTTAAAAACAACCGAAATAGTTGCTCCACCAGAGTTTGTTGCTGTAGAAGTTATATAATCCATATTCTCCACACCATTAATCTCTTCTTCTAAAGGTGCAATTACACTATTTAATACAGCTTGCGCACTTGCTCCTGTATATTCTGTAGATACTGTAATTGTTGGAGGTGCAATGTCAGGATATTGAGATATTGGTAGCGATTCTAATCCTAAAATACCAAGAATAACAATAAAAATGGAAATGGCCGTAGATAGTACGGGGCGAGTAATAAATCTATCAAATTTCATAATTAAATTGTTTTTGTAATTGCTTTGATAGTTGAACCATTACGAATAGAACTAATTCCTTCAACAACAATTTTATCTCCAGATTTTAACCCTTTGGTTACAGCATATTGGCTTCCATTATTTAGCGAGAATATTTCAATTTCTGTAGTTGAAACTTTAGAATCTTTATTTACGGTATACACAAATACTTTATCTTGAATTTCAAAAGTGGCACTTTGCGGAATTAACAGACAATTATCAATAGCATAAGGTAATATTACAGAAGCGGTACCTCCACTGCGTAATATGCCGCCTTTATTAGAGAACGATGCACGAATACTTGCAGAACCTGTTGACTGATCAATTGTTCCGCTTATAGTTTCAATTGTTCCAAGCTCTGGATATATTTCTCCGTTACTAAGTTTTAACTCTATTTTTGGCATGTTTTTAATAACATCTTGCGCTGTGCTATTATTTTCAGAAAGAGACAGCAGTTTTTTCTCAGTAAGAGAAAAGTTAGCATACATTGTTGAGAATTCAGAAACAGTTGTCATTGCATCAGTCATTGTTGGGCTTACCAGAGCTCCAATACGATACGTTATTTTACCAACAATTCCATCTGTAGGACTTGTGATACGTGAGAATGACAAGTTTTTTTGAGCACTAACTAATTCTGCTTTTGCTAAAGCCAATTGGGCATTACAACTTCCCAATTCATTTTGTGAAAGTTGAAGTTCGTAAGAACTTATAATATTTCGCTCTGCCAATGATTTTTTGTTTTTAGCTGTTAACTTAGCGGTTGCAACACTAGCTTCAGCAACTGCAACATTGGCTTTTGCTACATTTACAGCTTCTTGATATTGAACTTGATCTATCTGAAATAAAACCTGTCCTTTTTTTACTATAGATCCTTCATCAATAGCTACTTTAGTGATGAAACCCGTTATTTGTGGACGAATATCAATATCTTGTTTACCTTTTATTGTAGCTGCAAATGTTTCGTAAAACTCTTGTGTACTTGGCTTAACTTCTAGTACAGATAATTCAGGAATTACCTTTTCATGCGTTTCTTGCCTAGTTTCGCAAGATGCAAGTACAGTAGCAAATAAACACAGTGTTAAAAGGCTTTTAAAATTTTTAATCTTGAAATTCATATATCTATTTTTAATATTTTATAAAATCATATAGCATTACTTAATATGACTTTGAATTATTTTCAGGTACAAATGTAACTTGTTAAAATACTTAATTATGAATTACTATTTATGTAAAAAAGATTACAATTAAGGTTTTATGTGTATTTTTACGAAAAATAAATGAGCAGATGCAGATATTTGATAATATAAAAAACTACTTTGTAAATAACACTGAAGACGTTGACGACTATTCCAATAGATTTTATATTAGATCTATTGAAGTTGACAATACAAAAGACCAAAAGGTTAATGACATTTATTTAAAACCCCATAAAAGAAGTTTTTTTGAGGTGGCAATTTTAAATAGAACTACTAAATCTATAAAAATTGGACAGCAAACACTTCAAAAAACAAATAACACTTTGGCTATAGTTTCCCCTTTTCAAACTATTAATTTTAGCAAAAAAGATAAAAAAGATACTGATATAGGTTACATTATTAATTTTAAAGCTTCTTTGTTTGAAAATTTAAACAATTCGTACGATGTGCAAAATGAATTTCCATTTTTTAAATTGCATTCCCTACCTATTTATCAATTGAATGACAACGATTTTTTTGGAATAGAATTATTGGCAAAAGAAATTTTTGAAGAGTCTAGAACAAGTAAAATGAATAGTTTAAACATAATTACACACTTACTACTTGTTTTACTTTATAAAATTAAAAGAATAACACATAACAGCGAAGGAATTTCAAGTATGAATCGTAACGATATTATACTTGCTAAATTTGAACAAAAAATTCTTTCAAATAACAACACATTTTTATCGGTAAAAGAATATGCTTCATTAATGAATATTAGCGCTATTTATCTTTCTGAATGCGTTAAAAAAGCTACAGGCAAAAGCGCTCAAAAAATTATAATAGATTATAAAGTTTTATACGCTAAAACCTTGTTAAATCATAAAGAGAAAACCATTACTGAAATAGCTGACACATTAGGATTTAATGAAGTAGCTAATTTTAATCAATTTTTTAAACGCAATACAGGAATTACAGCAAGCCAATTTAGAAAGCAGCTTTCATAAAATAGCAGGTACAAAATGTGCAATTGTAAATCTTATTATAGAACTATAAAAAGTTTTTTCTTCACTTATTACGCAAAACTATTATTTCACAATTAACCTTTTTTAACTTTTATTATGAACGTAGGTTCATTATATTTGTATCGTAATATAAAACACACGTAAACTTCACTTACACTTTTACGTCTATAAATTATTAAGTTATGCCAAATTTTGATCATAAAGGACCAGGAGGATTAGGTCCAAAAACAGGAAATAAACTAGGAAAATGCAGAAAAACAAAGGATGAGCAAAAAGAATTTGAGAAGAATTTTTCTCTAAAAAAAGAAATAGAAAAAAATCTATGTGGCAAGCACCAACAAAAAAACAAATAATGCCGCAAAAAGAAACAACAGTTTTGGTAGGTGAAAGAGTTAAACTACCAACAAAATATGGTGATTTTGAACTGGTTCCATTTCAAGAGAAAAAAAACGGACTAGAACATATGGCTTTGGTAAAAGGGAATTTTACTGAAAATGACACCGTTATAACACGTATTCACTCGGCCTGCGCAACAGGTGATTTATTTGGTTCGCTAAAATGCGACTGTGGCGATCAATTAATAAAAGCAATACAAACAATTGAAGAAAATGGAAAAGGAGCAATTATTTATTTACAACAAGAAGGCAGAGGAATTGGTCTTATGAATAAAATGAAAGCTTATAAATTGCAAGAAAATGGTATGGATACTATAGAAGCTAACCTTCATTTAGGTTTTGCTCCAGATGAAAGAAAATATCAAATCGCAGCCATAATACTTAACTTATTACACATAAAAAACATAAAATTGTTAACCAATAATCCTGATAAAATTGATGGATTAACTGAACATGGAATACAAGTTGTAGAGCGCATTCCTTTAATAATTAAACCAAACCCATTTAATATAAATTACCTACAAACCAAAAAAAAACAAATGGGTCATTTATATGAGATAAATAAACTAGCAGCACAATAAATATGCTAATTGATTTATTTAAATTGAGACCTCGCTACGGCGAAGTTGACCAAATGGGATATGTTTACCATGCTAATTATGTTACCTATTGTCATCAAGCCAGAACTGAGTTATTACGCAAATTAGGCATTCAAGATGGTGAACTTGAAAAAAAGAATATTATGATTCCTGTAATATCTTTTGAAATAAGTTATAAAAGTCCTGGACATTATGATGAACTTATAACCGTAAAAACAATAATTAAAGAAATGCCAAAAGTTCGCTTTAATTTTGAATTTGAAATACGTAATGAAGAAAATACACTTTTAAGTAAAGCCAAATCAACTGTAGTTTTTGTAGACAGTAAAACACGTTTACCCAAAAACATTCCAAACTTTATAAAAAATAAACTTGAACCAAAATTTAAAAAAGTAATTTAATGAAATTAATTATACTTACTGAAAACTTTGCCGGATCTGGGCTTCTTGCCGAACACGGACTTTCATATATTATTGAACATGAAAATGAAAAATTTCTATTTGATACTGGGCCTACGAACGTATTTATTAAAAACGCGAACAAACTTGGAATTAATGTTCAAAAAGAAATTGATACTGTTATATTAAGTCACGGTCATTGGGATCACGGAGATGGTTTAGAACATATTAGTAATAAAACATTAATTACACATCCAAATTCTTTTATGAAGCGATTCAGAAAGAAAGATCATTCGTATTTAGGTTTAAAACTAAGCAAAGATGAAATAGAAAAACAGTTTAATTTAGTTCTTAAAAAAGAAGCATTTGCTATAACTAAAAATATTATTTTTTTAGGACAAGTTCCTCGAAAAACAGATTTTGAATCAAAAACAACTCCTTTTTTAGATGACAAAGAGCAGCCAGATTTTGTTATGGATGATTCTGCAATAACCGTAATTCAAAATAACGAACTTATAATAATTACGGCTTGTTCACACGCTGGTATTTGTAATATTATTGAACACGCAAAAAAAGTAACTGGAATTAATACAGTAAAAGCAGTTATTGGAGGTTTTCACTTAAAACAGAACAACCTTCAAACAAAAGAAACAATCAATTACTTAATAAAAAATAACATAAAAGAAATATATCCATCACATTGCACAGCTCTTCCTGCACTTGCAGCTTTTCATGAAGTTTTTAATACAGAACAATTAAAAACTGGTATGATTTTAAATTTCTAAAACACCTTTAAATACAACAAAATTAACGTGTAAAGCATAAATTGTAACGAGTTAATATCAAAACATTTTCATGGATACTAAAGAACATGTTATATTTGCCTTCTAAACATCCAAATATTTGATTGTGTTACACAACTTTTATTGTTAAACTTATTAAATCAATTTTAATAAATGTGTTTAACAAAATTCAAATTGTAGTATTTAAAAGCTAAGTATCTATATTTAAAAACAGCGCTTACATTTGAATGTTTCATTTATTAATGAGTAATAGCTCCTTAAAAAAAATCGTTCTAACGAACGTTAAAACAACAACTTATGACAAATAATATACTTATTGAAGATCAATATAAAAGAACCAGCTTATTTGAAAAAGAAAATGTGAACTATTTGGTTCGTGTTTTAAAAAGATTTAATACGGTTCCTAAAATCAATAATATTAATATTATTACATCTACCAGCCAACCAACAGTATTTAAAATTGTGCCAAACAAATCTATTATAATTGGTACATCCTTTTTAAATGAACCTGTTTTAGCATTGGTTTATTTAAGATATGGTATTGAATGGCAACTTTGGTATAAAGCCTTAAACGAAGAAAAAGAAGATACTGTTTTATGTGATTTAGCAGCCCTAGAGGTTACCAAAATATTCTATAAATTATTACCTAAAGATGATAAAGTAAAGTTAGAACCGCTAGACTACTTTTTACTTAATTTAATTAAAAGTGAAGCACCACTAAATACGGACTCTTTAACAAATTACGAAGCATTACAACAGTTTCATGGTTTAAACAAAACCAATACAATTTTTAAAGAATCTTGGAAACCAATTATTGAAAACCTTGCAAAACCAACAGAATATTTATTGATGGATGGTGGAGATTTAAGGTTGAATATTGATGAAATTCAATTATTGAATAAATATGGTTGTAGACCATTTCCAAGACCAGAAGCATTTACTTTTGCATCATCAACGGCTACAAGTGTATCAAATTTTGCTTTTGACAAAACAGATAAAGCTAGAAGTATTTTAATAAAAAACAGCTTAAAAAATGGTTTTGAAAATAGCACTATTGAATTTTCTGAACTACTAAAAAACAACCTTAAAAAAACATTTAATTTAAGTGATAAATGTGAAATTATATTTTCACCTTCTGGTACAGATTCTTCACTTCAAATTGCAGCAATAACACAAATTACTTCAAACAAAGAAATTACACATGTTTTAGTAGCATCTGATGAAACTGGAAGTGGTGTTCCTGCAGCATTAAAAGGATGTCATTTTGAAAATACAACAGCCCTTAATTTCCCTATTAAAAAAGGAGATAGAATTGAAGGATTTAGAGATGTAGATTTGATTGAAATTCCTTTTAAAAATGAAAATGGTGATTTAAAATCAGCAGCGCAAATGGATAAAGAAGTTTATGCTGCCATTTCAGAAACCAATAAACTAGGAAGACACGTTGTATTACACACCATGGATCAATCTAAATTAGGTTACCAATCTCCTAGCGCCGAAATGATAGAAAGCCTAGATAATTTAGAAGATTTATCTATGCAAATTATAGTTGATGGTTCGCAGCTTAGATTAGACCCTAAAGACATTCAAAACTATTTAAGCAAAGGTTATATTGTTACCATTACCGGTAGTAAATACTTTACAGGACCTCCTTATTCTGGAGCATTAATTTTACCACAATGCGTAAGTAAATTAATACATTCAGTAAAAAATTCATTACCTAAAGGTTTAACTCAATATTATAATAATTCTGATTGGCCAACCTCATGGTTCTGCTCTACTAATTTATCTGAAGGGTTTAATTATGGTTCGTACATGCGTTGGAATGCCGCCATAGTTGAAATGGACAGATATTATAAAACGCCTGTTTTATATAGAAATATGGGAATTGAAATGTTTTGTAATTTTGTTGAAGATTCTATTAAAGAAGCTTCTTTTTTAGAACCAATTTATGGTGATGAAACAAACAATAATTCTTACGCTAGTAAAGAGTTTGGAATAAGAAGTATTAGAACCATTTTTCCATTCTTCATCAAACAAAATGACAACGTTTTATCAGTTGATAATGTGAAAAAACTTTACATTCTATTAAATTCTGATTTATCTTCTCATTTTATAGATGCGCCATTAGAAATTATTAGACTTGCCGGTCAAAAGTGTCATATTGGACAAGCTGTTAATGTGAAATATAGTAACAACATTCAAAGTGCAATTTTAAGAATTAGTTTAGGTGCACGTGTAATTTCTGAAAGTTGGGTAAATAGAGATATTAGTATTTTCTTTAGAAATATTGAAACTCAAATGAATCAAATTACAGTAATTATTAAGAAAATGGAATTGATTCTTAATACTCCTGAATTACTCAACCAAAAAAGTAATTAGAAACCATAAAAAATGAGTTGATTTTTCAAGAAAGTCAACTCATTTTTTAATGTATTTTTAATATAAATTCTATAACTGGTTGTGAAAAGTAGTATTGCTTGGCAATTCAAACAATTGCAATTCAAAATACGAAACAGATGCAACTAAATGATCAAAAATATCAGCCATAATATATTCGTAGTTTTTCCAATCTTTATCTTTGCTAAAGGCATAAATTTCAATTGGAATTCCTTGAGAAGAAGGTGCTAATTGTCTCACCATTATGGTCATTTCTTCATTTATAGCCGAATGATTTTCAACATACGTTTCCATATATTTTCTAAAAACACCCATATTGGTAAGGTTTTTACCATTAATTAATAAGTTTTTATCAATTAAATTACGCTCATTATAAGCTATAATATCTTTCTGTCGTCTTTCTAAATAAGGTGTTAAAAGTTGAATTTTTTTAAGATTCTCAATATCTTCATTGTTCAAATACTTTACACTTTCTTGCTTTAAAATTAAGGCTCTTTTTATTCTTCGTCCACCAGAGTCGCTCATTCCTCTCCAGTTTTTAAAGGAATCAGAAATTAAAGCATACGTTGGAATAGTAGTAATGGTTTTGTCAAAATTTTGAACTTTAACTGTTGCCAAATTAATTTCAATAACATCACCATCTGCTCCAAATTTATCAAATGTAATCCAATCACCTATTCTAACCATATCATTCGTAGCAACTTGAATACTTGCTACAAATCCCATAATTGTATCTTTAAACACTAAAATAATTACAGCCGAAGCCGCACCAAGCGTAGTTAAAAACGCATAAATTTGTGTATTTGTAATAATTACAAATGAAAACATAAACCCAACAACCCAAGCAAAAATCATAAATACTTGAATATAGCTATCTATTGGTTTATCTTTTAAACGAGGTAAGGTTTTAAAATAATCTTTAAAAGTATTTAATAAACTTCGTACAATCCATAAAGTTAATACAACACCAAAAACATCTAAACCCTTTTCAGCCATATTACCAACATCAGTAAAGTGAATAAAAATATCATCCATTAAACGATCGGCAATAATTACAGGAATAATATGCGCAATATTTCTAGGAGCTTTATTTTTTACTAAAATATTATCAAATTTGGTATTGGTTTTTTCTGAAAACTTATTAAATGTAACTACAATAATTTTACGAGTTAAAAAATCTATTAGTACTAATAGTATAAGTAAACCAACTAAAAGCAGTGCTAAATTTAAATATTCAGCCATGGATACACTCATTCCAGAAAGAATAAATTTATCATAAAAAAAATGTGAAATAGTTTTCATAAAACATGTTTTAAAGTACAAAAGTATTGAATTAGTATGGCTCAATTACATCAAAAAAGTTAAAACTCAATAATTCTAATTTTAGAAATTAAAAAACTTCAAAAAAACTAAATTTCATTTCCGATTTCTTTATCTTTTTTATGGACAATTCAAAAAATATTTAGTTATTTTGTTATCCTAAATTGGTTAACCAATTACATAGACATTTACAAATAAACATTATAGGTAAAAATGAAAAATCATTTACAAAAATATATACTTTTAATCTTAGTTACTTTTTTTACTATTTCTGCATCGGCACAACTTGTTCCATCAGACCTTATGGAAAACTGTAAACAATGGAAAATTACATATCCAACAGGTGATGAAGATAAAACCTTATGTGATGAACCAAATAATGAATTCTTTTATGTAAATGATAGCAATGATGCTATTGTTTTTCGTACTCCAATTAGAAGCGACAACGGTACAACTCCAAATTCAAGTAACATTCGTTCAGAACTTAGAGAAAGAGTTCAAGATGGTAGTGTAGATATTTATTGGACTACAGAAGGTACTCACATGATTTACGTTAAACAAGCCATTACACATTTACCCATAAATAAGTCTCAACTTGTAGCTACACAAATTCATGGAAACAAAGATGATGGTATTGATGATTCAATGGTTATGAGGCTAGAAGATTCTCACCTATTTTTATCTTTTAACGGTGGAAAATTAAGAAGTAACGTTACCATAAAATCAAATTATACTTTAGGTACAGTTCATGAAGTTATATTTTTAGTAGTTGATGGTAAACATTATTGTTATTATGCTGAAGATGGAAATCTTTTAACAGCTTACAATACTAACAATGCTGAATCTTATTTGGTAAAAGCTGATGGCAATGATTATGTAATGGATTTAAATTATGATGAAACTTATTTTAAAGTAGGAAATTACACTCAAAGCAACGCGGAAGAAGAAGGAGATGATACCGATGATCCAAATAATTATGGAGAAGTTTTAGTTTATGATTTCTCTGTTCAACATGATGAAGTTAGTGTTACCGGTGTAACATTATCGCCAAGTTCTATTGATCTTTTAGTAGATGCAACTGTTGAATTAACTGCAAAAGTAGAGCCTTTAACAGCTACAAATATTGGGGTAACCTTTAGCAGCAGCAACCCTGAAATTGCTACTGTAGATTCTCAAAGTGGACTAGTAACCGCTGTTTCAGAAGGTACTGCAATTATTACTGTTACTACTGATGAAGGTGATTTTACAGCAGAAAGTACAATTACCGTTATAAAACCTTATGATGGTGCAAACTTGGCTCTTAATAAACCTATTACAACATCAGGAACTCACGATGCTAACTATGTGCCTGCAAATTTAGTTGATGGTTCTACAGCCACAAAATGGTCTGCTGCAGGTTTTCCACAAACCGCAATTATAGATTTAGGCGCTATTTATGAATTGGAAAGAACAGAAATGATTTGCCATAACGATAGAGATTACCAATTCAATATTTCTGTTGCAAATACAGAAAATGGTGGCTATACAGAAATTGTAGATAGATCTACAAATACAACTCCAGGAACCATTACTTACCCAATAATTGATACATTTAGTGCACAAGAAGGTCGCTTTGTTAAAATTACAATTACAGGTGCTGCAACTTACACAGGAAGTTGGATGAGTTTATTAGAGTTTAGAATTTTTGGAAATTCAACTTCAGGAGGAAATGATATTGATACCGATGGTGATGGTATACTTGATATTAATGATAACTGTCCGCAAATAGCAAATTCAGATCAAAAAGATACAGACAATGATGGAATTGGAGATGTTTGCGATACAATTATTGTTGAAGACAGTGACAATGATGGAATTATAGATGCTAATGACAATTGTTCTAACACACCTGCAGGTGATGCTGTTGATGCTTTTGGTTGTACTTTACTAGCCTCAAATAATTTTACAATTGAAGCAATAAGCGAAACTTGCCAAAACAAAAATAATGGTGAATTAATTATTTCTGCCAATGAAAACCGAAATTATCAACTTACTGTAAACGGAGCTGTTTCTAATTTTACAACTTCAAAAACAATTAGTAACCTAGCACCAGGAACTTATGACATTTGTATTGAAGTTGTTGGTACTACATCTGCTTACTGTTATTCAGTTGAAATAAATGAAGGTGCTACTATTTCAGGTAAGTCAAATCTAAAAGACAAACAACTTGAAATAGAAGTATTTGAAGGAACAATGCCATTTGAAGTATTTGTAAATGGAGATTTACAGTTTAAAAGCTCTCAAAATAAATTTTATATAGAAGTAAACCACGGTGATACTATTGAAGTTAAAACCGCAAAATCTTGTGAAGGTGTTTATACAGAAAACATACAAATATTAGGAAGTTTAGCAGTATATCCAAATCCTTCAGAAGGAATAGTAACAGTTACATTACCAACAACTGCAACAAAACAAGTTTATATTCAAGTTTTTAACCAGTTGTCTCAACAAGTAACTGCCGGTTACTTTGATGTACAAAACTCAATGGTACAAATTGACTTAACTAAGAAACCAAAAGGTGTTTATTTTGCAAAAGTATTTTTAGACAAAGCATATAATTTTAAAGTTGTAAAAAAATAATTTGTGATAACAATCATTCTCTAAAATGATTCGTATCATATTAAAACAAGTATTAAACGCTTAATTTTATTGTATTAATTAAAAAACGTAGAGCGTAAACAATTGTATTGTACAGTTCAATTTTTAAGGTACACTAAAGAGGTTTAGCTACTTTTTGATGGAAGTTATGGTTTACTATTCAAATTTTTAGAGGTAAAAATTTTTTGAAAGATTATTTCAATATCACTAAGTTACCAAAGTCTTTTTAGAAGGAAACAGGAAGTTCTGGCTTCCTGTTTCTATATTACAAACTTAAAAAATAAACAACTATTTTTAGTTTACTAATCTCAACTATTTTTTTTAGGATTGATCTTAAAAAAATTACACAAACATCAGTTCCAATATAAAACTCTTCAAAAGCTGGAATTATAAATTCTTACTTTTTTAGTAAAGAATCATCTATTATTTCTCTTAAATTGAGAGAAATCATTTCATTAAAACACCACATAAAATACATTTGAACTAGCGTAAGTTTAATTAAAACTATAAAATTATGTCACTAGTAAAATTTAAAAAAAGTCCGCTAGAGAATTTGCTAACACCAGATTTTTTAGATTTTAACACAAATCATTTATTAAATGATGGTTTTTGGTTAAAAAGAATGAATGAACCAGCTTTGAACATCAAAGAAACAAAAGACAAATTTGAAATAGAATTAGCAGCTCCTGGTTATAACAAAAAAGATTTTGAAGTAACAATTGATGAAGGTTGTTTAAATATTTCAGCTAAAAAAGAAGAAACTAAAGAAGAAAAAGATGAAAATTATACTCGAAAAGAGTTTAGTTCTTCTTCATTTGAAAGATCTATACAATTACCTGAAAGTATAGCAGACGAAAAAATTAAAGCCAAATATGATAATGGTGTTCTAAAATTTAGTTTGGCTAAAAAGGAAGAAATAAAAAAACAAAAACCTAAAGTAATTGAAATTTCATAACAGGTTGGTTTTTTAATTCTTTGCACAAATAAAGCAATTTAAGTTTAAAATTAATTTAAGTAAAAAAAACTTGATTCAAATTATCAATAAAAAGCTAATTTGAATCAAGTTTAATTATTTCAGCAACAAAATTTAAAAGCTTCTATTTATATAATCAGTTATCAAAATGATATTCCTCATTGCACTTTCAGCAAATAATATTGATATTTCTATTAAATCTTAAACAACATATTATGGAACGTGTATACCAAAGTCAATTTATTGATAAAGTAATTGTAGCGCTTCGAAAAGCTGCTATAAACTTGGAAGAATTTCAAGTTAAAACTGCCTTAGGAAAAGCTGAGGCAAAAGAAAAGTATGAAGAGGTTAAAAAAGAGTTTAACACATTTATTCATGAAAATGAATATAAAATTAATGATATTCAAGAAAATTTTGAGGAGCTTAAAACTAAATTTGATGAACTAAGAATACAATTAGCATTGGGGAAAGCCGAGACTATAGATATTTTTAAAAAGCAAAAAAAACAACTGCTTTTAATACTACATGAAATTGAAGTTAAAATTAAAACTGACAAAACTTTAAATAGAATGTACGCAGTTACTTTAATTGAAATTGAACAATTTAAAATTCAGCTTGAAATATTAGAAGAAAAATATTTAAACACTACAAGTGAAACTAAAAGTTCATTTCAAAAAGGTAAAGAAGAATTTAATTTATTTATAGATAAAATTGTTTCAAAATATTCTAAGAAAAAAGAAGAAACCAAATTAGAACATTTTCAAAATGAAATTGCTGAAGCTTTTACACATCTAAAAAAAGCATTCTCGTATTCATAAACTTTAAAAATTAAAAAGCACAATACATAATTGTGCTTTTTAATTTTAATAATCGTAAATTCCTTTGCTTATATTTATAACCATTCTTATTCCCAAAAGAACCGCAATCATAAAACTAGCCACTCCAATAAGAGAAATATTATTCCAAATTGGCGGAACTTCAAAAATAATAAACAACGCAGCACTTATAATAAAAGCAACCATTATAAAGGATGTTACAAGCTGTTTAGTTACGCGCTGTAAAGTATGCACCATTGGATCAATTCCTTTGTGTGTTAAATCAACTTTTATTTGACCAGAATTTATTTTACGAATTGCGTTTCTTAAATCTACAGGAAAATCTTCCATATAATCTGAAAATTCTATAATGGAATTTGCAACCTTCTTCCCTATTTTTATAGGGTTGAATTTTTTGGTGGTGCTTGAAATTAAATAAGGTTTTACAATTTCAAATTGCTCAAAATTAGGATCTAACTTTTCAATAACTCCTTCTAAAGTTACTAAAGATCGTACAAAAAGAAAGAAATATGTTGGCACTTTTAAACCATGTTTCATAATAATTTCTTTTAACTCTATAAGAATGGTACTCATTTCATTTTCATGAACAGTTCTAGCATAATACTTTTCTACAAACTCATTAATATCAAACTCTAAATCTCTCATATTTGAAATAATCATATTGTTTGACAATTTTTGAAGTTCGCGTATAATTTTATGAATATCTTTGTTAGTAATAGCAATAAACAATCCTCCAAATATGGAAATATCTCTTGGCAACATACTGCCCATCATACCAAAATCTAAATAACCAATTTTACCATTTGGCAACACTAATAAATTCCCAGGATGAGGATCTGCATGGAAAAAACCATACTCAAAAATTTGTTTGTAGTAACTCACAGCTAATTTATTTGCTATTCGTTTTGTATCAAATCCACTTTCTTGTAATTCGTTAATTTGATCAATTTTAATTCCCGAAATAAACTCTAAGGCAAGTACTTTTGAAGTTGTAAATTTATGGTACACTTTTGGCGCAATTGCATATTGCTCTTGCGATACATCATTTTGTAAATATGTATAAAAACGTTCAATATTAATAGATTCATTAATAAAATCAAGTTCCTTTAATATCGATTTTTCAAAGTTTTTAACCAATCCTATTGGATCAAAACTTTTTATGGAAGGAATTCTATTTTCTAAAACCTCAGCAACTTTATACATAACTTTAATATCTTCAACAATTACATCTAAAATGCCTAAACGTTGAATTTTTAGAGCTACTCTTTTCCCAGATTTTAAAGTTACTTTATGAACTTGAGCCATAGAAGCAGAAGCAAAAGGATTAGGATCAAACCACGCAAATAAATTTTCAACTGTATCTTTTAACTCAAATTCAACTACTTCACGTGCAGTATTTTGAGACATTGGAGGTACGTTGTCTTGTAATTTCTCTAATTCAAGAGTAAGTTCCAGCGGAATTAAATCGGGTCTATTGCTTAAAATTTGACCAAACTTTACAAAAGTAGGTCCAAGTTCTTCACACACCAATCTCATTTTAGCCCATTTTGTATATAAGAGTGCATGTTCTCTTGCTGCCTGCGGAATTAATTTTTGAACAAAAGTATAACGTTTACGTTCATCTAAATAATACACCAAATCTTCAAAGCCATATTTCATTAACACTTTTAAAATTTGATTATATCTAGATATCGATTTAAAATTACGTCGTATGCCAGTTAAAATTCCCATTTCATTTTTCTTCTAACTTATTGAGCCTTGCTTCTAATAATGCAATTGTTCTATCTGCTTGTTCAACTCTTGCATTTAATCCATTTATTTCTTCAATATGTGCAATGTTTACTTTTTTATAAAATTCGGCTACCAACTGTTCTACTTTTTCATAAAACTCTTCTTTCAACTCAAAAGATTTAAGAATAATTTTATCAATAGCTTTCAACTCTTCACCATTTTCATCAAGTTTTGTTTCTGAAATAATTTTATCAATTTCGTCTTTTCCTTTTCCTGAAAGTTCTTTAATTCGCTCTAAAAGTTCTGTGTTTTTTGCTAAAACATATAAACTGCAACTTAGTGAAAGAAATTCTACAATAGATTTTGTTTTCATGATGAATATTTTAAATAACTCTATTAAATTTATGACTAAAATTCAATCTCTAAAATGATATTCCTCATTTTATACTCTAAGTTGATGGTGTAATTTTAATAGAAATTAAGAACGCTAAAAACAACGCCATGAAAACAAATTCAATTACATCAATTATGACTAAAAATGTTGTATGTGTTACATCTGAGCAAAGTATTTTAGATGTGAAACATATTTACGAGAAAAAGGATTTTCATCACCATATTCCTGTAACAAAAAATGAAAAACTTATAGGAATGATAAGTTTGGTAGATTTTATGTATCATATTGCAGGTGCAGGAATTAATGATGATACAATAATTTATAAAAAATTAAAAGTGAAAGACATTATGACTTCGCATCCTTTTTATTTAACTACAAAAGCAACAATTGAAGACGTTGCCAAAATATTAGCCAAAGGAAATTATCATGCAGTACCAATTGTTGAAAATGATAAAATTGCAGGTATTGTTTCAACTGCAGATGTTATTCGATATTTTTTAGAAACTTCTTAGAAAAATATATTTTTATTACTTAAACCTAAAATCCCAAGAAACACCTAAAGAATAAATCCAAAAGAAATTTCCTTCATCAAAAGAAATTTCTTGATGCGTAATTCCAGCCTGTGCTCCCCAAGCATTTTTCTTGTTTTTTGAAGAAAAATAATACCCAAATCTAATACGTTGAGATTCAAATGTTACTTTTTCATTTGCTGTTGTACCATCATTAAATTGTTCGTAATCATCAGGCGAATATCCCATTGAAGCGGAAACTCCAAAGTAATTATCAGCATCACTTCTGTACAACCTATAAGTAAAAACTCCAGACATATTAGTTCCTGTTTCACCAGTTGTAATATAAGGACGTAATGAAAAATAGTTGTTTTTAGTATACCATCCTACAGAACCGGTAAATATATTTGTTGTTGCACTATACTTCAATGTCCTCATTCCTAAAGAAACCTCTAAACCATGTGGTAAAGATTTATATAGCTCAGCACCAAATCTAAATTTTGGAAACAAATAAGAATCAGAAAAACCTATATTTACATAAGCGTACAAACCTTCCATAATTCTTGGATACATATCTATCTCAAACTGAAAACCATTATCTTGAAACCTTCTATTAAAATTTAATTTTGCTTCAATAATACCATATTTAGTTTCTCTACTATAATCCAACGTATAATATTGCATTGGATCAAATACTTCTGAATATATATCTATATTATAGGTAAAACCAATAGAGTTAAAACGCAATGTTTGTAATAAGCTCTCTTTATAGTCAACTGCTTTTTGGCTATTTGGATTGCTTTCTAAAATTACATCTACGGTATTTAATGCCTCTTTTGGATTTTTAGAATTTGATTGTGCTCGTGCTTTTAACAGCAATAATTCTTCATCATTGGGAAAATAAACCAACGCTTCTTTTGCCATTTTTAAAGCCGAAAAAGGGTTTTCAGACCATAATTCATTATTAATTGCTGCAACCCAAGTAGTTTGTCTTTCTTTATCTTTTTCTAATACATATTTAAACTCTCTTCGTGCATCATCATAGTTTCCATCCCAAGCATAGGTACTTCCCAAAAATGATCGAATGTCATGGTAATTTGGATACTTGGTAAGCAACAATAATAACGTATCTTGAGCTTGTTTACGTTCACCATTAAATGCTAAATTTCTAGCTTTTTCAAAAGCAACATCAGGGTCTCCATTAAATGTTTTTTGTTGCGAAAAAACAGTACTACTTATAAATAATACAAGTATTGAAATTATTTTAAACACAGATTTTAACATACTATTTTAAGGTTTGTTTGTAGGTTTTATAATCAATATTTTTTGAAATATTCTATATTAAACATTCTGTTATTACTTAACTTATTTTATATCTGAACTAAAAAAATTGTTTTATTTATAAATACATATTTTTATTTTGAATCAGTTTTAGATAATCCTTTTCTAGTCATTTCTCCCCATTTTTTCTTTTTATTAAAATAATAATCAATATTACCTTTGATAGCAGCATATAAAATAAATGGGTGTAACACAAAAGGTTCAAGAAGCGCAACTAATAGCAATTTAAATCCTGTACCTTTCTTTTTATACTGATGATAGGTTAGCTCTTCAGAAAAAATAGCTAAAATTGTAAATATCACAGTAAATAAATAGGCTGCTAAAAAAAAGGCAAATGCAAAATCCCACTTTACATTATCTAGTGAAATTAAAATAATAAAATAAAGTATTCCAATTAGTTCAATAATTGGTGCCAAACGCTCATAAAAAAACCAATATGGATAACTTAACATACCTAATAATCTATATTTAGGATTGAACCCAATTTTTCTATGTATTTTAAGTACTTCAATGGTTCCTCTTGTCCATCTATTTCGTTGAGAAACTAAAATTTTATAATTATCCGGTGCTTCAGTCCAACACAACGGATCGGGAATATAAGCTACTTTATAATTTATTTTTTCTTCCTCCATACGCCTTCTCATTCTAACAATAATTTCCATATCCTCTCCTACGGTATTGGTATCGTAACCTCCTGCATCAATCGCTATTTTTTTATCGAACATACCAAAGGCTCCTGAAATTACTAACAAGCCATTTAAACGGCTCCAAGCCATACGTCCTAATAAAAATGATCGTAAATATTCTAATATTTGGGCAATCTCAATAAATTTATTTGGTAAGTTTACTGCAATTAATTTACCTTCTTTTATTTCACAAGCATTTGCAATTCTAATAACTCCTCCTGAGGCTATTACTTTTTCTCCTGTAACTTCTAAAAAAGGCTTTACCATTTTTTGAAGAGCATCTTCAAGTAACAAACAATCAACATCTATACAAGCAACAAATTTACTTTGACTAATATTAAGGCCACAATTCAATGCATCAGCTTTACCTCCGTTTTCCTTATCTACAACTATTAATTTTTCAAAAGCAGGGTTTGTAGATTTAAAAACACCTTCTCTAAGTGGTTTTGTTGGAATTTGATAATTGATTAAATGATTTACTTTTACCAAATCATATGCTTCAATTAACTTTTCTAAGCTATTATCCTTACTTCCATCATTCACTATAATAACATCGTAATTAACATAATGACTTGAAAGTAATGACCTCACATTTTCAATAATATTTAAACTTTCATTATAAGCAGGTGCGATAATAGATATAGAAGGAGAAACTGATGAAGAAAGTATTTCATTGTAATTTACAAAACTATTTCTTTTTGTATATTCATTTGTTTCCAATGCTGATACCAATGATAAAACTATGTATGATATTATTACCGAAAAGGCATAAATAAAAAACAATAAATGTATTACAAGTAGTATAATTTTTACTGTGCTATTATCCATAATTAAATTGCATTTATAAATTTAATTATTTGAGCTCCATCTACATCATAATTATCAAATACTACATTATCAAATTGCTCTAAGCTTATTGATTTTAAAATATTTAAAGCAAGATGCTTAATTTCAAAATTAGCGTGGTGAATATTTTTTAATATGAATTTTTCGTCAGATTCATCAGCTACATTTTCAAGAAGTTTAAAAAATGCTATTTGTTCACATTCACTACTATTTTCAAAATTAGCTTTTAAATATGGTTTACATTCACTATCCATAAAGTAACATAAAATAGTTATGGTTTGTACACGAATGTCTTGGTTTTTATGCTTTAATAATTCCAACAATGATTCCTTAGCTTCTAAATGATTGTACACTTTTGACAATTTTAGCGCAAATTGTACCACTGAAATGTTTGTTGAATTTAACCAAGGAGATATATCAATAATATCTTGATTATCAAATTTTTGAAGTATTTCTAGTAATTGTATTTGATTCCATTCTGATAATTGATAATCTAGTTTGTCTAAAAATTTCAATCCTTTAAATTGAAATAAATTCACTAAATATAATTGAGCTTGATTTCTAACTTCTTTATTAGGATGTTTTATTAACTTTTGAATTTCAGGAGCTGCTTGTTTTACTTCAAACTGGGTTAATTCACTAATTCCTGAAGCAATAACTTCCCATTTTTTTTCTTTTAATTTTTCTAATGAATAATTTATTAAGCCCGTTTTAAAAAATAATGTGTGAATTGACACGGCCATTTCACCCGAAATATCATTCACCAATTTAGACATCACTGAAATAAGATTATTTCTATAAAAAGAATCTGATATCTCATTTTTTACTTCATTGATTATTACTTGCTGATCTTTACTTATTTCAAATTCATCATCACCAGCATATAAATAGTTTATTAAAAGTTCTTCATTCTTTTTTTGCAGTTGTTTTTGTTTAATATCATTTTTATTTAAATGAACCCTAAGAATTTTTAAGTAAATAATTAAACCTAAAAGAATTACAAATAAAACAGAACTAAGTACCCAAATTAACTTCACCAATATTGGTAATAATTTAAAATATTCTATAATATTTTGGTACTCAAACATATAGTAATTTAATTTTAACTAAGCATCCTTTTCACTCTAATTATCAATTCATTTGGACTAAAAGGTTTTCCCATAAAATCGTTTGCTCCTAAGTTAAAAGCTTTTAAAACCATTTCTTCTTGCCCTGCAGCTGAGAAAACTATTATTGGAATTTTTAAATTTAACTTATTCCTCACATGACTAATCACCTCTAAACCACTTATATAAGGCATCATAATATCTGTCAAAATTAATTCAGGGTGTTCCTGTTCAATCAATTCAATTGCTTTTTTACCATCTTCAGCAATAAATAATTGATATCCTTCTTTTTCCAACCTAAACTTTAGTAACAAAGAAAGGGTTGAATTGTCTTCAGCCATCACAATCTTTTTCTTACTATTCATTTGATAATAATTTTAACTCCGTTTGCAGTTCAACTTTCACAAACTCTATTATATTCAAACAAGAACTGGTTAACTCATCTAATTCATTTAATTTACTTTTGTTACGAAATCTATTAGTTAACTCTAGAATAATAGGTTCTAATTTTTTAATTCCAAACATACTTATATTTGGTTTTATTTTATGCGTTGCACCGTGCAATAAATCCCAGTTTTCTTCTTTTAACCCTAATTCAAAATCAAATAAAAAATCTTTCAAATCTTTTAAAAATTGATCTATTAAAAGTTTTATAATTTCATTCTCATTAAATGATTCTTCTCTAATATAACTTAAGTTTGTATACTTTTCTTTATTTATTTCTTTTTCACTTTTTGCGGTTCCATTATCTTCATTTTTAACAATCTTTTTTTTATCACCACCATATTTTGCAAGTAATGCAAATAAATCTTTTGATTTAAAAGGTTTAAAAATATAATCATTCATACCAACATCAAGCGCCCGTTGTATGTCTCTTTTTGAAGTATATGCCGTCATAGCAATTATAGGAATAAGAGATGTTTGTTTAGAAAGATCATTTTTAATAATTGTTGCAGCTTCATAACCATCCATTACAGGCATTTGTATATCCATTAATATAATATCATACCTTTTATCTTGAACTTTTTTAACACCTTCAATTCCGTTATTGGCAATATCAACGGTACAGTTCCATCTTTCTAATCTTGTTTTTGCTAAAAGTTGATTTGTTTTATTGTCTTCAACTAATAATATTTTTAATCCTAATTGATCATTATTAGGTATTAAAACTTCTTCAACTACCTTTGATGTAGTACTTGTATCTTTTTCAAATGGTAAGTTTAAATTAAATACGCTTCCTTTTCCAAAGGTACTTTCAACCTCAATTGTTCCTTTCAACAGTTTAACAATTTTTTTCACAATTGTTAACCCTAAACCAGTACCACCATAAATTCTTGAGGTATCACTTTTTGCTTGGTTAAAAGCCCCAAAAACAGTATTAATTTTATTTGAAACTATTCCAATTCCTGTGTCTGATATTTCAAAATTAATTTTTGCCTTTTTATCTGAATCTTCAACTAAATGAACCTTTACAGTAACAGAACCTTCATTAGTAAATTTAATGGCATTTCCAATAAGGTTTAATAAAATTTGACTGAGTCGTGTAGGGTCTCCAAAAACTTGAGTAGGAATATCTGTATTAATAAATAACTGTAACGATAGATTTTTTTCATCAGCTCTTATTTTCATTAATTTAACAACCTCATATAACTTTTTATGAAGGTTGAATGAAATATATTCAATTTCTAGTTTGTTTGAATCTAATTTGGATAAATCTAATACATTACTAATTATAGAATTTAAAATTTCACCAGAATTTTTCATGGTTTCTAAATGCGCTCTTTGTTCTGCATTTAATGATGTTTCTAATAATAAATCGGTAAAACCAATAACAGCATTTAATGGAGTTCTAATTTCGTGACTCATATTAGCCAAAAATTCATCTTTCACTTTTAATGATGCCTCAGCTGTTTCTTTAGCTTTTTTAAGCTCAATTTGTTCATTAATTTTACTCGTTATATCTGTTCCAATAGAAATATAGGTGTTATTTACTCCTTTAGACACCTGCCATTCTATCCATTTATAAACTCCATCTTTGGTTTTAATTTTACGTTTTGTAATATCAGTGAAGTCTTTTGTGTGTAAAAAAACATAATTGCTAATTGCTTTTTTCACATTATTTGCTTGTTGTGGATTGTCAAAAGTAACATCCCACCATTTATTACCTAAAATTTCATTTGGAGTATATCCAAGCATTTTTTCAATAGAAGGTGAAGCGAAAATTATATTTCCATCTTTATCACTTACAAAAATCATAGAATCAACACTATTTATAATAGTATCTGATTGTTTCTTAATCTCTTCTGTTTTTTTCCAATCTGAAATATCTACTCCAACAGAAACAAATGTATCATTTTGAGTAAATGAATCGCGCCATTCAATCCATTTAAAACTTCCATCTTTACATTTAAGTTTTCTTTCATGAGGTTTAGTGTCAACCGCTAATTCACCCGACAAAGTATTTATTACTTTATGTTTAGAAATGAGTCCTTCTTCTTTTGAAAAAAAAGTGTTATCCCACCAAAGATTATCTAATAAGCCATTTATATTATATCCGGTAATTCTTTCAGTTGCCTTAGAGACATACTTTACATTTCCATTTTTATCACAAGAAATTACTATTAAATTAATTTCATTTAAAATGAGTTCTGAAAATTTTAATTTCTCAATATCTATACTTTCCAACAGTTTTTGTTTTTAGTTAAAACTTAAAATTATTCAAAAAAGAAATAGGAAAATTCTATTTTAATGAATGGGGTTTAAGAAAACCTAAAATAAACTTTTAGACTGAATTATACAATGACAATTATCAGCACAAAATTGAACAAAAACAGAAGACAAAACATCTAAAAGCAATTGATTTCAAGCCTGTTAAACCAGTTTCACTTACAATCAAACTTTACATAAAAAAGTACTTATTTTATTTTATAATGAAATATGTATCTTATCCAAAGAATAAACTTTACTTTACTTTAGTTTTATTCTGAATGTGATTCAAAAAATGTTAATATTGATGCTAGAACATTTTGCCTTACGGCATCATTCTCAATAAAAAGTTCATGCTTTGCACTTTTAACACTATAACCAAAAATTGGTTTGTTTTTAAAAGTAGCTTCTTTTACAAATTTATAATGAGCTTTAGGATCTACAATTTGTTCCTCTTCAGCTGAAAAAATCAAACTTGGAGTTTCAATTTTTGAAATATCTTGAAACATAAAATCAAACTGATTACATGATTCATATAACCAATGTAAACTTACACCTCCTAACCTAACCAAAGGTTCTTGCATATATGCTTTTGAAAACAAATTAAATCTAACTTCACAATTTGTAAGTGTATTATTTTTAAAAGATTCACGACTTTCCAAGTAGTTCTTTTGGGTTGGTGCATATTTAGGAATATCCTTATCAAAAGCTTTCCCTAAAGAACATTCAATAAAACCTAAGCCAAACATTGGTGAAGAAAATGCAGCTGCCTTAAAATCTGAAGGAAATTGTTCTAAATATGAAAATCCAATTGCACCTCCCATAGAATGTGCTAACAAATATACTTGCTCATGCTTATTAGGAACTACCTTAGAAGTATAGAAATTTTTCATATCAATTACATAATCTTGAAAATCTTCAACAAATCCAATTTCTCGATCTAATGCCATTCGACCTGAAGAACCTTGCCCCCTATGATCGTGAATATAAATTGAAAAGCCATTTGCATATAAATCAAAAATTAGCTCCTTATACTTTATGGTTGATTCTGTTCTACCTGTAGAAATAAGTATAGCTCCTTTAGAATCTTTTTGCTGTAAAAATATTTTGTAATAAATAGGAATAGAATCAACTCCTATAAAGGTTTCTCCGTGAACTGAATTATAAAAATTTTCAATTTCACTTAGGTATTCGCTATTTAATAAATCGGTTTCAGAAGTAAAAACATATGAGTTTTGATCAGATTCTAAAAGAGGTTCTAACTTTTGCTCACACGAAATAATTAAAAATAAAAATACAACTACAACTTTAATTTTCATTAATTTAACTAACATAACTATTTGTATTAAATTTAAGATGTTACAAAAATCTACTTAACACCTTAAATATACAACTATCAAATAATTGTTAATTAAAAGCTTAATTTTCCAACAATTCTTGAATTTTTGTTGCTAAATCCATTGGGTTAAAAGGTTTTTCCATAGAATCATTTGCTCCTAGTTTTTTTGCTTCTAAGGCCATTTCGCCTATAGAATCTGCAGAAAAAAATATTATTGGTGTATTTAATTTCAAATTTTCTCTCACATGACTAATAACTTGCAAACCATTTACAAAAGGCATATTTAAATCTGTTAAAACAATATCTGGCTTATGCTCTTCTATTAAAACAATTGCTTTTTGACCATCTACAGCACTTAATATTTGGTACCCTTCTTTTTCTAAAACAAATTTTAACAATAATGCAAAAGTAACATTGTCTTCTGCTAATACTATTTTTAATTTACTCATTTGTTATTAATTTAATTAAAAAATCCAAAAATAGACTTCAACAAATTTAATCAATTAAAATATGAAAACCTTAAATTATGAAACTATTCCAAAAACAAAATCTAAATATAGACCTTAATTGTATAAAAAAGAAGAAATTAAAAAATTTACAATACAAAATATTGTAACCAAATAAAGAAAAAAAGAAAATAATGTTTCAATAAAGAAAATGAAACAGTTAAAGTATAGAAACTTTAGAAATAATAAAAATTAGGTTTTATACGTAAAACCTAAAAAAAAAACAAATAGGTACAAAATATTAAACTTATCAATATTATACTTGTAACCTATTTGCTTTTATTTAACAATAAAAAAGGAATTAATACATTAATTTCATTTTAAGGTTTTCTTCTACTAAAATTTTACCAGAATTTTGAACCTTATTATTTGAATGATGGTTATTTTTTGCTCCCCATAATAAAGCTACTAACTTTACTCGGTTGTTAGTAAACGTGTTACCTTCAATATTCACATTTACAATACCTCTAGTATTTAATAAAATTCCATTGTCTTCTTTCGCACCAGAATTTGTAAAAGTACTATTAGTAACAACTAAATTTCCTCCAATAGTAGATTCATCATATCCACCTCTATAGTAATCAATTACATTCTTTTTAACATTTGTAAATTGACACTTATCAATAGTTAAAAATTCAGTGTTATAATCACCTCTATCATTTGTTTCTTCTGATAACTCAATACCATTTTCACAGTTTGAAATAGACGTGTTTACAAATGAAATTTCTTCAGCAAAACTTTGCTTATATACTTTTAGTACAAAATCAAAATTACTAATATCACATCCAGAAACAGTTAATCCAAAATGATTAAACATGTTTTCTTTTAAACTAGCGAATGCTTGTTGAGATCCTGTACCTGAAAGTTTAATGTTATTTAACGTTAAAATTCCATAAGGATTTAATTCAAAAGCAGGTGTATTTTCAGCACCTTCAAAAACTATTTCAGCTTTATTATCTGAAGCAGATTGTATAGTAATACTTTTATTTATAATTAATGATGAAGCTATCACATATTTTCCTTTACTTAAAGAAACAATGTCTCCGTTATTTGCTTCAGCAATTTTAGCAGAAACATCATCAGTACTTGTTACTTCAATAGTTTTAGCTTCATAAGCAACAGGTTCACTTGAATACCAAGTTGCACCATATTTTTTTGAATCTAATACTTTAGGATCTACAATATTTCCTTTAATAGTAGCACCAATTGAATTATTAGTTGCTCTTGAATTTCCAACTAAATCATTAGAAATAATTTCGAACTCAAATCCATTATAAGGTTCAATTTCATTTGAAATATTTTTAGGTGTGTACATAAAGTCATTTACTGTAGCCAATTCAAAACTATTTGCCGAAATACGATTTTCATCGTTAAAAGCAACACCTTGATTGTTTATAATATTGCTTTTAAATTTAACACCGTCAGCTTTATCATGCTCAATAATTGGATTTGGATCACCAACTTTATTGTAAATTACATTGTTTGCAACAACCGTTCTTACAGGTCTTGCTGAACGAATTTCAGATAAAGGTAATACATCTTTTTGAGCAATGTTTGTACCAACTCCAAATTGCCAAGGCGACTTACAATTTACATATGTATTGTAAGCAACTACAACATCTGTTACTTGATTATATCTATTAAGAGGTGATTTAGGAATTCCATTCATAATTGCTAACGGACTTCTAAAATTTTCACCAATAATATTGTAAAAATAATTGTTTACAATCCAATGACCTGTATTTACAATTCTAATACCACCGTAATTTGCATTTACACCATCACCAATAAAATAGTTTCCATCAATCATTGTGTAATTTCCGTGACGCGTTACAACTGAACCTTCACTTTTATAAAAAACGTTGTTTTTAATTTCATTGAAATTTGTTTTACTTGAAATAATTTCAACTTCACCATTACATTCTTCAAAAAAGTTATTTGCAATAGTTGTATTACTTGGACACATTGAAGTAAAACTACTACCTAACTGAATAGTTTCACCTCTTGCACCACCTTTACGAGGTCTTGGTCCAAAATGATTGTTCACTATTTGATGGTAATTTTTTATGCTTTCATTACCTTTTAAATCAACTCTAACTGTTGGACCACCATTGGTTTTACCAGCTAAATAGCAATGATCTAATTGGTTGTGTCTTCCATAAAACTGCACCCAAAGGTCATCATTATCACGTTGTAACTTATTAAAATCAATAATTACACAGTTTGTAACTCTACAGTGATTGGCAACGTTTTCTTTGTCAATTCTAAAAGCTATTACATTTTTTGTTGGTGAATAACCGTTTCTAAAATGTAAACCGCTCACTACTAAATATTCACCTCCAAAAGTTAAATTTGAAACACCTTCAATAAAAACTTCACCTTCGGTTTCAGCTCTTAAAGTTATAGGGCTTTCTTCAGTTCCTTTTCCAGTAAATACAATCTCAACATCTTTCCAAACACCATTTGCAAGTACAATTTCATCGCCTGGCTTTGCGTCCTTTATTGCCGTATTTAACTCTTCACTATTTTTTACATTTATTAAGTTACTAGACACCTCATTACAAGAGATGAACAATAAAAATAAACTAACTACAAGTAGATTCTTATACATTACTATGGTGTTTTTTTATTATTGAGTACAAATTAGTTTCTTACTTCTTTCACTAACGCCATTGCATTTTTAACGTCTTGCTCTAATTTAGCGTAATCTTTATTTGCAATAATGTCTTTTGAAATTAATTGAGATCCCATACCAACACAAGTTACACCTGCATTAAACCATCCTGTTAAATTTTCTCTTGTTGGAGAAACACCACCTGTTGGCATAACACTTGTCCAAGGTTGTGGTCCTTTAATTCCTTTTACAAATTGTGGTCCGTAAATATCCCCAGGGAATAATTTTACAATCTCACATCCTAATTCTTCAGCTTTTGTAATTTCAGTTAATGTTCCACATCCTGGAGACCATAAAACTTTTTTTCTATTACAAGCAATTGCAATATCTTCTCTTAATACTGGAGTCACAATAAAGTTAGCTCCTAAAGCCATATATAATGATGCAGCTGCAGCGTCTGTAACAGAACCTACTCCCATAATCATTCCTGGTAATTCAGCAATTGCATATTTTGTTAATTCACCAAAAACTTCGTGAGCAAAATCTCCACGAGCTGTGAACTCCATTAAACGTGCTCCACCATCGTAGCAAGCTTTTAAAACTTTTTTACTTAATTCAATATCACTATGAAAAAATAAAGGAATCATACCAGTTTCTTTCATTGCAGTTGCAACTTCTACTCTTGTAAATTGTGCCATTTTTAATATGTATTTGTTTAATTATTGTGTTAATGTACTTCTGTTTCGGTTTGTAATATTTCACTAAAAATAGTTCAACTTACTCCCAATTTAATATTTTCTTAAAGTCGTATGCTTCTGGATTGTCTACATACTTCTTTGCTTTTTCGTAATCTTTTTCTCGAATACAAATTAGATTTTTAATGAAAAGCTGTGCCATATCAGACTCTATGTTAACCAATCTTGGTTGAACTTTTCCATTTTCATCTTCAAAATCTTTTAAATATAGTGGTTCTATATCTCCTTTTGAGTTAGCACTTACTATACAACCTGTAATTCCTTGATCGAATAATTTTTTAACTCCAATTCCTAATAAGGTACATAAAGTTAAATCAAATGCAATTGGCTTACAACATCTTAATTCGTAACCAATTTCTACTGGTCTAGATTTTATTTCTAAACCTAATTCTTTTAATTTTACTTGTAGTAAATAATTAAATATATGTGATTTACTCACATTACCTAATTCTGGATGACCGTGGTCATCATATGTGAAATTAATTCCTGAATTTTTAATTTCGTCTGCATCCATGAAATGAAAAACACCTTCACTTACCATAGCTGCACCATATTCAATACCACGAATTTTACTTTTAATAATTGAAGAAATAATCATATTCGTCAATTTTTCAAAAGTAATGTTTGTTTTATTAAACATTTCTGGAATAATCATCATTGGAAAATGACAAGCAGAAGCGATACCGAAGGCTAAATGACCAGCCGAACGACCCATTGCTGAAACAACAAACCAGTTTTCACTAGTTCTAGCATCTTCATAAACTGTATTTCCAATTCTAACACCTTCATCTTTTGCAGTATGAAATCCAAATGTAGGATTTCTATCAGGTAAAGGTAGATCATTATCAATTGTTTTTGGTACGTGAATATGACTCACATCCAATTTTTTCTCAACTAAGAATTTTGTAAGTCTACTAGCAGTAGAAGCTGTATCGTCTCCACCAATAGTAACTAATAATTTCACGTTATTTTTTTCAAAAAAATCTGCTTTAAAATCAGAATCTTTTGGTTTAAATCTACTCATTGTAAGAGTAGAACCACCTAAACTAAAAATTCTATCAGCACTTGGAAAGTCAAAATTCTTTACTGTAGGGTTCTCTGAAAACAATCCTTTATAACCATGATGCACACCTAAAACTTCGTATCCATCATTTAAGAATGTTTTAGCCAGTGTACTTATTACGGTATTAATTCCTGGTGCTGGCCCACCACCACAAATAATTGCTATTGATTTTTTCATACATAAATTAAGGAAAGTTGGACTAATTTAAAACCCAACTTTCCAAAATACCAAACCTAATTAATAATAATATTATTTATCTTGCAACTCTTCCTGAAGCGTCACCACCCATAAGTTTGTTAACCTCTTCAACAGTTACTAAGTTTGCATCACCTTTAATAGTGTGCTTTAAACAAGATGCCGCTACTGCGAAATCTAATGCGTTTTGATCATCTTCTGGGTATTTTAATAATCCGTAGATTAAACCTCCCATAAATGAATCTCCACCACCTACTCTATCAACAATATCAGTAATTTGATATTGACGAGTTTCAAGCATTTGTTTTCCATCATATAAAACTCCAGCCCAAGTATTATGAGAAGCTGAAATTGATCCACGTAAAGTTGTAATTACTTTTTTAGCTCTTGGGAATTTCTCCATCATTTGTTGACAAACTGATAAGAAAGCTTCAGCTTTTACATCATGTCCTTGAGTTTGAACAGTAATTCCTTCTGGTTTAATTCCAAAGTGCATTTCAGCATCTTCTTCATTCCCTAAAATAACATCACAATATGAAGTAATTTCAGTCATAATTGCTTCTCTATGTGCATCATCACAGAAATTCCAAAGCTTAGCTCTGTAATTTAAATCTGTAGAAATTGTAATTCCTAATTTGCTAGCAGCTTTTACAGCTTCTAAACAAACGTCAGCTGCTCCTTGAGAAATTGCAGGCGTAATTCCTGTCCAATGGAACCATTCAGCTCCTTCAAATACTTCTTCCCAGTTGATCATTCCTGATTCAATTTGAGAAATAGAAGAATGTGCACGGTCATAAACAACTTTTGAACCACGAGATACTGCTCCTGTTTCTAAAAAGTAGATTCCTAAACGATCTCCACCGTAAACAATTTTATCTACACCAACACCTCTCTTACGCATTTCCATCATTGCACACTCACCAATATCATTTTTTGGTAAACGCGTTACAAAATCTACAGGTACACCATAGTTTGCTAATGAAACTGCTACATTTGATTCTCCACCTCCATAAATAGCATCAAAACTATTAGCTTGAGAAAATCTTAAAAACCCTTGTGGAGCCAATCTTAACATGATTTCTCCAAACGTTACTACTTTTTTCATTTTTGTTATTTGTTAAATAAAGGAGACCATTTCATACATTGCCGTAAAAAAACCAATGCATAAAATAATCTCCTCAAATAAAGATATTTAAATTATATTCCTAATGCTTGTCCACCACCAATTTGGATGGTTTCAGCAGTAATAAATGATGCGTCTTTACTAGCTAAGAATGATACTACAGAAGCTACTTCTTCTGGCTGACCTAATCTTCCTAATAAAATGCTGTTTGCCCAAGATGCAAATACTTCTGGTTTTGTTGATTTAATTTGAGCGTGGAAAGGAGTATCAATAGTACCTGGTGATACTGCATTTACTCTAATTCCGTATTCAGCTAAATCTTTTGCCAATGCTCTTGTAATTGCATGAACTCCTGCTTTTGAAGTTCCGTAAATACCAGCACCTGGTCCTCCTGCATTCCAACCTGCATTTGACGTATAGTTGATGATTGAAGGATTCTCTGATTTCTTTAAGAATGGAATAGCCGCTCTTGATGCAAAAAATACTGAATCAAGGTTCAATGCCATAACAAATCTGTAAAATTCAGTAGTCATCTCTTCAAAACGAGATCTTCCACCTAAACCTCCAGCGTTGTTTACTAGAACATCAATTTGACCATACTTTTCTCCAATTGCAGTTATGTTTGAAGTTACAGCATCATCACTTGTAACATCAAATCCGAAATACTCAGCTTCAATACCTTCAGCTTTAAGTTCTTCAACTCTTTTTGCTCCTTCTTCATCTTCAATACCATTTAAAACAACAGTATATCCGTCTTGTCCTAATCTTTTTGCAACTTGAAATCCAATTCCACCAGTTGCTCCAGTAACTACTGCTACTTTTTTTAATTCACTCATTTTTTTAAAATTTATTTTTAACTATTATTTTTTTTCTACTGATTCAATATTTCTTGCAAAGAAATAAATTGCTCCAATTCCTAATGGCACTGCAACTGCAATTGCAACAAATATTGGAGTATAAGAGAATTTCTCTTGTATAATTGGCACTAAAAAGTTCATAAGAATTACTGAGAATACACCAACCATTCCGGCTAAACCAGCCAATGATCCAACCGATTTTCCGCTAAAGAAATCACTAGGTAATGTTTGTACGTTTCCAATTGCAAATTGGAAACCAAATAATACAAAAAATACAATAGCAACAAATCGTTCAGGTGTATTACCTACAAGTACTGTAGCTACTAATCCAAGGAACATAATAATTCCACCAATTAAAATAGTAAGTTTTCTACCTTTGTCAATTGAACCTGTTTTAGATATAATTTTACCAGAAAATAATCCACCAACAACACTACCTAAAGCAGCACCTACATAAGGCACCCAAGCAAACATACCAACTTCTTTTACATTGAAACCGTAAACATCAGCTAAATAAAGAGGCATCCAACCTACAAATAACCACCAAATTGGCTCTAAGAAAAATCTACCTACTACAATAGCCCAAGATTCTTTATAAGAAAGAATTTCTACTAAACTTTTACCTTTAGTTTCTTCAGTTGCATTTTGATCTGCTTCACTTTGACCTTCTATAATATAATCTTGCTCTTCTTTTGTAATCCAAGGGTGTTTTTTTGGCCCTGCTTTGTTAATTAATAACCAAGGAATAATCCATAAAACACCAAAAGAACCAATTACCATAAAAGTAGTTCTCCAACCGTAAGCAACAAATAATGCAGCAATAAATGGTGGTGCAATTACAGAACCTATAGAAGCTCCAGCATTAAAAAGTCCTTGTGCAAAAGCACGCTCTTTAATTGGGAACCATTCTGCATTACTTTTTACAGCTCCTGGCCAGTTACCTGCTTCAGAAATACCTAAAGTACTTCTAAAAATTGTTAATCCAACAAGTCCACGTACAGTTGAATGTAAGAAAGAAGATAATCCCCAAACACCAATACTTATAACATAACCAATTCTTGTTCCAACTTTATCAAATAATTTACCTGAAAATAATTGACCTAGTGCATAAAACACCATGAATATGTTTAAGATTAAACCATAATCACTTTTATCTAGACCTAACGAATTAGAAATTGATCCTACTTCACCTTCACTACCCCACATTATGGCTAATGCGCTCCTGTCTATATAATTAATTACTGTTGCTAAAAATATGAGTCCTATTATGGCCCACCTTAATCCTTTTACTTTCATTTCGTTTCTGTTTATTTATTTTCTGTTAAAATATTAATATTAATTACAAAAGTAATACTTAACTATAACCTAAATTAATTTTTTAATAACTTAATTTACCATTATACTTAAGAATTTATACTATTTCATTCTTCTAAACTTTTTCCTGAAATATTATAACAATATTCATATAAGTTTTTAAAATGTATTTTTATCATAGCTTTAGCTCTTTTAGAGTCTTGATCTCTAATAGCTTCAAAAATTTGAGTATGCTCATGAATTCCTGAAATTGCTAATTTTTTATCACATACATGATGCTCTTCAAAATTGATAATTATTTCAGGCGTTATCATTAACATCAACGTATTTAAAGTTCCATTACCACTTGCCTTAGCAATTGCTAAATGAAAAAGTAAATCTTCCTCAATAGCTTCTTCACCATTTAGAACTTTTTCTTTATAAGCTTCTAAAGCTTTTTTAATTAAAATTAAATCTTCATCAGTTCTTCTTAAAGCTGCTAAACGCGCAGTTTTTAATTCCAACAAAATTCTAGTTTCAACTAATGATTTAAAATCTGGATCTTCCAAACTAATAATATCATCAACCATTCCATTTAAAGCAATAATACCAATATTAGCTACAAATGTTCCACTTTGAGGTATAGATTTTAATAATCCATAAAATTCAAGTCTTTGAATAGCTTCACGAACATTACTTCTTGAAACATCAAACTTATCAGATAACATCCTTTCAGATGGTAATTTATCACCTGGCTCTAAATTTTTTAAATTAATTAAATCTCTAATTTTAGAGATTATACAATTTTGAACCTGTTGATTATCACTCCGTGTTATTATTTTTAAATTCATGTTTAAAAATTATTTTCAGGATTTATCATTTTGTACCTCAACCTAATGAATTTGACCTGTTATAGATTTTAAAGACTACATTGAACCTATAAAATCAAACCAAATTAAAATCTATTTAATTAATTATAATATTTGAAATATTCATTTTTTTTAGAAACCTCATTTATCAATGAGAAACTTCTAATTTATAAAATCTAACTTTTGAAAAAGAACCTTCATCTCTTGATTGAAAGTAATTACCTGCTTTAAAATAGTTTTCAAAAATACCCCATTTTTTCATATGAATATTTTCGTACACTTTGAATTCATTGTTGTTCAAAATAACAACCATTTTACCATCAGATACCTTAACCTCTAAAGTAAATTTTCTAAAACCAACTTCTTGTTCAAAATTAAAACCATCATCGTTCCCCCAAGCATCTTCATGAAGTAGTTCTTCATAAGTTGCATTCAAGTCTTTAAGTACTTTTGTTTTAATCCTAATTTTACCTTTATCCCAATAAATTTTTAAAATTGGTGGAGCATTATTATCATCCTCACCAATTAGATCTCTTTGTTCATTTGTTAAACGACCATGAATTTGCATTATTATAGTTCTGTGGTATTTACCCTCATCATCTCTACTTGATGCATCCATAGCCAATTCACCTTTCATATTAGCACCATCCTTAAATGTCCAATTAACATTATTGTTTCCTGGTTCCATTTGCTCTCTTAATTCAGATCTAGTATACTTCGTATTTCTAGTTTTTGAATTGGTTGGCATAGCATGAAATACAATAGCACCTCTTGTAGAGTCTATATACATATAAGGTTGTGCCATTTTTATTGATGCAAAACCCAAAATTTCAGGCGGCTCAATTTCATAAGGTTTTCCTTTTTCATTGGCCACAGGTAATGTAACCTTCCAATGACTTAAATCAATATTTGGAAGTTTTACCTTATGCTTTTTTTTCTTTTTTTTGGATTTTTTCTCAACTTTAATATCCGATTCTGAAACGCTGCTTTCTTGTGCAAGACAAACAGCGTTTACAGATAGAAATGAAAGAAGTATAATACTAATAATTTCTTTTCGGATTTTCTTCATTTATGATCTATTCTATTGGATTTTTAAATTTTAATTAGTCCCAATAATTATTGGTTTATTTAAAATCCAGGTGTTATAATATCAATATTATCATAAAATACATCATGACTACTATCTACAGCATTTGGTGCTCTAAAGTAAATTACAGCTGTTGTAGTTGTTGGTATAAATGTAAACGTCGTAGTTGTGAAATTATTTTCAGTTGCACTAGACTTATCTTTATTATAATCATTTGTAATTTCAACAAATGCATCAGCATAATCTAAAATATTGTCTTCTGAAGTAATTTCTGTGTTTAAAATATATACTTCAGTTGGTACACCCTCAGCTTCTGAACGACTCTCCATAGTAAATGTATACTCAACACCTACCTCTACAGTTACAGGTTGGTAAACACGACGACCAGGACCGTAAATTTTAAGACCTTTTGTTTTAGCACCATCAGCCCAGTTTCCATCACTAGTAGAACCTGGTTGTTGATTTTTATCACCTGTATTTGCTAATAACCAAGCGTCTAAATCAGAATTACCATATTTACTCATATTCCAAGCATCAGCACCATCTTCTGTATCACCATTAACAACAATTGCTTTAAATGTAGCATCAACTCCACCTCCACCTTGTGGAGTAATAATGTCAATGTTATCAATAAATACTTCATTACTACTATTAACAGCATTTAATGCTCTTACATAAATTACAGCAATATTTGAAGTAGGTTTGAATCTAAATGTAGTTGTTGTAAATGTATTTTCTGTTGCACTAGACTTATCTTTATTATAATCATTTGTAATGTTATAATATGCATCAACACTTGCATCATCACCTTTATTAGCATCTAAACCAGCTTCTGTAGTAATTTCATTATTTAAAATAAATACTTCCGTATTAATTCCTTCAGCTTCAGATCTAGAATCCATAGTAAATGTATATTCAATACCTGGCTCAACCGCAACAACTTGGTATAAACGACGACTACTATTACTTAGTTTTACAGCTCTAGTTTTTACACCATCAATATAAGTACCATCACTTGAAGATCCTGGTTGCTCATTAGTTCCGTAAGTAGCATCAATATAGTTATTTAACTCTTTATTGTACCAAATAGCTCTATAAGGACTATCAATAGTATTACCATCATTATCCTCAATAGTTGAATTAGGAGTCATATCCCAAGCATCAGCATTATCACCAGTATTTTTTGTCCAATCATCAGCTGTACCGTTTTGAACAACAACACTAAACGAAGGGTCTGGAGCTCCAACTGGAACAGGCTTTGTAATAGATTTAGATACACCAGCTTCATTAGTTGTAGTTAAAGTTACATCATATGTACCTTCACCAGCAAATGTATGCGTTGGATTAACTTCAGTTGAAGTATTACCATCTCCAAAATCCCAGCTATAAGAAACAGCTAATACAGACTCATCAATAAAGTCTACTGTAAAACCATTAGAAGTGAATGAAAAGTCAGGAATAGTAGATAATATTAATCCTTCAATACTTTGAGAATAAGAAACAGCTACTCCTAAAAATGTTGTAGCAGTAAGCGTTGCAGTGAACGTATCAGCTGTTTTATAAGTATGAGTAGGGCTAAAATTTGCATCTTCTACAGTATCTTCAATATCCCACTCTAAAGTTTCTCCATCACCAAAATCCCAAACTAAACTACTAGCTCCAGAAACTAAATTTTCAAAAGTAACTTCTGTATCAACTTGAGTTGTTTCAAATTCAACATAAATAGGTGCAACTTCAGAAGAATCAGAAGCCATTAAGTTATCAGAACTAATTGTAGTTAATTTAACTTTATATAAACCACCTTCTGCATACGTATAATCAGGGTTAGCTTCAGTAGAAGTATTACCATCACCAAAATCCCATAAATAAGAATCTGCATCAGTTGAATAACTTCTAAATACAAATGACATAGTATCATCTGCACTAGTAGTAGTTGTGAATAAAGTATTAGGTTGTATATTATTTACGTTCCCCGTTGGTGGAACAAACTCTTCGTATCCGTTGTCAATACAAGACATTAAACCTAATAACATAAATATTAATATAAATATGTTATTATTAAGTTTATTTATAAATTTATAAATCATAATATTAAAAATTAATTATAGTTTAACTGAAATCTCAAATGCATCCAACCTAGTTTCAACACCAGAGTTTCTAAGTAAAATAATCACAGATTCGTTTTCACCAGCTTCAAATGTAATAGCGTGTTTTTTGAAAACATCCTTAACTCTTCCTACATTACTATCAGATCTAGTAGCAATTATATTTTCTGCTAATTTAGATTCTTCTAAAGTAGTTGCATTAGTGCTAATTATACCAACAGTATAATCACCATAAGCATTGTCAATATCACTTCCGAAACCACCAAAGTAAGTTAATACATAAGTAGCACCAGGTGTAACTTCAATTTCTTGGTAACCAGTTCTAGTACCATCTGCAGGGAATTTCGCTGCTTGTGTACCTTCTGGTAATGTACCAACAGTTGTTTTTGTATTTATTTGGAAAACACTTCCCCAAGCACTACTACTAGGAGCTCTCCAAGAATCTCTACCATCTCCAGATCCATCAAACAAGGTACCGTCTTCAAATCCAGGCTCACCAATTTCTGGTATCGCAATAGAAGGAACAGCTTGATTTACCGTAAGCGTTTTTTCAACAACATCACTTTTACCAAGATTATCTGTTACTGTTAAAGACACAGTGTATGTTCCAGGATTAGGGAATTGAAAAATTAACTCTTGATCTTGTAATGTAGCAGCAGGTAATGCTTCAATTTGCGCTTCTAAATCAGCAACATTTTGTAATGTTTCATCAGTTAACGCAGCTTCAGCAGCAGCTAATTCAATTTCTAAAGCCGCAATTTCAGCTTCCATCACAGCAATTTTAGCTGCATCAGTTTCACAAGGAAGTTTAAATTCTAATTTTGCAATTTGATCTTCTATTGCAACTACAGAAGCCAACTCAGCATCAATTGATTGCTCAAGAATAGGCACATCTTTATTAATTAAAACTACACCTTCAGCAGGAGTAATTGTCCAATCATAATAAATACCATTTACAGCTAAATTAGATCCAGCTTGAAAATTAAATTCATAGTTCGCCCATAATTCAACATCTTCACAATCAAATTCAGATGTAGTTACATCAGTAACCGTATAAAACGGTGTTGGCCCAGTAATATCTTCTAAATCACCAACTTCAGCCAAGTCTCTATCAATACAAGAAGCTAAAGAAACAAACGCTACTAAAACTATATATCTTATATTAAAAAATTTATTCATAATTATTCTATTTTTAGTATCCATTGTTCTGCTTATAAAAATTAGGTAAATTATCTATTTCTCTCTGAGGGAAAGGAAGGTATTTCTTCTCAGGTGTATAAAATAAACTATTATCATTAGAATATTTAGTTAACACCTCATCAGCCTGTCCAAATCTCACTAAATCATACAAACGTTGATTTTCGTATACAAACTCAACTCTACGCTCATCTAATAATTCTTGCTTTGTTAAGTTTGCAATTTCTTCTAAACCAGCTCTAGCTCTAACTTGATTAAAAGCATCAATTGCTCTAATATCAGTAGTACTATCTCCACCAGCTAAAATTGCTTCAGCATACAATAACAACACATCTGCATATCTTAAAACAATCCAGTCATTATCTCCTATTTCACCTTCAGTAGGGAATTTAGCATTAAAAGTATCGTTTGTAAGTACAGTTGGGTTGTAAGACAATGCATCAATACTAGCATAAAATCTTACAGGTTGTAATTCTGGATTCATAACATCTAAAAAGTCAAGTGTAGCAATGTTAACACCGTTAGATGGCCCTTGTAAAGTCATTGCGAAACTATGAGATTCAGAATCAGTTTCAACTTGATCATCTAAACCACTATCACTAGTAACATAATTATCACTACTTACTAAATCATAAGCAATAGAAAAGATAACTTCATTATTTTTTTCAAGTCCTGAATTATTAGACCAAGATCCTTCTAAAACTCCATCAGAATATCCATCAGAAATTTCATTACCAAATACTTCACCATAATCAATTACTAAGTTTGCCCAGTATTCAGCATCAGTTAATAAATCAATAGTAGGATCATCAATATCAGGGTTAAATTCAAACTGAGAAGCGTTATCTCTTTCAGTATAAATTAAGTTATAATTATATGAAGAACTGTTTTCAATAACAGATGCTAATAAAAGTTCAGCCTCAGCATAATTAGGACTTGGTTGACTTAAATAAGCTTTTGCTGTAAGACAAATAGCAGCTCCTTTAGATGGTCTGTATCTATTTTGCTCAACACCTTCAAGGTATGCAATTGATGTGTTAAAATCAGCAACAACCTTTTCATACACTTCAGACTCAGGTAATTGAGGATAATCTAAAGCTTCCTCTAGAGTAATATCTAAAACTTTATCTATGTAAGGTACATTTTGATACGCTCTTACTAAATTGAAATGACATAAAGCTCTCATAAAATAAGCTTCACCAACAACATATTGTTGATCTTCAGGAACCAAGAAACGATTATCTATAATAGTATTTGCGTGCTTGATTGTGTGCATATTATTAGAATAATAAGTAGCAACATCTCCATTATTAGGATCAACATTGTAAGCATTAAATGCTGGATAGTTTCCATTTTCTGAATTTGCTCTAACATTGTCAGATCTTAACTCAGTTAATAAAAATTCATTCGCTGGAACTTTTTGATATGCATCTAAAACTCCATTTGACAACAGAACAAATCCATTGTCGGTCTGTAGTAACTCCTCTATTGACAACGCAGTAGGGTTACTAAGGTCTAGTTCTGTCTCACAACTTGTAAATAAAGCTATAAAAGAAAGACAAACTATAATGTTTTTATATATATTTCTCATAATTTATTAAAATTGAAAGTTAATCCCCGCTGAAATTGTTTTAACTACTGGACCATCTCCTCTTTGATAACCTGCAGTTAAAGCAGTATTAGCATTACTTGATGTTTGACCTGCTGCTTCTGGATTGAAACCTTCATAACCATCAGCTGTAAGGAAAATTAAGTTTTCACCTGTTAAATACAATCTTAATCTATCAAAATATTTTGTGAAAGATGATTCAGGTAAAGTATAACCAATTGTAAAGTTTCTTAAAGCTACAAATGAAGCATCTTGAATATGATCATCAGTAAATCTTCTATGAACTGTTAAATCTCTATCAGGGAAATTTGCCATCTCATTCACAGCAGATTCACTAGCATAATACAATTGATCTAAATCTGCAACTCTAACTTGCGCACCGTGAGATCCTTGGAATTGGAAAGATACATCAAAGTCATAGAAATTTAAATTAGAATTTAATCCCCATTGGAAATCTGGGTAAGGATTACCAATTTCAGTTCTATCTTCATCATCAATAATACCATCATTATTTAAATCTTTTACATATACATCTGCAAAATCATTATTAAATCTGTTAAAAGGATTATCAACCCATTCTAAAGGAATTTCTTTTTCGTAAACCCATCCATAGAAAGAAGTAATAGGCTGTCCAACTCTTGCAATAAATTCAGTAGGTCTAGTATCTTGATCGATTCTAGAAATAATTTGCTCATTATTTCCTAAATCAACAACTGTATTTCTGTTTAAAGAGAACTGACCAGAAGCTGACCAACTAAAGTTTTCTCTAGTTATAAGTCTAGAATTAACTTCAATTTCAACACCTTCATTTTTAACTTCACCAATATTTTGTAACCAGTTATCTGTACCATAAGTACCAGCAACAGGAGCAAAAAGAATTAAATCTTCACTTGTTCTTGTATAGTAATCAATAGATAAACCTAATAATCCTCTACCAAAAGTAATATCAATACCAGGGTTAAATTCAATTAATTTTTCCCATCCTAAATCTTGATTTGCTAAAGTAGTAGCTTTTACACCAGTATCTTGATCATATCCAATAGTACTAAATGTTTCTTCGAATCTGTATAAAGATTCATAAATATTGCTTGAAATTTGATTTGAACCAGAAACACCATAACTAGCTCTTAACTTTAAAAATGTAATAAAGTTACTTTCTGATAAGAAATCTTCATTAGACATAATCCAACCAGCAGAAGCTGCAGGGAAGAATCCAGTTTTTGTATTAGCACCAAATCTTGTACTAGCATCTGAACGAGCAGATAATTGAATTAAATATCTTTCGTTATAGTTATAATCTATTCTACCAAAAAATGAAGCCAACTTTTCTTTTGCATTATCAGTATAAGTTGTTCCACCATCAGCAAGAGAAATATTATTGTTAAAATCATCAGTATAACCTACTGCTTCAGATTCAATTCTATTGTATTCTCTATCTGTATATTCAAAACCAAGAACAGTATTAAAGTTATGGTCTCCAAAATTTCTTTTATATTTAAGAAGTGACTCAGCAATATATTGTAATTGCTCATCTCTTCTTTCTAATCTATAAGCTTCTTGATCTCTGTTTTCTTGACCATAAACGTAATCAGCTTCATTAGTTTTATTATTTCTATAAATACCAGAAATACTTTGTCTAAACTGAAGACCTTTTGCTAATTTAAAATCAATATAAGCAGATGCATTTAAATCTAACTTTTTCTTAGTTCTAGATCTCTCTAAGTAGTGAACTAAAGGATGAACGTTTTTAGTTGTAGACAATGTTAATCCACCTGAAGTTAAATCACTTACAGTTGGCAATCCAGTTTCAGGATCTCTATTAATTGATCTTGGATTATCAGGATCAACAGTAAATACGTGGTCAAAAGCTCTTGAGAATCCGTAGCTACCTACTCCAATATTTTCAAATTGTTTTCCAGCATCACCTGGGTCAGATTGTGTAATATAAGGCATGTGCTCTTCAGTTAAATAAAGAGGTAAATGTCCATATTGTCTTAATGGATCTGTAAATCTAGCTGGTACTCTATCTTGGTCATTATAATTGGCACGCATACTCATACCAAATTTAATTTTCTCATTTTTAGATTTACTATCAACTTTAATCCTAGCGTTGTATTTTGTGAAATTATCGTTTAATACAATACCTTCATCATCTAAATACGCTAAAGAAGCTGTATAACTAGTTAATTCTGAACCACCTCTAACAGCAAAAGAATGGTTTACAACCATACCACCATTAAATACTTCATCTTGCCAGTTTGTTTCACCACCTCCTAAAGAAGCAATGAAGTCCATAGCTTCAAGTTCTGCATAAGCAGTATTATAATCATTAATAATTCTACTATAGTTTGGGCTATCTACTGAAATAGCATCAACAGTGCTTTGTAAGCCATCTAATCTAGATCTCTCTTGAGCTATTGAAGTATTAAAATTATCATTATTTTCAGAATATCTATAACCTGCGAATGAGTTATAAGAGAAAACTGTTTTTCCAGTTATACCTTTTTTAAGTGTTAATAAAATAACCCCGTTTGCTCCACGAGAACCGTAAATAGCAACTGAAGATGCATCTTTTAAAACACTAATAGATTGAATGTTATTATTATCGATAGAACTTAAAATATCAGGACTTGTTCCTAATACAACTCCATCAACAACAATTAATGGTGAAGAGTCTCCAGTAATAGAACCTGGCCCTCTTAATGTAATTTTAGGATCCCCACCAGCCTCAGAAGACACGGTTTGGATTCTTAAACCTGCTACTTTACCTTGAAGAGCTCCCTCAACACGAGAAACTGGTAAATCTGCAAGATCTTTACCTGCTACTTTCGTTAAAGAACTTGTAACATTTTTTTGTTTTTGATCACCATAACCAATAATAACAACTTCATCAAGAGCATTTGCTGCTTCAACTAAAGAAATAGTTAAAACTTCTTGATTTACAATTGCAATTACTTGGTTTTGAAAACCTACGAAAGAGACCTCTAAAAGATCTCCTTGCTTTACTTCTAAAGCAAAATTTCCATCAAAATCTGATGAAGTACCGTTCGTTGTTCCCTGTACAAGAATGTTAGCTCCTGGTATCGGTAAATTATCGGACTGAGATACAACTGTCCCCGTAACTTTATAGCTTCCTTGTGCGAAAACACCAACATTTACTGCTAACATAAGCAATAAAGTTAGAATTAGCCGAATTTTTAAATTCATAATATATTTGTTTTACGTTAAATGTTTGATTTAATTTATTTTAAATTTAGTCAATGATATAATTTATACTTAAAAAAATCTTTCATTTTAAAAACGCCTTCAGCATAGTCGTTATTAATTTTAACTGAATTTTATTTCTAAAATGATAACAGGTATTTAATACTTTACTTCCATCAATCAATTAAAAGAAGTAAGAAATGTTTATGATAGGAGTTACCTATCGTTTTTTTAAAGTCTTTTTCCAGCCATTAATAAAGTAAGATTTTAGAGTTTAATAATAAATTCAGTTTTTGGTTTTCCAAACTGGTAAACCACTTTGGAAAACCAAAAGTATGTTAATTAATTCTTAAAAAAAAATTATTTAATAAATATTTTAAATTACCCCATTTAAGTCCATTTTTACCATTAAGCAAAAACACTACTTAGTATAAATATCTATTTCACAATATTTTAATTAAATTAAATTCTCTAAATAAAATCTACTTTAATCCGGTTAAAACAGAAATTGAAATAACAACTTTTAACTTAATTTTTGTTAAAAGAATATTATTTAAAAACAGCTTAATTTAACACTATTGTTTTAACCTTTTTGGCTTAGAAATATTTTTATTCCTCTTTATCACCAAAGTAAGATGGTCCTTCACCAGTTAAGAAATCTTCTCTTACAGGACTAAATGTATCAATTAACTGCCCTTCTTCTAAACAAACAGCACTGTGCCATAAGTTAGGCTCAATATAAACACCATCACCTGCTTCAACAATTTGTTTAACTCCATCAATTTCAAATTCAAATTTACCAGAAACACAGTATGTAGCTTGTGTATGAAAATGTTGATGTGGAGCACCTAAAGCACCTTTGTCAAATTTTACGCTTACCATCATAATTTGATTATCGTAACCTAAGAATTTTCTTGATACTCCTCCACCAAGTTCTTCCCATTCCATGTCTTTTGCGATAACGTACTTTTCACTAAATCGTTTCATTTTTTTATTTTTTATAGGATTAATTTAATTGTAATAATAAGAACCTTTCCAAGTGTAGTTCTTGTTATTAATTTTTAATATATGTTCAGCCTCTTTTGAAGCATTTGTATTTGATGTAATAAACAGCTTGGTATTACCATTTACATTTGTAATTTCAACTGCCGTATAATCTGAAGTGTCTAAAACCACTTTTAATTCTTTAATGCTACTGTTAGAATTTACAGCAGATTCTGTAACCGGACTGTAACTTCCATGTGCTTCAATAGCCGAAACAAAAAGTGTATTTTTAGTATCTTTTCTTCTTAACATGAACGCTGCTTCACGTCTTAAATTAAATTCTGGATCATTTGCACCAATTCTAGTAAATAACAATTCGTCACTATTATTAGTTATAGTTGTTAAAGTGTAAAATTTACCTTTGTTTAACCAAGATAGCTTACTGTTTTTACTAGGTGATTTTGCAATACCTTCAACAAATAAATGCTCATAACCATTTTTATTACCTAATACATTTAATGATTTAGGTGTTTGGTATTCAAAATTTGTTTGTAAAACTTGACCTAAGAAATAATACGGAAAGTCATATTTGTTTTTCTTATTAGATGTTACCTTCATAATATCTAACATAAATGGTTTTTCAAAATCTTCGTCTTTTACAACAGCCATTGTACGAAGCATTTCTGTTCCTGGGTAAGCATTACTTTCTTTTGCACTAGCAACTTGTACTTTTTCATTTTCAGAAGAAAAATAATTTAATACTGAATGGTGCTGACTTCCAATTTCGTACTTCCCGTTAAAGTGTGAAGTTTCATTTTGAACAACTGTATTATGTGCAATAGTTTGTTTTGCCCAAGTTTTGTTTTCTTTTAAATAATTTCCACCACCTTTTTGTTCAATATTTACAAAACGTGCTAAACCATAATCTTGAAGAATTTCTTCACCATCTTCATACAAAGAATAAGACAACTTATCGTAATGACCGTGACTAGACCCTTGTGAAGCATATTTAAATACCAATTCAATAGCTTCGTTTCTTAAAATAGCAACTCCACCTTGCGTTCCTTTTGGACCATCAGAAAGATTAATAGATTTTTTATTAAATGGTTCTGCTTTATTATTTTTAATACCAAGCGCTACAGCTAAACCAGAATCATCTAACAAAACACGATCTTGAGCTTCAGCAATTGTTAACAAACCTGGATCTTGATCACCAAAATGATATGAAATATCAACTGCTGTAACCAAAGCACCTGTATAATAAGACATTCCTTTTTGACCATCATTCAATGGGAAAAATTCACCATCTGCATCAGATAAGTTTAACAAGGCATTGATAGATTTTAATAATACACCTTCTTTATAATCAAATATTTTTAATTCAGGTTTTACATTATGTAATCCTTCAGCAAAAATTAAAAAAGGATACATAGCATAACGTTGATAATATGGCCCTTCATTATAATAACCATCTGGAGAAAAAGGTTCTTCAATATTTGCTAAGAAACCTGCTTTACCATCTTTATTTAAAAATCCACCATCATCATCTTTTTCTTCGGTATCTAATTTAAGATCTTTAATTCCATACAACGCACGATCAATTAATTCTTGATCATCCATTACCAAACCAATCATACCAACGGCAGCATTACCCCACGTACTATGGTTATGAACTCTTTGATAAAATTGAGGGCTATCTATTGAAATGTGATTTGCAAATGGTCTAAATAAATTAGTTTCTAATTTATTTCTTTCTTCTTCAGATAAATAATTATAAATACAGTCATATGCTTGACTTACATACACCAACCAATTAGAATCATTTAAACATTGCCAAAACAACTTTCCTCTTGCATATGATCTTGTTTTTGGATGCAATGGTAATGTTTTATACATTTCCTCATACTCCATTAACATGTCTTTTACAAACTTCGCATATTTTTCATCATCCAAAATTTGATATAAAAGACCTGCTTTATGTAACACAAACCAATTGCGTTTATGTCTATCATGTGTGTACCCTCCTGAATAATCTTTTGGGATAGGCACATCTATTCCAGCTTCAATTTCAGCATCAACTTCAGCTTTTACAGCTTCTAAGGTTTTATCAAAAATTGGAATTGTTCCTAATTGCGCTCTAATATCTTTAACACCTTGAGCAGTTAAAATTAGTTTTGGATGTTCTGATCCTGATTGTGATTCAGCTACGGCTTCTGTTTTTTGACCACAAGAAACTGTACCTAATAAAATAGCTATAACAGCAACTTTAATTTGAAATAATCTTATTATTCTCATTCTTATTATTTAGAAATTCAAGGTAAATTATTCTATCGAAAAAATTGGTTTACCAGTTTGGTTGACCAAATATATAGATAATTGTTCACTTAACAAGTTTTTGTTAATAAATTTAACATATCACTATACACAATTAACCCTAGCAGAATATTAACCATAAAAAATGGTAAAATTGATGCAAAAAACAAGAATGAATTTTATTACAAAATGAAAGGAATTACAATAGAAAAAGGGTGTTATTTACTTAATTCTTCAATACTAAAATCAGCAAACAAAATCTGCTCGTCTTTTAACAAGTTTGAACTTTTTAAACTCCTGTAAACACCCCATTTTGGGCGAGCAAATTCAGCTCCTTTTTGCCAGTTAATTGTAGATTTATTTTTATACTTAAATAACGTTTTTCCTGTACTTACACTTTTAATTACTAAACTGTAGCTACCCTCTTCACCAAACGCAATAATTTCTTCTGCTTCTACCCAAACACCTTTAAAAGGTGTAATATCAACCTTTTCAATAGTAAATTGTGATTTTGTACTAGTATAACGTAACTCAAGTTTATCTGGCTGTCCTTTTCTAGCAGTTAAGGAATACATTGGAACACCAGCATACATACCTCCAACAGATTTAATTTGATGTAAATGCGTAAAGTTTGAAGATAACTGAAAGTTTTTAGGTAATTTAAACTTCCATTTATAAATTACTTTTTCTCCTTCAACTGCCTTTAAATTTTCAGGAGAACTTTTGTAACTTTTAATTTCATTTCTTTGTCTATCGAATTTCTTACATCTATCATTATCTTGAGATTTATGAATAAAAAAACGAAACACATAATCATTTAATTCCTCGTCAAAAATTTCATCAATATGTCTTCCAAATTCAGGGTGACTGCAATCTGGCGCTTCAACAGCATTGTAACCTGGTGCAAAAACCGAATTAATTAACTCATAGGTTTCACCTGGACCATCAGCTTTCAAAACAACTTGTGCAAAAATATGTTGAACTTGAAAACTAAATACAATAACTATTAGTGCTATTTTTTTCATAAGACTGTCTATTAGATTTACTAAATAATCGGCCAAATATATACATAAATCTTAAACAAAAAAACATTTTATGAAACCACAAAAAATACATTAAATCCAATAAAGTATTTTATAAACCACAAATAAAACTTTACTTTTAAAACAATACGATTTTCTTTTATTAAGAAGCTTTATTCACTCCAAATTGTTATTTTTGATTCATCCATCATTAAAATCATATAAAATGAAACAAATTTATAGAATAACATTGGTATGCATACTTTCCCATTTTTCATTATTTGCTCAGGAAATTGCTTCTTCTGAAACAAATTCACAATCAAATACAACGTACCAAAGTAATACAAACGGTATTCAACAAAATACACCTCCAAGTTTTGATGGTTATTGGAGCTATGGAGGAAGTCTTGGGTTTTCTTTTTGGAATAATGGAACTGATATTTTAATTGCACCAAAAGCTTTTTATAACATCTCTCCTATGCTTCAAGCAGGATTTGGAGTGACATATATTTATTCTGATTATAAAAATAGTTTTAACAATACAGTTAAATCAAATTCATTTGGAGGAAGTTTATATTTTTCTGCAAGACCAATAAATTTCATTCAGCTTTCAGCAGAGTATGAAGGTTTACAAACAAACAGATCAGGTTATTATGATGATAGCTATTGGAACAATTCCATATATTTAGGACTTGCATTTGTAAGTGGCCACGTATCATTTGGGTTAAGATACGACGTTTTATATGATAGTGCAAAAAGCCCTTATAGTTCAGCTGTAAACCCAGTAATAGGGTTTTATTTCTAACAAACAAGCTACTTTTAAACCATTTAATTTTAACATTTTTTTTATTTAGAAATTATTTTACTTCATAGGAAATCAATATCTTTGAAACCTTAAAATTGGTTTACCAATTTGGTAAACCAAAAAATATTTAAATATAATTTCTACAAAATGACAAATAAAAAATTTATTTCTCTTTCATTGTTTCTATTATTTCAAATAATAGCAATAGCACAAGCTACTTCAACTACCGTTTCTACTATTGCAGAATTTGATGCAGCAATAAAAACAGCCGTACCAGGTTCAAAAATTATTTTAAAAAATGGTGTTTGGAAAGATGTACATTTAAAAGCTAAAGGAATTGGAACAAAAGAAGCTCCAATTTTAATTACTGCAGAAACTGATGGTCAAGTAATTATCACCGGAGATTCTAGATTAAACATATCAGGAGAATATTTAATTGTTAAAGGACTTTGGTTTAAAGATGGTACTCCAACATCTAAACACGTAATTGAATTTAGAAAAGACTCTAAAGAATTTGCAAACAATTGTCGTTTAACAAATTGTACAATTTCTTATTTCAATCCAACAGACTCAAGCATAAAAAGTCACTGGGTAGATATCTGGGGAAAAAACAATCGTATAGATCACAATAATTTTACAGGAAAAGAAAATAGCGGAACTACTTTGGTTGTTTGGCTAAAAGGAAAAGAACACACCGAAAACAATCATCAAATTGATCATAACTTTTTTGGAAACCGTCCAGATTTAGGTGAAAATGGTGGTGAAACTATAAGAATTGGAACTAGTGCAAATTCAATGGAATCTTCAAAAACATTGGTTGAATTTAACACCTTTAAACGTTGTAATGGTGAAATTGAAATTATTTCTAACAAATCTTGTGATAATATTTTTAGAAGCAATCTTTTTATTGAAAGTGAAGGTACTTTAACACTAAGACACGGTAACAATGCATTGGTTGAAAACAATGTATTTATTGGTAATAACATACCTAAAGCAGGTGGAATTAGAGTTATAAATGCTGGTCACATTATTCAAAACAATTTATTGGTAAACATAGTTGGTGATGATTACAGAGGACCAATTGTTGTTATGAATGGAGTTCCAAATTCACCATTAAACAGATACAATCAAGTAAAAAATGTATCTATTCAAAACAATACATTAATTAACTGTAGTCCAGTTCAATTTGGAGCTGGAAAAGATGATGAAAAAACACTTCCAGCAACTAATACCACATTTGCAAACAACCTAATTACCAACACAAATGCAGGTCAAATTTCAAATGAAAAAGATTCTACAAAAGGTATTAAATTCTCTGGAAACATTGTAGATTCTGATGCACAAGTAAACCCTGCTCAATTTACAAAAGCAAGCATTGATTGGAAAATGTTAAGAAGTCTTCCAATGCCAACTTCAAACAATGAAGCTTTAAAAACAGCTAAATTGGCAAACAGCCCTGAACAGGATATGAGCAATGCTAAAAGAACAGTGTATGTGGCTGGAGCGTTTAATTTAGATAATACTGTATTTCCTGCAGCTACTTCTGCTAGAACAGGTCCTTTTTGGAAACCTGTAATTGAAGAAAGAGCTCCAAAACCTAAAAGTAACAAAGAAATAGTAGTTGAACCAGGAGTTCAAACTATTACTAGCGCTCTTAAAAAGGCAGGAACAAAAGGTACTTTATTATTAAATCCTGGAACTTATTTTGTTGAAAAATCAATGAAAATAAAAGGTGATATTACTATAAAAAGTAATGATACTAATGGTGAAGTACTTATAAAATCTGCTGAGAAATTACCAAAGCCGTTTAGCTATTTTTTCAGAGTTCAAGAAGGAGCTAAATTAAAATTAGAAAATTTAATTTTAGATGGAAAAAGCAGTACCGCTGTAAAATATGCAATTGTTTCTCCTCAAGAAAATATCTCTGGAACATACAATTTATTTGTAGACAATTGTACATTTAAAAACTTTACAAATAGTAGTGGTGGCGCAATATTTAAAGCATATGTTGGAACATTGGCTGATACAATTAGTATTAAAAACTCTAAACTTATAGATAGTTACAGAGGCTTAAATCTTTCGTATGAAAAAGGGTTTTATGGTAAATACAATGCAGAAGTAATAATTTTACACAACACTTTATTTAAAGATATTGAACAATTTGCTATAAATTATACAAGAGCTGGAGTTAATGCAACTTCAAGAGGTGGAGAATTAATAATAGATCAATGTGTATTTAATGATATTTATAATAAAGAAAAAGGTTATATTTTAAAAACAACTGGATTAAATTATGTAACTATTAAAAATACAGTTTTTGAAGACTGTCATGAAGTTTTAACTCCTTTTAAATTGAGCGGAATAAATAACAGTATAAACAATTGTGTTGTTTTTGCCTGTGGAATTATTAAAGTTGAAAAAGGCGCTAAGAAAGACAACTTAATTTATAAAAATCCTAAATGGGACGATCATAAAACATTTTCACCAAGTAGTAAATCTGTTCTTTTAAAAGAAAACAATAAAGTTGATAGAATTGGTCTTTTAGCACCAATACAAGAATAAATAAACAACCTGTTTTTAGAAAAAGCATCACTTTTAAAGTGATGCTTTTTTTATTTTATAGTATAAAAACATCTAATTCCTCATCTTTCCAAACAGGTAATGTAAATGTAAATTCAGTACCTTCTCCTAAAACACTATTCACCCAAATTTTACCTCCGTGTTTTTCAACAAAGTCTTTACAAAGAATCAATCCTAAACCAGAGCCTTGTTCCTTAGCTGTACCTAACTGCGTATTTTTAACTTCAAGGCTAAAAATATTTTTTAAATCTTCATCTGAAATCCCAACTCCATTATCTTTTACAGAAATTTCAACCATATTATTTTTTAACGAAGATTCAATTCTAACCTCTCCATTGGGTTTTGTAAATTTTACAGCATTTGATATAAGGTTTCTAAAAATTGTATTAACCATATTTTCATCACCAGCAACAGTTAAATTATGATCAATATTATTAAAAATATGTATATCTTTTTTTACAGCTTGAATTTCAAGTAGAGATACCACATCTATCACCTGTAAAACCAACTCAATTTTTTTAGGAGAATACGTTAAATTCCCAGATTGTGAATTAGCCCAAGTCAATAAATTATTTAATAATGTAGACGCTTTTACGGTTGAATCTTTAATTATTCTAAGAAATTTTAATTGCTTCTCACTATCATAATCTCCCCTATTATCAATCAACAATTCTGTAAAACCTTTTATTGAATTAAATGGGTTTTTAAGGTCATGTGCTATAATTGAAAAGAACTTATCTTTTGTTTTATTTAACTGATTCAAATAATCTCTTTGTTCTTCAATTTCAGTATTCATTCTACTTATTTGAAAATTTCTAAATTCCAAAAGATTATACGCTTTCTTTTTTGCAGTTTGCTGATGAATTAAAACGATTATTAAAAATGCAAACACCACAATTGCTATAATTAAATAATGGGAAATTTTCTTTTCATTTTTATACTTCAACTGTGTAATTCTGTTTTCCGTAGCCAAATCAGAAATGGTAGTACTATTTTGTTCTAATTTATTCAACGCATTAAATAACTGAACTTTTTTAACCTTTTCATAATTTAAAAGACTGTCATTAACAACCGTCAGTTCTTTTTGAAAAAGCAAAGCATTTTCAACATCACCTTTACGTTCATAAGCTTCAGCTAAATATTTTAGATCTTCTGACTGAATCTCAAGTCTCCCCAATACTTTTGATATATTTAAACTTTTAAGCGCGTAAAAAATAGTTTGACTATATTTTTTAGATTTTTGCTGAAGGTCTGCTAAATTTAAATATATAATAGCTAGCAATTCTTGATCATTAATTTTATTGGCAATTTCAATAGCTTTTTCAAAATAAGACTCGGCATTTTCTAAATCACCTAATTGAATATTACAATCTCCTAAATTATTATAATTAACCGCAATTCCACCTTCATCATTTAATTCAAGTTCTAAATGAATAGAGCGCCTATAATAATCCATTCCTTTAGTATAGTCACCCAAATCACTATAAGCGTTTCCTAAATTTGTATAAACACTTGAAAGACCTTCTTTATCTTCAAGGTTTTCATATAAACTTAATGCTTTTTTAAAATATGTAATTGCATTTTCATAATGCTCTTGATCATAATACAAGTTACCAATATCATTATAATTCATTGCTACACCTTCATTATCATTCAAAGATTGAGATATATTTAATGATTTTAAATAATATTCAATTGCCTTATCTTCAGCATATAAATTAAGATAACAATATCCTATCAAATTATATAGTGAACCAACATTTTCAACTTGTTCAAGCTCTTCATAAATAGAAATACTAAGCTCATAATTTACAATAGCTTGTTCAAAATTATTTATGTTTTCAAATTCGGTTCCGTGAGAAAATAGCAAATCAGCTAAATTATGTTTATAGGAAATAGAATCTGCAAGCCTTAAAGCCTTGTTATAATAATGTAAAACGGAATCTTTTTGTTTAATTGAAAATGAATTCGCAATTTCAACATTTAAACGTACTTTAGAAGTATCTACCTGCTCTTGTTGAAGCTTCGTTTTTAAAGATGTAGTTGAATTTTGCCCATACAAAAAGATGAAGAAAAATAGGAAGTAAAAAAACAGAATTTTATTTTTCATTCTTTATATACCTTTAAAACTACTGAAAACAAATCAATTAGAACAACAAACTTACCATTAATTTATTGAAAACAAAACCAAAACTACTTTAAGTTAGGATTGATATCTAATATATTTTCATTCAAATATTTCTCGAGAAATTCAGCACTAAAATATTCACTTCCATGAATAGATTTATTTTTTAATTCGGTTTGTAAATCTAATCGTAAAAACTCTTCTAAAAGCTTATCTGACAAATCTTTATAACTAAAATGCCAAGGCTCATATTTAAACCCTTTTCTTTCAGGGTTATTTGTATAAACTATATAAAATCCAAATCTTTCTGAATGCAAGTCCATCCATTTTTTTAATTTCAGATAAGCTCCTCCTTCACTATAATTTTTTTCAATTAAGTATGATTTTTCAACCTTCATATTTCCATCAATAATATCAATTTCTGTTCCCCAATGATGACGAGAAGTACCAGGAATAGTAGAATACTCAATAATTTTTTTAATAGCCTCTTGTGGCTCCAAACCTAAAGAAACATATTTTGCATATTTTCTGTTCCAAATTTGTTGTTGCCTTTCAAAACTTCTATAACCAGAAATAATTTGAATAGCTATCCCATCTTTTAAAGCTGCACTTTGCATAGCCTTAAATGCTTTATATACTTGTGGTTGTAACTCAACCTCGTCTCCAACTAAAGCCATATCTCCTTTTCCTGTTAATGCTAACTGTGAAACATTTGTTTGGGCATATAAATTTTTACAAACAAACAAAAGCATAAAAAAATAAAAAAATGTACAGTTTTTACTCATATTATTTTAGTTCTTTTTTCATAACATAATGAGGGCCAACAAACTCAATATCAAACAATTCACCAACAACAGTAAACCCTTGTTTTAAATAAAATGGAACTGCAACTTCACGAGCATTGCACCACAATACATCAATTGAATTAGCTTTTAATAATTCAACAGCCTTTTTTACCATTAATTTCCCTGCTCCTTTTCCATGAAACGACTGTAGAGTTGCCATACCTCTTAATTGATATTGTAAACCTTTAAATTCGGTTTTAGACATACTCATAAAACTAGACACTGCAATTAATTTATTATTACTAAAAGCACCTAAATGAAAGGTATTCTCATCAAAATCTCCATTAAATTTATACGGAAGCGGAATATTTTCACGAAGAACTTCTAAACGAATTGCATACGTATCTTCTGCCGAAATTTTTTTAATATTAATCATTCAATTTCAAAAGTAATTTTTCTCTATTTAAACCTTCTTATACAGCTAAGATACCATTATTAAAGAAAAAACGCAGGAATTTCAATTTAAAATATGTTAAATATACACCTTAACATAACTGCAGCATTTCAAAAATATTATTTTGAAATTTTAATTTAAAAAATTAGAAATAATTCACAACAAATTGATTCTTCGACAAGTGAACAAAAAGCATCAAATATCTATAAAAAATTTATTTCAACTATAAAATACTGATACTCAGATAATGACTAAAAACACTAAAAAAAAGATGAAATTTCTTTAAAAAAAGACTTGCAAAACAATAAAAGGATTGTATATTTGCATCACCAATTGCGAGAGTAGCTCAGTTGGTAGAGCTTCAGCCTTCCAAGCTGACTGTCGCCGGTTCGAGCCCGGTCTCTCGCTCAAAAAAAAAGCCAAACATTTTGTTTGGCTTTTTTTATTTTATAAAACGTAGTGTTTTTAAGTTTTAAAAATTTCTATACTTTTCTGTAATATTAAAAACACTTTCTAAAATACGTTGCTCTACATCATTAAATTCTTCGTTTTTACGTTTCATAACTAAAGATGCCGTTTTACTTGCTTTATTAATTTGATACGTTGTAAAACCCGCTGCACCACCCCAACTAAATGATGGTACAAAATTTCTTGGAAAATTACTTCCATAAATATTTGCACTAACACCAACAACTGTACCTGTATTAAACATTGTATTTATGGCGCTTTTAGAATGATCTCCCATAATTAAACCACAAAATTGCAAGCCTGTTTTAGCAAAACCACCAGTTTCATAATTCCACAAACGAACTTGATCGTAATTGTTTTTTAAATTAGAATTATTGGTGTCTGCACCTAAATTGCACCACTCACCTAGCACTGAATTACCTAAGTAACCTTCATGACCTTTACTTGATGATGCGAATAAAATAGAATTATTGACTTCTCCTCCAATCTTGCATTTAGGGCCTAGTGTTGTAGCTCCGTAAACTTTTGAACCCATTTTAACAACAGAATGATCTCCCATCGCAAAAGGACCTCTAATTAGGCTACCTTCCATAATTAAAGTTTTTTTACCAATATAAATTGGACCTTTAGAAGCGTTTAATATTGAAAATAAAATTTCAGCACCTTCTTCGATAAAAATATTTTCTTTGTTTATGTATTGAACACCTTCTGGTATTTCTTGTGATTTTCGTCCTTCAGTAATAAAATCAAAATCTGCTTGTATGGCTTGATCATTTAAAGAAAATAAATCCCAAGTATTTTTTATTTGAAGTACGTTTGAGCTGTATTCTATTTGCTCATATTCATTGAAGTTAATTTCTTCTTGAGAATCAGTTGTAAAAAAAGCAATCACCTCTTCATTTCTGAAGACAGCTTGCTTTTCTTTTAAATTTTTAATTATTTCTACGAGTTCTATGGTTGGCAAAAAGGAGGCATTAATCATTACATTATGCTCCATTTCAACCATTGGGTATTTTTCTTCTAAATACTCCTCTGTAAGTGTAGTTGTAGTGTAACCTAAGAAGTTCTCCCATTTCTCTCTAATGGTTAAAATTCCAATTCTTAAATCGGCTACAGGTCTTGTATAAGTTAAAGGCAATAAAGCTTCTCTAACAGTTCCATCAAATAAAATATAGTTCATTCTAAAATATTTTACACAAATGTACTGTAAGTTTTCTCCTTTTCAAATGAAAATTAGAGACGATACATTATAATAAATTCTTTTTTCTTAAATATGTATCAATATTATCTGCTGCGTCTAAACACGAGCTAATTTTATCAATTTTAGTACAGTACCTTTCATCTATAACAGAATCTTTACAAGAAATTGCTTTGATTTCAATGTCTTTAAAATTTGAATCTACTTTAATACATTTTTCATACAATGAAGCAATAGTATCATTAATTTCAATTTCTACATCATTTTTTACTAAAAACCCTTTTAAAAAGTTTTCAATAGCATATTGTGAATTTTTACAAACAGAAAAACCTACCAAATCTTCAGATGGTTTTAATAATTCTCCTTTTGCAAACTCTAAATTTTTAGAAGCTTCATTTAAAAAAGCTTTTGATCTCTCATTCATAAAATGATAATATTAAATTAAAAAAGTGTCAAATATAATTAAATATTTGACACTTTTAATTGGAGTTAATTTATAAATTTTTATATAATTCTAAACGTTCCCATTGAGTTTCAACATCCTCTTGAGCTTTGTCTAGTAATTCCTTCGCAAATTCAGGACTTTCTTTTAAAACTCTTGAAAAACGCGCTTCACTGTACATAAACTCACTTAATGGAGCAGAAGGCTCTTTAAAGTCTAATTTAAATTTCTTCCCTTTTGGTGCATCAGGATTGAATCTAAATAAAGGCCAGTAACCAGTTTCTACTGCTTTAGCTTGGTGAGCTGCACCATCTTTTAAATCATATCCGTGATCACCACAATGTGAGTAAGCAATGATTATAGATACGCCTGGGTATGCTTCAGCTTCTTGAATAGCTTTTAATGTTTGAGCATCTTTAGCACCCATTGCAATTTGAGCAACATATACATTTCCATAAGAAACTGCTTGTAAACTTAAACTTTTCTTAGCACTTGTTTTACCTCCTATGGCAAACTTAGCACTTGCACCCATTGGAGTTGCTTTTGATGCTTGACCTCCAGTATTTGAATAAATTTCAGTATCCATTACTAAGATATTGATATTTTCATTTGATGCTAAAACGTGATCTACACCACCAAATCCAATATCATAAGCCCATCCATCTCCACCAAAGATCCAAACAGATTTTTTTCTTAAGTATTCAGAAATTTCTTTAAGTTTTTTAGCATCTTTAGTGTCAATTGTTTCTAAAATACTATTTAACTCTTCAATATCAGCTAATTTTTGAGCTTTTTCAGTTTCGTTACTTTCTTTATTATCATTTAACTTACTTACTAAAGCACTACCAACTACTTCTTCCATTGAATTTAATAAATCGAATGCTAATTCTTCTTTTTTAGATAATGCTAAACGCATACCTAAACCAAATTCTGCATTGTCTTCAAATAATGAGTTAGCCCAAGCTGGTCCTCTACCAAATTCATTTTTAGAATAAGGTGTTGTTGGTAAGTTACCTCCATAAATAGAAGAACAACCTGTTGCGTTAGCAATTAACATATTGTCACCATACAATTGAGTGATCAACTTAATATAAGGAGTTTCTCCACATCCTGGACAAGCACCTGAAAACTCAAATAACGGTTCTAAGAATTGAGATCCTTTAATATTAGTTGTTACTAATTTTGTTCTATCGTAGTTAGGTAAATCAATAAAGTAATCCCAGTTTTTATTTTCAACTTCTTCAACTTCTAATTTCTCAGCTAAATTAATTGCAAAAACACCTTCAAGTTCTTTACTTTCAGCTGGACAAACTTGAACACATAAATCACATCCTGTACAATCTTCTGGAGAAACTTGTAAAATATAACTTTCAGTTTTACTATCAAATGGTCTTCCTTTTGCAGGTACGTAATTTAATCCTTCTGGAGCATCTGCTAATAAATCATTTGATACTACTTTTGCTCTAATTGCAGCGTGTGGACAAATACTAACACATTTGTTACATTGCGTACAAAGATCTGCATCATCCCAAGTTGGAACATATGAAGCAATACCACGTTTTTCAAATTTAGTTGTTCCCGTTGGGAATGTACCACCAATTTCAAATGTACTAACAGGTAATGAATCTCCTTTACCAGCTAAAATTGTACCTAAAACATCTTTTACATAATCGTCAGCATCACTAGTCATCATTGGAGATAAACCATTTTCATTTGTTGTATGACGAGGATATTCAACTTTTTCTAAGTTTTCTAATGATTTATCTACCGCGTTAAAGTTCATTTGAACAATAGCATCTCCTTTTTTAGAGTACGATTTTACAATTGCTTCTTTAATTTTCTTAATTGCTTCATCTTTTGGCAATACACCTGAGATAGCAAAGAAACAAGTTTGTAAGATAGTGTTTGTACGTTTACCTAATTTTACGTCATGCGCAACTTTAGTAGCGTCAATTACATAAAAATTAACATTGTTATCAATAATTTTTTGTTGTAAAACACTTGGTAATTCTTCCCAAACTTGGTATTTATCATAAGGAGAATTCAATAAGAAAGTTCCTCCTTCTTTAATATTATCTAAAATATCATATTTCTCAACAAAATTAAATTGATGACAAGCAATAAATTCTGCACTATCAACTAAATATGCTGCATTAATTGGAGTTGGTCCAAAACGTAAATGCGAAATAGTTTGTGCTCCTGCTTTTTTAGAGTCATATACAAAGTAACCTTGTACATAATTATCAGTTGTTTCACCAATAATTTTAATTGAGTTTTTATTTGCACCTACAGTACCATCAGATCCTAAACCGTAGAACATACAGTTAACTGTATCTTTAGGAGTTTTAAATTCTGGGTCATATTCTAAACTAGTATGCGTAACATCATCATTAATACCAATAGTAAAGTGATTTTTTGGGTTTTCCTTTCCAAGTTCATCAAAAACAGCTTTTGCCATAGTTGGAGTAAACTCTTTTGAAGAAAGTCCGTAACGACCACCAATAATTTTAGGCATTTCAACCCCTAATTCAACAAATGCATTTACAACATCTAAATATAAAGGCTCTCCAATACTACCTGGCTCTTTAGTTCTATCTAATACAGCAACATGTTTTACAGTATTTGGTAAAGTTTCAATAAATGATTCCAATGAGAATGGACGGTATAAACGCACAACTAAAACACCTACTTTTTCACCTTTTTCAATCAATGCTTCAGCAGCTTCAATTACAGCTCCTGAACCTGATCCCATAAGAATTACAACTTTTTCTGCTTCTGGGTGACCATAAAAATTAAACAAGTCATATCTTCTACCTGTTAATTTGTAAAACTCATCCATTGTTTCTTGAACAATTCCTGGTACTTTTTTATAGTATGAATTTGAAGCTTCACTAGCTTGGAAAAATACATCAGGATTTTGAGATGTACCTCTAATAACTGGATTATCTGGATCTAATGATCTTTTTCTAAAAGCATCTACTTCAGCTTCAGGCATCATTTCTTTAATCACTTCATCTGGAATTGCATCCATTTTAGTAATCTCATGAGAAGTTCTAAATCCATCAAATATATTTAAAAATGGAATTCTACTTTTAAAAGTAGCAACTTGAGAAATTAATGCAAAATCATGTGCTTCTTGTCCTGATCCTCCAAACAACTGAGAAAACCCAGTAGCTCTTGTTCCCATAACATCAGAATGGTCACCAAAAATTGACAATGCATGTGTAGCAATAGTTCTTGCTGCAACATGAATTACAATTGGTAACATTTCCCCTGCCATTTTGTACATATTAGGAATCATTAACAACAAACCTTGTGATGCTGTAAATGTAGAAGTTACTGCACCTGTTTGTAAAGATCCGTGAACAGCACCAGATGCTCCTCCTTCACTTTGCATTTCAACAATTCTTGGTACATTACCCCAAATGTTTTTTTGTCCTTTAGAACTATAAAGTTCAGCGTGCTCTCCCATAGGTGAAGAGGGAGTAATTGGATAAATTGCACAAACTTCGTTTGTTTTATGTGCTATTATGGCTACTGCCTCATTAGCATCACAAATAATTTTTTTGTTTTCTGAATTCATTTTACATTATATTTAACTTAATAAGTTACAAAATCAGTACTAAAAAGAGTAAAATCTTGTAAACTATATAATTCGACTATTCGATTTAATATTGTAAAATTATAAGTTTCATATAAGAGTTATACTGATATATATCATCAAAAAATCTCGCCAACCTATTTAGAATTAATAAAAATAACGATTGTAAGCTACTGATTTTACAGTGGTTTACCAAACAGGTTAACCAATTTAAAAGTCTTTTGTAACAATTTTTACAATAGTTTAACACGATTTTTACGGAAATAAATGGCCTAAAAATGAAATAAAAATACTCCAAATTACAAATACCTCTAAAAGGTGTAATTATGTTTTATTTAAAATTATTCAATTTTTCACATATTATATAATACACATAAAATAGCCTCTGAATAAGCTAGCAAAGATTGATTCTTAAAAAATCTAAAAATGTATTTTTATTTTGTCCATACCTGAATTATATTTAAAATCAATATTATTTAATTCAGTGAAATTCGAAAAATGCAAGCTGCAATTTTTTATATTAAAACACTTCTTTTAAAGTACATAATTGAAGGGTTATTCTAAAATTATAAGATCAATTATCAACTTAAACTCTTCATCCTTTTTGTTTCCTATTAAAAAACCAATCTCTTCCAATTCCTTTCCGTCAAAATTATCCATCTCTAATATTCTACCTCTAAAGGTCGGAATTAAATCGGTTAATTTTATTTCAATCGTTTCCCACTCAGTAGTTGTTTGAAAATAAGTAGTATACGAAAATTGATTGAACTGATTTGGTTTTACCCTAAATTGATATTTATTTCCATCACCTTTTACTCGAATTTTTATGGTTTCAAATTTCGATACATTTAATTTGTCAAAACGATGCCTTAAAGATGAAAATCCACCTTTATTAGCGGTTGAAACAGTTCCAGAAAACACTGCATAACCTTCTTTGTTTAAACTAAAATCACCATTTGATTGCCCTCCCATAACTACATCATCAACAACTATCCAACCTAAAAGATTACTCTTTTTATTAAAATCAATAATTGTTAAACTAGTACTTTGTATTATTACCATAATTATAATATAGTTTAAAACAAACATTTCTTATTTGTTTATTACTCCAAAAAGATCCACCAACTTTTTTGTTCTGTAGTTAAAAATTTCAGTTAATTTAGGTTTCACTAAAATAGGATGCACCAACCTCCCTAAAAAACCCAGTGACACTTTATAATCTATAATATCTTCCATTTCTACACCTCCATCAATTTCTTTAATAAAATGTTTATGATGCCAAAGTGCATAAGGTCCAAAACGCTGTTCATCAACAAAATATTCTTTATCAACTACGTGTGTAATTTCTGTTACCCAAGTTGTTTTTATTCCTAAAATAGGCGTCACAATATATTGAATTATTTGACCAGCAAACATTGGTCTATCCGCTCCACTAACAATATCAAAACTCATGTATTTAGGTGTAATTTCTTTTAAATTTGCTGGATTTGATAAAAACTCCCAAGCCTGATCTATAGTAATTGGTAATTGTTGTTTTGAAGATAAGCGATAAACAATTCCTTTTGATGAAAACTTCATAATTTTAATTATTTGCAATAATGTATAAATTCAAAGATGTTGCTAAAATTAGCCATATGAAATATGGAGCAGTCCATAAAGATAATTGTTGAAGTATACTTCTAAAACCAACTAAAAAATAAGCTATTAATAGTGTAAGGTTAGTGATAATTAACAATCCTATTACTGTTTGGTGTAAATTGAAAAAGAAGTAGTTCCAAGAAACATTTAATATAAATTGTATTGCAAATAAAAACCAAACAAAATATGTGTTCTTACATTTCATTATTAAATTTGCCATATAAATTGAATAACAAATCATAATAGAAAACCAAGCAGCTCCAAACACCCAACCGGGCGGAGTCCAAGGCGCCTTATTTAATGTTAAGTACCAATTTGATGAGGGTCCATTATTCATAAAATAACTTCCAATTGCCAAAGCGCCAAAATTTAGCACCATAAACAACAATATATACTTTAATTTTTTACTCAAAATGCTTTGTAATTTTAGAACTCATTGGTTTTGTTATAGAATAAAAATAATCTATTAACTCACCATTTTCATTCAATAAGTATTTCTGGAAATTCCATTTTACTGATGAATTTTTAACACCGTTCATTTCTTTAGTTGTTAACCATTGATATAAAGGATGCTGATTATCTCCTTTCACATCTACTTTCTCGGTTAATAAAAAAGTAACACCATAATTCACTTCACAAAACGATTGAATTTCAGCCAAAGTTCCTGGTTCTTGCCCGCCAAATTGGTTGCAAGGAACTCCTATAACCACTAACTTATCCTTATAGGTTTTGTATAATTTTTCTAAATCTTCATATTGCCCGGTAAAACCACATTCAGAAGCAGTATTTACAATTAAGATTTTCTTTCCTTTAAAATCCTCAAAATTAATAGACTCTCCAGTAATACTGTTTATTGAAATGTTATAAAGTGACGGTGTCTTTTCCATACTATTTTTATTTGAATTTGTGTCGGTAATAAAAACCAACGAAATGATTAAACTTGCTATAATCCCAACTATTTTCATTTATATCTACTTTAATTAATTATATTTTTAAAGTGGTGATACCACAATCCATTTCTATTATTTGTCCGGACATAGACGCTGCTTTTTCTGAAATTAAAAAAGAAGCCATCTCTGCTATTTCTTCAGGTTGCAAATATCTTTTTAAAGGGTGTCTTTCAATCATTTGCTCTTTCATGTTATCATTTCTTAAAAGCCTGGATGCTAATTCTGTATTTGTCACCGTTGGCGCAATAGCATTCACTCTTATTACAGGTGAAAATTCTGCAGCTAAAGATTTCACTAAACCTTCAATAGCTGATTTTGATGAAGCAATACTTGCATGAAAAGGCATCCCTAACTTTGACGCAACTGTACTAAATAATAAAACAGATGGCAAATTAGCTTCTTTTAATAAAGGTAAATATTTTTGAATTGCTTTTACAGCACCTAAAAAATTAATTTCATAATCTGTTTTGAAATCTTCGATTTTTAATCTTGTAAACGGTTTTAAATTGATACTACCTGGGCAGTAGATTAGTACGTCAACGTTATTTAAGTCGGGTAACTCATCATTTAAAATATCACAAGCGTAATGTGTTAAGTTCACATGTTTAAATTCGGGTTCGGTTCTACTTATATTTATAACCTTATTCGAATTTAACTTCTTTTTAGAAATAGCTTTTCCAATTCCTTTACTTCCTCCTACAATTACAATTGTTTTCATACTTAACTATCTAAATGGTGATTCGTAATTTTAATCTTTTTTCAACTTTACGCTTAATAACTGTTAAACGCTTCATAATATCCATCAACTCTGGATTTTTAGTCTTTTTATAAATTTCATTCAACCCTAAAATCAAACTTTTAAGCTCTTTTGAGGCTAAAATTCTATCGTTTGTACTTTTTAAAGTCAATTTACGCTTTTCAAATTCTAATGCTTTCTCTATAAATTCCATACCTATAGCTTTAAGTAATTTTGAAGTTCAACAATTTTCTCTGGCTTGTTAAAAACACCTCCATAAAAGCTAGTGACAGTTGCCGAAGAATCATCTTTTATACCTCTTGAAGCCACACACAAATGCTTTGCATCAATAATAACAGCAATATCATCGGTTTCTAAAATAGCAGACAACTCCATCGCAATTTGATTTGTTAAACGCTCTTGAACTTGAGGCCTATTTGCAAAATACTGCACGATTCTATTAATTTTTGAAAGCCCTATAACTTTTCCTGAAGAAACATAAGCTACATGCACTTTACCAAAAATTGGCACAAAATGATGTTCACAATTTGAATAAAATTGGATGTTTTTTTCAACCAACATTTGGTTGTATTTATATTTATTATCAAACAATGCTATTTTTGGTTTGTTCTCTGGATTCAATCCTGAAAAAATCTCATCAATATACATTTTTGCAACCCTTTTTGGAGTTCCTTTTAAAGAGTCATCTTCTAAATCCAATCCCATTACACCCATTATTTGGGCAAATAAATCAGCTATTTTTTCTTTTTTTTCTGTATCGCTTAACAAAAATGCATCTGCTTTCAATGGAGTTTCAATTCCGGTATATAAATGGTCGTCACCTATCTCATCAAAAGTAAAACCATTTAGTTTCGTTCCATTAGTATGGAAATTCAACAAAGTTTCTTGGTGCCTCATAAAGTTTAATTTTTAGTTCATATTGTAGTTCAATCAGCGGTCTTAAAATCATATAAATAACCTTAGCAATATTCTCAGTAGTTGGATTTAAAACTTTAAATTCTTCAACATCTAAATTTAAATTCTGGTGATCAAATTTATCTAACACATTTGTTTTAATGATATTTGACAATTCTTTTGTATCAATCAAATACCCCGTATCCTCTTGAATTTCTCCAATCACTTTCACTTCTAACTCATAATTGTGTCCATGAAAGTTTGGATTGTTACATTTACCAAACACCTCTAAGTTCTTTTCTTGAGACCAGTTTGCATTGTGTAATCTGTGAGCAGCGTTAAAATATTCTCTTCTGGTAACAGCTAATCTATAATCCATATTTTGTTTAACTTAATTTATGTAAATATAAACAAAATAACCCTATCATTATAAAATTTAAATCTATTTTAACTATAGTTCTATAAACTTTACCAATAATAAAACAGTTGTAACTTTCAATTATTTTGTTTAATTTGTAACGTATAATATTAAACAAAAAGTTTTATGACCAATAGAAAAAAAATATCGCACTCAGAAATAATAACGTATTATATGAATTATGTGTTAGAAAATAATACTCCACCTAAATCTGTTTATACTTTTGCAAAAGCATGCAATTTTGAGGAAAGTGAATTCTACACGTATTTTGGTTCTTTTGAAGGAGTTGAAAAAGAAATACTTCAAACATTCTTCAATAATACTTTAGAAACCTTACATAAAAGTGAAGAATACTTGAGTTTTGACTCAAGAAGTAAGTTGTTAAGCTTTTATTTCACCTTTTTCGAAAACCTTTCGGCAAACAGAAGCTACCTATTATTAGTATTAGATAATAGACCTATGAATTCACAGAAGTTAAAAGTGCTTACAAATTTAAAAAGTTCTTTTACGAAATTTATAAGTGAATTAAATATTGACACGCTTGATTTTAAAGAACAAAAGATTACTCAATTTCAAGAAAAAGCCATTGAAGAAAGTGCTTGGATGCAATTTTTAATTACCATTAAATTTTGGATGAACGACACTTCTGCATCTTTTGAAAAAACTGATATTTTCATTGAAAAAGCTGTAAACACAAGTTTTGATTTACTAAACACTGCGCCTTTAAAAAGCGTTATAGATCTTGGTAAGTTTTTGTATAAAGAAAAAATGAATTCAAACTAAAACAATTATGATCAAAACAATAAATTCTATTCCCGTTTCAAAAATACAACGCGCCTCAAAGCTTGTGCAAACTGGCGCAAAAGTTGGTGTAAATTATATTAAATATTACAGTGACAAACTGGTAACTACAGAAGTTGAAGCAAAAGACAAACTAAACAAAAATAATGCTGAAGACATTTACGACGGACTTAAAAAATTAAAAGGTAGTGCTTTAAAAGTAGCTCAAATGCTGAGTATGGAAAAAAGTATTTTACCACAGGCTTATGTAGAAAAATTTTCATTGTCGCAATTCTCAGTTCCACCACTATCAGCACCTTTGATTGTAAAAACGTTTAAAAAATACTTTGGTAAATCTCCAAGTGAACTATTTGATACTTTTAATGCAACTTCAGTAAATGCAGCTAGCATTGGACAAGTACATAAAGCAACCAAAAATGGAAAAGAATTGGCTGTAAAAATTCAATACCCAGGAATCGCAAACAGTATTTCAAGTGATTTAGCATTGGTAAAACCTATTGCTATAAGCATGTTTAATATTAGAGGAAAAGATTCTGACAAATATTTTAAAGAAGTTGAAGATAAATTAATTGAGGAAACCAATTATATTTTAGAAGTTGCACAAAGCAAAGAAATTGTTAAAGCCTGTGCACATATTCCAAATTTAAAATTCCCAAACTATTATGAAGATTGGTCTTCAGAAAGAATTATTACCATGGATTGGATGCAGGGTGAACACTTATCAGAATTTACAACACACAATACAAATCAAGAAAAATCAAATAAACTAGGTCAAGCATTGTGGGATTTTTATATGTATCAAATTCATAAATTAAAAAAAGTACATGCTGATCCGCATCCTGGAAATTTTTTAATTTCAAAAAATAGCGAGTTAATTGCTATTGATTTTGGCTGTATGAAAACCATTCCAAATGAGTTTTATATTCCTTATTTTGAATTGGCTAAAAAAGAAAACATTCACAACGCTCAATTATTTAAAGATACTTTATTTGAACTAGAAATTTTAAGAGCAGATGATTCTGAAGAAGAATTAGAGTTTTTTACAGCTATGTTTCATGATATGTTAAGTTTATTTACTCAGCCTTTTCATGAAGAAACATTCGATTTTTCGAATCCAGATTTCTTTCAACAAATTGCAGCATTGGGTGAACGCTATTCAAAAAGTTCTGAACTAAAAAACATGAATGGAAACAGAGGTTCTAAACATTTTATTTACATCAACAGAACCTTTTTCGGGTTGTACAATTTAATGTTCGATCTAAAAGCAAAAGACATTCAAATTAACAATTTCAAAAATTTATAATGAATTATTTCAACAAAGAAGATATCAATTCTTTAGAACATTTATATAAAATTAACCTTATCAATAGCTGTGCAGGTTACAAGTCGGCCAATTTAATTGCGACAAAATCAACCGATGCTATCACAAATTTAGCTATCTTTAGTTCAGTTATTCATCTAGGGTCTTCACCTCCATTATTGGGTTTTATTTTAAGACCTACAACAGTTCCTAGAGATACTTATGACAATATTATGGAAACTGGCTATTTTACCATTAATCATATCCATGAAAACATACTAAAAGACGCACACCATACATCAGCAAAATACGATAAATCCGTATCTGAATTTGATGTTACAGATTTAGAAACAGCATACAAAGACAACTTTTATGCGCCTTTTGTTAAAAATAGCCCTGTTCAATTGGGAATGAAATACATAGAAGAGTACGATATCAAAGCAAACAATACAAAACTTGTAATTGGTGAAATACAAGGGTTATATATTGACGAAAAATTATTAGAAAATGATGGCTTCATAAATTTATCAAAAGGAGCTATTGCAACTATAAATGGTTTGGATGGCTATGCTATTCCAAATTTAAAAGAACGAATGGATTACCAAAGACCCATAAAATAAATGAAAATTCTTGTCACAGGAGCAACTGGCTATATTGGAAAAAGATTAATTCCTTTATTATTAAATGAAGGGCACACCGTAGTTTGTTCTGTGCGAGATGCGTCTAGAGCACATCAATTCAACAACACTAAAGACGAACTTATTTCGGTTGTGGAATCAGACTTTTTAAAGCCTAAAACATTAACAACTATTCCAAAAGATATAGATGTTGCGTACTATCTTATACACTCAATGTCTAATTCTTCCACAGAATTTCATTCTTTAGAAGAACAATGCGCTCAAAATTTCAAGCTATTTATAGAAACAACCACTGCAAAGCAAGTTATTTATTTAAGCGGTATTACTAATGATACAAAGCTTTCTAAACATTTATTATCAAGAAAAAATGTAGAAACAATTTTACAATCAAACGTTTATGCATTAACAACTTTTAAAGCAGGAATTATTGTTGGATCTGGAAGTTCTTCGTTTGAAATTATAAGAGATTTAGTTGAAAAACTACCCGTAATGGTAGCTCCAAAATGGTTAAATACAAAAACACAACCTATTGCCATAAGAGATGTCTTACATTTTTTATCACGGGCACTAGGAAACGAACAATTGTACCGAAAATCTTTTGATATTTTTGGTCCAGAAATATTAACCTACCAGGAAATGCTGCTCGAATTCTCAAAAATAAGAGGGCTAAAAAGGTACATTTTAACCCTACCAATTATGACTCCTAAATTATCTTCTTATTGGCTCTACTTTGTAACTTCAACTTCCTACAAACTAGCAGCTTCATTGGTACACAGTATGGGCATAGAAATTATTGGAAAGTCTAGCAACATTAATAAAATCTTAAACATACAACCCATTTCATACAAAAAAGCCATCAAAAATGCTTTTGAAAAGATTAAACAAAATAGTATAGTTTCAAGCTGGAAAGATTCATTTATTAGTGGTCGATTACAACACAAAGCACACGAGTATATTAATGTACCAACCTACGGATGCTTTAAAGACATTAAACAACACACCATCACAAACCCAACAAAAACGCTCCATAAAATTTGGGCTATTGGAGGAGAAAACGGGTGGTATTACGGAAATTTTTTATGGAAATTAAGAGGTTTTTTCGATCTAATTTTTGGAGGAATTGGATTAAGAAGAGGAAGAACAAACCCTATAGAATTGCATGTTGGTGACTCTCTTGACTTTTGGCGTGTAATTTATGCAGATAAAAAACAAAAAAAGTTATTATTATATGCTGAAATGAAACTACCTGGAGAGGCTTGGTTAGAGTTTAGAATAAAAGACAACACCTTACATCAAACTGCGACTTTTAGACCTAAAGGTGTTGCAGGTCGCTTGTATTGGTATTCAGCTGTACCATTTCATTGGTTTATATTTAATGGAATGATTTCTAAATTAGCAAAATAGCCATCTCAACTTATTGCACTAAAGACTTTTTTACAACCTCTAAATAACGTTCTCTGGCAAATTTATGTTCTACTATCTCTGGAATATCTTGATAGTTTGGATTCCATTTCTTAATGTATTTTAAATTTGGATCAAACTTTTTTTGTTGAGTTAAAGGATTGAAAACTCTAAAATACGGTGCTGAATCACAACCAGTACCCGCAACCCATTGCCAATTTCCATTGTTAGCAGACAAATCATAATCTAATAACTTTTCAGCAAAATAAGCTTCACCCCAACGCCAGTCTATTAACAAATGCTTATTCAAAAAGCTAGCAACAATCATTCTAACTCTATTATGCATATAGCCAGTTGCGTTCAATTGGCGCATACCAGCATCAACAATTGGGTAACCTGTTTTTCCTTCGCACCACAACTTAAATTCTTGTTCGTTATTTCTCCAAGGAATAAAATTATACTTTGATTTGAAATTTTCATTCACCACTTTTGGGAAATGATATAGGATTTGCATAAAAAATTCGCGCCAAATTAATTCACTCGTAAACGTTGCTTCTGTTTTAATAGCATACGCCATTAATTTTCGAATACTTATGGTTCCAAAACGCAAATGCACCGAAATATTAGAAGTTTCTACAGTAGGAATATCTCTATACAGCTCGTAATTATCTATGCATTTTGAATTAATTGGTAATACTTTAATGTTATTTTCAATAAAGCCAATTTCTTGCAACGTAGGAAATTGATAGGTGTTTTTAAAAAAATTATGAGTTAATTTTTCTGATGGAAATTGTTGAATAGTTGAATTCTGATAAGCATTTAGCCACTTTTTTTTATAAGGTGTATATACGGTGTAAGGCAATCCATCAGCTTTTGTAATTTCATTTTTCTCAAAAATTACTTGATCCTTAAAACTCTTAACTTCTGCGTCTTTACTCTTGCAAAGGTTTGAAATTTTAACATCTCGTTTGTTAGCATAAGGCTCATAATCCCTGTTAAAAAAAACTTCTTTTACATTGAACTCCTGAAGAATTTGCTTCCAAGCATCAACTACAGTCTTATTTAAAATATATAACGAAGCATTTACTTTTTGTAATTCACTATTAATTTTAAACAAAGATTGATGAATAAATTGCACTCTTGCATCATTTTTGGGTAAATCAGCTAAAATATCTTTATCAAAAATAAAAACTGGTAGTACTGGATATTTTGAATTTAACGCATGAAACAACGCACAATTATCTTCTAACCTTAAATCTCTTCGAAACCAAAAAACAGCAACTTCTTTTTCCATACAAAACCTTAATACTAGCTTTTATTAAATTTCAGCTTGAATTTTTCAATTAAAATTAAACTTGAATACAACATACTAAATGCATAAAAAGCATCTTCAATTGGTACAGTACCAATTCTAACACCTAAATTTTCAGCATTGTTATACCAAACTATTTCATTTGGAATAAAACTCCCGGTCAACAATCCGTTTACTATAAAAAACGGAATTAAAACCACTAAAAACGTTATATAAAACCGATTTAAAATAGCATCTTTTTTCAGAAATGCATACAACATTAAACAGGTAAATAAACTAAAATTGACTGATGTATATGCTTTTGGAAAAGCGAAAATCAATACTACAATAGAAGTAATCAATAAAAAAAGTGTAATAATTTGCGTGACTTTATTTGATAATTTAAGGTTTTTAAAAAAATGCAGAAACGCATAATGTGTAAAAATACTTGCAAATGGAATACATATGAAGAATAGGATTTCTTCAGCAGGTAAACCAAAAAATGTAATTCCTAAATAATAAGTAGGATTGAATCCCCAAACACCATATTCAGTAAAAATTACATCCCAAATTAAAAAAGGAACTGCAACAAGTAAAATAGCTAAAAAAACAGCTTTCCAATACTGGATAAAAAGCATTTTCTTTTCAAAACTATATATAAAAGGTACTGAAAAACTAGCTATGTTTATCAATAAATATAGGTAGGTCATACTTTAAAATACTTAAACGGAACAAATAACATTCCAAAACACTCACCATCTTCTTTTCCTAAATGTTTGTGATGCACTTTATGTGCTTTTCTTAAACCCATCAAATATTTATTATTGGTTTTATTAAACCAATTAAAACGCTTATGAATTAACACATCGTGCACCAGAAAATAAGCTAATCCGTACAGCATTATTCCCAAACCAATAAAAAACAAATAGTTTAAACCACCCTCAACACCAAAATAAAACAAAGCAATGCTAGGTATGGCAAAAATGATAAAAAACACATCATTACGTTCAAACCAATTTTGATATCTTGGTTGATGATGATCTTCGTGAAAATACCACATAAAACCATGCATCACAAATTTATGCGTTAACCAAGTAACACATTCCATACACAAAAAAGTACCTAAAGTAATTAACACATACATTATAAGCTAGTTTCTATTTTGGTTAATATATTCTTCTCCTCTATTGTTAAATTACTTACCAACAGCATATTTTTCAAAATTTTACGTTTCATTACTTCGTTCAAAGTACTACTCTCAATCAAATCAGCAATTACATTAAAATCTTCACTAATATTTTCATGATACCCTAAAAATTCAGGAATTTGTTTTTGCATTAAATACCTAATATATCGCATTTCAACATTTTTAGGATTGTTTAAAATCACTTCATCTAATTCCTTTTTACCTATTTTGAAGTATTTAAATTTTGTGAAAGGATTTTTCACAAAACGTGATTTCATAAAATTCATGGCTGCAATATAGCCTTTAGCTTCTACAGAATCATCTGCATTCAATTGAATAATAAAATCATCTGCTTGTTCTTCTGAAGAAATATCAGGAAACTTTTTTCTAACCTCATCAATACTAGGTGAAGTTTGAAATACAGATAACGAAATTATTAAAACAATTAAAAAATTCATTACAACAAGTTTAATTTATAAACTACAAATGATCTTGCCAACAAACTTATTTTCATTGGATTTGACACTCTAATACGCGTATTTAAGATATCTCTAGACGGTGTACCCTTCAATTTTGTTAGAAGTCTTTTATAGTAAACGTACGCCGTATACACACCAAATTTTGCTTCAAGCGGCAACTTTTTAATCCCAACAAAAGCTTCTTTAAAATCTTGTTCAATATCTGCAATTATATCTGCTTTTTCTGTAACACTTAATTCTTTTAAATTCACTCCAGGAAAATAAGACCTGTGTAGCAATTCGTAATCATCTTTTAAATCACGTAAAAAGTTCACCTTTTGAAATGCTGATCCTAATTTCATGGCTGAATATTTTAAAGCCTCATATTTTTCATCATTTCCATTTACAAAAACTTTTAAACACATTAAACCAACCACATCGGCTGAACCATAAATATAATCATTGTATTCTTCAACAGTTTCATAAGTTTCCTTTTTTAAATCTGCTCTCATACTTTTTAAGAACGACTGTATTAAATCATCTCCAATATTGTATTTTTTTACAGTAAGTTGAAAACAATTCAAAATCGGATTCAAACTTATGTTTTGATTATAAGCTTTGTAATAATCACGCTCAAACTCGTTTAAAAGAGCTTCTTTTTCATAGTCATGAAACGAGTCTACAATTTCATCAGCAAAACGAACAAAAGCATAAATACTATAAATTGATTCCCTAATTTTTGGAGAAAGCATATGTACCGCCAAAGAAAAAGAGGTACTATACTTTTTTGTAACATTTTTACTACAAGTATAAGATACTTGATCATACAATTGCTTCATAATTCTTTTTTTTAGTTAGTAGTTTTGTTTAATTTTTAATGGAATTAATAACCATATCTGAAACTATTTTTCCTGAAATAATTGCCGGTGGCACCCCAGGCCCCGGAACTGTTAACTGTCCAGTAAAAAATAAATTTTTAACTTTTTTGCTTTTAATTTTTGGTCGTAAAAATGCTGTTTGAAACAATGTATTTGCCAATCCGTACGCATTTCCTTTATATGAATTGTAATCATTTTTAAAATCATTTACACAAAACGACTCCTTAAACAACACTGTACCAGTTAATTTCTGCCCTGTAAGATACTCTAATCTTTTTATTATTTTCAAAAAATATTTTTCTCTTAATTCAGGAGTATCCTTTAAACCAGGCGCTAACGGAATTAAAAAAGTAGCCGCTTCTTTTGAAATAGAGGCAAAACTATTATCAGTTATACTTGAAAAACTAGCATAAAATAGCGGCTCTTTTGGCCATTTTGGCGTATCGTATATTTCTACTGCATGCGCATCAAAATCCGTATCAAAAAACAACGTATGATGTGAAACATTCTTTAATTTCGTATCAAAACCTACATAAAAAAGTAAGGATGATGGAGCAAACGTTTTGCCTTCCCAGTATTTTTCAGAATAACCTCTAAATTTCTCATCAAGCAACGTTTCAGTATGATGATAATCTGCTCCGCTTATTACAACATCAGCTTTTCTGAATTTTGAATTAGACTGAACACCTTCAACAACTCCATTATTAACAACAATTTTATCAATAGCAGAATTTGTTTCAATTTTAACACCTAAACTTTGAGCCAATTGAACAAAACCGTTTACCACTTCAAACATTCCTCCTCTTGGATGCCAAGTTCCCAAGCCAAAGTCTGCATAATTCATGAAATTGTAAAAACTTGGTGTATTACTTGGTTTAGCACCTAAAAACAACACTGGAAACTCTAATATTTGTTGTAATTTATGACTCTTTATGTTTTTACGAACTGTTTTTTGAATTGAAGTAAAAAACTGGTTAACCTTTGAAATGGTTGTAAAATTAATTAACTCTGTAATGGATTCACCAGGCTTATATACCAAGTCATTTATAGCAACCTCGTAATTAAATTTAGCCGAATCTAAAAAATCTTTCAAGTACTTTGAACTACCAGGCTCTTCCTCTTCAAAAATTTTATAAATATCACTTAAATTATCAGGAATTGTAATGGAATCATTTTTACCGAAATAAACTTGGTATGCTGGCGCTAATTTTTCTAATTGGTAAAAATCAGAAGGTGTTTTTCCAAAATCTTTAAAAAACTTTTCAAAAACATCTGGCATCCAATACCAAGTTGGCCCCATATCAAATGTAAATCCATTTTGTTTAAACTGTCTAGCTCTACCTCCTATTGTTGTATTTTTCTCAAGAATAGTAACGTTATTACCTGCTTTAGCCAAGTAACACGCCGTTGATAAAGATGAAAACCCCGAACCTATTATAATTATATCTTTCATTTGTTTAACAAATATAATTATTTATTAAACAAAAACAAATTTGTTTATGGTTTTTTATAATTCTTTTAACAAATTATCTATAGATTTAAATAGTTTTACTTGATCATTAACAGACTTCAATTCAATTTCATTCACTTTTCTACCCAACAACCACAACTCATTATCAGTATCATTTAAAACAGTATCAACAACATTCGTAATATATTCCAATACAGGTTCTTTTGAAGGCTCAACAGTTAAATAACTTACAAAACAAATTGAATTATATACCTTTTGAACATCACTCAAATTATTTACAGGCACACTTTGCCCTAAATAAATTGACTGAAAACCATGTAACAACAATTCAAAATGCAAATACAATAAGCCTATTTCATGAATTTCATTCATTGGTAAATACAACACAAACACCTTCTCTAAATTAGTTGGCGCAGACAATTGCAAACGTTCAATATTAATATGTATTTTTTGCTTTATTAAGTTTGTTATAAAATGCTCATGTGCTGGAGTAACAGAATTTACTTGCCACAACAAACCTATTTCATTTAAAAAAGGTAAAAATATATTTCTAAAAACATCTCTTAATGAAGATTGTGCAATTAAATTATTGTAGGTTACATTAAATAAGTTTTCATCAAAATTCAGCATTGCTAATTTCAACGTATTAGAAGCTTGTGTATCCACACCATTCTTAGCGACAAGCTCTCTTACCGTGGCATTTAATTTTGACTCAGGTAATTCAGAAATTTTTGAAATTTTATAACCATTTGAATTCAAGTAAGAAATATTCAACAACTTTAATAAATTATGAATATCATAATATCTAATATTTGAATCTGTTCTATTAGGCTCTAAAATATTATATCTTTTTTCCCATATTCTAATAGTGTGTGCTTTAATCCCTGAAAAATTTTCAAGATCTTTAATCGTAAACTCTGTTTTTATATTGTTCAATTTAATTCTATTTTATTTAAACAAATATATCAACTTTTTTGTGTTAAACAAAAAGAGCTCCATAATGGAGCTCTTTTTAACAAAAAAAAATTAATTTTTATTTATTCAAATACATTTTTCTTCTTGAATACAATTCATAAAATTGATCATCTTTTAAACTATCAACAAACAAAATACTTTCACCTGTTGATTTCATTTCAGGTCCTAATTTTTTATCAACATTAGGGAATTTATTAAAAGAGAAAACTGGCTGTTTTATTGCGTACCCTTCTAATTGAGGATTGAAATTAAAATCTTTCACTTTATTTTCACCTAACATTACTTTAGTTGCATAATTTACATATGGCTCTTGGTAAGCCTTTGCAATAAATGGAACTGTACGAGATGCTCTTGGGTTTGCTTCAATAATATAAACAACATCATCTTTTACTGCAAACTGAATATTAATCAATCCTTTAGTTTCTAAAGCTAATGCTATTTTCTTTGTATGATCTTTTATTTGTTGCATTACAAACTCACCTAAATTAAACGGAGGTAAAGTTGCATTTGAATCTCCTGAATGCACTCCACAAGGCTCAATATGCTCCATAATTCCAATGATATAAACATCTTCACCATCACAAATAGCATCAGCCTCTGCTTCAATAGCACCGTCTAAATAATGATCTAGCAGCAACATATTGTTTGGTATACTTCTTAACAAAGCAACCACATGCTTTTCTAATTCTTCTTTATTAATTACAATTTTCATCCCTTGACCACCTAATACATATGAAGGACGAACTAAAATTGGGAAATCTAAATTATCAGCAATTGCGGCAGCTTCATCAGCTGTAGTAGCCGTACCATATTTAGGGAACGGAATATCTAAATCTACCAATAACTCAGAAAAACGCTTTCTATCTTCAGCTAAATCAAGTGCTTCAAAACTAGTTCCAATAATTTTAACACCCCATTTAGATAGTTTTTCAGCTAATTTTAATGCAGTTTGACCACCTAATTGAACAATAACACCTTCTGGTTTTTCGTGCTCAATAATATCATAAATATGCTCCCAAAAAACAGGCTCAAAGTATAATTTATCTGCAGTATCAAAATCTGTTGAAACTGTTTCAGGGTTACAGTTAATCATAATTGTTTCGTACCCTGCTTCTTTAGCAGCTAAAACACCATGAACACAACAGTAGTCAAATTCAATTCCTTGTCCAATTCTATTTGGTCCAGAACCTAATACAATAATTTTCTTTTTATCAGTAACAATACTTTCATTGTCTGATTTACTTACACCATCAGGTGTAATCATTTTATTTTCAAAGGTTGAATAATAATATGGTGTTTGCGCTCCAAATTCTGCAGCACAAGTATCAACCAACTTATAAACTCTATGAATATCTAATGCTGTTCTTTTTGATTTTACATCACTTTCTAAACAGCTTAACATATGTGCTATTTGTCTATCAGCAAAACCTTTTTGTTTTGCTTCAAGTAATAATTCATATGATAAAGATTCTAAATTATTTGATGAAATTTCATTTTCTAAAGACAATAACTCTTCGTATTGCTTTAAATACCACATATCAATTTTTGTGATTTCATGAATTCTACTTAATGGAATTCCCATTTGAATAGCATCATAAATTACAAAAACACGATCCCAACTTGCATACGTTAATTTTTGAATAATGGTATCGTAATCTTTTACTCCTTTCCCATCAGCACCTAAACCATTACGTTTAATCTCCAAAGATTGTGTTGCTTTATGTAACGCTTCTTGAAAACAACGTCCAATTCCCATTACTTCACCAACAGATTTCATTTGTAAACCTAAGGTTCTATCTGAACCTTCAAATTTATCAAAGTTCCAACGTGGAATTTTTACAATTACATAATCTAATGTTGGCTCAAATAACGCTGAAGTAGTTTTTGTAATTTGGTTATTTAACTCATCTAAATGATAACCAATTGCTAATTTTGCCGCAATTTTTGCAATAGGATATCCTGTTGCTTTTGATGCTAACGCAGATGAACGAGAAACACGTGGATTTATCTCAATTGCAATAATTTCTTCTTTCTCATCAGGACTTACAGCAAACTGAACATTACAACCACCAGCAAAGTCTCCAATAGAACGCATCATATGAATTGCCATATCACGCATTTTTTGAAAAGTAGAATCACTTAAAGTCATTGCCGGAGCAACAGTAATTGAATCTCCTGTATGAATTCCCATTGGATCCATATTTTCAATAGTACACACAATTACAACATTGTCATTACTATCACGTAACAATTCTAATTCATACTCTTTCCAACCAAGTAATGCTTTATCTATAATTACTTCGTGAATAGGAGAAGCTTCTAAACCTCTACTTAATAAATCATCAAAGTCTTCTTTTTTATAAACAATTGAAGCTCCAAAACCTCCTAAAGTAAATGAAGGGCGAATTACCAATGGAAAACCATATTCTTGTGCAATTTCTTTTCCTTTTAAAAATGATGTTGCTGTAGTAGAAGGTGCCTGACCTACTCCAATTTCAATCATCAATTTTCTAAACTGCTCTCTATCTTCAGTAATATTAATAGCATCAATATCAACACCAATTAACTCTACATTAAAATCTTCCCAAATACCTTTGTCATCAGCTTCAATACATAAATTCAATGCTGTTTGTCCACCCATTGTAGGTAACACAGCATCAATATTTGGATGTATTTTTAAAATCTCAATAATAGATTTTGTAGTTAATGGTTTTAAATAAACATTATCCGCCAAAGACGGATCAGTCATGATAGTTGCAGGATTAGAATTGATTAATGTTACTTCAATTCCTTCTTCTTTTAAAGATCTAATAGCTTGAGAACCAGAATAATCAAATTCACAGGCTTGACCAATGATAATTGGACCAGATCCAATTATTAAAATCGACTTAATGTTGTTGTTTTTAGGCATTTTCTCTTGTTAGTATAAAATTTTGTAAATATCAATAAAATTCGTTTTTTTCTAAAATTAAGTTTTCAAAACTTATTAAAAAAACATAAAAAAAGGTGTTACTAATAAATAGCAACACCTTATATATAAAACTACTGTTTCATTATTTCTTTGGTCTCGGATCAGAAGAAACACTAATTCTTTTTCTTCCTTTAGCTCTTCTTCTAGCTAAAACTTTTCTACCAGTTACAGAAGCCATACGCTCTCTAAAACCGTGTTTATTTCTTCTCTTTCTCTTCGAAGGCTGATAAGTTCTTTTTGGCATTACTTGTATTTTTTAAAATCGTGTTTCTTTTTTTGTGCTTTTCAACTGAGAAAAATCATCTCTCTAAAAGCGTTTGCAAATATACAATTTGTTTTGTGTTTGACAAATAGATTATAAAAAAAATTAAAAAAAATTAAAACAGCCCTAAATCTCGTTCAAATTGAACCCATTTTTAAGCACAAAACTCAACAAATATAAGTAATATGCTAAATTTTGAATTGAAAATTTTCTCTTTTTCTCTTTTGTCAACTAAAATAGAGTTAGTACTTTTGCGCAAACCTAGAGATAAATGAAAAATACTAAATATGTTTTTGTAACCGGAGGTGTTACATCTTCACTTGGAAAAGGGATTATTGCAGCTTCTTTAGCCAAATTACTACAAGACAGAGGCTACTCTGTAACCATACAAAAACTTGATCCATATATTAATATTGACCCTGGTACTTTAAACCCATATGAACATGGTGAATGCTATGTTACTGATGATGGTGCTGAAACGGATTTAGATTTAGGGCATTATGAGCGTTATTTAAACATACCTACCTCACAAGCCAACAATGTTACCACAGGTAGAATATATCAATCTGTTATTGATAAAGAACGTAAAGGTGAATTTTTAGGTAAAACAGTTCAAGTAATTCCTCATATTACTGATGAAATTAAAAACCGAATCCAAATTCTTGGAAAAACAGGTGAGTTTGATATTGTAATTACAGAAATTGGAGGAACTGTTGGTGATATTGAATCTTTACCATATGTAGAATCTGTTAGACAGTTACTTTGGGAGTTAGGTCATGAAAATGCAATTGTTATTCATTTAACTTTGGTTCCGTTTTTAGCTGCTGCGGGTGAATTAAAAACAAAACCTACACAACACTCTGTTAAAATGCTTATGCAAAGTGGTGTAAGCCCAGACATTTTAGTTTGCAGAACAGAACATAGTATTTCTGAATCTATTAAAAATAAGTTAGCCTTATTTTGCAATGTAAAAAAGGAAGATGTAATTGAATCTATTGATGCAGAAACAATTTACGATGTTCCGAACCTTATGCTTAAAGAAGGTTTAGACAAGGTAGTATTAAAAAAACTTCAACTTTCTAACGACAAACAACCTGAACTTGAAGCTTGGAACAAATTCTTAAAGAAATTTAAAAACCCTAAGCATACCATTGAAATTGGATTAATAGGTAAGTATGTAGAGTTACATGACGCATACAAATCTATTACTGAAGCTTTTATACACGCTGGTGCTGAAAACGAAGTAAAAGTAAAAGTTAATTGGATTCATTCAGAAGATTTAACAACACTAAACGTTCCTAGAAAATTAAAAAACTTAAACGGAATTTTAGTAGCTCCTGGTTTTGGTGAACGTGGAATTGAAGGGAAAATAGATGCTGTAAAATATGCACGTGAAAACAATATTCCGTTTTTAGGAATTTGTTTAGGAATGCAAATGGCAGTTATTGAATTTTCAAGAAACGTTCTAAACTTAGCTGATGCAAATTCAGCTGAAATGGATGACGAAACTTCAAACCCAGTGATTGACTTAATGGAAGAGCAAAAAGACATTACTGAATATGGTGGAACTATGCGTTTAGGTGCTTGGGATTGTGAATTGAAAGAAAATAGCAAAATTAAAGACATTTATAAACAAGATTTAATTAGCGAACGTCACAGACATAGATATGAGTTTAACAGTTCTTACTTAAAACAAATTGAAGCTGCTGGAATGATTGCTACAGGTAAAAATCCAAAAACCAATTTAGTTGAAGTTGTTGAAATACCTTCGCATCCTTGGTTTGTTGGTGTTCAATACCATCCTGAATATAAAAGTACCGTATTAAACCCACATCCTTTATTTGTTGATTTTATAAAAGCAGGTTTGGAACACTCTTTGAGCTAATATACAATCATTAATAAAAATCAATAAATAACAATACATTTACTACATTTGTCGGGCTTTTTAAAAAGTTTTAGAAAGCGAAATGACAAATTGACATTTTAAAAACAAAGATGGAAGAAAAAAAATTCGATTACAATTCAATAATTGGCTTCGGTTTATTATTTGTAATATTTATTTGGTGGGCATATACCAACCAACCTACACCTGAAGAATTAGAAGCTCAGAAAAAAGCAGAAACAGAGCAATTACAAAAAGAAGCTGAAACAACTGCAAACACTGCTAGTTTCAATAATAACTCTGAAACCACTATACCAGCAACAGATTCTTTAAGCTTAGCAAAAGCTAAAAGTGCTTTAGGAGCTTTTGCCGCTTCTGCAACTTTAACAAATGCTGAAACAGTATTAGAAAACGATGTTTTGAAACTGACAATTTCTAATAAAGGTGGACAAATAAAAGAAGCTTTAATTAAGTCTCACGTTACATACGACTCTTTACCGTTGTATATGATTAAAGATAATAATGCATCTTTTAACATTAACTTTGGAACTACAGACAATAGAACTTTAAATACAAAAGATTTATTATTTGAGCCAACACTAACTAAAAATGGCGAAGAGCAAATTCTTTCAATGAAATTAAAAGTTTCTAGCTCTCAATTTTTAGAATACAGTTACATTATTAAACCAGGAGCATATATGGTTGATTTCAATATGCGTTCCCAAGGTTTAAACACAACTATCAATAGCTCTCAACCAGTTACTTTAGATTGGAGTTTGGATGGATATCGTCACGAAAAAAGTATTCGTTACGAAAACCAACAAACTGAAATGTATTATGAAAAAGAAGATGAAAAAATTGACTACCTTTCTGTAGGAGGCGAAGATGATGCTGAAGAATCAGATGTAAATTGGGTAGCTTTTAAGCAACATTTCTTTTCAACCATTTTAATTTCTGAACAAGGATTTGACAATGCTAAATTAGATTCTAAAACACTTACACAAGATGAAGAAACTGATACTTTTACAAAAGCATTTTCATTAAAAACTCCTTTAGCTTTAGAAGGAGGTGAAATTGACTACAATATGAATTGGTATATTGGACCAAATGATTACCAAATTCTTAAAAAATATGACCGCAACATTAAAGAAGTTGTAAACTTAGGTTGGGGTATTTTTGGGTTTATTAATCGTGTAGTTTTTGTACCTGTTTTTAATTTGTTACAAGGTTTTATTGGTAACTACGGATTAATTATAATTCTGCTAACTATTGTTGTACGTATTTTTATGTCTCCACTAGTTTACAAATCGTACTTATCTAGTGCAAAAATGAAGGTGTTAAAACCTGAAATGGAAGAAATTAACAAACGTTTACCAGGAAAAGAAAATGCAATGAAACGTCAACAAGAAACAATGGCGCTTCAAAGTAAAGCTGGTGTAAGTCCGCTTGCGGGTTGTATTCCTGCAGTTTTACAAATGCCTGTATTCTTTGCATTATTTAGATTTTTCCCTTCAAATATAGACTTACGTCAAAAAGGATTTTTATGGGCTGAAGATTTATCTGCTTATGATTCTGTTTTTGAATTGCCATTTCACATTCCAATGTACGGTTCTCATATTAGTTTATTTCCAATTTTAGCTTCTATTGCAATTTTCTTTTATATGAGAATGAGTCAAAGTCAACAAATGAATATGCAGCAACCTACGCAAGAAGGAATGCCTGATATGCAAAAGATGATGAAAATGATGATGTACTTCTCGCCTGTTATGATGTTAATTTTCTTTAATATGTACGCAAGTAGCTTAAGTTTATACTACTTTGTATCTAACTTATTAACTATAACAATTATGTTGGTTATTAAAAATTACATTATTGACGAAGATAAAATTCACGCTAAAATTCAAGCAAATAAATTAAAACCTAAGAAAGAAGGTAAATTTAAGAAACGCTTAAATGAAGCAATGAAACAAGCTCAAGAACAACAAGCTCAACAAAAAAAGAAAAAATAATTCTATTTTCTTTTTAAAGATAAAAGTCTCAAAGTATAAACTTTGAGACTTTTTTTTAACTTTATATAAAAAATTGTAAATGAGCTTAATATCAAACAAATTTCACATTTATGTAACTTATAATTTAATTGTAGAAATACATTCTGGTAAATTAGATTTAGAATCTTATCTTAATTTTAAAAGAAAATTGTTTGCTCACAATGATTTTCAAACAGGGATGAATTATTTTATCAACCTAAAAAAAGTAGAATTTAGCGCTTCAACAATTGATATTGAAAAATTTGCTGCGTTTAACAATAAACGGCCGCCGTTTAACCAGAGAAGAAAAATTGCCTTAATTACAGACACACCTAGCCAAGTAGTATCTACAACTATTTATAAATCTTTGCTCACTAATAAAAATCAAGACATAGAGATTTTCACAACCAACGAAAAAGCTTTAGGTTGGATTCTACAAAATAATATTACTCAAAAAAATAATGTAATTTTGAGTGATTTCCCTGAACTCGCTTAATAAAACCCCAATGAAATTTAAAAATATATTTTTTGCTTTACTTGTATTTACTTTTACATTTTGTTCAAAAGACAGTAATACAACAATTCCAACTTCAGAAAATGAACTAAAAGAATTAACCATATTTCACATCAACGATCAGCACGGACAAATAAATAATTTCTCGAAAATTAAATATATTATAGATCAAGAAAAAAAAGAAACCAACGTTATAGTTACCTGCAGCGGTGATATTTTCTCAGGAAATCCAGTTGTAGATAATCATCAAGAAAAAGGATTCCCTATGATTGATTTAATGAATAAAGTGGGTTTTGATATTTCAGTTATTGGAAACCACGAGTTTGACTATGGAGAAACCATTTTAAAAGACCGCTTTACACAATCTGAATTCGATTGGGTTTGTGCTAATGTAGCAATGAATTCCTCAGGAATACCAGCTCCTTTCGAATATAAAACAATTACAAAAAACAATGTAAAAGTAACATTCCTTGGATTGGTTGAAACCAACGGAAAGGAAGATGCTGTTATTCCTTCAACACATCCTTGGAGAGTTCAAAACTTAACCTTCCAAAAGTATACCGATGTGATTGACAATTATTCCAATATAAAATCTGTTGAAGGTTCTGATTTATATATTGCTTTAACGCATTTAGGAAAAGGTGCTGACAGTAATTTAGCGACTAAAAGTCCCTATTTTGATATGATTATTGGAGGACATTCACATTCAATCATTAATGTTGAAACAAATAACATTCCTGTTTTTCAAGCCGGATCAAACTTAAAATATTTAGGAAAAATTAAAATAACAATTAAAGATAAAAAAATTGAAAACTACACGTATAGTTTAATTGATTTAGAAAATTATACAAATGAAGATAGCTCCATTAAAAGTACTATAGAAAATTATAATAAAAATGCCAACTTAACTGAAGTAATTGGTTTTGCTGAAGCTTACCATTCAAAAAGTGCTGTTGGAAGCTTTTATACAGATGCACTAAGAGTTGAAATGAATGTAGATGCCACTTTTCAAAATACAGGAGGAATACGTAATATTTTAGATCAAGGAGATATTTTAATTAACGAAATTTATAGCATTGACCCTTTTAATAATGGAAGCGTAACCTACACCATGACTGTTGGTGAAATAAAGGACTTTTTAACCAAATCTAAAGCCTCTCTTTATTATGCAGGTATTGAAATTGAGCAAGAAAACGGAACTATTACCATTTCTAAAAACAATCAAATTTTGGATGATAATAGTACATTAACTATTGGTATGAATGATTACATTCCTGCCGTTTATGATTCATTTTTTACTCAAACACCTACACTCAAAAATTTTACCACAGCAGAAACAATCATCAACCATTTAAAAAATAATGCAGCACCTATAAATTATTCAACTACTATCAATTATTTTAAATTTGAGTAAATAAAAAAATCTTCTCAAAACTTTTTAAAAGCCTGAGAAGATTTTATGTTTTTAAAATAACTTAATTACTTGTTTAAAAAAGCAAGCACATTTTTTTCAATTCTTTCAGTAATATTACTCACATCAGATTTCACAAACGATTCTCCGGTTATTTTTTCGTACAATTCAATATATCTTTCAGATATTTCTTGAATCTTCTCATCGCTCATTTCCGGAACAGTTTGCCCTTCTAAACCTTGAAAATTATTTTCAATTAACCATTGTCTCACAAACTCCTTTGATAATTGCTTTTGACTTTCGCCTTTCTTTTGTCTTTCTTCATAGCCTTCAGCATAAAAATATCTAGAAGAGTCAGGTGTATGAATTTCATCTATTAATAAAATTTGGCCATCTTTTGTTTTTCCAAATTCATATTTTGTATCCACCAAAATTAAACCACGCTCAGCGGCAATTTCAGTTCCTCTTTTAAATAAAGCTTTTGTATAACTTTCTAAAACTGCATAATCTTCAGCAGATACAATTCCTTTAGCAACAATATCTTCTTTTGAAATATCTTCGTCGTGGTCTCCATCTTCAGCCTTTGTAGCTGGTGTAATTATAGGTTCAGGAAACTTATCGTTTTCCTTCATTCCTTCAGGCATTGGAACACCACACAACATTCTTTTCCCCAATTTATATTCACGTGCTGCATGACCGCTCATATAACCTCTAATTACCATTTCAACTTTAAACGGATTACACATATGCCCTACAGCAACGTTCGGATCTGGAATTCCCAAAATCCAATTTGGAACAATATCTTGTGTTGCAGCTAACATTTTAGAAGCTATTTGGTTTAAAATTTGACCTTTATAAGGAATTTGTTTTGGCATTACTACATCAAAAGCAGAAAGCCTATCTGAAGCAATCATTACTAACGTTTCGTCGTTTAAATTATAAACCTCACGAACTTTCCCTTTGTACACATTCTTTTGTCCTGGAAAGTTAAAATTTGTATCATTAATTGTATTACTCATTGCCTACTTCAATACTTTTATATGCTGAAATTATATGTTTTACTAATCTATGTCTTATCACGTCTTTATCATCTAAATAAACAAATGCAATTCCTTTAACCTCTTTTAAAGTTAATAAAGCTTCTTTTAAACCTGAAACTTGACGTCTAGGTAAATCAATTTGTCCTGGATCTCCGTTGATGATAAATTTAGCACTTTTTCCCATACGCGTCAAAAACATTTTCATTTGATTGTGTGTGGTATTTTGTGCTTCGTCTAAAATTACAAATGCATTATCTAATGTTCTTCCTCGCATAAACGCCAATGGTGCAATTTCAATAATTCCTTTTTCAATATACGAATCTAACCGCTCAAAAGGAATCATATCACGTAATGCATCATACAATGGTTGCATATATGGATCTAGCTTTTCTTTCATATCTCCAGGTAAAAAACCTAAATTTTCACCAGATTCTACTGCTGGACGAGTTAACACAATTCTTCTAACTTCTTTTTCTTTTAGCGCTTTTACCGCTAAAGCTACGGCCGTATATGTTTTACCGGTTCCTGCAGGACCAATTGCAAAAAGCATATCATTTTTGGTCATTTTCTCAACCATTTTACGTTGATTCAACGTTTTTGGTTTAATAAGCTTACCTCCTACGCCATGAACTAAAACTCCGTCAACTGTTTTTGCGTTAATTTGTTCTTTCCCTGTTGAAGTTAAAATACGTTCAATACTATTTTCATCTAATTTATTGTACCTACTTAAATATTTCATCAACATTTCAAGACGCTTTTCAAATTCATCTAAAATATCGGGTTCTCCAAAAGCTTTTAAAGTATTTCCTCTAGCTACAATTTTAAGCTTTGGATAATACTTTTTTAACATTTCAATATGTGAATTATGAGTCCCAAATAAGTCATTTGGGTTAATATCAGTTAGTTCAATTAGACGTTCGTTCAAATGGATATATGTTAAGTTTAAATGAAAAATTGTGTGCAAATAAACCGAATAATTGATTAGATTTGCATAACAAATTTAATTATATCTAATAACAAAAGTTAAACCTACTCTAATAAGTTTTAAACATTTTATTAAGTATATAATTAATGTTAATTTAAAAAAAATCGCTCGCATTTTATATGTCGATAATTACGCTTACAACTGATTTTGGAATAAAGGACCATTTTGTGGGAGCCATTAAAGGTACCATTTATGGAGAGTTGCCTAATGCCAGAATTGTTGATATATCTCATCAAATATCTCCGTTTAATATTACTGAAACGGCCTATATTTTAAAAAACGCTTACAAAAGTTTTCCTGAAGGAAGTATTCATATTATTGGTGTTGATTCTGAATTAAATGAAATAAATAAACACATTGCTTTAAAATTAGACAATCATTATTTTATTTGTCCGGACAATGGAATTATTTCGTTGTTAGCTTCTGAAATTAAACCTGAAAAAATTGTAGAAATAAATATACACGACCGAGTTTCAACAAGTTTCCCTGTATTGGACGTTTTTGTTAAAGTTGCTTGTCATATTTCACGAGGTGGAACTTTAGAAGTTATTGGTAAAGTTATTTCAGAATATAAAAAGTTGGTTGAATTGCAACCAAATATTTCTGATGACAAAAAAACCATTCAAGGCAATATTATTTATATTGACAATTATGGGAATTCAATTAGTAATATAAATAGAAAATTATTTAACGAAGTTGGAAAAGGTAGAGACTTTGAAGTGATTGCTAATAAATATACTTTCAATAAAATTAATAATAAATACAGTGATATTATTGACTTTTCTGAAACAAAAGATGTGCGCCAAAAAGATGGAACTAGACTAGCTATTTTTAATTCAGCTAATTACTTAGAAATTGCAATGTACCGAAGTAATTTAAATACTGTAGGCGGAGCATCATCATTACTTGGATTAAATTATAGAGATGTAATTTCTATAAAATTCACCTAAAATCTGCATTAAAATATGTTTGTTCGAATTGTTAAAATGAGTTTTAAGCCTTCAAAAGTGGCGGTTTTCTTAGAAAACTTCAATAACAACAAACAAAACATACGAAATTTTAACGGTTGCCGTTTATTAGAATTATATCAAGATAAAAATGATGAATCAACCTATTTCACTTACAGCTATTGGGAAACTACAGAACATTTAGAAGCCTACAAAAACTCTCAACTTTTTAAAAGTGTTTGGGCAAAAACAAAAATATTGTTCAATAACAAACCTGTTGCTTGGAGCGTTGATAAAATTGAAAGTTTAAACTAATTTAAATGAAAGCTATTTTTATAAAAGAAATAAATTCATTTTTTGCTTCACCAATAGGCTATTTGGTGATTGTTATTTATTTAATAATAAATGGTTTGTTTTTATGGGTTTTTGAAGGTGATTTCAATTTTTTACACGCCGGATTTGCAGATTTAAATAGCTACTTTTTTTTAGCGCCTTGGATTTTCATCTTTTTAATTCCTGCTATAACAATGCGCAGTTTTTCAGATGAATTGAATACCGGAACTATTGAAATTTTAAAAACAAAACCTTTTACAAACTGGGAAATTGTTATTGGTAAATATTTAGGTGCATTGGTTTTAGTATTACTTGCTATAATTCCAACAGTTATTTATGCTTACAGTATTTATCAATTAGGAAATCCTAAAGGAAACCTCAACTTTGGAACCACATTTGGCTCTTTTATTGGGCTTATTTTTTTAAGTAGTGCATATGTTACAATTGGTATTTTTGCATCTACAATTTCAAAAAACCAAATTGTTTCTTTTTTAATTGCAATTTGCATCACTTTTTTCCTTTTTTACGGGTTTGAAGCACTTTCAACTCTAAGCACATTAAGTAATTTTAACTACACTTTACAGCAATTTGGAATGCTAGAACATTTTAACAGCATTGGAAAAGGTGTATTAGATTCTCGTGATTTAGTGTATTTTGCTTCTATCACTTTTTTATTTTTATTTATCACTAAATTTAGAATACAACATGCAGCATAAGTATTCTAAAATAGCAGTTGTTTTTTTAGGTTTATTAGTTATAAACATTATAAGCTATAACCTATACAAAAGGTTTGATTTAACCGAAGATCACAGGTATACTTTATCAAAAACTTCTGTAAACATTGTAGAAGCAATTGAGGAACCAATTTTTATAAAAGTATATTTAGAAGGTGATTTTCCTGCAGAATTTAAACGTTTACAAACTGAAACTAAATTACATTTAGAAGAATTAAAAGCGATCAACAAAAACATACAATTTAGATTTATAAACCCAAAAGATATTGCTGAAGAATTAGTTGAAAAAGGGTTAAAACCAAGTCGTTTACAAGTACAAGAAAACGGAAAATTATCTGAAATTGTTATTTTTCCTTGGGCTGTTGTTTCCTATAAAAACAAAACAGAGCCTGTTTCGCTTTTAAAAGATATTTTTGCAAATTCACAAAATGAACAGTTAGAAAGTTCTATTCAAAATTTAGAATATGCTTTTACTAATGCCATTCATATACTTACTTCTAAAAAAGAAAAAAAGATTGCCATTATTAAAGGAAATGGTGAATTAAATGATATTTATATTGCTGACTTTTTAAGAAAATTAAGAGAGTACTATCGCTTAGCTCCTTTTACTTTAGACTCTGTTGCTACGCAGCCTCAAAAAACATACGAAGCACTAACCAAATTTGATTTAATTATTATTTCAAAACCTACAAAGCATTTTACTGAAGAAGAAAAGTATACGTTAGATCAATACACTATGAATGGCGGAAAATCATTATGGTTAATTGACAACGTACAAGCTGAATTGGATAGTTTAATGCAAACAGGAGAATCTTTGGCGTATCCAAGAGATTTAAATTTAACAGATTTGTTTTTTAATTATGGCTTTAGAATTAATTACGACTTAGTAAACGATGTTTATAGCTCTAAAATTCCGTTAGCAACAGGTAATGTAGGAAATCAAACACAGTTTAGCTCTTTCAACTGGAACTATTTTCCGTTGGTAAATTCAACAAACAACCATCCAATAAACACAAATATTGAAGCTGTTAATTTAAAATTTGCAAATAGTATTGACACCTTAAAAAATGATATTCAAAAAACCATTTTATTAGAAAGTTCTGAAATTTCTAAATCTCAAGGTACACCATCAATTATTGCTTTAAAATCTATTGCCGAAAAAATAAACCCTTCAACATATAAAAACGGACATATTCCTTTGGCTGTTTTACTTGAAGGAAATTTTAAATCTGGTTACGCCGGCCGTACAAAACCATACCTAATTCCAAACTCAAAAGAACAAAGCAATCAAACTAAAATGATTATTGTTGCCGACGGTGATATTATTGCAAATGCAATTTCAAAAGGACAACCTTTAGAATTAGGAGTTGATAAATGGAGCAATCAACGTTATGGAAATAAAGAATTTTTATTGAACTCAGTAAACTATTTATTAGATGATATTGGATTGATAAACATTAGAGCTAAACATATTAAAATAAACTTTTTAGACAAAGAAAAAGCCTTTAATGAAGCTACTACTTGGCAACTAATAAACATACTTTTTCCATTACTTTTATTGGCAATTTTTGGCGTAATTTTCAACTATTTTAGAAAGAAAAAATACCAATAATTAAATTTTAGTACCTCTTAAAGTATTGTTAAAATTATAGTTACTTAATTTGAAGGTTTTTATATGTGTTATATTTGTTACTTAACTAAAATACACTACAATGATTAAAAGACTATTTATCCTTTGCTTATTCGTTGGATTTTCTTCAGCAATAAATGCACAAATTAAAACACCTCAACCAAGCCCTACAGCTAAAATTGAACAAGTTGTTGGCTTAACTGATATTACTATTGAATATTCTAGACCTGGAATGAGAGGTAGAACTATTTTTGGTGATTTGGTACCTTACGGAAAAACTTGGAGAACAGGCGCAAATGCCAACACAAAAATTACATTTAGCGACAATGTTTCTATTGACGGAAAAGAGTTAAAAAAAGGAACTTATGCAATTTACACGATTCCAAATGAAACTTCTTGGGATGTCATTTTTTATAGCGAATCAAATAATTGGGGAACTCCAAAAAAATGGGATGAAAACAATATTGTAGCAAAAACAACTGCTAAAATTGAAGCAATGCCAATGCCAATTGAAACTTTTACAATTTCTATAGATGATTTAACTTCAAAATCTGCAGTAATTGGCTTCTTATGGGAAAATGTTTATGTTGGTGTAAAAGTAGATGTTCCAACAGACAAATTAACTTCAAAAAGCATTGAAAAAGTAATGGCTGGTCCATCAGGAAACGATTATTTTCAAGCAGCAACGTACTACCACAATGAAGGTAAAGACTTAAATAAAGCTTTAGAATGGATGAAATTAGCTACTGCAGGAGAAAATCCTCCTTTTTGGTATTTACGTAGAATGAGCTTAATTCAAGCTGATTTAGGTGATACAAAAGGTGCTATTGAAACTGCAAAAAAATCATTGGCTGGTGCTGAAAAAGCTGGTAATGCAGATTACGTTAAAATGAATAAAGAATCAATTGCTGAATGGACTAAATAAGCAATTTAGAATTACATACTAAAAAAGCGCATTTTTGAAAATTTCAAAAATGCGCTTTTTGTATATCTACTGTTTTGTTAAAGAATACTTTTAAATTACTTCTCACAATACATCAAGAAGAAAACCAACGAACTTTAATACAAAATCAACTTTAATTGTTACTGTTAGATTTTTTATTCTTTATTATTTCACCTACAATGAATGGTACCTTTTTAAACGGTTTCTAATTTGTTTTTGCTCAAATATTGAATAAGTACTGCAAGAGTCATTACAGTAAAACACCCTACAAAATTCAACCATAAATAAGGTAAATTAATGTATTCATATTTGTCTAATAAATACAATGAAATTACAATTCCTTGTGTAAATAAAGCTGCTACAAAAACTGCGTTACTTTTCACAAACTTTATGAAAAATGCCAACAAGAAAATCCCTAAAACATTTCCATAAAAAATAGAACCGATTATATTTACTAACTGAATTAAATTATCAAATAAACTAGCTACACTTGCAACTAAAATTGCAATAAGTCCCCAAGCCAGTGTAAACCATTTTGATGCTTTTACATAATGTGCATCCGTTTTATCTGTTTTTACATTTCGCTTATATAAATCTATAGCTGTGGTACTTGCCAACGCATTTAATTCTGAAGCTGTACTTGACATTGCTGCAGATAAAATAACGGCTAACAACAAACCAATTAAACCTCTTGGTAAATTATTTAGAATGAAATGAATAAACACATAATCTTTATCGTTTGTTTCTGCAGAAGCATCCGCTTTAGAAATAACAGCTTTTGCTTGTGCTCTATTTTCAATTTCTAAAGCATTCAATCTTTTAATTTCTTCAACATACGAAACATTTTTTAAATCCTTTCCATAATTTAAACTTGCAATGGCTTTTTGCTGTTCAATATCTTTATGTTTTAGTTCTAATGCTTTATACTCATCAGCAAATTTAGATTCGTGAACAATCTTAGTTGCGGCAGGATTAAAATTTAAAGGTGAAGCATTGAATTGATAAAACACAAACACCATAACACCAACCAATAAAATAAAAAATTGCATAGGAACTTTTAACAATCCATTAAAAATTAATCCCCACTGCATTTCTTTTATAGATTTTCCAGATAAATAACGCTGCACTTGACTTTGGTCTGTTCCAAAATAAGAGAGTGCTAAAAAACTTCCTCCAATAATTCCACTCCAAAACGTATATCTATTATCTAAATTAAAAGAAAAATCTAACACTTCCATTTTACCACTAGCACCAGCAATTTTTAAAGCGTTGGTAAAATTAATATCAGCGGGCAAGTAACTTACTATTAAATAAAAAGCTACAAACATTCCAGCAAAAATAACGCCCATTTGTTGCTTTTGAGTCACACTAACTGCTTTTGTTCCACCGGTAACTGTATAAATAATAACCAACGTTCCAATAATAATATTTAAGGTTGTTAAATCCCAACCCAAAACAGCAGACAAAATAATTGCAGGAGCAAAAATGGTAATTCCAGCTGCAAGCCCACGTTGCACTAAAAATAAAATAGCAGCCAAACTACGTGTTTTTAAATCAAAACGAGTTTCTAAATATTCATAAGCAGTAAACACTTTTAAACGGTGGTAAATAGGAATAAATACCAAACAAATAATAACCATTGCAATGGGCAATCCAAAATAGAATTGAACAAAACCCATTCCGCTATGAAATGCTTGTCCGGGCGTAGATAAAAACGTAATAGCACTTGCTTGTGTAGCCATAACAGACAAACCTATTGTCCACCATTTTGCTTCACTTCCACCTTTAATATAATCGGTTACATTTTTACTTCCTTTTGTTTTATAAGCTCCGTAGGCAACAATAAACAACAAAGTTCCAATAAGTATAATCCAGTCTAACTGTTGCATAATTTAAGAGAATAAGTTGGTTAAAATATAAAACAATACAATGTAAACAGCATTGGCAATTAATACTGCTGAATATTCCTTTTTCCAAATATATTTAGGCTTTTCCATTTTAGTTTTTTAGTGGTTTTTCTGAATTATTTTTCCCAACTGAGAGCATATTTGCAAATAGTTTATAAGCACCAGGAACACCTGCTGGTAACTCTCTAAATAAACTTAAACCTGTATACATAAATGTACCTTCTCCATATTTTGCCACTAACAAACTCCCATCTTTAGGAGTTTCATTTTTATCGTTGATACTAATTATAGTCTCATAATTTTCATCCCATTTTTTAGGGAAATACAAACCACGTTCTTGTACCCAACCATCAAAATCAGAAGAAACAATTTTATTTGGATAATTTAACAATTCATGTGTTGGATTTAAGATTCTTACTTCTGAATTTTCATCTGTTACACGATCTCTTGACAATTCAATTGGATAAGGCCCAACTTCATCTACTTTTAAACGATGACTTGTATTGTATTGCACTATCATAGTACCACCATTGTACACATAATTGTGTAAATACTTTTGATAAAACTTAGATCTTTCATTAGTATTATAAGCTCTAATACCTAAAATTACAGCATCAAAATTCGCTAATTTCTCAGGAGTTATATCATCTTCATTTAATTCTACCACCGTATAACCTATTTGACGTAAACTAGTAGGAATTACATCTCCTGCTCCTTGAATATAACCAATTACTTGTCCTTTCTTTTCAATGTTTAAACGAACAACTTTTGCTTCAGAAGGCATTATAATAGATTGAAACGGAATATATTCATAATCAATTTCAACCAATTCATTGGTATATGTTTTTCCTTCTATTTCAACAATTGGAGAAATTAATCCCTCTGATTGTTCACTTGGCGGCGTTACTTCAAATTCAAAAACTTGTTCTTCTCCTTTTTGAGTTAAATTAAACTCAAAACTTTCAGGTGAAAAATTCCAATTTTCGGGTCCACAAAAAATTAACTTTCCTTTTAAATTATCTTTTACTGATTTTACTTTAACAGCAACTTTTTGAGCTTCTTGGGTTGAGAAAATATAAACTTTCTCTTCAAAGGAAGCAGAAACTTCTGGTAATATTTCAAATGGCTGATACACTTCACCTTTTACAGGATCGTTATATTTGTATATAACTTCTTTAGTGAAATTTATTTTTTGTCCGTTAAAATTTATACTAAAATCTGCAAAAACAGCCCTTGGAGTTTCAGGTAAACTAATCAGATTGGAATCTTCAACTGTATACATTCCTAAACTTCCTTTTTTATTTAACCAATATGGATATGTTTGATTGATATTTAAAGGAATATCAATATTCATTGTGAGTTTTTGAGAATTGTTATTTGACAACTTAATCAACTTTTCTTCTTTTAAATTTAATGGCTCAATAGTAATATTTTCCAAAGTCATTGGAAAATCACTTCTATTAATAGCTTCAATTTTAAGTATGTTTTTTGATCCTGGTGTAGTTGAAGAATTGTTAGCTACAGCTTCAATATACAAACCAGCACACGCTGCAATAACATTTTTTATCTCTTCAGATTTAATTGTTCTCCAATGTTCATTATTCAATTTTTGAATTAATGCATATGCTTTTACCAAATTTTTAATACTAGCAGCCGGATTTTTAAAATCAAAATCCGCTTCAACCTTATGTAAAATTTCACCAATTTCTGAACCACCTTCTACTCTATTCCAACTTGTATCAATACCCTCAAAAACTGTTTTACTTTTAGGAAAATCACCTTTTAAAAACTCTAAATACTCAGTTTGAGAACCTCTTGTTCCCGTATTACCAAACCCTTGAGATTGATGCTGACTTCTACTTAAAGATGCAATTTCGCTGTTTGACAATCCTTTGCTTGGATAATACGTTCCAACATCAATACTTAACAAGTTTGATTTATCTGCTTTTTCAAATTTTTCTATACCTCCATAAAACCAATACGAAGTATTAAAAAATAAACGTGTTGGTTGCCAAGAAGCATCATTTTCTAAATATGTTTTATACTCTTTATTTGAAGCCAAATCAAAAGCTTCAACACTTAAAACGGCTGAAGTTGTATGGTGTCCGTGTGTTGAACCAGGAGTTCTATGATCGAAACGATTGATAATAACATCAGGTTGAAACTTTCTTATTACGGCTACAACATCTTTTAGAACCTCCTCTTTATTCCAAATTTCCAAAGTTTCATTGGGGTGCTTTGAATACCCAAAATCATTGGCACGTGTAAAAAACTGTTCTCCACCATCAATATTTCTGGCAGCTAATAATTCTTGAGTTCTAATTACACCAAGTAATTCTCTAATTTCAGGACCAACAAGGTTTTGACCACCATCACCACGTGTTAAACTTAAATAAGCAGTTCTGGCTTTTACATCATTCGCCATGTATGAAATTAATCGAGTGTTTTCATCATCAGGATGTGCAGCAATGTATAATACAGTTCCTAAAAAATTTAACTTTTGAATAGCATCATAAATTTCACCTGAAGTAGGTTTTTTAGGAGCTTGAGCAAAAATTAAAGGAATTGAAACAATAGTAAATAACAGAAATGTAAAGTATTTCTTCATGTAAAATTAGTTTTTAGTAGTAAAAACAAATATAAAATTTATATGCTAGGAACCCCTTTAAAAATAATCATATTAACATAATTATAACTTTTTTTAAAATACATTTATAACTACCTAAAATGGTATATTTTACGTTATATTTACCACCTTAAAACTGTTAATAAATATCTTTTTGAATACAACATATTTAGAATATATTTGTAATTCATTCTATTAAAATAAGCATACATGAAATTTATAGTATCAAGTAGTCAATTATTAAAACAACTTCAGGTTTTAGGAGGTGTTATCAATAGTAGCAATACCTTACCTATTTTAGATAATTTTTTATTCGAATTAAATCAAAATGAATTAAAGATTTCTGCTTCTGATTTAGAAACCACTATGAGCACAAGCATTGAGGTTGAATCTGATTCTGAAGGTTCTGTAGCTATTTCGGCACGTTTGCTTTTAGATACATTAAAAACGTTTCCAAACCAACCTTTAACTTTTAAGATAGAAGAAAATAATACTATTGAAATTAGTTCAAGTCATGGAAAGTATGATATGGCTTATTTTGATGGAAACGAATTTCCTAAAGCAGTTTCAATTGCATCACCAAGTCAAACAGTAATACCTGGTCAAATATTAGCAACGGCAATTTCAAAAACTATTTTTGCCGCAGGAAATGATGATTTAAGACCTGTAATGAGTGGTGTATTTTTTCAATTTAGTACAGATAGCTTAACTTTTGTTGCTACAGATGCTCACAAATTGGTAAAATATTCTAGAACAGATGTTGTAGCAAATGATAGCGCTGAATTTATTATGCCTAAAAAACCACTTAACTTATTAAAAGGAATTTTAGGAGGAAATGAAAGTGATGTTACTATTGAATATAACGATGCAAACGCAAAATTTACGTTTGACAATGTAGTGTTAGTTTGTAGATTAATTGATGGAAAATATCCTAATTACGAAGCGGTTATTCCAAAAGAAAACCCAAACAAATTAACTGTTGAAAGAGGTATCTTTTTAAATTCAGTAAAACGTGTGTCTATTTTCTCAAGCAAAACAACACATCAAATTAGATTAAAAATGGCTGGAACTGAATTAAATATCTCTGCTGAAGATATTGATTATTCAAATAAAGCCGAAGAGCGTTTAGTTTGTGAATACCAAGGTGATGATATGCAAATTGGTTTCAACTCTCGTTTTTTAACTGAAATGTTAAGTAACTTAAACTCTAATGAAGTTTTAATTGAAATGTCTATGCCTAACAGAGCCGGAATTTTAACACCAATTGATGGTGTTGAAGAAGGTGAATTTATTACCATGTTAGTAATGCCTGTTATGTTAAATAACTAAACTTTATACAAAAATATATATAAAAAACCACAACTTAAAAGTTGTGGTTTTTTTATTTTATATAATTCAACTAAATAATATTCATTAATTTAGATTGCACTTACACTTGAATATCTTTTTTATGAAAAAATCAAACTTATTAAACAGACGCTCTTTTATACAAAATACAGCTCTAGCTAGTGGAGCTTTATTAGTACCTTTTGATATACTTTCAAAGAATATTTTCACATCTGAAAGCCCTATAAAAAACAATCTTGAAATTCATTTGTTTTCTAAATGTTTACAATTTTTAGATTATAACGAAACTTGCATTGCCGCAAAAGAAATGGGGTTTAATGGCTTAGATTTAACAGTTAGACCAAAAGGACATGTATTACCCGAAAATGTTGAAAAAGATCTTCCTAAGGCCACTGAAATAATGAAGAAACATGGCTTAACACCAAAAATGATTTCTACCAGTGTAGTAGATGCAACTAATGCTACCAATATTTCAGTACTAAAAACGGCAAAAAAACTAGGCTATCAATATTATCGTACAGGCTGGGTAAAATATAATCGCAATCAATCTGTTCAAGAAAACATTATTAAAACTAAAAAACAATTTACTGCTTTAGCTAAACTAAATAGTAACATTGGAATTACAGGTGCATACCAAAACCATGCTGGCTATTATGTTGGTTCTCCTATTTGGGATCTAGAACAACTACTAACTAATTTTTCACCATCAAATTTGGGCTCTCAATATGATATTACACATGCAAGAGTTGAAGGAGGAAAAAACTGGGAACTTGGCTTTGAATTAATTCAACCACATATAAATTCACTTGCAATAAAAGATTTTAAATGGGAAAAAATAAATGGAAAATGGAAAGTTGTTTACACTCCGCTAGGTGAAGGAATGATTGATTTTCATTATTATTTTTCTTTACTTAAAAAATATAAAATAAACGTACCAATTTCGCTGCACGTAGAGTACGATTTAGGTGGTGCTGAAAAAGGAAAAATTCCAACTATGGAAAAATCTGAAATACTTAAAAAAATACGAAAAGACTTATTGTTTATTCAAAAAATTTGGGCAGAAATAGATTAACAAGCCTTTATTTTAAAGAAAAAACACTTTAAATTATCAATCCTTAAAATCCACTTTTAGTGGATTTTTTTGTATCATTGCTTTAAAATTATCTCATGAATTTTTTAGCACACCTTTATCTTTCAAAAGACAATAAAAATATTTTAATTGGAAACTTTATTTCTGATGCTGTTAAAGGTAAAAAATATCTAAATTATCCATTCGAGATTAAAGCAGGAATATTACTGCACCGAGAAATAGACAACTTTACAGACACGCATCCAACTGTTAGAAAAAGTATGCACCGATTGCATAAACGCTACAGACATTATGATGGAGTAATTATTGATATTTTATACGATCATTTCTTAGCAAAAAACTGGGACACATATTCTGAAATTCCTTTAGAGCTATATGCTGAAAACGTTTACAATTTTCTAAATAAAAATATAGAAACTTTCCCTGAAGAAATTCAAAATTTATTGCCTAATATGATCAAATATAATTGGTTGTTAAATTACGCATCTATAGAAGGTATAGCGCGTGTTCTTGGCGGCATGAACAAAAGAACAAAAGGTATTTCTCAAATGGATTTAGCCATTGAAGATTTAAAAACAAATTACTCTGAATTAGAAGAAGATTTCACTTCATATTTTAAAGAACTTGAAGCTTTTACTGATGAGAAAACCCAATATTTATTAAAAAAATGAAACAATTAGTACTATTATTTTTTATTGGTTTATTAGCTATACAATGTACAAAAACCAACCAAAAGAAAGAACCAGTAACCGGAACAGTTGCAGAAAATGCAATGGTAGTTTCAGCAAGAAAAGAAGCTTCTAACATAGGAATTGAAATTTTAAAGAAAGGTGGTAATGCCTTTGATGCTATGATTGCTACTGAATTATCTTTAGCTGTTGCTTATCCGTTTGCTGGAAATATTGGAGGTGGTGGTTTTATGGTTTTTAGAACCAACAACGGTGAAACTGGCGCTTTAGATTACAGAGAGAAAGCTCCTTTAGCCGCTTCAAAAAACATGTATTTAGACGAACAAGATAATATTATCCCCGGAAAAAGCACACTAGGTGCAATGGCAATTGGAGTTCCCGGAACCATTGATGGTTTATTTAAAGTACATGAAAAGTTTGGAAGCTTACCTTTTTCCGAATTAATTCAACCCGCAATTGACTTAGCATACAAAGGTGTTGCAGTTACTAAAAAACAAGAAAACAGGTTAAATAAATACCGTCACTATTTTTTAGAAGTAAATAAATCTCCAATTATTTTTGATAAGCATTGGAAGGAAAACGACACCATAAAATATTTGGCATTAGCCAAAACGTTAGAGAGAATTAGAGATAATGGACGTGATGGTTTTTACAAAGGAGAAACTGCAGAACAATTAGTAAAAACCGTTAAAATTTTAGGTGGAATTATAACAAAAGAAGACCTTGAGAAATACAAGGCTATTTGGAGAAAACCAATTGAATTTACTTATAAAAACTTAAAAATTATTGCAATGTCTCCTCCTTCAAGCGGTGGTGTTTGTAGCGCACAAATATTTAAAGCATTAGAGCCTTTTAACATTGCATCTTTAGGACATAATTCTTTAAAAGCAATTCAATTAATTACAGAAGCCGAAAGAAGAGCGTACGCCGATAGATCTTTTTATTTAGGTGATCCTGACTTTGTAAAAATTCCTATTGACACCTTAATTTCAACAACCTATGTTTCAAAAAGAATGGCTAATTTTTCTTGGGAAAAAGCAACTTCTTCCAAAGATATAAACCACGGAAATATAATTGGGTACGAAAGTGATGAAACTACGCACTACTCTATTATAGATCAATTTGGGAATGCAATTTCTGCAACTACAACCTTAAATGGAGCCTATGGTTCAAAAGTATTTGTAACTGAAGGCGGATTTCTTTTAAATAATGAAATGGACGACTTTAGTTCAAAACCAGGAGAACCAAATATGTTTGGATTAATTGGAGCCGAAGCAAATTCAATAAAACCAGAAAAAAGAATGTTAAGTTCTATGACACCAACAATTGTTGAAAAAGACAATAAATTGTTTATGTCTTTAGGTTCGCCAGGTGGTTCAACTATTATTACAAGTGTAATGCAAACAATTTTAAATGTGTATGAGTTTAATTTAAGTATGCAAGAAGCTGTAAATGCTCCACGTTTTCATCACCAATGGTTGCCAGATGTTATTACATTAGAGCCTAAAGGTTTTGCAAAAGATTTAGTGTTACAACTTCAAGAAAAAGGCTATCAAATAAATCAAGAAAATTCTAGAATTATAGGTAAAGTTGATGCTATTAAAGTTCTTGAAAATGGAAAATTAGAAGGTGGTGCAGATTACCGAGGTGATGACGCTGCTGTTGGTTACTAATAATTATTAATTATAAAAAACATCCTTATGGATTCAAATATCATTTCAAAAGGCATTTTAAGAGCACTTGGTGTAATTGTAGGAATTTTAGTATTACTATTTTTTCTTTTTAAAATTCAATCAATTATTGTTTATGTTTTGGTAGCTGCTATTATTTCATTAATATCAAGACCATTTATTCAATTTTTAAGAACAAAACTAAAATTACCAAACACTATTTCAGTAATTATAACTTTAATTGCTTTAGTATTTTTAATGGTAGGCTTAATAAGTATGTTTGTTCCTTTAATAATGAAACAAGGAGAAAACTTGTCTTTACTAAATATTGATACCCTTCGATTAAATATTAGAACACTTCTAAAAGAAGTAAACATGTATTTTTTAGGATATAATATTGATTTGGTTGATGAATTAAAAGATTCAGGATTTATTAAAAACTTAACAGCAATTCCAAATTTATTAAACTCTGTAATTGGTATTTTAGGAAGCTTTAGTATTGCTTTGTTTTCAATTATTTTTATCACATTCTTTTTTATGAAAGACAGTACTTTGGTTGAAAATTCTGTGTACACAATGATTAATAACAACAGCCAAACAAAAATGAAATCTTCAATTGAAAAAATTAAAAATTTATTATCAAGATATTTTATAGGACTGGTTTTTCAAATAACAATTTTGTTTGTAATCTATATATTTACACTGTTAATTTTTGGAATTGAAAATGCTTTTGTTATAGCTTTTTTATGTGCGCTTTTAAATTTAATTCCATACATAGGCCCACTAATTGGCGGTATGCTAATGTTATTTTTAACAATGAGCAGTAACTTAGGATTCGATTTTAAAACTGTTATTTTACCAACTACGGCCTATGTTATGTTTGGTTACCTAATAGCGCAATTAATTGATAATTTTTTAAGTCAACCTTTAATATTTTCAAACAGAGTAAAATCGCATCCTTTAGAAATATTTTTGGTAATTTTAATTAGCGGTAATTTATTTGGTATTGTTGGAATGATTGTAGCAGTGCCAACTTACACGGTAATTAAAGTTATTTTACAAGAATTTTTATCAGACAATAAAATTGTAAAATCACTTACTAAAGACTTTTAGTTTATGGTTACGTTCATTGCTTTATTAAGAGGAATAAATGTATCTGGTCATAACAAAATTAAAATGGCCAATCTTAAACAATTGTTTCTTAATAATGGCTTTTCAGAAGTTGAAACATATATACAAAGTGGAAATGTTATTTTTAAATCTAAAGAACTAAACACACTTAAAATTGAACAGCGTATTATTACTTCAATTGAAAAACAATTTGGCTTTACAATTAAAGTGTTGGTTTTAACAAAAACCGAATTGTCAACTGTTTTTAGTTCAAATCCTTTTTTAGATAGAGAATTCATAGACATTTCTAAATTATGCGTTACCTTTTTAAGTGCAACACCAACACTTGAAACAATCTCTGAAATTAAAGAATTAGGACTCAAAAATAATGATGAATTTTATTTAAATAACAATACTGTTTATTTGCATTGCCCTAACGGTTTTGGAAAAACAAAGCTAACAAATAACTTATTTGAACGTAAATTTAAAGTGAATGCAACTACCAGAAATTGGAAAACAATCACTAAATTAATTGAATTAAGTAATTAACATTTTGAACACTTCCTTATTACATACAGCTGTACAAAATTTTATTAATATCAATTTAAAAACTGATATTACAAAACTAATTTTAAAAGGAAGTCCTTTTGAGCAAGTTTCAATTCAGGAAATTGCATCACAAATTGAAGCGAAAAAAAAGTGCGAAAAAAAGTTACCAACTTGGTTTCAAACTAAAAACATTTACTTCCCAAACAAGTTAAATATTGAACAAACCTCATCTGAAATAACGGCCAACTACAAATCTAAATTGGTTACAGGAAATTCGTTAATTGATATTACTGGTGGTTTTGGTGTAGATGCTTTTTATTTTTCAAAACATATTAAAAACGTTACACATTGTGAATTAAATACCAATTTACAACAAATAGTAGCGCATAACATAAAAGCGTTACAAATTGAAAACATTAAAACTTTTGCAGGGGACGGCCTAGAATTTCTTAAAAATGAGTCCCAAATTTATAATTGGATTTATGTTGACCCATCTAGAAGAAGCGATACCAAAGAAAGAGTTTTTTTACTAAAGGATTGTTTACCAAATGTGCCTGAAAATTTAGATTTACTTTTTGAAAAATCGGATGCTATTTTATTAAAAATTTCACCAATTTTAGATATTTCAAGCGCAATTCAAGAATTAAAATTTGTAAAAAAAATTCACATTGTAGCTGTAAATAATGACGTAAAAGAGTTATTGTTTATATTAAAAAAAGACTTTTTAGGAAAAATTGAAATTGAAACAATTAATTTTAAAACATCTACAAATCAAAACTTCAACTTTATATTTCAAAGTGAAGCTGTTGCTACTTACGCTGAACCAAAAAAATATATTTATGAACCCAATGCTGCAATTTTAAAAGCAGGTGCATTTAATCAAATATCGCAACAATTAAAAATTGATAAGCTACACCAACATTCTCACCTTTACACGTCTAATAATTTAATTCAATTCCCAGGAAGAAGGTTTAAAATAAAACATTGTATTTCATACGACAAAAAGCTTCTAAAAAAATTAATACCTTCAAAAAAGGCAAATATTACTACAAGAAACTTTCCTGAGACAGTAAATCAAATAAGAAAAAAAACAGGTTTAAAAGAAGGTGGAAACCTGTATTTATTTTTTACAACGAACTCAAAAAATAATCATGTTGTATTGATTTGCGAAAAAGTTTAAAGTTATTTTCTACTGATTTAACCTTTAAACACCTATAAAATACAATAAAATTCTCAAACTTCACCTATATAATTGTACGTAAACTCCGTACAAATAGTACGGGGAATTTCCACTCTTAATTCATACTGTTTTATACTTTTGATTCATCTATTAATCAAATAATCCCCATATAAAATGAAAAAAATTAAATTAATCTTCGGTTTCTTAATGGTAGCAGCTTTTGTTGCAATAACAGTATCTAGCAACACTTCAACAAATGATGAACAAGCTGTTAGAAAAGATCGTGTGATTATTCCTAGACAAGGTTAAAACACCTTTTTACACTGCAACTTAAAAAATATTATTACTCAACACTTTTATAATCTCAACACAAAATGAAAAAAATTAAACTAATCTTCGGTTTCTTAATGGTAGCAGCTTTTGTTGCAATAACTGTATCTAGCTACAATTCTACAAATGATGAACAAGCTGTTAGAAAAGATCGTGTTATTATTCCTAGACAAGGTTAAAACACCTTTTTACACTGCAACTTAAAAAATAATATTTACTCAACACTTTTATAATCTCAACACAAAATGAAAAAAATTAAATTAATCTTCGGTTTCTTAATGGTAGCAGCTTTTGTTGCAATAACAGTATCTAGCCACACTTCAACAAATGATGAACAAGCTGTTAGAAAAGATCGTGTTATTATTCCTAGACAAGGTTAAAACACCTTTTACACTACAACTTAAAAAATATTATTTACTCAACACTTCTATAATTTCAACACAAAATGAAAAAAATTAAATTAATCTTCGGTTTCTTAATGGTAGCAGCTTTTGTTGCAATTTCAGTATCTAGCTACACTTCTACAAATGATGAACAAGCTGTTAGAAAAGATCGTGTTATTATTCCAAGACAAGGTTAAAAACAATTTAATTTAACAGATAAAATGCCCTATTTTTTGGTTAAAAAATCACCACAAAACCAATAAATTGTGGTTTTTTTGTATTTAAATTTATTTTGTCCTTCAGATTATTTTTTATAAATTTAATAATTCTAGCCGCCAAAAAAAACTTAATGAAAAATCAAAAAAGAAGATCATTATTACTAGGTAGCATAATTATACTTTTAATAATTTCAACACCTTACTTTTTATATTTATATAGGGCAATACCTGATGATATAGAGTATTATAAAACATTTTGGGGTTTAGAAATTAAAGGTGGTTATTATGTTTACGTACAATCGTACGTATATACTTTCTTTGGTAAATTTGTTCCTTTTTTACTTTTAATTATTTGGTTTATTACCAATAAACATTGGTGGGTACACGCTTTAATTATTCCAATTTCAGTATACTTATTTCAAATAATAGCTGTAATAAATGATAGTGAATTGTATTATGACGAAATTGAATTTATTTACACCGTTCCTATAGGTGTAATTATTATGGTTGTCTTATATTTTTTAAGAAATAAAATGTCTATTTATATTCATGCGTTAGATCTTAAAAAAGAAATGGATGAAAATATGAAAACTCCTAAAAAATTTAAAAAGTATTAGTTTTTTAATTTATCTCCAAATAGCAACAATAATACAATTGGAGCTCCAAGTAGAAGAACTGTTGTTGTGCTATGCAAAAATATAGAAGGATTTAAAAGTAAAACCAAACCATACCCTCCAATTGCTCCTCCTAAATGTGCAGAATGTCCAATATTTCCAATTTGCTTTTTCATTCCGTAAATTGAATACAATAAATACCCTACACCAAAAACATATCCAGGCAACGGAATTGGTAACGGAAACATAATTAAACTCATATTTGGATTTAATAAAATTGCCGCATAAATAACACCTGCCACTGCTCCAGAAGCACCAACTGCACTATAGTACAATTCATTTTTATGAAAAATAAGTGTAAATAAATTACCCGCTAACAAACTTCCAACATAAATAATTAAAAATTGAATTACACCAAAAGTAAAAATTAGTTGCGGTGCAAAAACGTATAACACGTACATATTTAAAATTAAATGTAAATAATCTACGTGCAAAAAGGCTGAAGAAAAAATCCTTATTTTCTCTCCTCTATTAATTGCGCCAATCTGAAATTTATATTTATCAAAAAACAAGCGATCATTAAATCCTTTCAAAGACATTAAAACATTTGCTATAATTATAAAAAGAAGGGTTTTATCAATATTCATTTTTAAGTTATTTTCAATAAAAAACGAAAGTATGAAAAATTGCTTAAATTAAATTCACTGTAACGTTTTTAAAACAATTAAATACAATTATTTAAAATAGCTTGAATAAACTATTTTGTTATGAATTTCATTTTTATTCATGAATAAAAAATTATCTTGCACCTGATTTTACTAAAAAAATTAATAATCATTTTCATGAATTTATTGATATTTATTTTAACATACCCTCTAATTTGGCTGCTTTCTATTTTACCCTTTAGAATTTTATATATAATTTCTGATGCTATTTATGTTTTACTTTACTATGTTATTGGATACCGAAAAAAAATTGTACTTCAAAATTTACAATTAGCATTCCCTAAAAAAAGTAAGGAGGAATTACTAAACATTCGTAAAAAGTTTTACCACCATTTTGTAGATATTTTCATTGAAATGATTAAAACTTTTACAGCTCCCAAAGAATTAATTTACAAACGCTACACATATACAAATGTAGAGTTATTGCAAAACTTGTACAAAGATGGTAAAAGTTTAATTTTAGTAGGCCCACATTATGCTAATTGGGAATGGATTATGAGTTTAGAACCTTTTGGTAAATACAAAGGTTACGCTGCGTACTCAAAAATCAGCAATAAATACTTCAATAATAAGGTTTTAAAATCTAGAGCTAAATTTGGAACTGTTATGTTACCCACTTCAAAAGTTGTACCTGAAATTGTAAAAAACGAATTAAATAACGTTCAAGCAGCCTATGGTTTATTAAGTGATCAATCTCCTCAACTTAAGAAAACTCATTATTGGAGTACTTTTTTTAATGTAAAAGTTCCTATTCACACAGGTGCTGAAATGTTAGCCAAAAAATACAATATGAACATGGTTTTTATTGAAACAAAAAAAATAAAACGTGGTTATTATGAAACCACATTTAGCCATGTTACAGAGGATACCTCACAAAATTCACCTTACGGACTTACAGATGATTTTTTAAGAAAAGTAGAAAATCATGTATCTAAACAACCTGAATATTACCTGTGGACACATAGACGATTTAAACATAAAGATAAAGCTCCAAAATAAAGGTTTATTTCCAACTAGGCAGCACACATTCTTTAGATAATTGCTTTAAAAGTGGCTGAATACCTTCAACCAAACTTTGTTGCATTATTTTTGAATCTTCTTTATGACATTGTAAACAAGCTCCAACTAACAATAAATCTTGTTGTTCTTTTACATTAAATGGTCTAAAATCTGTTCTTGTAGAATTTACAACTGAAGCATCTACTTTTTTCAAAAAAGGAATCCAAGCATCTTCAGGTAAATTGTCATTAGGGTTTTCAGCATATTCTGCTGTAAATTCCCAAGTTCCAACACCTTTTTCAATAATGTATGCTAAAGTTCCATTTCCATAACCTAAAGTTGCCGAATTTAAATGACAACTTTTACAATCTCGTGCTTTTGAAATTGTAGTATGTGGTGAATTTGGAGCATATAATCTGTGAAATGAAACATCTTCTCCAATCTTTTTATTAGCATAGCTTCCTTTGTCTATTGTTAAAATCATTCCCGGAACCGCAGGTTCAATATGCTTTCCTTCACTGTTTTCTCTAACTCCCATTGCTGGTTGCGATGAAGAAAATTCAGCAACAAACTCTTTCCATTGTCCTTTCCCATATTTTTTATCTAATAAATCAAAAGCTCTAGGCTCATCTTTATCAAATTCGTTATGACAACCAATACAGCGTGAAGTCCAAGAACTATGACATGTTGAACAACTCACATTTTTATGAGCATTGTCTCTTGAGCAAATTTCAGACTGAGGGTTTAAAGGATGTAATTCACCATTTTTTTTACCAATTAAAAAAGCATTTCCAACAGAATCTATAAAGGTATTTACTAAAGGATGTCCTCCTTTTTCAACTGCAATTATTTGCTTATTAGTATGCTTATAATCTCTATGTAAAAAAACCAGCAAACTTTCGGTATCTAAAGAATCGTATAAAATTGTATTTGGTTGTTCTTTAAAATGACAATCTGAACATTGTACCTTCACGGCTTGCTCCTCATGTGTATATTTTTTACCGTCGCCCATAACTTCATGAGACGAATGACAATCAATACACAACAATCCTTTTGTATGGTGTACATCTTCTTCAATATATTTGTACACACGTTTATCTTCAAAAACTGTATAACCTTTGCTATCGCCAATTTCACTTTCGTTTAATAAAGTTTCTTGAAATCCTTCATAATTAGTGGAAATTCTACTAGATCGGCTATGGCAACCAAAACAATGCTCGTTTGTTACAAAAATATTGGTAGCAGGATGATGCGTTGGCAACGTATTTTTTTTTGAAGAAATATAAGTTTTCAAATCATTTTTTGCATCATCAGAATAATTTAAATGGCACGCATTACAACCTCCACCTCTACTTAATTGCGTTATGGGACCAAATCCCTTCTTTTCAGCACCTAAATGGCAATTGGCACATAAATCTCTTAAATGCTTATCTGACGCAGAATTTTTAATCAGTTGAATATGATATTCATGGTTCGGAGAATCAACCTCTCCAAAAATATATTTATCTACAGCTACCAATCCACTATTTGTGGTCATTAACGAATTTTCAATCTTATGCAATTCATTAGGATGGCATTTTCCACAAGTCTCTTTGGCATCATTCAAATTCCCTGGAATTAAAACCATTCCTTTGTGCGATGCATCTTTTTCAATTTCACTTGCATTTCCTAAATGGCAACTAGCGCAACCAATTAAATCTGGATTGTGATAGCTAGAATAACCTTTTGTGTTTTGATGACATTGCAAACAACTCTCTTTTGAAGTGGTATCAAGTGTTGTATAATGCTCTTGTGAAAAAGATAAACCTGTGCTTGTAAAATTCAATTGATATAAAACCAAAAATAATACTCCAATAATTGGCAAAATAAAAATCCAGTTTTTTAAGCGCTTCATAGTTCCATAAATGTATCTACACAAAGTTACAATAATTTAAATGTTACAAGAAATATTCATAAAAAACACAAATAACTGATACCCAAAACCAAAATGAACTTATGTCATATTTGTTACTTTAAAAAAACATATTTTAATAAAGAGTAATGTAACCAATGTTACTGTATTAGTGTAACTTATATGACTTTTATCATACTCTAAACTGCGTTTGGTAAATATCTTTACAATTGAAATAAACAATAAAATTATGACTACTTCAAGAAGAAAATTTATAAAAATTTCTGCTTTAGGTTTAGGAGGTGTAGCAGCTACAACAAGTGCATTAAATATGTTTGGAGCCAATTCATATTTAGATGAACTTGTAAAAGAAAATGTTACTGAAAAGTTAAAAAGAACTGCTACCTATTGCGAAGTTTGTTTTTGGAAGTGCGCAGGTTGGACTTACACAAATGAAGATGGTGCTATCAAAAAAATTATTGGAAATGATAATGATCCACATTGTTACGGTCGCTTATGCCCTAGAGGCACAGGTGGTGTAGGAATGTATAATGATGAAGATCGTTTAAAAACGCCATTAATTAGAACTACTATCAATGGAGAAGAAACTTTTAGAGAAGCTAGTTGGGAAGAAGCTCTAGATTTAATTGCTGAAAAATTTAATGGCATTAAAGAAAAATATGGTGCTGAATCTTTAGGTTTATTAAAACACGGTGCTCCTGGAGCGCATTTAGAACATTTATATAAAGCAATTGGATCTGATACAATTGCTGAACCTGCTTATGCACAATGTAGAGGACCTAGAGAAACAGGTTTTGCATTAACATTTGGGTCTTGGGTGGGATCTCCTGAACCAACAGATATAAGAGACACTAAATGTTTGGTGTTAATTGGTTCACATATTGGAGAAAACATGCACAATACTCAAGTGCAAGAAATGTCAGAAGCAATAGATAACGGAGCTACAATTATTACTGTAGACCCAAGGTTTTCAACTGCCGCAAGTAAATCAACACATTGGTTGGCAATAAAACCAGCAACTGATATTGCTTTAATGTTGGCTTGGATGCATGTTTTAATTGAAGAAAACTTATACGATAAAGAATATGTTGAAAAATATGCTTTAGGTTTTAAAGAGTTGAAAGAACATGTAAGCCAATACACTCCTGAATGGGCGTATGGTGTTACAACAATAAAACCTGAAGAAATTAGAAAAACGGCAAGAGCAATGGCACATGCTTCACCATCAGTAATTGTACATCCTGGTCGTCACGTTACCTGGTATGGTGATGACACACAACGTGCAAGAGCAATGGCTAGTTTAAATGCTTTATTAGGTTCTTGGGGACGAAGAGGTGGTTTCTATTTCAAAGAAAAAATTTCAGTTCCTACTTTCCCACATCCTGCATATCCACACCCAAAATGGGGATGGCACGATATTGGCGAAAAATATCCGTTAGCTCAAATGGGAATTACTACTGAAGTTGTGAAAGCGTCAATCCCAAATCCAGAAAATAAATATCCAGTAAAAGCTTGGTTAGTTGCAGGTACAAATATTACCAAATCAATTCCAAATAAAAAGTTATTACTTGAAGCTATGGATGCTTTAGAATTTATGGTTGTAATTGACACTATGCCAATGGATGTTACTGGTTATGCTGATGTTGTTTTACCTGAATGTACATACTTAGAACGTTATGACGGTATTCGTTCAGCAACAAATAGAGAGCCTTCAATTGCAGTGAGAGTTCCTGCGGTGCCTCCAAAATACGATTCAAAACCAACTTGGTGGATTGCCAAACAAATTGGTGAACGTATGGGTGTTGGAAACTATTTTAATTATGATGATTTTGAAGAAGTAATTGAATGGCAATTGCAAAAAATGGGAACTTCATTAGATGAAATGAAAAAAATAGGTGTTAAAAATTTCCCTCGCACCTCAGGTCCTTTATATTTAGATGAAAATTCAACTTACGAATTTCCTACACAAAGCGGAAAAATTGAATTGTATTCTCAAGAGTTGAAAGATTTAGGCTTTGATCCAATGCCAAATTACACTAAACATCCTGAACCTGAACAAGGATTTTACAGATTAAACTACGGTAGAGCTCCAATGCATACGTTTAGTAGAACCGCAAACAATCCAAATTTAAACGATTTAAAAAGCGAAAATAATCTTTGGGTAAACCCTAAAGTAGCACGTATTCTTGGGTTAAAAACGGGTCAAGAAGTATGGCTAAAAAATCAAGATGATATTATTTCTACGTTTTCTATAAAAGTAAGAGTTACAGAAAGAGTTCGTTGGGATTCTGTATATATGGTTCACGGTTTTGGCCACAATAATAAAAAATTAAGCCGTGCCTTTGGAAAAGGAATAAATGATACACAATTAATTTCAAAAATTGCTGTAGATCCAATTATGGGAGGAACAGGAATGAGAGGAAACTTTGTAGCAATATTAACAGAGAACCCACATAAAAATACTGAGATATGAGATATGCAATGGTTATAGACACATTAAAATGTGTTGGTTGTAGCGACTGCGTTGTTGCTTGTCAAACTGAAAATGATGTACCAATTGGGTACTGTAGAGATTGGATTACTGAAACTGTAAATGGTGCGTATCCAACAATAGAATTAGAACTAAAATCTGAACGTTGCAATCATTGTGAAAATGCGCCTTGTGTACGTTGTTGCCCTACTGGAGCAAGTCATCAATTAGATAACGGTATTGTTTTAGTTACAGGAGATGAATGTATTGGTTGTGGTGCTTGTATTGAGTCATGCCCTTATGACGCTCGTTTTCAACATCCTGATGGTTATGTAGACAAATGTACTTTCTGTCATCACAGATTAGAAAAAGGACAACTTCCTGCTTGTGTATCTGTTTGCCCAACAAAGTGTATGTATTTTGGTGATTTAGACAATCCAAATAGTGAAGTTTCCGAATTATTAAAAAAACGAAAATATAAAACCTTAGCTCCTGAGGCTGGAACTAAACCTCACGTTTATTATTTAATTTAATTTTTAGATTATGCAAGAAGAATTATTTACTAGCGGAAGAAATATTCCGAATATAGATCCTTCATTAGAAATATGGCATTGGCCAATTTCAGTATACTTGTTTTTAGGAGGTTTAGCTGCAGGGTTATTATTTTTTGCGGCTTTAATTACGGTTTTAGGTAAAGATAAAGAGTATCCAACTAGTGTTAAGTATGCATCAATTATTTCTCCAATTGCATTAACTTTAGGGTTATTAGCGTTATTTTATGATTTAACACATAAATTGTATTTCTGGAGACTGTATACAACAATTAGAATTGAATCGCCAATGAGTTGGGGAGCTTGGGTATTATTAATAATTACACCTTTATCATTTTTATGGGTAATTAGTTACTATTCAGAATTATTTCCAAAATGGAAACTTGACATTAAATTATTAGTTGATCTTGAAAACTTCCTGAAAAAGAACAGAAAAAATATAGCAATTGCCTTAATTCCTTTATCTATAGTTTTAGGTATTTATACAGGAATATTATTATCGGCATTTAACGCAAGACCACTTTGGAACAACGCCATATTAGGCCCTTTATTTTTAACATCAGGGCTTTCAACTGGCGCTGCCACAATTATACTTCTAGCAAAAACGGCAAAAGAACGCCATTTATTTAGTAAAATAGATTTAGGATTGGTAATTATTGAGCTAGGCTTAATTGTACATATGCTTATGGGAATGTACGCCGGTTCTGAAGTTCAACTAGAAGCTATGCAATTGTTAATTGGTGGAGAATTTACAATGATGTTCTTTGGGTTTGTAATTCTATTAGGACTTATTGTTCCTGCAATTATGGAAATATTAGAACTTCAAGGGTTTAAAATACCTGTAGCAGTACCTGCACTATTAGTTTTATTAGGAGGTTTAATTCTTCGATTTGTAATGGTTGAAGCTGGTCAAATAACACGTTATCTTTATTAATTAGAATACTATGAATAATTTAGAACAAAACAAACACATCTATTGGAACCCTTATTTTGGAGGTTTTCTCTTAGGACTAATTGTAATTTTTACTTTTTACATTACAGGAAGAGGATTAGGAGCCAGTGGAGCAATGAAAAGTAGTGTTGTAGCGGTTGTAGAGCAAGTTGCACCAACACATGCCGAAAACAACGCCTATTACAGCAAATTTATAAGTGAAGATAAATCGCCTTTAAATACTTGGTTAGTGTTTGAAGTAATAGGTATGCTAATTGGAGGAATGATTTCTGGAGGTTTATCTGGAAGAATTGGTTTAAGAGTACAACATTCACCAAAAATTACAAAACGAAGAAGACTTTACTTTGCTTTAGGTGGAGGAATATTATTTGGAATTGGCGCTCAAATAGGTAGAGGTTGTACAAGTGGAGCTGCATTAAGCGGTATGTCTGTACTATCAACTGGAGGATTTATAATTACAATGGCCATTTTTGGTACTGGTTTTCTTGTTGCGTACTTCTTTAGAAAAAATTGGATTTAACTAAATTAAAAAAAATATTATGGGACCATTAATTCCTAACGGCTTAATTCCTTATGAATGGAATAACATATTTGCAATACTAATAGGTCTTGCATTCGGATTTGTTTTAGAATCTTCAGGATTTTCATCTTCAAGAAAACTTGCAGGTGTATTTTACGGTTATGATTTTGCCGTTTTAAAAGTATTTTTTACTGCAGCAGTTGTTGCAGCAATAGGTTTATATTACTTAGATTTTCTTGGTTATATTAGCGTAAGTTCACTTTATGTGCAACCTACTTATATTTGGGGAGCAATTATTGGAGGAGCCATTATGGGAGTTGGCTTTGTTGCGGCAGGGTTTTGCCCAGGAACAGCACTTACATCTGTTGCTATTGGAAAAATAGATGCAATGGTGTATGTTGTTGGAATTATGATTGGAGTATTTATTTTTGCAGAATTGTATACCATATTTCAACCTTTATACGAAGGATCTTTCCTAGGAAATATAACGTTAGTAGACAGTCTTGGTGTAAATCCGTATTGGTTTATTTTTGCACTTACTATTGGTGCAATTATAGCATTTGCATTATCAGATGTGGTCCAAAGGAGAGTTAAAAAAGTATTTTATTAATAAAACTAAATAAATTATGACAACAAAAAGCGCAGTGTCAAAAAGGTACTTATTTCTTGCCACGCTTCTTATTATATTAGCCGGAGGTTTAGTTTTATTACCTAAATACCAAAAACATGAAGGTATAAAACCAGAGTTATTATTGTCTAATGCAATAAGTCCTGAAAGATATATTTCAACCGATGAATTAGCTGATAGAATTATCAATCAAGATCCTTCAATTTTATTGATTGATGTAAGAGATTCCATTTCATATTTAAAAAACACCATTCCAAATGCTGTAAATATTCCTTTAAAAGATATTTTGAAAGAAGATTATGAAGGCTATTTAAATCAAGATGAATATGATGTAATTTTATTTTCAAATGATAATTTTTATGCAGACGAAGCTTGGATTATTTGCAACAGATTAGATTATCAAAATTTACGCGTTTTAAAAGGTGGAATTAATCGTTGGTTCAATACTATTATAAATCCAACAAAACCAACCGAAAATATGGCCGCTATAAATTTTGAACTGTATTCAACAAGAAAAGCTGCTAGTATGTATTTTGGAGTTGCCTATCCAGAACAAGCCAAAAAACAAGCTGCTCCTGTAAAAGTTACGCCTAAAAAAACGGTAGTACCGGTAAAGAAGAAAAAGAAAATGCCTGCTGAAGGTGGATGTTAGTTTTTAATTAGTTAAAACATTTTTTATGAAAGAATTAGAAAAAACCAAAAGAATATCAATAGCTTCAGTACTATTTATACTTGTAATCCTTATTGGTCTTGTAACTTATAAAAGACCTAAACACGTTTATAGCATTACACCACAAGTTGCTACCGAAAACATTGTTGCTAACAACTTTTTAATTTCATTAGATGAACTTACTAGTGATAATATTGCTATTGTTGATATTAGAAGTCCGTTTGAATTTCAAAAAGGACACCTTGAAAATGCCAAAAACATACCGGCTTCAGAAGTATTAAATGATGATAACATCACATATTTTTATAATTTAAAAGGTAAAAATACCACGGTAGTACTTTATGGAACAAACCCTGATGAAGCTTTGGCTCCTTATATGGTTTTATACCAATTAGGATATAATAATTTAAAAATACTAACTATTGAAAATAGTTACAATCAAAATAAATTAATAACTACAAGTATTGAGTTAGAAAAATCAAATGTAGACATTAAAGCTTTTATAGCTGAGTCTATAAAAAAATCAAATGTAGTTTCTAAGCCCAAACCAGTTATTAAAAAAACACCAAAAAAGGTGATTCCGAAAAAAAAGAAAAAGAAAATGCCAACCGAAGGTGGTTGCTAAAATAAAACTTAAAAAGGCTGTTTTAAAAAACAGCCTTTTTTTGTACAATTACTTTACCTTTCAAATAAATACTTATTCTTTATTCACTAAAAACAAGTTGTATTTTCAATAGAAAAAAGCTCCTTCTTGCTCTCCACTACTCTACACATCAAAATATAAAAATCATACACAACAAATAGTTATTCAGTTATTTACATATGTAACAAAAGTAACTAATAAGAATAATTACATACTACTTATTGTATGATTTATGTCATATTGCGAAATCGTTTTCGTGACTAAATTTACATATAAAGAATACTAAACCTTAAAAACAAACTATATATGAAAAAAGCAACACTATACTTCGTATTATTTTTAGGAATTACAACGTTATTAAGTAGTTTTAAAAGTTCCGAAAATCCAATGGAGAATCCGCCTTCTGAATTTGAATTGCTTGTACAATATTTAGAGTCTAACGGCGATTTTATAAATACAATTGCACCAGCAATTATTACTGCTGATGAAGTAAAAGAAAATTTAAGAAACGACAAATATTTAGTTTTAGATATAAGAAGCGCTGATTGGTTTGAATACGGTCATGTTAAAAAATCAAAAAATGTAAAAGGGCCTGAATTGCTTGATTATTTTGAAAACAAAATTGATGCCTCTGCGTATGATAAAATAACCATTATTTGTTACTCTGGTCAATCAGCTGCATATTACACAAGTTTATTACGCTTATATGGTTATAATAATGTATACAGTTTAAAATGGGGAATGAGCTCTTGGGCTGAAGAATTTGCAACAAATATTTGGATAAAAAATTCAAAAGATGAATTTACAGATCAAATTGAGCATACCGCAAACCCAAAATTAGAAAAAGGCACTACTCCAACATTAAGTACAGGAAAAACAGATGCCAAAGAAATTTTACAAGAACGAATTAAAGAAGCTTTTGCGAAACCTTATAAAGAGTTTATTGTAAAATCTCCTGTTGCTTTTGAAGATCCATCTGCTTATTTTATTGTGAATTATACTTCCGAAGACAGTTATAATACTGGTCATTTAAAAGGCGCTGTTCAATTTCAACCTAAACAATGTTTAGCATCTTCAACAAGTCTTTACAAGCTTCCGTCAGATAAAAAAATATTAGTGAATTGTAATACTGGTTTATCCGCTGCTTATGCTGTTGCCTATTTACATGTTTTAGGTTATGATGTTTACAATTTAGCATATGGATCTAATAGCTATATGAACTCCGCATTAGTTGAAAAAGGGACTAATGGCTGGACTACAAATGAAATTAAAAACTTTCCTGTTGTAGAATAATTAAAACCCAAATAATTACAAACTTAAACAACCAAATCATGAGAAAATTACATTTAATAGTAATCGGGCTTTTATTTGTCCCAACGTTTTTCTTGACCTCCTGTGACCAAGGTGATGAACCTGAAGTTTTAACACCTGCATTCACATTACTAAAAGATCATATGATCAACAACAATTTAGATATTGATAAAATTATTACCAATGCTGATGGAGAAAAGTTTGTGGTAGCTGCTCCAGCTGAAGCAGATTTAGCAGCATTTTTAGATAAATTTTATATAATTGACATTAGAAGTGCAACTGATTTTGCAACTAGCCATATTGAAGGTGCTAAAAATGTAGCCTTTAGTACTATTTTAAATGAAGGTACCAATGCTGGTTCAAAACCCGTTTTAATAGTTTGTTATACTGGACAAACTGCTTGTTATGGAACTGCGCTAATGCGTTTATATGGTTTCTCTCATACAAGAGCTTTAAAATGGGGAATGTCTGGTTGGAATTCAGCAACTGCTGGTTCTTGGAATAAGAATGTGAATGATGTTGCAAAGGATACTCCTAGCTGGAGTTATGAAAAAGAAATTACACCACTTGTTTTAAGTGACCCTACAATTTCAAGTTTATCACAAAGCGGTGAAGCAATTTTAAAAAGTAGAGTTGAGTTAGCCGTACAAGAAGGATTTAAAACAGTTACAAATGCTGATGTGGTTGCCAATCCTAGTGGATATTTTATCAACAATTATTTTAGTGGAACTGACTATATTGGATTTGGACATTTAACTGATGCTTACAGAATTTTACCATTAACATTAGCTGATAATTCATACAAAGGGTTAGATCCAACACCTGGAGCAAAGGTTGTTACTTATTGTTACACCGGTCAAACTTCAGCAGTAGTAACTGCTTGTTTAAGAGTTTTAGGATATGATGCCTATAGTTTAACTTTTGGTATGAATGGTTTATACCACTCAAACAGTGCATGGACTTCAAACCAATGGGGAGTTGGATCTAGTGTTCCAAAAGAATTAACACTTGTAAACTAACTTCTCTATATCCAAACAAATTTAAAAATCAGCCTTAAAAATATTTTAAATTCATTTTTTAAAGGAAAATTAAGGCTTAAAAAAAATCTCACATGAAAACAAAAATAATATACCTATTTGCCATAGTATTTATCCTTAGTAGTACCTCTGTATTTTCTCAAGGATGTGAAGATGATTTACCTCCAACTTCAACAAATGGAGGTGCACCAAAAACAAGTAGTTTAATGTTTTTTGGATATATCCAACCACAATTTGTAGCGCATTTTACTGAACCTTCATCAAACACTTTTAATTTCAAAAGAGCAAGATTTGGTGTAAGAGGTAGAGCAAGTCGAAGTTTCTCTTACTATTTTTCAATTGAATCTAGTGACTTTATTTCTGCAGACGGAAATGTATATTTATTAGATGCATTTGTAACGTATGATAAACACAAATGGGTTAAAGCTTCTATAGGTTCATTTAAACAACCTTTTAGTTTAGAAAACATTACAGCGTGTTATGGTTTAATGACCATTGATAGATCTATTGTTGTAAATCAAATAGTTGCTCCTCAAAGAGATTATGGTTTAATGCTTTTAGGTGGAGATAAAACAACAAAACTTCAATATAGAGTTGCTTTAATGAATGGTAGAGGACTAGGCGTTATTGATAATAACACTAAAAAAGATTTTATTGGAAATTTAGTTTATAAGCCTTTAGATTTTTTAAAAGTTGGAGCTAGTTTTAGATACGGTTATCCAAACAATAATACTCAAGAAAGATCTACATATGGATTTGAATTTTTAGCAGATTATGAAGGTTTTGCTTTACAAGGTGAATTTATTCATGACAATGGAGATTACAACAGAGCTGCAGGTGGTGGTTGTGGTTCAACACCATTAGAATTAGGTGAAAATCGCCAAGGAGCCTACCTAATGCTTTCATATATGTCTAAACTAAAATTACAACCAGTTGTAAAATGGGAATATTTTGACGCGGATACAGATATTAAATATTTAGGGTATCAAGAAATGTTAACCTTAGGTGTTAATTATTTCTTTAATGATAAAACTCGTTTACAAGTAAATTATCAAAATGTAAGCGAAACACCTTCTGTAAAAAACGATGCATTACTATTTCAAATGCAAGTAAAGTTCTAAATGAAAGTACTATTTATTACAAAAAACTTCTAACATTTGTTAGGAGTTTTTTTATGAATATTTGTAACTTTGCTTATACACCGCACTTAGCAAAAAAAATATGACTACAGATAAAGAGGTTTTACGTGAAAAATTAGAGGACTATTATGCTTCTATTTTTGAAAAAGAATTAATTGATGAAATTGTAAATATTGGTATTTTTAGAACCATCCCTAGTCATGAAATATTATTAGATATTGGTGATAAAATGACACACGTTCCATTAATTTTAAATGGAGCTGTTAAAATAATTAGAGAAGATAACCAAGGCGAAGAAATAGCATTATACTATATTGAAAAAGGTGATACTTGTGCCATTTCATTTGTAAACTGTATTCATAGAACTGAAAGCATGTTTAGAGGAATTACAGAAAAAGAAACAGATGGTATTTTTATTCCTGTTGATATAATTGACACTTGGCTTGCTAAATATAAAAGTTGGAGAGAATTTGTAATAGACACTTACCATTTACGCTTAATGGAAATGGTTGAATCTATTGATAGTTTAGCTTTTATGAAATTAGATGATAGACTTCACAAATATTTAATTGATAAAGTAAAAGTTTTAAATACAAATATTTTAATAATTACACATCAAGAAATTGCTGATGATATACATACATCAAGAGTTGTAGTGTCTCGTTTATTAAAGGTGTTAGAAAATGATGGTAAATTAAAAATTAGAAGAAATAGAATTATTTTAGAAGATAATTTTAACTAATAAGAATAACTAGCTCATAAAAAAACTCAGAATTGTAAGTTACAATTCTGAGTTTTTTTATGTTTACTTGGTTCTAAATTAGAATTAATTAGCTTCAAAAAAGCTAAGCAATCATTTCCTTATAATCTAATTCTGAAATAATAGGAATTCCTAAACTTTCAGCTTTAGCTAATTTACTTGGTCCCATATTATCACCGGCAATTACATAAGTAGTTTTTTTAGAAATAGAACTTCCAACTTTTCCACCATTATCTTCTATAGATTTTTTAAGGTCATTTCTATTAAACACAGTAAATACTCCCGAAACAACAAATATTTTCCCTGCAAGAATTTCAGTTTTACCTTCTAATGATTCTTCTGAAACTTCTAATTGAACTCCGTAAGATTTCAACCTATCAACTAATTGAATATTTATTAAGTTAGAAGCAAAATCAATTACACTTTCAGCAATTCTATCTCCAATTTCATCAACAGCTATTAATTGTTCAAAAGTTGCATTCATTAAATTGTCTATAGATTTAAAATGTTTGGCAAGTTTTTTAGCAACCGTTTCCCCTACATAACGAATACCTAATGCAAATAAGACTTTTTCAAACGGAATTTCTTTAGACTTTAGAATTCCTGCAATCATATTTTCTGCAGATTTTTCTGCCATTCTATCTAAAGGAATAATCTGTTCAAATTTCAACTCATACAAATCCGCATAATTATGGATTAAACCATTTTCAAAAAGAAGTTCAATAGTTTCGGTCCCTAAGCCATCAATATTCATTGCTTTTCTACTTATAAAGTGTTGAATTCTAGCAGTTATTTGAGTTGGACAACCATATTCATTTGGACAATAATGTTTTGCGTCACCTTCTTTTCTAACCAATGCCGTATTACAATCAGGGCAATTAGTAGCGTAAACGGTAGAAACAGAATCTTGTGGTCTATTTTCAAAATCAACGCCCACAACCTTTGGTATAATTTCACCTCCTTTTTCAACAAAAACAGTATCTCCTACTCTAATGTCTAATTTTTCAATTTGATCAGCATTATGTAACGATGCTCTTTTTACTGTAGTTCCGGCCAACTGAACTGGATCAAGATTTGCCACAGGCGTAATTGCGCCTGTTCTTCCTACTTGGTATGTTATTTCTTTTAAAATTGTACTTTCTTGTTCAGCTTTAAATTTATAAGCAATTGCCCATCTTGGTGCTTTTGCTGTAAAACCCAACTCTTCTTGTTGCTGTAATGAGTTTACTTTTACTACAATTCCATCTGTCTCATAAGGCAAATCGTGTCTTTTTAAATCCCACTTTTCAATAAATTGAAATACAGCATCAATGCTATCACAAACCTCAATTGCCTTTGGAACTTTAAATCCTAATTTTCGGGCATTCTCTAAGGTTTCAAAATGCGAAGTATTTGGGTTGTTATTAGCAACCACGTGATACAACAAACAATCTAAAGGTCTTTTTGAAACCTCAGCACTATCTTGTAATTTTAAACTTCCACTTGCTGTGTTTCTAGGGTTTCTATACGGATCTTCACCAGCTTCAACACGCTCTTCATTCATTTTATTAAACCCATCTAACGGCAAAATAATTTCTCCTCGTATTTCAAAATTTGGTACAAATGCTTCTTTTAAAACCAACGGAATTGATTTTATAGTTTTAATATTTGCAGTTACTTCATCACCTTGAAATCCGTCACCTCTAGTTACAGCACTTATTAAAATTCCATTTTCGTAAGATAAGTTTATGGAAGCTCCATCGTATTTTAATTCACAAGTATAACTAATTGGCTCATCTCCAATCATTTTTTGAATTCGCTTTTGCCAATCTAACAAATCATCCTTTGAATACGAATTATCTAAAGAATACATTCGGTTTTTATGAGTAACCGTATTAAAGTTCTTTGTAATTTCACCTCCTACTCTTTGAGTAGGCGAATTAGCATCAAAAAATTGAGGATTCTCCTGCTCTAATTTTTCTAACTCTTTTAACTTTAAATCAAAATCATAATCAGAAATAGTAGCTGCATCTAACACATAATAGTTGTAATTATGTGCTCTTAGCTCTTCTCTTAATTCTGTGATTTTTTGTTCTATATTAATACTCATAATTTAAAATAATTCTTGGCTAAAAGTACTCATATTTTTTTTAAAACTCTATGCTAAAAAATAAAGCAAACCAATTTTGTAGAAACTAAAAAAGCCGAAACATATGTTTCGGCTTTTTATAAGTTTAAATAATTCTTTATCTAAAAATATAACGTTCTATTTCTCCATCTAAGTTTAACATTTCAATTCGCAACACATCATTTTTAGATTTGTTTGAAATCATATCAACAACATCATCTACTGTATTAACTTTTTTATTGTTAATGGCCGTAATTACAAAACCTTTTTTTACTCCGTAATATAACAACTCTTGGTTAGTTAAATCTGTAACTTGAACTCCATTTTCAATTTTCAGTTTTTTCAACTCGTTGCTATTTAAGTTTTTTAATTCTAAACCTAAAGATGATACTTTACTCATTTCATTTTTACTTAAAGTCACATTTGTTGTGAATCTTTCACCGCTTCTTAAATAAGTTACATTTACAACATCTCCTGGGCGTTTTGTTCTAATAAACCCAGTTAAATCTGCATATGTAGAAATTTCAACACCATCCATTTTAATAATAATATCATTACTATTTAAGCCTGCTTTTTCTGCTCCAGAACCTTCTGTAACTTCAGAAATATAAAATCCTTCTGTATTTTCAATTTCTAAATTTTCAGCAACTTTACTATTCAATTCTCCACCTCTAACACCTAAAATTGCTTTTTGCACATTTCCAAACTCCATTAAATCTTCAATAACTTTTTTTGCTATGTTTGAAGGCACCGCAAATGAATACCCAACAAATGAACCTGTTTGAGATGTAATTGCCGTATTAATACCAATTAATTCTCCTCGTGTATTTACCAAAGCGCCTCCACTATTTCCTGGGTTTACAGCTGCATCAGTTTGAATAAATGAATCTGTTACATTTCCATTCCCGTGTAAATCACGTCCTTTTGCACTAATAATTCCTGCGGTAACTGTTGAAGTTAAATTATAAGGATTTCCAACTGCTAAAACCCATTCACCAACTTTTACAGCATCTGAATTTCCAAAACTAATATAAGGCAACTCATCTGTCTTCACTTTTAACAAAGCAATATCGTTTGTAGCATCAGCTCCAACTAATTCTGCTTTTAAAACTTTTTTATTATTAAGTGTTACTTCAATTTCTGAAGCACCTTTAACCACATGATTATTGGTTACAATGTATCCGTCAGAAGAAATAATAACTCCACTTCCTGTTCCAACTTGAGAATACTGTTTAGTGCCACTTCCTTGTCCATAGAAAAATTCTCTATAAGGATCTCTTGTTGTTTTGTAAGATGTATTTTTAACGTGCACTACTGTATTCAAAGTTTTTTCAGCAGTTACCGTAAAATCAGTATTTTCAATTGAATTCACCGTATTTAAATAATTCGCCTGAACAGCCTGTGGTTGTTCTATAACTTGCTGTTCAACAACCATTGGAGATTCTTCAATAAATAATTTATACGATCCTAAAGTTAACGCGCCTCCAATTGCAGAGAACAACATTATGCTGAAATATTTTTTCATTTTCATATATATATTTAAAATTAATAACACAAAATTATACTTTTAATATATTCAAAAAATTGCTTTAACTGTATGTTAACGCTCATTTAACTGATTTTAACATTTTAACTTTCAGACAGTATTTTTAGCTAAAAAACTTAGCTGAATTTAGTACATTTGCACACATGAAACTACAATTTTATAAATATCAAGGAACAGGGAATGATTTTATTATGATTGATAATAGAACCTTGTTTTTTCCAAAAGATGATGTACAGCTAATTAATAAGCTTTGTGACAGACGTTTTGGAATTGGTGCAGACGGGTTAATTCTACTTGAACCTTCTGAAAAAGAAGACTTTACCATGGTATATTTTAACGCTGATGGAAATGAAGGAAGCATGTGTGGAAATGGCGGTAGATGCTTGGTTGCTTTTGCAAAACAACTAAATGTAATTCAAAATGAAACTACTTTTGATGCGGTTGATGGTTTGCATTATGCCACTATAAACAATGGAATAGTAAGTTTAAAAATGATTGATGTTCATGAAATTTCAACAAATGATTCAGATTTATTTTTAAATACTGGATCTCCACATCATATTCAGTTTTGTGAAAGTGTTAAAGCAATTCCTGTAAAAGAAACAGGAGCCAAAATTAGATATGGAGCTCCTTATTTTGAAGCAGGAACCAATGTAAATTTTGCAGAGCAAGTTTCTGAAAATAGTTTTAAAGTACGCACTTATGAACGTGGTGTTGAAGATGAAACTTTGGCTTGTGGAACCGGTGTTACTGCAGTTGCAATTGCAGCCAACAACGCTGGAAAAACAACAAAAAACACCATTCAACTTGAAGTTTTAGGTGGAAATTTAGAAGTTTCATTTGATAAAAATGAAAATAATTACACCAATGTATTTTTAAAAGGACCCGCCGAATTTGTATTTGAAGGTACTGTTTTAATCTAATGGCAACGTTGGTAGGAAAACATATAAGCTTAAGAGCGTTAGAGCCTGAAGATTTAGATTTTCTGTTTACTACTGAAAATAATGAATCTTTTTGGAAAGTAAGTAGCACTCAAATACCATATTCAAAACACATTCTTAAAAACTATATTGAAAACGCGCATCAAGATATTTATGAAGCAAAACAATATCGATTTGTAATTTGCAATATCAAAAATTCGCCCGTTGGAATGATTGATTTATTTGAATTTGAACCACAACATAACCGTGTTGGTGTAGGATTATTAATATTGCCTAAATTTCAAGGTAATGGATTTGCTTCTGAAGCTTTAGGTTTGGTAATTGATTATACCTTTAAACATTTAAATGCGCACCAACTATTTGCAAATATTGCTGCAGACAACTATAAAAGTATTGCTTTATTTGAAAAATTCAATTTCAAATTCTCTGGAATTAAAAAAGATTGGATTTTTACTGAGCTTGGTTATAAAAATGAAATTTTATATCAGTTAATAAATAGCTAACAATGAATTTTAAAAAACTTATTTTATTAATTGGTGGTATACTAATTATAATAGCAGGTATTTTTGCTTTTAATTTTTACAATAAAATTTACAAACCCAATACCAAACAAGAAGGTTACTTATACATTCCAACAAGTAGCACTATTAAAGAAGTTGAAATTTTAATTCAACCATTTTTAAAAAAGGTAAAATCATTTGTTTGGGTGGCCGTACAAAAAAATTACCCAAACACTATAAAGCCAGGGAAATATTTTATTTCTGAAGGCATGAATAATAATGAATTGGTTAATTTATTACGAAGTGGAAAACAAACACCTATAAAACTATCATTCAATAACCAAGATAGTTTTCAAAAATTAGCCGGAAGAATTTCAGAACAGATTGAAGCAGATTCAATTTCACTATTAAAAGCTTTTACAGACACTGAATTTATTTCAAAAGCAGGTTTCAATTCAAAAACAAGTATTGGTATGTACATTCCAAACACCTATCAGTTTTATTGGAATACTTCTGCTAAGAAATTTCAAGAAAAAATGCTTAAGGAATACAACCGATTTTGGAATGAGAACAGAATTAAAAAAGCAAAAAAATTAAATCTTTCTAAAAACCAAGTTATAACTTTAGCTTCCATTGTTCAAAAAGAAACCGCATTGGTTAAAGAAAGATCAATTGTTGCAGGATTATATTTAAATAGATTTAAAAACAAATGGCCTTTACAAGCTGACCCTACCATTATTTTTGCTTTAAAACAGCAAGCAGGTGATGATCTTGTAATTAAGCGTGTTTTAACAAAAGATTTATCTATAGACTCGCCTTACAATACTTATAAAAATATTGGCTTACCACCAGGACCAATTGCTATGCCAGACATATCTTCAATAGATGCTGTTTTAAATCCGGCAAAGCATGAATATTATTATATGTGTGCTAGTATTACTTCAATTGGACAGCATGAATTTGCAAAAACGCTATCACAACACAATAGAAATGCCGCCAAATATCAAAAATGGCTAAGTAAACAAGGTGTAAATAGGTAATAAACATCCATTCTCACAAGGTTTTGTTCACTTTCATTAAACTCTTCTTACTTCAACAACTAAAAAAATTAATTATCTTTAGTAGAAATTAACGTTTCACAACAATTTGTTAAATTTAAATATTTGAACAATAAATAGTTGCGTATTTAAAAATAAGCTATACTTTTGCACTCCGAAATTTACGAGGTCATTAAAAACCTTTAAATTATGAAAAAAACAAGCATATTTATAAGTTTATTTATTTTAGTAGCTTTTTTTTCTGGATTTTCAGAAGACAAACATATAAGCAACAATATAACAAACTTTACAGCTAGCATAAGCTACGTTCCTACTGAAAAGGAAAGTATCGCATACAATTTCCAAGCTCCATTTGTTGGTAATTCATTTAATGGCTTTAGAGAAGCAATTGCTTTTAAAGAGTCACAAGGAAAATACCACGTAACAAATTCTTTTGGATATTTAGGGAAATATCAATTTGGAAAATCTACTTTAGAGCGATTCAAAATTTACGATACACAAGAATTTTTAGAAACACCTGAATTACAAGAAGATGCCTTTGTTGCACTTTGTTCTGTAAACAAATGGATTTTAAGAAAAGACATTAAAAGAAGCGTTGGTAAAACAATTAACGGAATTGAAATTACTGAGTCTGGTATTTTAGCTGCAGCACATTTATCTGGCGCAGGTAATGTAAAAAAATATTTACGTTCTAATGGAAGCACAAAATTTAAAGATGCTTACGGAAGTTCTATTCAACATTACATCAAGAAATTTTCTGGTTACGACACTTCATTTATTGAAGCAAATCAAAAAGCTACAATATAATATTTAACATATTTCGGTTAAAAAAAACTCAAACTTTTCAGTTTGAGTTTTTTTTATTCTTTATGTATTACAAAAATAGTTGGTCTTTTATGTAAATCTGGACGTTCTTTTTTCCAATCCTTTATTTCTAAGGTCTTAATATATTCATTTTGTAATGTAATATCACAAGCTATACAAAGTTTAGTAGATGGCGCTAAAGCACTTTTTAAATCTGTAAACATCTTTTCATTGCGATACGGAGTTTCAATAAATATTTGAGATTGTTTCTTTTCTTTAGATAACCGTTCTAAGTCTTTTATTGCTTTTTTACGCTCTGAAGCATCAATTGGCAAATAACCATTAAAAGCAAAATTTTGACCATTAAACCCTGAAGCCATCATTGCTAAAACAATTGATGAAGGACCAACCATAGGAACAACCCTAACTCCTTTTTCATGCGCTAATTTTACAACTTCAGCGCCAGGATCAGCAATTGCAGGCACACCAGCTTCAGAAAGTAAACCAACAGAAATTCCCTGCTCGCACACATCTAAATATCTACTCACCTCAATTTCTTCAGCATACTTATCTAATTTATATAAAATTAAAGATGGCTGTGATTTTTTAGGGGTAATTTTTTTTATAAACCTTCGTGCTGTTTTTTCATTCTCAACAACAAAGTGATCTAACTCTTCAATAATTTTTTTTACTGAATAAGGAAGCACCTCTAAAGGTTCATTATCTCCTAACGTTGTAGGAATTAAATATAATTTACCTTTTTGATTATTCATTTGTATTTAGTTTTTTTGAAATTACATCGCAAGCTTCATTCAACATATTAAATACATTTTTAAATCCAAAATCACCTCCGTAATATGGATCGGGAACATCTAAATCTTCACCAGGGAAAACTTCGTTCAAAATTAATTTAACTTTTGAAACATCTTGTTCATTTCGTGCCAAACTAGTAACATTTCTATAATTTGATTGATCCATAACATAAATCAAATCAAACGCATCAAAATCCTTTACTTCAAATTTACGTGCTTTTTGATTGTTAATGTCAATTCCGTTCATTGCAGCAACAGAAATAGACCTTTTATCCGGCTTATTTCCAACATGATATGCACCTGTTCCAGCTGAATCAATAAAAGTTTTATGTGAGTAAACTTTTGATTTTAAAATCCCTTCAGCTAATGGTGATCGGCAAATATTGCCTAAACAAACCATCAATACTTTAGTCATTTTTTTTAAAAAGTAAGTTTTTTAGTAATATCGTCAACGTATTTTCTAAACTGCTTATCTGTTTCAGTTAAATTATCAACTGTTTTACAAGCGTGCAATACGGTTGCATGGTCTCTTTTACCAATTTGAGAACCAATACTTGCTAACGAAGCTTTTGTCATTCTTTTTGCAAAATACATAGCTAATTGACGCGCTTGAACAATATGGCGTTTACGTGTTTTAGATTGTAATGTTGCAACATCTAATTCAAAATAATTAGATACAATTTTTTGAATATAATCTATAGATACTTCTCTCTTGGTGTTTTTTACAAATTTATCTACAATTTGTCTTGTTAAAGACAATGTAAATTCTTTTCTATTAAAAGATGCTTGTGCAATCATAGAGATTAAAACTCCTTCTAATTCACGAACATTAGATTTAATATGTTTTGCAATATACTCTACTATTTCATCTGGCATTTCAACACCATCTCTATACAATTTATTTTGCAAAATAGAAACACGTGTTTCATAATCAGGAGCTTGCAACTCTGCAGATAATCCCCACTTAAATCTAGATAATAAGCGCTGCTCAATATCTTGCATATCAACAGGAGCTTTATCTGAAGTTAAAATAACTTGTTTTCCATTTTGATGCAAGTGATTAAAAATATGGAAAAACACATCTTGCGTTCCTGTTTTACCTGATAAAAATTGAACATCATCAATAATCAACACATCAATCATTTGGTAAAAATGAATAAAATCATTTCTTGTATTTCCTTTAACAGAATCAATGTATTGTTGTGTAAATTTTTCAGAAGAAATATATAAAACCGTTTTATCTGGGTATTTTTCTTTTATTTCAACACCAATTGCGTGTGCAATATGCGTTTTACCTAACCCAACTCCACCATAAATTAATAATGGATTGAACGAAGTTCCTCCTGGTTTATTTGCTACAGCCAAACCAGCTGAACGACCTAATCTATTAGAGTCACCTTCAACAAAACTTTCAAAATTATAATTTGGATTTAATTGAGATTCAACTTTAACTTTTTGAATTCCAGGAATTATAAACGGATTTTTAAGCTCTCTTTTATTTAAATTTAAAGGTGCATTTACACCTTGACTTGAATGGATTGGGTTTCTATTTGAACTTGGTATTTTTACAGTATGCTGGTTGCTACTACTGTAATTATTCTCCATTCTTACATCATAAATCAATTTAGCATCTTCACCTAATTGCTTCACCAAAGCAACTCTTAACAATTTTATATAATGCTCTTCAAGCCATTCATAAAAAAACTTACTAGGAACTTGAATAGTTAACGCTTCACCAGATAATTTTATGGGCTTTATAGGCTCAAACCATGTTTTGTATGCTTGTTGCTTGATATTATCTTCAATAAAAGATAAACACTCGTTCCAAACTGATGATGCAGTTTTCGTCATTAGTACTAAAAAAGTATTAAAAAGTTAAAAATTAGTTGATTACAATTTGTAAAACAATTGCCTTTGTTTACACGTACAAAAATGTGAATATTTTTCATCATAAAAAAATAAAATATCTATTGATTATTAACTTTTTTTTACGTAAATAACACTTTATAAATATACAAAATGATATCTGATAAAATACAATTTAGAGTAAGGTATGGTGAAACTGACCAAATGAGCTATGCATACCACGGAAATTATGCAGCCTATTTTGAAATGGGTAGAACAGAATGGCTAAGGAAACTAGGGGTTTCATATAAAAACATGGAAGAAAATGGTATTATGTTACCTGTAATTAATCTAAATACAAATTACTTAAAACCCGCTAAATATGATGACGTATTGACATTAAAAACGTCTTTAGCTAAAAAACCTACAGCAAGAATAGAATTTGAGTTTGAAATTCACAACCAAAATAACGAATTGTTAACAACTGCTTCTGCAACTTTAGTGTTTGTAAATATGAAAACAAATAGACCAACACGTATTCCTGAATACTTATTAGAAAAAATAAATTTTAAGGAGTAATCTCTTTTATTGTGAGGCAACGCAAATCTAAAAATAGTTGATATACTTTTGATGCGTTCTTTTTTCTAGTAGAAATTAAAAATTCACAAGCCAATTCCATTTTTTGATCAACTATTTGAAGGTTTTGTTCTTTAACAATTCTCATAACCTTATTCATGTGTTGGTATTCAAAATCAACTTTAAAAAAAACATCAATTGTTTTTTCAACAATTACAACTTCCTCTAAAATTAATTTAGCGGAAGTTTTGTAGGCATTAATTAAACCTCCAACACCTAATTTAACACCTCCAAAATAACGTACCACAACAACCAAAACATTGGTTAAATCTTTTGATAAAATTTGTCCGTAAATAGGATTTCCGGCAGAGTTGTTAGGCTCTCCATCATCATTAGCTCTATACCTCACTTCTTCAATCCCTAACTGCCAAGCATAACACCAATGTCTAGCAGCATGGTGTTTTTTCTTTAAGCCATCAATACATTCTTTTACCTCTTCTTCTGAAGTTACAGGAAATGCATACCCAATAAACTTACTCCCTTTATCTTTAAAAAGAGCATCTCCTTTAGCAACATCAATAGTTTTATATGTGTCTTTTTCTGAAGTAATCATAAATAATACGCAAATATATCAAAACACAATTTCTAATTTTTACTTTTAAAATGAATATATTTGAATTTAAAATTTAAAACACATGAAAAAACTCTTACTTATTTGTTTCATACTATTATTTACATATTCATGTAAAGAAACTAACTCCCAACAAAATGACAGTGCTACTAAAGAAGCCAACTCCTTTTCAATTGTAATCCACGGTGGCGCTGGAGGCATTAAACGCGAATATTTCACTAAAGAACAAGAAGAAGCTTATTCAAAAAAACTTGAAGAAGCTTTAAATGCTGGTTATGCCGTTTTAGAAAAAGGCGGAATTTCATTAGATGCCGTACAAGCAGCAATAAACGTAATGGAAAATTCTCCTTTATTTAATGCCGGAAAAGGTGCTGTATACAATAGTGATGGAAATCAAGAAATGGATGCTGCTATTATGGATGGTAAAACTTTAAATTCTGGTGCTATTGCCGGTGTTAACCATATAAAAAACCCAATTTTAGCTGCTAGAATTGTAATGGATAGTTCTAAACACGTATTACTTTCAGGAAAAGGTGCCGAAATAATGGCTGCCAAATACGGAATTGAAATGGTTGATAGTACCTACTTTTTTACTGAGAAAAGAATGAATCAGTTAAGAAAACTACAAGGAAAAGAAAAAACACAATTAGATCATACAGCATTTTTAATAAAAAATGAATTAATTGATGATCATAAATTTGGAACTGTTGGTGCTGTGGCAATGGACAAAAGTGGAAATATTGCAGCCGGAACATCAACCGGAGGAATGACCAATAAAAAATATGGAAGAATTGGAGATGTTCCACTTATTGGAGCCGGAACATATGCCAATAATTTAACCTGCGGAATTTCAGCTACTGGAACCGGAGAATATTTCATTAGAACAGTAGCTTCTCACGAGGTTTCTAGTTTAATTCAATACAAGGGATTTTCACCTAAAGAAGCTTTAAACGAAGTTTTATTCAATCAAATTGGACCTTTAGGTGGTGAAGGCGGAATGATTTTAATAGACAAAAATGGAGATGTGTATTGGGATTTTAACTCAACAGGTATGTTTAGAGGTTATAAAAAATCAAATGGAGAAACTAAAGTTGAAATGTTTGAAAAAACAAAATAACTACACATTTTTATACATATACAAAGTATCATTTGAAATCTTAATGGTTTCACTTGGTACTTTTTTTAATTTTGGAGCTTCCAAACCTTCTTTAAATGCAATAGCTCCAACAAACACAAAAGCTTCATCCCACAAATTGGCGTTTATAAAACTTTGTATTGTTTGCTTCCCTCCTTCAATAATTACAGATTGAATTTCATATTTATACAATACTTCACAAATTTGTTGAAGTATATCTTCTTTAAAATTCACTTGTTCAAAAATTACATTTTCAAAAGAGTTAACGTGTTGCTTTACTTCTGAAAAAACAATTGTTTTAGTATTTCCATTTAGCAAATTGTAATGCGAAGGAATTTTAGCTAACCTATCAATTACAACTCGAATAGGATTTGAACCACTCCAACTTCTAACGGTTAAACTAGGATTGTCATTTAAAGCGGTAGTTGTTCCAACCAAAATTGCATGTTCTTCAGCACGCATTTTATGTACAAATTGTTGAGAACATTGATTAGAAATCCAATTGGGTGATATTTCATCGTTTTCGCCTCTTAATTTATCTATAAAACCATCTTTAGTTTCAGCCCATTTTAAAATAATAAATGGTCGCTTTTCATTGTGAAACGTAAAAAACCGCTTATTTAATTGAAAACACTCATTTTCTAAAACACCAACAGTTACGTTACAACCATTATCTTCCAAATATTTTACACCTTTTCCACTAACTTTACTATTAGAATCAACAACGCCAATTACAACATTCTTAATTCCTACTTCAACAATTAAATTAGAACATGGTGGCGTTTTTCCAAAATGAGAACAAGGCTCTAAACTCACATAAATAGTAGCGTTTTTTAATAAGCTTTTATCTTTTACAGCGTTAATTGCATGCACTTCAGCGTGTGGTTCACCAGCTTTTTTGTGCCAACCTTCACCAATTATAGTATCATTCAACACTATTACACTTCCAACCATAGGATTAGGATACGTAGTTCCCAATCCATTTTTTGCCAACTCAATACAGCGTTTTATATATTTTTCATGTAAATTCACACCGCAAAAATAGTATTTTAAAATGACTATAAATAACTTCACTATTCGAGAAATTAAACCTTCAGACAATTCTAAAATTGCCAAAGCAATACGACGTGTTTTAATAGAATATGGAGTTCCAAAAGTAGGAACTGCCTATGCAGATACTATTTTAGATACGTTAAGCGAAGCTTATACTGCAAAAAATGCTGTTTATTATGTTGTAGAAAAAAATGGTGAAATTTATGGTGGCGCAGGCATTCAACAATTAGACAACTACCAAGGTAATGTATGTGAACTGCAAAAAATGTACTTTACACCTGAAGCTAGAGGTATTGGTTTAGGAAGTGAAATGATGAAAACTTGCCTGCAAAAAGCAAAAGAATTTGGTTTTGAAAAATGTTATTTAGAAACATTACCTTACATGGAAGAAGCCAGAAAACTGTATAGAAAAGTAGGTTTTGAAGATTTAGATGCTCCAATGGGAGATACAGGACATTATTCATGTAATTTATGGATGCTTAAAAGTTTATAATGCAAATACTACAATTTAAAAAATGCTTTTTTTCAGAATTATCTAACAGCTATCCTGAAACTGAAATTCAATCTTTTTTCAACATTTTAATAGAGCACGTGTTAAATTTAAATAGAATAGACATTGCTTTACAACCAAATTTTGAAATTTCAGAAAACAACTTAAACACACTGCAAAAAAATTTAAACAGTTTAAAAAATAATATTCCAATACAATATATAATAGGTGAAACAGAGTTTTACGGTTTACCTTTTAAAGTGAATAAAAACGTTTTAATTCCAAGACCTGAAACTGAAGAATTAGTTAGTTGGATTCTAGAAGTATCAAAAGTAGAAAATTCAACCTTAACTATTTTAGATATTGGTACAGGAAGTGGCTGTATACCAATTTCATTAGCTAAAAACCTTCCAACTGCAACTATTAGCGCTATTGATATTTCTTCAAAAGCATTAAAAACAGCCAAAGAAAACGCACAGTTGAACAACGTTACTATTCAATTTTTAGAAAAAGATATTTTAAAAACTAACAGTTTAAATACTCAGTACAATATTATTGTTAGCAATCCGCCATACGTTCGTGAATTAGAAAAAGCTGAAATGCAAAAAAACGTTTTAAATTACGAGCCTCATTTAGCTCTTTTTGTAGAAAACAACAATCCGCTATTATTTTACAATAAAATTGCCGATTTAGCTACCAAGCATCTTTCAAAAAACGGGTTGTTATTTTTTGAAATAAATCAATACTTAGGTAAAGAAACAGTTGATTTATTAATTTCAAAAGGTTTTACTGCCATTGAACTTAAAAAAGATATGTTTGGTGTTGATAGAATGATAAAAGCCGTTTACACTTCTTAGTTTTCGCTTATTCAAAATAACGTTTAAATTTAGACTTAAAAGATTTATCTTTGCGGCATGCGAATAGATATCATTACTGTTTCACCAGAATTAATTAAAAGTCCGTTTGAGTATTCAATTATCAAGCGTGCTATAGACAAAGGTTTAGTTGAAGTACATTTTCATGATTTAAGAACATATGCTTTAAATAGTTATGGAAAAATTGATGATTATCAATTTGGCGGTGGCGCTGGTATGGTTTTAATGATTGAACCAATTGATAAATGTATTTCCAAATTAAAATCAGAACGTGATTATGATGATATAATTTATATGACGCCTGACGCTCCCACATTAAATCAACAAACAGCAAACACACTTTCTTTAAATGGAAACATGATAATTTTATGCGGTCATTACAAAGGTGTTGATCAACGTGTTCGTGATTTATTTATCACAAAAGAAATTTCTATTGGAGATTATGTTTTGAGCGGTGGCGAATTAGGTGCAGCCGTGCTATGTGATGCTATTATTAGACTTATTCCAGGTGTTTTGGGCGATGAAACTTCAGCGTTAACAGACTCTTTTCAGGACGATTTATTATCACCTCCAGTTTACACTAGACCTGCTGAATATAAAGAACTTAAGGTTCCAGAAGTACTATTATCAGGAAATTTTCCGAAGATAGAAGAATGGCGAAATAACAAAGCTTTTGAGCACACAAAAAAAATTCGACCAGATTTATTGGAAGATTAATCTTTTTTACTAAATTTGCACACTCAAAATTAACCTCTGACGAGAATCGTGAATGTTAATTATGGAAAAACCATTAAAATAGTTAAAATGGAAGCATTAGTAAAATTTATACAAGACGAATTTGTAACTAAAAAAGAATTTCCTCAATTTCAATCAGGAGATACTATTACAGTTTATTACGAAATTAAAGAGGGAGAAAAAACAAGAACACAGTTTTTTAGAGGTGTAGTTATTCAAAGAAGAGGAACTGGAGCATCTGAAACATTCACTATCAGAAAAATGTCTGGTACTGTTGGTGTTGAACGTATTTTCCCAGTAAATTTACCAGCAATTCAAAAAATTGAAGTTAACAAACACGGTAGAGTGCGTAGAGCTCGTATCTTCTACTTTAGAGGTTTAACTGGTAAAAAAGCAAGAATACAAGAAAAAAGACGTTAGTCTTTATTTCAAAAAAATTAAAAAATCCGTTTTGAATATCAAAACGGATTTTTTTGTTCACAATTGTTCATAACTCAAGTTCATATCTTGTTGATATTAAAACAGTTAAATATTTGGGTTTTACAATATTTGGGTGTTATTTTACATAAGAATTAAACGATGAAAATTTAAGCATTGCATTTAAATGCTACTTTTCGAAGTCTGCTAAAAAATTCAAAGTGAAATTCAAAATGTTCTTGAACATCGTTTTTACAACCTATACTTTTAATGAGTAATGTAGCCAAGTATTTAGCATACAAAACGGAAACAAAAGGTTATAAAGACATTATTTTTAGAGTAATGTTTTAAAACAAGTAATTTTAATTACAACAAAGTTTTAAATGTTATTTTAAAAGAAACAACTAGTTAATAAAAAGTTGATTTGTAAGAGTTGACAAATGATGTGAATTGTTTATTACAACGCTAGTAATTGAAAAATGAAAGCATTATAATAAAAACAAAACAAACTGAAAGTTATTAAAAAAGTGTTTCAGCAAAAAGCCATGATACTGAGAAATCAATATGATGGCTTTTGTTTTTAAACATTATTATTTCCTCAATTTTCTTAGTTCATTATTACGTTATTATTATTACAAAGCCTTATTTATAACGTTTTCGGAATGGATATTTTAGCAAAAAATATTACATTTGTTTTACTATTAATAAACTATAAAATCTTAAACTTATTTTTTGCTAATTCGCTAAAGAATCAGTTTTTAAAACCAAATTATATATTATGAGTAAAACACCAAAGATTGTTTACACTAAAACAGATGAAGCTCCAGCATTAGCAACTTATTCTTTTTTACCTATAATTAAAGCATTTACTGCACCCGCTAAAATTAATGTTGAATCTAAAGATATTTCATTAGCAGCAAGAATACTAGCTGTATTTCCAGAGTTTTTATCTGACGATCAAAAAATTCCTGATAATTTAAGTGAACTTGGTGAGTTAGCAAAAGCTCCTGAAGCAAATATTATTAAACTTCCAAATATTTCAGCTTCTGTTCCTCAGCTTAAAGCAGCTATTAAAGAACTTCAAAAACTTGGATATAAAATTCCTAATTACCCTGAAGAAGCAAATACTAGTGAAGAAAAAGACATTCAAAAAAGATATAACGCTGTAAAAGGTTCTGCTGTTAACCCAGTTTTAAGAGAAGGAAATTCAGACCGTAGAGCACCAAAAGCAGTGAAAAATTTTGCAAAAAATAATCCGCACTCTATGGGAGCTTGGTCTCCAGATTCTAAAACGCACGTAGCAACAATGAGTGCTAATGATTTTAGAGCTAATGAAAAATCGTTAACACTTTCTGAAGCAACATCAGTTAAAATAGAGTTTACAAACAGCGCTGGTGATACAAGTATTTTAAAAGATAGTTTCCCAATTTTAGAAGGAGAAATTATTGATGCTTCGGTAATGAGTAAAAAAGCATTATTAGCTTTTTTAAGCGAGCAAATTAAAGATGCCAAAGCAAATAATGTGTTGTTTTCTTTACATATGAAAGCTACTATGATGAAAGTTTCAGATCCAATAATTTTTGGACATGCAGTAACAACTTTCTTTCAACCAGTTTTTGAAAAGCATCAAGCTGTATTAGAAGAGCTAGGAGTTGAAGAAAACAATGGTTTTGGTGATTTAATTTCTAAAATTCAAACGCTTCCTGAAGATAAACGTCAAGAAATAGAAGAAGATATTGATGCTTGCTATAACAACGGACCAGGATTAGCAATGGTAAATTCTGATAAAGGAATTACCAACTTACATGTACCAAGTGATGTAATTATTGATGCTTCAATGCCTGCAATGATTCGTACTTCTGGACAAATGTGGAATGCTCAAGGTGAACAACAAGACACAAAAGCAGTTATTCCTGATAGTAGCTACGCTCCTATTTACGAAGCAACAATTAATTTTTGTAAACAAAATGGTGCTTTTGATCCTACAACAATGGGAACAGTACCAAATGTTGGTTTAATGGCTCAAAAAGCCGAAGAATACGGGTCACACGATAAAACATTTGAAATTAAAGAAGAAGGTACCGTACGTGTTATTGATGCTGCTGGGAATACTTTAATTGAACACAAAGTAGAAGAAGGTGATATTTGGAGAATGTGTCAAGTAAAAGACGCTCCAATTCAAGATTGGATTAAATTAGCAGTTAAAAGAGCCACAGCTACAAATACACCAGCTGTTTTTTGGTTAGATGAAACTAGAGCTCACGATATTGAGTTGATTAAAAAAATAGAAAAATATTTACCTAATTTTGATACGTCTTTATTAGAAATACATATTTTATCTCCTTACTACGCTACACTTTTCACCTTAGATAGAATTAAAGAAGGTTTAGATACTATTTCTGTAACAGGAAATGTATTACGTGATTTCTTAACAGATTTATTCCCTATTTTAGAGGTTGGTACAAGTGCAAAAATGCTTTCTATTGTTCCGCTAATGAATGGTGGTGGTTTGTTTGAAACAGGTGCCGGTGGTTCTGCTCCAAAGCACGTTCAACAATTTGTAAAAGAAGGTCACTTGCGTTGGGATTCTTTAGGTGAATTTTTAGCCTTAACAGTTTCTTTAGAACATTTAGGTGAGAGCCTTAAAAATTCTAAAGCGCTTGTTTTATCTGAGACTTTAGACTTAGCAACAGATAAATTTTTAGAAAACAAAAAATCGCCTTCAAGAAAAGTATTTGAACTAGATAATAGAGGGAGTCACTTTTACCTAAGTTTATATTGGGCTGAAGCATTATCGCTTCAAAGTAAAGATGCAGATTTAAAAAACTTGTTCACTAAAATTTATAAAGAATTATTTGCTGCAAAATCAAAAATATTATTAGAACTAAATAGTGCCCAAGGTCACGAAGTTGATTTACAAGGTTATTATTTACCAAATGATGAATTGGCTAATAAAGCAATGAGACCAAGTGAAACGTTTAATAAAATTATTTCAGCAATACCATCTGAAAGCGTATTAATGTAATACCCAAAATACAAAACAAAAAAAGCGAACAAATATAATTTGTTCGCTTTTTTTTATGCTATTAAGCATTCAATTCATATTATTTTAACATAGTTACTACTCGTTGTGGTAAAGGAGCTTCATATCCTGCTTCTCCTAAAGCTTCCACTATTTTTTGACGAGTATCCCAGTACACATCCCAATAGCCTTCAACACTTGAATATGGCAATGCTAATAATTCAATTCCATTTTCACCCAAATTATTAACTGCAACTCTAGGCTTAGGGTCTTTTAAAACATTTGAATCCTCAGCTAAAATATTCATTACAATAGCTTTTGCGTTTTCAATATTTGCTCCATATCTAATTCCAAAAGGCATATCAACCCTTAAATTTCCAATAGTAGTATAATTTACAATCTTATTGGCTGTAATAGTACCATTTGGAATAATTGATGTTTTATTTTGAAATGTTTCCAAAATAGTAACAAACACAGAAATTTCTTTTACAAAACCTAATTCACCGTTTACTTCAATTAAATCACCTACTTGAAAAGGTCTAAAAACCAATAACATTACTCCAGATGCTAAATGCCCTAAAGAACCATTAAAAGCGGCACCAATAGCAATTCCAACACCTCCTAATAATACTGCAAACGATGTCATTGGAACACCAACTATTTGAGCTATTGTAATAAACAATAAAGCTTTTAGTCCAAATGATGTTAGTGTAATTAAAAATGGTTTTAACGTTTTATCAATTTTAGAAGTTGTAAAAGCTTTTGTTATAGCTTTCATTAATAATCTAATAATCCATAAACCAATTAATAAAGAGACAATTGCTCCAATTAAATTTAAACCCCAATCTCCAAAACCTTGAGATATAGAATTAAAAAATGCTGTCAAAGATGCTGTAATACTTTCCATAGAAAAAAATTTAAAATTTGATTGTTATAATTAATAAGACACCACAATTTTATGAAAGTCACATAATTTTTCGTTTTCAATTCACTATTTTTGAAACATGGGTTTTATAAAAACAACAGAGCAAACATCAAAGTACAATCATTTAGAAAAAATGAGTGTAAACGAACTATTAACCAATATTAATAATGAAGACAAAACTGTTCCTTTATCAGTTGAAAAAAAAATACACAATATTGAACAGTTAGTTCAAGCAATAGTTTCCAGAATGAAAATGGGAGGAAGATTGTTTTACGTTGGCGCCGGAACAAGTGGTAGATTGGGAGTTGTAGACGCATCTGAATGTCCTCCAACTTTTGGTGTTTCGCACAATGTGGTTATTGGGATTATTGCTGGTGGAGAAACCGCCATAAGAAAAGCTGTTGAATTTGCTGAAGATTCTACAACACAATGTTGGGAAGATTTAAATGCTTATGCTATAAACCAAAACGATACAGTTGTTGGAATTGCCGCATCAGGGACAACTCCTTATGTAATTTCGGGACTAGAAAAATGCAACGAAAATAATATATTAACCGGATGTATTACGTGTAATGAAGGAAGTCCGCTTAGTAAAACAGCCAAACATCCAATTGAAATTCTTGTTGGACCTGAATTTGTTACGGGAAGCTCGCGTATGAAAGCAGGAACCGCTCAAAAACTTGTGTTAAATATGATTTCAACAAGTGTTATGATTCAACTTGGTAAAATTAAAGGTAACAAAATGGTTGATATGCAATTATCTAACAATAAATTGGTTGATCGTGGTACAAAAATGTTAATGGAAGAACTAAATATCTCTGAAGAAACAGCAAATCAATTACTTTTAAAACACAATAATGTAAGAGCAGCAATTAACAATTTTAACCATGGCAACTAATAAACAAAAATTAGCAAAAGGTTTAAAATATGAATTAGGTGCTTTACCGCTACTAATAATTGCACCTATTCTTATAACTATTGGCTTTAAAGCAATTAAACAACAAAACAATTATTTTTGGCTAATTGCAGGTATAATAGTAGGTATTGGAGCTGTTACATTAGGTTTTTTAGGTATTAAAATAATTTTAAACGCTTTTTTTGAAAAAGATTAATGGGAGCTTCTATTTTTAAACATTGGGAATACTGGCCAAGCTATTTGTTTTATCTACCCAACATTCCGTATGCAATTTATTTAGCTATTAAAGCGAAAAATCCAGTATTTTTCTCAGCTGCAAATCCGGCAATACAACATTCAGGAAATGGAAGTGAATCTAAATTTTCAACCCTACAATTAATTCCTGAAGCCTATAAACCTATTTCCGTTTTTATAAAAGCCAATAATCCCATTTCAAGTACATTACTACAAATGGAACAAAATAAACTTACATATCCATTAATTATAAAACCAGATATTGGATTTAGAGGTTTATTAGTACAAAGAATTAAAACTGAAAACGAGTTGCTGAAATACTTAGAAAAGCACCACAACTTAAATTTAATAATTCAGGAATATATTTCATTTAAAAAAGAATGTGGAATTTTTTATTATAGAATTCCATCCGAAGAAAAAGGACACATAACATCCATCACATTAAAAAAATACTTAACTGTAACTGGTGATGGTTTCTCAACCTTGAAAGAATTAATTTTAAAAGACTCTAGAGCAAAATTATATTTTGATCTTTTAAAAGATTTACACCACAATAATTTAGATAGCATACCAATAAAAGATGAAGAAAAAATTTTGAATGTTATTGGAAATCATTCCAAAGGCACTCAATTTATTAATGGAAAGCACTTAATAACTCCAGAACTTGAACAAGCTATAGACCAAATTATTGAACAAATTCCTAATTGGTATTATGGGAGATTAGATTTAAAATACAACTCAATTGAGGATTTAATTGCTCTTAAAAATTTTAAAATAATTGAGTTCAACGGAATTATTTCTGAACCTACACATATTTACGATCCAACCAATTCTAGTTATTTTAAAGCTTTAAAAGAAATTAGAAAACATTGGAAGATTTTATACAGAATAGCAATTTTAAATCACTCCAAAAATAAAATAAAATACGATCGAATTTCTGACTTTATTAATAGTTTAAGAGAACTTAAAACCTACACAAACCAAATAAAAAAACAATCTAATCTTAACGCATAATATAAATATAACCCGTTAAGGTAATTCCTTCATCATAAAAAGTTAGTGTATAAAAATAGGTCCCTGTTGGTAATCCCTTATTTTTATTAATTGTTAAATCGTGTTTTGAAACTCCATCCCAAGTATTATCATACCCTTTTTGACTAAACACCAAAGCTCCCCATCTATTAAAAATATTAATAGAATTGTTTGGCCTTAACTCTACACCTTCAACAACTAAAACTTCGTTAATTCCATCTCCATTTGGTGTAAACGCATAATTACGACTAACAATTTCATTACCCAATACTGAAGAAACATCTGTACCAATGGTAATCACTTCATAATTATCTGGAATAAATTTAGAAGACTGAACCGAACCTTCATTTAAATCACCTGTAATGTTTTTACCTCCTAAATCAACCCATCTGTTTTCAATCTTATCCCAACCAACAACACGAATACTTTTTAATTCATCTCCAAATTCATTTAAATAACTAAAAAAGTCCCAAGTTAAAACAACTTCCGTTTCTTCAGTTCCATTTAAATCCCAAAATTCATATTCGCTTATTTTATTTAATAAATTTTGCTTTTCATTTGTATCAAAAGAGATATCAAAAGTTGAAGGGTTATTTGGATCTTCCTTAAAATATGCACCTGTATATGAAGTATTTTCTGGTTGTTCAGGCAATAACATTGGTCGCAATGAATTTTCATCACCTATGGGAAAGGTAAACTCTGTATTATCTGTACTAGAAACATAACCATCAACATGCGCTTCATCATTTTCACCTGAATGTAAAAAATACTCTGAAAACTTTAATGAAACATCTAAATTATCTCTTGGAGTAATTACTTTCCCAGTAATAAAAGATAAGTTATTAGCAACTGTTATTGATGTTTCTAGGTATAAATTATCAAATACGTTTACTTCAACATTGTTAAAAACAGCTTCATTAGTACCTGAAACCTCTAACTGATCATCAACACTATAAAAACCAACCATCCCTAAATTTTGATCAAAAGTTCCATTGTTTACTACATCAGTATGAAAACCTACTTGACCATCTTCATGAATTTGAATATTCCCATTATTTTGGAAGGTAGTTTGTGCATTTATTGTTACTACAATAAACATAACTAAAAAGAAAAGTACCTTATGTTGTTTTATATTATCCATTTTTATAAGTTCCAAAAAGTTATTGCATCTTCCTCAATTTCCAAATACTCATCGGCAGAAATATCCATTTTATACATAATTAATTCTGAAAATGATGTTGTTGCATATTTATTCCATCCTGTACCAGTCGCCCATCCAATTGCAAAATTTTCTGTACGAGTACACCTACCAGTAGTATGCAGTCCATTAAACTTCTCATCACCTCCTGCTCTAGCAATAGCATTACTATTTGTCTTTATAAAAGTATACTGTTGCCATACATTTACATTACTACTATTTTCAAAACTACGCACATTATTACAACAAATACCCGGATCAAAATACAAATTGTTATCACTCCAATTAATATGAGTAGACCATCTGTTACTACCTCTTAAAACTCCAAAAGAGTGTTGCGCTCTTTTAGTTGCTTTCATAACACCTAAAACAGAACCTTCATTTCCATTATTTGTTACACTTTGTATTCCATTAGACGTAACTACTTCTAAAAAATCACCTGTATTGTTCGTTCCATCACCCTGAAAATATGGTATAGTTGCATCAGAATAAAATTGAGGCTGTCTATCTTCATCTGTTTGAGTTGCATTATTCCCTTCTCCACTTTGATCATACCAAGTTACAACATATACATCTTTCTTCTTCCTCCAAGCATCAATAGCAACTACATCAACAATATCATTTTCTGACCAACCAAAATCTTTTTCTTCATCTCCATTACCTGGATTTTGACCATTTTGTTTTCGTAGTCTAACAAGATATCCTTCGTAATCACTATTTAACACACGCATAGAAAATGCAAAACTAATATTGGTTAAATGATCATCCAATATATGTTGAGGTTGCATAGCAGGAAACTGATTATAATGTGCAATTTGACCAAAAACACTTTCAGCAATAAAAAAATACACCATAAAAAATAGGATTCTTTTCATTGATTACCTTTTTAAATCTCCTGTTATATGAAACGTATTTGTTGCAGTACAAACAATACCAACTCCAGCATCTTTTCCAGCTGTGGTAAACCTTCGTAATCTATTTAAAACGGTTACTCCTGAATCTCCAATTATGGTAACTTGACCATCACCTATTTGGTACAAACTAATATTAAATCCAATAGCTAAACCTGAAGGAATTGTAAGTGTGGTATCATTACTATTATCAATAGTAATTACTGAACCGTTATCACTAGATACCAATGTATAACTATTTGTTAGTGGATTAACTGAAACAACCGAATTTTTATCTACCCAATCTGTCCCAGAAACAGTTGATGACAATACTTGACCCGAAGTTCCTTTATCTCCATCTTTATCAACAAATGAACCATTTAAACGCATATTGTTTGCTATATGTAGATTTTCTAATGGATCATTTGTTCCGATACCAACATTACCTCCATTTTTTAAGAATAACCTATAATCTAAAACATTTGATTCAACAAAATTTAAACCGTCTGCTAATAAATTCCAATGCCATTTTGGGGTTCCACTCTCATCTTCAAAAGCTAAAACATCAACACCATTTGCTCTTACAACCAGTGGATGACTATTGAACTCCGTAGCTTCATTAATTAAAACTTGCCCTTCTACACTCCCATTCAATCTCAATTGTTCATCATTATTAGCTTTTAAAACCAAATCTTGCCCATCAGTAGTACCAATAAAATCAGAAGCTGTAATACCAGAGTTTCCAGTTGTTAACCATCCATTTTCACTGATAGAGACATTTACCCAACCAGTATCTGTATAAACCATTAATTTTTTAGTTTCAGAATTATATGCAATTGCACCTTCTTCTTCTGGTGTTACACCATTAATCTCTGCTGAAGTTCCAGTAGGAATTCCCATAACCGTAGTTTCATCTAGCTGTGCATAACTACTGAAAAAGATTAAACCAATAAAAAAAACAATTAATTTTTTCATAAATTATTTATATGCCGTAAACAATACTAAAACATCTTCATCTTTAAAAGCAGTTCTTTCTGATGACAAGTTTGATAAACTACCTACTATATAGTTCACAACTATATCAAAACCATCATCATTAAACTTATCTAAACTACCATTAATAATTCCAAAATTATCTCCATTTTGATTAGAATAGCGCAATCCAATGCAATGATCTGGACTTGCATATCTAGAAATATCATTGATAGAGTTTCCACTAGCTCCTAAATAAATAACTTGTTGCGTATCATCATCACCTTCATTAGACCTAGCAAAACCATGCATTGTTCCAAATGAATTACTAATAGATGGATCATTATCACCATTCGGTTTAGGAGAGGTCTCTCCGTTATCATCATTAATAGTTTCTTTTTCAATATTTGCATGTGCTATAAAGGTCACTTGCGATGGTTTAAAAGGTACTTCATCAATTGATTTAGTAAAAGTAGATGTTGTTTCACTTGAACCACCAGGTCCATCAATAATAAAGTAACCAGTATACACTGTAGGAGTTGGATTAGAAACATTTACCCATGAAGTCCCATCAAAAATCATTAATTCTTTAGTGTCTGTATTATAAAATACAGCACCTTCTTCAGTAGGTGATAAATTTGTATCTCCATCTTCACCAATTGGTATACCCATAACTTCATCAATAGTCAATAATTGGGAATAACTATTTAATGAAACCAAACAAAACACTATTAAAACAAAATTTTTCATAATTATCTAGTGTAAAATGTAATTGTTGTTGGTGATGTAGGTTGGCCACCATAAGTATAACCTTCTGGAGAAGGGTTATCTCCTGAAATAGTCATATTCCCTGACATTGGACTGGTACTTGTAATCAATAAATTATATGTACCATCTGTATTCGTAGACCAAGAAGTAGTGTAATCTCCAGAAGACAAATTAGAAATAGAATTATAAGGTATATTACTCACTAATATTTCATAATCTTCTGCTGTCCCTGTATAATTCCCAAATTTAATTTCCCAGCTTCCCGTACCCCTATCATCAAAATTATTGAGTTCAAATATACTTGTATCTATTGTTCCAACAGGTGTTGTACCCGCTGAAGGTGGAGTTATAGTTGTTCCAAGCGTAACATCGGTTACCACCTCTCTAGTTGCAGAAGTACTAAAGTACCATACTTCATCAACATAAGTATCAGGAGTTGTTCCATTATCCCCTGTTACAACAATTACATCAAAACCATCTGCTCTTTGAGCTACTACAGAAACAATTCTTGAATCTCTTCCTGAATTCACTTGAGTACCAAAAGTAATATCATAATTTGCTCCATTAGGGTGGTCTACATCAAATTTAACCGTATATCTACCAGTATTCGTTCTTTCAATATCGCTACAATTAATATTAAATAAAGGTGCAGGACTATTTGCTGGAACATGAGCGGCTGCAAACACATATCCAATCTCTTCTTTAGTTACTTCTAAAGTAGTTGTCGATTGTGGAAGTGTAACAGTATTTCCATCAGAAATCGTTAATTGATCACCTGAAATAGAAAGTGTTTGCGCAATTCCAACACCATCCGCACCAGTAGCTCCTGTTGCGCCAGTTTCACCCTGTATTCCTTGAGCTCCGGTTGCTCCAGTCTCTCCTTGAATTCCCTGTGCTCCAGTTGCACCCTGTATTCCTTGGGCTCCAGTTGCGCCAGTCTCTCCTTGTATTCCTTGAGCACCAGTTGCACCTTGTATTCCTTGGGCACCAGTAGCGCCAGTTTCACCCTGTA
>NZ_JBHTMV010000005.1:0-508 GCF_042679665.1 Lutibacter holmesii
CCAAGTGGTTATAGTTATGTAAATGATGACAGTGCAGGGGCGTACGATTCAGCAAGTGGCTTGTGGAGTATTGCAAGTTTAGCCGATGGCGTAACAACGAGCTTAACGATTACAGCCCTTGTAAAAGCGAGTGGTGATTACACGAATGTTGCAGAGATTACGAGCGCCGATCAGGCGGATCCAAATGGGATCGTTCACGGAAACAATACCCCATCAGAGGTTGACCAAGATCAGGTTGCTCCAGTACCGGTAGCACAGGCAGATATTGTGGTTAGCAAGACAGATAATAGTGCAAACTATACACCAGGTACAACAGTTACTTATACGATTAGTGTAACGAACAACGGACNAGTGAACACCGCAAGTATCACATCAGACACAGCAGATCCAGATAGTAGTAATAACAGTGCCACAGATACCAATAATGAAACATTAGTTTCAGATATTTCAATAGAGAAGACAGATGGCTCAAGTACGTATGTACCAGGAGCAGATGTTGTGTATACCA
>NZ_JBHTMV010000006.1:0-178368 GCF_042679665.1 Lutibacter holmesii
AGTTAAGCCTATCAGCGCAGATGGTACTGCCACTATGGTGGGAGAGTATGTCACCGCCTTTCTTTTGAAAACCTTCAACATTAGTGTTGAAGGTTTTTTTTTGTCATTAGGTTTTTTTTAAAATCGCCTGTTTGATCGGAAGAAGATTGGAGACTCAATTATTTATAATAGTGAAGGAAAGTTCTATATAAATGACAACATTTTTCTTTTGGATTATTTTCGTTAACTTTATATATAACTAAAAAATTAACTATTATGAAGAAACAAAGTTTTGAAAATCATAGTAAATTGGTGATGGGGTTTCACGGATTTACATTTCTTGCTATGATGGGCTTGTTTATAGGTTCACTTATTGCACTTGCGAAATCAACTGATGCTACCTTTTATGGAGCTTCTTTACTTGTTTTGAATGCGATTATTTTAATGTTATTAGCTTTTTATTTAAGAAGTTTTGCTTTAAAGGCTCAGGATAGAGCTATTCGTGCTGAAGAAAAATTAAGGTATTTTATTTTGACAGGAAAAGCTATAAGTAATAAAATTTCTACACGTCAACTTATTGGTTTACGTTTTGCTTCAGATGAAGAATTTGTTGAATTGGTTCATAGAGCCCAAAAAGAAAACTTAAGTGAAAAAGATATTAAGAAATTAATTAAAAATTGGAAACCTGATTTGTATAGAGTTTAACTGTTTTTAGTTGGTTATTTAATGTTTTGTTCTTTTAATGAATTAGATTTTAACGTAATTATAGCTAATAAGAAATAACTTGCTGTTAATATCCAAAGATGTATATATTCTGTGGTTACTTCTTGAAAAGTAGCTTCCATTTGGGTTAGTTTTACAAATCCATTTATTCCTGGAGTGGATGGGATTGTTTGTGCTAAATATTGATAGAATTTTGGAAATCCTTCCATAGGAAAAGATAATCCACTTAACATTAATGAAGGTATAGATGTTAAAACTAAAAATATAATAGAATCTTCTCTTCTTTTAAATAAAGAACTTATGGATAGTCCAAAAAAGATTACTGAAAGAAAATAAGGTAATGCGAATAGGTAAATTATCCATAAAGGAGATCTTACTGGAATTGAAAATATTGTGTAGATAATTCCTATTTGTATTGGTAAAATAATAGCAAAAAGTATAACATAAACGAAAGCTTTTCCCAATAGTGTAATTATTGTTCCTCCTCTATGTCGTAATCTAGGGAATGACTCGTGAAATGAATTGTCTTCTTTTCTTGTTCCATTAATAATTCCTATTCCCATTAATAGTACTAATTGAACAATTAATGCTGTTAAAATTGGAATAATATACGTTGCGTACCCCGATGATGTATTAAATAAACTTGTTGATATTGGTTGAATTGGGCTGTAGTTTTTTTGTGCCTTGATTGCAGAATTTCCTTTTGCCATTTCTTTTTTAATTACAATTCCGGCATTGAAATATCCTGTGGTTACTGAAACATCTTGTATAATTCTTTTGTAAAAGATCATATTTGAAGCGTCAGCGTATGTAGTTATGGTTGTTTGTCTTCCTTTTCTAATATTTTTCCCAAAATCCTTTGGAATCAAAACAATTCCCATTACTTGTTTTGAATAAAAATCTTGTTGTGCTTCTTGTAAATCTGTATATTGATTTTTTGTTACAATTCCTTCAGAAGAATTTAGCATAGCAATATAATCTCTACTTGTTTTTGAAGCGTCTTGATTTACAATTGCAACAGGTACCTCGTGTACAACTTCCTTAGAATAGATATAGGTGTAAACAATTAAAATAAGAAATGCTACCGATATGAATGTACTTAAAACTGCTTTGTCTTGTTTTATGGCATTCCATTCAGTTGTAACAGTATCCCAAAATGTTACTTTAGCACGATGATATTTTTTATTCAATGATTTCATAATTATGTACGTTGAAGAAATGAACCCTGTTTAAATAAAAATGTTAGTTTTTTATAACTTAATGCAACTACAATAATGGTTGTAAAAAGCAGTATTAAAATTGATTTTATGGAATAATAAACCGGAATTCCTCTTTGTGTTTGATCTACAAATAGTTCGAAAAAATGTGTGAATGGAAATATTTGACTAAACCATTGTAGTACTAATGGCATTCCAAAGATTGGAAATGTAATACCTGAAAAAGATAAACTAACCGCTGCAAACCCTGATCCAAAAGTAAGTGCTTCTCTAAAACTTTTACTAATTGCTATAAATAATAGGGAAAATGCTTGTGATGAAAGAATTAGTAACAATAATGAGATGATAACAATTATTTTATTTCCTGTTAAAGGAAAATCTTGGAATATAAACATACTAAAAAGCATAATCATTCCAATTAAAAAGAACCATAAAGTGTATGGTAAAATTTTAGCTAAAATTATAGTGGTCATTTTTCCTTTTCCAATGGCATAAAGTTTTTCTCCTTTGTTGTATTTTAAATCAGAACCAAAGCAGTAGATAGTTGTTAAAATCACAAAAATTTGTAAAAATAAGGTTATAAAACCTGAGTTTAAGTAATACGAGTAATTTGTATATGGGTTTGATAGAACGTGATTATTTGAAGTTATAGGTTGGTAATTTGCTTTGGCTTGGTTTATGTTTGTTCCGTTTGCCAATTGTTTTTGAATATTCACTCCAGCAGAAAGGGTACCTACAACTTTTCTATAAGCTTTATTTTCTAATCCTGAAGGTAATAGTAAATTACTATTGTATTGATTTAAGACTTTCGTTTGCTTTCCTTGTCTTACATCGCTCCCAAAATTTTTAGGAATAGTAACCAAACCATAGGCTTTTATTTGTTTTACCAACTGTTCGCCTTCAAATTGATTTATGGGTTTGTATCTTACTTTAAGTTCTGGTGTAGCATCTAATTGACTAATTAAATTTCTTGATAATGCCGAATTGTCTAAATCTACTACTGCAATTGGTAGGTTTCTTGCAACTCCATTACTTAATAATGAGCTAAAAAACACAATAGATATAATCGGTAAAATTACGGCAAAAATAAAAATTGCTCTATTGTGAAACAGCATTCTAAATTCACGTTTTATAATATGTGAAAAAGATCCCATTTTTAATTTTTAAATTGTGAACCATCAATTAAAATACTCATTCCTGGTCGTAATTCAATTTCTGGCTTTATTGGTGAAGCTTTTATTTCAAAAGTTCTAATGTCAAAATCTCCAATTGATTTTGTTGCATTCCAAGTTGCATAATCACCTAGTGCAGCAACGTAGTAAATTTTAAAAGTTACTTTTTTATTTTGAAGTGCAGGAACTGTTGCTGTAAACTCTGACCCTTTTTTAAAGTTGAATAAGCTTGTTTCCTTTACATTTACAATTGCATATGAATTAGATAAATCTACTAAGTGTACAACAGGGTAACCAGCGCCAATTAATTCTCCTTCTTCAGGTAAAAAGTTTAATACTTCAGCATTTATTGGACTTGAAATAAAGCGTTCATTTTTATAGCTTTCCAATTCATCTAAAGCACCTTCAGCTCTTTTAACTAAAGCATTTGCCGCGGCTACATCTTCTTTTCTTGCTCCTTTTACCGCAATTTGGTATTGGTTATAAGCTGCTTCTTTATCTTTTAAAGCCGCATTTTTTTTAGCTAAAACTTCGTCTCTTTTTTGTTCAGAAACAACACCGTCTTTAAACAAGTTTTCAATACGATTGTATGATTTTATCATTAAATCTGCAGCAACGGTTGCTTTTTCATATACACTTTTGTAAGCACCAATTTCTTCAGCACGAGCTCCGTTAGTTGCTTTATTTTTTTGAGCATTAGCGGCATCTCTAGCTGCTAATGCCTGTTTTTCTTTGGCATCAATTTCTGGGCTTTCAAGCGTTGCAAGTAATTGTCCCTTTTTAACACTAGTACCTTCTTTTACTTCGGTAGTTTTTAAACGAGATGGAATTTTAGCTGAAAGGTATATTTCTTTAGCTTCAATTCTACCTTGAAATACAATTTCTTTAGGTTTATTTAATAGCCAAATACTAACGAGTACTAATAGGGCAACTACTACTATACTTACAATTGATTTTATGTTTTTTGAAGTTTTCATTTTAATTTAATTTTGATTTAAAAAAGTTGCTGTTTTACCTAAATGAACCATTAATTCACCGTAGGTTACATTATATTGGTACAATGCTTTTAATTTTAGCAGTTTAATTGAATTTAGTTTTAATGTTGCATCAATAACTTCTAATGAAGTACCAGTTCCTTCTTCAAAAGCTCTGGTTCTCATGAATTTAAGTTTTTCAGCTAATGCTTCATCGGCATTTAAGCTTTCATATTGTTCTTGTTGTTTTTCAATTTCGCTGTATAATTTTTCAGTATAGGTAAGAATATTTAACCGTGCTTGTTTGTCAATTTCTTCAACTTGAGAAACTTTGTGTTTAGAAGCTTTAATTTTATGATCTCTTTTAAAACCATCAAAAACATCCCAGGTTAATCCAATTCCGGCAAGCCATTTATAATCTTCAATTAGAGGTAAATTATCGGTCCATAACATATAACCACCAAACAATCCTGCTTTTGGAAAGTAGTCACTTTTTTCAACTTTAACACCAACTTTTGCCAATTCATAATTTTGAGAAATTTCTAGAAGTTGTTTGTTGTTAGTTAACATTTCTTGTTGAAATTCTTCTAAAGGAGGTAATACTACAGGTGTCATAAATGGAGTAGAAACACCATTAAAAGTTACACCTCCAACCAAGTTTTGAATGGCGGTTTCAGCTAATGATACATCTTTTTGAGATCCCAATACTTCTCTTTTGGCATTTGAGAGCGCTACTTTTGCATTTAATGTTTCAACTTCAGGAATAATTCCGTTTTTGAAAAGTTTTTCAGCGTGCTCGTTATGAATTTCAACAGTATGAAGCACATTATTATATAATTCATTTGCTTCTTTAGCCAATTTTAGTTTAAAATAATAATCTATTAAACTTATGGTTAATTTATCCTCTTTAAGGTGATGATGATTTTCTGAAATTTCAGATTTTAATGCAGCTGCTTTATTTGCAGCGTTTATTTTTCCACCAGCAAAAATTGGCCAGGTTACGTTAGCGGCAGCAAAACCAAAATTTTGTTCTTGTAAAGTTAGGTTCCAATCTCCTAAACCTCCTGAAGGAAGACCGCCAATAATACCTCCTATAATGTCTTGTACTGGGTTTAAGTCTAGGGTAACATCTTGGTCTAGGGTTAAATATGTTCCTGATACACTTACTGAAGGGTATCGTAAACCTTTCATTGCTTTTTCCTCTTCTTGCACAGCCTGACTTTCAAAATGTGAAGCTTTTAAATCTCCATTTGATTGTAGCATTAAATCGTGCGCATGTTTTAAACTCAGTTCCTGAGCATTCATAAAAAACACATTTAACAACAGTAAAGTTGTGATTGCTTTTATGGATGGCTTTACAACAAATTTTAAATTTTTAAACATTGTTAATTTCCTTTTTTTAATATGGTCAAAATATTATGTACTAAATAATCAACATTAATATTTAATGTTTCTTGGGTTCCTAAAAAATCTTTTCTTTTAAACTGAATATAATCTACAACATAGGTTAATAGGTGAAATTGTATTTGCATGAGTGTTGTATTTGCAGCTATTTCACCAGTTTCATTTCCAATTCTTTTAATTTCTTTAATAAGGTGAATGCTTTTTTCTTGAAGTTCTGTAGTTAAGGTAAAATTGTCATTGTGTAATAATTGATAGAAAAAATTGGATGCAATAGGCTCGTTTTTTACGTAAACCACTCTGTTTTGTAAAAAGGCTTGTAAAATTGAGGCTACACTTGTTTGGTTTAAGCCAATTAAAAATTCTAGTTCAGTATTTAATGAAGCTACTTTTTCGTAATATAACTCATTAATTAAATCTTGTTTTCCGCTATATAATCGGTACAAATAACCACCGCTAACATTTGCGTTTTTTGCAATCATGGCAATTGTAGTTTTCTCAATACCACAATCAACAATAGTTTTCATAGTGGCTTGTTTTATACGAACCAATTTATCTTCATCTATTTTACGTGCCATTTATATAAAATTTTACAAACGCAAATATATGAATAAACATTCATTCATTAATTAAATTGTATTTTTTTATTAATTTTTTACAATTAATTATTTATAAAATAGAGATTTCTAGTATTTATGTTGAATAGGAGGCGTAAAAAAAGCCTGTAATACAGGCTTTCAATTTGGGAATATTTATGTGCTTAACTTTAATCTTTTAGCACACTTCTTGAAATCACAATTTTTTGAATCTCAGAGGTGCCTTCATAAATTTGTGTAATTTTTGCATCTCGCATTAAGCGTTCTACGTGATACTCTTTTACAAAACCATAACCACCATGAATTTGTACCGCTTCAATAGCAACTTGCATTGCCATGTCTGCAGCATATAATTTTGCCATAGCACCACTTAAATCGTAATTTACTTGTTGGTCTTTTTCCCATGCGGCTTTCATACATAATAAGCGAGCTGCTTCAATTTGCGTTGCCATATCAGCTATTTTAAATGCAATAGCTTGGTGTTTGCTTATTTCTTTTCCAAAAGATTTACGTTCTTTTGAATATTTTAAGGCAAGTTCATAAGCACCAGAAGCTATACCTAAGGCTTGTGAGGCTATACCAATTCTTCCGCCAGCTAAAGTTTTCATAGCGAATTTAAAACCAAATCCATCTTCTCCAATTCTATTTTCTTTTGGAACTTTCACATCTGTAAACATTAAAGAATGTGTGTCTGAGCCTCTAATTCCTAATTTATTTTCTTTTGTGCCTATCTCAAAACCATTCATTCCTTTTTCAACAATTAAGGCGTTAATACCTTTATGACCTTTTTCAATATTTGTTTGCGCAATTACTAAATAAACACTTGCATTTCCGCCGTTGGTAATCCAGTTTTTTGTACCATTTACTAAATAATAATCACCTTTATCTATAGCAGTAGTTTTTTGCGAAGTAGCATCAGAACCTGCTTCAGGTTCACTTAAGCAAAAAGCTCCAATTATTTCACCTTTAGCTAATGGCACTAAATATTTTTGTTTTTGCGCTTCTGTTCCATATTTTTCCAATCCCCAGCAAACAAGAGAATTGTTAACAGACATAATTACCGAAGCTGAAGCGTCAATTTTTGAAATTTCTTCCATAGCCAATACATACGAAACGGTATCTAATCCGTTGCCGCCATATTTTGGGTCTACCATCATTCCTAAAAAACCAAGTTCTCCCATTTTTTTTACTTGCTCATAAGGAAACGTTTGTTTTTCATCCCGTTCAATAACACCAGGTAAAAGCTCATTTTGTGCAAAATCGCGTGCGGCATCGCGAATCATTATTTGTTCTTCGGTTAAATTAAAATCCATAGTTAGTAGTAGTTATTAATTAAAGTTTATTATTACGTAAATATAACTCTTTTTTCAGTATTTTTTTTTAAATATGTACTCTGTAAGGGATCAAAAAAAGAATGATTTATGGTGGTAAAAAAATGGAAAGTTATTGGTTTAATGTCTGGAACATCATTAGATGGTTTAGATATTGTTTGTGCTGAAATTTATTTTGATGGTTCACAATATGACTTTAATATTTTAGAAGCTGAAACTATTTCTTATACCATTGCTTGGGAGCAAAATTTGCGAAATTCATTTTCTTCTTCCAAAGAAGCTATTGAAAACCTAGATATTTTATATGGGAAATATTTAGGTGAATTGGTTAATAATTTTGTTGAAAAACATCAAATTTCTGAGATTGATTTTATTGCATCACACGGACATACCATTTTTCATAAACCAAATGAAGGGTATACGTTGCAAATTGGAGATGGTAAAACGCTGCAACATAAAACAGGTTTAAATGTTGTTTGTGATTTTAGAACTCAGGATGTTGAATTGGGCGGACAAGGTGCTCCGTTGGTTCCAATTGGAGATCAATTATTATTTTCTGGGTATACGTATTGTTTAAATTTAGGTGGTTTTGCTAATATTTCTTTTGAAAAAAATGGGGAGCGCATAGCATTTGATATTTGCCCTGTAAATATTGTGATGAATCATTACGCAAAACAATTAGGATTTGATTTTGATAAAGGTGGTGAAATAGCGCGTTCGGGTATTATAGATGAAGTTTTATTAAAGGAATTAAATAATTTACCATTTTACAGTGCTAATATTCCAAAATCTTTAGGGTTTGAATTTGTAAAAGAAACTATTTTTCCAATAATTGATGAAAAAAACCTAGTGGTTTCAACAATATTACGCACTTTTATAGCACATTGTACTCACCAAATTTCAATATGTTTAAATCAAGAAGAAAATTCAAAACTTTTAATTACCGGAGGCGGTGCTTTTAATGAATTTTTAATAGAACAACTTCAGCAAATTACTAAAAATGAAATTGTAATTCCTGAGAAAACAATTGTTGATTATAAAGAAGCACTAATTTTTGCATTATTAGGTGTATTACGAGTTGAGAACAAGGTTAATTGTTTAAGAAGTGTTACGGGAGCGTTAAAGAATCATAGTTCCGGTAAAATATTTAAGATTGGAGGATAAAATTTATTATATTTGTTGGCTTTGAAAACAAAAATTTAAAATAACAAAAATTTATATATTTAATGGAAACACTGATTATTCTAATATTCATAGTTGGATATTTAGCAATTGCTTTAGAGCACAATTTAAAACTAGACAAATTAATTCCAGCTTTGGCAATGATGGCTATTTTATGGGCTCTGGTGGCATTTGGAATTGATTCTTTTCCAAATTGGTTTGATTCTAGTGCGCATAAATTAGTCGAAGGATTCTCAAGTTTTTCTGTTGAAGAAAGGCACCATTTGTTAGAAGAAACTTTACTACACCATTTGGGTAAAACTGCTGAAATTCTATTCTTTTTACTTGGAGCAATGACAATTGTGGAGATTATAGACTATTTTGATGGTTTTGCAACCTTCAAAAACTTTATTGTAACTAAAAACAAAAAGAAATTATTATGGATTTTTGCAATTTTAGCATTTATCCTTTCTGCAATTATTGATAACTTAACTGCTACCATTGTATTAATTACAATTTTACAGAAAATTATTGACGATAAAAATACACGTTTATGGTTTGCTGGTTTAATTATAATTGCTGCAAATGCTGGTGGTGCTTGGTCTCCAATTGGAGATGTTACAACTACAATGCTTTGGATTGGTAAAAAAGTAACTACCGCTAAATTGATTGAATACTTAATTATTCCTTCATTGTTATGTATGGCAGTTCCAACTTTTATTGCATCGTTTATGAAACCTTTTCAAGGGAACATTGAAACTGTGATAGAGAAAGAAGAAAAAGCAGGAAACAAATACGGACCTACAATGTTGTATTTAGGTTTAGGTGCAATTATGTTTGTTCCAATTTTTAAAACAGTTACACATTTACCTCCTTATGTAGGAATGATGTTATCATTATCTGTAGTTGGTGTTTTTGCTGAAATTTATAGTAGATCTCAATTCAATATCTCTCATATTGTAGAGCAAGATGGTGATGATTCAGAAGGATTTCATAGTCCTGTACATAAGTCTTTAGGGAGAATTGAAATGCCAAGTGTATTATTTTTCTTCGGAATTTTAATGGCAGTTGCAGCATTAGAGTCATTAGGAATGTTATTTATTGGAGCTGAATCTTTAAAAACAATAATTCCAAATACAAATATTGTGGTTATGTTGTTAGGTGTTGGATCTGCAATTGTAGATAATGTACCGTTAGTAGCAGCAAGTATGGGAATGTTTCAAGATCCAATAGATAGTCATATTTGGCACTTTATTGCCTTTTCTGCAGGTACAGGTGGTAGTATGTTAATTATTGGTTCTGCTGCAGGAGTTGTTGCAATGGGAATGGAAAAAATTGACTTTTTCTGGTATTTCAAAAAAATATCATGGTTAGCAGCAGTTGGTTTTGTTGTAGGTGCTGCCACGTTTTTAGGCTTAACATCAATATTTTAAAATATTAAAAAATAATTATAAAAAACCAAGAGCAACACTCTTGGTTTTTTTATGTAAAAAATTATTATTTACAATTTTCAATCAGTATTTTCGTTTTAAATAAAAATTAAATAATTACTATGCTTTCAATAATGCTACAAGATGCAGGTGAGACGCTGGCAGAAACTGTTTCAGAAGAAAAAACATTGTCTATCTATAAACTTATTATGGATGGAGGTTTAGGCGGGCAAATAATAATAGCCATTTTGGTTGTTTTATTAGCTATTGCACTTTACATTTATTTTGAACGATTTTTTGCCATAAAAGCTGCTTCAAAAACAGACAGTAACTTTATGAATCAAATAAAAGATCACGTTTCTCATGGAAAGTTAGATGCGGCAAAAACATTATGTATGCAAACAAGTTCTCCAGCTGCTCGATTAATTGAAAAAGGAATTTCACGTATAGGAAAACCGTTAGAAGATATTAATACAGCTATTGAAAATGCAGGACGTTTAGAGATTTATAAACTTGAAAAAAATGTGCCAGTATTAGCAACTATTTCTGGTGCTGCACCTATGATTGGTTTTTTAGGAACTGTAATTGGTATGATTGTAGCCATACACGAAATTGCAAATTCTGGAGGTCAAATAGATATTAAAATGCTTTCAGATGGTTTATATACAGCAATGACAACTACAGTTGCTGGTTTAATAGTTGGAATTATTTCTTATATACAATACAATCATTTAGTAGTGCGTACCAATAAAGTTGTGTACGAAATGGAAGCAAAATCAGTTGAGTTTTTGGATTTATTAAACGAGCCTATTTAATATGGATATTAGAGGTAGAAATAAAATAAATCCAAACTTCAATATGTCGTCTATGACGGATATTGTGTTTTTATTGCTTATCTTTTTTATGATTACTTCAACCTTAGTTACTACTAGTGCGTTAGATATTTTATTGCCAAAAGCTAGTGGTAAAACTGAAAACCGAAAATCAACTTCAGTAACAATTACAAAAGGTTTAGTTTATTATTTAGATAACAAAAAAATTGAAGAATCTAATCTTGAACAAAGCTTATTAGCGTTGTTAACAGGGAAAGATAATCCTACCATTGTTTTAAGGGCTGAAGAAGGTGTGCCAATTGAGAAAGCTGTAAAAATAATGGATATTGCAAACCGTAATAGGTACAAAGTAATTTTAGCGGTAAGACCAAAATAAGAATGTCACATTTTTTAGATACAAAATATAAAAAACAATCAGCTGCAATAACAACTGTTATTATGAGTTTATTGGTGTTGGTTTTGTTTTTTGTTGGTTTAAATTATATGGATCCGCCAGAAGAATATGGAATAGCAGTAAATTTTGGAACGTCAAATGTAGGAATGGGAGCTATTCAACCAGAAGCACCGTTAAAAGCGCAATCTGAAGAAATAGTTGAAGAACAAGAAGAAGTTATTGAAGAAGTTGTTGAAGCAACTGAACCAGAAGTGAGCCAAGAAGAAACAGTTGTTTCTGAAGATGTGGCAACACAAGAAACTGAAGAATCCATTGCAATTAAAAAAGCTTTGGAAGAAAAAAAGAAAGCTGATGCGTTAGCTGAGAAACAACGTTTGGAAGAAGAACGTATTGAAAAAGAAAGACAAGAAGCCATTGCAAAGCAAAAAGCAGAGGAAGCTGAAAAAAAGAAAAAATTAGACGCTTTAATGGGTGGAATTAATAATACAAATGGTACTGCTACAGGTGGTGAAGGAAATGATAATGAAGCTGGCGATAAAGGAAAAGAGACAGGAGATCCTTATGCTCCTAGTTATTTTGGAAACGCAGGTAAGGGCTCAAGAGGAGTTGGATATGGACTTAATGGTAGAGGAAAACCAACGGGTAAAATCTTTAAACAAGAGTGTAATGAATACGGCTTGGTTGTTATTAGAATTGAAGTGAATAAGCAAGGCAATGTTGTAAAAACCTCATTAGATTTAAAAAACACAAAAAATGATGCTCCTTGTTTAGTGGAAACTGCTAAAAAAATAGCAAAAACTTATGAATGGGAAGTAGATAACGATGCGCCTACAAGACAATTTGGTTTCGTATATATTAATTTCAAGCAGCAATAAATAATGAACTACCAAGAAACTGTTGATTGGATGTTTTCTCAATTGCCTATGTATCAACGGCAAGGAAAAACAGCGTTTAAAAAAGATTTAACAAATACGTTAGCGTTATCTGCTCATTTAAATGCTCCAGAAAAAAAGTTTAAAACCATCCATGTTGCAGGTACCAATGGTAAAGGATCTACAAGTCATATGTTGGCTTCTATATTGCAAGAAGCTGGGTATAAAGTAGGTTTATATACTTCACCTCATTTAAAAGATTTTAGAGAGCGTATAAAAATAAATGGTACGCCAATTGAAGAAAACACAGTAACAGAATTTATACAGTATAATCAATCATTTTTAGAGCAACAAAAGTTGTCTTTTTTTGAAATGACAGTTGGGTTGGCTTTTGATTGTTTTGCAAAAGCAGCCGTTGATATTGCTGTAATTGAAGTAGGTTTGGGCGGAAGATTAGATTCTACCAATATTATTACACCTCAAGTTTCGGTTATTACCAATATTGGCTTAGATCATACACAGTTTTTAGGAGAAACCTTACCCGAAATTGCTTTTGAAAAAGCAGGGATTATTAAATCTGGTATTCCTGTAGTTATTGGAGAATATCAAAATGAGACGTTCCCAGTTTTTCAAGAAATTGCTTTGTTAAAAAATGCACCTTTGTTGTTGGCTGATAATGAAAATGTAATTTTTGAAACAGATTTAAAAGGTAGTTATCAGCTTAAAAATGTGAAAACGGCTATTAAAACTATTGCTGTTTTAAAAGAAAACGGATTTGTTATTTCTGAAGAGCAACTTAAAAGTGGATTGTTAAACGTTGTAAAGAATACTGGATTACTTGGTAGGTGGCAAATTTTACAGCAACAGCCAAAGGTAATTTGTGATACCGGACATAATAAGGAAGGTTTAACTTATATATTTCAACAGCTTCAAAAGGAAACGTATGCTAAATTGCATATTGTTTTGGGAGTTGTAAATGATAAAGATTTAAAAAGTGTTTTACCTTTATTTCCTAAAAATGCAACGTATTACTTTTGTAAGCCTAATATTCCAAGAGGGTTAGAAGCAAATGAACTCAAGTTGCAAGCCGAAAAATTTGGGTTGGTAGGGAATTCACACACTTCAGTAGAAACAGCTTATAAAACTGCTTTAAATAATTCAGATATAAAAGATTTGATATTTGTAGGTGGTAGTACTTTTGTAGTTGCTGAAGTAATTTAATTTTTTTTATTTCTTACATAAAATTTGAAGCTTTATCTTTAGGTTTTAAAGCGTTGATATTTAATGTTTTGTAATTGATTGTTTTTCGCAAAAAAAATGAGTTGAAAAAATAGAAGATAAAAAAGGATTTTTAAGTGAAAAACCTTTGCTAAAACCAAAATAGATACTATATTTGCATCCGCTTAGGGCAATTAGCTCAGTTGGTTCAGAGCACCTCGTTTACACCGAGGGGGTCGGGGGTTCGAATCCCTCATTGCCCACCAAAGTAAATCCTACTAGAAATAGTAGGATTTTTTGTTTTTAGAAAGTTCTTTATTTTTTATTCAAAAATATTTGTCAGAATCAAAATAGATTCTATATTTGCATCCGCTTAGGGCAATTAGCTCAGTTGGTTCAGAGCACCTCGTTTACACCGAGGGGGTCGGGGGTTCGAATCCCTCATTGCCCACGAAAGTAAATCCTACTAGAAATAGTAGGATTTTTTTTGTTTAATAACTAAATTTATGAATTCCAGGTGTTTGTGTATTTTACCTTTAAAGTACCGTTAACCAATCTATTTTCTATATCAATTCCACTAAATACACCTTCTTGAAACTCTCTTCCATCTTTTAAGTAATAGGTTTTAAAGTAAATATTGGCTCTTTCAAGTTCAATAATTCCTGAAAAATTAAATCTTAAGTTAAGTATGGAACCTTTGTTTATTAATTCCAATCTATCTTTTTCAATATAAACATTTTCAGTAAGTGTAATAATTTTATAATTGGTTGCTACAATTTCAAATTTTAATATTTCAGTTAAATTATCTCCAAATTTAAATGTGATTTCATAAATACCTGGAATACTGTAGTAAATGGAAGCAAACGGGCTCATTTTAGAAAGTTCTAAAGCATTTTTTGGAACATTACTATTATTTACAATGCGTTTATTTCTAATTTCCATGGCAATGTATGCAGGTATATTTGGATCTTTAGATTTTTCTTCCATTTCTTCCTTGCTATTGCACTTTTCTAAAATAGAACGACCTGCAACGGTATTTGTATAAATATCAAAAGTACAATATGTTCCAACTAAATATTTTATACTTGAAGGTGATTTATGACCTATATAGTATATTTCACTTGCACCATCAATATACTTTTCACCTGATAATGTTTTTGAATTGATACATAAAGTATCACCTTTTAAAATAACATTTCCGTTGCTGTAATGTTCTTTGAAAGTCCCATCTTCTAACGGATACAAAAATGTATGTTGTATTTTTTTCCAATTATTAGAAATAACTGTTCTTCCTTTTATAATTACATCGTCTTCACCAAAATAATAATTTAAATAATAATGAGTTTCATTTTGTTTAGCTGTTCCATTTAAAGACAATTGTTTTTCAATTTCTAATTTTGATAATGGATGCTCTTTTAAAAATTGTTCAAAATTATCATAGCCAATGTATAATAGCAGTACAGATTTATAATACGCGTTTAGTTTTATAGTTTGCTTGTCTTTAAAAATCTCACGTGATTTATCATACAGGTATTTTCCGTTTACAAAATCATCACCAATTTTTTCAAAATCGCTTTTTAAGCTTGGCTTATCTTCATTGTAAACGCCATAACCATACAACTGAAATGTTTTAGGTAGTTTTTTAAGCCCATGCTTCTCTATAAATTTTTTGTGAACAAGAGTTAGTAGTATTTTAAAATATTCAATGGTTAATGAAAGTGAATCTGATTTTGTTTGCATTATAAAAATTCCTAAAAATGTATTTAAAATTATTAAAAATATTAATAATAATCAAAATTAATAAGAATTAATATTCGAGCAGTATTTTTGATCTCATTATTAACAACTATATTAAAACAGTTATCATGAAAAAACGTATTTTATTCTTTTTACTATTGTGTTCAGCGGTTGCTTTTTCGCAAACTACCATAATGGGAAAAGTAACAGATGTTGAAGGAATGCCTTTACCGGGAGCTTCAGTTATTGAAAAAGAAACTTCAACTGGTGTTGTAACAGATTTCAATGGGAATTATGAAATTTCGGTTTCTTCAAAAGAAGCTGTTTTATTAATTTCTTTTATAGGTTTTGAAACTTTAGAAGTAAAAATTGAAAGCAGTAACACTATTGATGTTGAATTGAAAGAATCTGCTGAATCTTTAAATGAAATTACTATTCAAGGTTTTTCAGGAATAGTTGGTAAATCAAGAAGAAGAACTGAAACAATACAAACTACACCAGAGTCGGTTACGGCAATTAATTCTGAAGGAATTGAAAATTTAGGTGTTAATAATGTAGCTAATTTTGCGAACTTAGTTCCAAACTTAAAATTAAATGCCTCTCAGGCAGCAGGTATTAATACCTTAACTGTAAGAGGTATTCCTCAAATAAGAAATTCAGATGCACCGGTTGCTTTTGTTATTGATGGTGTTACTGTACCAGATCCAAGTTTATTGAATCAAGAATTATTTGATTTAGCATTAATTGAAGTTGTTAAAGGTCCGCAAGGAGCTTTATACGGTAAAAACGCTATTGGAGGAGCCATTAATATTTATTCAAAAGAACCTGTAAATAAATCAAAATACAATTTAAAATTAGGTGCTGGAAATGGTGGCGGTGGTTTAGCCCAATTTATTTCGTCAGGAGCCATAAAAAAAGATAAGATTTTTTATAGAGCATCTACGCAGTTTACAAATTTTGATGGTTTGCTAACCAATGAATATTTAAATGAAAAGGTTGATTTTTCAAGAGAGTTTAACGCAAGAGCACAAATAATTGCACGTATTACTGATAATTTTAAAATGACTGTAGCTGCACAATTTATGAATACAGATGCTGGTGCTGCTTATTATTCTGTAAACCCTACAGGAAATGTTTGGGTTGAAGGTGAACCTGGAGGATATTTAGATCCAGATCCAAAAAAAGGAAATAATATTATTTCAATGGATGAACCAGGAAAATCAAATCTTCAAAATTTATTTACAAATCTTAAATTAGAGTATATTTTGAATAATGTGAAAATTCAAAGTGTTACATCTTACAATCACGTAGATAGATCATTGTCTGGAGATTTAGATTTTACTCCTTTTAATGATTTTACACAAGGTGAAACTGCCGATACAAAAACATTTAATCAAGAAATTCGTTTCTCAAATTTAAATACAGATACTCAAATTAATTGGACAGCCGGTGGTTTTTATCAAAACTTAGAGAAAGATTTCTTTCAAGATGGCTTATCTCGTGATTTTGATTTAGATGAATTATTTTATGCAGTATCTGCTGATGTAACCAATACAACATCTACGTTTGCAGCCTTTGGTTTTGTTGATTATAGTATTTCAGATAAATTTACAATATCAGTTGGATTGCGTTATGATAATGATACTTTCAAGCAAGTTGATCATTTGTCAGGTGAAACTAACGAAAGAACCAACAACATTTTTCAGCCAAAAGGATCTATTTCTTTTCAAGCCACAAAAGATGCACTTATCTATGCAAATTACGGAAGAGGTTATAGAACTGGAGGATATAATCCTGCCACAACAGATAGATTTAACAGAGATTATGAAGATGAACTTACCAATAATTACGAGTTAGGTTTTAAAACTTCATGGTGGAATAACAGATTTATTTTAAACGGTTCTGTATTTTATACCGATTATAAAAACCAACAACAATATGTGTTTGATTTAGATACATTTTACGCAGGTAATTATAACTATGATGAAAGCAGAATTATTGGTTTTGAAGTTGATTTAAAAGTGCGTTTATTTAAATATTTAGATTTATTAGCAAACTATGGTTTTGTAGATTCAGAAATTACTGAAGGTGGAACAACAGGAGGTGAAAATGGTGATGCAACAGATTTAAATATTTATAATGGAAATAAAACGCCTTATGTACCTGTTGATAATTTTAATATTGGTTTAGAATCTAGTTTTCCAATTAATGAAACCATTGATTTTAATGGATCTATTAACTTAAATAATACGGGGAAAACGTATTGGGAAGAAAATAATGTTTCAGAATTTACAACCAGTGCTTATCAATTATTAGATGCCAGAGCTTCAATTTCTTTTAATAATATGACAATTGCACTTTGGGGTAAAAATATTTTAGATACGCAATATTATACAGAATATGTTCCTGGTTCAATTTTTGGAGCAACAGATGATTATGGTTGGAGAGGTCGTCCAGCAACATACGGAGCTACATTTTCTATAGACTTTTAATATGGTAGATACTGAACAATTAAGAAATAAGTTTTCCAAAATATTAATGGAAGATATGTTTCAGGTAAAACCAGGTGAAACAGTAGCTATAACTATTGATTTAAATTCAGATAGAACAATTGTTGATGCTTTGGCTTCGGCAACTCTAAAAGCTGGTGCACTGCCATTAATAATGGTTGTGCCTAAAGCCGAAAAAGAGAGTGAGGCAGGTATGGAATATTGGCCGTCAGAAGCTTTAACTGCTGCTTTATGTAAAGCTGATGTTTGGATTGAAGCCAATTCAATGGTGATTTTATATTCTGATATTTGGGAAACCGCAATGCGTGAAAACAAAAAATTAAGATACCTAATTATTTCTGATAGTACTATAGAATCACTAGATAGAGTTTTTACAAGTTTTGATGTGCAAACATTAAAAATGTTGTTGAGCAAGGTGAAAGATTTTGTGATGACTTCAAAAACGATTAGAATTACCAGTGAAAATGGTACCGATGTTTCTTATGATATTGATTTGAACTATATGTTTGATATTGATGATGGAGATTATTCACAACCAAAATTTGGTACAGCACCAGGATTTGTAAATATTGTTCCTAAATTAGCAAGTATGAATGGGAACATTGTATTTGATATTTTGCAGAATTCTAAAACTTCTTCTAAACTTGAGTTTATTATCAAAAACGGAGCTATTGTAGATGTAATTGGTGAAGATGGAGTTGACGCATTTAAAACATATTTAGCCTCATTTAATGATGAAAATATGTACAAAATATCTCATAATATGCTTGGGTTTAACCCAGGCGTTCGTAAATTAACAGGTGAACTTGTTGAAGATGAACGTATTTGGGGAGGTGTTGATTTTGGTTTTGGGCACACAAGTGCAATGGATATGCCTCCGTATGGACAAGTAGCAAAATCTCATTTTGATGGTGTTGTTGAAAATACAAGTATATATTTAGATGATGTTCAAATAACCAATAAAGGTGTTGTGTGTCATATAGAGTTAAAGGAGTTAGCTAATAAATTATTAACCAATTAAATGTCAGAAGAAGGAAATCAGTACACAACAACAAAGGTACAACCCAAAGATTTTACATCGGGTTGGTTAGTTGCCTTAATTATTGCAGGTACAGGTTTAACATTACCTATTTTATTTTTAGGTTCTGAAGTTGCCTTAAGTATTGGTTTTAAAAAATCGTTGCTAGCATTTGGAATTTCAACATTAGTACTTACACTTTTATGTATGGCTACCACTGTAATTGGTAATCGTTCTCGTTTATCAACCTATATGATTTTACATTTTAGTTTTGGTAGAAAAGGTGCTAAAATTATGAATTTCATTTTTGGAATAACTTTGCTTGGTTGGTTTTCAGTAGCTTTAGAATTATTAGCTGTAGCGGTTAAAGATACAGCTTTTGAAACCTTATCGCTTAATTTACCTGAATGGCCAATTATTATTGTGGTTGGTGCATTAATAGGTGTAACTACAATTTTTGGTATTAAAAGTTTAGAGCATTTGGCTAATTTTGCTGTGCCTGTTTTATCAGTTTTTTTGGCATATGTTGTTTATAAATCTTTACACGGAACTTCTATTCAACAAATAATTGATTTTGTGCCTGAAAATCCATCTATGACATTATTTCAGGCAACGTCAATATTAGTCGGCTCTTCAATCTTGTTTCCAGTTTTAATGGCTGACTTTTCACGGTTTATTTATAATGATAAACAAAGTTTAATTGCAGTTTTAGGAATTACCATTGGTTTTCCAATTGCCTTACTTTTTAGTGCAATTCCTTCTATTCAAACAGGAGAAGTTGACATTATTAAAATTATGGGGAATTTAGACTTAGTGATTCCTGCGTTTGTACTGTTGTTTGTTTCAACTTGGGTTGGAAATGCTTCTAATTTGTATTCAACAGTGTTAACATTTTCAACTGTTAAAACGGGTTGGTCTTTTAAAAACATGACGATTATTTCTACTATTGTTGGAATTATTGTTGCCTTGTTTGGGTTTTCAGATTACTTATTTGACTTTTTAGATTTATTAGGTGTTTTAGCGCCATCAATTTCAGCAATTTATATTCTAAATTTTTTCTTTGTAAAAAAGGAACAATATAATTTAAGTGAAATAACTAATTGGGAAATACCGGCATTAATAAGTTGGGGAGCAAGTTCTATACTAAGTTTATGTACTTACCTTAACTTTTTTCAATTAACACATGCTTATTTTATTGACTCTTTTTTAGTTGGTGGAATTATTTATACGATACTAAAACGGAAAGAAATATTTGGAATAATTTGATTTATTGATAATTATCATTTGTTTATTATGTAATAAAAGTTACATTTGTAGTGTAGACATTTGTCTACATCTTTTTCATAGCAATTTTCCCTCTCCAACATTTGTTTGAGAGGGTTTTTTTATGCTTGTAATAATAAACTTCTTGCTTTTTTAGGTAGAATGCAGTATGTAACTAATGTTACTTTACAGTAGTTTTATTCAACTACATTTGCGGCGTAGGCATTATGTCCTACATCTTTTTCATAGCAATTTTCCCTCTCCAACATTTGTTTGAGAGGGTTTTTTATTATTATCTATATACTCTTGTCTTTTAAATGTTTTATTTTTTTACTTTTAATACAATTATTAAAAATTGTATTAAATGAAAACTAAATTAATCACTTTTACGCTGCTTATTTTTTGTTTATCAATGTCAGGTCAAGATCGTTTTTTGACATACATATCTAAAGATACTATTGCAGGAATTCCAAAAGTTAGAGGTTCAATAGGTGTTAATTTAAAATTAAATGGGTATTATGATTTTTTTGGAGGGTTGCAAAATAGTGAAACTTTTAATGTTGGAGCTATAGATGTTTTTGGAACCGATGATTCAGATAATTTGAAAGTAGATTTATATCAAACACAAATTCATATGGAAGCCAGTGTTCTAACAAAAAGTGGTAAAATGGTGAATGGTGTTGTAGAGTTTGATTTTTGGGGTGGAAACGGACAAATGAGGTTAAGGAAAGCGTATGTAGAGTTTGACCATTGGGTAATTGGGCAAACATTTGTGCCTTATGGAGATGCTGAATTATGGCCAAATATTATGGAGTGGGAGGGACCACCTTCAGGAATTTGGGTTAGAGAACCATTTGTTAGTTATCATAATAATATCAATAAAAATTGGAAATATACCTTGGCTTTTATTGCTCCAACTGTTGATTACGACAAATTTGGTGAATTAGAACCTATTTTAAATGAAACAAATCAAACAACTCCTGATTTTACAGTAGCAATTAAATATCAAAAAAATTGGGGGCATTTAAGATTGTCATCAATTGTACGTAATGTTAAGTACAGTTATCTTGATAAACAAAGTAGTTTTATGGGATATGGTTTAGCTTTTTCAGGAATTTATATTCATCAAAAAAATAATCTACAGTTTCAGTTAACCGGTGGTAAAGGAGTAGCTGCTTATAATACCACCATACAAGGTTTTGGGTACGATGGTTTTCCAACAATTCACGGAGAAGTTGATGCTACACCTTCCTTAGGTGGTTGGGTATCCTATGAATGGTTTTATGCGCCTAAATTTCATAGTACATTGGTGCTTGGGTATACACAATACTTTTTTGAAGATTTAAGTAGATCAGTTATTTCTACAAGTCCTAAAGAAAGCATTACTTTAATTAATGGTACAGTAAACAATAGACATAATTATGGAATTATAAATTTAATGTACGATCCTTTTGAAGGCCTAACTTTTGGTGTTGAGTTAGATTATGGAAGAAAAAAAATGTCTATGGACGGATTTATTGATGGTGAATATAATAATGATGTAAAAAGTAGAGATGCCATGAGAGCTAGTTTTGGTTGTATGTATTCATTTTAAAAGAATAAATTCAAAGCTGTGAATTGCAACTAAACTTTGAATTTATTCTTAAGCGAATTCATAAATTTAACATGCTGTATTAAACGTTGTATCATCATTATCTGAATTAAATGTTATGTATCCATTGTTGTAAGTTGGAAATATATTAAAGTTAGATTCAATATTTTCAATATAATCTTCAGCATATAATGCATCAATTTCAACAACGTGTAATTGGTTATTTTTAACTTCATAAGTAATTGTTACATCACTTTCAAAATCTATATTTTGTGTATGGTTTTTAGGAAGAATAAATTCATGTTTTACAATAGTGGTTTTGTTTCCAATAGAAGCAAGGCCGTTTTTAAAAGATGAATTTTCTTTAATTTCTTGTTCAGTAATAAGTTTATTATTTACAATTTTAAATTTGTTGAATAATGGAACTTTTATTGTTTTGTATGTATTTTGAGTTTTCATAAGAGTTTATTTTAAATTTCGATACTCAAATGTAGTACTACTTTAAGAAGCTATACACGACACAAAATGTCGTAATTAAAAAGAAGGCATAAAAAAAGCGCAAAATTTAATTTGCGCTTTTTTTATATTTTGTAAAATAAAAAGAGAACTTAGTCTACTTTAAAATTCCATACTTGACCAACAGTTTGACCTCCATTGCCATCTTTAGCTACTACTTTCCAATAGTAATTAGGAGCAGTTGGTGTTGTAACATCAAAAGTTGTTGCAGTAATATTGTCACCTACTTTTGTAGTTGGGTTTGCATCTGTTCCAAAGTATACATCAAATGTTAACGTATCTTCTGTATCTAAATCAGTTGCAGTCCACTCTAAAGTAGTTGTAGCAGTTTGGATAGTACCATTTAATTCAGGTGAAACTAATACAGGTGCAAAAGGCACATGATTAGAAATTCCATCTCCTTCAGTATAAAATTGATTAGCTGAAGAATTACCACTTGAATCTTCACTATCTTTAGCTCTTACTCTCCAGTAAAAAGCAACTCCTTTTTCTAATGAAATAGAAACAGAAGTAGCACTAGTTGTTTTTGTTTGACTAAGAGGACTAAATGAACTGTTTTCAGAAACTTCAACTACGTAAGAGATAGCATCTCCATCAGCATCAGTAGAAGCATTCCATTGAAAGTTAACAGTGTTGTCTATACACAAGTCGTTATTTTCTGGGTAAATAGTGGTTGGTGTTGTAGGTGCATTATTTGCAGCAGGAGGTACAGGGGCTGGATCATCTCCGCCTCCTCCACAAGACCAAGTAACAATTCCCAAAATCGCGAGGTATAAAAATTTCTTCATGCTAATTATTGTTTTATTATTTTAAATGTATATGGTTTACTTATTTTAATTCGTGCAAGATACAAACCTTTTGGATTATTTTCAATATTTATTTGCACTTTTCCATGAATTACGGGATAGTTTTTAGAAGAGATTAATTGAGACTGCATATTGTATATTTCAATGGTAACTTCTTTTTGTGTAAATGCTCCAGAAACTTCAATAAAACCAGTAGTTGGGTTAGGGTATGCCGTTACTTGTTGCAAGTAATCTACTTGTATTGAAAGTATACCTTCACATACAACAGCTGTTTTTACTTCAATTAAATCGCCTTGAATTACATCTAAGTTGAACGAATAATTAGATGTTTTTAAAACTTGTTTTCCGTTTACTAAAACATTAAATGGTGCTGTTCCTTCATCAATAGTTATGTTTGCTTTATTTGACTTTATTGTTGTTTTACCTGAAACAGTAGCACCTTCTTCAATAGTAACTTCATAACATTGCTCATAGGTTTCACCATCAACTAAAATACAAAATTCATAAGTGTTTGGTGCTAAATTAGAGACTGTTAAGTTGGTGTTGAAGTGATATTCTGTACCGTTAATGGTTGTTGTATAATTTAAGTTTTCTTGTGCTGAAATAATAATTTCTCCATTGTCTTTGTCAGGGCAAGTTTCTCCAATAGATTCAATGGTAAAATTAGTAGCTGCTATATTAAATATTGGGCAACCTGTATTATTTACAGCAATGCCTTCCATAGTATTAGGACATAAATCTTCAGAATCTACTACGCCATCATTATCACTGTCATCTGCTGCAGTTCCACCTCTAGGATCTAACAATTTTACTGTAGAATACATTTTATATTCCCCTGGTTTTAAGGTAATACTTTCTGAAGTATTGCTTACATTTTTTTCTTCTCCTGTAAAATATTCATACCAAGTACCTGTTTGTGTAAATGAAGTTGCAACTGATTTATCAACTATATCAAAATTACCAATTATAATTACATCCATACTTGCGTCTTCTAAAACAATAGATTTTGTACTTGTGTTTCCTACATTTAGTGTGAAATTAGGTGTGTTAAATACTTCAGGATATTTTGTTTTGAAAGCTATAAGTGTTGCCCACGTATTATAAATATGTTTTCTGTTTACATTTTCTTCGTAATTCCAAAGTATTGGTTTTCTTCCAGTTCTATCATTTTCATTAATACTAATATCATATCCTAATTCACCAAATTGCCAAATCATTTTTGGACCAGGAATAGTGAAAAAGAACATTCCTGCTAGCTCTTGTCTTGACAATGCAGTATTTAAATCTTTTACATTGTAATTGTCATTTGCTCGTCCACTTTGTAGGTTATTATACATTAATCGTTCTTCGTCATGACTTTCCATATAACCCATTACATTTGGATTATTCCAATCTCTTTGTTTGTATGAAATCCATTCTATACTTGAATCACTTGGATACCCTTTTGTATTTTGGTTATAATTATAATTTAAATTTCCCCAAAGCATGATTCCGTAATTTGCCAATTCGGTTTCTTCTGAATTTTCAGATAAATGTTCAAAAATAACATATGGTTTGTTTGTAGGGTTGTTATTCCAAACGTGATCGGCGTAGTTTTTTAAAATTGCAATTCTGTCTGCATCATAAGCACTTGCCCAGTTGTTAGATCCATAATATAATGTGTTTGAAAAACCTTTGGTAAAATCAAATCTAAAACCATCAATTTTATATTCATTCATCCAATAGGATAAAACATCTTTAAAAAATTGAACCGTAAGATCAGATTCATGATTGAAATCATTTCCCCAATGTGCGCTTGTGTTATCTACTAAATTATGATCTTCATTATACCAAGGATTATCGGCTGCAGGTTTACTTTCGGCACTGTTCCAGTACATTTGTGCGAGTGGTGATTGATCAAAAGAATGATTAAAAACAACGTCAGCAATTACAGCAATTCCACGTTTATGGCATTCATCAACAAAGTTTTTAAATGCATTTTTTGTTCCGTATGCTTTATCTAAAGCCATATACAATGCAGGATTATATCCCCAACTATCAGCGCCTTCAAATTCATTTATTGGCATTAATTCTATTGCATTTACACCTAATGTTGCTAAATAATCTAAATGTGTTAATGCTTCGCTGTAAGAGTCAGATTCTGTAAAATCTCTTATTAAAAGTTCGTACACTATTAAATTGTCTTGATTTGGTTTTGTAAAATCTGTCACCGACCAAGTGTAATCTTCTTCATTAATTAAAAAAGTAGAAACATAGCCTGTTGTTAAACCGGTTGGATATTCTTTCAAGTTTGGGTAATTCCCGTCCTTTATATATTTGTCTGTCCAAGGATCTAATATTTTTTCTGAATAAGGATCAGCTACCACAATTCCATCATCAATTACGTATTGATAACCATATTCTGTAGATAAATCTAAGTTAGAAACAGTTAACCAAAAATCATCACCATCTTTTTTCATTTGATAATTTGTGTCTAATTTCCAGTTGTTGAAATCTCCAATTACAAAAATATCGTTCTTTAAAGGAGCTTTCAATAAAAAAGTTACGGAATTATCTGCGTTTTTATTCAATCCATAAGTTAATCCATTTGGTTTTGTAGCATTTTGAGTAGGAGATTTTACAAAAATTGAAATTTCATCTTCAGCATTTTCTGCAGTTACATTTGCTGTAACTTTTAAAGTGTGGTAACCTGCGGTTGAAAATGTTTGGGTTGTAGTTATTGTTTTAGCTGCGGTTGCTGTTTTAATAGTTGTTCCGTTTAAAAAAAGTTCTAAAGTAGCATCAATTGAAGCTTCAGCAGTAATAGCAATATTTTCATTTAAATTTAAAACGCTATTATTTTCAGGAGTTAAAAAAGTAACATTTAAGCCTTCTTCATAAATGGGTATAAAAATATCTGGTCGGGTTTGCTTTGTGCCATCTGATGAACGAAATACTATTGCAATATTTGTTACGATATCTCCTGTTGTAATATTGTAGAAAGTTGTAAGGTTAGGAGTAATTGTAAATTGATATGTGTTTGTAGCTGTTTTAGTTAGTTTTGCTTTATCTGTATTTGTTCCCCATTCGGCAATTACATATTTCCAATCTGAAGTATCAGCAGACTCACTTGTTAAAACACCGGTATGGGCATAAATGTCTCCTGTGTAATTTTCTAATTCGGTTCCTGTGGTGTCTAATGTAATTGTAATTTCAGTTGATGCAGTAGGTATTGCAGGATCAGTACTAACTTGTGCAAATATGAAGTTTGAAATTATTAAAAGTAATAGAAGTACTGTTTTTTTCATTAGTGTAGTTTTTATATAATTGAGATTTAAAGAAAAAAAGGCTGCTGAATCAGCAGCCTTTTTTAATAATTATTTACAGTTGTTATTGAGCTGTAATAGTATATGTTGGTGCATCTGGGTTAGAAAACTCTAACGTAATGTTATAGGTTCCAGCTGTTACAGGAATATTATCTCCTCCAGCTTCTAAAACACCGTCTAAACCAGTATCTCCTAAATTTACATCCCAAGAATCATTGGTTCTAAATTTAAATTCACCATCACCCATAGCAATGTTATTGATGTACCAAACATCTTCTTGGCTATAATCAAGCGATAAACGAGCGTTTGGGCCGTCCCAACCATTTGGAGCAGCATCACCAACTATTCCCCAAATGTCAATAGGTTCAATAGTATACGTAGCAGCATTTGCATCAAAAATAACAAGGTAATTACCGGCAGTTACAGGTATGTTATCTCCGCCCGATTCTAAAGCGCCATCTAATCCTGTGTCTCCATAATTTACACTCCAGTCATTATTCAATCTGAATTTCCATTCACCAGTACCTAGAGTAACAATTGCTTTCCAAGTATCAGAATAAGAATCATATGTTAAAGGCATATCTGGTCCGTCCCAACTATTTTCTGTAGCATCACCAACTAATCCCCAAGTAAAAGGTTCAATTGTATAAGTTAACGTAGAAACGTTCATTAAAATTTTATACATACCAGCAGATACAGGAATGTTATCTCCACCTGAATCTAAGGCTCCATCTAATCCTGTGTCACCGTAGTTTACAACCCAAGAATTATTTGTTCTAAATTTAATTTCACCATCAGTTAACGTAGGGTATGCTACTAAAACATTTGATTCACTAGTTGTAAAGAACGGCACATCTGGACCATCCCAACCGTTAGGTGTTGCACTTCCTACAACTCCCCATTCAGTTGACAAGTCTAATTTGTCTTCATAAATAGTTGCTGTGAATGTTGATGTGTTTGATACAATTTGTTTATACGCGCTTAAAACTATTGTTACTTTTACATCAACTGGTGTTGGAGTATCTCCAGCTAAACCAATTCCTAATAACATTTTGTTTAATTGTGTTGTTTCAAATGCTTTAGATAAATCAGTCCCTGCTGATACAGTAGTTTCTTGATCTATATTTGTAAATGTAACTTGATAAACTACGCCAGCGTTATATCCAAAATCTGGATCTGTCCAAGAAACTGTTAAAGCATTTTGGTCTGCATTTTCAGGTACTAAAACAACTTCACTAACATCTAGGCTTACCACTGTGTTTGCATCATCACTTAATACCGTGTAATCTTCTTGTTCACAACCTACTAAAAAAGTAGTGATACTGAAAAGAATTAATATATTGTTTAATATTTTTTTCATTTTTTCCTTTTTTAAAGATTAGTACCCTGTATTTTGTTCTAAATTTGGGTTTGCATTTAAATCAGTAGATGGAATAGGGAATAGGTCTAAGTGTGCAGAAGTTGTTGTTCCTTCTTTTACGCCACCTTTCCAAGGCCATACATAATCACCATTACTAAATTTTCCATAACGCACTAAATCTGTTCTTCTGTGTGCTTCCCAGTATAATTCACGTGCTCTTTCATCTAAAATAAAATCTAAATCAATAGAAGTTACTGTTCCAAATCCATCAGCTCTTTCTCTTAATTCATTAATGTAATTGATAGCTTCAGCTTCACTACCTCCGCCGCCTCTTAAGGTTGCTTCAGCATACATTAAATAAACATCAGCTAATCTAAATAAAGGGAAATCAGTATCTGTAAAGTTTCCTGTAGAATCTCCACCTGCAATTCCATTTTGATCAACATTTTTGAATTTAGCAATTGCGTAACCATCTGTAAATGTTCCTATTTCTTCAATTTCTAAGTTTTGACCATCGGTATGGAAAATTGCTCTTGGATCGCTTTCAATGGTGAATGCTTGTGTTGCTACATTTACAGTGATTTTATACAAACCTGCTGTAACTGCAATGTTGTTTCCATTGTCTCCAAAATCACTTCCCCAAGAATTATCAGGTCTAAATTTAATTTCCCCATCAACTAAAGTTGTAAAACATTGTTTTACATCAGCATCTGAAGTGTCGTATAATACAATGTCTGGTCCGTTCCATTCATTAGGAGTAGCAGAACCTACAATTCCCCAGTTTGAAGCTGCCCCAATAGCATTGTTTGAAGCAGTAATATCAATTCCTGTTTCAAATTTGCTTACTAAAGCACTTGTAGTTCTGTTACCACCCCAACCACCGTTGATACCAAAATCAGCAGGATCCATTGAGCCTCCTACAGCAGCGTGAATTAAAAACGTTGTTCCTCCGTAAGATTGTGTTCTTAAACCATCAAACGCAATTGGAAAAATAACTCCACTTGTTGTGTGGTTGTCAGCTAAAAATAAATTCGCATACGTGTTTTCTAAAGTGTAACCAGCATTGATAACTTTACTTGAATATGTAACACAGTCAGTATACCTGTTTGTACCTGTATACACCTCGGCATTTAAGTATAATTTAGCTAAAAGTGTCCAAGCAGCAGCTTGATCAGCTCGTGCATACTCATTTGATTGCGGAGCAGCTAAGCCACTTTCAATTTCTAACAATTCACTTTCAACAAAAGCAAACAATTCACTTCTAGTACGTTGTTCTGGTGTCCAAAAACCAACTTCATCAGCTTCTGTTACTAAAGCAATATTTCCAAATAAGTCAATTGCATGTGTGTAACTTAAAGCTCTTAAGAATCTAGCTTCATTACGGTATAATTGTACTTCAGTTAATAAATCTCCTGTTACACCTCTATCACTTAATTTACTTGCTGTAGTTTCTCTTAAGAAAGCATTACAAGATGTAATTTGATACATAATTCTGTTGTATAAAGCAGCAACAAATTCATTACTTGAATTCCAAGATTGGTTGTGATAATCAGGTAAACTACCATCAGCCCATCCAATAACAGCTTCATCAGTTGTAACTTCTTGTGCTAACCAGTATTGTCTTAGGTATTGGCTAAAACCTTCATCAATACCTGTAATATCAGGTAAACCTGCAGGACCTTGTTGCCCGCTAATTGCTAAACCAGCATAAAGTTTAGCTAGTACTTGTTTGTATGCATCTGGGTCATTAAATAACTCATCAGCTAATACATAATCTTTATCTTGAGGAACTTGGTCTAAGTCATCAAGACAAGACGTAAAAGTAAGCAGTGTTACTAATGCTCCTAATAATATTTTAAAAGAATATTTTTTCATTTGTTATTAATTAAAAAGTTAAATTAAGACCTAACATATAGGTAATTGGTCTTGGGTAAATATTATAATCAATACCTCCGTTTACTTCAGGGTCAAGACCCGTATAATCTGTAATTATCAATAAATTTTGACCAGATAATGATAAAGCCCACTGAGATTTTTTGTCTTCAGGTCTAATAAATCGGTATCCAATACTTACGTTATCTAATTTTATGAAAGAAGCATCTTCAATATAATAGTCAGATAAGTATCTTTCAGCTCCACCATTAACAAAACCTGATTCAAGAACATTCTCAACTCCATTTGAAATTACATCAGGGAATGCTGAATTTAGTAGTTGTAATTCGAAACCTAAGTTAGAATCAACGTTGTTGTAAACATAATTTCCAACATTTGCTCTCCAAGACATATTGAAATCCCAGTTTTTATAAACTAAACTAGCTGAAAGTCCAAAAGTATAATCAGCTGTTGGGTTTTCTAATCTATATTTATCTGCAATTGTTATTTCTCCATCGTTGTTTCTGTCTACATACACACCTTCAATTGGTTTGTTGTTTGAATCGTAAACTTGTTCATATACAAAAAATGTACTTGGAGCATAACCAACAGTGTGTCTTTGAATTGTGTTACCTACACCTCCTGAAATACCACCAGTTTCAACACCTTCGTAATCTGGGTCGTAGTTTGTGGTTAGTTTTGTGATTTCAGTATCATTATAACTAGCATTGAATGCAATGTCTAAATTTAAATCGTCTTTTCTAATAGGATTTACAATTAAGCTAACTTCAAGACCTTTGTTTTCCATAGATCCAATGTTTGCATTTCCTGCATTTGAAAGTGAAGAACCTCCTGGGAAAGGAATAAAGTTTAATAAGTCTACAGTTTCTCTGTAATAAGCATCAACAGAACCTGTTAAAAAATCATCCCAAAAACCAAAATCAATACCTAAATTATAGGTAGTTGTTTCTTCCCATTTTAAAGTTGTATTAAAAGGTTCAGCTCTATAAGTGCTTACAAATGAGTTTCCAAATTGATATTGTGCAGTTTCTGTACTTCCTAAATATTGTGCTATTGCAGGATAGTAAGGTCCAATATCTTGTTGCCCTGTAATACCCCAACTTAAACGTAGTTTTAAGTTTGAAATACTTTCAGCATTGGCCATAAAATCTTCTTCGTAAATTTTCCAAGCAAATGCTGCTGAAGGGAAATTACCCCATTTATTATCTCCAACAAATCTTGAAGATCCGTCACGTCTATAAGTAACAGTTAACAAATATTTGTCTGCATACATATATTTTACTCTTCCAAAGAAAGATTGTAAATTCAATACATTGTTAAAATCAAAATATTGAGTAATACTTGGGTCTTGAATATCATCAACACTTGAACCTTTATTTTCAAAGTTTTGATATGAATAACCAGCCATTACATCAATTGAACTATTGATAGATTCAAGATCAGTTGCGTAGTTTAAGTAGAAATCCCAAAGTAAGTTTGTTTTTTGTTGTTCATAAGTTCTTTCACTACCCAATTTTGCTAATTCAGGTGAGTTTTCGTTTGCAGAATTGTACGTATTGTCTGAACCTTCACTTGATGAAATGTCATAACCTAAATTTAAATTTGCTCTTAATTCAGGTAAAAAATGCATTTTATAATCAAATTGCACATTACCAATGCTTCTTGTAGCATAAGCGGTATTATGTTGCTGTTGTAATGTAGCAACAGGGTTTTTAGGAGCACCAACTGCAATTGGATTTCCGTTTGATTGTAGCCATTGCCAATAACCACCGTAAGGAGAACTACTGTCGTAAACAGGTTTAGTAGGATCCATAGAAATAGCACTGCTAATAGCACCTGTGTCTGCAAATCGATTATTTATTAAAGCAAGGTTTGCATTTAAATCAATTTTTAAATGATCATCAAATGCTTTTGTTGTTCCACCAATAGAGTAGGTTGCTCGTTCAAATTTAGAGGTTAGTATAGTACCTGTTTGGTTAGTATATCCAATAGATCCTCTTAAAGTAAATTTTTCATTACCTCCTTGTAAGCTTAAGTTATGGTCTGTACCAACTCCTAATTGAAAAATTTCATCTTGCCAATCAGTTGAAGCATCACCTAATAAAGCAATATCAGATGCGGTTCCATAAGTATTTACATAGTCTCTAAATTGTTCAGTAGATAAAGCGTCAACAGTTCTGCTATTTTGACTTACAGAAACATTGGCAGTATATGTTGCTTTAAACCCATTTGATGTTCCTCTTTTAGTAGTAATAATTATTACCCCATTTGAGGCTCTTGAACCATAAATAGCGGTTGCAGAAGCATCTTTTAAAATTGTATAAGAATCAATATCATTTGGATTAATAGTACTTAAAGGGTTGCTTACACCATCAATTCCATCACTATCAACAGGTACGCCGTCAATAACAAATAACGGACTGTTAGAAGCTGTTAAAGAAGATCCACCTCTAATTCTGATAGTTGATCCAGCTCCAGGAGCTCCACCATCTGAAATTACAGTTACACCGGCAACTTTACCAGTTAACATTTGATCTGGTGTTACAATTGCACCTTTGTTTAAATCTTGTGATTTAATCGATGCAATAGATCCTGTTGCATCTTTTACGGTTGTTGTACCGTATCCAATAATTACTACTTCGTCTAAGGTTTGTGAGTTTTCTTGTAAGGTTACATTAATGGTGGCTGAGCTGCCTACGGTTATTTCTTGAGTATTAAAACCCATATATGAGAATACTAAAATGTCACCAACTTTTACATTGTCTAACGTGTAATTCCCATCAAAATCAGTTGAAGTACCCACGGTACTTCCTTTAATAATAATGCCAACACCAGGTAAACCATTGTTTCCTGCAGATTCTGTTACTATTCCTGTTATTGTTTGTTGTGCAAACATAAGTGCAGGTACCAGAAAGATGACACTAAACAAAAAAATTCTAAAATTTTTCATCTATTTTAAGTTAATTATTAATTAAGGTTTGTTAAAAAATTTGTACTATTTTCTCACTTTTCACAGTGTGAATTTACAAACTTAACATAAGATTAACATTATATTAGATGTTACGCAAACGTTTTCGTGTTCATAAGTTTTTCACTCCAACGTTAGAGTAGAGTGTCTTTTTTTGGTGAAAGTTATCAATTAAATACATTTTACTGGTAAATATGTATTGAAATGAAGCTTGTTTTCAATCTTAATTGTCATTTATTAACTTGATAAATTCTATATTTGTATAAAACCGTTGAATTTATTATTTATATGAAGCAAAGAATTACGTTAAAAAAAATTGCAAAAGAATTTGGGGTATCCATTTCTACTGTTTCAAAAGCTTTAAAGGATAGTCATGAAATAAGTGAAGATACTAGAGAGAGAATCAAGGCTTTTGCTGATTTTTATAATTACAAACCTAATAGTTTGGCTTTGCAGCTTCGTAGTCAAAAAACAAAAGTAATTGGCGTTATAATTCCCGAGATTGTTCATCATTTTTTTTCAACTGTAATAGATGGAATAGAGCAATATGCTCTAGAGAAAGGCTATAATGTTATGGTTTGTTTGTCAAATGAATCGTATCAAAAAGAAGTGTCAAATTTTAATTTATTAACCAATGGTAGTGTTGATGGTTTAATTGTTTCAATAGCAAGAGAAACCCAAGAAAATCAAGATTATAAACATTTTCAAGCATTGATTAAAGATGATTTTCCATTGGTTTTATTTGATAGAATAAATGAAGAGTTAAATTGTGATAAGGTAATAATTGATGATGTTGGAGGTGCATATAAAGCTACAAATCATTTAATTGAAATAGGTTCAAAACGCATAGCATTGCTTACCACTCAAGACTTTATTACTGTAGGTTCTTTAAGAAAAGAAGGATATTTGTATGCTTTAAAAAGTAAGGGAATAGCTATTGATGATGATTTGATTTATAAGATAGATGATAATGAAAACTTATACAATCAAATTAAAAAGGTGATAGATGTTCCAAATCCGCCTGATGCAGTTTTAGCAGTAAATGAAATATATGCAGCCAATGCCTTAATATGCGCAAAAGAACGTGGTTTAGTAATACCTACAGATATTGCTATTATTGGGTTTACAAGTGGTTTAATTTCTGAGTTTACTTCACCACCTTTAAGTTGTATTGTTCAGCATGGTTATTTAATGGGCCAGCAAGCTGCCGAGTTGGTGATTAACAGAATTGAATGTGCAGGACCCTCAGAGTATCAAAAGGAAGTAATTTCAACTAATTTAAAAATTAGAAAATCTACTTTATTAGATGCATAATCTTTTATTTTGGTAGAAAATAGCCTTTGGGTTGAAAAAAAATTAAAAAAAAATCATACATACTCAAAGGTTATAGTACTACAATTTTTAAAATAATAGGATAAAACGAATTTCAAAAAAGAAAATTTTTGAAATTAATTTATATATTTGTTGAGTAAAATTTATTTTACACACACTATTTTCACACACTTCACGTACAAACTAATTTAAAACCTAAGTAGGTTTTAAATTGTTATAATCTTTAATTATATTTTAAATGGAAAAACGGAAACTAGGTTTCTGGGATATCTGGAACATGAGTTTTGGATTTTTAGGAATTCAATTTGGATTTGCCTTACAAGGTGGTTTTATGTCTAGAATATTTCAAACTTTAGGCGCAGAAAAAGATGCAATACCTATGTTGTGGATTGCAGCTCCTTTAACAGGATTATTGGTACAACCAATTATTGGTTATATGAGTGATAAAACGTGGAGCCCAAAATGGGGAAGACGTAGGCCTTATTTTTTAGTTGGAGCTATACTAAGTTCAATTGCACTTTTAATTGTACCTCACTCACCTGTTTTATGGGTGGCAGCTGGTTTATTATGGATATTAGATGCTTCTATTAATATTTCAATGGAGCCTTTTAGAGCTTTAGTAGCAGATAATCTTCCTGAATCTCAAAGGTCGTATGGATTTGTAGTTCAAACTTTAATTATTGGTATTGGTACTTGGGTTGCTAGTAATTTACCTTGGATGGTATCTCAACTAGGAGTTAGTAATTCAGCAGAATCAGGAGTAATTCCAATGTCTGTAAAAGTTGCTTTTGGTATTGGTGCTTTTGTTTTTTTAGGAAGTGTTTTATTTACTGTGTTTACAACAAAAGAATATCCGCCAGAAAATATGGAGGAATTTGAAAAAGAAAAACAAAAAAAGAACAGTTTTGTAAAGGATATTATTGATAATATTGGAAGTATGCCTTCAACAATGAAAAAGTTAGGAGTTATTCAATTTTTTAGTTGGTTTGCTTTTTTTACTATGTGGAGTTTGGCAAACCCGGCGTTAACAGAGCATGTGTTTAAAACGCCTGCACCTATTGAGTCTTCGTACGATTTAACAAATACCGACCAGGCTTTGGCTTTTGATGTTGTAAATACTGCATTTCAAGAATCGTCAAATTCTGTAGGTTCTGCAATGGGAGTATATGGTTTGTCTTCAATGGTTTTTGCGTTGTTGCTTACATTTTATACTTCAAAAAGAAACATTAATAGAAAGTTTGTACATATGGGATCGCTATTTTTAGGCGGTTTAGGTTTTTTATTGATGTATTACACCAGTCCAGAAAATTTAAAATATTGTTTTGTACTTATTGGTTTTGCTTGGGGAAGCATATTATCTATGCCGTATGCAATGTTGTCAAGTGCAGTAGACCCTAAAAAAATGGGCGTAATTATGGGTATTTTTAATATGTTTATTGTTATACCACAAATTATTGCATCTGTTGGAGGTATCAATTATATTTCGGGCTTATTAGGTGATGAAGCCATTAATGCAATGACAGTTGCCGGAATTAGTTTAATTATTGCAGGTTTATGTAATTTATTAATTACAGATAAAAATGCAATTTCGTATCAACCAAAAGGAAATTAAAATGAAAAAAGAAATAGCATTTATATTTGATTTAGACGGTGTAATAGTTGACACTGCAAAATATCACTTTTTAGCGTGGAGAAATTTAGCCAATTCATTAGGTTTTGAATTTACTGAAGAGCATAATGAATTATTAAAAGGAGTTAGCAGAGTTCGTTCATTAGAGATTTTATTAGAAATTGGTAAAGTAGAATTAACAGCTGCACAAAAACAAACATTTTTAGTTCAAAAAAATACAGAATATTTAGGGTACGTGCATAAAATGACTTCTGAAGAAATTCTACCAGGAATTAATGATTTGTTAGATTATTTAGATGCTAATAATATTAAATATGCATTAGGTTCAGCCAGTAAAAATGCACCACTAATTTTAGAAAAAGTAGGACTTTTTAATAGATTCGCTGCTATTGTTGATGGAAATGATGTTTCCAAAGCCAAACCAGATCCTGAAGTATTTTTAATAGGAGCGGAAAAATTAAATATGCAGCCTAAAAATTGTATTGTAGTTGAAGATGCAATTGCAGGTATTGAAGCTGCAAACGCTGCAAATATGTTAAGTATTGGTATTGGTGATGCTAAATTGCTTAGTGAAGCAAATTATGTATTGGCTGATACGAACGGATTTACAAGAGATTTTTTAGAAAATATAATGAAATAAGACAATGAATAAGAATTATATTATACCAAACGAGTGGTCTATTATTGAGGATGGATTTGATGCGGAAAATGTGGAAGCATCTGAAAGTCTGTTTAGTATTGGAAATGGATCAATGGGGCAACGAGCAAATTTTGAAGAAGATTATTCTGGAAAAACTTTTCAAGGTAGTTATATTGGTGGAATTTATTATCCTGATAAAACACGTGTTGGATGGTGGAAAAACGGCTATCCAGAGTATTTTGCAAAAGTATTAAATGCACCAAATTGGATTGGAATTCAAATTAAAATAAATGAAACAAACGTTGATTTAAACACTTGCGAAATTTCAAATTTTAAACGTGAATTAAACATGAAAGAAGGCTGGTTAAGTCGTTCTTTTCACGCCGTGTTGCCAACAGGTGAAGAAATTGAAGTGTTTACAAAACGTTTTATAAGTGTAACATATAACGAAGTTGGTGCTATTGAATACGCTGTAAAAGCACTAAATTTTTCAGGAGAAATTACGTTTGCTCCATATTTAGATGCTGGTATTGAAAATGAAGATGCTAATTACGATGAGTTTTTCTGGGAAACCTTAAAAATTGTTGATGGTGAAAACGCAGGGTGTATTTTATCAAAAACCTTAAAAACAGAATTTCACGTAGGTACTGCAATGGATGTTTCATTCGCTGTAAATGGCAAGGCTATTGAAACTTCTCAAGAAACAACAATTGCAGAAAAAACCTTAACGTATACATATAACTTAACCATTGCTGAAGGCGATACTATAACTATTTACAAGTACGGAAGTTATGTAAGTTCATTAAATTATAAAAATGAAGAGCTTATAAGTGTAGCTTTAAATAATGTTTCAAAAGCCAAAGAAATAGGTTTTAAAGCTTTACTTAATACTCAAATTGAAGCCTGGGCTACTATTTGGAAAACGGCTGATATTGTTATTGAAGGAGATATAAAAGCTCAACAAGGAATTCGTTTCAATATTTTTCAATTGAATCAAACCTATATGGGAACTGATGCTCGTTTAAATATTGGTCCAAAAGGATTTACAGGTGAAAAATACGGTGGAAGCACCTATTGGGATACTGAAGCATATTGCATTCCTTTTTATATGGCAACCAAAGATGCCAGTGTAGCAAAAAACTTATTGTTATACCGTTACAACCAATTAGGGAAAGCCATTGAAAATGCTGAAAAATTAGGTTTCAAAAATGGAGCAGCATTGTATCCAATGGTAACTATGAATGGTGAAGAATGCCATAATGAATGGGAAATTACTTTTGAAGAAATTCATAGAAATGGCGCTATGGTTTATGGAATTTATAACTATGTAAACTATACACAAGATTTTGAATATGTTGTAAAATACGGATTAGAAGTAATTATAGCAGTAGCACGTTTTTGGCATCAAAGAGCAAATTATTCAGCAGCAAAAAATCAATATGTAATTTTAGGAGTTACTGGGCCAAATGAGTATGAAAACAATATTAATAATAACTTTTACACCAATTATTTAGCAAAATGGTGTATTGAGTATGCTGTTGATTGTTTAAATAAAGTGAAGCATAATTATGCTGATGATTTTGACAGAATTTTAGCAAAAACAAATTTATCTATTGATGAAACGTACCAATGGATGAAAGTGTCTGATGATATGTATTTTCCTTTTAATGAAGAAAAACAACTGTATTTACAACAAGACGGATTTTTAGATAAAGAATTAATTCCTGTTGATGAGTTGCCTACTTCAGAAAGACCAATCAATCAAAAATGGTCTTGGGATCGTATTTTACGTTCTTGCTATATAAAACAAGCAGATGTGTTACAAGGCATGTTTTTCTTTGAAAACAAATTTAGCAAAGAAGAATTAGAACGTCATTTTGATTTTTATGAACCTTTAACAGTTCACGAATCATCGTTATCTCCGTGCGTGCACTCAATTTTAGCAGCTTCAATTGATAGAATGCCTAAAGCATATGAACAATATGTAAGAACATCTCGATTAGATTTAGATGATTATAACCACGAAGTTCACGAAGGATGTCATATTACAAGTATGGCCGGAACGTGGATGTCAATTGTACAAGGTTTTGGAGGAATGCGTGTTTGGGAAGATGGAATTTTAAATTTCAATCCTCAAATTCCTGCAGAATGGAAATCATATTCTTTTACAATTAATTTTAGAGGAAATATTTTAAAAGTTTACAAAAGCCAATCAGAATGTAAATTTTTTAATGAGTCAGCTACTGAAATTAAATTGTTTGTAAACGACAAGAAAATTTCAATTGCACCTAATAAATTAGTCACTGTTTAATACATTTTGTCATATGCATAAATTCAATTATTTGGTTGTTTTATTTTTTATAGGATTTCAAATAAATGCTCAAAAAATAGAACGTGTTGAACCACCAAATTGGTGGGCTGGTATGAAAAATACACAATTAGAATTGATGGTGTACGGAAAGCAAATTGCAGACTATAAACCGTCAATTGAAAATGAAGCCATTGTACTTTTAAAAGTAGTTCGTACCGAAAATGAAAATTATTTGTTTTTAAATCTTGATATTTCAAAAGCTGAGGTTGGAATGTTTACAATAAACTTCTCTAAAAAAGGAAAAGTTAAAACCACTTTTGAATATGAATTAAAATCAAGGAAAACAAATTCTGAAAAGCGAGAAGGCTTTAATAGTTCTGATGTTATTTATTTAATTACACCTGATCGATTTGCAAATGCAGATAAATCAAATGATGTGGTAAAAAAAATGAACGAGCAAGGAATTAATCGTAAAAATGATTACGCACGCCACGGTGGCGATATTGCTGGTATTACAAAACATTTAGATTATATTGATGCAATGGGATTTACGGCTATTTGGTCAACTCCTGTTTTAACAAATAATATGTATGAAAGTTCGTATCATGGATATGCTATTACAGATCTTTATCAACCTGATCCAAGATTTGGAACTCTAGAAGAATACATTCAGTTGTCTTCAAAAGCAAAAGCAAAAGGGATCAAATTTGTGATGGACCAAGTTGCCAATCATATTGGTTTAGAGCATTGGTGGATGAAAGATTTACCTGCAAAAAATTGGGTGAATTTTCAAAAAGAATTTGGAGCAGGTGAATTGGTGATTACAAACCATAGAAGAACGGCTAATCAAGATAGTTATGCTTCTAAAGCCGACTCAAAATTAATGAACAATGGATGGTTTGTTTCTACAATGCCAGATTTAAATCAAAAGAATCCGCATTTGGCAACTTATTTAATTCAAAACAGTATTTGGTGGGTTGAAACCTTAGATTTAGGAGGGATTCGTCAAGATACTTATCCGTATCCTGATAAGGAATTCATGCGTAAATGGGCTGGTGCTATTATGAATGAATATCCTAATTTTAGTATTGTAGGAGAGGAGTGGAGTTTAAATCCGTTATTAGTTGGCTACTGGCAAAAAGGAGCTACGAATAATGATGGATATGAATCTAATTTAACTTCAACTATGGATTTTCCAATGCAAAAAGCTATTGTTGATGCTTTAAATGAAGATGAAGCTTGGGACAAAGGATTTGTGAAAATGTACGAAGGTTTGGCGAATGATTTTTCATACGCAAACCCAAAAAGAATTATGATTTTTCCAGACAATCATGATATGAGTCGTGTTTTTACGCAATTAAATGAAAATCTTACAAAAACTAAAATGGCATTAGGTTATATGTTGGCTTTGCCACGTATAACACAAATTTATTACGGAACTGAAATTTTAATGAATGATACAGCCAAACCTGGAGATCACGGCTTAATTAGAACCGATTTTCCTGGTGGTTGGAAAGGAGATAAGGTAAATGCATTTACAGGAAAAGGATTGTCTAAAGATCAAAAATCAATGCAATCTTACTTGAAAAAAGTTTTGAATTATCGTAAAACTAGTGCTGCAATTCATAACGGAAAAACAATTCATTTTGCTCCAAAAGATGGTGTTTATGTATTGTTTAGAATTAGTGGAGATGAGGTTGTAGTAGTAATTTTAAGTAAAAATGAAAAACCTATAAAATTAGATTTACAGCGTTTTGAAGAAATAGGTTTAGATAATAAAAAAGTTAAAAATATAATTTCAGATAAAGAATTCACTTGGAAAGAATCTCTAAAAATAGATGCTAAAGGAATTATATTATTAACAACAAAATTATAGAAAATGAAAATTTTTAACCGCTTAGTAATTGTTCTTTTTCTTGGTTTTGCTTCTTTTTCTTGTACACAGTTTACAGGGAAAAAGGCAAAACCTTTTTCAAACATAAATTTTGTTGATTATGCTGGAAATTTAGATTCAGGTATAATTAAAAGAATTGATAGTTTTCCTTCAAAATATGTGCGACCAAGAACTGTTGATATTTGGTTACCTAATAACTATTCAGAAAAACAAAAATATGCTGTTTTGTATATGCACGATGGGCAAATGCTTTTTGATAGCACCACAACCTGGAACAAGCAAGAATGGAAAGTTGATGAAATAGTTGGTAGCTTAATTGATTCAAATAAAATTAAAAATACCATTGTTGTTGCTATTTGGAATCATGCTGATATTAGACATACCGATTATTACCCACAAAAACCTTTTGATTTATTACCTCAAAACTTTAAGGATTCTATTTTAAGTACAGCTACAAAACAGTTTGGAACTGAATTTAAAGGGTTGCAGTCTAATAATTATTTAAAATTTATAGTTGAAGAAGTAAAACCTGTGATAGATGCTCAATTTTCGGTTGAAACTAATTTAGAAAATACAGTAATTGCTGGTTCAAGTATGGGCGGATTAATTTCTATGTATGCCTTGTGCGAGTATCCTGAAGTTTTTGGAAGCGCCGCTTGTTTATCTACACATTGGATTGGTTTTATGCCGCAAGAAAATAGTCCGGTTCCTGATTCTTTCTTTACGTATTTAGCGCAAAATTTGCCTTCGCCAACAAACCATAAAATATACTTTGATTATGGAACGGAGACTTTAGATCAGTATTATTTACCTTATCAATATCGTGTTGATGAAATTTTAAAAAAGAAAGGATATACTGAAGTTAATTCTAAAAACTTAAAATTTGAAGGTCACAACCATTCAGAGATTTCTTGGAGTGAAAGATTTCAAATTCCTATTGAGTTTTTATTAAAAAAATAATTTATAAACTCGTCATTCTGAACTTGTTTCAGAATCTTATGATGAGAACCTGAAACAAGTTCAGGTTGACGTAAAAACAAGTCTAAATGAAATTTATAAAACTTTTTATATACCTTTTTTTTCTTTCAACCACGTTTTTATACGCCCAAAACTCAACTAGAAAATTTGAAAGCATTACCAAGCACAATACTTTTGTTGAAGTAAAAACAAATGATGGACAATATAGATTTCAACCTTATGGAAATGAAATTATTGAAACATCTTTTATTCCTAACGGAGAAACATTTGCATCAAATTCTCATGCTGTTGTTTTAAAGCCTACTGAAGTTGAAATGCAAATTGTAGAAACATCTAATTTTACCGAAATTAAGATGTTAGATATTTCAGTGAAAATTAAGCACCTACCTTTTCAAGTTTCCTATTATTATGAAGGAAAATTATTAACTTCAGAAAAAAATGGCTTTTCAAAAAATGATAAGTATGAAGTGTTAGATTTTAATTTAACTTCTGAAGAAATTTTATATGGTGGTGGAGCAAGAGCTTTAGGAATGAACCGAAGAGGTTATCGTTTAGAATTGTATAACAAAGCACATTATGGCTACGAAACACATTCTGAATTAATGAATTTCACCATTCCGTTGGTGTATTCATCAAAAATGTATGCCATTCATTTTGATAATGCACCAATTGGGTATTTAGATTTAGATAGTAGCAAAACAAATACACTTTCTTATGAAACTATTTCTGGTAGAAAAACATATCAAATTATTGCTGGAGATGATTGGGAAGAGGTAGTTGAAAACTATGTGAGTTTAACAGGATTTCAACCAATGATTCCTCGTTGGGCTTTGGGGAATTTTTCAAGCCGTTTTGGGTATCATTCACAGGAAGAAACACTCAATACAATTCAGAAATTTAATGATGAAGAAATCCCTGTTGATGCCATAATTTTAGATTTATATTGGTTTGGTAAGGAAATGAAAGGAACTATGGGGAATTTTGAATTTGATAAAGATTCGTTTCCAAATCCTAAAAAAATGATCAAAGAATTGAATGATAAAGGCGTTAAAACTATTCTAATTACTGAACCTTTTGTGCTAACAACTTCAAGTAAATGGGGGGAAGCTGTAGAGAAAAATATTTTAGGACTTACAAAAGAAGGCAAACCTTATACATATGATTTTTACTTTGGAAATACGGGAATCATAGATATTTTTAAAGAAAGTGGAAAGAACTGGTTTTGGAATGTTTACAAAAAGCATATAGATTTTGGTGTTGCAGGTTGGTGGGGAGATTTAGGAGAGCCTGAAGTACATCCTTCGGATTTATTACATGCAACCGGAACAGCTGATGAGGTACATAATGTTTACGGTCATAATTGGGCAAAATTAGTGTTTGAAGGTTATCAAAATGATTTTCCAAATCAACGACCATTTATTTTAATGCGAGCAGGGTATTCAGGTTCACAACATTATGGAATGATCCCGTGGTCTGGAGATGTGAACAGAACTTGGGGCGGATTGCAATCTCAAGTTGAAATTTCTTTGCAAATGGGAATGCAAGGTTTGGCATATATGCATTCAGATTTAGGTGGATTTGCAGGTGCTAATTTAGATGATGAATTGTACACGCGTTGGTTGCAATACGGAGTTTTTCAACCAATTTATCGTCCGCACGCACAGGAAGATGTGCCTTCTGAACCTGTTTTTAGAGAGTCAAAAACAAAAGTGTTGGCGAAAAAAGCTATTGAATTGCGTTATCAACTATTACCATATAATTATTCCTTAGTTTTTGAAAATAATCAAAAAGGAACACCGTTAATGCGCCCTTTATTTTTTGAAGAAGCAACAAATATTTCTGCATTAAATAACGATAAAACCTATTTATGGGGACGTAATTTATTGGTAAGTCCAGTTGTAAAACCGGGATTAAAGCAACAAGAAGTAACATTTCCTGTAAATTCAAATTGGTATAATTTTTATACCGGTGAAAAAGTAGAAGGCGGACAAATACTTACCGTAAATTTGGTTGAAGAAAGTATTCCAACATATGTTCGTGCAAGTTCTTTTATTCCAATGGTTAAAACCATTCAAAATACAACTCAATACAATTTAAATAAGTTTGATGTTCACTTTTATTTTGATGAAAGTGTTTCAGAAAGTGCATACCAATTGTATAATGATGATGGCGAAACACCTAACGCTTTTGAAAAAGGACAATATGAAATTATTGAATTTGAAAGTAAATTTGAAAAGGACGATTTAACTATCGAAATTGAGCGAAAATTAGGTGAAAATTATAATTTTTCTTCAAAAGAAATTCAATTGATACTTCATAATATTTCAACTAAACCAAAGAAAATTAAAGGATACAATTATACTTGGAATGAAGCAGAAAAAACAGTTGTAATTGCTGTTTCATTAAATAATTTAAAAGAAAAAACAATTAAAATAAAACTATAAGCATATGAGAAATTTTGCAATTATTCTGTTGTTAGCAATTGTTAGTAGTTGTGTACCAAGCAAAAAAGAGAAGGTTGAAGTAAAAGCTGCAACGCCTTTTGTTTGGGAAGGAGCAAATATCTATTTTTTATTGACAGATCGTTTTAATAATGGAAATCTTGAAAATGACATAAATTTTAATAGAAATAAAGAAACCGGTGTTTTAAGAGGTTTTGAAGGTGGAGATATAGCCGGAATTACCCAAAAAATTGAAGAAGGGTATTTTAACAAGTTGGGAATTAATGCTATTTGGTTTACGCCAATTGTTGAGCAAATTCATGGAGCTGTAGATGAAGGTACTGGTGTGAGTTATGGATATCACGGTTATTGGGCTAAAGATTGGACTGTTTTAGATCCAAATTTTGGAACCAAAGAAGATCTACAAAATTTAGTTACCGTGGCTCATAAAAACGGAATTAGAATTGTTTTAGATGGTGTAATCAATCACACCGGTCCAGTTACAAGTCAAGATTCTGTTTGGCCAAATAATTGGGTGCGTACAGGACCACAATGTAATTACAAAAATTACGATACTACGGTAAAATGTACTTTGGTTGAAAACCTTCCAGATGTGTTGACAGAAAGTATTGAAGATGTTGAGCTTCCACTTCATTTAGTTGAAAAGTGGAAAGCTGAAGGTCGTTATGAACAAGAAATAAAAGAATTGGACGAATTCTTTGCAAGAACCGGCTATCCAAGAGCTCCAAAGTTTTATATTATAAAATGGTTGACAGATTATATTAGAGAGTTTGGAGTTGATGGTTACAGAGCAGATACAGTAAAACATACTGATGAATTGGTTTGGCAAGAATTTAAAACGGAATGTGAAATTGCATTTGAAGAGTGGAAAACTAACAATCCTGAATTGGTGTTAGATGATACGAGTTTTTATACTGTTGCAGAAGTGTATAATTATGGTATTTCGGGAGGAAGATTTTTTGATTTTGGCGATAAAAAAGTTGATTATTTTGATAATGCTTTTCAAAGTTCAATAAATTTTGAATTTAAGTGGAATGTGGCGCAAACAGAAACTTATGAAGCGTTGTTTTCAAGATATTCATCTATATTAAATAATGAATTGCAAGGCTACGGCGTATTGAATTATTTAACATCACACGATGACGGACAACCTTTTGACAAAGATAGAAATAAGACCTTTGAAGCAGGAACAAAATTATTGTTATGCCCGGGTGCTTCACAAGTGTATTATGGTGATGAATCTGCACGTCCTTTAATTATTGAGGAAACTATAGGAGATGCAACGTTGCGATCTAGAATGAATTGGGATGATATTGCAAATAATGCTGCTACCAAAACTTTGCTAGCGCATTATCAAAAGTTGGGTAAATTTAGAAGAAACCATCCAAGCGTTGGAGCTGGAATTCATAAAATGATTACTGAAAAGCCGTTTGTTTTTCAAAGAACATTTTCAAAAGATAATTATAATGATGCTGTTGTTGTTGCACTAGATTTAAAAGAGATTAAAAAGGAAATAAACGTTGGTTCAATTTTTAAGGATAATGAGGTTGTTTTTGATGCTTATTCAGAAAGTGAAGTGCTTGTAAAAAATGGAATGGTGGTATTTAATTCGCCTTATCCAATTGTTTTACTTGAAAAAAGATAAAAATATGAAATTTCTTAAATTAAGTATTGTATTAATCAGTGTTTTCTTTTCTTCTTGTTCCGAAGAAAAAAAATCAACTATTTCTTCTCCAGATAAAAATATTGAAGTTGAATTTTTACTTTCAGAAAAAGGAGCGCCAACATATAAAGTTTTTTATAAAACTAATAACGTTATTAAAGCGTCTACATTAGGTTTTAATTTAAAAAATCAGGCTGCATTAATTTCAGGTTTTGAGATTGTAAATACTGAGATTTTAAGTGTTGATGAAACTTGGGAAATGCCTTGGGGAGAGCAAAAAGAAGTAGAAAATAAATACAATCAATTAAAAATTGAATTGCAAGAAACATCGGCATTAAAAAGAAAACTAAACATTGTGTTTAAAGTTTATAATGATGGTTTAGGTTTTAGGTATGAATTTCCAGAACACGAAAATTTAGCGGAAGTTTTTATAACAGAAGAGCAAACACAATTTAATTTAACCGGAGATCATAAAGTTTGGTGGATTCCGGGAGATTGGGATATTTACGAGCATTTGTACAACACAACAAAATTTTCAGAAATAAATGCATTGCAATTTGCAAATCATGAGAATTTAGCACAAACTTCAATTCCAAATAACGCTGTAAATACACCCGTAACAATGAGAACTGCTGGAGGTTTACATTTAAGCTTTCACGAAGCCAGTTTGGTAAATTATTCAGGTATGACTTTAAAAGTAGATACGGAAAATTTATCAATGTCAAGTGTTTTGGTTGGATCAGATAATACAGATTATAAAGTTGCGCAAAAAGCTCCTTTTCATACACCTTGGAGAACTATTCAAATTGCAGAAACAGCAGGAGGGTTAATAGAGTCTAAACTAATTGTAAATTTAAATGAACCAAATAAATTAGGTGATATTTCTTGGTTTAAACCTACAAAATATACAGGTATTTGGTGGGAAATGCATTTAGGGAAATCTTCTTGGGATATGGCTTCTGGTATGCACGGTGCAACTACTAAAAATGCGAAAGAATTTATAGATTTTTCAGCAAAAAATAATATTGGAGCGGTGTTGGTTGAAGGTTGGAATACAGGTTGGGAACATTGGATTGGTTTTGATGATAGAGAAGGTGTTTTTGATTTTGTAACGCCGTATTCAGACTACAATTTAAAAGAGGTGGTAAGATATGGAAAAGAAAAAGGAGTAGAAATTATAATGCATCATGAAACTTCAGCCGCAACTGAAACTTACGAAAAACAGCAGGATACTGCTTTTGCACTTATGCAAAGTTTAGGTATTCATGCTGTAAAAACGGGTTATGTTGGTAAAATACTTCCAAAGGGAGAATATCATCACGGTCAATATATGGTAAATCAATATAACAACACGGTAATTAAAGCTGCAGAGTATGAAGTTGCTATTAATGCGCACGAACCTATTAAAGCAACAGGACTGCGTAGAACATATCCAAATACCATTTCAAGAGAAGGTTTGCGTGGTCAAGAGTTTAACGCTTGGGCAAGCGATGGAGGTAACCCGCCAGAGCATTTGCCAATTGTAGCTTTTACAAGAATGTTAGCTGGCCCAATTGATTATACGCCTGGTATATTTGATATTAAATTTAATCAATGGAAAAAAGAAAACCAGGTAAATACTACAATTGCTCAACAATTGGCATTGTATGTGGTTATTTATAGTCCGGTGCAAATGGCTGCAGATTTAATTGAGAATTATGAAGGAAATCCAGCTTTACAATTTATAAAAGATGTAGGTGTAAATTGGCAACAAACCAAGGTTTTAAATGGTGAAATTGGTGATTTTGTAACTATTGCAAGAAAAGAAAGAACTTCAGAAAATTGGTTTGTTGGTGGAATTACTGATGAAAATGCTAGAACATTAGAAATTGACTTTAGCTTTTTAGATAAGGATGTTGTGTATAACGCAGTTATTTATGAAGATGGAGAAAATGCACATTGGGATAAAAACCCAACAAGTTTAAACATTAGAAAGTTAGAAATTACAAATACTTCAAAAGTAGTATTTCAATTAGCCGAAGGAGGTGGTTTTGCTGTAAGTTTAATTAAAAAATAAGTGTGTTTAGTAATTTCTGTGTAGGCAAAAAATCCACACTAAAAATTAGATAATAACTTCATCTAAATTAATAACAATATGAAAACAAAAATTATTTTAAGTATTGGAGTGCTATTCCTTATTTTTGCTGCTTGTAATCAAGATGAAAAAGTAACGAAAGAGACTATGAAAGATCAAAAAAAACATAAAGAAGTAGTTTATCAGGTTTTTACAAGGTTGTTTGGAAATACAAATACAACCAATAAACCTTGGGGAACAATTGAAGAAAATGGCGTAGGAAAGTTCAACGATTTTACGGAGAAAGCGCTTCAAGAAATAAAAGATTTAGGAGTTACTTATATTTGGTATACAGGCGTACCACATCATGATGTAATTAGAGATTATACAGCGTACGGAATTTCAAATGATGATCCTGATATTGTAAAAGGAAGAGCGGGTTCTCCTTATGCCGTAAAAGATTATTACAATGTAAACCCTGATTTAGCAATTGATCCAGCTAAAAGGTTAGAAGAGTTTGAAGCTTTAATTGAAAGAACTCATAAAGCTGGAATGAAGGTGATTATTGATATTGTTCCAAATCACGTTGCTAGAAATTATGAAGGAATAACAAACCCTGAAGGTGTTGAAGATTTTGGAGCTACTGATGATAAAACGGTGCAATACCATGTGAATAATAATTTTTATTACAATCCAGGTGAAGTTTTTCAAGTACCAAATTGGGAACATGGATATTTGCCTTTAGGTGGAGAAAAAAGTGCTTTGTCAGATAGTAAATTTGATGAAAACCCTGCAAAATGGACAGGTAATGGATCACGTTTATCACAACCGCACGTAAATGATTGGTACGAAACAGTTAAAATTAATTATGGCGTGAGCCCTGACGGAAGAAAAGATTTTGCAACTTTACCAGAAGGATTTGACAAAGAAGATTATAAAGCTCATTTTGAATTTTGGAAAGACAAAACGGTACCTAGTTCTTGGATAAAATTTAGAGATATTGCTTTGTATTGGACAGCAAAAGGAGTTGATGGTTTTAGATATGATATGGCCGAAATGGTTCCGGTTGAATTTTGGAGTTATATGAATGCTGCTATTAAAATGGTAAATCCAAACTCGTTTTTAATGGCTGAAGTGTATAATCCAGATTTATATAGAGATTATATTAGAAAAGGTAAAATGGATTATTTGTATGATAAAGTTGCTTTGTATGATACAATTAAACACATTATGCAAGGTCACGGATGGACAGATCATATTACAGGAATTCAAGATTATAAAGCAGATATTGAACATAATATGTTGCATTTTTTGGAAAACCATGACGAACAACGTATTGCAAGTCCAGATTTTGCAGGTTCAGCAGAAAAAGGAAAACCAGCAATGGTAGTTTCAGCAACAATTAGTACTTCACCAACAATGATTTATTTTGGACAAGAAGTTGGGGAGCCTGGAGCTGAAAATGCCGGATTTGGATCACCAACAAGAACTTCAATATTCGATTATGTTGGCGTTCCAACTCATCAACGTTGGATGAATGGTAAAAAGTTTGATGGTGGACAATCAACCGAAAGTGAAAAAGAGTTAAGAGAATTTTACAAACGTTTGTTAAACTTCACAATAAATAGTGAAGCATTAATGGGTGAGTATGCTGAAATACATCATTATAACAGAACTCATGTAGATAATTATACACGAAAAATATTTTCGTTCGTACGTTGGTCTAAAAATGAAAAGCTATTAATTATTTCTAATTTTGATGATTTAGTGAATTATGATTTAGATCTACAAATTCCTTCAGAAATTATTAAAAAATGGGAACTTATTGATGGAACTTATACAGTTAAAGACCAACTGTATGACAAAGTCTCATTACCGCTAGTTGTAAAAAATGGAATTGGAACAATTCATATGGAATTAGATACTTTATCATCATTTATTTTTAAGTTACAGCAATAAATTTTAGTTAAAAAAACAAACAAAAACTCCCTGTTTTTAGGGAGTTTTTGCGTTTTAAATAGAGATAAATTATGCGGTTTTTTGGTGTGTAACTATAGAATTTTTAAGTACCAGTTAATTTGCGTAATTTTGTTTTCGGTTTTTCAAATGAAAGTTGTTTAAATGACTGAAAAAACGCTTTTTAAAAAGAAAATTATACCGAAATCGTTTTAGTGAATAAAGGCTAGAATTGTAGGAGGAAAATGGATTAAAAAGTAATTTTGGACAATATTTTTAAAGAATGAATGAACCAATTAAAAAGATAGCATTATTAACATCTGGAGGAGATGCTCCAGGAATGAATGCGGCTGTACGATCTGTAGTTAGAGCTTGTACATATTATAGAATTGAATGTGTTGGTGTATACCGTGGTTATGAAGGATTGATTGAAGGTGATTTTGAAGCGTTATCTGGACGTCACGTAAGTAACATCATTAATAAAGGTGGTACTATTTTAAAATCTGCCCGATCAATGGAATTTAAAACTGTTGAAGGAAGAGCCAAAGCACATAAAAACCTAGTTGATGCGGGTGTAAATGCTTTAGTTGTTGTTGGTGGTGATGGAACATTTACTGGAGGATTAAAATTTATACAAGAATTTAATTTTCCTGTAGTTGGTATTCCTGGAACAATTGACAATGATATTTATGGAACAGATTATACCATAGGATATGATACCGCTTTAAATACTGTTGTAGAAGTAATTGATAAAATTCGTGATACAGCAGGTTCACATAATAGATTGTTTTTTATTGAAGTAATGGGGCGCGATGCTGGTTTTATAGCCTTAAATGCCGGTATAGGTTCTGGAGCTGAAGAAGTCTTAATTCCTGAAAAGGATATAGGTTTAGATAAATTAGAAGAATCATTGAAAAATGGTAGAGATAAAGGAAAAACATCTAGTATTGTAGTTGTTACAGAAGGTAAAAAAATAGGAAAAAGCGTTTTTGAGCTTGGAGATTATATCAAAGAAAAATATCCTGCCTATGACATTAGAGTTTCTGTATTAGGACATATGCAAAGAGGGGGAACACCAAGTTGTTTTGATAGAGTATTAGCCAGTAGATTAGGTGTTGCAGCAGTAGAGTGCTTGTTAGACAGAGTTTCTGGTGTAATGGTTGGTGTAATAAACAATGAAATTGTTTTAACAGGATTAAACAAAGCCATTAAATTAAACAACGAAATAGATAAAGAATTACTAAGAGTGGCTGAAATAACTTCAGTATAAAATTGAATAATAAAAATTAAGATTAAAAAAATGGGAACAATTAAAATTGGAATTAACGGATTTGGTAGAATTGGTAGAATAGCTTTTAGAGTAGCTGTAGCAAGACCAAATATTGAAATCGTAGGAATTAATGATTTATTAGCTGTAGAGCACTTAGCTTACTTATTGAAGTATGATTCAGTTCACGGTCAATTTGACGGAACTATTGATGTAAAAGATGGTAACTTAGTTGTTAACGGAAAATCAATTAGAATTACTGCAGAGCGTAATCCAGAAGATTTAAAATGGGATGCTGTAGGAGCTGAGGTTGTATTAGACTGTACAGGTATCTTTACAAACTTAGAAGGAGCTGGAAAACATATTACTGCTGGAGCTAAAAAAGTTGCAATTTCTGCACCATCTGCTGATGCACCAATGTTTGTAATGGGTGTAAATAGTGATAAAGTTACTGCTGCTGATACAATTGTATCTAATGCATCTTGCACTACTAACTGTTTAGCACCAATCGCTAAAGTGTTAAATGACAAGTTTGGTATTGTTGAAGGATTAATGACAACTGTTCACGCTGCAACTGCAACTCAATTTACAGTTGATGGTCCATCTAAAAAAGATTTCCGTTTAGGTCGTGCTTCTTTAAATAACATTGTACCTGCATCTACAGGAGCTGCAAAAGCAGTAGGAAAAGTAATTCCAGAATTAAACGGAAAATTAACAGGCATGGCATTTAGAGTACCAACTGTTGATGTATCTGTTGTTGATTTAACTTGTCGTTTAGAAAAAGGTGCTTCTTTTGAAGAAGTAAAAGCTGCAATTAAAGATGCTTCTGAAAATGAATTAGCTGGTGTTTTAGGTTATACTGAAGAAGGTGTAGTTTCTCAAGATTTCGTATCTGAGCCAAAAACAAGTACTTTTGATGCAAATGCTTCAATTGGATTAAATGACAACTTCGTAAAAATCGTATCTTGGTATGATAATGAGTATGGTTATTCTTCTAAATTAGTTGATTTAGCTACACTTATTGCTGAAGTAAAATAATTATATATTATTATAAATCTAACCTTGAATTTATGTTTTTTTAACTGATTTAAGGTTAGATTTTTATTTTTAAAAAAACACCTAAAGATGATTTTAATAGCTGATGGCGGTTCTACCAAAGCAGACTGGATTTTACTTGATACGTCAGGTGAAGTTGTGCTTAAAACAAGAACAGGAGGTTTAAACCCAGCTGTTTTTTCAACTGATTTGATGAAAAATCGAATTAGTGAGAATGCTGAGTTTAATACTTACAAAGAAAAGATAACTGAAGTGTATTTTTATGGTGCCGGTTGCGGTACTGAAAAACCTACAGCTCTTTTAAAGTCGCTATTTGAATCATTCTTCATAAATGCTAAAGTTGAGGTAAAAGAAGATACTTATGCCGCAGCTTACGCAGTAACATCTAAACCAGGAATTGTTTGTATTTTAGGTACAGGTTCAAATAGTTGTTATTTTGACGGCGAAAAAGTTGATGTTAGAATTCCATCATTAGGTTATATTTTAATGGATGAAGCAAGTGGTAATTATTTTGGTAAAAAGTTATTAAGAGATTACTATTACAATAAAATGCCTAAAAAAGTGGCTGCGCTTTTTGAAGAGCAATTTAATGTTGATGCAGACACTATTAAAAGAAATATTTACAAAGAAGACAATCCTAATACTTACTTAGCAACCTTTGCAGAGTTTTTATTAAGAAATGAGCGTACAGCTTATTACAATAAAGTACTGAGAAAAGGAATTGTTGAATTTTTTGAAAATAGAATTTTAACGTATAAAGAATGCGAAGAAGTACCAGTTCACTTTGTTGGATCTATTGCCTTTTTTGGTAAAGATATAATTGAAGATGTAGCTAATTATTATAAAATTGTACTTGGTAAAGTTGTAAGAAGACCAATTGATGGTTTGATTGATTACCACAGAGAAAAATTAAAATTAGAAGAGGTCTAAAATTCTTTCTAAAGCCATTCCGCGTGAACCTTTAATTAGAACCGTACTATTTTTTATTGATCTAAAAATATTAGAATTTTGAAACGATTCAAAATTCTCAAAACTAAAAGCATTTTTTACACTGGTGGTAGAAAATGCTTTTCCTATTAAATACACTTTCTCAAAATCTGAGTTCGTTGCTAATTCAGCAATTTTTTGATGTTCAATTTCACTGCTTTCACCCAATTCGAACATATCTCCTAAAATTACAATTTTTGGATTTTCTTTTAACTGATTAAAGTTTTCTAAAGCGGCTTGCATACTGCTAGGATTTGCATTGTAAGCGTCTAAAACAATTTTATTTGTGTTTTTTAAAATAATTTGTGATCGGTTATTTGAAGGAATATAATTTTCAATTGCATTTTTTATAGCATCAGTTGAAACATTAAAAAAAGCTCCAATTGCAATGGCTGCAGAAATATTTTTGTAATTGTATTTGCCTATTAATTGACTCTTAATTTGTGTGTTTTTGTATGTAACTGTAACTAAAGGATTTGCACTGCTAAATTTAATAGAATTATTGTTAAACATAATTTGTTCAATTCCTTCTGCTTGAATTAATTGTTTTTCATCGTCTTCATTAATAAAAGCTTTACCATTTGTTTTTCTTAAAAAATCATAAAGCTCAGATTTTCCTTTTACAACTCCTTCCATACTTCCAAAGCCTTCTAAATGTGCTTTTCCAAAGTTGGTAATGTATCCAAAATTAGGTGCTGCTATTGCACAAAGCAATTCAATTTCTTTCAAATGATTGGCACCCATTTCAACAATTCCAATTTCGGTTTCACTATTCATTTTTAACAATGTTAGCGGTACACCAATGTGATTATTTAGGTTTCCAATAGTTGCTGTAGTTTTATATGTTGTTGAAAGTACAGCGTTTATTAACTCTTTGGTAGTTGTTTTTCCATTACTGCCTGTAAGCGCAATAATTGGAATATTTAGTTGTTTTCTATGAAAATTGGCTAATTCTTGAAGCGTACTTAATACATTGTCAACCAATATGGTTTTATCAGAAATATAGAATTCTTTTTCATCTATAATAGCATAATCGGCTCCGCTTTTTAGGGCTTCTTTAGCAAATTTATTACCATTAAAATTATCTCCTTTTAAAGCAAAAAATAGACTTCCTTTCCTAATTTTTCTTGTGTCAGTATCTACCAAAAAATTATTGGTAAATAATTGGTATAAGTTTTCAATTTTCATAAAATAAAGATAAAAAAAACCTCACTGAAATTCAGTGAGGTTTTAAATATTTATTAAGAATTTTAATATCTAATTTTAGTGGTAGTAGGTTTTCTACGTTTATAATTCATGGAACCAACTCTATCTGTAGCGCAACGGAACCCAATGAAATTGGTAGACATATATTGCGGTAAATAACGACGATGAGCAGGGTCAAGCCAATACGCTCTGTCTTTCCAAGATCCTCCTTTATAAACACGAGTTTCATTACTAATTAAAGTACTTCTAACTTCTTTGTCGTATTGTTGTTTAATTAAACCGCTTTCTCCAATTTCTCTTGGTTTAACAGGAGAATTATACATTCTTGGTTTGGTGTCTAGTTCATCTTCTTCTTTTTCATAAGATTTTGTAGAAGCCAAGTCTCCATCTCTGGCGTCAACATTAAATGCTTTTTCGTAATTATTACGCATATAAGCATCTCTTTTTGTAATTGGAACATATTTTACACTTCCAGGCATTGCCTTTGGCATTAATTGTCCGTTATCTAAAGTATCAAATTCAATTGAAGTATCATCAACTATTACAACTTTACCTTCAGCGTCAATATATTTTTTAGTGAATATGTTTCCTCTAAAATAATTAAAATCGTTGGCGTCATTATCAATAATTGGTCTGTAAACATCTGCAACCCATTCTGCAACATTTCCAGACATATCATAGAGTCCAAATGCGTTTGGATTGTATGATTTTACTTGAATTGTTATGTCGGCTCCATCATTACTCCATCCTGGAACACCGCTATAATCACCTTTACTTTGTTTAAAGTTAGCTAACTGGTCTCCTTGGTATTTACTATCTTTATTACGTGTGTATTTACCATCCCAAGCATATTTTTTTCTTCCTCTAATATCATTGTATTCTCTGTTTTCAACAGTTGCCTTTGCAGCAAATTCCCACTCAACTTCAGTAGGAAGTCTAAATTTAGGTGATAAAATACCATCAGAAACTTTAACTTGTTTTACTTTACCATCTTTATCATAGTTGTAAATAGTTGAATCTCCTTCAAACAATAATTCTGGGTTTGTTAAATATGTGTCTGTATTATAATTATTTCTACCTCTAATAACAAGAGAATCCATTTCATAGATAGAATTTAATACACCTTTATCCATTAAAATTTTCTCGTTTACACGATCACTTCTCCATTTACAATATTGTGTGGCTTGTAACCAGCTTACACCAACCACAGGATAGTCTGCATACGATGGGTGTCTTAAATAATTTTCCGTAAGTAATTCGTTAAAACCTAATACATCTCTCCAAACCAAAGTATCTGGTACTGTAGATTGGTATATGTTTTTATAATTTGGATCGTTTGGTGGAAATACTTTTTCCATCCATTCTAAATAAAACAAATACTCAGAGTTTGTTACTTCTGCTTCATCTAAATAAAATGAACGTACTTGTTGTTTTACAGGAGTTGTATTCCAATCAAACATAACATCGTCTTGAACTTGTCCCATTGTAAAAGTTCCTCCTTCAATTAAAACCATTCCCGGAGGAGCTTCTTGTCCTTTATATTCCGAATCAGCAGTGAACCCAGCTTTTTCTTTGTCTTTTGAACTCCAACCTGTAAGTGATTTGTTGTTACGCGGATTTCTATTGTGGCAACTAACAACTACAAGCGATATAAATGCTAATAAAAAAAGTTTAGTAACATTAGATAAATTTCTCATATTCATTTTTAACTTAATAGGGTTTTTCATGTTCTGCAATTTACATTAAATAAATTTTTTCGCAAGAAATAAATTTAATAAAATAAATTATATCTGTTTTGCTTTAACGTATGTATTTAACCTTTATTATATGAGTTTAGCACTTATATTAAAATATCATACTTTATTCAGTGTGTTTAGTGTAATTTTAAAACAATCTATCTATTTTTTTGAATATAAAATGTATTGAGTTTTATAATTTTATAATCGACTTTATTGTTATAAGTTATTGATATTTAGTTGTTTGATGTTGTTTTGGTTTTGGGTGTTACTTTGTTGTTTTTTAAATTGAATTTTGCAATGCTTGTTTGCTGTTGTTTTTAGGTGTTAATTAGAAAAGAAGATTTATTTAAATTTTTATGTTTCTTGTAAAGTTTAAAAATTAATTTTTACTGGAAAATGAGGTTGATTTTTAAAGTTTTTTTTGAGTAAATCTTTATTAAATTACCTGTGATAATTGAGATAATTGTTCAGTTGCCACTAAAAAGTTGTGAATATTTGCGAAAGTGTAATTAAATAAACTGTTATTTATTGTACAAATTTGTAACAATAAACAGGATGTATCAACGTTTATTTTTTATAATTAATGATTATTATTATTACGTTTGTAACAATTTGCTATATTTTTGAGACTATTTTAAGGGTGTTTTGGTTGAAAAAACAACTTTTTTAGATGTTATTAAAATGTTTAAAAGCGTTTAATAAGGATTAAATAGTCGTAAATTGTAGTTCATTTACAGAAAAAACAGAAAAATTAGTAATACTTCAATAATAATAAGATATTTGTTGAGTAAAATAAATTGAAATAAATGAAGAAAATTATTCTTTTAACCCTAACAGTTTTAGTTGCGTTTACAACAATTCATGCGCAAGATCAGCCTAACCCAATAACTACAGCAGCTCCATTTTTACTGATAGCTCCAGATGCTAGAGCCGGTGGATTAGGAGATTTAGGTGCAGCAACTTCAGCAGATGCTTTTTCTCAACATTGGAATCCTTCAAAATTAGCTTTTGCTCCTTCTGAATTTTCAGTAGGGGTTTATTATACACCTTGGTTAAAGGAATTAACGAATGATGTCTTTTTAGGAGGAATTACTTTTGCAAATAGAATTAATGAAAGAAGTTCTTGGGGGGCAAGCTTAAAATATTTTAATTTAGGTCAAATAGATTTAACTGATGATATTGGACAACCTGCAGGGACTGAAAAATTAAACGAATTTTCATTAGACGGATCCTATTCTATAAAATTAAGTGAAACATATTCGATGGGAGTAGGTTTAAGATATGTACGTTCAGATTTGGGAATAGAATCAGCAAACTCAACAATTAATCCTGTGAATACATTCACAGTTGATATTTCTGGGTTTTATCAATCTGACGAGAAAAATTATGGCGGTTTTAATGGAGTTTGGAGAGCAGGTTTTAATATTTCTAATATTGGACCTAAGGTTTCTTATTCTAATGACAGTGAAGAAAATTTTATGCCTACCAATCTAAAAATTGGTGGTGGATTTGATTTTGTTTTAGATAGTTATAATAAAATTACTATAAACGCTGAATTAAATAAATTGTTAGTTCCAACACCTAGTGTTTCTGTATATGACGATGGAGAAGCTCCATATGTGCAAGAAGATATTGGTTTTTTTAGCGGAATGTTTGTTTCTTTTGCTGATGCTCCGGGTGGATTTGAAGAAGAAATGCAAGAAATCACTTACTCTTTAGGTGCTGAGTATATGTACGATGATTCTTTTGGATTAAGAGCTGGTTATTTTCATGAAAGTGATATGAAAGGAGCAAGACAATTTTTAACAGTTGGAGCTGGATTTAAATTTAAAAGTGCAAAAATTGATATGTCTTATTTATTCAATACTTCTGATTTGAATAACCCTTTAGAAAACACCTTACGATTTGCTTTAGCATTTGATTTTGGTGAAATATTTGAAATATATTAAAGCCATTTAATGAAAAAAATAGCAATAAAAACAGAAATTACAATTTTTGAATCAATTAATGAATTGCCGAAACAGGTTAAATTATTAATGGAAAAAGCAATTGAAGCAAAAGCTACTGCATATGCGCCTTATTCAAAATTTAAAGTTGGAGCTGCTTTATTGTTAGAAAATGGGAGCATAGTAACCGGGAATAATCAAGAAAATGCAGCATATCCATCTGGGATGTGCGCTGAAAGAGTTGCAATTTGGAAAGCAGCTTCTAATTTCCCAAACGAAAAAATAATTTCCTTAGCCATTTCAGGTAGTTCTTCATCTCAAATTACAAGTGAGCCAGTTGCTCCTTGTGGAGCTTGTAGACAAACACTTTTTGAATATGAAATTAAACAAAAAGATGCAATTGAATCTTATTTTATGGGTGAAATAGGAAAGGTTATTAAAACAAATTCAATATTAGATTTACTTCCAATTGCTTTTGATAAATCATTTTTATAATAACTAATTATGAAAAAAGATATAGAAGGAAGAGACGATATTTATGCTCTTGTAAGTCTTTTTTATAAAAAGTTATTAAGTGATGAATTAATGATTCATTTTTTTGAAGATTTTAAAGATCCAGACCATTTAGAAGAGCATTTACAAGTGCTTGTAGATTTCTGGGATAATATTATCTTTTTTTCTGGTGGGTATCGTAAAAATGCGATGCAGCCACATATAGAAATGCAAAAACTAAAACCGTTTAGCGGGGAACACTTTAATCGTTGGTTATCAAGTTTTAACGAGTCTGTTGATGCGCTTTTTGAAGGTGAAAATTCTCGCCAAATAAAGACAAGAGCACTCTCGATAGCCACCGTAATGAAAATTAAAGTTTTTGAGCTAAATAATTAAAATATTTTTACCTTTGTACCTTACTTTTTAGATAATGAATGTACACTCAAAAATTACCGGTACAGGAAGTTATATTCCTTCCGTTATTAAAACAAATAATGACTTTTTAAACGAAACTTTTCTAAATGAAGATGGTACGCCATTTGAACAAGAAAATGATGTTATTATTGAAAAATTTAAAGCAATCACAGGGATTGAAGAAAGACGATATGCAACTGATGATTTAAATTCATCGGATTTAGGTTTTTTTGCTTCTGAAAAAGCAATTAAAGACGCTAATATTGATAAAGAAGATTTAGATTATATTATAGTTGCACATAATTTTGGAGACGTAAAAAGAGGATCAAATCAAATAGACGTTTTGCCAAGTTTAGCTTCTAGAGTTAAATACAGGTTAGGAATTAAAAACCCTAATTGTGTAGCTTATGATATTTTATTTGGTTGTCCAGGTTGGGTTCAAGGTGTTATTCAAGCCGAGGCATTTATAAAAGCTGGAATTGCTAAAAAATGTTTGGTGATTGGTACTGAAACACTTTCTAGAGTAGTTGATAAATATGATAGAGACTCTATGATTTTTGCTGATGGAGCCGGAGCTTGTATTGTTGAAGCTAAAGAAGGAGGAGTGGATGCAGGTATTTTAAGTCACGCAACAAGATCAGATGTTTTAGATGAATGTTATTATTTATATTCAGGAGAATCTTTTAAAGAAGATGTAGATTCTAACATACATTACATAAAAATGTTAGGGCGTAAAATTTATGAATATAGCTTAACAAATGTTCCTTTAGCAATGAAAACAGCACTTGATAAAAGTGGTGTTGATATAGCAGACGTAAAAAAGATTTTTATTCATCAAGCGAATGAAAAAATGGATGAGCAAATTGTTAGACGCTTTTTCCGTTTATATAAAACGAAAGTTCCTGAAGGAGTTATGCCTATGAGTATTTATAAATTAGGAAATAGTTCTGTTGCAACTGTGCCTACTTTATTTGATATGGTTAAGCATGGTCAAATGGAAAATCAAGATATTAATGAAGGTGATGTTGTGATTTTTGCTTCAGTAGGAGCGGGTATGAATATCAATGCAATTGTATATAAATACTAATTGTTTTCAAATAAAATTAAAAAAAAAGACCTCAATTGAGGTCTTTTTTTTATTTCAATACTTCCGTAATTGTTTTTCCTGTAGTGCCGTTTGGCTGTTCAATTTTTAGCAAGCTTGCTAATGTTGGTGCAATATCAATAATTGGATAATAGGTATTTGAACTACCTTTTTTAAATCCTTCACCATAAAAAATTAAAGGTACGTGTGTGTCATAACTATAACCTGAACCGTGCGTGCTTCCTACTTTTGAATAACTTATGGTTGTAGGGTTTGGAACAAATAAAATATCACCAGACCTTTTTTGATTGTAGCCATTTTGAAGCGTTTGTAAAATACCTGAATTAAATGAGGTTGCTTGCATAGTATGTGCGCTTACTGATTTGTATACCTTACTAAAATTGATTAATTCATCAACCAACACTTGCTCAACTTTTAAAATATCTAAATTCAGTGCTTTAATTTTTTCTTTATTTAAAAATATTTGATTGTTAGAAATGTTTTCAATTAATTCTGTTGAATTGAAATAAGTTTGTGTTTGTTTATTAACAAAGGCTTTAAATTTGTCTTTATCAAAATAACCACCAGGAATTTTTAATGTTTGTAAATAAGAAGGAACTTGAACCGCAGCGTGATCGGCAGTTAAAAATAAACTGTAATTTCCTTTTCCAACTTTTTCATCTAAAAAAAGAATAAAATCTTCAAGATTTTTGTCTAATCTAATATAAGAATCTTCAACTTCTTTTGAATCTACACCAAATTGATGACCAACATAATCTGTACTTGAGTAGCTAACTGCTAAAAAATCTGTGAATTCTGATTTTCCTAAATTCTCACCAATAATTGTAGCTTTGGCAAAATCTGTTGTGAAATCATTACCAAAAGCAACAGCTTTTAATAAATCATAATTCCCATTTTCTTTTCTTAATTCAGACAAGTCATATGGAAATGATGGGCTTTCTTTTCCATTAAAAGGTCTTTCAAAATTATTAGCATCACTAATAGTTTCAGTATAGCTTTCTATGTTGTAATAAGTATCCCAAGTTTTTTCTAAATAAGCATTTGCTACGCCAGAATTATTGAAGTCATTTACCCAAGTTGGTAAAGTGTCCATATAAAATGTACTTGAAATAAACTTTCCGTCGTCACCTCCTTTAAACCAATAAGCTGCGTTTGCAGTATGACCAGCAGGTAAAATAGCCGATCTATCTTTAATTGAAATTCCAATAGTTTTCCCCTTCATGTTTTGAGCCAATTTCAATTGGTCAGTTATTGTTGTAGTTAGCATTCTATAAGGTGATTTTTGTCCACCTTCGTTTGTTCCAACAGTGTTATAAGAGGCGTCATCTACACAATAAATATATTTTTTTTCGAACTTTTCATACCAATTGTTTCCTATAATTCCGTGGTTTGTTGGTGTTGTTCCTGTATAAATAGAAGTATGTCCAACGGCAGTGTATGTTGGTATGTAATTGAAATGTACATTTTGTAAATTATATCCACTACTCATTAAACGCTTAAAGCCGCCTTCACCATATTTATGGTAAAACTTAATTAAATAATCGTAGCGCATTTGGTCTACAATAATTCCTACTATTAATTTTGGTCTTTTAAGTGAGTCTATTTGCTGTGCTACCGAAGTATTTTTTTGCGTAATTGTTTTGTGACTTTTTGTATTAGCAGATCCACATTGAATTAACATGAAACTAATTAAAATAAACGAGAATAATTTCTTCATAATGTAATTTTTAAGGTTTTGAAGGTGCGTCAAAAATACTCTTTTTTTTAAATGAGAGAATCAATTTTATGTTACAAAAACTTTAATCATCATATTAATTTGATATTTTAGCAAAAAAGAAAGTAAATGAATTACGTTGAACACGTTGGCAAATATTTTTTAATGCTTAAACAAGTTTTTAAAAAACCTCAAAAATGGAAGGTGTTTAAAGAAACGTTGTTTCGAGAAATTGAAGATTTAGGTTTAAAATCACTTGGCATTGTTATGTTTATTTCCTTTTTTGTTGGAGGTGTTGTAGCTATACAAACTGCGTTAAGTGTTGAAAGCCCTTTTATACCAAGATATTTGATTGGTTTTGCCACTAAACGTTCTGTAATTTTAGAGTTTGCACCAACATTTATGTCTGTTATTTTAGCGGGTAAAGTGGGTTCGTATATCACTTCTAGCATTGGTACTATGCGAGTAACTGAACAAATTGATGCCTTAGAAGTTATGGGAATAAATTCTTTAAACTATTTGGTTTTACCTAAAATTATTGCGGTGTTGTTTTTTTACCCATTATTGATTTTATTGGCAATGTTTTTAGGAATTTATGGTGGATATATTGCAGGTTCTATTACCGATATGTTTTTTACCGAAGATTATATTTATGGAATTCAACTTGAATTTAACCCATATTTTGTGCAATACGCATTAATAAAAACAATGATTTTTGCTTTTGTTATCGCTACTATTCCGTCTTATCACGGCTATTACGTAAAAGGAGGATCTTTAGAAGTAGGAAGAGCAAGTACACAAGCAGTGGTTTGGACAAGTATTGTAATTATTTTATTGAATTATTTTTTAACACAAATGCTTTTAGGATAAATGATAGAAGTTAAAGGATTACATAAAAGTTTTAATGATATTCCTATTTTGAAAGGAGTTTCAGCAACATTTGAAAAGGGAGAAACAAATATGATTATTGGAACTAGTGGTTCTGGTAAAACGGTTTTTTTAAAGTGTTTGTTGGGATTGCATATGCCTGAAGAAGGAACAATTTCATTTGATGGTAGAATACATTCAAATTTAAATATTAAAGAACACCGTCAATTACGTAGAGAAATTGGAATGGTTTTTCAAGGAGGTGCTTTGTACGATTCTTTAACAGTGGAAGAAAATGTGATGTTTCCGTTAAAAATGTTTACAAACGACACTTTTGATGAAATGTTAAAACGCGTGAATTTTGTTTTACACAGGGTAAATTTATACGATTCTAATAAAAAGTACCCTGCACAATTATCTGGTGGAATGCAAAAAAGAGTTGCCATTGCAAGAGCCATTGTAATGAATCCAAAATACCTTTTTTGTGATGAACCAAACTCAGGTTTAGACCCGGTTACTGCTACTGTGATTGATAATTTAATTCAAGAAATTACTACAGAATATCAAATTACAACAGTAATTAATTCACATGATATGAATTCTGTCATGGAAATTGGAAAAAAAATTATTTTTTTAAAGAATGGTATAAAAGCTTGGGAAGGAAGCAATATTGAGATGTTTAAAACTGAAAATGAGGTTATTGTAGATTTTGTGTATTCTTCAAATTTATTTAAGAAAGTTAGAGAAGCATATTTAAATGAAACAAATTTTTAAAGTTGTTTGTTTATATCAAAAAAAACAATATCTTTGCAGCCGCTAAAAAGCAAAACAATGACCTGGTAGCTCAGTTGGTAGAGCACCTCCCTTTTAAGGAGGTGGTCCTGGGTTCGAGCCCCAGCCAGGTCACAAAAGCTTCTCATATAAAGGGAAGTTTTTTAGTTTTTTAACTTTGGTGAGATACTCAAGTGGCCAACGAGGGCAGACTGTAAATCTGCTGCGCAAGCTTCGAAGGTTCGAATCCTTCTCTCACCACGAGCCTTAAATGATTTCATTTAAGGCTTTTTTTAGTTCTAAGTTTAAAATGTTTAACTAAAAGTAAATAAAGTTAAACAAAATTTATATCTTTGCCTAAAATTCAATTTATTATGAAAAGAAATTATTGTTTTTTAGTGTGTGTGTTGTTTCTTGCAATTGCAAACGCACAAGATACAGGAGTTATTAGAGGTAAAGTTATTGATGCTCAAACTAGAGAGGTTATACCATTTGTAAATGTATTGGTTTTAGGAACTACTGTTGGAGTAACTTCAGATGAAAAAGGAGTGTTTATTTTGAATAATTCTCCGTTAGGATATATAAAACTTCAAGCTTCATTTATTGGTTATGAAACACAGATTTCTGATGATTATTTGGTTACTATTGAAAAATCACCCTATATATTATTTGAATTGAAAGTTGATAATGAACAGTTAGATGAAGTAGTTATTCAAAGTAAACTTTTTAAAAAACCAGTAGAAAACCCTATTTCATATCAATCTTTAGGGATTTCAGAAATTGAAAAAAATCCTGGAGGAGATAGAGATGTGTTAAAAGTAATACAGTCTTTTCCTGGCGTAGCTTCAAATCCTGGTTTTAGAAATGATATAATTATTCGTGGTGGTTCGCCTTCAGAAAATAAATTTTATCTAGATGGTGTTGAAGTGCCTGTAATAAATCATTTTCAAACTCAAGGTTCAACAGGTGGTCCGGTTGGTATTATAAATGCCGATTTGATAAGGAAAGCAGATTTTTATTCGAGCTCCTTTAGTGCGAATAGAGGGAACGCGTTGAGTTCTATTATTGAGTTTAGTATGAAAGAAGGAGATCCAGAGCGGATTAATGTTAGAGCTACCTTAGGAACTTCTGATGCAGGAATTACTGCAGATGGATATTTGGGTAAAAAAACTACATTTATAGCTTCTGCGCGCCAATCGTATTTAAGCGGACTTTTTAAATTGTTGAAGTTGCCTTTTTTACCAACTTATACAGATTTCCAGTTCAACGTAAAGCATAAATTAGATGCCAAAAATGAAATTTCTTTTATTGGGCTTGGCGCTATTGATACTTTTAAATTGAATGAAGATGTAAATGATGGTGTAACTGATGAGGATGATTTAAAAAGAAACGATTATATTTTAAATAATATTCCAGTTCAAAATCAATGGAATTATACTGTTGGATTATCATATAAACATTATGGTGAAAATGCTACGCAACAATTAGTGGTTAGCAGAAATCAATGGGATAATGTTGCTGATAAGTATGAGAATAATACTGGAAATCAGGAAGATTTATTGTTGAATTACGCTTCAAGAGAAACTGAAAATAAAATACGTTACGAAAATACTTCAACTTTAAAAAATAATATTAAGTTGAATTTTGGAGTAGGGTTAGAGCAGGTTGAATATTACAATGCAACTTATCAAAAAAATGCAACTTCTTCAGGTGTAGAAATTATTGATTTTTCATCAAACCTATCCATGTTTAAATACGGTGTATTTGGACAAATATCAAAAGCTTATTTCAATTCAAAATTAAACGTTTCCTTTGGAGTTCGTTTTGATGGTGTTGACTATAATGATGAAATGAAGAATTTGTTTAAGCAGTTTTCTCCAAGGCTTTCTGTTGCGTATGCATTCAATCAAAAATGGGCTGTAAACGCTTCCGCAGGTATTTACAATCAAATGCCTTCATATACAATTATGGGGTATAGAGATGCTGCTGGAATGTTAGTAAATAAAGAAAATGTTTTGGAATATATTACTGCAAATCATGTGGTTGCCGGACTTGAATTTAAGCCAAATACAAGTTCAAAAATTACCGTAGAAGGTTTTTATAAAGGCTATGATAAATACCCATTTTCGGTTAAAAATCAAATTAGTTTAGCCAATTTAGGTGCTGATTTTGGTGTTGTAGGAAATGAGGAAGTTTTGTCTATTTCTGAAGGAATAGCTTATGGTTTTGAAGTGTTTTTACAAAAGAAATCATATAGCGGATTGTATGGAATTTTATCGTATACTTTTGTGAGAAGTGAGTTTAAGGATAAAAATAATATGTTTATTCCTTCAAGTTGGGATAATAGAAATTTACTAACGGCAACAGGAGGAAAAAAGTTTGCTAAAAATTGGGAGTTAGGTGCTAAGTTTAGATTGGTAGGCGGGCAACCATTTACACCTTATGATTATGACGCTTCAGCAAATATTGAAAACTACAATGTGAATAATAGTGGTATTTTAGATTACAATCAATTAAATACGTTGCGTTTTGATGTGTACAATCAGTTAGATATAAGAATAGATAAAACGTGGTATTGGAAACATTTTGCCTTGAATTTATATGTAGATGTTCAAAACGTTTTAGGCGCTGAAACCGAGCAGCAATCATTTTTAATTCCGCAAACTGATGCCGATGGAAATTATATAATTGACCCAACAGATGATACAAAATATTTGTTAGAGGAAGTTGAAAATACTTCGGGTACAAGACTTCCTAAAGTTGGAGTAATTATTGATTTTTAGTAACAATTAAGGTGTCTAATTTTAATCGAGTTTTCAACCATTTTTTTAATTGAATTTCCTGTTGCTCTTTATTTGGAATAGAATCATACCAAGTTGTTTTAAAAACAGCAATGGTATCTATTTTTTTAAAATTGGTTGAAATTTCTTTTGCAAAACTTATACCTGCTAGGCCCGTATAATTTATTTGAGCCTCTTCACTTATTTGGATAAAAGGTATTTCATTATCAAAATATTTTGAAATTTCAGACTCTAATAATTTAATTTTCTCTTCTTTTTCTTTAATCGTTTCATCTCTAGAAGTAATCAAACGTTGGTTTTGCGAATATAAATCGGTTAAATTTTTCACCTCATTTCTAAGGTCTGAATCATCTACACCTTGGTGAAAAAGTAATTTAGTATCTGTAAGTCCATATTCATTTAGCCTTGATTTCCAACGTGCTATTTCATTTTTTGTAAGTTTATTTCCATAAACAAATATTTTAATAGAGTTGTTTTTGTAATCTATATTTTTAGAGTTTTCATCTATAATACTAATTCCATTACTTTTTATATCGTTGATAAGTTGTTGTGCAGATTGGTTAAATTGATTTTGTTTAAATAAATTAAAGAACATATAAATACTAGCCGTAAATATAATGATGGCAACAATAGAAGCCATACTTGCAATACGTTTTCTCTTGGCAGAATTGATATATTTTACCATTGGAAATTTTAAAAACTTTACAATTACAAATGTTGCCAAGGCAATAAATATGGTATTGATTGTAAATAAAAACATTGCACCACCAAAATAGGCTAAATTCCAAGTTGCTAAACCATAACCAGCGGTACATAGTGGTGGCATTAATGCAGTTGCAATGGCTACACCTGCAATTGTATTTGTTTGTTTGCTTCGTCTGCTAATTGCTATAATTAAAGCCAATCCACCTGCAATGGCAATAAATACATCACGAACATCAGGTGCGGTTCTTGCTAAAAGTTCTGGAGTTTCAGCTCTAAAAAGAGGTATTAAAAAGAATGTGAATGATGTGACCAAACTTAAGCCAATCATAACTCCTAAGTTTATTAAAGAACGTTTTAACGTGTCTATATCATTTATACCAATAGATAATCCAATTCCAAGAATTGGTCCCATTAAAGGTGAAATAAGCATTGCTCCAATTACAACAGCTGTTGAACTTACGTTTAAACCAATTGATGCTATTAAGATGGAAAAGACCAATACCCAAGCCGTATGACCTTTCATTGAAATGTTTCCTTTAATGTCTTCAATGGTACCTTTCTTATCGGTGTCTAAACGAATATCTAATAATTCAAATAAAAACTTTTTGATGCTTGCAAAAATAAATTTAGCATCACTAACCGGAGTTGGATTGTTTAAATCTGGATTGATTTGTGGTTGTTCATTGTTTTTGTTCTCTTCCATAAGTAATTGTACTAATTGTTAGTAATAAGCACTATTTTAAATGTTGCTTACAAGATAAACATTTTCTTTAATTTATTGAACTAGAAGAACTTCAGCGTTTTGGTTAAATAAATATGTTTTTTTACTATTAATTTCAACACATTCAATACGTGTTCTACGTGTATTTCCTTTTTTGTAGGTTTTATTATTGTAGGTGAATAAGCTACCTTGAGCTATTTCAAAAATAATAGTAGTATTTGATGTTGAGCTGTATTGTTTTAATTGATATGTTAATTGCACATCAGACCCTGTACTTGCTTTTGGGTTTTTTAAATAGTTGGCTAAATAGGGTAAAAGTTGCTGTGGAAAAATTGAAGGTTGTAAAAAAGGCAACATTAAATGTTGAAAATTTTGTTTCCATTCAATTCCGTGAGGTTTTACACCTTTATGTTTTTTAAACGTTGTAAAATGAGCTATTTCGTGAATAAGTGTTAATAAAAATTGGTATTCATTTAAGCTATTGTTAATGGTAATTTGAGCTTTTCCATTTTTCATTATTTTAAAATCCCCGTGTTTTGTAGCTCTTTTATTAACTATTTTTATTGGAATAGGATGCTCTAGAAGTATATTTAAAACTAGTTGTATAGAGTTTTTTGGGATATATGTTGAAAGTGATTCAGACATAAATTATGGTGTGGTTGAAGAAACTTCTAAAATTTTTCCGTTGTAAAATTTGTTTCCGGTAAGGGCAAAATTATAAATATAATCGGCCACTTCTTTTGATGAAACCGGAGCTTTGTAGCCAGGGAAGGCTTCTTCAAGCATCTCAGTTTGCACAGCTCCTAAAGCTAATGCATTAAATGAAATTCCTTCTTCTTTATATTCTTCAGCAAGCATTTCAGTAAGTGTTAATAATGCACCTTTTGAAGAGCTGTAAGCCGCTAAACCAGGAAACTTCATACTTCCTTGAACTCCGCCAATACTGCTAATATTTACTACGTGACTACCAATTTTTAAATAAGGTAGCAATTGCCTTGTTAATTCTGCAACTGCAAAAACATTTACTTTATAAACATCTAAAAAATCATTAGTTGTTAATTGACTAAATGGTTTATTTATTAGTTTTCCGGCATTGTGAATTACAATATCAACACATTTCCAGTTTTTAGAAACAAACGAAGTTACTTTTTGTAAATCATTATCATTAGATAAATCAACTGCAAGTGTTGAAATGTTTTGAAGTGCTATTTTTTTTAAAGGTTCAGCATTTCTTGATAATGCTAAAACATTGTAATTGTTTTTAGCGAATAATTGTGCCAATTCAAAACCAATTCCTCGGCTTGTTCCGGTAATAATAATATTTTTCATAAGTTATTTGTCTAAAATAATATGTTGGTAAGCGCCAATGTCTGCAGGTATTGTTCTAGAAACACCTAAAATATCAAAAGGTACTTGAGTTGATCCTGAAATGTTTGCCTTTTGAATACCTTCAGAATTTTCTCCAATACTAAGCTCGTTTGTTGCTGGAGATTTAAAGTCAGCTTCACCATTTAAAATAGTGTTTGTATAATGACTACTATCTTCAAAGTCAAATTCTGGAATTCCTTCAAAAGAGTTGTTGTAGTCATCAAACTTTATAAGATTGTTGGCAAAATAGTAATTAAAAATTGATCCTTCAACATTATTTAAAATAAGTTCAACGCTATTACTTCCATCAATTATACAGTTTGTAAAGTTTGCAGCATATAAATTACGTGTTTCAATAAAATCTTGTCCATTTTCTATATATGAATAATAATTATTGATAAGCACACTTGGGTATTGGCGCAGGCTATTACTCCAAAAATTTGTAAATGTAGCGTGTGTAAAATTGTATGTTCCGCCAATTGTACAAGCTAATGATGATTGCCCAGAGTTATTAATTACTAAATTTTCTCCTTTAATATTAGTTTCTCTACCTAAAATTCCAAAGTTAGTACTGTTGTAAATTTGTGTGTTTTTAATGGTTAGGGTAGGGGAATTGAGCGTGTTTATTGAGTCTATAATTATTCCGGCCGTAGCATTTTTAATAATTGTATTTTTTATACTATTATTCTTGCTTCCGGCGCGTAGCCAAATGGTGCCCCATTGTCCTGGAATATCACTAAAAGAAGGTTCTAAACGATCACCTTCAATAAGCACTTCTTTATTAAGTTCGCCATTTATTAACAAACTAGCGTTATTAGCTATTATTAATCCTGAATTTGAATGAAAATGAATGGTAGCACCAGCTTCAACTGTCAATGTTTTTTCTGAAGGTACTTCGCAGTAGCCATAAATAACATAAGGTTTTTCATTTGTAAACGTAGTATTCTCATCTAATTGAAAACCGTTAATAGTAATATCTTCACCATTAGAATCTGTGCCAATATGTATGGTTTCAATTATATTGTTGGTATCTTTTGAAGGGTATAAAAAATGAGCGTCTTGCACTAACGTAACCAGTTTCACATCTTGTAAATATCCGCCTCCACTAAAAACAATTGAATCCGTGTAAATTGGGTTTACAATTGCATTATAATCAATGGTAGTCTCAATAAATATAAACAGGCTGTCTTTTGCTAAAATCTCGGTGTTTTCAAAAGTTTTTCCTGCTTGTCCATCTACATTTAAGCGGTAAAAAGAGTTTTGTCCCTTTCCTAAAGCAATACTCGGAATTGAAATGTCTTTATTGCTTTTATTGTATACTTTTAAATTATAGGTGCTAGATCCAATATTGGTAAAAACAGTGTCTAAATAAACAGTGTCTTTTGAAAATGAAACTTCTCCAGAACTTAAATCGGCATTAAAATCTTTTCGGCAAGATGATAAAAAGATAAGCGTAACAATTAAAATTGAGAAAAAGCGCATTTTGAGTTTTTTGTAAATATAATTAAAAGAACCTTATTTTTTAATTAATTCAATCTCGTATAATTTATTCCAATGTTTACCGGTTACAAAAAGTCTGTTTTTTTCCTTGTCAAAGGCAATACCATTTAAAACATCATCACTTTCATCAAGTATTTGTTCTTTTGAAATTAAATCTTTCAAAGAGTTTAAGTTTGCTACACCTTCAATTTTACCGGTTTTAGGGTTGATAATTAAAATTGAATTTAATTGCCAGCGATTTGCGTAAATTTTACCGTTAATATATTCTAGCTCATTAAGTTTTTCAACTTTTTGTTTGTTTGTGTAAGCTTCAATATAGCTTTCTTCAATTAGAGTTTCTTTATTTAAAAACCAAATACGCTCAGTTCCATCTGTTTTAATTAGTTGCTCTCCATTATTTGTTAATCCCCAACCTTCTCTACTCTTGGTGTATTTAAACTCTTGTTGTTTTTCAAATGTTGTTAAATTGTAAACAAAGCCAATGCCACTTTGCCAAGTTAATTGGTAAATTTTGTCATTTAAAATTGTTATACCTTCTCCAAAATAGGTTTCATTTAAGTCTTTTTGCTGTACAATTTTACCGGTTTTTAACTCCACTTTTCTAATAGACGATTGTCCTTTTCTTCCAGTTCCTTCGTATAAAAATCCGTTATAAAACTCTAAACCTTGAGTGTAAGCGCCTTTATCATGCGGAAATGTATTTATTATTTTGTAGGTGTAAATTTCTGGTGCAGAATCTGCCATTATGTAAACAGGTTTTGTTTCTTTTTTTGTTTTGTTTTCATAAAAAATAATGGCCGTAATGGTGTGTTTTCCTAATTTATAATCAGTAACATTTAAAGTTGCAGAAAGATTATTGCTTTTAATTTTTTTACCACCAATAGAGAATTGAACAGAATCAATAGGTTTGTTTCCTTTTTCTGAAATAGAAATGGTCAATTCTTGGTTAGATTGCACACTTTTAGGAGTGTTTAAAATAAATTTGTATTCACTTTTACATGAAGATATTACAAAAATTAGGAACGCAAAACCTATAAATGATTTGTATGACATAATTTGAAACTACTTTTTTTAAATTTTTATGTAAATAAACTAAATTATTTGTTTGAAGTTTCAAAAATATGGTTAAATTTGCAGTCTTAAAAATAAAAATAGAATTAAAACGAGTTCAAAATGAAAAAAGGTATACACCCAGAAAATTATAGAATGGTAGCATTCAAAGATATGTCAAATGATGATGTATTTTTAACTCGTTCAACAGTAAATACTAAAGAAACTTTAGATGTAGACGGTGTTGAATATCCTTTAGTGAAATTAGAGATTTCAAGAACTTCTCATCCTTTTTACACAGGTAAAACTAAGTTAATTGATACTGCAGGACGTATTGACAAGTTCAAAACTAAATATGCTAAATTTAAAAAGTAATATTTTAGTTTAAGATATTAAAAAGCCTTCATATATTTTATGAAGGTTTTTTTTTGTTTTAAATTGGGCGTTACCCTTTGGGTCAGGCTTTCCGCTATATCTTTTTAATTTACTGCGTTTCATTAAAAAGGATGCCACTGCAATCCTTAACGCACCATTAATTGAAAATTATTGGTTTTAAAAACCTTTTAGTTAAATTTTACACTCTAAAAATAAAGACATAAAAAAACCCATTGTGAAAACAATGGGTTTTTAAATATATGTAATTTGAGACTATGCAATCATAGTTACTGGGTTTTCAATATACTGTTTTAGAGTATTCATAAACGCAGCACCTACGGCACCATCAATAGTTCTATGGTCACAAGCTAAAGTTAATGTCATTACATTTCCAACAGCAATTTCTCCGTTTTTAACAACTGGTTTTTGCTTAATTCCACCAACTGATAAGATAGCAGAGTTTGGTTGGTTAATAATTGATGTAAAGTGATCTACACCAAACATACCTAAGTTTGAAACTGTAAATGTAGAACCAGACATTTCATCTGGAGTTAACTTTTTGTTTTTCGCTTTAATAGCTAATTCTTTTACTTCAGCACCAATTTGAGTTAAACTCTTTGTGTCAGTAAAAGGAATTACAGGAACTACTAATCCATCTTCTATAGCAACAGCAACACCAATTGAGATGTGGTTGTTGTAAATAGTTTGTTCGCTTGTCCACTCTGTATTAATTTGTGGGTGCGATTTTAAAGCCATAGCACAAGCCTTTACAACTAAATCATTAAATGAAATTTTTGTATCAGGAATTGCGTTTATAACTTTTCTTGAAGCAATGGCATTGTCCATGTCAATATCCATTGTTACTGTAAAGTTTACAGCTGTAGTTTGCGAGTTGTCAAGAGCTTTCACAATTGCTTTACGCATTTGAGAATTCTTTACCTCAGTTTTGCTAATTTCTCCAACAGGAGCAGCAACTACAGTTGCAGCTGCAGGAGCGGCTTCAACAACAGGATTGTAGTTTTCAATATCTATTTTTACAATTCTACCACCTTCACCAGTACCTATAACTTTTGCAAGGTTAATACCTTTTTCTTCAGCTAAAGCTTTGGCTAGAGGAGAAGCTATAATACGTCCGTTCTCAGAGTTAATTGCACTTACTTTTTTTGTAGCAGTTGCAGTTGTGCTAGCAGTTGTTGTAGCTTTAGGAGCTTCTTTTACTGGAGCAGATGCTGGTGCTTCAGCTTTTTTAGGTGCTTCAGCAGTAGTTGGCGCGGCAGAACCAAATCCAGCTACTACAGCAGTTACATCAGTTCCTGCTTCACCAATAATGGCTAATAAAGAATCAACAGGTGCATTTTCACCTTCTTGCAAACCAACATATAATAATGTTCCTTCGTTAAAAGATTCAAATTCCATTGTTGCTTTGTCAGTTTCAATTTCTGCAAGGATATCTCCTTCAGCAACTACATCACCAACTTTTTTTAACCAAGAAGCAACAGTTCCATCTGTCATTGTATCACTTAAACGTGGCATTGTAACAATAGAAACGTTGTCAGGAACTACGTAAGCTTCTGCAGCTGGGGCTTCCTCTACAGGAGCAGCAGCTTCTTCTGCAGCAACTGTCGTTGCTTCTTCACTTGCAGAAGCAGCGGCAGCACCACCACCAGCTAATATTGCCGTAATATCTTCACCTTCTTCACCAATAATAGCAATTAAACTATCTACTGGTGCTGTTTGACCAACTTCTAAACCAATATGTAATAAGTATCCTTCGTTAAAAGATTCAAATTCCATGGTTGCTTTGTCTGTTTCAATTTGAGCTAGAATGTCTCCTTCTTCAACTTTATCACCTACTTTTTTTAACCATTCTGCTACAACCCCTTCAGTCATTGTATCACTTAAACGGGGCATTGTAATTATTTCTGCCATTTTTATCTATGTTTTAAAAAAGGATAATCTTCTTGTTCGTATACCATATCATATAATTGCTGAGGTTCTGGGAATGGAGATTCTTCAGCAAATTTTTGACATTCTAATACTTTTGCTTTTACTTCCGCATCCCACTCTTTTACTTGATCTTCAGTGGCATATTTTTTCTTATAGATGATATCTAAAACTTGCGTAATAGGGTCGATTTTTTTGTATTCATCAACTTCATCTTTGGTTCTATATTTTTGAGCATCACTCATAGAGTGTCCTCTATATCTATAGGTTTTAATGTCTAATAATGTTGGTCCGTCACCTCTACGTGCACGTTCAATAGCTTCGTGCATTGCTTCAGCAACTTTCATTGGATTCATTCCGTCAACTGGTCCACAAGGCATTTCATATCCTAAACCTAATTTCCAAATTTCATCGTGATTTGCAGTTCTTTCTACTGAAGTTCCCATTGCATATCCATTGTTTTCACAAATAAATACAACTGGTAATTTCCAGTTGATTGCCATGTTAAAAGTTTCGTGTAAAGAACCTTGACGAGCAGCACCATCACCAAAATAGGTTAAAGTAACACCGTCTCTATTAAAATACTTATCAGCAAAAGCCAAACCAGCACCTAATGGAATTTGTCCTCCAACAATTCCGTGTCCTCCATAAAAATTATGTTCAGGAGAAAAAATGTGCATAGAACCACCCATACCTTTAGATGTTCCTGTTACTTTTCCTAACAATTCGGCCATAATTCTTTTTGGATCAACTCCTAAGCCAATTGGTTGAACGTGATTACGGTATGCTGTAATCATTTTATCATTTTCGCCCATTGCGTGCAATGCACCAGCAAGTACAGCTTCTTGACCATTGTACAAATGTAGAAAACCTCTTACTTTTTGTTGAATGTAAAGGGCAGCTAATTTGTCCTCAAACTTTCTCCAGAAAAGCATGTCTTTATACCAATTGATATAAGTTTGTTTTGTGAATTTTTTCATTTATTTAGTGTAATAATAGATTATTTCGAAGTGCAAAAATACGACTTTACTAAGAAGTATAAAAATTATGGTAAATATTTTTTACTGTAAAGCTATTTAGGGGTGTTATTCTTAAAAATAAAATACTTTTATTGAAGTAATTTAATTAAAAACTACTTTAAAATGAGGAAATTATAAAATATGGTTTTCATTTTTTTTATAAAACAAAAAATCCCGATTAGAATCGGGACTTTTTAAGTGTGTATAAATGTTTTTAGCGCTATATTAATCCATGTAATCTTCAATAGGATTGCAAGAGCAATTTAAATTTCTATCACCAAAAGCATCATCAACTCTTCTAACTGAAGGCCAAAATTTGTTTTCTTTTATGTACGGTAATGGAAACGCTGCATGTTGACGAGAATATGGTAGTTCCCAATTATCTGCAGTTAACATTTCTTCAGTATGAGGTGCATTTTTTAAAGCCGTATTTAAGTCGCCATTTTTCATAGCGTCTATTTCACTTTTAATGCTTATTAAAGCGTCACAAAAACGATCTAATTCTTCTTTGTTTTCACTTTCAGTAGGTTCAATCATTAAGGTTCCTGCAACAGGAAATGACACTGTAGGAGCGTGGTATCCGTAATCCATTAATCGTTTTGCAACGTCTGTAACTTCAACACCATTGGCTTTAAAAGCTCTAAAATCTACAATCATTTCATGTGCTGCAAATCCGTTTTCACCTGTGTATAAAATATCGTATGATTTTTCCAAACGGGCTTTAATATAATTGGCGTTTAAAATAGCTTTTATGGTTGATTCTTTTAGCCCTTGCGCGCCTAGCATTTTAATATAACTGTATGAAATTAACAATACCAAAGCTGATCCCCAAGGAGCTGATGAAATTGCTGTAATTGGAGTTTCTCCACCTGTTGGTATTATTGGGTTTGAAGGTAAAAATGGTGCTAAATGTTTTACAACACAAATAGGGCCAACACCTGGTCCACCACCACCGTGTGGAATTGCAAATGTTTTATGTAAGTTTAAATGGCAAACATCTGCGCCAATTGTTGCAGGATTTGTTAAGCCAACTTGTGCATTCATATTTGCACCGTCCATATAAACTTGTCCGCCACGTTCGTGAATAATTTCTGTAATTTCTTTTATAGTACTTTCAAATACACCGTGTGTAGAAGGGTAAGTAACCATTAAAGCAGCTAAATTATCTTTGTGTAATTCAGCTTTTTCTCTTAAATCATCAACATCAATGTTTCCTTCTGAAGTAGATTTTGTCACCACAACTTTCATTCCTGCCATTACTGCTGAAGCAGGATTTGTTCCGTGCGCAGAGGCAGGTATCAAACAAATATTTCTATGATAATCTCCTTTAGATTCGTGATATGCTTTAATCACCATTAAACCAGCATATTCACCTTGCGCACCAGAGTTTGGTTGTAATGATGTGGCATAAAAACCAGTTATTTCGTTTAAAGCACTTTCTAAACCAACAAAAACATCTTGATATCCTTGCGCTTGTTCAACCGGAACAAATGGATGCATATTTCCCCAGTTTGGAGAACTTAAAGGCAACATTTCTGAAGCCGCATTTAATTTCATAGTACAAGAACCTAATGAAATCATAGAGTGATTTAATGATAAATCTTTACGTTCTAATTTTTTGATATAGCGCATCATTTCAGTTTCTGAATGGTATTTGTCAAAAACTTCATTACTCATAAAATTAGAGGTGCGTTTTAGTTCTGCAGGAAGTTCACCTTTAACAATTTCAGATAAAACAACTGTTTCCTTTCCTTCAGCTTCAGCTAAAATTGAAAGTATTTCATTAACATCATCAAATGTTGTGGTTTGATTGATTGAAATACTAACTTGATTTACACTTGGGTAAAAGAAATTTACACCTTTGTTTTCTGCTATTTCTTTTACTTTTAAGGTGTTGGTAACTTCAATAGTTAAGGTGTCAAAATACGTGCAGTTTAACTGTGTTAAACCTAATTTTATAAGTCCGCTATTTAAAGTAGATGTTAAATTTTGAATATTTTCAGCAATGTATGTCAATCCTTTTGGACCGTGATAAACACCGTACATACCAGCCATAACAGCTAATAAAACTTGTGCAGTACAAATATTTGAAGTTGCTTTTTCACGCTTAATATGTTGTTCACGTGTTTGCAAAGCCATACGTAAAGCGCGGTTTCCATCTTTGTCTTTAGTAATTCCTATTATTCTACCCGGAATATTACGCTTGTAAGCTTCTTTTGTTGCAAAATAAGCTGCATGCGGACCTCCGTAACCCATTGGAATTCCAAAACGTTGTGTAGTTCCAACAACAACATCAGCGCCCCATTCACCAGGAGGTATTAATAATGTTAAGCTTAATAAATCTGCAGCTACAGCAACTCTTGCTTCAACAGCAGCCGCTTTTTCAACAAAACTTTTATAGTTATGTACTTGACCGTTTTTGGAAGGGTATTGTAAAATTGCACCATAAACTTCTGCTGAAAATTCAAACTTTAAATGATCTCCAAAAATCAATTCAATACCTAAAGGAAGTGCTCTTGTTTTTAAAATATCAATAGTTTGTGGAAGTATTTCTTCAGAAACAAAAAATTGTACAGCTTTTACTTTCTTTTGAGCTCTTGATCGTGTGTTAAACAACATAATCATAGCTTCAGCTGCAGCGGTACCTTCATCTAATAATGATGCATTTGCCAACTCCATTCCTGTTAATTCAGAAACCATAGTTTGGTAATTTAACAATGCTTCTAAACGACCTTGAGCAATTTCTGCTTGGTAAGGTGTGTAGGCAGTATACCAACCCGGATTTTCTAAAATATTACGTTGAATTACACCAGGAAGAATTGTTGGGTGATAACCTAAGCCAATATAATTTTTAAATAGTTTATTTTTATTAGATAGTTCTAAAATATGGCTAGCATATTCAAATTCGCTTAATTCTTTTGGTAAGTTTAAATCGTTTTCTAATCTAATATCCGCAGGAATTGTTTTATCAATTAATTCGTCTATTGAAGAAACTCCAATAGTTTTAATCATTTCCTTAACGCCATTTTCACGTGGTCCTACGTGTCTTAAAACAAAAGAGTCTGTTCTCATTTTTTGTAATTAGTGTATAAAATTTATGGTACGCAAAAATAATTAAAAAGCAAATAGTTAATTGCTATTTTAATTACTAATTATAATATTTTGTTAACCATTATTTTATTGAATATTCAAATATTACATTTGTGGAATGCAATTATTGAAGAAAATTTTTGATTTCTACATTTTTAGTAACATTCATGTAGCTTTAGCTGGATTTTGTTTAACCAAAATAACGTTGATTAAATTTGGTTGTACTGCTTCTTTTTCTCCGTTATTTGTTGCCTTTTCAATAATTACATCTTATAACTTTATTCGGTTTTATGAAATAAAAACAGAAAAGTTGGGCAGATTTAAAGCTTGGTTTTTGAATCATAAAAATAATTTAATAGCTGTTACTATTTTTTCGCTTTTTGGAATTGGGTATGTGCTATTTTTTACATCCTTAAATGTTGAATCGCTTTTGATTTTACTTCCTTTCGCATTTATGACTGTTTTTTATGTGGTTCCTATTTTTAAGAAAAGAAATATTGAGGTTTCATTTCGTAATTTTCCAGGGATTAAAATTTTTAGTATTGCTTTTGCCTGGGCAGGAGTAACAGTATTTTTTCCTTTATATGAAAAAGGATTTGTGTTTAATACAAGCGTGTGTATTGAGTTTGTGCAACGTGTATTATTTTTAATTGCCATTACACTTCCTTTTGATATTAGAGATTTGCAATTAGACTCAAAACAGTTGCGTACAATTCCTCAAGTGCTTGGGGTAAAATACACTAAAATTTTGGGAACAATATTAATTGTAATTTTTGTACTGTTGGGGTTCGTTCAAAAAAATAATGTATCAACTACTGTTATAATTGCAATAATTACCTTGTTGTTTTTATGGTTTTCAAATGTACATAAATCAACATTTTACGCGAGTTTTTGGGTAGAAGCAATTCCAATATTTTGGTTGTGTTTAATTTTATTATTTTTATAAGATTAAAGGAAATTAGTATGGATAGCAAACACAAAAAATATTTTGAAACCAATAAAGAAACTTGGAATAAAAAAGTTAACATTCATGCAAAATCTGATTTTTATGATGTTGCAAGTTTTTTAAAAGGAAAAAGTTCTTTAAATACCTATGAATTAGATGAAGTTGGAGATGTAAAGGGGAAATCATTATTGCATTTGCAATGTCATTTTGGACAAGATACTTTAAGTTGGAGTAGGTTAGGTGCTACTTGTACAGGTATTGATTTGTCTAATGAAGGAATTAAAGAAGCCCAAAAATTAAATAACGAACTAAAATTAGATGCTACATTTATTGAAAGTAACTTGTATGATGTTCCAAAAAATGTTGAAGGCCAGTTTGATATTGTTTTTACTTCTTACGGTGTTATTGGTTGGCTACCCGATTTAAAAACTTGGGGTGAAATTATAGCCAGTAAATTAAAAAAAGGAGGTGTTTTTTATATAATTGAGTTTCATCCAATTGTTTGGATGTTTGATTTTTTACAAACACCACCAAAATTAACATATCCTTATTTAAAGAGCGAAGTTATTTATGAAGAATACCAAGGAACATATGCAAATAGCGAAGCAAACATAACAAGTAAGGAATATGGTTGGAATCACGGTTTAGGTGAAGTGGTAAATTCTTTGATAAATGCTGGTTTAGAAATTGAGTTTTTACACGAGTTTGAAAAATCACCTTACAATTGTTTTCCTGAAATGGATAAAACTAATGATGGAATGTATGTGTTAAAAGAAGCTCAAAGAATGATTCCTTTGTTGTTTTCAATTAGAGCTACTAAAAAATAAAAAAGGCTTCCAATATTTGGAAGCCTTTTTTACAATATATTTTGATACAATTAACTTAATAATTTGTCAATTTTTTCTCTTTCTTCTTCAGCTAAAGCACCATCAACTAAAATTCTACCACTGTGTTCATCAGTAATAATTTTTCTTCTACTTGCAATTTCAACTTGTCTTTGTGGTGGAATAGTAAAGAATGAACCTCCAGAAGCACCTCTTTCAATAGATACTACAGCCAATCCGTTTTTTACACTAGATCTAATTCTATTGTAAGCTTTTAATAAATGATCATCAATTGATTCAGAATATTCAGCAGACTTAGCAATTAATAAGGCTTCTTCTTTTGCAGTATCACCCATAATATCATCTAACTCAGCAATCTTATGTTTTAAAAGATCGTTGTGTTTTTCAATATTTTCTTTTGTACTATTAATTACAACGTTTTTTTGCTCAATTTTGGCTTTAAATTCTTTAATTCTTTTTTCAGCCAATTCAATTTCAAGCTCTTGGTATTCAGTTTCTTTAGCTATTGAGTTGAACTCTCTATTGTTACGAACGTTTTTTTGTTGTTCAGCATATTTTTTCACCAATGATTTAGCTTCTTCAATTACTGCTTTTTTTCCAGTAATTTCGTTTTTTAAATTAGCCAAATCGTCATCTAAATTTGCTAGTCTTTTGTTTAAACCTACAATTTCATCTTCTAAATCTTCAATTTCTAAAGGTAATTCACCTCTTACACTTTTAATTTCATCAACTCTTGAATCAATTAATTGTAAGTCGTAAAGTGCTCTTAACTTCTCTTCAACCGTAACTTCTTTCTTTTTAGCCATATTATAAGTAATATATTGGATTTGTGTTTCTTTGTGATAAAATGATTGCAAAATTATGAAATTTTTTCGTAAGAATCTCCACTAAAAGATTTTTTGTGAATTGTTCACTTTCATAATGCCCTATATCAGCTATTATAAGTTTGTCTTCAGCTTTATAAAATTCGTGGTATTTAATATCTGAAGTAATATACATATCGGCTCCTTTTGCTATTGCATTGTCAATGGCAAAACTGCCCGAACCACCTAAAACAGCTACTTTTTTAATAGGTTTGTCTAAAATTTTTGAATGACGAATTCCTTTGGCTTGCATCGTGTTTTTTACAAAGTTTAAAAACTCTGTAGCCGATTTTTCTTGAGGTAATTCACCTATCATTCCCATCCCAATTTCTTGGTGAATATTCTCTAATGTAACAATATCATAGGCAACTTCTTCGTAGGTATGTGCGTTAAAAAGTGCGGATAATATGTTTCGCTCTAGGTGTTTTTCATAAATTACACTAATAAAAGTTTCTTTTTCAGTATGTAATTTTCCTTTTTCTCCAATTGCAGGATTAGAACTTTCATTCCCTCGGTAAGTACCAAATCCTTCGGTATTAAAACTGCAAAAATCATAATTCCCTATATTTCCTGCGCCAGCTTTAAAAAGTGCCGTTCTTACTTTTTTGGCATTTTCAATAGGTGCATAGGTAGTTAGTTTTTTAATGGTATTTTTTTTCGGAATAAGAATTTGTTTATTTTTTAGCCCTAAAACATCACATATTTTGGCATTTACACCTTGAAATGAATTGTCTAAGGCTGTATGCATTGCGTAAATTGCAATGTCATTTTTAATGGCTTTTAAAACTACACGTTCTACATAATTATTACCATTTAATTTTTTTAAACCTGAAAAAATAATTGGATGGAAACTTACAATTAAATTGCAATTTTTTTCAATGGCTTCATCTACAATATTTTCTAATGTGTCTAGTGTGACTAAAACACCGGTTACATTTGTATTGTAATTTCCAACTAATAAACCAACATTATCAAATCCTTCAGCATAGCTTAACGGAGCAATTTCTTCAATGCAGGAAGTAATATCTTTTATTTTCATACTATTATTTAAGTAGTTTATACAAAGATAAATTTTACAATAGAAAGTTAGAGCATTTAAATAGAAATTTAGTAATTAGTTTCGTATTTTCGCTTTTAGTGAATTTTTTAAGAAAAATAGCATATCCATTTTCGTTGTTGTACGGTTTTATTACGAGTGTACGTAATTTTTTGTTTCATATAAATGTTTTAAAATCTACTGAATATACTACACCAACTATTGTTGTTGGTAATTTAAGTGTTGGAGGAACAGGAAAAACACCGCAAATTGAATATTTAATTCGTTTGTTGCAAAACAACTACAAAATTGCTGTTTTAAGTAGAGGTTACAAACGTAAAAGTGAAGGTTTTGTGTTGGCTGATGAATACGCTACTGCTGAAAGTATTGGTGATGAACCTTTTCAATATTATCAAAAATTTAAGAATATAATTGTTTGTGTAGAAGCCAATAGAAGAAATGGAATTGAACAATTAGAAAAATTAACTTCGCCTCCAGATATTATTTTATTAGACGATGCATTTCAGCATAGAAAAGTAAAAGGTGGATTTAATATTTTATTGACTTCATATCATAATTTATATGTTGATGACTGTATGTTACCAACAGGAAATTTAAGAGAGTCTAAATTAGGTGCAAAAAGGGCACAAGCCATAATTGTAACTAAATGTCCTGAAAATCTTTCAAAACAGCAGCAAATTAAAATTTCATCTAAATTAAAACCTCGTACTAATCAACCCGTATTTTTTACCACTATTAGTTACGATGAAACGCTGAAAGGTAGTCATGAAATGGAATTGGAGGATTTAAGAACTGCTAAAATTTTATTAATAACCGGAATTGCAAATCCGTTGCCTTTAACCAATTTTTTAAGTGAGCAACAAATAAAATTTAAGCATTTAAATTTTCCAGATCATTACAGTTTTAAAGAGAAAGATATTTTAAATATAAACCAAGCTTATAACGCTATTCAGTCAAAAAACAAGATTGTTTTAACAACTGAAAAGGATTATGTTCGTATCTTTGGCAGGTTAAAGAATGTGTATTACATTTCAATAAAAACATCATTTATAAATCATAAAAGTAGTTTTGATACTATAATAAATAATTATGTGGAACAAAGTACAGGACACCGTTAAATTTCTTCAAGAGAAAGGAATTTCTACACCAGATTACGGAATAATTTTAGGAACAGGATTGGGGAATTTAGTTGAGAAAATTGATATTGAAATTTCAATTTCATATGATGATATTCCAAACTTTCCAGTGTCTACTGTTGAAGGACATTCAGGAGAATTAATATTTGGAACTATAGGAAATAAAAAAGTTATTGCTATGCGTGGGCGCTTTCATTATTACGAAGGTTGGACAATGGAGCAAACTGTTTTTCCTGTTAGGGTAATGAAATATTTAGGTGTTGAACAATTAATTGTTTCAAATGCATCAGGTGGTGTAAATGCCAATTTTAAAGTTGGAGATATTATGCTTATCACAGATCATATTAATATGATTCCTGAGCACCCTTTACGTGGTAAAAATGATGAACGTTTTGGACCTCGTTTTGTAGATATGCATGAGCCTTATTGTAAAAAAATGATTTCAAAAATGGAAGATGTTGCAGCTAAATTAGATGTAAAAATTCATAAAGGAATTTATTTAGCACTACAAGGACCAACTTTTGAAACGCCTGCAGAGTATAAAATGGTTAAAATTTTAGGAGCTGACACTGTTGGAATGTCTACTGTGCCTGAAGTGATTGTTGCAAAACATATGGGAATGACCTGTTTTGGAATTTCTGTAATTACTGATTTAGGTGTAGAGGGAATTGTTGAATCTGTTTCTCATGAAGAAGTGCAAAAAGTTGCTAAAATTGCTGAAAAGGTTGTAGGTAAGTTAGTTGAAGAATTTGTGAAAAGTTAATTTGGCATTATTTTAGCTGTGTTCAATTAAAATTTTTAGAATGAAAAAAATAGTTTTAAGTTGTTTGTTTATAGTTAGTTCAATTGTTTTTGTAAATGCACAAGATAGTGTTAAATTAAAACACAGTGTGAATTGGGAAAAAAGTTTCTCAAAAGCTGAAAAATTAGCTAAAAAGAAAAATAAAAATCTATTAATATTTTTTACAGGATCTGATTGGTGCGGACCTTGTAAAATGTTAGTTGAAGATTTTTTTGAGACAGAGCAATTTAAAAATATAGCTGAACAAGATTTTATTTTGTACGAAGCCGATAATCCTAGAAATAAAGATTTGGTTTCTGAAACTCAAAGAGCAGATAATTTAAAACTTGGTTCAAAATATAAAGTGAGTTCTTACCCAACAATTGTTGTTGTTAATAGTAAGGGTAAAGAAATAGGAAGGAAAAAAAGTTATAATTTTATGAGAGATCCAAGTTATCATTTTAGTTTTCTTGAGGAAATTGTAAAAAAATAATATAAAAAAAACCCGCATAAAGCGGGTTTTTTTAGATCTATATTAGTTATAGATTATTGATTTACAACTCTAAAAGTTGTTCTTCTGTTTTGTCTGTGTTCTCTTTCAGTACAAGATACACCGTCAGCACATCTGTTTGTTAAACGAGTTTCTCCAAAACCATTTCCTGTTAACTGGCTTGAGTTAATTCCTTTAGAAATTAAATAGTTAGTTACAGCTAATGCTCTTCTTTCAGATAAGTCTTGGTTGCTTTCTTTTGTACCTCTAGAATCAGTATGTGATTCAATAACTACAGCAACACCAGTTTTTAATACAGGTAATAAACGTGTATCAATAATGCTTTTAGCTTCAGGAGTTAATGTTGCACTTGCTAAGTTCCAGTTAATTGGTAAAATACTGTTTTCAGTTAACGTACAGTCTACTTCTTTCCAAGATGTTAATCCTCCTTTTGTTACCAATACTTCTTTAGTTACGTTAGTGTACTCTGCAGGAACATTAACTGTTTCTTCCCAAGCATCTTTTACTAAAACAACTTTTGAAATTGTAGCATACTCAGCAGGAATATCAATAACTTTTGTTGAAGGTGGAGTTGTCATTACTGTTTTCTTAACAACTTTTGTTACTTCAGGAATTTCAATTGTACGTGTAGTAGGCTTTTGAGCAACTACCGTCTTTTTGTATGATTTTTCAAAACCAGGAACTTCACTTCTTTCAGTATGTGCATCAACATCTAATTTTGTTTGATTAGTTGTTACGTATTCAGCAGGAATTGGTTTGTAACACCAGTATCTACAGTCGTTAGGATCACTAGATTCACAGTCAGGAGCTTTATCGCTCATTTGCCAAACAGCAGAAGCAGGCTTAATTTCAGTAGTAACTGCGTCTGGTTTAAAAGTTGCAGGAATTACTTTTAATTCAGAAGCATCTTCTTTTGCGACATAAGAAATAGTTTCAGAACCTAAAGATCCTGGTATAATTTCTAATTTATGACTTGCTTCTTTTACAACAACTACAACATCTTGTTCTTCATAAACAGCAGGAACAATAACTAATTTAGTACTAGCTTCTTTTACTAATACTCTTTCTGTTTCTGTTTTGTACTCAGCTGGGTGTGTAACAATTTTGTTGTAAGCAGCTTTTGTTTCAATAGTTACGTCTTCGTTTTTCCATACATCAGGAGTTTTACATCTAACGTAACATTTTCCAGGCTCTGGATTGTCTGGTAAATCTTGTGCAATTGCGCTAGCTCCAAACATAAGTAGCGAAATTGAAAATAATAGTTTTTTCATAATGTTAATTTGATTGTTAAAATTTATAATAGTTGATTAATAATGTTTAATACTATACAATACTATGACACTATGTTGGGGGAGTAGGTCACAATTTTTTTAGTAAATATAATAAAAATATTAAGGAATATTTTATTTAATCTATATATTGTTGTTATACAGGCTTTTAATTATTCCGTCAGCCAGTCCAATTTTAGGTACAAATATTTTTTTTGCTCCGCTCCAAAGCATTGCATTTAAGTATATGCTTGTTGCGGGTACAATTACATCGGCTCTATCAGGATTTAAATCTAATTCAGAAATACGTTCTTCATAGGTCATTTGTTTTAGGAACTCATAATGTGCTTTCATAAAAATTAATGATAACGGTTTTCCTATAGGTTTTCCAGAAAGTTTATATATTTTATTAATATTTCCTCCGGAACCTATTAAAGATAGTTTCTTTAATTTTTTTGTATTGTGCTTTATCCAAGTTTCAATTTCATCCCATATTTCTTGAGAATCTTTTTTACTGTAGTTTAATAAACGTACAGTTCCTAATTTAAATGATTTTGAATTGATGATTTTTCCTTTTGAAAACACTGTGAATTCTGTGCTTCCACCACCAACATCAACATATAAATATGATTTATCTTTTTCAATAATTTCACTTAAGTCGGTAGAAAATATTATAGCAGCTTCTTTTTTACCATCAATAATATTTATTTTGATGGATGTTTTTTCTAGAATTTCTTTTGCGACTTCTTCACCATTTGAAGCATCTCTCATTGCAGAGGTTGCACAAGCGTAGTAATTGGTAACTCCGTGAACTTCCATTAAAAGTTTAAAAGCCTCCATTGCTTTAACCATTCTATTTTTATTCTCTTCAGAAATTTCTCCTTTAATAAAAGAGTCAGCTCCTAAACGAATGGGTACACGAACCAGTGCAGATTTTTTAAAACTAGGTTTGTCGTTTTTTTTATTTGTAATAACATTTGAGACCAACAACCTAATTGCATTTGATCCTATATCAATTCCAGCAAGTTTTTCAATTTTCAAAATAAGACTATTTATAATGTTTTGGAAATTCGGTTATAATTGTTGTTCCATTTTTTATGTTTTTCCAATGACTAGTTTCAAATTTAAGCCCAATAACACCACAAGTTGGTACGTGTTCAACTTGTATACTTCCAAATTTATTTACAAAATCACTAATACCGTGATCGTGGCTAAAAATAATGGCAGAATCAAAACTGTCATCTAAAGCTTTTACGGTTTTAATTAAATAACCATCACTAAAATTATAAAGTGATTTGCTTAGTTTTAAGTTTGCTAATGGATAATTAAAACTATAACTAAAAATCATAGCTGTATGCAATGCTCTGTTAGCACAGCTTGAAATGAAAACATCAGGAGTAGCAATTTTTTTATTTAATACATTTGAAATTAAATAAGCATCATTAATACCGCGCTGCTTTAATGGTCTGTCAATATCTTTAATACCTTCATATTCCCAAGAAGATTTGGCGTGTCTAACAATATAAAGTGTTTTCATATATTTTTAGTTGGTGTTTTCAAATATAAAAAAAATTATGGAGCAAGACGGTCTATCTTCCAATCATAATCTTCTTGTAGGGTAAATCGTATTCTGTCGTGCATTCTGTTTGGTCTTCCTTGCCAAAATTCTATAGTTTGAGGTTTTACAATGTAGCCACCCCAATGTTTAGGTCTGGTAATTTCTGAATCTTTAAATTTTTCTTCAAAAGTTTGTAATCGCTCGTCTAAATAATTTCTAGAATCTACAATTTCACTTTGATTTGAAGCCCAAGCTCCTAGTTTACTTCCGTCTGGGCGTGATTCAAAATACCCGTCTGATAAGTTTTCTGAAATTTTTTCAGCAACACCTTTAATAATTATTTGACGTTCAAGTGTATGCCAAAAGAAGGACAAGCAAACATTTGGGTTTTTTGCTATTGCTTTTCCTTTTTCACTATTGTAATTGGTGTAAAAAATAAAGCCTTCCCACGTATATTTTTTTAGTAAAACAACACGACTTTTAGGAAATCCATCTGTTCCAATGGTTGAAATTGTCATAGCGTTGGCTTCAATATCTCCACCAAACTCTTCTAATTCATAAAACCATTTTTGAAATAATTCAAGAGGATTGTCAGAAATTTCATTTTTTGAAAGTTCACTTTTCTGATAAACTTTACGGTAGTTGCTTAAATCATTCTCCATAGGGCAAATTTAAAAAATCTTTGGTACCATTAAATTGTTTTGAATTTTATTTATCAATTTGTTTTCTAATGGTTAATAATCCTAAAAAGGTAAATAATCCGTTTACAATTAACAGTTCATAACCAAAAATATAGCCGTTAAATAATTCTTTTGAATATAGGTTTAAAAAATAGGTTGCAATAACTGAAAGTATTGCAATTATCCAAACAAATTGGTCTTTAATGGCTATTTTTGTAAAAATTCCGAAAGCAAATAATCCTAAAAGTGGTCCGTATGTATAAGATGCAACTTGTAATAAACTGCTAATTACGTTGTCTTGCAGTACATATTTAAAAATTACAATTACAATTACTAGTACAATTGAAATACCAATATGTGCTTTTTTTCGAATGCTTTTTTGTGTTGATTTTTCTCTTTTTTCAATATCTAAAAAATCAATACAATAAGAGGTTGTTAATGAAGTTAAAGCACTATCAGCGCTTGAGTATGCCGCTGCAATTAACCCTAAAATAAATACAATTCCAATTGAGATACCTAAACCGCCATTTAACGCTATTTCAGGAAAAAGCAAATCTGTTTTTGGTTTGCCATCTACTAAAGGAATTTGTATGCCAAATTTTTCGGCATAAATAAAAAGTAAGGCTCCTAAAATTAAAAATACAAAATTTACAACAATTAAAACAAAGCCTAATGAAACTACATTCCATTGTGCTTCTTTTGTGTTTTTACAGGTTAGATTTTTTTGCATCATATCTTGGTCTAATCCTGTCATTGCAATAGCAATAAACATTCCGCCAAGAAACGATTTTAGAAAGAATTTTTTATCGTTAAAATCATCAAAAAATAATATTTGGCTATAATTTTTAAATTCTTCCGAAGAAAATAGTTGCGATACAGACCAATCTAATTGGTTTAAAATAATAGAAATAGTTGCAAAAACCGCAATTAACATAAACAAGGTTTGAAGCGTGTCTGTCCAAACAATAGTTTTAATACCGCCTTTAAAAGTATAAATCCATATTAATAAAATTGACAGAACTACAGTAATTTCAAAAGGCACATTCCAAGCGTCAAAAATAAAATATTGTAATACAGACGCTACTAAAAATAACCTAAATGAAGCGCCTAAAACTCTGGAAATGAAAAAGAAAAAAGCACCTGTTTTATGTGTTTTTGTTCCAAATCGTTGTTTTAAAAACTCGTAAATAGATGTTACTTGTAATTTGTAATAAATAGGTATTAAAACATAAGCAATTACTAAATAGCCAAATAAATATCCAAATACAATTTGCATATAACTAAATTGTGAACTTTGAATCCAGCCTGGAACTGATATAAAAGTTACGCCAGAAAGCGATGCGCCAATCATTCCAAAGGCAACTACATACCAAGGTGATTTTTTATTTGCTTTAAAAAAAGTTTCGTTACTGTCGTTTTTTCCAGTTAAATAGGCGATAAGTAAAAGCACAAAAAAGTAAACAGCAATAAGTGAAAGTATGTAAATTGGTTTCATGAACGAATTTTAATATCTGAATAACAAAGAAACTAAAATTATTGAGAATATCGTTTCCTAATTGTACATTTGCCACATGAATTTTTCGTCAAAACTTTTAGAAAATGCCGTTAATGAAGTTTCTCAATTGCCAGGAATTGGTAAAAGAACAGCTTTGCGTTTGGTGTTACATTTACTAAAACAACCAGCTTCACAATCGCATCATTTGGCAAATGCACTTACCAATTTAGTTGATGAGATAAAATTATGTAAACAATGCCATAATATTTCAGATGTAGATACGTGTGAAATTTGTGCGTCTCACTCAAGAAATACTGAAGTTGTTTGTGTTGTTGAAGATGTACGAGATGTTATGGCAATTGAAAATACAGCTCAATTTAAAGGTTTGTACCATGTGTTAGGAGGTAAAATTTCTCCTATTGAAGGAATTGGTCCGCATAATTTAACCATAGATAGTTTGGTTGAAAAAGTGAAAAAAGGATTGGTAAAAGAAGTTATTTTTGCGCTAAGTTCTACCATTGAAGGTGATACTACCAATTTTTATATTTTTAAACAGTTAGAAGAATTTAACATTAAAACATCTACCATAGCGCGCGGAATTGCGGTTGGAGACGAACTTGAATATGCTGATGAAGTTACCTTGGGACGAAGTATTTTAAACAGAATTCCGTTTGAAAATTCCTTATAAAGATTGATTTTTAAAATGGGAAACAGACTAGTTTCTGGTAAATCATTTTTTATCCCAACTATTTTTGTTTCGAATGTTTTTGTATAGTTTAATTCCTAACATTAATAAAACTGAAACACCAATAATTCCTGACACACCAAAAATCCATCCAAAAGAAGTTTTTAAAACCACTAAAAATACGCAAGAGAATAAAATAATGGTTGCAACTTCATTCCAAATTCGTAAAGCAAACGATGAAAATTTTAAATTTCCTTTTACAATTTGATTGTATAAAACCTGACAAGACCAATGGTATGCAAAAAGAGCAGCTACAAAACCTAATTTAATTTGCATCCATCCCATTTGTAACCAAGCAGGTTGTAAAATTAATAACCAAACGGCAAAAATTGTAGCTAAAACAGCTGAAGGCCAGGTAATAATATACCAAAGCCTTTTAATCATTAATTGATATTGTTCTGTTAAAATATTCTTTTCAATTGCAGGTTTTTCTTCTGCTTCTTTGTAATAAATAAATAAACGAATAATGTAAAATAAACCTGCAAACCAAGTAGTTATAAATATAATGTGCAGTGCTTTTATGTAAAGGTAATCCATAAACTAAATTATTTTGCAGCCCAAATATTAATCCAGTTTGAAAGCGTTTCAATCCATTTTTCATCTTCGTTTAAGCAAGGAATTGCTGTAAACTCTTCACCACCATTTTCAATAAACGATTCTTTCGCCTCCATTCCAATTTCTTCTAAAGTTTCTAAACAGTCTGAAACAAATGCAGGTGTTACAACGGCTAATTTTTTTAAACCATCTTTTGCAAAATCATCAATCACAAAATCGGTATAAGGTTTTATCCAAGGATCTCTTCCTAATCTAGATTGAAAAGAAACACTGTAAAAGTCTTCTTTTAAGTTTAATTTTTCGGCAACCAATTTAGTGGTTTCGTAACATTGATGTCTGTAACAAAATTCATGTGCAGGTGAAGTTGTATTACAACAACTTCCATCTAATTTACAGTGAGATTTAGTAACGTCAGATTTTCTAATGTGACGTTCAGGAAGACCGTGATAAGAAAACAATAAATGTTCAGGTTTTGATTCATCTAATGATTTTTTAATACTTGCACTTAAGGCCTCAATATAATCTGGTTTATTGTAAAATGCAGGCAAATCACTTAAGGTAACTTCAGGGAAATGTTTTTTTACCAATTTATTGGCCAAAGCTAAAATAGTTTCAGTTGAAGCCATGGCAAATTGCGGGTACAACGGTACCAAATAAATTTCAGTAACTCCTTGATCAACTAATTTTTGAATACCACTTTTTAAGGATGGTTTTCCGTAACGCATTGCCAATTCTACCGGAATGTCAACTTGTTTTTTTACATGTTGGTGTAATCTTTCAGATAGTACAATAAGCGGAGAACCTTCTTTCCACCATATTTTTTTATAAGCGGCCGCTGATTTTTTTGGGCGGGTATTTAAAATAATACCTTTTACTAATAATGCTCTAAAAAAGTAAGGCTTGTCTATTACATACTCATCCATTAAAAATTCATCTAAATAATCTCTAACGTCTTTAACTGAGGTACTATTTGGTGATCCTAAATTTATTAATAAGGCTCCTTTCATGTTTTATGATTTTGCAAATTGTTTTGGTGTAATTCCGAATTTTCGTTTGAATGCAGCAATAAAATGGCTTGAATTGCTATACCCTAAATTTAAGGCAACTTCATTCACGTTTAGTTGTTGTTCTAAAAGTAGTTTTTTGGCCAATTCCATTTTGTAATTTAATAAGAATGTAAAAACAGGAACGCCATAAAACTCTTTAAAATCAGTTTTTAATTTTTTAATATTCAACCCAACTTTTTTAGCCAATTCATCTAACGAAGGTGGATTGTTCATTTCTTCAATAATTATTTCTTTAGCATTTTTAATTTTTGAAATGGTTTCTTCACTTGCTATGTAAGGGCAATTTTCTGTTTCATTTTCTGATGCATTACTAAAATAGTAACTTAATAACTCGTAAATTTTTCCTTTTAAATAAACAGGTCTTAAAGATTGGTTGAGCTGTTTTGTAGTTAATTGGTTTAAAATTAAATTTACGGAGTTGCTAATTTTTTTAGGTTCTATAATAGGTTTTCCAGTTTTAAAATTGCTGAAATTTATAAGTGAATTGCCTTCAATAGTGAACAACGAATGAAAAAATTCAATAGAAATAAGAATGCCAATTAAATCAGATTTTGGAGCTAAATTAAAGAGTATTTTCATGGTGTCATCTTTAAAATAAACCATACTTGAATCTCCAAAATTTAAATTTATAGAGCAATGCTCCATATTAAATGCAATTTTAGAGTTTTGATTGGTTTCAAAATATAATTGAATGTAATTATGACTCAAATCGTGTTTAAAAAATTGAGTTTCTTCTGATAAGTTATTGAAATGAAATACTTTAAAAGTGTTTTCTTCATTAAAAATTAAATGAGAACTTTTGTCGATATTTTTATAGTTATCAAAAGTGAATTTCATATGTTATTTTATTGAATAATTATCAAATCAACTACAAAAGTACAATAAAAAAACAATAAATATTAAATGTTTTGTATACATTAAATGATAATTATCAGCAGTTATTTTTACTAGTTTTATTGGTTATTCTCTTTATTTAATAGGGGTAAGCGCGTTATCTGGAATTAATCTAAATTAAGTAATGTAACTTATTGCGATAATAAAAGTACTTTTAGCGTTGTTTTTCAAAAATATAAGGTTGTACTTTTGTCGATACTTATTTGATAATATTTTTTTTATGAACCATGAAAATATCCCTACAAAGTTTTACAATGTAGGTTTAAGTTACAAAAAAGCTGATGCTGCTATGCGTGGTGCTTTTAGTATTACTAAAGAAAACCAAAAATTATTATTAAAAGACGCAAAAGCAAATGGAGTTGATGGTATTTTTGTGTTATCAACGTGTAATAGAACTGAAATAACTGGATTTGCAAAGCATCCGTTTGAACTTATTAGCTTATTGGTAAAATATTCAAATGGTAATGTTGAAGATTTTATAAATGTTTCAAATGTGTACACAAACAAAGATGCGGTTAGGCACTTGTTTAAAATTGGTACAGGTTTAGACAGTCAAATTTTAGGTGATTACGAAATTGTTGGTCAGTTAAAAGAATCTTATAGTCAAGCAAAAATGTATGGAACCACAAATGCTTATATAGAGCGTTTGATGAATTTGGTTTTACAAGCAAGTAAAGACGTAAAAAATAATACAAAGTTAAGCTCAGGAACTACCTCAGTTTCATATGCGGCCGTTCAATACATTATTGAAAAAATGCCAAATCACGAAAATCAAAATATTTTAATTTATGGTTTAGGTGATATGGGAAAAAATACTTGTAAAAATGTTTTAGAATATACAGCAAGTAAAAATGTTGCTTTGGTAAATAGAACATTTGAAAAAACACAAAGCTTTGTAAAAGAGCATCCAACAGTTAAAGCCGTTACTTTTGAATGTTTGTCTGAAGAAATTCAACAAGCAGATATTTTAATTGTATCTACCGGAGCAAGTGTTCCAACGGTTAAAAAAGAACATTTAAAACCAAATCAAGAGTTGTTAATTCTTGATTTATCAATGCCAGAAAATGTTGATGTTGAAGTAAAAGGAATGCAAGGAGTTACTTTGGTAAATGTAGATGAACTTTCTCAAATTACTAAAAAAACAATTGAAACTCGAAAAAGTGAAATTCCTGCAACTGAAGAAATTATAAATAAATATAAATCGGAATTTAATGACTGGATTTCTCACAGGAAATTTGTACCAGCTGTTAACGCCCTAAAAGAATCATTACAATTAATTCAGCACAGTGAAATAGATTTTCACGCAAAGAAAATTAAAGATTTTAACATTGAACACGCTGAGTTTGTTACGAATAGAATGATTCAAAAAATTACCACACAATTTGTAAAGCATTTAAAAGCTGATGAAACATCTATTGATCAAAGCATAAATGTAATAAGCAAAATTTTCAACACTGAAAAAACTAAAATATAGAATGGATAAAATAATAAGAATTGGAACACGCTCAAGTGATTTAGCGATGTGGCAAGCTAACACTGTGGCGCAACAATTAGAACATTTTGGTTGTGAAACTGAAATTGTAAAAATCGATTCTATTGGAGATATAGTTTTAGATAAACCTTTATATGAACTAGGAGTTACTGGCGTTTTTACAAAAAACCTTGATGTAGCTTTGCTAAACGGAAAAATTGATATTGCCGTACATTCATTTAAAGATGTGCCTACGCAATTACCTGAAGGAATTGTACAAGCGGCAGTTATTAAAAGAGGTGATTTTAATGACGTTTTGGTAATGAAAGATGGCGAAGATTTTTTTACCGAAAAAAATGCTGTTATAGCCACAGGAAGTTTACGTAGAAAAGCACAATGGTTGTACCGTTACCCAAATCATACTATTGTTGGTTTACGCGGTAATGTAAATTCTCGTTTACAAAAGTTAGAAGATAACGATTGGAATGGAGCTGTTTTTGCCAAAATAGGTTTAAAACGGTTAAAGTTATTACCACCACAAGAAAAACATATTATTTTAGATTGGATGGTTCCGGCTCCTGCACAAGGAGCTGTAATGGTAGCAGCATTAGATAAAAATAAAGAGTTATTAGAATACGTTAAGCAAATTAACCACGAAGACACAGCCAAATGTGTGAAGATTGAACGTGATTTTTTACGTGTTTTAGAAGGCGGTTGTACTGCGCCAATTGGAGCTTTGGCATTAATTATAAAAGAAGAAGTGAAATTTAAAGCTGTTTTATTTAGTCCTGATGGTTCAAATAAAATGGAATTTTCAAAAACAGTTCCGGTTGATAACGCTTGGGATTTAGGTGAATATGGTGCTAAATTTTTGTTAGAAAGAGGAGCTAAAAACCTAATGAAATCTATTCACGCTTCAAATGTTGAAAAAGCAACTCTAATTTATTCAACAAAAAGTTTGTCTTTAGATCAAACTAATTTATTAGACTCTAAAATAGGAGTTGGAAGTAGTGATTTTATTACTATTAGAAACAACCGATTAAAAAGAATTTTGGTAAAGAAACCAATAAAAAATGTGGTTTTTACAAGTCAAAATGCGGTAGAAGCATTGTTAAACAATTTTGATGCTACTGAACTTGATTTTGAAAATATATATTGTGTTGGAAGAAGAACTAAAAGATTGATTGAAAAAAGAATTGGTAAAGTTGCACATGTAGCAAAAGATGCTGAAAAATTGGCAACATATTTGGTTGAAAATTTAGAAGATAAAAATGTGACGTTCTTTTGTGGAAATAAAAGACGAGATGAACTACCTTCAATTTTAACCGAGAATGCTATTGAGGTGAATGAAGTTGAATGTTATAAAACGCAATTAACACCTAGAAAAATAGACGAAAAATACAAAGGAATTCTTTTTTACAGTCCTTCAGGTATTGAAAGTTATTTAGAAGAGAATTCAACAAGCAGCAGTGTTGCTTTTTGTATTGGTGAAACTACTGGTGCCGAAGCTAAAAAGCATTTTGACCAAGTAATTGTATCAAAAGTTTCAACTGTTGAAAGTTTATTGAAATCGGTAAATACACATTTTGAAGAAGTAGAAGAATAAAAAAAGTTACAATGATAAATAGAACCAGACGTTTACGTAAAACCGAAAACATTCGTCGTTTAGTTAGAGAAAACAAACTAACAACAGACGATTTAATTTATCCTTTGTTTATTGAAGAAGGAGAAAATATTGAAACAGAAATTGTTTCAATGCCCGGAATTAAGCGTTTTTCATTAGATACAATTTCAAAAGAATTAGATGAAGTTGTGGCCTTAGATATTCCAGCTGTTTTATTGTTTGGAATACCTTCTGAAAAAGATGATACAGGTTCTGAAACTTGGAATGATGAAGGAATTATGCAGAAAGCAATTCGTTTTATTAAAAAAAACTATCCAAGTTTATATGTAATTACTGATGTGTGTTTTTGTGAATATACTAGTCACGGACATTGTGGAATTATTCATGATAATGATGTTGATAATGATGCTACTTTGGTAAACCTTGCAAAGCAGGTAATTTCGCACGCAAAGGCAGGAGTTGATATGGTTGCACCGTCAGGAATGATGGATGGAATGATTGCAATGATACGTGAATCATTAGACAATACAGGGTTTCCAATCTTGCCAATTATGTCGTATGCTGTTAAATACTCTTCAGCATTTTATGGACCTTTTAGAGATGCCGCAGATTCAGCTCCTACTTTTGGAGATAGAAGAACGTATCAAATGGATCCATCAAACCGTGATGAAGGTTTACGTGAAGCCACTTTTGATGACCAAGAAGGAGCTGATATTTTAATGGTAAAACCTGCATTAGCTTATTTAGATATTATTCGTGATTTAAAAAATAATTTTGATAGGCCAATAGCTTGTTATAATGTAAGTGGTGAATATGCTATGATAAAAGCAGCTGCTGAAAAAGGTTGGATTGATGGCGATCGTGTAATGATGGAAAGTTTACTTTCTATGAAAAGAGCAGGAGCAGATATTATTATTACCTATTTTGCAAAAGATGTGGCTAAATTATTACTTAAAAAATAAATTGGTTGAACTACAATGAAATTGGTCACTGAGTGGAGTTGAAGTGATAATGATTTCAAACATGTTTAATTACTAAAAAAATAGAATTATGAAATTAGAAAAATCTATAGAACTTTATACAAAAGGTAAAAAAAACTTGGTTGGTGCGGTAAACTCACCTGTTAGAGCATTTAAATCTGTTGGTGGAGTTCCTATTTTTATAGACAAAGCAAAAGGAAGTAAAATTTACGATGTTGATGGAAATGAATATGTAGACATGGTGCTTTCTTATGGACCTATGATTTTAGGACATAGAAATAGTGTTGTTGAAAAAACAATTAAAAAATATTTAAAAAGAGGATACACGTTTGGAGCATCAACAAAAGGTGAAATTATTTTAGCTAAAATGGTTTGTGATGTTTTTCCGGGAATGGATAAAGTTCGTTTTGTAAACTCTGGAACTGAAGCTGTATTAAGTGCTATTCGTTTGGCAAGAGCATATACAGGAAAAAATAAAATTATAAAATTTGCTGGTTGTTATCACGGGCATTCAGACTCGTTATTAGTTGCAGCTGGTTCAGGATTAGCAACATTAAGTATTCCTGGTAGTAAAGGAGTGCCTGATGAAGCAGTAAAAAATACCTTAATTGCTGAATTTAATAATATAAAAAGTGTAGAACGTCATTTAAAAAAGGATGATGTTGCGGCCATTATTATTGAACCAATTGCTGGGAATATGGGAGTAATTCAACCTTCTAGTAAATTTATTAAAGAATTAAACGAATTAGCGAAAGCAAATGATGTACTATTAATTGCTGATGAGGTTATGACAGGTTTTCGTTCAAAATTTGGAGGTGCACAAGAGCTGTTAGGTTTTCAAGCTGATATTACTTGTTTAGGTAAAGTTGTTGGTGGAGGTTTTCCAGTTGGAGCTTATGGAGCTAGAAACGAAATTATGGAAATGGTTGCTCCGTTGGGAGATATGTACCAAGCAGGAACTTTATCAGGTAATCCAATTGCAATGGCTTGTGGTATTGCTACTTTAAAAGAGTTGAAAAAACAAGATCCGTATAGTGATTTTGAAAAAACAGCAGCGTTTTTAGAGCGTGAAATGAAAACAGCAGCCAAAGAAAATGGCGTTGATTTACAGGTAAATAGATTTGGATCTATGATCAATCCATTTTTTACAAAAACAAGAGTTGTAGATTTTAAAACAGCACAAACAAGTGACACAGATAAGTTTAAAACTTTCTTTTGGAAAATGATGGAAAATGGCGTGTTTTTGCCTCCTTCTCAATTTGAATCTTGGTTTTTAGCTACCGCAATGACAAAAAGAGATATTTATAAAGTAAGGTCTGCAATTCAAGTTGCAATGAAAGCTGTTGCTGATAAATTTAATGTATAAAGAAGATTACAACTAACTAAAAATACGATATAAGATAGATGATTAAAAACGATTTATTTTTAAGAGCTTTAAAAGGAGAAGTTGTTGAACGTCCACCAGTTTGGATGATGCGTCAGGCAGGAAGATATTTACCTGAGTTTATAGCAATTCGTGAAAAATATGATTTTTTTACACGTTGTAGAACTCCTGAATTGGCTTCAGAAATAACAGTGCAACCTATTCGTAGATACGGAATGGATGCTGCTATTTTATTTTCGGATATTTTAGTAATTCCACAGGCAATGAATATTGAGGTAGAAATGAAACCTGGAATTGGACCTTGGTTACCAAACCCAGTTCGTTCTCAAAAAGATGTGGATAATGTAATTGTTCCAGATATTGATGAAACTTTAGGGTATGTTATGGAAGCTATTAAAGCAACTAAAGAATTGTTGAATGATGAAATTCCTTTAATTGGTTTTGCAGGTTCCCCTTGGACAATTTTGTGTTATTGTGTACAAGGTCAAGGTTCTAAAAACTTTGATAAAGCTAAAGAGTTTTGTTTTACACAACCTGTTGCAGCCCACACATTATTGCAAAAAATTACTGATACAACTATTGCTTATTTAAAAGAAAAAGTAAAAGCAGGAGTAAATGCAGTTCAAATATTTGACTCTTGGGGAGGAATGTTGTCTCCAACAGATTATCAAGAGTTTTCTTGGCAATATATCAATCAAATTATTGAAGCATTGAAAGATGATGCTCCGGTAATTGCATTTGGAAAAGGTTGTTGGTTTGCCTTAGAAGACATGGCAAATTCAAATGCATCAGCCTTAGGTGTAGATTGGACAGTTGCACCGCAAGTAGCAAGAAAATTAACAGGAAATAAAATAACCTTACAAGGTAACTTTGATCCGGTTCGTTTATTATCTCCTACAAAAGTTATAAAATCAATGGTAAAAGAAATGATTGATGGCTTTGGAAAAGATAAATATATAGTGAATTTAGGACACGGTATTTTACCACACATTCCATTAGACAATGCCAAAGCATTTATTGATGCTGTAAAGGAGTATAATCAATAGATTTTAGAATTGAGATTAAAGTATTGAGATGTATCTTGGTACTAATTTCTCACTACTCACTACTAATTATGAATAATTTAATTCAAAAATATAATATTCCCGGACCAAGATACACCAGTTATCCTACGGTACCGTTTTGGAATAAAGAAGGCATAGCATTGCAAGATTGGAAGCGTACAGTTAAAAAATCGTTTGATGAAAGTAATGATGCTGAGGGTATAAGTTTATACATTCATTTACCATTTTGTGAAAGTTTATGTACGTTTTGTGCGTGTCACAAAAAAATTACCAAACGTCACGAAGTTGAACAACCTTATATTGAAACTTTATTAAAAGAGTGGGATTTATATTGTGATTTATTGGTTGAACGACCAAAAATTAGAGAAATTCATTTAGGAGGTGGAACGCCTACGTTTTTTTCTTCGGAAAATTTAAATAAATTAATCAACGGAATATTTAAGAGGGCAGATAAGTTTGAAGTTTTTGATTTTAGTTACGAAGGTCATCCAAATCACACTTCAGAAAAACAATTGCAAACGCTTTATGATTTAGGTTCACGTAGAAATAGTTTTGGTATTCAAGATTACGATCCTAAAGTTCAAAAAGCAATTCATAGAATTCAAAGTTTTGAGCAAGTAAAACGTGTAAACGATTTATCACGTAAAATTGGATACGAATCTATCAGTCACGATTTAATTTTTGGATTGCCTTTTCAAACTGAAGAAAGTATTAGAAATACTATAAAAAATACCATTGCATTAAAACCTGATAGAATTGCGTATTATAGCTATGCACACGTACCTTGGATAAAAGGTGTAGGACAGCGTGGTTTTGATGAAAATGATTTGCCAAAAGACAATGAAAAGCGCCATTTATACGAATTAGGAAAACAATTATTTTTTGATAATGGTTATGTTGAAGTTGGTATGGATCATTTTGCATTGCCAACAGATTCGTTACATAAAGCAATGGAATCTAAAAAGTTACATCGTAATTTTATGGGGTATACTGCGGGTAAAACCGAGTTAATGATTGGTTTAGGTATGTCTTCAATTAGTGATTCATGGTATGCATTTGCTCAAAATGAAAAAGATGTTGATGTGTACACTGAAAAAGTAAACAATGGAATTATTCCAATATTTAGAGGGCATTTATTAACGGAGCAAGATTTAATTGTAAGAAAACACATTTTAAATTTAATGTGTAACCTTGAAACCGAATGGAATGTAGGTTTTGATGCAACAACTAAAGCGCAAATAATAGAAAGACTTCAAGAAATAATTGACGATGGTTTAGTTGAAGTTTCTGAAACTAAAATTACCGTAAAAGAAGAAGGAAGAATGTTTGTACGTAATGTTTGTATGGCTTTTGATCTTCGTTTACTTGAAAATAAACCAAACACAAGAGTGTTTTCAATGACAATATAAATTACATTAATATATTAAAAATTAAAGCTGAACAACTGTTCAGCTTTTTTTATGGAATAGATTGTGTAAGTGAAGGTTAAGTAAGTGTTTTAATTGTAAAATTAATTGTTTAAGTGCAAATTAATTACGTATACTATACGAAAAAAGAATATTTCAGAAGAATAATATAATTTATATTGTAATGTACATAAATTATAAATTGAGGGAAATCTAAATGTAGGGTATATTTTTTGTAAATTTGCAGTTCTAAAAAAAAACATCATGTCAAGATTTGAAATTAAGCTTCCAAAAATGGGTGAAAGTGTTGCTGAAGCAACAATAACTTCTTGGTTAAAAAATATTGGAGATAGTGTTGATTTAGATGAAGCCGTTGTTGAGGTTGCTACTGATAAAGTAGATTCAGAAGTGCCAAGTGAAGTTGAAGGAACTTTAGTTGAAATTTTATTTGATGTTGATGCGGTTGTAAAAGTAGGTGAAACTATTGCTATTATTGAAACTGTGGGTAATGAAGAAACTGTTTTTGAAGATAATGAGGTAATTGAAAAGCCTGAAGTTGTAGCTGAGGTACAACAATTAGAGCAAGAAATAAATGAAGTTATTGAAACTTCAACAATAAGTAATACATCTAATTCTGGGAAATTCTTTTCGCCATTAGTGCGAAATATTGCTTCTAAAGAAGGTATTTCAATGGAAGAATTGGAAGCGATTATTGGGTCAGGAATAGATAACAGAGTAACAAAAAATGATATTTTAGCATACATTGAAAGAGGAAAAAAGAAAGCTAAAGTAAAAGAGGTTGTTAAAATAGAACCAAAACCAACATTAGCTGTTGAAGTTCCTAAAACTAAAATTGAAAAAGCTGCTGTACCTGTACCTGTTTCTGTAAATGGTGAAGATGAAATTATTGAAATGAGCAGAATGGGTAAATTAATTGCACATCATATGGTTGATTCAATTCAAACTTCAGCACATGTGCAATCATTTATTGAAGTAGATGTTACCAATATTGTAAATTGGAGAAACAAAGTTAAAGATGAATTTTTGAAACGTGAAGGTGAAAAAATTACTTACACGCCAATTTTTATGCAGGCAGTTGCCAATGCCATAAAAGAATATCCATTAATTAATATTGCTGTTGACGGCGATAAAATTATAAAACGCAAAGCAATTAATTTAGGAATGGCTGCTGCGTTAGACGATGGGAATTTAATTGTTCCTGTTATAAAAAACGCCGATCAATTAAATTTAGTTGGTATGACAAAAGCTGTTAATGATTTGGCTAAAAGAGCACGTTCAGGAAACTTAAATCCTGAAGATATTCAAGGAGGAACCTATACGGTAACAAATGTTGGAGGTTTTGGTAGCGTTTTTGGAACACCTATAATCAATCAGCCACAAGTTGCAATTTTAGCATTAGGAGCTGTACGTAAAGTGCCTGCAGTAATTGAAACACCTGAAGGAGATTTTATTGGAATACGTCAAAAAATGTTTATTTCACATTCATATGATCATAGAGTAGTAAATGGTGCTTTAGGAGGACTGTTTATTAAAACAATAAAAGATAGTTTAGAAGCTTGGGATGTAAATACCAAGTTCTAAACTATCTTTTATAGAAAACAATTAGTTTTCACTAACATTTAATCTGGCAGTTGCAGTTATTTCACTTTCCGAAAAATCGTTTTCTAAATATTTTAAATACCCAACAATAGCAATCATTGCTGCATTGTCTGTTGTAAATTGAAATTGTGGAATATAAGTTGTCCAGCCGTATTTAGTTTCTGTTTCTTTTAAAACTTTTCGAATTTCTGAATTGGCACTTACACCACCAGCAATGGCAATGTGTTTAATACCTGTTTCTTCAACCGCTAATTTTATTTTATCAAATAAAATACCAACAATTGTATGTTGTATTGATGCGCAAATATCATTTAAATTCTCTTCAATAAAATTCGGATTTTCTTTAACTTTTTTTTGTAAAAAATATAAAATAGCAGTTTTTAATCCGCTAAAGCTAAAATTTAAACCATCAACTTTTGGCTTGGTAAAGTTAAAAGCCTTTGGGTTTCCTAGTCTGGCATATTTATCTACCAAAGGTCCTCCAGGATAAGGTAATCCCAGTATTTTTGCCGATTTATCGTATGCTTCACCAACGGCGTCATCAAGCGTTTCGCCTAAAACTTCCATAGTGAAATAATCACTAATTTTTACAATTTGTGTGTGGCCACCACTAATAGTTAAGCACATAAAAGGAAACGGTGGTTTTTGTTGATTCTCATCATCAATAAAATGCGCCAAAACGTGGCCTTGCATGTGATTTACAGCAATTAAAGGAATGTTTAATGCAAGTGCTAAAGACTTGGCAAAAGAGGTTCCTACTAATAAAGAACCCATTAATCCAGGTCCACGCGTAAAAGCTATGGCATTTAAGTCTTTTTTGTCGATATTTGCTTGTTCAATTGCCTGTTGAATAACAGGAACAATGTTTTGTTGATGTGCACGTGAAGCTAATTCAGGAACAACACCGCCATATTTAGCGTGTATTTCTTGGTTTGCTACAACATTTGATAGTATCTTTCCGTTGCAAATCACAGAGGCACTAGTATCATCGCAAGACGATTCTATACCTAAAATATAAATGGGTTTATTTTTTATCATCTAATAACAAATAAAGGCACGAAAATTGCCAATAAAATGCAAATTTAACGCATATCGAACGAATAAAAAAAATAGTAGTTAGGATATTAAAGGTTTTGCTAGTTGTATTAGCACTGCTAAGCTTAATATTATCACTTCCTTTTGTGCAAACAAAATTAGGAAATACTGCTACTTCTTATCTTCAAAAGGAATTTGATGTTGCAATTAATTTAGAGAAAGTTGACTTGTCAATTTTAGGAAACGTTCAATTCAAAAATGTTTTTATAGAAGATCATCACGGAGATACTTTAATTTATGCTGAAAACCTTAAAAGCTCGCTATATAGTTTTAAAAAAGTATTGAACAATAAACTTGAGTTTGGAGATATTTTATTAGATAATTTTGTTTTAAATATAAAAACCTATAAAAACGAAGAATATGATGGTTTAACCGTTTTTGTAGACAAATTTAGCAGTGGAGAAGAAAGTGATACGCCTTCTAATTTTAAATTAACTTCAGATGAACTTGAATTAAAAAATGGATATGTTGAAATTATAGATGAAAATGTGGCTAATGAGAATCCATTGTTTTTTTCTGAAATTGATGGAATTGGAGAAGATTTTAAAATTCAAGGACCAAATGTTACCGTTGGTATTATTGGTTTTAGCTTTATTGAAAATCATGGAATTAAAGTTGAATCTCTTTCTTCACAATTTACTTACAGTTTAAATGCGATGCATTTTTTAAATACGCATTTAGAAACTGCAAATTCAACCTTAGATGCTGATATTGAATTTTTGTACGATAGAGATAATTTAGCTGATTTTAATAACAAAGTTGATATAAATGCAGAAATAAAAGAATCAGCTATTTCATTGTTAGATTTAAAAGCTTTTTATGATGAAATAGGAACAGATGATAAGTTATACGTAACAGCCAATCTTTCTGGGCAACTTAATAAGTTAGAAGTTACTAATTTAAAACTTACTTCAGAAGCCAATGCTATTTTAAATGGAGATTTATATTTGGTGAATTCGTTCAATACAGAAAATGGTTTTTCTTTAGATGCTGATTTTGACAAGTTAATTTCAGATTATGAGCATTTAAAAATTTTACTTCCTAATATTTTAGGAAATTCGTTACCAGTAGTGTTGAAGGATTTTGGACAATTTAAATTGAAGGGAACTACTTATATTTCAACAAATTTAATGGATGCAAATGTTTCTATTGATACCGATTTGGGTACTGCTGTTGCAGATTTGGAATTGTCAGGAATTCAAAATATTAATGAAGCTTCGTACAAAGGAGCTGTTAAAATTAATAACTTTCAATTAGGTGAAATTTTGAAAGATGAATTTATGGGTGCTGTCTCATTAGATGCAAAAGTTGATGGTGAAGGTTTTACTTTTGAAAATATAAATACAGCTATAAATGGAGTTATTTCAGAGTTTGAATACAACACGTATAATTACAAAAATATTTCTATAAATGGTATTATAAAAAATAAGCATTTTAATGGCGAAATGGAAGTGAATGATGACAACATTAAATTAAATTTTAATGGTTTAGCTGATTTGTCTTTAGATGTTTATGAGTTTGATTTTAAAACAACTGTAGATTATTGCGATTTGTTTAAATTAAATATTTTTCAACGAGATACTATTTCAATTTTAAAAGGTGATATTAATATTAATTTAAAAGGAAATAAGTTAGATAATTTGGTGGGAGAACTTAATTTTAAAAACTCATTATACACAAACCAAAAAGGAAACTATTTTTTTAATGATTTTGCCGTAAAATCTTCTATTAAAGACAGTGTAAAAACTGTGACAATTAATTCTCCTGAAATTATTGAAGGTGAAATAAACGGTAAATTTAATTTTGATGAATTAGGTAAATTAATTCAAAATTCTTTAGGGAGTATTTATACAAATTATGAGCCGTATAATGTAACGCCAAATCAATATTTAGATTTTAAATTTCAAATTTATAACAAAATTGTTGAACTATTTTTGCCAGACGTTGTTCTGTCTGCAAATACATTTATTAATGGAAATATTGATGCCGATAAAAATTTATTTAAATTCAACATAAAATCGCCTAAAATAAAAGCATATGCAACGGTTATAGATTCTGTTCAATTACAAGTAGATAATAAAAACCCTTTATTTAACACACAATTAATTGTAGACAAAATAAAATCGAATGTCTATAATTTGTCTGATATTTATCTAGTCAATAAAACATTAAATGATACGCTGTATTTTGGAGCTCAATTTAAAGGAGGAAAACAAAAAACAGAAACCTATAATTTTTCATTTTATCACACCATAAATGAACAAAACCAATCTGTTGTTGGAATAAAAAAATCAACACTAAATTTTAAAAACAATGATTGGGTTATCAATCCAGAAAATAACACAGATAACAAGTTGGTTTTTGATGCACTTAAAAACACGTATACATTTAGCCCGTTTTTTATTAGCTCAAAAGAACAAAGTATTGATTTTTCAGGAGTTATAAATGATACCATTTCTAAAGATTTAGACTTCAATTTTAAAAATGTGAATTTGGCTGATATTACGCCAGAGATTGATAGTTTAGACTTAGAAGGTTTAATTAATGGTGATATTGAATTTGCCGAATTCAATGAAATTGTTCGACCTACAGTCGATCTTTCTATATCAAATTTCAATATCAATCATTCATATCAAGGAAATTTAGACATCAATGTTGAAGGGAAAAATTCAATAAAACAATATTTATTAGATATTACTTTAGAGCGAGATAATAATGCTAATTTTTTAGCAAAAGGAGAAATAGATTTTGCAACACCTAAACCTACATTAGATATAGTTGTAGATTTTGAAGAGTTTAAATTAGATGCATTTAGTCCTTTGGGTGAAGATGTTTTTAATAAAATTAGAGGCTACGCTTACGGTAATATTCACTTAACAGGTTTAGTAGCAAACCCAACAATGGAAGGTGATTTGTTTTTAGATGAAGCAGGTATGTATTTTCCGTATTTAAACGTTGATTTTGATTTTGTAGGAACAAGTATTATTAACTTTAAAGATCAAACTTTTGACTTTGAAGATGTAACGCTTAGAGATGTTAAAAATAATACCAAGGCTAATTTAAGTGGAGTTTTAAAGCATCAAAATTTTGAGTTTTGGAATTTAGATCTTGTGGTTGAATCAGATAACATTTTGGTTTTAGATACCGAAGAAGAAGAAACATCATTGTATTACGGAACAGCTTATTTTGACGGTTTAGCAACCATTAAAGGACCAACAGATAAACTTGTAATTGATGTTACAGGTAAAACCAATAAAGGAACACATTTTATTATGCCAATAAGCGATGTAAAAACAGCAGAAACATCGCAATTAATTCGTTTTATAAATACCGATCCTTTTGTTGAAGATGAAGAAGTTAGAAAAGCATTTATTTCTGAAAAATTAAAAGGATTAAGTATGAATTTTAATTTAGAAGTTACCAATGATGCTGTTTTTGAAATGGTAATAGATAAATCATCAGGAAGTTATTTAAAAGGAAGTGGAGAAGGAAATTTACAAATTAATTTAGATACTAAAGATAAGTTTGAAATGTATGGCGATTTTGTGGTTGATAATGGAATTTATGATTTTAAATATGGTGGTTTCATTAATAAACCCTTTACAGTAAAAAAAGGTGGTATTATTTCTTGGAGCGGAGATCCGTTAACTGCAAATATGGATATTCAAGCCATTTATAGAGTATCTGCAAATCCAAGAACTTTACTTGAAAATTTAAACTCAAGCCGAAAAATCCCTATTGATTTAATTACTCGATTCACAGGAGAATTATTCAACTCAGATATTGAGTTTGATATTGATATCCCTAATTCTAGCTCTACAGTCGCATCTGAGTTAGAATTTAAATTAAGCAATGATAAAACAACGCAATTTATTGCTTTGTTGGTTACAGGTAGTTTTTATAATGAAGGTGATTTGGGAACAAATAGTAATGCGGTTTTATATGGAACTGGAATGGATGTGTTAACAAACGCTTTTGACAATATATTAAATAGCGAGGATAGTAAATTTAGACTTACACCGGTGTATACGGTTGGTGAAAATAATGCAGTTGATAATTTAGATATTAATGACCAAGTTTCTTTAGCTTTAGATTATCAAATAAACGATCGTATTGTGGTAAACGGAAGTGTAGGAATGCCCGTAGGAACAGGAAACCAAACCGAAATTATTGGAGAAGTAAATATTGAATTTTTAATGAATGAATCAGGAACTTTACGTTCGTCTGTATTTAATAGGCAAAATGATATTCAGTATTCTGAAGAAGAAGAAGGTTACACACAAGGAATTGGTTTAAATTATCAAATTGATTTTGATAATGGAGGAGAGTTGTTAGAGAAATTGTCTTTGAAAAAGAAAAAAGTGATAGATTCTGTAGAAACAAATTCACAGAGAACAGATAGCATAATTAATCAAAAATTAATTTATTTTAAAAATAAAAAAAAGCAAGAATATGAGTAAACCAACATTGGTAATTTTGGCTGCAGGAGTTGGTAGCCGTTATGGAGGATTGAAACAATTAGATACTTTTTCAGAACAGGGAGATACCATTTTAGATTTTTCAATTTATGACGCCATTCAAGCTGGTTTTGGAAAAGTAGTATTCATTATTAGAAAAACTATAGAAGAAGATTTTAAAGCATTTTTTAACCCTAAACTAGAAGGTAAAATAGAAGTTGAATATGTTTTTCAAGAAACAGATGCTATTCCAGAAAAATTTAAAGATAATAACCGTGAAAAACCTTGGGGAACAGGGCACGCTTTATTAATGGCAAAAGATGCCGTAACAGAAAATTTTGCTGTTATAAATGCTGATGATTTTTATGGAAGAGAAGCTTTTCAGGGAATTGCAGAAGCTCTAAGAAATACCGATAAAAATGCTACACAATTTAATATGATGGGATACGTATTAAAAAATACAATTTCCGATTATGGTTTTGTTTCTAGAGGTGAATGCAATGTAAATAATGAAGGGTTTTTAGTTGGTATTGAAGAGCGTACACATATTGAAAAAGTAAATGGAGATTTAATGTTTAAAGATGCAAATGAAGTTTTAAAACCAATTTCAGAAGAAACCATTGTTTCTATGAATTTTTTCGGATTTACGCCAAAATATTTTGAAATTTCATCATCTATGTTTGAAACGTTTTTAGAAAAAAATTATAAAGAATTAAAAGCTGAGTTTTTTATTCCATCTGTGGTAAACAATGTAATTGTTGATAGAACAGCAACTATGGAAGTTTTAAAATCTAATGCGCGTTGGTTTGGAGTTACCTATAAAGAAGATAAACCATATGTAACTTCTGAAATACAAAAGTTAAAAGACACTGGTGTTTATCCTAAATTTTTATGGGCATAAAACCAAGAAATAGTGGTGGTCCCTGTAGAAGTTAAAAGCAATCACATTAGTTTGCGATAAAGATTAGCGTTTGTTATAAAATAGCATATAAATTGCATAATTTTAATAGCGCTAAAAATCAATTTAAATTAGTAGATTCGATGAGTGCAAATTTTGAATGAATGAGGTTGGGTACTTTAAATGAATTTAAAACATATAAAAAATAATTTTTTAAGATAGAAATTTTACTAATGGGAAAAAAAATTAAAAAAATTGGGGTAATGACTTCAGGAGGAGATGCTCCTGGAATGAATGCTGCTATTAGAGCTGTAGTGCGTTCTTGTTCATACTATAACATTGAGTGTATTGGTATTTACAGAGGTTACCAAGGTATGATTGAAGGAGACTTTGAACCATTAACATCTAGAGATGTTAGTAATATTATTAACAGAGGAGGAACTGTGTTAAAATCGGCTCGTTCAAAAGATTTTAGAACAGCTGAAGGACGAGCAAAAGCATATAAAAACATTACAGAAGCTGGTATGGATGGTATTGTTCTTATTGGAGGTGATGGTACTTTTACAGGAGGAATGGTGTTTAATGATGAGTATAAATTTCCTTGTATTGGTATTCCAGGAACTATTGATAATGATATTTTTGGTACAAATTACACCATTGGATACGACACTGCATTAAATACTGTTGTTGATGTAATAGATAAAATTAGAGATACTGCAAGTTCGCATAATAGATTGTTTTTTGTTGAAGTTATGGGGCGTGATGCAGGTTTTATTGCGTTAAATGCAGGTGTTGGGGCAGGAGCTGAAGAAATATTAATTCCAGAAGAAGATTTAGGTTTAGAGCGTTTGTTAGAATCTTTAAAAAGAAGTAGACGTTCAGGAAAATCGTCTAGTATTGTGGTGGTGTCTGAGGGTGATAAAATTGGTAAAAATGTGTTTGAATTGGCAAATTATGTTGAAGAGAACATGCCTAAATATGAAGTTAGAGTATCTGTTTTAGGGCATATGCAAAGAGGAGGTTCACCAAGTTGTTACGATCGTGTATTGGCAAGTAGGTTAGGTGTAAAAGCTGTAGAACTTTTATTAGATGGTCAAACAAATTTAATGGTTGGAATTATAGATAATAAAATTGAAACCACTGTTTTATCAAAAGCTATAAAAGAGCATCATAGTATTAATAAAGAATTATTAAGAGTAAGTGATATTATGTCTATTTAATTGTAATGATTAAGATAGGTATAAATGGGTTTGGAAGAATTGGGAGACTGGCTTTCCGAGCTATAATTGAACGTAATTTAATAGAAGTAGTTGCTATAAATGACCTGCTTTCTGTTGAACATTTAGCATATTTATTAAAATATGATTCGGTTCATGGAAAGTTTAACGGTAGTATAGAAACATCAAAAAGCGGGTTAATTGTAAATGGAAAGTTCATTCGTGTAACTTCAGAAAAAAATCCTGAGCATATAAATTGGAATGCCTTAAATGTTGATTTTGTTATAGAGGCTACAGGGAATTTTACATCAAAAGATAAAGCTGCCTTGCATTTAAATGGAGGTGCTAAAAAAGTAGCTATTTCAGCTCCTTCAATAGATGCTCCAATGTTTGTGATGGGTGTAAATCATAAAAAATTATTGAAGAGCGACGCTGTTTTTTCTAATGCTTCTTGTACAACAAATTGTTTAGCTCCAGTTATAAAAGTATTGGAAGATAATTTTGGAATTGTTGAAGGTTTAGTTACAACAGTTCACTCAACAACAGCGAGTCAAAATACGGTTGATGGACCATCAGAAAAATGGAGAAGAGGAAGAGCTTCTTTAAATAATATGATCCCTACTTCAACAAGTGCTTCAGAGGCATTGTTAGCGGTTATTCCGGCAATGAAAGGTAAATTGTTAGCAATGGCTGTTAGAGTACCAACTGTTGATGTTTCTTTGGTTGATTTAACGGTACGTTTAAAGAAATCAACATCATATGCTGAAATTAAAAGTGTTATGAAATATGCTTCTGAAAATGATTTGAAAGGAATTTTAGGATATACAGAAGATGCCGTAGTTTCTCAAGATTTTGTTTCAGAGTCAAGAACTTCTGTTTTTGATGCTAACGCAGGTATTGAATTGAATTCTAATTTTTACAAATTAATAGCTTGGTATGATAATGAGTTTGGATATGCAAATAAAATTGTAGATTTAATCCAGTATTCAGCATCACTTTAAGTGAAATAAACTATAAATTAAAAACTATGGAAATAGCAATTATTGCACACGATGGTAAAAAAACCGAAATGGTTCAATTTTTAATGGATTTTAAGGCTTTAATTATTGCTAAAAAAATTGATTTAATTTCTACTGGTACAACTGGTAAACATGCCGAAAAGGCTGGTTTAACCGTAGTGAAATATTTATCAGGTCCTTACGGCGGTGACGCGCAAATTGCTTCAAGAGTTGCTGAAGGAAAAACCGATATGGTTTTCTTTTTTAGAGACCCTTTAGGAATGCATCCTCACGAACCAGACATTGCAATGTTAATGCGTTTATGCGATGTACATGATGTGCCTTTAGCTACAAACCCGGCAACTGCTGAGTTGTTAATTAAAGCAATTTAATTACTTAACGGCAATCATTGAAATTTCAACCTGTACAAACTTTGGTAAGTTGGCAACTTCAACAGTTTCACGTGCAGGTGCTGTTTCAGCATTAAAATAACTTCCGTATACTTCGTTTATTTTTCCAAAGTCATTCATGTTGGCAATAAAAATTGAAGATTTTATAACATTTTCAAAAGTCATTTCAGCAGCGGCCAAAACGGCTTTTAAGTTTTCCATTACTTGTTTGGTTTCTTCTTCAATAGTTGAATTTACCAATTCTCCTGTTGTTGGGTGTAATGCAATTTGACCTGATGTAAATAATGTATTTCCTGTTAATATTGCTTGGTTGTACGGCCCAATTGGAGCTGGTGCGTTTTTAGTGTTTATTATTTTTTTCATACTATAAAATTAAAATAAAACTTTGTCTGGTAATTGTCTTTGATCATATTTTAAATCACTTAGCATAGATGATTTAATACCAATAAAGAAATAATAAGTTTGTCTATCTCCAAACGGAACCCAGTTAAAAGACATTTTCCAACTATCTAAATCTCTTGCAAATCTTAATTGTGTATAACTAAATCCACCTCCTTCAAAATCGTACCCTGAAGAGACTCCAACATCCCATTTTGGGGTAAGCTCTACATCACCTGAAAACATTATTGAGTTTGATGAGATTTCATTTTGTCGGTTTGAATTGGAATAATTTATGGCGTAAGCAACTTTTAAAGTCCAAGGAAATCTGGCAGAGTAAAGTTTAGCTACTTTGGTTTCTGTTTGGTTATCATTATCTCGCCTATCATTACTTACATTTAACCTTTCTCCAAAAATTCCATCAGAATTATTATCAATAGCATTTTGTTCTCTCTTATTATCTTTTCCTTTGGTGTCCTTACTAGAAAAGGAGTAATTCATTGTTAAACCGGCATTTGTAAGTCTAAAAAGGCTACCTCCATTTTTAATATTTGCTGTATTAATTCTAGTTCCGTTTATACTTAAAGCATAAGGATCTAAAGTAGCATTTAAATTTACTTGCATTTTTTTATTAAACAAATAGGTACCTGCACTCATTCTTACGGGTGTCCAACGCATAGAATCGGAGGCCATATTGTAGGAGGTGCTAAAGTTTAAATTGTTAAGTAAAGTTACTTTCCTGGCTTCGGTTTGAGTAGAATCTTTAGATTTTACTTTGGCTTCAAGTGTATTGGCTAAAGAAAAACTTAAACTGTTTGAAATACCACGTCCTGGATTACCATAAATACCATTTGCAAAAGGTGAGTAATCTAAAAAATCTTCCGGGTCATCACTTTGCTGAACTTCTTCCCAAAATTCAAAATCTGGTCTGTAGCTATATGAAACGGAAGGTCTCATAACGTGTCTTATGGCTTCTACATTTCCTTTTTTAAATTTAAACATTCCATAAACTGTTGTTGAAAGCGAAGCACCTGCTGAAACTTCTCTAAAAGAATTAAAACCTTGAATTGTATCTGTAACTACGGTGTCTTCGGTTTGGTCATAGGTTTTGTTAATTCTATCAAAATACCAAACTTCTTTATAGTTGGCATTTGGAGAAACAGTAAAATATTTCAGTAATTTTAAATTTGTATTTACGGATGCATTTTGTTGAACTCCTGGATTAGCGCTGTCAAACATTTCTTTTTTGAAAAAATACTCATCGGTTGTATTAAAACGTACATCACTTTTTAAAGAGTAAGTTAACCCTAATTTGGTAAAAGCATTAGATTTACCACCCACTTTTGGAGCAAATGGATAAATACGATCCATATTCACCAATAAAGAAGGTAAAGACATGGAAATAACTTCAGTATTTGTATTTTGAGAATGAGTAGCTGATGCAGAAATGCTAAACGGTGTGCCTACTAATTTTTTGTAAAGAGAAATAGAAGAGCTTAACGTGTTATTTAAAAATGAATTGTTGTTATACTCATTTAGCGATTCTTTATAATATTTACTACTTCCTAAGTTTACAGATGCTGAAAATCTTGTGTTTGGGCTTGATTTTGAATCTTGGCTATGACTCCAACTAATATTGTAATTTGTAGATTTTGAATAATCATCAAAACCTCTAAGTCCATTAATTAAATATTCATACCTGAAGCTAAAATTACCACTAAATTTATATTTAAAAACATAGCTAGACTCTGTTCTAATACCCCAACTTCCATTGGTGTAAATATCGGCTAACACGGCCAAATCTACGTGGTCATTAATTGCAAAATAGTATCCTCCATTTTGTAAGAAAAAACCTTGTTCGTTATTTTCACCCCAAGTTGGCATTAAAAAACCAGAAGATCTTCCTTCGGTTAAAGGAATGTAAGCAAATGGTAAAAATAAGGGTGTTGGAACATCTTTTATAACTAAATTACTAAAACCAATAACAATTTTTTTATCAGGTACAATTTTTGCTTTGTCGGTTTTTATATAGTAATCAGGATTTGTTTTGTCTGAAGTAGTAAATCTAATATCTCTAACATAAATTACACTATCATTCTCTTTTTTTGTAACTGCACCTTTAATTATAACACCTTCTTGCTCAGTTCTTAGACCAAAAATTTTGGCCTTTTCAGTTTTAAAATTAAATATAATTGAATCTTGTGTGGTAGATTCGGCTCCTTGTGTAAAAATTGGTAACTGTGTATACTCGCCTATACTGTCTTTAATTCCTTTGGCAGTTACTATATTTGTGTTGTTATCAATTTCAATAAAACCAGCTACTAAATCTATATCACCATAATGTACATGCGCATTATCGTATAATAAAATTTTATTGTTTTTTATGTCTTGTCTAATTAAGCTGTCTGCAGAATGATTTATGATACTTTCAAGTGTTTCCTTTGGTTTAACAATACTATCTTTTGCAACAACGTCTAGACTATCAATTTTTGGGTTGGCAATAGTGTCTTTTGTGAAAACGTTTGTTGTGTCAATTTTTGAAGCAGGAATTTCTATGCTTGAACTTTGTTTAATTTCTTGCGAATACAAACCAAGGTTGATACCAAAAACAGCAACAACCAATAGCAAAAATGAATATATGTTTTTACAACGTATTATAATAATGATTTTTTTACAAAATATGGTTAAAATTGAGCTGAAACCATAAGTTTTTTTTAAATTAGCTTATTAAATTTATTCATAATTTTAACGGTTGTAAATGTATGGCTCAATAATTGCATCACCAAATTACAGCAGACAAAAATAATTAAAATAATTGATGAACTCACTACTCTTTTCTAAATTTAGAATAAGCTTAAATTTTAAACTGTTTTTTATATTTATTATTACATTTTTAGGTGTAAATAATGTGGTTGAAGCGCAAAATAAAGACTTTATTGTGGTGCTTGATGCTGGGCACGGAGGAAAAGATCCAGGTAAAGTTGGATATAAAAATTATAAAGAAAAGGATATTGCGCTAAAAATTGTTTTAGAGGTTGGCAAATTATTGTCAAATGAGAAAAATATAAAAGTGGTGTATACACGTAAAACAGATGTTTTTATAGGTTTAAAACAACGTGGAAAAATTGCAAATAAGGCCGATGCTAATTTATTTGTTTCTATACATTGTAATGCACATCATACACAAGCTTCAGGAGCTGAAACTTGGGCATTAGGTACGCACGCAAATAAGCAAAATTTTGAAGTTGCCAAAGCAGAAAACTCGGTAATATTATTAGAAGACAATTATAAAGTAAACTACAAAGGGTTTGATCCAAATTCACCTGAATCTATTATTGGTTTAACTTTAATGCAAGAAGAGTATTTAGATCAAAGTATTTTGTTGGCAAGTATGCTGCAAGATGGTTTTTCATCAGATTTAAAAAGAAAAGATAGAGGTGTAAAACAAGCTGGTTTTGTGGTGTTACATCAAACATATATGCCAAGTGTATTGATTGAAACAGGATTTATAACTAACAAAGCAGAAGGTACATTTTTAGGGTCTTCAGCAGGACAAAAAAAATTCTCAAAATCTATTTATGATGGAATTATGAGATACTACAATCAATTAACATTAAATACTGTTAATGGTGATAATTTGCAACTAAACACAAGTGAAGAAAAAATAGTAGAAACACCTTCTAACACTATTAATTCAAATGTTGTATTTAAAGTACAAGTTGCTTCAGGAACTAGAAAATTAGAGCCAAAATCGTATAATTTCAAAGGTATAAAAGGAATTGAAAGAGTAAAAGTTGGGAATAGTTACAAGTACTATTTAGGAAACACTTCTGATTTTAATGAAATTAAACAAGCTCAAAAATTAGCCAAATCTAAAGGGTATTCTTCTGCATTTATTGTGGCTTTTAAAGATGGTAAGAAAGTTTCAGTAGATGAGGTATTAAAAAAATCATAGATGGTTTTTTGATTACTCCCAAAAATTATTAGTATTATTGCTCTTACTAAAATAAGCATTTTGAAAATTTCTAGAGAATTAAAAACAGGTATTGTTTCAATAAGTGTAATCGCTTTATTTATATGGGGTTATAACTTTATGAAAGGACTGAATTTATTTGACGGTCAAATAAAGACATATTTTACTGAATATAGCAATGTTCAAGGGCTAAATACTGCAAGTGTTGTAACTATAAACGGTGTTGATGTAGGTAAAGTTGTAGATATAACTTTTAATAAAGACCCAAATAAACGTGGACATTTAATTGTTGAATTTAGTATTGAAAACGAATTTGAATTTTCAAAAAATAGTATTGCTAAAATTTACAGTGCTAGTTTAATGGGTGGTAAATCATTAGCAATTATTCCTTCTTATGATGGTGAAACTGCTGAACCTGGAGATTATTTAAAAGGAGAAATTGAATCAGATATATTTTCATCGGTTACAGAGAAGTTAAATCCGCTACAAGCAAAAGTTGAAAATGTAATTGTAAGTGCAGATTCGTTAATGACAGGCTTAAACAATACGTTAGATGTTGAAGCAAGAGAGCATATTAAATTAAGTATAGAACGTTTAAGCACCACAATTTTGAATTTTGAAAAATTAACATTGTCTTTAGATGATATGATTCAAAAAAATGGAGATCAATTAGAAAGTACCTTAACAAATGCTGAGGTTATGACAAATAACTTGGCAAAATTATCTGATACATTGGTTAATGCTAATTTTGGAACTACCATTAAAAATTTAGAATCGTCTATTGCAAGTTTAGATGTTATTTTAACAAATTTAGAATCAGGTGATGGTTCAATGGGAAAACTATTAACGGATGATGAAATGTATATAAATTTAACAAACGCTTCAAAAGAATTAGAAGAGTTGTTGCGTGAAGTAAAATTACATCCTAAACGTTTTGTGAATTTTTCAGTTTTCGGAAAAAAAGATAAAGGTTATGTTCCAGAAGAGGATGAACCTATAGAAAAATAGCTGTTTTTATGAGTTGGATTGATGTAATTCCATACAACAAAGCTTCAGGTACACTCAAAAAATTATACAATAGAGTAAAAGGGCCAAACAATAATGTAGATAATATTATGCTTGCGCATAGTTTACGTCCGCACACTATGTCTGGTCATATGGCACTTTATAAAAACGTACTACATAATAGTAATAATACGCTGCCAAAATGGTTTTTAGAAACTATAGGTGTGTATGTAAGTATACTTAATAAATGTGATTATTGTGTAGCGCATCATTCTAAAGGTTTAAAAAGATTACTTAATGATAATCAAAAGTTTAACCAAATTCAGTTAAATTTACAATCTGAACAATTTTGTGAAATATTTGAGTACAAATATGAGATGGCATTAAATTACGCTAAATTGCTCACTTTAAATCCGTTTTTGGTTTCAAAAAATGAAATAGACTTGTTATTAAAAGAAGGTTTTACAAGTGGCGAAGTGTTAGAAATAAACCAAGTAACAGCATATTTTAATTATGCAAATAGAACTGTTTTAGGTTTAGGTGTAACTACTGAAGGTGATATTTTAGGACTTTCTCCAAATAATAGTTCAGAAGAAAATAATTGGAACCATCAATAATTAAATTGTATGAATTATATAGATAACATACTGTTTGCAGTTCTTCTTTTTTTAGGAGTTGGATTTTTTGTTCGAAATATTAAAAAGTTAAGTCGAAATATTAAACTTGGTAAAAGTATAGATAGGACCGACAGAAAGGATGATCGTTTAAAAAATATGCTAATGATTGCCTTAGGGCAATCAAAAATGGTGAAAAGGCCAATTGCAGGTATATTGCATATAATTGTATATGTAGGTTTTTTAATTATTAATATTGAAGTAATTGAAATTATTATTGACGGGCTTTTTGGTACGCATCGTGTATTAAGAGTTTTGGGTGACTTTTACGGAATATTAATAGGTTCTTTTGAAATTTTAGCATTGTTGGTGCTGGTTTCTGTAGCCATATTTTGGATTAGAAGAATGGTGCTTAGAATTCCTCGTTTTTGGAATAAGGAAATGAAAGGCTTTCCAAAAAATGATGCACTTTATATTCTATATTTTGAAATGGTTTTAATGTCTTTGTTTTTAGTTATGAATGCAACAGATGTTCCTTTTCAGCAAATAGATACAGGAAACCCTATAAGTCAATTTTTAGTTCCTTTCTTTGAAAACTTTAATGCTGCAACACTTTTTTATATGGAGCGCACAGCGTGGTGGTTGCATATAGCAGGGATTTTAATATTTCTAAATTATTTATACTATTCAAAACACTTGCACATACTTTTGGCTTTTCCAAACACCTATTTTGCGAATTTAAATCCAAAAGGACAATTAACAAATTTAGAATCTGTTACCAATGAAGTTAAATTAATGATGGATCCAAGTGCCGATCCGTTTGCGGCAGCTCCTGAAGGTTCTGAAAATGACATTCCAGAAAAATTTGGCGCAAGTGATGTTACAGATTTAAATTGGGTGCAATTACTAAACGCATATACTTGTACAGAATGTGGTCGTTGTACTTCAGCTTGTCCTGCAAATCAAACCGGTAAAGAACTTTCTCCTAGAGCTATTATGATGAAAACACGTGATAGGTTAGAAGAGGTGGGAAAAAATATAGATAAAAATGGTGAATTTAAAGATGATGGAAAACAATTACTAAACCATTATATTACACCAGAAGAATTATGGGCTTGTACAAGTTGCAATGCTTGTGTTGAAGAGTGTCCCGTAAATATTGATCCGCTTTCAATTATTGTTGATATGCGTAGGTATTTGGTAATGGAACAATCAGCTGCACCACAAGAATTGAATATGATGATGACCAATATTGAAAATAATGGAGCTCCTTGGCAATACAACCAAATGGATAGATTAAATTGGAAAGACGAATAACATAACTATAAAAATTAAAAACAATTAGAATGAAAAAAGAAGATGTTGAAAAACTTTTAAGTGATAAAGTTGAAGATGGATTACATATTAGTCCTATTTTACCTGAAGGAATTAAAAATTATTTAATTGATATTGATGGTACCATCACAGAAGATGTTCCAAACGAAGAGCCAGAAAGAATGTCTACTTGCTTGCCTTTTCCTGATGCTTTAGCAACCTTAAACAGATGGTTTGATGAAGGACATATTATTTGTTTCTTTACGTCAAGAACCGAAGAGCACAGAGAGGTAACTGTAGAATGGTTAAATAAACACGGATTTAAATTCCATAGTTTATTAATGGGGAAACCTCGTGGTGGAAACTACCACTGGATTGACAATCATTTAGTAAAAGCAACAAGATATAGAGGTCAATTTACAGATTTAGTTGCCAAAGAAGTAACTATTGAAGTTTTTGACGACGGTAAACACGAATAATAAAACAAACAGAATATGAAAGTACCTACTATGGCAGAAATGTCAGCACAAGGAAAACATCCCGAAGTATTATTTTGGGTAGGTTGTGCTGGAAGTTTTGATGACAGAGCTAAAAAAATTACAAAAGCTTTTGTTAAAATTTTAAACAAAGCAAATGTAGAATTTGCTGTTTTAGGTACTGAGGAAAGCTGTTCAGGAGATCCCGCAAAACGTGCTGGGAATGAATTTTTATTTCAAATGCAAGCAATGGCTAACATTGAAGTGTTGAATGGATATGAAATAAAAAAAATTGTAACAGCTTGTCCTCACTGTTTTAACACCATTAAAAACGAATATCCTCAATTAGGTGGAACATACGAAGTGGTGCACCACACAGAGTTGCTAAAATCATTATTAGATGATGGAAGATTAACTATTGAAGGAGGAAAATACAAAGGAAAGCGTATTACTTTTCATGACCCGTGTTACTTAGGTAGAGCAAATGATATTTATGAAGCTCCGCGTGACTTAATTCAAAAATTAGATGTTGAATTAGTTGAAATGAAGCGTTGTAAAACAAACGGATTATGTTGTGGCGCTGGAGGTGCTCAAATGTTTAAAGAACCTGAAAAAGGGAATAAAGACATTAATGTTGAGCGTACCGAAGATGTTATTGATGTACAACCTAATATTATTGCAACTGGTTGTCCGTTTTGTAATACTATGATGACTGACGGCGTAAAAGCAACAGACAAAGAAGAAAGTATTGAAGTTTTAGATATTGCAGAGTTAATTGCTAAGGCAGAAGATTTGTAATTGTAAATTCATAGTGTTATTTTTTTATGATTAAAAATTATATTGAAGCTGCGCGTTTAAGAACGTTACCTTTATCTCTTTCAGGAATTATTGTTGGTAGTTTTATTGCTGCATCTGAAGGTTTTTTTAATTGGATAATTTGTGTGTTAGCCTTGTGTACTACTACTGGTTTTCAAATTATTTCAAACTTTGCTAATGATTATGGAGACGGTGTAAAAGGAACTGATAATAACGACAGAATTGGTCCAAAACGTGCAATACAAAGTGGAGCAATTACACCAAATCAAATGCTTTCAGCTATAAAAATTAGTATTGGAATCACATTTGTTTTAGCTTTAGCTTTAATCTATACTTCTTTTGGAAAAGATGACTTTCTAAATTTATTCATTTTTTTTATTTTAGGAATAATGAGCATTGTTGCAGCCATTAAATATACAATGGGAAAAAAAGCATATGGATATAGTGGTTTTGGAGATGTATTTGTGTTTCTGTTTTTTGGATTGTTAAGTGTTTGTGGAAGTTATTATTTATATACAAAGCACATAAATTATACTGTTTTTTTACCAGCTATTTCAGTAGGTTTGTTAAGTGTGGGTGTTTTAAATTTAAATAATTTAAGAGACAGAGAATCTGATATAAAATCAGGGAAAAACACATTAGTTGTTAAAATAGGTACTGAATTTGGGAAGTATTATCATTACTATTTATTAATTGCTTCATTATTAGTTGCTTTATTGTATATAATGATTGAATACAAATCGCTATTTCAATTTTTGTTTTTATTGGCTTACATTCCTATTGCAAAGCATTTTCAAGTAGTTTTTTATAATAAATTCCCTAAATTATTAGATCCAGAACTTAAAAAATTAGCTTTAAGTACATTTTTATTTTCAATACTTTTTGGATTAGGTTTATTGTTAAGCTCTTTTGAGTTGTAATTTATAGAATGAGTCATACTAAAAAACTATATTTGCTGTAATAAGCGCACTAATGAAAAATCAATTTTTTGGTATACTATTTTATTTATTGTATTTGTTGGCTATGATTAGGCCAATAATTCCTATTATAGAATACCATGCAAATTATGATTATATTGCTACAGTATTGTGCGAAAATAGAGATAAACCTTTTTTAGCGTGTAATGGTAAATGTTATTTAGAAAAGCAGCTAAAAAAAGTAACTCATGATTCTCACGATCATAATTCTACCATTCCGCAAATTAATTTTGATGATTACCCAGTTAGTCCATTAGGGCAGTTTACATATAATGTAAAAGATTTTGATGTTATAGGGTATAAAAATATTATGTTACCTTTAAATCAAAATTCGCAAGAATATTTGAATTCACTTTTTAAACCTCCACGGTTACTTTCTTAAAAAAATATTACCTAACTACGTAGTTGTTGAACTTCAAGATTTTGAACTTCAATTATAATTGTTATTGACAAAAGTTTAGAGTTTTGTTTCAATAAAAATGTGCTATGCATTGTGGTAATTAATTGTGTTTTTTCTTCTTTTTATAAAATTTTATAGCTCTTAAAATGGGGTGTGTTTGCGTAAATAGAAGTTAAATAACTAGAAAGCCTTTAAAAATCAAATTTTAATATTAGAAAATGAAACAATATATATTGCTAATTATTTTAGCATTTTTAATTGTGGGGATAACACACGCACAAACAAAAAATATTACAGGGAGAATTGTTGATGAAAAATTAAATACACCAATAGAATTTGCAACTATAAAGTTGTTAAACACAAAAATATTTGCAGTTTCAAATGCAAACGGAGAGTTTGAACTAATGGCTAATGAAGGTGATGAGGTTGAAGTTACGCACCTAAGTTATGTACCTGTAAAATTAGTTTTAAAAACCGGTGTTGTTGTTAAGCTGCAACCAAGCCAAATACAATTGAATGAAATTATAGTTTCTGCGAACCCGCTTGCAGATATTTCACAATCTGTTGTTATTGTAGATCAAATTAAACGTGTAACTCAACCTAGAAGTGTTGGAGATTTATTCAAAGACATTAAAGGATTTGGAATTGTAAAGCGTGGAGCTTACGCTTCTGAGCCTGTTTTTCGTTCTTTTAAATATGAGCAATTGAATGTGCAATACGATGGAGGAATGAAAATTTTAAATGCTTGTCCAAATAGAATGGATCCTATTACAACACATGTAATTCCTGAAGAAGTTGAGAAAATTGAAATTGTAAAAGGACCTTTTACGGTTCGTTTTGGTCAAAATTTTGGTGGAGTAATAAATATAGTAACCAATTCCAGAGGGACTTCTGAAAATGGATTTTTTGGAAGTTTACAATCTGGATATGAATCAAATGGAGGAAATTTGGTAAGCGGAGTCTCATTTTCATATTTCGCTAATAAAGTTGATGTGCACGTGAACGGTTCATATAGAGATTTTGGAAATTATGAAGATGGTAACGGTACTGAAGTACCTTCATCTTTTACAACTGTTGATTATTCAGCAAAAATTGGTATTGACCCAACTAAAAACCAACGTATACAATTTACGTGGAGACAATCTTTTGCAAGTGATATTATGCACGCTGGTTTGCCAATGGATTCGCCGTACGATAATAGTTTATTAGGAGGAATTGATTATAAATTAAAAGAAATTTCAAACAAAATAGAAAGCTTTTCAGTAAAGGTATTTTACTCGTATGTAGATCATTTAATGACCAATGAAGATCGTCCTAGTTTTAAAATGACAGATGCAAGTTCACCAGTTGAATCTTGGACTTCTGGAGGGAAAATGGAATTAGTTTTACGTCCTTCTGAAAAAACTAGAATTTACGCTGGAGTTGATGCAAATTTAATTGGAAGAGAAGGAAATAGAACTAGAGTTGTTAAAGTAATGAATGGAAATGTGTTACCAACTCCAAAAACGTTTGTTGATAAAATTTGGCAAGACGCTAGGTTAAATGATTTTGGTGTTTTTGTTGAAGGTAATTTTAAAGTTGCCAATAATTTAGTTTTAACAACCGGTGTTAGAAGTGATTTTATTACAACAGGAATTGATGATCCAGCAGCCGATTTTGAAGCCTTATATGGTGGAAATATAAAAGATCAAAATGAAGTAAATATTAGTGGAAATGCATCTTTAAAATATCAAAAAAACGATTTTCAAGCACAATTTGCTTTAGGAAGAGGTGTGCGTACGGCATCTATGATTGAACGTTATATCAATCATTTTAATGTTGGGTCAGATGCATATGAGTACGTTGGAAACCCTTATTTAAAGCCAGAAGTAAATAATCAAATTGAATTATCTTTTATGAAAAATTTTACATTTGTTGAATTAGGTGCTTCTGTTTTTTATTCGTTTTTACAAGATTATATTTCAGCAGTTGTGAATCCTGATATTCCACGTAAATTTATGCCTTCGGTTCCACCTGTGGTGGCAAAACAGTTTATCAATCTTGACAAAGCTATGCAAACAGGAGCAGAGTTAACTGTAAATGTTAACCTAACAGATAAATTAATGTTTACTTCAAATTTATCATACACATATGCTCAAAATAAAGATTTAGATGAACCGCTACCTCAAATACCTCCATTTATGGCAATTTTAGGATTAAAGTATGAAAAAAGTAATTACTTTTTTGCTTTAAATTCTAGGTTGGTTTCAAAACAAAATAGAGTTTCAACATCATTTATGGAAGAAGAAAGCCCAGGATTTACAACCATAGATCTTAGAGCAGGATATGAACCAGTTGCAGGCCTTTCAATAGGAGCTTCTTTATTAAATATATTTGATGAAGCTTATTATGAGCATTTAAATTACTCATATGCAAATTCAAACACACTTTCAGGTAAAATTTACGAACCAGGAAGAAACTTTACAGTATTTGTTAAGTACAGTTTTTAATTGTTACTTAGTTGTTTGTTGGCCACGGAAAGAGCAATTTTTCCGTGGTTTTTTTTGTGAAATATTTTGGTTAAATTGCTTGTACCATTCTAAAAAAACATCATTATGAAAATCACTTATTTAGGGCACGCAAGTTTAAGCATAGAAACCAAAGATAAAACCTTGTTAGTAGATCCGTTTATTACAGGAAATGAATTGGCTTCAGAAATTGATATAACAAAATTAAAAGCCGATTACATTTTAATAACACACGCACACGAAGATCATATTTTAGACGTAGAGACAATCGCAAAAAATACAGGTGCTAAAGTAATTTCAAATTACGAAATTGTAAGTTATTTTGGAGCAAAAGGTATTGAAGGTCACCCAATGAATCACGGAGGAAAATGGGATTTTGATTTTGGGACTGTACATTATACAAACGCAATACATTCTAGTTCTTTTCCTGACGGAAGTTACGGTGGGCAGCCTGGAGGTTTTGTAATAGAAACCAGCCATCATAGATTATATATAGCAGGAGATACTGCTTTAACCTATGATATGAAACTGATACCTGATATTATTGGAGAATTAGATTTAGCCGTTTTACCTGTTGGAGATAATTTTACAATGGGAGTTAAAGAAGCCTTAAAAGCAAGTACATTTTTAAATTGTAGTAAAGTTTTAGGATATCATTTTGATACTTTTGGCTATATAAAAATTGATCATAACACTGCTATTGAGCAGTTTTCAAAAGCAAAAAAAGAATTGATTTTATTACCAATAGGAGGTAATATTAAAATTTAGCTTTTAATAAAAACATTACTAACTAAAAATATATAATTATGACTACCTTTTTTTACATCCTTATCATTTTAATTTTACTGGTACTTATTTTAGCAATAATAGCACCTAAAAATTACAATGTAAGCAGAAGTATTATTATTGAAAAACCATTGCCTGAAGTGTATGCCTATTTAAAATTATTAAAAAATCAAGATAATTGGTCGCCTTGGGCAGCAAAGGATCCAGCTATGAAAAAAACGTTTACAGGAACCGATGGTGAAGTTGGTTTTGTATCTGCTTGGGTTGGAAATAAAGAAGTTGGAGAGGGAGAACAAGAAATTACAGCTGTTATTGAAAATGAAGAAGTAAAATCAGAGTTACGATTTTTAAAGCCATTTAAGTCTACTTCAAATGCTTATTTAAAGGTTTTTGAAGCTGAAAGTAGCACAAAAGTAGTTTGGGGTTTTTCAGGTGAAAACAAATTTCCTATAAGTATCATGATGTTGTTTATGAATATGGACAAATCTGTAGGTAAAGATTTTGAGTACGGTTTAAATAAATTAAAAGAAATTTTAGAAGGTTAACATATGAAAACATTTAAAAACTGTCAAAGTTGCGCAATGCCTTTAAACAAAGATCCTAAAGGAAAAGGTGGTGGTAAAAATGCTGACGGTACATTAAGCTATAAGTATTGTAGTTATTGTTACGAAGATGGTGAGTTTATACAACCAAATATAACCGCTTTAGAAATGCAAGCTTTTGTAAAACAACAGTTAAAAGAAATGGGAGGTTTTATGAAATTGTTTGCAGGTGTATTTTCAAAAGGAATTCCAAAATTGGAACGATGGAAAAAGAAATAGAGTTTTCAACACTTTATGGTGATCAAATTTTTAAATAGTTGTAATTTTCGACTTTTAAATTATAATGAAAGCAACATTCAAAAAATACAGTTTAATTTTTAAACAAGCTAGCGGAACATCACGTGGAATATTAAAAACGAAAGAAACGTATTTTTTAAAAATTGAAGATGGTAGTTCTTATGGAATTGGTGAATGTGCTGTTTTTAAAGGTTTAAGCGTTGATGATAGACCAGATTATGAAGAAAAGCTACAATGGCTTTGCAAGAATATTCATAAAAATAAGTTTGATTTATTAGAAGCGCTCAAAGAGTTTCCTTCCATTCAATTTGGATTAGAACAAGCTTTATTATCCTTTAAAAGTGTCGATCCTTTCGAATTATTTCCTTCTGAATTCACTGAATCTAAAAAGCCAATTGAAATTAATGGCTTAATTTGGATGGGAACGGAGGCTTTTATGCAAGAGCAAATTCAACAAAAGTTAGAAGCAGGTTTTTCAACTATAAAAATGAAAATTGGTGCTATAGATTTTGATGCAGAGTTAAAATTACTAAAAAGTATTAGAGCTCATTTTTCTTCCAAAGAAATTGAATTGAGAGTTGATGCAAATGGAGCATTTCATCCTAAAGAAGCATTAGAGAAACTTAAGCGATTGTCTGAATTTGAAATACATTCAATTGAACAACCAATAAGGCAAGGTCAAGTAGAAGAAATGGCTAATTTATGCTCAAAAACACCTTTACCAATTGCCTTAGATGAAGAATTAATTGGGGTATTTGATGTAACAAAAAAACAAGAAATACTACAAATAATTAATCCGCAGTATATTATTTTAAAACCTAGTTTAGTTGGAGGAATTAAAGGAAGTGAAGCGTGGATTGAATTGGCACAAAAACATCAAATTGGCTGGTGGATAACTTCAGCATTAGAAAGTAATATTGGTTTAAATGCAATTGCACAATGGACCTATTCATTAAACAACGGTATGCCTCAAGGTTTGGGAACAGGAAACTTATTTACAAATAATGTAGAGAGCCCTTTACAAGTTGAAAACGGATGTTTGATTTATAATAACAGTAAAAATTGGAGGTTTAATATTTTATAATTTATGAAATTTATACAACAAGCTTATAACGGAAATAATGATTGGTTGGCATATATAGCTACCATATTTTTAATGTTTTTTGGTTGGCAATTAATAGGGATTATTCCGTTAGTTGGCGTTGCTTACAATCATTCTGAAAATATGAGCGAGTTTTTAAACGCTGCAAATGATAGTTTTATGACCTTGGGAATTAATTCTAATTTGTATTTAATTTTAATGATTTTCACCTTTTTTGCTGGCTTGGTGTTTTTGTTAATTGGTGTAAAATTTATTCATAAACGCGCTATATTAACTGTAATTACAAGTAGATCTAAAATTGATTGGAGCAGAGTTATGTTCGCATTTTGTACGTGGGGAGCAATGGGATTGGTTTCTTTTTTAATTGGTTATTTGGTTTTTCCTGAAGATTATGTTTTGAATTTTAAGTTGGTTCCTTTTACCATTTTAGTGCTAATTTCATTTTTATTATTGCCTTTACAAACTAGTATGGAAGAAGTTTTGTTTAGAGGTTATTTACTACAAGGTTTTGGTACTTGGTTTAAAAGAGGTTTTATAGCTTTGGTTTTAACAGCAGTTATTTTTGGATTATTACATAGTGCAAATCCTGAAGTTGAAAAGTTAGGTTACATTACGATGGTTTTTTATATTGGAACTGGTTTGTTGTTAGGAATTTTTGCAATAATGGATGAAGGAATTGAACTTTCTTTGGGGTTTCATGCGGCTAATAATATTTTTGCTGCTGTTTTGGTAACGGCAGATTGGGCAGCATTTCAAACAGAAGCTTTATTTATTGATATTTCTGAACCTCAGGTAGATATTGTATTGTTTCTTCCAGTAATTGTTTTATATCCAATTATTATTTATGTGTTTTCAAAAAAGTATGGATGGAAAAATTGGAAAGAAAAAATGTTTGGCGTAATAAGAAAACCTGTTGTATTTGATGAAGATAGGTTTATAGCTTAAAATTTATTGGTTAATAATAAACTTAAAATGAACGTTTCAAAACCATTTCATTCTGCATTTAAACTTCAACGTAAATCGTTTTATTCGGTAAATGAGTTAATTGTATTTTCTAAATCTATTTCAGAAGATATTCACGCGTTTTTAATTGATTGGTTTAATGATAACTTGTATGTTGAAGTTAAAACGTCAGGTTCTACAACAGGTGCACCAAAATTAATTCAACTTCAAAAGGCACATATGATAAATAGTGCTAAAGCTACCGGTAGCTTTTTTAATTTAAATAGTGGAACAAAGGCACTTTTGTGTATGTCAGCAAATTATATTGCCGGTAAAATGATGTTGGTTAGAGCACTTACTTTAGGTTGGAGTTTAGATGTAATTGCTCCTGTTTCAAATCCTATAAATGGAATTGATACAGTGTATGATTTTTGTGCTATGGTACCTTTACAAATGCATAATTCATTAAATGAGATGCATAAAGTAAAGCAGTTAATTGTTGGTGGTGGTGTGGTATCAAAAGAATTAGAACATAAAATTCAAAGCATACCTACAAGCATATTTGCAACGTATGGAATGACAGAAACTATTACACATATTGCGGTTAAAAAATTAAATAACTTTACTGAAGCTACTGAAAAGCGAGAGATTCAGTCTTTTTATAAATTGCTTCCTAACATTTCAATAAACTTAGATCAAAGAGGTTGTTTGGTAATAAACGCACCAAAACTTTCCTATGAAAAAGTTGTAACCAATGATTTGGTTGAAATTATCTCAGAGGATGAATTTAAATGGTTAGGAAGGTTTGATACCATTATTAATTCTGGAGGAATTAAATTAATTCCTGAACAAATTGAACTTAAAATATCAGAATTACTGGCTAATCGGTTTTTTGTGGCCGGAATTCCTGATGCAATTTTAGGCGAAAAATTAGTGCTGTTTGTAGAAGGTGAAAAGCAAGAAAATTTATTGGGTCAAATTTCGCAATTAAAAACAATATCGAAATTTGAAATTCCTAAAAATGTATTTTTTCTTCAAAAATTTATTGAAACGCCTACTCAAAAAATAAACAGAATTAAAACAATAAAGCTTATTAGTAGTACTTGCTAATAATTTTAATGATAACTAAAACTTTAATTATAATGGCTCCAATGTAAAACCAAAACGGAGTTTTAGTAATTTCTTTCAATTCAAAATAAGCTAGTTTTATGGCGTCTGGCATTTCATCAAATTCATATGTTTGATTGCAATTGCTACAAACAGATTTTCCAAATTTAGCACCAGCTAAAAAGGGAATTTGCAGTAAATGTTTGTAATACCCAAAAACAAAAACAACGGTATTATTGTTTGTTTTGCAATTTGGGCATGTTACTTTTGAAACCGTTTTGCAGTTTAATTCAGATTTTTTTAAGCCAGCTAAAAACATGTTTACATTTCCATTGAGTGATATACATTTTGTACATCATCATCTTCTTCTAAACGTTCTAGTAGTTTTTCAACATCAGCTTGATGCTCTTCACCAAGTTTTACTGTTGTAGTAGGAATTCTTTCAAAACCTGACGATAAAATTTCAATATTATTTTTTTCAAAGTAATTTTGAAGTGCTCCAAATTGTTCAAAAGGAGCGTAAACCATAATTCCATCTTCATCTTCAAACACTTCTTCAACATCAAAATCTATAAGTTCTAGTTCAAACTCTTCTAAATCTAGTTGTAAATCCTCAGTTTTAATTCTGAAATTACAAGTATGATCAAACATAAATGCAACAGAACCTGAAGTTCCCATATTACCATCACATTTGCTAAAAGCTGCTCTAACATTTGCTACTGTACGGTTGTTGTTATCTGTTGCAGTTTCAACTAAAACAGCAACACCGTGTGGTGCATAACCTTCAAATAGCACTTCTTTATAGTTGGCAGTATCTTTATCAGAAGCTTTTTTAATAGCTCTTTCAACATTGTCTTTAGGCATGTTAGCTGCCTTAGCGTTTTGAATTACAGCCCTTAAACGCGCGTTAGTTTCAGGATTTGGACCTCCTTCTTTAACGGCCATAACAATGTCTTTACCAATTCTAGTAAATGTTTTTGCCATTGCTGACCAACGTTTCATTTTTCTTGCTTTTCTAAATTCAAAGGCTCTTCCCATGTTATTCTATATTATTTAAGTGATGCAAAAGTAATTAATAGGTTGAAGTTTTACAATTTTATTAAATACCTTATTTTAATTTTATACGCTTGTTTATATTCGGTATTTTTAAACTTGAATTACACCTAAATTAAATTGTTTTTTTATAGGTGCGTGGTTTGCAGCTTCAATTCCCATACTAATCCATTTTCTGGTATCTAACGGATTTATAACGCCGTCTGTCCATAGTCTTGCAGCGGCATAATATGGTGAAGTTTGTGCGTTGTATTTCTCTTCAATTGTAGCCAATATTTCTTTTTCTTTTTCAGGTGTAATTAGCTCACCTTGTTTTTTTAAAGATGCGGTTTCTATTTGCAGTAAAACTTTGGCTGCTTGAGAACCTCCCATAACTGCTAGTCTAGCTGAAGGCCAAGCAACAATTAAGCGCGGATCGTAAGCTTTTCCACACATTGCGTAATTACCTGCTCCGTATGAATTTCCAGTGATAATTGTAAATTTTGGCACTACTGAGTTGCTAACAGCGTTTACCATTTTGGCACCATCTTTTATAATGCCTCCGTGTTCACTTTTACTACCAACCATAAAACCAGTCACATCTTGTAAAAAAACTAACGGAATTTTCTTTTGGTTACAATTAGCAATAAAACGAGTTGCTTTGTCGGCACTATCAGAATAAATAACACCGCCAAATTGCATTTCTTTGTTGCCATTTTTTACAACTTTACGTTGATTGGCAACAATACCAACTGCCCAACCATCAATTCTTGCATACGCGCAAATAATAGTTTTTCCGTAGTCTTTTTTATATTCTTCAAATTCAGAATTATCAACCAAACGTTTTATAATTTCACGAGTCTCGTATTGGTCTGTTCTTAATTTTGGTAAAATACCAAAAATATCTTCTTCGTTTTCTTTTGGTTTTATGGAAGCAATTCTATTGAAACCAGCTTTATCAAAATCACCAATTTTACTAACAATTTTTCTTATTTTATCTAAAGCATCTTTATCATCAGCTGCTTTATAATCTGTAACGCCACTAATTTCACAATGTGTTGTGGCGCCTCCTAAAGTTTCATTGTCTATACTTTCTCCAATTGCAGCTTTTACTAAATAACTTCCTGCTAAAAATATACTTGCAGTTTTGTCAACAATCATAGCCTCATCACTCATAATAGGCAAATAAGCACCACCTGCAACACAGCTTCCCATTATAGCAGAAATTTGTGTAATTCCCATACTGCTCATAACGGCATTATTTCTAAAAATTCTTCCAAAATGTTCTTTGTCAGGAAAAATTTCATCTTGCATAGGTAAGTACACACCTGCACTGTCTACTAAATAAATGATTGGAATTTTATTTTCAATAGCTATTTCTTGCGCACGTAAATTCTTTTTTCCTGTGATTGGAAACCAAGCACCAGCTTTTACCGTAGCATCATTGGCGACTACAATACATTGTTTTCCTTCTATATAGCCAATTTTTACAACAACACCTCCAGAAGGACATCCACCATGTTCTTTGTACATTTCATCTCCAACTAAAGCACCAATTTCTATAGAATCACGGTTGCTGTCAAATAGATACTCAATTCTTTCTCTAGCAGTTAATTTCCCTTTTGCTTTATGCTTTTCAATTCTAGCATCGCCACCTCCTTTATAAACTTTTAAAAGTTTCTTTTTTAATGCAGCTAATTGAAGCTTGTTAAAATCTTCGTTTTTATTGAAGTTAATGTCCATTTATGTTTACCATTTATTGACAGCTAAAGTACAAAATGAATGTTAATAAACATTACATATATACCCAAACAATAAATACCTAGGTAAATAAAATTATATTTTGTACATTTGGCAAAACTAAAAACTAATTAAAATGAAGACAAACAAAATTATTTATTGGGCAGCAACCGGGTTATTAAGTGCTTTATTACTAATGTCTGCAGGAATGTATGTATTTAATAACGAAGCTGTACAAGGTATGTTTACTAGCTTTGGGTATCCTACTTATATTATTTATCCTTTGGCAGTATTAAAAGTAGCGGCTGTAGTGGTATTAATAACGCAAGGTCAGTCAAAAATTAAAGAATGGGCGTATTCAGCATTATTTTTTGAGTTTATTTTGGCGTTTTTTGCACATATAATGATAAATGATGGCGAACAAACAGGTGCTGTAATAGCAATGGTTTTGTTGTTGGTGTCTTATTTTTTCGGAAAAAAGCTAGTTGAACCTAAAACAATTTAAAAATGAAAAAGATTATAACAATTGGAGCAAGTTCTAGTAAAAATTCTATCAATAAAATATTGGCTGAATATACTGGAAGTTTATTAAACGAAGTGGAACTTTTAAAGCTTGATTTGAACAATTACGAAATGCCTATTTTTTCAATTGATATTGAAAATGAAAAGGGAATACCAACATTAGCAAATGATTTACAAGCTGTTTTTAAAAAAGCTGATGGTTTTATAATTTCTTTTGCTGAGCATAATGGAGCTTATTCTGCAGCTTTTAAAAATGTGTTTGATTGGTTGTCACGAATTGATGGAAAAGTATGGCAAAATAAACCTATGTTATTATTAGCTACTTCACCAGGAGAGAGAGGCGGGCAAACAGTTTTAGATATTGCTAAGGCAAGATTCCCTTTTAATGGAGGTGAAATAATTGGAAGCCTAGCAATACCTTCATTTTTTGATAATTTTAAAGATAATGAGTTAATAAATAAAGATTTAAAAACGGCTTTATTAAACTTGGTTAATGATTTTCAAAAAGCGGTTTAGAAATGGCTGAGTTTTCAAAAGAAATCAATTCTAAATTTCCAAATGAACAAATTAAGGCATTGCTAAATATAAAGTTTACAGCAAATCATTTAGATAATATTGGTAATACATTTTTTAAACCATTTAATATTTCAGAGCAGCAATATAATATTCTTAGAATTTTAAAAGGCGCAAAAAAAGCAATAACAGTTAAAACTATAAAAGAGCGTATGGTTCAAAAATCGCCTAATTCTACGCGATTAATGGATAAATTATACGAAAAAGGCTTCATTGAACGCACACGATGTGAAAATGATAGGCGTGTTGTTTATGTTGAGATTAATGAAAAAGGTTTAGATTTATTAAGCAAAATAAAGATAGATGAAATAAAGGTAGCATCATCTATTTCAACCAAAGAAGCAAAATTATTAAATGAATTATTAGATAAGTTTAGAAATGCATAAAATTGTAATTTCTAAAGTTAATTTTATCAAAATCGCCTATTAAAATTGGATAATTCCTTTTAAAAAGGCTAATCATTATAATTAAAAATGAAAATTTATATTTAAAATCATCAAGGTTACTTTGTTAAAACACACTCACAAAAGTGTGTTTTTTGTTTATTTCATCATAATTTTACGATATTTGCGAACTTGATTATCCTTTTTAAGGATATTAATAAAAACAAATACATAAAATGAATAAAAATACAGTACTAGCTTGGGCTACTTTTATAATGATATTTATGGGGCTTTTGTTAATTGCATTAGGTGCATTTAGATATGATGATGTTGCAGGATGGGGTTTTGCAGCTGTTGGAGTTGGTTTTTTTGCCAATGCTTGGGTGTTTAATGCTTTAAAAGGCAGAATGTAATTAAAAGTATTACCTAATATTTATAAATTTAAAAAATTAGAATAAAAAATATGTCAGACGATAAGAAAGTAATCTTTTCAATGTCCGCCTTAAGTAAAACCTACCAAGGGGCAAATAAACAAGTATTAAAAGATATCTATTTAAGCTTTTTTTATGGAGCTAAAATTGGAATTTTAGGTTTAAACGGTTCGGGAAAATCTACCTTGTTAAAAATTATTGCAGGGATAGAAAAAAACTATCAAGGTGACGTAGTTTTTGCTCCTGGATATTCTGTTGGTTACTTATCTCAAGAACCAAAGTTAGATGAGGATAAAACAGTTATTGATATTGTTAAAGAAGGAGTTGCTGAAACAGTAGCAATTTTAGATGAATACAATAAAATAAATGATATGTTTGGGTTAGAAGAAGTGTATTCTGATCCAGATAAAATGGAAAAATTAATGGCTCAGCAAGCAGATCTTCAAGATAAAATTGATGCTGCTAATGCTTGGGAATTAGATACAAAGTTAGACATTGCAATGGATGCCTTGCGTACACCAGATGGAGATACTCCAATTAAAAACCTATCGGGTGGTGAGCGCAGAAGAGTTGCGTTGTGTAGATTGTTATTGCAAGAGCCAGATGTTTTGTTGTTAGATGAGCCTACCAACCATTTAGATGCAGAATCTGTACACTGGTTAGAACACCATTTACAACAATATAAAGGAACCGTAATTGCGGTAACGCACGATAGATATTTCTTAGATAATGTTGCTGGATGGATTTTAGAATTAGATAGAGGTGAAGGTATTCCTTGGAAAGGAAATTACTCAACTTGGTTAGATCAAAAATCAAAACGATTAGAACAAGAATCTAAAACAGCTTCAAAACGTCAAAAAACATTAGAACGAGAGTTAGAATGGGTTAGACAAGGAGCAAAAGGTCGTCAAACTAAGCAAAAAGCTCGTTTGAAAAACTATGACAAATTAATGAGTCAAGACCAAAATCAATTGGATGAGAAATTAGAAATTTACATTCCAAATGGTCCGCGTTTAGGAACCAATGTTATTGAAGCTACAGGAGTTTCAAAAGCATTTGGAGATAAATTATTATATGAAGACTTAAACTTTAATTTACCACAAGCAGGAATTGTAGGAATTATTGGACCTAATGGTGCTGGTAAAACTACTATTTTTAAAATGATTATGGGTGAAGAAACTTCAGATAAAGGAGAGTTTAAAGTTGGAGAAACTGCTCAAATTGCCTATGTAGATCAGAGTCATTCAAATATAGATCCTGAAAAAACAATTTGGCAAAACTTTGCTGATGAACAAGAGTTAATTTTAATGGGAGGAAAGCAAGTAAATTCACGTGCTTATTTAAGTCGTTTTAATTTCTCAGGAAGCGAGCAAAACAAAAAAGTAAATACACTTTCTGGTGGTGAGCGTAACCGTTTGCATTTAGCAATGACGTTACGTGAAGAAGGAAACGTATTGTTATTAGATGAGCCAACAAATGATTTAGATGTAAATACATTACGAGCATTAGAAGAAGGTTTAGAAAACTTTGCTGGTTGTGCAGTAGTTATTAGTCACGATAGATGGTTTTTAGATAGAATATGTACACATATTTTAGCTTTTGAAGGAGATTCTCAAGTATATTTCTTTGAAGGTTCTTTCTCTGAATATGAAGAGAATAAGAAAAAACGTTTGGGCGGTGATTTAATGCCAAAACGTATTAAGTATAAAAAATTGATTAGATAAATATTTTTAATCGTTTATAAAATAAAAACCAGCTATTTAGCTGGTTTTTTTATGTTAATTTTTGATGGATTAAATTAATTCATTGAAAATAAAATAAACCAATTGCCGTCTACTTTTAAAAGTTGGCTATCTTGTTCATCTTTGTCACCGTTTTTATATTCAATTGTGTATTCAACGTGGGCAGAATTTCCATCTTCTGAAATTTCTTCATTGTTTATGGTAATACTTTTATAGCCGTCTTTTTTTTCCATTTCAGAAGCAGCCATTCCAAAAAGTCCTTCCACTTTTTTTGCTTCATCTTTTGATAGTTTTTCACCACCTTTTTTTACATAAAGTTTGGAAACAGCTTCATATTTCTCCGCTTTAATTAAATCATATGATTTTACAATCACATCTCCTGGCGAAGAGCCAGTTGAACAAGAAGTAAATGTTATTGCAAATAATGCGAGTACAATTGATAAAATTTTAAAATGTTTCATAATATAGAATTTAACTATTAATATTTACTTTTTTAAAGGGGAGTTTTGTGAATTCAGAAGGGAAAATAATTGCGTGTTTCCCAAACATATAATTGAATTCTTTTGATTGAAGGTGGAGTTGAATACCTGAGTTTTTAAATGCTTTTAAAATGAGTTCTGTACAATACAGTTGTTTGTTAGTTTTTAAATCGTACTTTGAATCAAATACATACTTTTCATTATAAAAACGTATAGCTTCATTACAAATATGTTGAATTTTACTATTGGTTAACGAACTTCGGTAAACAGCAATTTTTGATGCTTTTTTAGGGCTGCAAAAATCTGTGAATGCATCCTTTTTTACAGTGTTTAATTTATGTGGAACAGCATGAATTACATATGGATTGTTGTTTTCAAAAATAAGAATTCCAATATGTGTAAATTCAGAAGTAGCATCAGCTATATGAACGGCATAACTTTCTGTAGATTTTCCGCACCTTAAAACTAAGTCTCCATTTTTTAATAAGGAATAATCAATTTCAGTGATGTTGTTTTGGATTTTAAAGTACAAGCCATATGCAACAAACAAAATTGTTGAAATAGTAAGAATATAGCGTCCTGTTTTTTTGATTATTATTCTAAAAATTAAATTTTAGTATATGATTTTGAGGCTATTAAAGTTATAAATTATAAATGAGAAATATTGAATAAAATCAAAAAAAGTTGATAAAACAAAATTAATGCCATTGGCAGTCTACAAAATCAGTAATCATATGAAACAATAATCCTATTGCAACAATTCTTGTTTTTGAAGGAATTAAAAGTACAGTATAAATTGCAATTGCGTAGTAGGAGTGTAGCGGATGAAAATTAATGCTACACCTGTTAGGGTCAAATAATGGTGACGCAAAAAGGTGATCTAAATCTACTAACATAGTTAGCGCAAATATGAGCCAAACTTTTTTCCATTCTTTTTTAAAGAATACGTAGGCAATTAAACCAGGAACTAAAAAATGCATTCCGTAATGCGTTATAAACCTTAGTACTTCCAATTTAAAATGTAATTTGTTGACTTTCTAAGTAATTTAATGTATTTGGACCTTCCATAAATATTAAATCTAAAATACTTAGGTTTGGAATAAAGCCATTGTTTTCTTCAAAAACTTGAATGTAACGTTCTAATTGAAAAGGTTTTTCACCTTTTGCTATGGCTAATTTTCTTAAATCGGTATTTGTTGTTTCAACTGAATATGCTGTTGTTTTATGTGTTGCAATATCAATTTGTAAACAATCCATAATAAAGTTGTGGCACTTTAAATTGAGGTCTAATAAAAAAGTAGTTTGTTTTTCAAAAACGGCCAGTAAATCATCAATATAAAATTCAAAAAATGGAGAAGAATTATAAGCTGTTTGAAGCGTTTTTAAATGTAATTTATTCCAACTGTCTTTATAATCAATTTTAACATCCTTTGTCTTCTGTTTAATACCTTTATTATGCTGTACAGGAACATTTAATAAGTGCTTGCCGTTTGCTGTGTTTATATAACAGCGATTTCTATACGTTTGTTTTTGAAAATTGTCTTCAACTTCAAAAATTATTTTGTTAGCATTTACTATACCAACATACTGTATTATAGGAGAGAAATAAGTTGGTTGAATTAAAATCATAAGTTAAAATAAAATCGCTTTTTTGAAATGAATCAAAAAAGCGATTGTGTATTTGTTATTTATTTTCTACGTTTTCTATAAGTACTTACTCCGTACCAAATTGCTAGTGCAGCTAAAAAGTAATACAAATATGAAACTGGTTCACCGCTTCCGTGTACTGTTGTAAATAGGCGTTCCCATCTAATTTTGTTTTTTATACCTTGTCCGTTGGTGTCCCAACTAAACCAAATAAAAACAGGTTTTCCAACTACGTGGTCAAAAGGTACATAACCCCAATAACGAGCATCTTCAGAATTATGACGGTTATCACCCATCATCCAATAATAATTTTGTTTGAAGGTGTATGAAGTTGCCAATTTACCATTAATAAATATTTCATTACCATTTACAGTTAAATCGTTATGCTCATATTCTTCAATAATTCTTTTATAAAAAGGAAGTGAAGCAGCATTTAATTCAACAGTTTTTCCTTCTTCAGGAATGTAAATTGGACCAAAATTATCTTTAGACCAAGCATATCTTGAATCATGTGGAAAAACACCAGCATCATAATTTCCTGCAGGTTCAATTTGTTTTACAACGCTTTTAACTAATGGATTCTTTGCTAATTTTGCAGCGTTTTCATCTGTTAAATTTAGGTAATAAAAATCACCCATATTGCTACCTTCAGTAACATTGTATCTTTTTAAAGTTGTAGCACTTAATTGACCATTTGTTTCTACTTTATGAATATACTGAGTTTTTGTTCTGTCTGGAAGTACTGTTTTTTCTCCATTAATATAAATATAGCCATCTCTAATTTCTAAGGAATCTCCGGCGATACCAACGCAACGTTTTACGTAATTTGATTTTTTATCAATTGGTTTTTGAATGTGAATATTTGATTTATCAAAAAAGCGTTGAACAGTATCAACAGGCCAACTAAACACAACTATTTCATTCCGTTTTATGTCTTGAAAACCTGGAATTCTCATATAAGGAAGTTGCGGTTTGTTCAAGTATGATTTTGTACCAATAAAAGGAAGTGAATCATGAACCATAGGAGCCGCAATTGGAGTCATAGGAACTCTTGCACCATAATGAAACTTACTTACAAATAGGAAATCACCAATTAATAATGATTTTTCTAATGATGAAGTTGGAATAGTATAAGGTTGCATCACGTAGGTATGTACCAAAGTTGCTGCAATAATTGCAAAAGCAATAGAACTTACCCATTCACCTAATTCAGTTCTTGGTTTTAAGCTTCTGTCTTCAATATAATTTACATCAGCAACATAGTTTAAATAATAGTTATAAAAGCCTAAAGTAATTACTGCTAAAATTGTATCAACATTAGAGTTTTTGCCAAAGCTACGTGCTGTTTCTATCCAAATTATAGGGAACATTAACAGGTTTATAACAGGTATAAAAAGTAAAATTACCCACCACGTTGGACGATTAATAATTTTCATTAATACAATTGCATTGTAAACAGGTACAATTGCTTCCCAAGGTTTTCTTCCTGCTTTGCTATATAATTTCCAAGTTCCAGCAAAATGAATAAGCTGAATTACTAGAAAAGAAATGAACCATCCCATTAATGTCATAATAACTATTTTTTTATATTATTTTAAGCCTAAAACGTCTTTCATTGTAAATAACCCTTTTTTACCAACTAGCCATTCAGCAGCAACAACTGCACCTTGGGCAAAACCATCACGGTTATGTGCTGTATGCTTAATTTCAATGGTGTCTACTTGTGAGCTATATTCTACAGTGTGTGTTCCTGGTACATCAGGAATACGTTTTGCAACTATAGGTATTTCAGTATCAGTTTTTGTTACATTTAAAGCCCAATTACTTTTATTGCTATGCTTAATAATGTCTTCAGCAAGTGTTATTGCAGTTCCGCTTGGAGCATCTAATTTTTTGGTATGATGAATTTCTTCCATTGAAATTTGGTACTGCTCTAAATTTTTCATCATTTTGGCTAAAGTCTCATTCAATTCAAAAAATATATTTACTCCTAAACTAAAGTTTGAAGCATATATAAATCCACCGTTGTGTTGTTTACAAAGTGCTACAGCGTCATCAAATTTGTCTAACCAACCTGTTGTACCACTAACAACTGGCACATTATTTTTTAAACAAGTTGAAATATTATTAAATGCAACTGAAGGAATACTAAAATCAATAGCAACATCAGCAATTGTGATATCGTAATTTACAGTGTTTTCATCTACTTTTAAAACAATTTCATGCCCTTTATTAAGTGCAATTTGCTCAATTGTTTTACCCATTCGGCCATAACCAAGTAATGCTATTTTCATTTAATTTTGTGTTTTATGTTTTTATACGCGATTGCAGTCTTGTTTTAATAAGTGCTTTCAAACACGTTAAAAATTATAGTTTATAGAACCAACAAATACAGATTTATTGGTTACATTATTTTTAATTAATTTAGGTCTAAAAGATAAATTATTATCTACATTATGTTGAAGTAAGTGTGCATTTACACTGGCTTCAACAATTTGTAATACATACATACCAATGGTAATTAATAATGATAAATCTCTATCACTTTTAAACCTTTCTTGTGCAGATATTAATGTGTCTTCAGATAAATATGGATTTCCGTTTAAACCATCAAAATCATCTGGTTTTCCGTTTATTCTTAGCTTGTATGCTTCTTGATATTTTACGTAATTATCGTTATTCCATACATAAAAATATACGCCAGTTCCTAAGGCTCCATATACAATTGGAATTTTCCAATACTTTTTATTGTAAGCTTGTCCCATTCCTGGTAAAACAGCAGAATAAAATGCTGCTTTTGCAGGTGAAAGCGGATTGAACTCATATGATTTTGATTTGAGTGTGTCCGCAACTTTAATTGTTACTTCTTCTTGCGAAAATGATTGAATTACGCTTAAAGTAGTTATAATTAAAAATAGGTATAGCTGCTTTTTTATCACTATTGTAATAGTTTTTTTAGACGGTTAAAATCTTCTTCAGAGTGAAAAGGAATTATAATTTTACCTTTGTCTTCACCAGATAATTTAACATCAATTTTATGCCCAAAATATTCGCTAAAAGTTTTTAATCCTTTACTAACAAACTTTGGTGTTTCAACTTGTTTTGAAGGTTTTTGTATCGGAGTTTGAACTCCTTCTTTCATACTTTTAACCAATTGTTCCGTTTGTCGAACAGATAGTTTTTGTTCAATTATTTTTTCGTAAACACCTAATTGGTCTTCAGCGTTTTCAATATTAATTAAAGCTCTTCCGTGCCCCATTGATAAAAAACCGTCGCGCATTCCTGTTTGTACAATTGGGTCTAACTTTAATAAACGTAAGTAATTACTAATTGTTGAACGTTTTTTACCAACACGCGTACTCATTTGTTCTTGAGTTAAATCAATTTCATCAATTAATCGTTGGTATGAAAGGGCAACTTCAATAGGATCTAAGTCTTTACGTTGAATGTTTTCAACCAATGCCATTTCTAGCATTTCTTGGTCGTTGGCAATTCTTATATAAGCAGGAACAGTTTTATTTCCTATTAATTTTGAAGCTCTAAACCTACGTTCACCAGAAACTAATTGAAACTTGTTTCCTTCTAGTTTACGTACAGTTATTGGTTGAATAACTCCTAATTCTTTAATAGAACTGGCTAATTCTTGTAACGCTTCTTCATTGAAATAAGTTCTTGGTTGGTATGGGTTTACTTCAATTAAGTCTAGCTCAATTTCAAGTATGTTTCCTACAACTTTATCAGCGTTTTTATCACTTGCTGACGTTACATCTGAAGGCGTTTCTTTTAATAAGGCAGATAGACCTCTTCCAAGGGCTTGTTTTTTAATTGCTTTTGCCATCCTTATTATGATTTTTTAAAATTTCATTTGCTAAGTTAATATAATTTACGGCTCCTCTGCTAGTTGCATCATAGGCAATAATACTTTCGCCATAACTTGGTGCTTCACTAAGCCTAACATTTCTTTGAATAATTGTTTTGAAAACCATATCCTGAAAATGTTTTTTTACTTCTTCAACAACTTGATTTGACAAGCGTAAACGAGAGTCATACATTGTTAAAAGTAGTCCTTCAATATCTAATTCTGCATTGTGAATATTTTGAATACTTTTTATAGTATTTAGTAATTTACCTAAACCTTCTAAAGCAAAATACTCACATTGTATTGGAATAATTACGGAGTTAGCAGCTACTAGTGCGTTTAGTGTAATTAAACCTAATGAAGGTGCGCAATCAATTAAAATATAATCAAAGTCGTCTTTAATTTTAGCTAAAGCTTCTTTTAACATATATTCTCTATTCATTTTATCTACTAGTTCAATTTCAATAGCAACTAAGTCTATATGCGCAGGAATTAAAGAAACATTTGGTGAGTTGGTTTCAACAATTGCATCTTTGGCAGTTACAGCGTGTTCTAATAATTGATAAGTACCGTGTTCAACATCTTCAATAGCTATTCCTAGCCCAGAAGATGCATTCGCTTGGGGATCAGCATCAATTAATAATACTTTCTTTTCCAAAACACCCAAAGCAGCAGCAAGGTTTACTGTAGTTGTAGTTTTACCTACACCACCTTTTTGATTGGCAATTGCAATAATTTTACCCATAAAAAATATTAAATTAATTTAAGCTGTAAAAATACGATTATTTATGGTTTTTAAAAGGGAATATTGTTAACAAAGATATAAAAGAAAAGAGGTTGAAAATTCAACCTCTTTACCCTTATTTTTAGTTTTTTAATGGAATATTTTCTAAAATTGTTAACAGAAATTTCCAAAATTTTTGTGATGATTTTATGTGAGCTCTTTCATCTGGTGAATGCGCTCCATGAATTGTTGGTCCAAAAGAAATCATATCCATTTCTGGGTAATTTGTTCCTAAAATACCACATTCTAATCCGGCATGACAAGCTACCACATTTGCTTTTTCACCAAACAGTTCTTCGTATTTTTCACTTAAAACAGTTAAAATAGGAGAATTCATATTTGGTTTCCATCCAGGATATGATCCAGATTGTGTAACGGTATAACTTACCAATTCAAATGTAGCTTTTAATGTATTTGCCAAATCATTTTTTAAAGATTCAACAGATGATCTTGTTAAACATAAAATGGTAATGTCTTCATCTTTTACTATTACTCTTGCTATATTGTTTGAAGTTTCTACCAAGCCTTCCATATCATTACTCATACGGTAAACACCATTGTGAGCAGCATATAATGCTTTTAATAAATTGGTTTGGCTAATTGTAGTCATTACTTTACTAGGTAAATCAATTGGCTCAATGTTAATAGCTAAATTAGGATCTATGGTTTTAAATTCAGCTTTTATAGCTTTAACAACTTTTTGAGTTTTCTTTAAAAAAGCATCTTTTTGTGAATTGTAAACAGCAATTTTAGCAAAACTTTCTCTTGGAATAGCGTTTCTTAAGCTTCCACCGTTAATTTCTGAAATACGAAGAAACTCTTGCGCTTCATACAAAACGCGATTCATAATTTTATTTGCGTTTCCTAAACCTCTATGAATATCCATTCCAGAGTGTCCACCGTTTAAGCCTGTAACGGCAATTGAATATCCAGTACTATTTGTAGGTGTGTTAACTTCATTATAGGTGTTATTTGCTGAAATATCAATACCTCCGGCACAACCTATGTCAATTTCATCATCTTCTTCGGTATCTAAGTTTAATAAAATTTCACCATCTAAATATCCTTCTTGAAGTCCCATAGCACCTGTCATACCCGTTTCTTCATCAATAGTAAAAAGCGCTTCAATCGCAGGATGTTTAATGTCAGTAGCAGCTAAAACACTCATAATTGCAGCTACTCCTAAGCCATTATCAGCACCTAAAGTTGTTCCTTCAGCTTTTACCCAATCGCCTTCAATTTTCATTTTAATACCTTCTGTATCAAAATCAAAAATAGTATCAGCATTTTTTTGGTGAACCATATCTAAATGCGATTGCATAACAATGGTTTTTCTATTTTCAAAACCTTTAAAAGCAGGTTTTTTAATAATTACATTTCCAACAGGGTCAACTATAGTTTCTAGGTTTAATTTTTTTCCAAAATCAACCATAAATTGTATTACTTTTTCCTCTTTTTTTGAACCTCTTGGTACCGCGTTTAAGTCGGCAAAATTGTTCCAAAGTACTTTAGGTTCAAGAGCTCTTACTTCTTTGCTCATAATTTGATTTTATTAGTTGTTTATAGTATTTCTATGATAGTTTCACTCAGCGATTTTCTTACTTTTTTCATAGCAATCATTACATCATCATCAGCTCTAAAACCAACTGGTAATAATAAAACTGATTTCAAGTTTTTCTCTTCTAAATTCAATAATTCGTCTACTTTTGAAGGTACAAAACCTTCCATTGGGCAGCAGTCAATTTTTTCAACAGCACAAACGGTCATTAAGTTTCCAAGTGCAATATAAGTTTGATAAATGGCAGATTGTTGTTTTTCTTCCAAAGATTTGTTAGCATACATCTCTAATAGTTGCTTTCTAAAATTTGAAATTACACTTTCTTCAATATTTCTAGTTTTCTTTTCTAGGTCAAAATAGTTATTAATATCTTCTGAAGTTGTGTCATTTTCAATACATAAAACTAGTAGATGTGATGCATCAGCAACTTGACGTTGGTAATAGGCGTGTTCTAAAATTTTTTCTTGCAATTCTTTATTACTTATTACCACCATTTTTAATGGTTGTAAACCAAAGGATGTAGCAGTTAAATTGAATGCTTTTTTTAAAGTATCAACTTGTTGGTTTGACAGCTTTTTGGTTGCATCAAACTTTTTAGTTGCGTATCTCCATTCTAAACTATTAATTATATTCATTTTATAAAAATTGGATTACAAATTTACTTAAAATTGATTACATTTTAAGCAACCTTTCATTCGAATTTTTATAAGTAAAAGTTAATTTTTAACTTTATCAAAGTTATTCAATTGCTATGAAAGAAAACTTACTCCATTTTATATGGAAACTCCAACTGTTTACATCAAAAAAGTTGCAATCAGTTACTTCAGAAAATATTCATGTAGTGTCTGCAGGGTTGCAAAATTTTAATTCTGGACCTGATTTTTTTAATTCGAAAATTGAAATTAATGGTCAGTTATGGGCAGGAAATGTTGAAATTCATGTAAAATCTTCAGATTGGTATATTCACCGTCATGAGATTGATGAAAATTATGATTCTGTTATTTTACATGTTGTTTGGGAGCATGATGTTGAAGTTTTTAGAAAAACAAATACAGTAATTCCAACATTAGAGCTTAAAAATTTTATTTCAAAAGAAGTATTACAAAATTATGAGCGTCTTTTTAGTCAAAATAAAAAATGGATTAATTGTGAGAATGAAATTCCTGTAATCGATCATTTTGTAATTGCACATTTTTTAGAACGTTTATATATTGAACGGTTAGAACAAAAATCACTTAAAATTCACAAGTTTTTACAAACTACAAATAATAATTGGGAGGCTGTGTTATTTTTATTGTTAGCTCAAAATTTTGGTTTGAAAATTAATGCTGAACCTTTTTTGAATTTTGCTGCTTCATTTGATTTTTCAATAGTTAGAAAAGTGTCAAGTAATGCTCTGCAACTTGAAGCTTTGTTTTTGGGTCAAGCAGGTTTGTTAACAAAAAACAGTGAAGCATCGTATTTTGAAGTGTTAAAAAAAGAATATGAATACTTAAAAGTGAAATTTAAATTAACTCCAATTTCTTCAGGTCAAGTTCAATTTTTTAGATTACGTCCAAATAATTTCCCTACTATTCGCTTATCTCAGTTAGCTTCACTGTACCATTTACATCAAAATTTGTTTTCAAAATTAATGGAAATACAGCCCATTGAAATTTATTATAATTTGTTTGATGTAGGAACTTCAGAGTTTTGGAAAACACATTATACTTTTGCAACAGAGTCTAAAAAAAGCTCTAAAAAAATAACAAAGTCATTTGTAGATTTGTTACTAATAAATACCATAATTCCATTAAAATTTTCTTATTTGAAAAGTATGGGTAAAACAGATTTTAGTTCATTATTGCAACTGCTAGAAGATGTGAAACCTGAGAAAAATAGTATTATTTTAAAGTTTGATTCGCTTAAAATTAAAAGCGAAAATGCTTTTAAAACCCAAGCATTATTACAATTAAAAAATGAATATTGTAGCAAACAGTTGTGTTTACAATGTGAGATTGGAAAAAATATTTTAAAAAATTAATTTTTTGGGTACCATTCAGCTAAAATAACTTCAATTTTTTGGTTTTTATCATTCACCAATTTTTTAAATTTATCAACATCGCTATAGCCATTGGCGCCTCTGTAATGAAAAGGAAAAACTACTTTAGGTTGAAATTCTAAAACCGCACTTGCCGCTTGATCTACTGTCATGGTGTAGGGTAAATTCATGCAAACAAAAGCAATATCAATATTTCTCAATTGTCTCATTTCAGGAATATCTTCAGTATCTCCTGAAATGTATATAGTTTTATTATCTATTTTTAATAAATAACCATTTCCTCTACCTTTTGGATGTTTTTTACTTGGTGGATCAACAGGTAAATTATACATAGGTATAGCTTTTATGTAAATACCTAATCTGTGAATAGCTTGGTTATTATTAATTATAGAAATTGTTGATTTGTATTTCTCTGGAAGTTTATCTGCAACGGCTTGTGGTGTTATAAACAATGCGTTTTTGGTGTTTATAGAATCTAATGTGCTTAAATTTAAATGATCTGGATGTATGTCTGTCATCAATACAATGTCGGGTGATTTTAAATTAGCATACAATTTTTGACCTCCATAAGGGTCCACATAAATGGTAGTGTTTTTATACGTTAGAACTAAACTTCCGTGAAATATTGGTTGAATTGTAAGTGTTCCATTTGTAGTTTCAAAATTGTAAACATTGCTATTTTGTGCTTGTAAAGTAATAAAACTACAAAGTAAAATTATGTGTAAGTAAATCAGTTTTTTAAGTTTCATAATGAGTATTTAATGCATTTAAATATAGTGTTTTTTTCTTTTTTAGTTAAATTTGATGAAAATTTTAAAAAATTAGAAATGAAAAGCTTTAAATTATTACTTGGTATTTTATTTGTTTCAACTACAATGTTGGCACAGCATTCAGAAGATATTTCTCATAACGAAGAAGAGCACACCATATCTCATGGAAAAAATAAAATTGCGATTGATTATGGAATTGATCATATAAAAGAGGGGTTTGAACATGGTGATGTTAATGAAGAAGAAGGGCATTGGGTTTCTAGTATTGGAATTGATTATTATAGAGAAATTTCTGAAAAATGGGAGGTTGGTGTTAAATTAGATATTCAACTTGGTCATTATATTATTCCGCATAAAGATAATCTTGAGCGTGAAAATGCATTTTTGGTATTAGCTGTTGGTGCATATGAAGTATTACCAAAATGGGGTGTTTTTGCAGGTGCAGGTATGGAGTTTGAAAAAAATGAAAACCTAGCAGTAGTTAGGGTAGGAACAGAATACTCATTTCACGTAGCACAAGATTGGTCAATCCCAGTTGGATTCTTTTGGGATATAAAAGAAGGCTACAATGTTTATGCTTTTACCGTAGGTATTGCAAAGCATTTTTAAAAGCTTTCATAATTATTTACTATTTGTAAAAGTCTTTAACCCAAGCAATAGTTTGGTTTTCAGTTAAAAGATCTGAACTGTGAACTCCAACTAGTTTAGATGCAAATTGCATATTGTTTTTAAGTTCCTTTTCAAATAAGTTTTTCATTTGAGAAGGACCAAAAAGTACCACACTTTCACATGTTTGAATTTCCTTTAGTAAATTTTTGAAATAAATATTAGTTTGTTCTTTTTTACGATTTTGTTGGTGCTTTTCGTAAGTTAAATATTGACCTCCAAATCTTCCGTATTTTTTAGATTCACCTTCAACTCTTTCTCGGGTATCTATATTTGATTCAATTATTTTAACAGTATGTTTATCGTTTGAAAGTTTAACAATAAATGCTTGTCGTGTGTCAATCCAAATTCCAATTTTTTGTTTCATGATAGTAGTTTTTATGATTTACTAATTGGGATGCAAGCTTGGTGCTGATTTCTTCTTTAAAGTTACAAAAAAAATGAATTGTATTTTTAATTGTGAATAAAAAAAAGCTGAAACAAATTTGTTTCAGCTTTTTAATAGTTAAAAATAAAATGTTACTTATTAAAAGCAATACTTGTTTTCAGTAATTAATTTTTCAGCTATTATTTTTCTTAATGCAATTGGATTTGGGTTATTTGTATATTTTGTAAAACGTTTTAATCCCATTAACATCATACGTTGTTCATCTCCATCGGCAAAATATAAAATAGCTTCTTTACCAAAACTGCTTGTAGTTTCAACGGCATTAAATAAATTTAATTGAGCCATTGCAATTTGGCATTTAGCTTCTTCTTCTGAAGTTGATTTTGCTAATTTTTCAGCTTTTAAAATTGAAGATTCAGCCAAGTAAATTTCAATCATAATTTCAGATGCAGCTAAAATTAACTGCTGATGTTTATCTAGTTCCATTCCAAAAGTTTGCACAGCTTTCCCGGCAACCATTAAAAATGCTTTCTTCAATTTTTCAATCATGGCTTTTTCTTCAGAAAGTACTTCAGAAAAATCAGGAATATCAAAAGAAGGAATTCCCATTAAACTATTTCCAACTTCCATTGCTGGTGTTATTACATCAATTTCACCTTTCATTGCTTTTTTAAGCAACATTCCAACAGTTAAAAGTCTGTTTATTTCGTTAGTTCCTTCATAAATTCGTGTAATACGAGCATCTCTCCAAGCACTTTCCATAGGTGTGTCTTTTGAGAATCCCATTCCGCCATAAATTTGAATTCCTTCATCAGAAACAAATTGAGAAACTTCTGAAGCGTATACTTTTATAATAGCGCACTCTATTGCATATTCTTGAAAAGCAGCTAATTCAGCATCTTGGTGTGATTTTCCTTTAGCTAAAAGACTGTCAATCATATTTTGAATATCCTTTGCAGCTCTATAACACGCAGCATCTATACTAAAAGTTTTTGTGCACATTTCAGCATACTTTTTTTGAATTGCTCCAAAATTAGAAATGGCCGTTTTAAATTGTTTACGCTCATTACCATATTGTACGGCGTGCGTAATAATTCGTCTACTAGCATCTAAACAAGCAGCTCCTAATTTAATACGTCCCACATTTAAAGAGTTCATGGCTATTTTAAAACCTTTAGCTCTTTCTGAAAGCATATTCTCAACAGGAATTAGCGTGTCGTTAAAAAATACTTGTCGGGTAGAAGAAGAGGTGATACCTAGTTTATGTTCTTCTTCACCTAAAGTTACACCGTTTGGATTTTCTTTATCGAATTCTAAAATGAATGCTGTGATTTTTTTATCGTCTTCAATCCGAGCAAAAACTATAAATATTTCGGCAAAACCTGCGTTTGAAATCCACATTTTTTGTCCGTTAATTTTATAATGTTTTCCATCTGCAGTTAATTCGGCCGTTGTTTTTCCTGAGTTAGCATCAGAACCTGCTTCAGGCTCAGTTAAACAATACGCTCCAAATTTTTCTCCAGAAGTTAATAGTGGTAAATATTTATTTTTTTGATCTTCAGTTCCGTACAAGAAAATTGGCATAGTTCCAATTCCTGTGTGTGCTCCAAAAGCCGTTCCTACAGACCCTGTTGCTGATGAAATATAATCTGTAACCAACATTGTTGAAACAAATCCCATTCCAATTCCACCGTATTTTTCAGGGATAGAAACACCTAAAAAACCCATTTCTCCAGCTTTGCGCATTACTTCTTCTGTAAGTGCATAATCTTTACCTTCAAAACGTTCTTTATGTGGCCAAACTTCGCGGTCTATAAATTCAATAACCGCCTCTTTCATCATTTTTTGTTCTTCATTAAACTCTTCAGAAATAAAAATATCTTCAGCTTTAATTTCTTTTATTAGGAATTCTCCTCCTTTAATTGTTGCCATTTTTTAGATAGATTTTAGTTATTTTAATAATTCATAAACACCTGCCGCTCCTTGACCTGTTCCAACACACATAGTTACAATACCATATTTGTTTTTACGTCGTCTCATCTCATTCAATAATTGAACTGAAAGTTTAGCACCAGTACAACCAAGTGGGTGTCCCAAAGCAATGGCTCCTCCATTTACATTTACAATGTCTTGGTTTACATCTAGCTCACGCATAACAGCTAAAGATTGAGATGCAAAGGCTTCATTTAATTCAATTAAATCAATATCATTAAGTGTTAAGTTAGCTTGTTTTAATGCTTTTGGGACTGCTTTTACAGGTCCCATTCCCATAATTTTAGGATCAATACCAACGGCTGCAAAAGAAACCATACGAGCAATAGGTTCAATATTTAATTCTTTTACCATTTCTTCACTCATTACCAATAAAAAGGCAGCTCCATCACTCATTTGAGAAGAGTTTCCTGCAGTTACACTACCTCCTTGCGCAAAAACAGGTTTTAGTTTTGCTAAGGCTTCAATTGATGTTCCTTTTCGTGGACCTTCGTCTTCTTTAACAATGTAGTTTTTTGTTTGTTTTTTACCGTTTTCATCTAAAAAAACATTTTCAACTGTAATTGGAACAATATCATCATTAAAAGTTCCTTTTGCTTGTGCTTCCAAAGCTTTCATATGCGATTTAAATGAGAACTCATCTTGATCTTCACGCGAAACTTTAAATTGTTGAGCTACTGCTTCTGCGGTTAATCCCATTCCCCAATAATAATCTTCATGTCCTTCTTTGGCTGATTTGTAATTAGGCACAGGGCGATAACCACCCATAGGAATGTAACTCATACTTTCTACACCACCGGCAACAATGCAATCAGCCATTCCAGATTGTATTTTAGCAACGGCAATACTTACAGTTTCTAGTCCTGAAGCGCAATAACGATTGACTGTCATTCCTGGAACGTCTTCAATTTTTAATCCCATTAATGAAACTAAACGCCCCATATTTAAACCTTGTTCTGCTTCTGGCATGGCGTTACCAACTATTACATCATCAATTCTATGTTTATCTAGTTGTGGAACATCTTTTAATAAATGTTCTATTGTTTCAGCAGCTAATTCATCAGGTCTTTTAAACCTAAAAACTCCGCGAGGTGCTTTACCAACCGCTGTTCTATATCCTTGTACTATATATGCTGTTTTCATTGTTTAATTTCTTAAAGGTTTACCTGTTTTTAACATGTGCTCAATTCGCTCTAAAGTTTTACGTTCTGTACATAAACTCATGAAAGCTTCACGTTCTAGATCTAAAAGGTATTGTTCTGAAACCAATGTTGGTTCAGATAAATCTCCTCCAGCCATTACATAACCTAATTTATTGGCTATTTTTTGATCGTGTTCTGAAGCAAATTTTCCGTTAACTAAACTATCAGTTCCAACTAAAAACATACCCAATGCTTGTTGGCCATACACTTGTACTTTTTTATGTACAGGTTGCATATATCCATCTTCTAATAGTTGAATTGCGTGACGTTTTGCCGTTGCGATTTGACGATCTTTATTAACCACAACAATGTCTTTATGTTCTTTAAAAAATCCTAAATCGTATGCTTCGTGTGCTGAAGTTGCCACTTTTGCCATTGCAACATTGATAAAGTAATCGCGTAATTTATTTAACTTAACATCGTCTTTTAGCACACCTTCAGAAGCTCTTAAGGCCATTTCTTTTGATCCGGCACCGCCAGGAATAATTCCAACTCCAAATTCAACCAAACCAATATACGTTTCAGCTGCAGCAATTACTTTATCTGCGTGCATACTTAATTCACATCCTCCACCAAATGTGTAGCCGTGTGGCGCAATAATTGTTGGACAAGAAGAGTAGCGTAACCTCATTACGGTATCTTGGAAATATTTTACAGAGAAGTTTAACTCGTCATACTCTTGTTCAACAGCCATCATAAATACCATTGCTAAATTGGCACCAACGGTAAAATGCTCAGCTTGATTTCCAAGAATTACAGCATCGTATTCTGTTTCAGCTAAATCAATTCCTTTGTTAATTGCTTGTAAAACTTCACCTCCAAGTGTATTCATTTTAGATTGAAACTCTACATTTAAAACGCCATCTCCTAAATGTTGAATAGATGCACCTGAATTAGACCAAATAGTTTTGGCTTCTCTAATATTATCAAGAATTATAAAACTATCTTGTCCAGGAATCTTTTCTTGAGATTTTGAAGGAATGGAATAATAATATTTTGAACCATCAGTTACTGTGTAGAATGATTTTTGTCCGCTTTCAACCATTGCAGTAACCCAAGATGCAACCGGAATGTTTTCGGCTTGCATTAATTCAATTCCTTTTTCAACACCAATAGCATCCCAAATTTGGAAGGGTCCGTGTTCCCAACCAAAACCAGCTTTCATGGCGTCGTCTAGCCTGTATAATTCATCTGAAATTTCTGGAATTCTATTTTGAACGTAACCAAACATTGCTGCAAAATTCTTACGGTAAAATTCACCGGCTTTGTCTTTTCCTTTCACCAATATTTTGAATCTGTCAATAACTTTATCAATTGTTTTTGTAAGTTCAAGCGTAGCAAATTTGGCTTTTTTACTAGGTCTGTATTCAAGCGTTTTTAAATCTAAAGCTTGAATAGATTTTTTTCCGCCTTCAACAACTTTTTTGTAAAAACCTTGTTTTGTTTTACTTCCCAACCAGTTATTTTCCATCATTGTATTAATGAATTCTGGTAGTTTAAAAAGTTCATGGGCTTCATCATTTGGGCAGTTTTCATAAATACCGTTTGCAACGTGTACTAAAGTGTCTAAACCAACTACATCAACAGTTCTAAAAGTTGCAGATTTAGGACGGCCAATTACAGGACCGGTTAATTTATCTACTTCTTCAACCGTTAAACCTAATTCTTTTACTTGGTGGAATAAACTCAAGATTCCAAAAATTCCAACTCTATTTCCTATAAAAGCAGGAGTGTCTTTAGCTAAAACCGAAGTTTTTCCTAAGAATTTTTCTCCATACATCATTAAAAAGTCAGTAACATCTTGTGAACAGTTTGGTCCTGGTACTACTTCAAACAATTTTAAATAGCGTGGCGGATTGAAAAAGTGTGTTACAGCAAAATGTTTTTGAAAGTCTTCACTTCGTCCTTCATTCATAAGTTGAATAGGAATTCCTGAAGTATTTGAAGTTATTAGCGTACCAGGTTTACGATACTTTTCAATTTTTTCAAAGACAGATTTTTTAATGTCTAAGCGTTCAACAACCACTTCAATAATCCAGTCTACATCTTTTACTTTTTGTAAATCGTCATCTAAATTTCCAGTAGTAATTCTACTCGCAAATTTTTGATTGTAAATAGGTGAAGGTTTTGATTTTAGTGAAGCTTTTAAACTGTCGTTCACCAGTCTGTTTCTAACAAACTTATTTTCTAGTGTTAGTCCTTTTGCTTTTTCGGTACTGTTCAGTTCAAACGGAACAATATCTAGCAGTAAAACTTCTACACCAATGTTTGCGAAATGACAAGCAATACCAGATCCCATGATTCCGGAACCTATTACGGCAACTTTTTTAATTGGTCTTTTCATTTTTCGGTATATTTATTTAGTAGGTAAAGTTTCAAATATTGATTTTTCATTAACTAGCTTGTTAATGGTACTGGTAACTTCAAAAAAACACTCAATTTGGTGTGCTGTTAATTGACTTTTTACAGCTTCATTAAATTGAATTACATATTGTTTTGAAATTTTTCGTTTCATAAGGCCAAACTCAGTTAGCTTTATAAGAACTCCACGACCATCATCTGGATTTTTTTCTCGATAAATTGCGCCTTTAACTTCCATATTTTTTAAAATACGTGATAAACTTGTAGGTTCCATTCCCATTAAAGGTCCTAATGAAGTAGATGGAGTTCCATTTTTTTTATCGATATTTAAAAGTACAAATGCCATGGCCATAGTACTGTCAAACTTAACAGCTTGTTCATTATACATTTTGGCAACCGCTTGCCAAGTAGCTCTAAGTGCGTGATCTATAGTTAATTCTTTTTGCATTTACCAAATATATAAAAAAATACTATGCGTGCATAATAAATTATTGAAATTTCTATTTGAAGCTATTTTGTTTGTTTTTTCAAAAAAAAAAGGATAAGTTTAAAACACTAAACTAAAACTAAACTATTATGGCTTCACTAGAATATATTGGAAAAATTATTAAGCAAGAAAATATTGATACTGTTGATGAAAATAAATTACCAAGAACTTTTGTTATCAATGTTCCAAATCCTCACAAATCTTATTATTCAAGATTTACAGATGTTGTAAAACCCGATTCCATTATTTTTGTAACAAAAACACCTAATTCTTTTGAGAAAATTTTAAGAGTTACGGCTGGCATTAATAAAAAGTATGGGCTTAATTTAGATGGTGCAAAATGCGAAGTAAAAATAGGGTCAAGAAAGTTAGACGGTATTCGTGTAAAAGGAATTAATAGATATACTGAAATTGGAAAAATACAACAATATTATAGTGATGAAGGATATGAATTTGCAAAAAGCGAGAAATTTAAAGAAACCGATGCTTTAATTCGTATTAATAGATTTTTTAATGTTGATAAGTTAGCCGAAGGTATTTTTAAATCAAATATTGAAGATGATGTTTATTACGCTGTAATACCAAGGTATATGAGTTGGGAAGAGTTTAGAAAAATTACTTTTGAAATTAAAAATAATATTACCGATAAAAACTATGATATTGCCAAAGGTATTGTATATATATACGGAGGCGTTAAAGAAGTTTTAAGAATTGTTAAGCCAAAATATTCATTAGAAAGTTTACAATTAATTCAACAAAAATATATTGAAAAATTACAGTAAAAATTGTAAAAAAATCAAGGATTACTCATAAAGTAAGTTTATTTTCGTTTATAGAAATAAAATATAGTACATGGAAAATGTTTTAAGCGTTGAAGGTGTAAGTAAAGCCTATGGGAAATTTACAGCACTTAATAACGTTTCAATTTCGGTACCCAAAGGAAGCGTATTTGGGTTATTAGGACCAAACGGAGCAGGGAAAACTTCATTAATTAGAATCATCAATCAAATAACGTTACCTGATAGTGGTAAAATATTGTTGAATGGTGAAAACCTACAACCACATCATATTTTAGATATTGGTTATTTACCAGAAGAACGCGGTTTATATAAGCGTATGAAAATTGGTGAGCAAGCTATTTATTTGGCGCAATTAAAAGGAATGCCTTATAATGAAGCTAAAAAGAAACTTCAATATTGGTTTGAGAAATTTGAAATTACCAATTGGTGGAACAAAAAAATTGAAGAACTTTCAAAAGGAATGGCGCAAAAAGTACAATTTATTGTAACGGTTATGCACGCTCCTAAATTATTGATTTTTGATGAACCTTTTAGTGGATTTGATCCTATAAATGCCAATTTAATTAAAGATGAAATTTTACAATTAAGAGATGAAGGTGCTACCATAATTTTTTCAACGCATAGAATGGAATCTGTTGAAGAATTATGTGATTATATTGCGCTTATAGATAAATCAAACAAAATTTTAGATGGCAAGCTTAATGATATTAAGCAAGAGTTTAAAACAAATCAATTTGAAGTTGGTTTGGCTTGCCAAGATAAAGAAGCGCTTTTGCTTGATATTAATTCAAAATTTAGAGCAGAAAATTCACCTAAAATTTTATTTAATGAAGATCTTAGGTTAAAGGTAAGTTTAAAAGAAAATGAATCATCTAATGATTTAATTCAATTTCTAAATAACAAAGCGCAAATTACTCATTTTACCGAAGTGATTCCTAGTGCAAATGATATATTTTTAAAAGCTGTTGCCAACAATGAATAAGTTGAAATTAATTATAAAAAGAGAGTTTTTAGCAAAAGTTAAAAATAAATCATTCATAGTTATGACTATTTTAAGTCCGCTTTTAATGGTTGGTTTTATTATGTTAATGATTTTTTTAAATCAAAAAAACAGTGAAGAAATTAGAACAATTGCTGTTGTTGATGAATCGGAAGTTTTAGCATCTGTTTTTAAAGATACTGAAGCTACAAAATATATTAATTTAACCAATTTAGGTTTAGACGAAGCCAAATTAAAAACAGAAGAGTTTTATTATGGTTTGGTTTATATTCCAAAGGCTGATTCATTAAATAATCTTTCAAAAGGAATTGCCTTTTACTCTGTAGATGCTCCAAGTATTAACATTATAAATAGTATTGAAAATAAACTAGAACGTAAAATTAGAGACCTTAAAATTGAAAACCTTCAAGTAGATATTGCGCAAATAAAAGCAACAGAAACAGAAGTTAATATAGCTTCAGAAAATTTTTCAGGTGAAAAGTCTTCAAAAATCGGGAGTGCTTTAAGAATGGCAGCAGGTGGAGGTTTTGGGTATTTAATTTTTATGTTTATTATTATTTACGGAACATCAGTAATGCGCAGTGTTATTGAAGAAAAAAATAGCCGAATTATTGAAGTTATAATCTCATCAGTAAAACCATTTCAATTAATGATGGGAAAAATTTTGGGGAACGCTTTTGCAGGTGTTTTACAATTTATAATTTGGTCAATTTCAGCGGGATTTTTAATGTTTGCTATTTCAATGTTTTTTGGTGTTGAAGCAACAGATATTTCTCAAGTGCAAGGAGTTGGTGTAGCTTCTGAAATGGCAGATCAGGTTCAACAAACAGCAAATAGCAATTTGCAAATTGCTTTTTTAGAAATGAAAAATCTGCCTATTTTAACCATTTTCTTTTCGTTTATTGTATATTTTTTAGGTGGTTATTTAATTTATAGTTCTATTTATGCAGCAATAGGTGCAGCGGTTGATAGTGAAACAGATACGCAGCAATTTATGTTACCGGTAATGATGCCTTTAATTATAGCAATTTATGTTGGTTTTTCTGTAATTGAAAATCCGCATGGTCCTATTGCAATTGGGTTTTCAATTTTTCCTTTAACCTCTCCAATTGTAATGTTAATGCGTATTCCTTTTGGTGTGCCTTGGTGGCAAATAGCAATTTCAATGCTTTTATTAATTGTATCTTTTATTGGTATTGTATGGTTTGCAGCAAAAATTTATAGAGTTGGAATTTTAATGTATGGTAAAAAACCAAGTTATAAAGAGTTGTATAAATGGTTAAAGTATTAAGATTTGGGAAAAATTAATAGCATATTAAATTATACATTTGAATTTAGCGATCAAGTTCATATTTCTGTAAAAGCAATTCTAGTTGTTATTTTTGCTTTTTTTATAACGAATAATTTATTGAGACTTATTCGAAAAATAATTAATAAAAGGCTAGAAGAAAATGATAAAGGTAAATTTAAAACAGTATTTACTTTTTTAAGATACTTCATTTATGTTTTTGTAATTATAATAACATTAGAATCTTCAGGTATTGAAGTTAGTGTTTTATTAGCCGGTTCTGCTGCATTATTGGTTGGTCTTGGTTTAGGGCTTCAAACGTTGTTTCAAGATGTAATTTCGGGTATTTTTATTTTGTTAGATAAGTCGTTACACGTTCATGATATTATTGAAGTTGACGGAAAAATTGGAAGAATTTTTGAGATTAATTTAAGAACAACACGTGCAGTTACAATTGATAATAGAGTGCTAATTATTCCTAATCACATATTTTTAACACATAGTTTATTTAATTGGACACAAAATGGAATAGAAACTACTGAAGCTTTAAACGTTGGTGTTGCTTATGGTTCTGATGTTGAAAAAGTAAAGCAATTATTAATTGAAGTTGCTGAGCAGCATCCAAGAGTTTTAAAACATCCAAAACCAGATGTGTTGTTTATGGAATTTGCTGATAGCGCATTACAATTCCGATTGATTTTTAACATAAATAATAGCTTTACTCAATTAAAAATTAAAAGCGATTTGCGTTTTGAAATTGATAAAAAATTTAGAGAACATAAAATACAAATACCTTTTCCACAAAGAGATGTGCATGTTTTTAAAAGAACTGAATAAGAACTAAAACAATTTTAAATAAAACTTGGAACGTTTTTTGAATGTGAGTAGAAGTATAGAATTCATATATCAAAAGCCAAAAATAAAATAAATGTCAAAAATATTAATAATAGAAGATGAAGCTGCTATTCGTAGAGTTTTAGTAAAAATAATTGGAGAAGAAAATGAGTCGTATCAGTTAGAAGAAGCTGTAGATGGTTTAGAAGGTTTGGAGAAAATTTCGAAATCTGATTACGATTTAGTTTTATGCGATATTAAAATGCCCAAAATGGATGGTGTTGAGGTGTTGGAAAAAATTAAAAAACTAAAACCTGAGATTCCGGTTATTATGATTTCTGGTCATGGAGATTTAGATACAGCTGTTAATACAATGCGTTTAGGAGCATTTGATTATATTTCAAAACCACCAGATTTAAATAGATTACTAAATACGGTTAGAAATGCTTTAGATAGAAAAGAGTTAGTAGTTGAGAATAAATTACTAAAGAAAAAAGTAAGTAAAAAATATGAGATGATTGGTGAAAGCGATGCCATAACTCATATTAAAAATATGATCGAAAAAGTTGCTCCTACTGATGCTCGTGTTTTAATTACGGGTCCAAATGGTACTGGTAAAGAATTGGTTGCACATTGGTTGCATGAAAAAAGCGAACGTACAAAAGCATCAATGGTTGAAGTGAATTGCGCGGCAATTCCTTCAGAATTGATTGAAAGTGAGTTGTTTGGACATGTGAAAGGTTCTTTTACCGGAGCGAATAAAGATAGAGCAGGAAAGTTTGAGGCAGCAAACGGCGGAACTATTTTTTTAGATGAAATAGGAGATATGAGCTTGTCAGCTCAAGCAAAGGTGTTAAGAGCTTTACAAGAAAATAGAATTTCAAGAGTTGGAAGTGATAAGGATATTAAAGTGAATGTTAGAGTTATTGCGGCAACTAATAAAAACCTGAAAGAGGAAATTTCAAAAGGTAGGTTTAGAGAAGATTTATACCATAGATTGGCTGTAATTTTAATTCATGTACCGGCCTTAAATGATAGACGTGGTGATATTCCACATTTAATTAATTTTTTCGCAAAACAAATAACCGAAGAACAAGGAATAGCAATAAAAACATTTTCAAATGAAGCTATAAAATTGTTGCAAGATTATGATTGGACAGGTAACATTAGAGAATTAAGAAATGTAGTTGAACGTTTAATTATTTTAGGTGAAAAACAAGTTTCACAGTCTGATGTGCAAATGTTTGCAAGTAAATAAATAAAGCTATTAAAATGAATAAATACCAAGTAACAAATACAATTGATTTAAGTACTTCTATCACAAAAGAAGTTGACCAAAAAGCAAAAAAGAAGTTAAAAAAGCTTCGTAAAGAAATAGGAGAACTTCAAGATACCATGTATGCTGAAGGTAAATATGCTGCTTTAATTTGTTTACAAGGTATGGATACTGCCGGGAAAGATAGTTTAATTCGTGAGGTATTTAAACAAGTAAATGTTCGTGGAGTTGAGGTGCACAGTTTTAAAGTGCCTACTGAAGAAGAGTTGAGTCACGATTATATGTGGAGACATTATATTGCATTACCTGCAAAGGGAAAAATAGGTGTTTTTAATAGAACTCACTATGAAAATGTTTTGGTAACGCGCGTGCATCCAGAGTTTGTATTAAGTGAGAATATTCCATCAATTAAAAGTGTTGAAGATTTAAATAATGATTTCTATAACAATAGAATGGAAGAAATTAATAATTTCGAATCGTTTTTAGTTAATAGCGGCACCATAGTTTTAAAATTCTTTTTAAACCTTTCAAAAGAAGAACAAAAAAACAGATTGTTAAGAAGATTGCGTTTAAAGCAAAAAAACTGGAAATTTTCAGCAGGAGATTTAAAAGAACGTAAATTATGGGGTCAATATCAGTTTTGCTATCAAGAGTTGTTAAATAAAACATCAAAAGAACATGCACCTTGGTTTGTAATTCCGGCCGATGATAAGCCTACAGCGCGTTTAAGAGTTGCTGAAATTATTTTAGAAAATTTAAAAAAATACAATTTTAAAGAACCTGAATTACCAAGTAAATACAAAATTCATTTAAATGAATACCGTTCTCAACTAGAAAACGAGTAATATTTTTAGCTTTAAATTTTTGTTAAAAATTAAAGAAAAACTCTCATAATATTCCATAAATCGTAAATTACAAGTTGTATATTTACAGCTTAAATTTATTTAAAAAACTATGGAATTAAAGTTAGAGAAACCAATTATTTTTTTCGATTTAGAAACTACAGGAATTAATATTGCTAAAGATAGAATTGTAGAAATTTCAATATTAAAAGTGTTACCAAACGGTAATAAAGAAAGTAAAACTTGGTTGGTAAATCCTGAAATGGAAATTCCAAAAGAAGCTTCAGATATTCACGGAATTACTAATGAAAAAGTAGTAACAGAACCTACATTTAATGAATTAGCAGTTAAAGTTAGTGAAATGATTGAAGGCTGTGATTTAGCAGGCTTTAACTCAAACAGATTTGATATTCCATTGTTAGCTGAAGAAATGTTACGTGCCAATGTTGATTTTGATATGAAAAATAGAGTTGCAGTTGATGTGCAAGTAATATTTCATAAAAAAGAAGAACGTACTTTAAGTGCAGGTTATCAATTTTATTGTGGAAAAAGTTTAGAAAATGCCCATTCAGCTGAAGCTGATACGATGGCTACCTATGAAATTTTAAAGGCGCAATTAGAAAAATATGATGATGTTGAAAATAATGTTAACTTTTTAAGTGAGTATTCAACATTTAAAAAACGAGCAGATTTTGCCGGTTTTATTCAGTTTGATGATGATGAAGATGAAATTTTTACTTTTGGAAAATACAAAGGTCAAAAAGTTGCTGAAATTTTAAAGAAAGATAAAGGGTATTTTTCTTGGATTCAAAATGCCGATTTCCCTTTGTATACTAAAAAAGTATTGAAAGAAATTAGAGAAAAGGTTTTCCCTAGAAAAACAGAAAATTCATTGGCAGATTTGCAAAATAAATTCAATCAAAAAATATAAGTATGTTTGTTAATTTTGAAAATTTAGATGGTGCAGCAAGAGTTTGGATTTACCAATCAAATAGAGAGTTTTCTGAAAATGAAGTGAAAAATATTAGTTTAAAATTAAAAGATTTTGTTGAAAATTGGCAACGTCACGGTGATGATTTAAAAGCTTCATTTTGTATAAAATACAATCATTTTATTGTACTTGCTGTTGATGAAACATTTCAAAATGTTTCAGGGTGTTCTATTGATGCTTCAGTAAATTTTATAAAAAATATTGAGACCGAATTTTCGGTTGATTTAACAAATAAGTTAAATATTTCGTTTAAAGATGCTGCCAATATAAATGTGGTGCCAATGGCCGATTTTCAAAAATATGCCAAGCTTGAAAAGATAAATTCAAACACCATTGTTTTTAACAATATGATACAAACTAAAAGTGAATTTGAGTCAACTTGGGAAGTTCCAGCTAATAAAAGTTGGCACAAACGATTTTTAATTTCTTAATATAAATAAGTTTATTTTTTCATGTTTAAAAAATTTCTATTCTTAATCATTTTATTGAATGGTGTTTTTTTAAAGGCTCAAAATGTTGATCCTTTAAAAACATTAGATTCTATTGCCCAAACACAATGGGTAAATTCAATTATTGATTCAATGACTGTTGAAGAAAAAATAGGACAATTATTTATGGTTGCAGCCTATTCAAATAAAGATGTAGTACATGAAAAATTCATTGAAAACTTGATAAAAAAATACCACATTGGTGCACTTATTTTTTTTCAAGATCAGCCTTTAAAACAGGCAAAACTAACCAATAAATACCAAGCGTTATCAAAATATCCTTTATTGGTTGGAATTGATGGAGAATGGGGATTAAATATGCGTTTAAAAAGCACATTTAGATTTCCTTGGAATATGACCTTAGGCGCAGTGCAAAACAATTCATTAATCACAGATTTTGGTGTTCAAGTTGCAAAGCATTGTAACAGAATGGGAATTCATATGAACTTTGCACCGGTTGTTGATGTAAATATCAATCCAAACAATCCAATAATTGGAAATCGTTCTTTTGGTGAAAACCCAGAGAATGTTGCGCAAAAGTCAATTGCTTTTAGCAAAGGATTACAAAGTTTAAATGTATTGGCAAGTGCAAAGCATTTTCCTGGACACGGAGATACAGAAACAGATTCGCATTTGGCATTACCTGTAATTGATTTCACAAAAGAAAGGTTAGATTCTGTAGAATTATATCCATTTAAACAAATTATTAATGAAGGTGTTGCAGGAATTATGGTGGCGCATTTATGTGTTCCAAATTTAGAGCCAAATAAGGCATTGCCTTCATCACTATCTAAACCAATTGTTACAGGTTTATTACAACAGGAATTAGGTTTTAATGGTTTGGTGATTACTGATGCTATGAATATGAAAGCGTCGGCAAATTTTTCATCATCACAAGAAATTAATTTAGCAGCTATTTTGGCGGGGAATGATTTGTTAGATGTACCTTTAAATATTCCTGAAACTGTTGAGCGTTTTAAAAAAGCATTGGCTTCAGGTGAATTAACAGAAGAGCGCTTAAATCATTCTGTTCGAAAAATCTTAAAAACAAAATATTGGGCCGGTTTAAACAATTATAAACCTATTGAAATTGAACATTTAATTGAAGATTTAAATACAGTAGAAGATGAGTTGTTACACCGTGAATTGGTCGAAAATTCAATTACTTTATTAAAAAATGAGGAAGTTATTTTTCCTGTTCAGAATTTAGATAAAAAAAAGATTGCCTATGTAAAGTTGGGTGATGCTGATAATGATTCTTTTGTAACAATGTTAAACAATTATGAAAAAGTTGACGTTGTTACAGCAACTAATTTAGATGAGCTAATTGTAAAATTAGAACCGTATAATTTAGTAATTGTTGGTTTTCATAAGTCTAATAAAAATCCTTGGAAAAATTATAAATTTAAAGATCGTGACTTAGTATGGTTGCAAGAAATTGCCAGATCAAATAATATAATTTTAGATGTTTTTGCAAGTCCGTATAGTTTGTTGCAAATAAAAACCTTTGAAAATATTGAAGGTTTAGTAGTGTCTTATCAAAATAGTAAGGTTTCGCAAGAAATTTCAGCACAAATGATTTTTGGTGCTGTTGAAGCTAAAGGTAAGTTACCGGTTTCTATAAAAAAATCTTTTTCTGAAGGTCACGGACTCACATCATTATCATTAAATAGGTTAGGATATTCTATTCCAGAAGATGTTGGGCTTAGTAGTGAAAAGTTAAAACGAATAGACTCTATTGCAAATATTGTTTTAAAGGATGAAATGGCTCCCGGTTTGCAAGTGTTGGTTGCCAGAAAAGGGAAGGTAGTTTATAATAAAAGTTTTGGATATCATACTTTAGAAAAGAAAACTTTAGTTAAAAATAGTGATGTTTATGATATTGCATCTTTAACAAAAATTTTGGCTTCATTACCTTTAATAATGGAGTTAGAAGAGCAAGAAACTATTTCTTTAGAAAGTACCATAGGGCAGTTATTACCTAAGTTTAAAAATACTAATAAGGATACACTAACGGTGAAAGAAGTATTGTCTCATTATGGTCGTTTACACGCTTGGATTCCTTTTTATATTCATACATTAGATAGTATCTCAAAAAAGCCTTCTCATGAATATTATAGTGAGCAAAGGTCAAAGAATTATGCGTTAAAAGTTGCTGATCACTTGTATTTAAGAAGTGATTATAAAGACACAATTCTAAATATTATTGCAAAAGAAGATCAACGAAAAAAAATAGGGTACAAGTACAGTGATTTGTCGTATTATATTTTTAAAGATTATTTAGAGGGTTACTATAAAAAAGATTTAGCAAAACTTACAGAGTCTCATTTTTATAAATCCTTAGGTGCGAATAGAACAACGTATTTACCGTTGAATAAATTTGCAAAAAGTGAAATTGTCCCTACTGAAAAAGATGATTATTATAGATTTCAATTAGTACATGGTTATGTGCACGATATGGGCGCTGCAATGCAAGGAGGAATTGGAGGCCACGCAGGTTTATTTTCAAATGCGAATGATATTGCTAAAATTATGCAAATGTATTTGCAAAAAGGTTATTACGGAGGGAAACGCTATTTTCAACCTAAGACAATAGATAAGTTTAATCATCGGTATTATGCAGAAAACAAGGTTAGAAAAGGTGTAGGTTTTGATAAGCCACAAATAAAAGAAAAAGAAAAAGCAACTTGTGGTTGTGTATCTGATTCAAGTTTTGGGCATAGTGGTTTTACGGGTACTTACACGTGGGCTGATCCTGAGTCAGAAATTGTGTATGTGTTTTTATCAAATAGAATTTTTCCTACAGCCAGCAATATGGGATTGGTAAGAAAAAATATTAGAACAGATATTCAACAATTTATTCAAGACGCTATTATTGAGGAATAGGAGTGGTTTTTGTTGAAACAACGCCTAAAAAAACACAAGCAGCCAAATAATAAAGTGCGTATTTTAAATCAAAAATAAAATAAACAATTATTGCTTGAAGCAAATAAATTAAAGGAAATAATGTTGTAATTAATGCAAACCTAAATGTGTTTGTAAACAATACGTCCTTAATGCCTCCTTTTAATTTATGCCAAATAAAAAGCGGAATAAAACTATTTATTTTAAATAATAATTGCAACGGATAAAACCAGTTAGTTGGTTGCTTTTTGCGTGAGTCTTTTTCAGGCAATGCATCAATATTTTTTAAAAGTTCGTTTGCAGCTGTAGGATTCAAATAATCAACATTATTGTTTTCTAACTTTTCAATAATTGCATCGTAATTTTTAAAATCATCTACGTGTAAAGTTAGTTGTTTCATTGCTTTTGAAACTACAGAAATAAGATCTGAGAATTTGCTATCGTGATTTTTAACATTTAAATAATCATTTGCTCTTATTGGCTTTCCATAGTAAATAGTAGCACTGCACGGGTAAACTAAATGCGAATCAAAATTTAAGCCTACAGGTACAATTTGAATTTCTAAATCAGGGTGTTTTTGTAGTGTTCCTAAAATAATTCTTCCAAAGCCTTTTTTTAAAGGAATAATTCTTCTTTCAATATGGTGTTCACCTTCAGCAAAAATTTCGAGTCCCTTTTTTTTGTTTAATATGTTGAAACACTTTTCAAAAATGGCTAAATTTTTCTCAATGGTATTTAGTCCATCTCGTACTCTGTAAATAGGAAGCATGTTTAATGAGTCAAAAATTTTGGCAATTTTATCGTTTTTAAAAACAGCTGCTCTTGTTAAAAAATGAGTGTTTCTATTGTTTGTAGTTGGAATTAAAATAGCATCAATAAGCGCATTTTGATGGTTTGCAATAAATATAACTGCTCCCTTTTTAGGTATGTTTTCTTTTCCGTAAACTGTAATTTTTTTCATTAGAAAAAACAGTCCAACTTTTACGTAACCTTTTACAAATTGATACCAAATTGTTTTTATCATTGCTATTCTTTTACTTTTTGTTTAGACCAAAATGTAGCCAAAGCTATTCCTGAAAATATATCCCAAATTGCCCAAAAAGCAACTAATAAAGCCATACCACCTAAGCCATTAAAAAAACTGAAAATTAACAATAAACCAAGTCCTGAGTTTTGAATTCCGGTTTCTATCGCTAATGTTTTTTGATCTTTGTATGAAAGTTTCATTGTTTTGGCAAAGTAAAACCCAGTTAAATAAGCTAAAATATTATGAGCAATTACAATTAGTAATACATAATGAATGTATTTACTAAAAATGGTTAAATTATCATAAAAAGCCACAATTATAAAAATTAAGAAAATAATTAATGAAAGTGGTTTTAAAAACTTCATTAACGTATCTGCTAAATTAGGTTTGTTTTTTCTTACATACATACCTAGAATTAAAGGAACTCCTAATATTAACAAAACTAATTTTATTAATTCATACGGGTCTAATTCAACAGTTTGTAATATTTGAGCTGTTGGCGCGTACAAATTTCCCCAAAAATGTAGGTTAAAAGGTGTCATTACTAATGAAACTAGTGTGGCAAAAGCTGTAAGGCTAACAGAAAGCGCTGCATTTCCTTTTGCTAATTGCGTCATGAAATTTGAGATATTTCCTCCTGGGCACGCGGCAACCATCATCATTCCAAGTGCTATACTTGGCATTGGGTTTATTATTTTTATAAAAATAAATGTCACCAACGGCAGTAGTATAAATTGAGAAATAATTCCTGTAAATAGTATTTTAGGGTTTTTGAATAAACGTTTAAAATCATTAGTTGTTATTCCTAAAGCAACGCCAAACATTATTATTGCTAACGTAATGTTTAAAGCCCAAAGCCCTTCCGTATCAAAATTTATTTTAAGCGAATCTAAATTTTCTTCCATATTAGTTTTTAAAGGCGTATTCTATAATATTTGCACCCATTTTTAATGCTTTTTCTCGAGTTTCGTAATCGTCATTATGTACTTCTGCATCTTCCCATCCATCACTTAAGTCACTTTCATAATCATAAAAACAAATTAATCTGCCTTTATAAAAAAGCCCAAAAGCTTGTGGTGTTTTATTATCGTGTTCATGAATTTTTGGTACTCCATTTTCAAAAGAAAAGGTTTGATGAAAAATGGGGTGATTGTGTGGAATTTCTTGAAATTCTAATGTTGGAAATAACAATTTCATTTCTCGTCTTAAATACGTGTTTAAGCCATAATTATCTGAGACATGTAAAAATCCACCAGCAGTTAAATAATTCCTCAGGTTAGTTTTATCTTCTTCTGAGAAAACAATATTTCCGTGCCCTGTCATAAAAACAATAGGGTAGTTAAAAATATCTATGCTGTTGATTTCAACAGTTTCAGGGTTTTCTTTTATTGAAGTATGAATAGCGTCATTACAAAATTCAATTAAATTGGGTAAAGCTGTTGGGTTTGCATACCAATCACCACCACCATTGTATTTTAAAACAGCTACTTGTTGCGCTGTTATTTGGTGTATTCCTAAAATACAAAACACCAACATTAATAGTGCTTTTGTATTGGTTTTGTTAAGAAGTGGTAATTTTAATATATGAAGTATTTTCATCAATTCATTCATTTACAAATGCAACACTATGAACTGCAACAACTCCGGCAGTTTCAGTTCTCAATCTGCTTTGTCCCAAAGATACAGGAATAAAGTTATGAACCAAACTTTGCTCAATTTCTTTAGGTGAAAAATCACCCTCTGGACCAATTAGTACAGTTGTTTTTTTGTTGGGTTGTAATTCGTTTTTTAAAGATTTTTTATCGGTTTCTTCGCAGTGTGCAATAAATAATTGACCATCAAAATTTGAGTATAAAAATTCTTTAAAAGTAATGGAATCATTCAACTTTGGAAAATGATATTTTAATGATTGTTTGGCTGCTGAATGAATTATTTTTTCCATTCTATCTTTTTTAATCACTTTTCTTTCAGAATGTGCACAAATTATGGGAGTTATTTCATCAATTCCAATTTCAGTAGCTTTTTCTAAAAACCATTCAAACCGGTCATTTAATTTTGTGGGAGCAATTGCTATGTGTAGATAATAATCCCAAGGTTTTTTTTGAGATTCAACCTTTATAATTTTAACCAAACACTTTTTGTCATTTGCTATTTGTACTTCCGAAGTAAAAAGTTCTCCTTTTCCATTGGTAATAAATACCGTGTCACCTTGTTGTTTTCTTAGTACGCGTACAATATGTCTACTTTCGGTTTTATCAAAAGTAAACTGTTGCGTGGTTGGCTCTATGTTTGAATTAAAAAATAACTGCATTAAATGTCTTTTCTAAATGTACATCGTCTTTTATATGTTTCTTGTCCAAAGCCGCTCCATAATGCTGTTACAGCACTATTATTTGCAAGTTCAGGCGTTCTTATACAGTTTTTTACATTTAACTTTTTAAAGGTTTTGTAAAATTCATTAAAAATAATTGACGGAACTCCTTTGTTGTGGTGTTTTGGAACCGTTCCAATTAAAAAGAATAACATGTCTTTACTAGCGTTTTTTGCTTTTAATAAATGGTACCATCCAAACGGAAATAAGGTTCCTTTAGCTTTTTGTAAAGCTTTTGAAAAAGAGGGCATTGTTATGGCAAAAGCAATCAATTTATCATCACTATCTGTTACAAATTTTATAAATTCAGGGTTTATAAATTGAATGTATTTTTTTCTGAAATATTCTTTTTGTTTTGGTGTAATTGGAACAAAGGATTCTAATGAAGCATAACTTTCGTTAAATACATCAAACATTTCATCAATATACGGCATCACATCTTTTGTACGAGTAAAGTTAAGTGGTTTAAATCCGTATCTTTTTTCAACCATTGCGCTTACTCTTTTAAGTTTTTTGTTTTCAACATTCTCAAAAGAAAACCTGTTTTCAACATATTCTTTTTCCACAGTGAAACCCAATTTATTCATATGGTCAATATAATACGGGAAATTATACCAAGAAGCCATAGTGCCAATTTCTTCATATCCTTTAGTTAAAAAACCAACTTCATCAAGATTTGAAAAACCCATTGGACCTTCCATATATTCTAAGTTATTTTCTTTACCAATTTCTTTGGCTTTTTGTAGCAATAGTTGTGATACATTTATATCATCAATAAAATCAAACCAGCCAAAACGTACTTTGTTAACTTGTTCTTTTAAATCTAAACTATTGATAATAACAACAATTCTACCAACAATTTCATTGTTTTTAAGCGCTACAAAAAACCGAGCTGTTGAACTTTCAAAAACAGGATTTATGTTTTTGTCAAAGGCATCTAGTTGTCCGTTTATTAATGGTGGAACCCAATAAGGGTTATTTTTATATAATTTAAAAGGAAATTTTACAAATGCTTTCATTTCCTTTGTTGTAACCATTTCTTTAATTGTAATCATGCTACTTTTTGTGATTTTATTAATTTTTCCCGAATAATCTAGAGAAGAATCCTTTTTTGTTTTTTGCTTTATAATTTGGCGAATTGTTTTCAATTAATGCATCTTGATGTTTGTTTAATCTCCATGAAATTCCTGCAGAAGCAAAAACATACGAGTACTCTTGAAACAAATTTGTACGTACAGAAGCATCAATTTGTAAATCTGGAGAAAATAAATAGGCTGCACCAGTTCCTATTTGATAATTTGGTGAAAATGTGTTTTGATATTCTCCTACGTTTTCAATAAAAAAAGACCAATTTCTGTTAATGGCATAAGTCATAGTTACAATGTATGAATACAACATGTTTTCTGCAGTAATATCATCAACAATTAAATTGGTAAGTACAACAAGTCTATCTGAAAAGTCGTTTTGTAATAAAACGGCTCCTTTAAACGTTAAGCCTTCTTTTTTATAATCATCGCTTAAAAAGTTAGTGTTTACACCACCATAAATACCAACTGATGGAATTAGGCGTTTTTTATCAAAGGCATTTCTAGCTTTCCAGCTTCTAATTTCTTTAGATTTATCTTCAAATATTTGTTCGTAAATTAAATATTTTGCACCAATTGTAAACCTGCTAATTCCTTTAATTGAGCTTGTGAATCTTGGAGTACTATTATTAAATTCTTCTAACGGGTCAATATGTGAAACAATATCTTTTAAGTTATTGATATCATCTTTTTGATAAGCTACATGTAAGTTTACTTCTAAACGTTCAATAAATTTACTAAACCTAAAAAAAAGTTCACCACCAAAAGTATTGGTGCTTTCAAGTAAATTTTTGGTATTGCTGTCTTGGTAAAAAAGTCCTGTTTCAAATTGGTAAACGTTTGTACCAACGCTATACGGACTTTCTGAAAAACCTGGTCTTTTAGAGTTAATAATATCAGTGTATTGTGCATGTATATTTTGAAAGCTAATTAAAATAAGGAATGCAAAAAAAACTCTTTTCATAAATTGCGTTTATTATGGTGTAAATATAAGATTTTATATAATTAAACGTTTTAGTTACTGTCAAATTGTTATTTTTGAAAATTATATAAAAACATATTTTATTTTGGTAGGATTATTAAAAACAATCGCAATATTTATCATTATTTATTATGCTTTCAAGTTTTTTAGCAGATATATTGCTCCAATTTTCTTGAAAAAGGTAATTAGTAATGTAGAAAAAAAATATAAAGCGCAACAAGAGCAATATCAAAATCCAGCAACAGACGGAAAAGTAGGAGAAACTGTAATTGCAAAAAAACCTTCAAATCAAAAAGAAGGAAATAAAACAGTTGGTGAATATGTAGATTTTGAAGAGGTAAAAGAAGATTAATTTATGAGTTTTTCATTTAAAAAAGTAGTACCTTATATAATTGCAATAGCCTCGTTTATTTTTGTGTCTTTAGCGTATTTTTCTCCTGTTTTAGAAGGGAAGAAAATTCAGCAAAGTGATATTACACAATTTATAGGTTCTTCAAAAGAAATTAAAGACTTTAGAAAAGAAACTGGGCAAGAACCTTATTGGACAAATGCAACATTTGGAGGAATGCCTGCCTATGTAGTAAGCGCCTACTACCCAAATGATTTTATCAAAAAAATAGATACAGCGTTACGTTTTTTACCGCATCCGGCAAATTACTTGTTTTTATACTTTTTAGGTTTTTTTGTACTTCTTTTGGTGTTAAAAGTTGATTGGAAGTTGGCAGTTTTTGGAGCACTCGGCTTTGGGTTATCTACCTATTTAATTATAATTTTAGGTGTTGGTCACAATGCAAAAGCGCACGCAATAGCCTATATGCCATTGGTTTTATCTGGAATTTTATTGGTGTTTCAAAAAAAGTATTTAAGCGGTTTTATTGTAACTGCTTTGGCAATGGCGTTGGAAATAGCAGCAAGTCATATTCAAATGACATATTATTTGTTGTTTTTAGTGTTAATTTTTGGAATTGTAGAATTAATTGAAGCTGTTAAGCATAAAGAAATACCATTGTTCTTTAAAAATATAGCCATTTTAACGGTTGCTGTTGTTTTAGCAATTGGTGTAAATGCAACAGGTTTGTTGGCTACACAAGAATATGCAAAACACAGTACGCGTAGTAAAAGTGAGTTAACTATTAATGCAGATGGATCGCCTAAAGAAGCGGTAAGCGGTTTATCTAAAGATTATATTACAGAATATAGTTACGGAAAAAGTGAAACTTTTAATTTGTTTATTCCTAGATTTAAAGGAGGTACGCGTCATGAAGTTGTTGAAGATAGTGAACTGCGTAACTTTTTACAAGCTTCTGTTCGTAAAGGTTTAAGTGCGAATGATGCCAATTATTTAATGCAAATATCATCTATGTATTGGGGAGATCAACCTATTGTGGCTGCTCCGGCATATATTGGTGCGTTATTTATTTTCTTATTTGTATTAGCGCTGTTTTTAGTGAAGGGGAAATTGAAAAATTGGTTGCTTGCTGCTACTATATTTTCAATTTTATTAAGCTGGGGAAAAAACTTGGAGGTTTTAACCAATTTCTTTATTGATTATGTGCCAATGTACAATAAATTTAGAGCGGTTTCTTCAATCCAGGTAATTGCTGAATTGACCATTCCTTTATTAGGAATTTTAGGTTTGAAAGAAATTTTAAATTCAGAAATAACCAAAGAAACAAAACTTCATGCGTTAAAATGGTCAACTATTATTGTTGGTGGTTTGGCGTTGCTATTTACTGTTGCAGGGACAGGGTTGTTTTCATTTGAAACTGAAATGGATTTGCAAATAGATGAACAAATTGCGGGTTATTTAGATGCTGTTGTTGCAGACAGGCAAAGCTTGTTTTTTGGCGATAGTGTACGTTCATTAATTATTGTTTCCCTTTTTGCAGCAATTATTTATGCATATTTAAATAAAAAAATAAAGCGTATAGTTTTAATCATTTCTTTTGGAGCTATTGTTTTATTTGATTTGGTAAATGTTGATAAGCGCTACGTAAATAACGACTATTTTACTTCGGCAAGAAATGTAGACAAGCCTTTTAAAGCTTCTGCAATTGACAAAGAAATTTTAAAAGACAAAAGCTATTACAGAGTTGCTGATTTATCTAAAAATATAATGGCCGATGGTTCTACGTCATATTTTCATAATTCAGTAGGAGGATATCACGCGGCAAAACCTCGTCGTTATCAAGAGTTGTACGATTTTCAGTTAGCAAAAGGGAATATGGAAGTATTTAATATGTTGAATACAAAATATTTAATAACTCCAGATGAATCAGGGAAAAATAATTTAACTGTAAATGATGAAGCGAACGGAAACGCATGGTTTGTAGCTGAAATTAATGTGGTAGACTCTGCAAATGAAGAAATAACAGCTTTAAATAATTTAAATACAAAATCAACTGCGGTAATAAATGCGAATACGGTTTCAAGTGATTTTAAAACCACTTATAGAATTGATTCTTTAGCAACCATTCAATTAGTATCATATAAAGCAAATGTATTAAAGTATGAGTTTTCTGCTAATGAAGATCAGTTTGCTGTATTTTCAGATATTTATTATAAAGATGGTTGGAACGCTTATGTTGATGGAGTTTTAACACCTTATTACAATGTAAATTACGTGTTGCGAGGAATGGAAATTCCTAAGGGAAAACATAATGTTGAGTTTAAATTTGAACCAACAGTTATAAAACAAGGAAGTACAATTGCATTGGCATCATATTTATTAATGCTATTAATTCCAATAGGTTTATTTGTAGCTCAAAGAAAAAAGGAAAAGAAATAGGCTATTTAATTGCAAATGTAAAGTAATGTTTGTTGACGTTTATTCAGCAAAATAAATTGTTTAATTAAGAGTTCAACAAAAATTATCAATAGTATTTATGTATAATAAATTACCAAAAAAAAGATATCAGCATACTTTAGCATTTTTGCAAGATGTGTTGCCTGCGCCTGCTACTATTTTAGATTTAGGTGTTCGCAATCCATTTTCAGAAATAATGGAACAAAATGGGTACACTGTTTTTAATACGTTGGGTGAAGATTTAGATGAGGTTCCAGAAATTGTAAAAAAACATAAAGTTGATGCAGTTACTGCGTTTGAAATTTTTGAACATTTATTGGCGCCATATCAAGTTTTAAAAGAAATTGAAGCGCCCAAATTAATAGCTACAATACCGTTAAAATTATGGTTTGCATCTGCATATAGAAGTAAAACCGATATGCGTGATAGGCATTATCATGAATTTGAAGATTGGCAATTTGATTGGTTAGTTGAAAAAACAAATTGGACAATTAAGAGAAAACAAAAATGGACTAGCCCAATTAATAAAATAGGGTTTCGTCCAATTTTACGAAAATTTACACCACGCTATTACGCTATTTACGCAGAAAAATAATTGCTATGCGCATAGGAATGATTTTAGACAAAACGTTTCCACCTGATCCCAGAGTGGCAAATGAAGCTATATCATTAATTGAAAATGGGCACGAAGTTTTCTTATTTTGTTTAAAATACCAAAACGAAAAAACAAATGAAACTATAAAAGGTATTCAGGTAAAGCGATACAAGTCTTCAAAATTATTATATAAATTATCAGCTTTAGCGTATACGCTTCCTTTTTATTCTTCAATAATGTCAAAAAAAATTGAACATTTTTTAAAGTTCAATAGTATTGATGTTATTCATATGCACGACATTCAAATTGCTAGTGCAGTTTTTAAGGCAAACAAAAAGTTGAAATTAAAAACTACGCTTGATTTACATGAAAACCGACCAGAAATAATGAAGTTTTATCCTCATTTGCAAAAATTGCCTGGGAAATTTTTAATCTCCTCAAAAAAGTGGAAGCGCAAAGAAGAGGGGTTTGTAAAAAAAGCCACCAATGTGGTTGTGGTTACAGAAGAAGCAAAATTAGAGCTTATAAATAGGGTAGGAAAGCCTTCAAAAAATATTGTAGTAGTGCCAAATACAGTGCACAAGGTATATTTTGAAAACGCGGATCTTCAGCCAGAAATTATAGAGAAATATAAATCTAATTTTGTGTTATTATATGTTGGAGACACTGGTTTACGAAGAGGTTTACAAACAGCCATAGAAAGTATTTCATTAGTAAAAGATAAAATACTTTCAATTAAATTAGTTATTGTAGGCAGTAATTCTTCTGATAGTGTTTTAAAAAATCAGGTTAAAAATTTAGGAATTGAAGCTTTTGTTGATTTTGAAGGTTGGAAAAATGAAACGCTATTTCCATCATATATAAAAGCAAGTTCCATTTGTATTTCACCGTTAAAGCGTAATTTACACCATGATACAACGTATGCAAATAAAATATTTCAATATATGAGTTTTGCAAAACCGTTGTTGGTTAGCAACGCTATTTCACAACAAAATATTGTTGAAAAAGCCGTTGCAGGTTTGGTTCACAAGGCTGAAAATAGTAATGATTTTAGTTTAAAAGTTTTAGAGCTTTTTAATAATTTAGGTTTGCAAAAAGAATTAGGTGAAAATGGAAAGACCTTTATTGAAAACGAGTTTTGTTGGGAGTTAACTTCCAAAAAATTAATAGCTTTATACCATAATTAAGCAAATGAAAAAAGTACTTGTTATAACTTATTATTGGCCGCCCGCCGGAGGTTCTGGTGTACAGCGTTGGTTAAAATTTGTAAAATACTTTAGGGAATTTGGTGTAGAGCCAATTGTTTATACGGTTAAAAAACCAAATTACCCAATAATTGATACTTCACTAGAAAATGAAATTCCGAAAGGTGTAAAAGTTATAAAACAGCCAATTTGGGAACCTAACAATTTGCTGTCATTATTTGGAAAGAAGAAAACAGAAAGTGCTGGTTTTTTAAATCCGAACCCTACTTTTGTGGGCAAAGTATTACAATATATCAGAGCTAATTATTTTATTCCTGATGCTCGTAAATTTTGGGTTAAACCATCTGTAAAATATTTAAAAAAGTATCTTAAAGAAACAGATATAGATTGTGTGATAACAACCGGTCCGCCACATAGTTTACATTTAATTGGTTTGCAATTAAAGCAGCAATTGCCAATAAAATGGATAGCTGATTTTAGAGATCCTTGGACTGAGATAGATTATTTTCATCAGTTACCACTTTCAAAAAATGCGATTAAAAAACATCATTTTTTAGAAAGTGAAGTGTTAAAAAATGCAGATGCAGTTTTAGTAGTTGGAAATACTATGAAAAAGAATTACGAAGCATTTAGTAAGAATATTTTAACTATTACCAATGGGTTTGATGGAGAGATTAAACCAGTTCAAATAGCGCTTGATTCAAAATTTACTTGTACGCATATTGGTTTAATGAATGCTGATAGAAATCCAAAAATGTTATGGGATGTGTTTTCAGAACTTTGTTTGGAAAATGAAAGCTTTAAAAATGATTTTCAATTAAAATTAATTGGTAAAATTGATCCGTCTATTTTGAAGGATATTGATACACATCAATTGTCAAATAATGTAGAGGTTATTGATTATGTTTCGCACAAAGAAGTATTAGAGTTTCAACAAAAATCGCAAGTTTTATTGCTGGTTGTAAATAATGTTCCAAGTGCAAAAGGAATAATTACCGGTAAAATATTTGAATATTTAATGGCAAAACGACCTATATTAGCAATTGCGCCAAGTGATGGAGATTTAGCCGAAATTTTAAATAATACGAATGCGGGAACATCTGTAAACTTTGATGATAAGTTAGAATTGAAGAAAAAGATTCTCAATTTGTATGCAGCATATAAAGAAGGTAAATTACAAATTCAGTCTAAAAATATTGAACAATTTCACCGTAAGGAATTAACAAAAAAAGTTGCTGAACTAATAATTGAATTAACCAAATGAAAAAAATAGTAACCATATTAGGTGCAAGGCCTCAATTTGTAAAAGCAGCTGTTTTAAGTAGAGTTATTTTAAAACACAAGGAAATAGAAGAAGTAATTGTACATACTGGGCAACATTATGATACCAATATGAGTTCTATATTTTTTAAGGAAATGAACATTCCAAACCCTGCTTATAATTTGGCTGTAAATGGGTTAGGGCACGGCGCTATGACAGGGCAAATGTTGCAAAAAATTGAAGAGGTTTTATTAATTGAAAAGCCTGATGCTGTGGTTGTTTATGGAGATACAAATTCTACATTGGCTGGTGCCTTGGCAGCAAAAAAGTTGGCTATTAAAGTGGTTCATATTGAAGCCGGTTTACGCTCGTTTAATATGAAAATGCCTGAAGAAATTAATAGGATATTAACCGATAGAATTTCTGACCTTTTAATTTGTCCAACAGATACGGCTGTTGCTAATTTAAATCAAGAAGGGTTTTTAACAATGCCTTCTAAGATTGTGAAAAGTGGTGATATTATGAAAGATGCGGTGGAATTTTATAGCCAAACTTCAGTTGAGAAATCTTCAATTATTACAAAATTGAATTTAACTGAAAATGAGTTTGTGTTAGCAACTATTCATAGACAAGAAAATACAGATTCTTTAGAGAATTTAATAGCTATATTTAAAGGGTTAGAAGCTATCCACACTAAAAAACAAGTAATATTACCTTTACATCCACGAACAAAAGCCATTTTAGAAAAGCATCATTTAAAATTTAATATTACAATAATTGATCCCGTTGGTTATTTTGATATGCTTGAGTTATTGCAAAAATGCAATTTGGTAATTACAGATAGCGGAGGCTTGCAAAAAGAGGCGTTTTTCAATAAAAAATATGCCATAATTGCAAGGGAAGAAACAGAATGGGTTGAGTTAGTTTCAAACGGTTTTGCCAAAATAATAGGAGCTGATACAGCAAAAATGATAGAAGCGTTTAGCGAGTTTCAAAATAATCAGGAAAATTTTGAAATGAATTTATTTGGTAAAAATGTTGGAGATAAAATTTATCAAGAAATTTTAAACTTGTTGTAATGGGAATTGTAATAAAACAATCATTTATAAATACCTTAATTTTATTTTTAGGGTTTGCTATTGGTGGAGTAAATGTATTGTTTTTGTTTACACATTTTTTACAAGAAGATTATTTTGGATTAATTACATTTTTGCTTTCTACGGCTATTATTATATTGCCTTTATTGGTGTTTGGTATGCAACATACCATAATAAAATTCTATTCATCATATAAGTCAAGGCAAGATCAAGATAGTTTTTTAATAAGTACTTTGGTGTTGCCTTTGTTGGTTATTATTCCTGTTGGCTTCATAGGTTCTATTTTATATGAAAGTATTTCTAGTTGGCTTTCTGTTGAAAACCCTATGATTAAAAGTTACACGTATTTAATTTTCATTGTAGCTGTTTTTATGGGGTATTTTGAAGTGTTTTATTCGTGGACAAAAGTGCAGTTTAAATCCGTGTTCGGAAGTTTTGTAAAAGAAATTTTCGCTCGTATTTGCACAACATTTTTATTGTTTGCTGTATATTTTGGTTGGCTTACTAATGAGCAATTTATTTACGCTGTTGTAATTGTGTATGGCGTTAGAATGTTAATTATGAAACTGTATGCTTTTTATGTTTATAAACCCAAATTAATATTTAAAATTCCTGAAAATTTAAAAGAAATTTTATCTTTTTCATCGTATATAATTGTGGCAGGATCAGCTTCTAGTATTTTGTTAGAAATAGATAAGTTTATGATTCCGCAGATGGAACAAATTGCCCAGGTAGCATATTACTCTGTAGGCGTTTATATTGCGAGTGTCATTGCCATACCAACTAGAGCAATGCAGCAAATTACAAGTCCAATTACTGCTAAAGATATGAACGAAAATAGAATTGGGGAAGTAGGTGATTTGTATAAAAAAACATCTCTAAATTTATTAATTATTGGCGGATTATTATTTTTATTGATTAACTGTAATATACGCGAAGTTTATAGCTTAATCGGTAAACCTGAATTTTCAAATGGAATTTGGATTGTTTTTATAATTTCTTTGGCAAAATTAGTTGAGTTAGGTTTAGGTACTGGAAATGCAATTTTGGTAAATTCAAAATATTATAAAATTTACTTTTATTTTTCTATAGCAATGGCGTTAAGTGTTATTTTTTTAAATAAGTGGTTTATTCATTTAATAGGAATAAATGGTGCTGCTTTGGCAACATTGGTTGTTGTTGCGCTGTATAGTTTGGTAAAAGTTGCTTATATAAATGCAAAAATGAATATTATGCCTTTTAATAAACAAACTATAAAAATAATTATAATTATTAGTGCAGTTTTCTTAATATTTAATTTTTGGAGTTTTAATTTTCATCCATTTTTAAATATTGTAGCAAATAGTTGTTTAATAATTGTGGTCTATAGTATCATTGTTAAAAAGTTTAAAGTTTCTGAAGAATTAAGTGATTTTATCATCAATTTTGTAAGGAAAAAATAAACTTGCTACAAAGTAATTTATGAATGCTCTATTAATGAAGAAAGAAAAAATTAATTACTCAATAATAATTTGTTAAAAGAATGACCTATTTTTTATATGTTTTATACGGTGTTTTTATTTCATATTTAGGAATGTTAGCTCCGGGTATGTTAAATATGTCAGCTTTAAAAGTAAAGCTTGAAATTGGGAAAGTACAAGGTGTAAAATTTGCCTTTGGAGCTGCTTTTGTGATTTTTATTCAAGCAGGAATTGCAGTTCTTTTTGCTGACTATTTTGTGAAAAACCCCGAAATAATCGAATTTTTAAAAATCGCAGGTGTTTTTGTTTTCTTTACATTGTCCGTATTCTTTTTCTTTCTTTCAAGAAAAAAAACAAATACTGAAACAAAAGTTGAAAAAGGAAAGTATTTTTTGAGAGGCGCACTAATGTCATCATTAAATGTAATTGCAATACCATTTTATTTAGCTTTTTCTATCTTTTTAACAGAAAAAGGATTAATTGTAATAAAGCAACCTTACATCATGCTTTATCTTTTTGGAATTTTTTTAGGTGCAATTTTATTGTTTAGCACATATCTTTATTTTGCTAAAATTATTGCAAAAAGAGTTTCGTTTATTGCTAGAAATATCAATTTAATATTAAGTGTTCTTTTTGTTGTTTTAGGAATAATTACTTTGATACGCCTATTGAAATAAAGTTAATTATATTTGAATAAAATTATTAAATTGTATGATCGAAGCAATTCAAAAAAATTTAGAAAGAGGAATTAAACTGTTAAATAGTATTTCAGATAGTGAGTATGCTAACACAACAATTGCTCCTTATTATTCAAGCATTGGTGGCCACACTCGACATATTTTAGATGTTTTTGATTGTATTTTTGAAGGTTTAGATGGTAACTCTATAAATTTGGTACTCCGAAAAAGAAATAGTTTAGTAGAGAACAAAACAACAGAGGGTATTAAATATTTTCAAACAATTATTTCTGAACTAGAAAAAGTGAAGAATAAAGATTTAAATCAAATTATTCAGGTTACAGATGATTTAGGCTTAGGCGTTATTTCTGCTAACTACACATTAGCTGCAATTTTAATTCAAGCACATAGTCATGCAATTCACCATTTTGCAAGTGTAGGTTACATAATTTCACAGTTAGGAATCCAATTACCCGATGAAGATTTTGGATTTAATCCAACAACACCAAAAATTAAGACTTAGTGCTTTTGTGACTTTTTAATCTTTTGTGTGTCATAATAATAGAATAATTACAATAAATTTATAGTATTAGTTAAATTTATATACCTATAAAAGATAATTATCTATTATTCAAGTGAATTTAAGAAAACTTTTAATAATTTTGCAAACATGATGTTAAATCCCCAATCAATGAAAAATATATTTTTAATTGTATTTTTAACTTTTAGCGTATCTCTATTTGCACAAGTTAAAATAGGAGAAAATCCTTCTCAAATAAATATCAACTCTCTTTTAGAATTAGAAAGCTCAAACAAAGTTTTAGTTTTGAGTAGAGTTTCTACAATCGAAATGAATTTAATCAAGCCTTTAGAAGGGGCTGTGGTTTATAATTTAGATGAGAAATGTTTATTTGTATTTGAAGGTGCGGTATGGAAAAGTTTGTGTGATGGAGGTTCTGATTATCAACAACTAAGTTTTGATAGTGATACAAATATTTTAACATTAGAAAATGGTGGTTTTGTAGATTTATCATCATTAGATAATGATGGTGAACAAGGTCCACAAGGAATTCAAGGAGAAAAGGGAGATAAAGGAGATAAAGGAGATACTGGAGACACAGGAGCTCAAGGTCCAAT
>NZ_JBHTMV010000007.1:0-5727 GCF_042679665.1 Lutibacter holmesii
GTTAAAAAATAGTGCATTTTCTCTGAAGCTGTACTTACATAACCATTACCGCTTTCTAAATGACGGGTCTCTAAAAAGTTTGGTGCTGAAAGTCCTAAATAAAACTTATTGGTATAATAATAAACACCGGCTCCAAAGTTTGGTGAAGCTTGATTTACCGGCTCATTTAAAGGGTCCGGATCAACCGTATCTAAATATCCTATATCTAATAAAGTAACTCCTGCTTTTAATCCAAACGCTAAACGACCTTCTTCTCCAGTGAAAATAGTATAAGAGAAATCTGCATAAATATTATTCTCCTGAACTGGTCCAATCTCATCATGAATAATTGATAATCCCAATCCTGTAGCCTTACCAANCTACTGTTGAAGTTAGTAATGTGAAAACCGCTAAAAGTAATTTTATTTTCTTCATAAAATCTGCTTAAAAATTTAATTAAAGGGAGTAATTGTTTACTCCCTTAAAATATTATTGATATTATCTTCTTAAATAAACCCATCCTGTTAATGGTTCTCTCTCGTTGTTGTTAAAGTAAATGGTGTAGAAATATGTTCCTACAGGTAACTCTCCTGTTCCAACATTCCAACGACCATCAGAATATCCGTCCCACCACATTGGTGCAGTTTCTGCATTTCCATTATGTTGGTAATCGTACACTTTATTACCCCAACGATTTACAATTTCCATTTTGAAATTAGGATATATTACTTCTAAATACTCTAACTCAAACACATCATTTATACCATCACCGTTTGGTGTAAATGCTTCTGGAATGTTTAAAACAATCTCAGGAAGTGGATCTAATTCAATACAACTAGAATCATTTGTTGAATCTGTATCAATTTGGTCAATGTTTGTAATAGTTGCACAATTTAAATAATCTCCAATTTCATTCACAACAGTAGCTACTAAAAGAACTTCTGTTTTTCCTGGTTCAACTTCAATCACATTCCATAATCCAGTTTCTTCATCATAAGTTCCTGTTGTAGAACTATAAGTTATAAAGCTATAACCTGTTGGTAATACATCTTCAACTTGAACACTTGTTGCATTAATAACTCCATTATTTGTTAATCTAATTTCAAATGTAACTTCGTCATTAATTCTTGGTTCAAAATTATTATCAACAACTGTTTTTTCAATACTTAAATCTAATTCTTGTAACAATACAATTTCAGCACAATCAAAGTCATCTTCAGTTGCATCATCATTGTTTGGAACAGAATCTACATCAGCTTCATTTGCTGCTGTAATTTGAGCGCAGTTGTTATATTCTCCTTCTGCTAATACATTAACATCAAGCATTAATACAGCTGTGTTTCCTGGCTCAATAAATCCAAGGTTCCATAATCCTGAATTAGGATCATAAGTTCCAATTGTTGAATTATACCCAACATAGTCATAACCTGAAGGTAATAAATCTACCACTTGAACACCTGTTGCAATTGATGGCCCATCATTTAAAACTCTAATTTCAAACGTTTTTAATGTTCCTGCTCCAAGTACTACATCTCCATCAACAACTGTTTTTGTTAAACTTAAGTCAATTGAACCTACTACAGAAATACCTGCTTCAGCTTGATCATCTTCAGAAGGGTTTTTATTCCCTGGTACTGAAGTTGGATCTACTTGATCAGCAGCAATTACTTCAGCAGTATTTAAATAATCATTCACCGAGTTTACAGTTGCTGTAACAACTAAGGTTTCAGTTGCACCATTTAAAACTGTATCAATAATCCAATATCCTGATGAATTATCAAAACTTCCAACAGAAGTAGTATGACTTACATAGGTATATCCTAAAGGTAATTTATCTAAAATTTGAACACCTGTAGCATCACTAGGACCATTATTTGCTAATGTAATTGTAAATACTACATCTTCACCTAATACAGGTAACGTATTATTTACAACTTTCTCTAATACTAAGTCAGCTGCTTCTGGAATTGTAATACTTACTTTAGCAGATTCACAAGATCCAGGTGCTGAATCACCTGTTGTTATAACATAACAAACTTCGTATTCAACTTCTACTGTTTTTCCTGCTTCTGAAGGATCTGGTGTATACGTCATTTCTCCTGTCATAGGATCAAATGTTGCTACTCCAATTGCATTACCTCCAATTTGTGTTAAAGTTGTATTAGCACTAGATAAATAATCATCATTTAACAATATGTCAATTACTCCAATTTCATTAAATAAAATTGTAGCAACATCATCTACTGCAATTGGATCTGTAACGTTAGGATCAGTAACATCTGGATTTCCATCGTTATCATCATCAATATCATCAACATCAGCAAGACCATCACCATCATTATCACCTAACACTGTAATTGTTACCGTTGCTGTTGTACAAGCTGGAGTTGTAGCATTATCACAAACTTCATATACAAAACTATCTGTACCAACAAAATCAGCGTTTGGTGTATAAGTATATGATCCATCAGGATTAATTACTACAGTACCATTTGTTGGTGGTGTTACTGGTGTTGTATTTAATACTAACTCATCTCCATCTAAATCACTGTCATTTGGTAATAAATTACCTGAAACAGGAAGGTTTTCAACCGCTTCTGCTACATCATCACCTAAAACTGGTGCATTGTTTGGATTAGGAGAACAATCAGATGTTGCTGCCGGATAGTAAACAACTACTGTTGATTCTGGGTTTAAAGAAATCACTAATTCCATTTCTGGTCTTAGTCCATCGTTAATTTCAACCCAAGTTCCATTTACAAATTCCCATCCTGGCCAAGCAATACAAACGCCATTAGAATCTACAACTGCTCCTGGCCATAATAATTGACCACTTAAACTTTGATTGTTTAATTCTGAAACAATTGTTCCATCCATTTTTCTCCAAATAATTGTTGCTCCTTCTGAAGGTACAAAACCTACAGGTGTAATATCATAAATTACATACGGCGCATCATCTATACAAACTTCTTCTGTTGTTATTGTGATATCTCTATCTTCTTCAACAGCAATGGTTACAATAGCAACATCTGTTGCCCCATTTTCATCTGTAATAGTATACGTTACAACAGCTTCACCTACAAAATCAGGATTTGGAGTAAATGTAATAGTACCATCTGTATTTATTATAACTGTTCCATCTGTTGAAATAGCTTCTGTTACCGTAAGTACATCACCATCACTATCTAAATCATTATCTAATACTGCAATTATTACTGGTACATCTTCATTTGTTGTTGCAAAATCATCAACAGCCACTGGATCATCATTTACAGGGTTAACAGTTACAGTAATTGTAGCAATTTCAGAAGTCAATCCTTCATTGTCATTTACTGTATATTCAACTGGAGTTGCAACTCCATTGAAATCTGCTACCGGAACAAACGTTACAACACCTAGTTGATCTACTGTATATGTTCCTTCATTTTCAACTGTCCAAGTTGTTTGAATTCCTGGAGTTGAAGGATCTAAATCAACAGTTGCTACATCAATAGTACCATCACTATCAGTATCATTACTAGTAACATTCAATGTAATTGTTGCGTCTTCATTTGCAGTAATTTCATCAGTATTTGCAATTGGAGCTGAATTAAACACCTCGCAAATAATACCAAAATCTAAAGTGTTATCAACTGAATTAGTAGCTGTTAACTGAGTTGATTTGTTACCTTCATTTGTTACACCGCAAACCGTATAAGTTTGTGATTTAGCAGTTTTCGCAGATTTAGCTCCTACTGCATTAGGTAATACTTTCACCAATCCTCTTTCTCTTACTAAATTAGCGGCTGCTTCAATTCCAGCTTCATAATCAAATGTAACATCATAAGTACCCCATCCATTTGATTCTCCTCTTGTACGCCAATACCCTTGGATACCAACAATTATTTCTTTAGCAAAACCATTTGGTCCTGTTACATAAACATTAGGTATCGTATTATCAGTATTACTAAAACCTGCTGCATTTAACTCACCTTCATTATTAGCACCTTCATAACTACCATCACCGTTAAAGTCAATCCATTCCCAAGCACTATAATCAACTACACCATTTTCATCAGGAATATTTTGAGTAACTACACCATCATTATTTGCATCAAACCATTCATCTTGAATACCATTGTTATTTAAATCGTACCAAACAAAATTACCAAGAACAGGAAGGTCTGTTGTATCATATGTAAAGTTATTCTCTACATAATCACAATTATCAATGTATAAGAAACTTAAACTAGCATCTACATTATACAAATTATGAGCTGTATTTAAATTCGCATCTTGTACTTGAATAATATAATCTCCTGGAATAAATCCGGTAAAATTATAATATCCATTCGCATCGGTTAACATTAATAATGTAGCGCCTGTAGTTCCTTTATTTGGAATTAAAGTTACCGGTACATTTGCAAGTGGTGTGTTATTACCAACATTCATTACAACACCCGATATCTTAGTAGAATTACAAACCACGTTCACTGTAACAATAGCTGTGTCACAATTACTCATATTTGAATTTTCACAAATACTATATGTTATACTGTATGTTCCTTCTGGAGTTCCATCTAACATATCAACTGAACCATCAGGATTCAAGGTAATATAGCCTGAAGGATCTGCATCAACAATTGTTAATGTAACATCATTTGGATTTACAGTGTTGTTTTCAAAAGTATCATTATCAAACACATTTATAATAGCTGTACCTCCATTTATTCCATCAACATCACTTACAACATCATCTTCAGCATTGATTACTGCATTCACAGTAATAATTTCATTGGCAGAAGCTAAAACTCCATCTTCATCTTCAATTTCATAAGGGAATGTTACATTACCAAAATAATTTGTATTAGGCGTAAATGTAATTTCACCAACACTATTAATTGAAACTGTTCCATTTGGCACAGTAATAGTTTGAGTTGTCCCTAATACATTTTCTCCATTGATAGAAACCAAACTCACAGGCCCTTCAATATCACTATCACCAGTTAATGGTAGTAATACAACTGATTCACCTTCATTTACCGAATACGTATCATCTACTGCTACCGGCGCATCATTGATTTCGTTTACTGTAATTTCTTGAATTGCAGAAGCTTCTACACCTTCTGAATCTTCAATAACATAAGGGAAATTAACCAAACCATTATAATCAGTTTCTGGAATAAATGTAATCACTCCAGAGCCATCAATTTCAACAATACCATTTGGTACTGTAATAGTTTGAATACCTCCTGTTAATTCTACTCCGTTGATAGAAACTAAATTTACAGGACCTTCAATATCAGTATCTCCCATTAATGGCATCAATACAACTGTTCCATCTTCATCTACCATATACGTATCATCAACCGCGATTGGCGCATCGTTTACAGGAATTACATTTATTGTTGTTTTTCCAGTAACTGGAGAACTTATACCATTATTTAAAGTGTACATAAATTCACCAACAACCTCACCTAATGTATAATCAACCGGAGCATCATACTCTAAACTTGTTAACTGCGCAATAGATAACAAATCTCCATTACTTACAATACTACCATCAGCCAACGTTACACTACCTAAAGTAGGTAAACCAGTAACTTCAATAATTATGCTAGATACATCTGTTAAATCAATACCTGTTGGTGCTGTTAAACCTAATGGAGTATTTTCACTTTCTTCTGTTACAGTTATTAAAGTACTATCAACCATTGGAACATCATCATCTAAGATGGTTCCTGTTGCTGTATCTGATGTATCTCCTAC
>NZ_JBHTMV010000008.1:0-4003 GCF_042679665.1 Lutibacter holmesii
GTTAAAAAATAGTGCATTTTCTCTGAAGCTGTACTTACATAACCATTACCGCTTTCTAAATGACGGGTCTCTAAAAAGTTTGGCGCTGAAAGTCCTACATAAAACTTATTGGTATAATAATAAACACCGGCTCCAAAGTTTGGTGAAGCTTGATTTACCGGCTCGTTTAAAGGATCCGGATCAACAGTGTCTAAATATCCTATATCTAATAAAGTAACTCCTGCTTTTAATCCAAACGCTAAACGACCTTCTTCTCCAGTGAAAATAGTATAAGAGAAATCTGCATAAATATTATTCTCTTGAACTGGTCCAATCTCATCATGAATAATTGATAATCCCAATCCTGTAGCCTTACCAACCGGTGAATTAAAGGAAAGCGTCGCTGTTTGTGGAGCACCATCTACGCCAACCCATTGCGTACGGCCTAACAAACCAATTGCTGGAACTCCTTTAGATCCAGCATATGCCGGATTGATAACAACCATATTATACATATACTGCGTATACTGAGCATCTTGCTGGCTGAAAATAGTACTTACGCTTAAAAGCATAAACATACTTATTATTAATTGTATTTTTCTCATAAAACTTTGTTTCTAAAATAGTTTATTAAAGAAAGAACTCTTAGAGTTCTTTCTTATTGTACTAATTACCTTTTTAAATATACCCAACCTGTTTGTGGTACTCTTTCATTATCATTATAATAAATTGTATAGAAATATGTTCCTATTGGCAATTCACCTGCTCCAACATTCCAACGACCATCAGAATATCCATCCCACCACATTGGTGTTGTTCCTGGATCTCCATTATGTTGGTACTCATACACTTTATTACCCCAACGGTTTACAATTTCCATTTTGAAATTAGGATATAATATTTCAATACCACCTACTTCAAACACATCATTTATACCATCACCATTTGGTGTAAATTCATTTGGAATTATAAAGTCAACAATAGGCATTGTATAAACACTGTCCATATCATCTTCACGTATATCTCCATTACCAGGTGTTGAATCTATATCAAATTCATTTGCATCTGTTACTTCAGCAATATTTAACCAATCACCATAACCAACAACCTTAGCTGTAATTACTAATGATTGTGTTTCACCATTTTGAACATCACCAACATACCAAACACCCGTAGCTTCATTGTATATTCCAACGGTTGCTATTGCACTTTCAAATACATAACCTGAAGGTAAAACATCGGTTACTTCAACACCGGTTGCATTACTTGGCCCTTCATTTGTTACACTAACAGTAAAATCAACATTTGATCCTGCAGTTGGCTCAAAAATATCAACATCCTTGGTTAATTCCAAATCAATCACTGCTATTGGTGTTACTTCCACACAACTTGTTTCTCCATTCAAATTAATTGTAGCGCAGTTTTCATAAGGTCCGGTTGCGTTAACTAATACATCAATAATTAGAATTTCAACTTCACCTCTTAGCACTTTTCCTACGTTCCAATCTCCAGATATTTCATCATAATCTCCTCTGCTTGAACTGTAATTTAAGAAAGTAAATCCGGCTGGTAAAATATCAGAAACAACAATATTTGATTGATCTAGTTTCCCTGTATTTTCAATTTTAATTTCAAATGAAATTTCTGAATTTACTAATGGTTCTAAATTATCGGCTACTACTGTTTTTTCAATTATTAAGCCAGATGGATTAACACCACCGCCAATGAAGAAAAACTCACAATCTATATCATCTTCACTACTATCTCCATTTCCTGGTGTTGAGTCTACATCAATTTCATTTGCTGCCGTAATTTCAGCACAATTTAAATGATCTCCTGTTGTTAACACCAATACATCTATTAATAAAACAGCCGTATTACCAGGTTCAATTTGTGTAATTTCCCATATTCCTGAAGTTTGATCATACGTTCCTATTGTTGAACTATAACTTAGGAAGTCATATCCAGAAGGTAATACATCTGTTACTTCAACACCTGTAGCATTTGAAGGACCTTCATTTAGAACTCTAATCTCAAACGTTTTTAAATTCCCAATTGTAGGTTCCGAAATTCCATCAACAAAATCTTTTGTTAAACTTAAATCTATAAATGCTGTAGGATTAATAGCTACACTTCCCTTATTATTAGAACTGTCTGAATCTCCCTGATCAGCAATTACATCACTTGTTGTATTAGTAATTGTAGTTCCTAAAGTTCCTGAATCTACAGATGCATTAATTAATAAAACAGCAGTATCTCCATTTGGTAAATCTCCAATAGACCATAAACCTGATCCCCAATTAAAGGCTCCTTCATTTGTTGTATGACTCACATATGAAACTCCAATTGGCAATACATCAATTATTTTAACTCCAGTAGCATCACTTCCACCAAGAATATTAGTAACTTCAATAGTATAAGTAATAATGTCACCTTCATTTGGTGTTGAATTATCAACCGTTTTCACAGTCATTAAATCTAAACTTGTTACCGTAATCGATTCTGTATCATCATCTGGTGTTACGTTTGAATCAATTTGATCTTGTGTGTTGCTCACCGTATTGGTTAATACTTGACCTTTTGTACCAGGCCCAACAACAGCCTCAATTGTAATTGTTTCTGTTACTCCTGAGTCTAAAGTTCCAATAGTCCAATTTGGTGCTAACCAAGTTCCAACAGTTGGAGTTACTGCTCCATAACTTAATCCTATTGGTAAATTATCACTTACCACTAAATTGGTTACTTCGGCTGTTCCATTATTTGTAACTGTTACCGTGTACGTAACAATATCTCCTTCATTTGGCGTGGCATTGTCAACAACTTTTGTTAACACAACATCAGACATATTTATTACTTGAATAGCTGCAAATAAGATATCTCCTGAAGTAATTAAATCAACCTGATCTCCTGAAGCAGCCGTTGTATAATTTGTAATAATTGTACCTCCAGTGTTTGAATTAACTATAGCACTTATTTGAAGTTCTACTGTTTCTCCTACCGCAATTTCACCAATATTCCAAATACCTGAGCCTCTATTAAAGTTACCTTTTGAAGTATTATGACTTGCATAGGTAACTCCAATTGGTAAGTTATCTGTTAAACTTACACCGGTTGCTACACTTGGACCATTGTTCAATACTGTAATCGTATACGTTACTGTGTCTCCTTCGTTTGGTGTTGCATTATCTACTACTTTGGTTGTAACTAAATCTGATGCTGAAACAGTTACTGAAGCACTTGCATCAACATCTGTAAGATCTGTTTGATCTTGACTATTACTTACTGTATTAGTTAATACTTGACCACTTGTTCCTACTCCTACAAGCGCTTGAATTGTAAGAGTCTCTGTAATTCCTGAAGCCAATGTTCCAACTGTCCAAATTCCAGTAGCTGTATCAAATGTTCCAACACTTGGTGTTGCTATACCAAAACTTAAACCACTTGCTAAAACATCTGTAACAATTAAATTAGTCGCAGTTGCAGGACCTTGATTTTCTACTGTTACCGTATAAGTAACAATATCTCCTTCATTTGGTGTTGCATTGTCTACTACTTTCGTCAACACAATATCTAACGTCTCACCAACTGTTAATGGTGCTTCAAGGGTATCTGTTCCAGTAACTAGATCACTTTGATCTCCTGTGGCAGCTGTGGTAATATTGGTAATCGTAGATCCTGATGTTCCAACATCTACTGTAGCTACAATCTCTAATGTAGCTGTAGCTCCATTAGCAACTGTACCAATATTCCAAATACCTGAACCTGAATTATAATTTCCTTCTAAAGTACTATGACTTGCATAGGTAACTCCAATTGGTAAGTTATCCGTTAAACTTACACCAGTTGCTGCACTTGGACCATTGTTCAATACCGTAATCGTATACGTTACCGTATCTCCCTCATTTGGTGTTGCATTGTCTACTACTTTGGTAGTTACCAAGTCTGCACTTGAAACAGTTACTGAAGCACTTGCATCAACATCCGTAAGATCTGTTTGATCTTGACTATTACTTACTGTATTAGT
>NZ_JBHTMV010000009.1:0-335996 GCF_042679665.1 Lutibacter holmesii
TCTAAGGTCATTGTTGCAGCTCCGGTTAAAGTAATCACAGGTGCTGTCGTATCTGTAACAGTGATATCAAAACTACAATTAACATCATTTGCAGCAATCGCATCACTCGCTTTCCAAGTTACCGTAGTTATACCTTTATTAAAAACAACTCCAGCAAGGCTTTCACCAGTTCCTGTTGTTGCACCTGTTAAAACATATGTTAATGATTTCAATGTACAATTATCTGTCGCTGTAGCATCAAACTCAGTTCCAACAGCTGTATAAGTACAATCATTTTCGTCAGCACTATAAGAACTTAATACTGTTGGACAAATTATCACAGGTGATTCATCATCTTTTATCACAAATTGATATAACTTTCTACAACCTATTAAATTGCTACATCCGGCATAAAAATTGTAAGTTCCTGGGGTGTTCGTATTTGCTAAATTAGCATAATCACCTCCTTGAGCAATAACATCTGCATCTCCTATAGGGTCGAACGTAGCTCCTGTTGCCACACTAGTTCCACCAGAAGAAACCGTGTACCACTCTAAATCTCCTGCTCCGCTAACAACTGTATAATAATGAACCTTAATTTGTATATAATCTACAAAAGCACTTCTAGAACCATTGATATTAGCTTCTAATCTTACTCCAAAATTAGAGCTATTATTTATATCAGATGGACTCCAAGATGTTCCCCAAAGATCAGTTTCTCCTCCATAAGTTACAATAGTTCCAGAACTTGTTGACCAAACATCAGCAGTATTTGCTTTATTTGTAATTCCACTAGCGCTACCTGATTTTAATAAATGTACTTCGGTATCCTTCACACCATTAGTTCCATCAGAAGAAGATGCCCATTTATTAACAACTACAGAAATCCCTGTAATTGTAGCATCAGTAGGTATTGATGAAAAATTAAAATTTGAAGCTGTTAAATATTCTGAATCACCTGATTCATAACTCAACACTGCAGAAACACCATCATCAGCAGTAATATTTCCAGGTGTATCCCAAGCATCACCATCTCCACTTGTAACACCTGTCCCTGCATATTTCTCTAACTTATAACTAGAAGTGTCACCTGCATCAGGACAATCTATTGTTGATGTAAATTCACCAGATCCTCCTGGACAAATAGACACTATTTGCTCCTCATCACAAACAATATTTACTGAAACTGGATTTGGATTTTGAGAAACACTAGAACATGAAGAATCTAAAAATGACATTGAAGAAGTACTAACATTAACAATATCTCCGCATGCGCCATTTGAAATCAATTGATACGAAAGTGTAACTGTTTCCCCCGATTTTAAAAAATCAATATCCCAATCTATTGTATTTGCATTTGTATCAATTAAAAAAGAACCTTTTGTTACGGACACTGAAGAAGTTAATATTTCAAATTCATCTTCAATAGTTTCAACATCAAAAGCACCAACTAATGGCGCTTTTGCTACCCATATTAGCTCATTAAAAATATTTGTATAAATATCATCTAAATCATCACCATCAGCTCCAATAAAAAAACCTGCATTTTGCATTTCGGTTAAGGTATTTATTGCTGTAGCATCATCATTGACATTTAAATCAAATCCAATAGTATAAATTTGTGCAATAGACTGAGCATTTAGAGCTTCGTTTATAGCTCTCTCGGCCTCACAACTACTACTACAAGTCCCTGAAGCATTACTTCTTGTTGCTGCTCCATCTGATAAAAAAATGATTGTTTTTGTTACATTACACGCACTTGAACCTCCATTTAAAAGACCATAAGCCTCTTCTATTCCATCTTCCATATTTGTTCCCCCGCCAGTATCAAAATTATCGTTATTACCATAATTCCAAAAATCATTCGCAGAAAAAGCATTTTTATTATTCGTTAATGATTGAACAACACTTGCTGAACTTTCGAATTTAACAATACCTATTTTACTTTGTGGATGTACGGTGTGATCAGTAGCATCAAAAAACTTATCTACAAATGCTTCTGCAGCTGTTACGGCATCATCAATCTTATCACCACTCATACTTCCAGAAACATCAATTACTAAGACAACTTCTAAAGGCGTACTAACATCTCCTGAACCTGCAATATCTAATTCAACGTCAATTAGCTTTCCACAACCTAAATTCTCACCCACTGTAATAGATCTTGAAGTAACTATATTTTGAGCAAATGAAAAGGATGCCACTAAAAGAAATAACAACAGTAAGCTTACTGATTTCTTCTTTACGTTATCCTTCATTTTAAATTGTAATGTTTTTTCCATAACTAATAATTTTATAAGTTAGATATATGAAATTCAATTAATTATTTGAAATTACTCTTCACTAGGTTTAAAAACATAGGTCTGTAATACAGTGCTCACTTTAAAATCTGCGCATAATTTAGAACTTGCACTTACTTCAATACAAGACCACTTTTCAAGTGGGGTGCCTACAGGTACTTCAGCTAATACCAAAAAATTATAAGATTCACCTGATTTAAGTTCAACTTTTGTAATTGGGTTTTTATCAACATCTAAAAAACTATAATTCAATATCACATTATTTATAGTTGAACTACCATCAATATTAGCACAAGTACTATTAATATTTTCTGAACTCAGAGTAAAAACATCTGCTAGATTACCTTTATTTGTAATAACCATTTTATAATGTACCGTAGTTACTACCTTTTTATTATCTCTATTTTTTATAGCACTAATTTCTGCATTACAATTATTAGATTGCCCAAAAACAGTTACTGACCCAAATACAAAAAACATTAAAAACATAACGTTTGTACGAAAACTAGCTGAAATAATTTTTATCCTCATAATTAAAATATATTATACGACTACAGCATCCAACCTAAACTAAAACGTTAAAGTGAATTCTATAAGTACAAGTTTTAAACCTTAAAATTTAAGGTCAATAATACAGCAATACAGCTTTAGTGTATTACTACTTTTTTTTGGGATTATTTTGTAATATGAATGGAATCTGTGGGGATCCTTTATCAATTTCTATATCAAATATACTACAGTCAACTAAATAAATAACCTTCTGTTATTCATTATTTTAACCTTTTTTAACAAATGGCAAAATTTTTATGATAAATGGTATTATTTTTACGATTTTAAGAATTTATTTCATCAACAAACATCAGTAACAAACCTAAAACACTAACTACAAGCAACTTAAACTAAAGAGAAAAGAACAAAGTAAATTGATTAAAATTATTTCAATTCATAAAAAATTCTATTTTTGCAATAAACATTCGCTAAAACTAAAAAAATGAATACATACGACATAGCCGTTATTGGCTCAGGACCTGGAGGATATGTAGCAGCAATACGCTGTGCACAATTGGGATTAAAAACCGCTATTATTGAAAAATACAATACCTTAGGTGGTACTTGTTTAAACGTTGGATGTATTCCGTCTAAAGCATTATTAGATTCGTCTCACCATTATTATGATGCCACTAAACATTTTGCAACACACGGTATTGATGTAAAAGGTTTAGCTATTAATTTTGAGCAAATGATTGCTCGAAAAAATGAAGTAGTTGCCCAAACATCTGGAGGAATTAACTATTTAATGGATAAAAATAATATCACCTTAATTCAAGGTGTAGGAAGTTTTAAAGACGCTACACATATTACTATAACAAAAGAAGATGGTACTTCTGAAGAAATTGAAGCTGCAAAAACTATTATTGCAACAGGCTCAAAACCTTCTACTTTACCATTTATTGAATTAGATAAAAAAAGAGTTATTACTTCAACAGAAGCATTAAGTTTAAAAGAAATACCTAAACATCTAATTGTAATTGGAGGTGGAGTTATTGGTTTAGAATTAGGTTCGGTTTACAGCCGATTGGGAGCTCAAGTATCTGTAATTGAATATATGCCAACAATTACACCAGGTATGGATGCAATGCTTTCAAAAGAATTACAAAAATCTTTAAAAAAACAAGGTATTAAATTCTATACTAGTCACAAAGTTACTTCTGTGGTTAACAACGGAGAAGAAGTTGTGGTTACTGCAGACAATAAAAAAGGTGTAGCAACAGAGTTTAAAGGAGATTACACTTTAATTTCTGTAGGAAGATCACCTTATACAAAAGGATTAGGTTTAGAAAACGTAGGTATTAAAGTTACAGACCGTGGTCAAATTGAAACCAACGAACACTTACAAACTAATGTTTCAAACATTTATGCTATTGGTGATGTTGTTAAAGGCGCTATGTTAGCTCACAAAGCTGAAGAAGAAGGAACAATGGTAGCCGAATTAATTGCAGGTCAAAAACCACATATTGATTACAATTTAATTCCAGGAGTTGTTTATACCTGGCCTGAAGTTGCTTGCGTTGGTAAAACTGAAGAACAATTAAAAGAAGCTGGCATAAACTACAAAGCAGGATCATTTGCAATGCGTGCTTTAGGAAGAGCTAGAGCTAGTATGGATATTGACGGACAAATAAAAGTATTAGCTGATGCTAAGACAGATGAAATTTTAGGTGTTCATATGATTGGAGCTAGAGCAGCAGATATGATTGCTGAGGCTGTAATAGCAATGGAATTTAGAGCTTCTTCTGAAGATATTGCACGTTCATCACACGCACACCCAACATATACTGAAGCTTTTAAAGAAGCTTGTTTAGCAGTAAACGATAGAGCAATTCATAGTTAATAAAGTATACCAAACAGATTCCTAGACTTGTAGGAATAACATATTCAACAAAAGTCCTTTCATATTGAAAGGACTTTTTTATTTTTGCTGAAATGAACAGAACAAGTCATCAATTTCAACCTGAAAATATTTCTGAATTTAAATCGAAATTATTAGTTTGGGCACAGCAATTTAAAACTGCTGTTTGGCTTGACAGCAACAACTATCAACAAAAACATTCAAGTTTTGAAGCTGTTTTAGCAGTTGATGCCGCTTCTGAAATTAAATGTAACTACACCAATGCATTTCAACAATTAAAAACATTTCAAACCAATACTAACGATTATATTTTTGGTTATTTAAGCTATGATTTAAAAAATGCGATTGAAGATTTAACATCAACTAACTTTGATGGTTTACACTTTCCTGATTTGTATTTTTTTCAACCTAAAAAGTTATTTTTAATTAAAAAAAATACTGTTGAAGTACAGTATATTTCAACCTGTAAAAATGAAATTGAGCTAGACTTAAAAAATATAAGTTCTTCTAAAAACAAACCGTCAACAAGCGAAAGTAATATTAAAATAAAACTGCGCATTCATAAAGATGAGTATTTTGAAAAAATAAATTCAGTATTAAATCACATTCACCGTGGTGACATTTACGAAGCTAATTTTTGTCAAGAATTTTATAGCGAAAATTCAACTATAAATCCCGTTGAAGTGTATGAACATTTGAATGAAATTTCAAAACCTCCTTTTGCCACTTTTTTTAAGTTAAATAACAACTATTTATTATCTGCTTCGCCAGAGCGTTATTTAAAAAAAGAAGGTACAACTGTTATTTCACAACCAATTAAAGGAACTGAAAAAAGAGCATCTACACCACAAGAAGATTTAGAATTAATAGCTGCATTAGAGAAAAACCCAAAAGAACGTGCTGAAAATATTATGATTGTAGATTTAGTACGCAACGACTTATCTAAATGCGCCATTAAAGGCACCGTAAAAGTTGATGAATTGTGTAAAGTGTACACTTTTGAACAAGTACACCAACTTATTTCTACCGTTTCTTGTGAAGTTTCTACAAATACACATCCAATTGATATAATTAAAAATACATTTCCAATGGGAAGTATGACAGGAGCACCAAAAATTTCAGCATTAAAAATTATGGAAGAATTAGAAGAAACCAAACGCGGCTTATACTCTGGTGCAGTTGGTTATTTTTCGCCAAATGGAGATTTTGATTTTAATGTAATTATTAGAAGTATTTTGTACAACGCAACAAAAAAATATGTTTCCTATTCTGTTGGAGGTGCAATTACTGCACAATCTAGTCCTGAAAAAGAGTACGAAGAATGCTTGTTAAAAGCAAAAGCAATGAAACACGTTTTATTAAACACTAAATAAGTATATTTACCTTATGCTATTTGCCGTAAAACAACACATCAACCAAAATTTACCTTTTTTAAAAGGTAAAAAACTGTTAGTTGCCATTTCTGGAGGAATTGACAGTATTGTATTAACTCACATACTTCATCAATTAAAATTTGATATTTCTTTAGCACATTGCAATTTTATGCTTCGAGGAAAAGAAAGTAATAAAGATGAAATATTTGTAAAAGATTTAGGTGAACAATTAAACCTACCAACGTACACTATTCAATTTAACACCAAAGGATACGCTACAGAAAATAATCTTTCTACTCAAATGGCAGCAAGAAGCTTGCGCTACAATTGGTTTCAAGAGTTAATTAAAGAACATAGCCTTGACTATTTAATAACGGCTCACCAAAAGGATGATGTTATTGAAACGTTTCTAATAAATTTAACTAGAGGAACCGGTTTAGATGGCTTAACAGGAATTCCTGAAGTTAATAAAAATGTAGTGCGTCCGCTTTTACCATTTATAAGAAATGAAATTTTAGTTCATGCAACACGTAATAAATTACAATGGCGAGAAGACAGTACTAATTCTTCAATAAAATATGTTCGTAATAAAATTAGACATAAAGTAGTTCCTTTTTTAAAAGAATTAAATCCAAGTTTATTAGAAACCTTTAGCAATACGTTACAAAATTTAAAAGGAAGCCAACAAATTGTTAATGATCGTATTTCAGAAGTAAAAGAAAAAGTAATTACATCTTCAGGAAATGATTTGCACTTTTCTGTTGCTGAATTAAAAAAATTAAGCAATCCAAAAATTTACTTTTACGAAATTTTAAAAGAGTATGGATTTACAGAGTGGGATGATGTTACCAATTTATTAGATGCCCAAAGCGGAAAGCAAGTTTTTAGCAAAACACATTGCTTGTTAAAAAACCGGGAAGTATTAATTTTATCAGAAAAAAATACTATTGAAGAAGTTAGAAGTTTTGAAGTTTTAGAGAACACCTCTAAAATTAAAGAACCTTTTAAAATTAAATTTAAAAAAGTAGACATTCCTTTTGACACCAAAAACCACCCTAATAAAGTTTTTAGTGAATTAATTTCAGATAAACCAAATACTATCTCAATAGATTATGATAAGCTTCAATTTCCATTAACCATTAGAAAATGGCAAAAAGGAGATTACTTTTACCCTATTGGATTAAATGGTAAAAAGAAAATAAGCAAATTTTTTAAAGATGAAAAACTATCGCTTATTGAAAAAGAAAACAGTTGGCTTTTATGCTCAAACGGCGATATAGTTTGGGTAATTGGCAAACGATTAGACAATAGATTTAAGGTGTCAAAAACAACTTCAACCATATTAAAAATAAAATTGTAATTTTATAGCTTAACATTTAAATATTAGTAATTTATGAATTCATTTCAAAAATATTTTACTTTCATTTTCTTACTAGTAATTAGTGCGGGGTTTTCACAAGAGCATAAAACTGATAGTATCCACAAAATTCCGGTAAGCATTTATACATCTGTGCAAATTTCAAATGATTTAAATAGCATGTTAAATGTAAATGAGCGACTATGTTTAAAATCGTACCAGTTTTTATATTTAAATGAAAGAAGTATTGAAGCAGGAGATTTCACTATTCCGTTCTACAAAATTTCTAATAGTCCAAGTACTTATATTTACGATTCTTATAATAAAATTAATCAAAAATTAGTTTTAGAAAGTGCATTTTTTAAAGTCTCTGATTTGTACAAACCTAGAGCAAAAAACCCGCTTTAAAACCTTCAAAATAAAAAATCGATTTCGTTAAAATATTTTGCAAAAGTCGGATTTTAAAAGATGCTTTTGTAATTTTCCACTTTATAACTAAAAAAATATGCATAAACAACCAAAACTTACCCGATTCAGTGAAAATGTACTGTCAAAATATCAAATTTACAACAGTATTTTCATGACGCTTCCGTTTGATTCTATATCTAAAACAGGTGTTTTACTTCCTTTATTTCACGAAGTATGTAAAGAAGGTTTTTCATTAAAACAAAACCCTACAGAAATAGTTGAAACCTTTTTTGAAAATTACCAAGTAAATGCAACGGAAGAAGACAAACTAGAATTATTATTTCACTTCATTCAATATATTGAGCGCCAAGTAGTTTTATTTGATGCTATTGAAGATGCTTCATTTTCAAATGTAAATAATATGGATGGTGTTGGTACTATGAGAAGTACCAAAGAAACAGCCGTTAAAGAAAATAAAAAAGAAGCTTTAAAAAAGCATCTTGAAGATTTTAAAGTACGAATTGTTTTAACAGCACACCCAACTCAATTTTACCCAGGAACTGTTTTAGGAATTATAACAGATTTGGCTGAAGCCATTGAAAAGGACGACCTGTTACTTATAAATAAATTATTAGCTCAACTAGGTAAAACTCCTTTTTACAAACAAGAAAAACCAACACCTTATGATGAGGCTGTAAGTTTAATTTGGTATTTAGAAAACGTATTTTACCACTCTGTTTCGGACACCTACAACTACATTCAAAATAATATTTTTGACGGAAAAGAAATCCCTAACGAAATTATAAATCTTGGATTTTGGCCAGGTGGGGACCGAGATGGAAATCCATTTGTAACTACTGAAATTACTTTAAATGTTGCAAAACGTTTAAAGAAAATGATCTTGAAAAATTACTACCAAGATATAAGAACTTTAAAAAAGAGACTTACTTTTGCTGGTATTGAGCACGTAATTTCTGAATTAGAGGTGATCCTATTTGATAATAGTGTAAACCCAGATTTAAATACAATGATTCCTTTAGAAGAATTTAAAGGAAAACTTTACGAAATTAGAAATTTATTAATTACTGAACACCAGTCTATTTATTTAGAAGAAATAAATGATTTTATTAATAAGGTTCATATTTTCGGATACCATTTTGCAACTTTAGATATTAGACAAGACAGTAGAGTTCACCACAATGTATTCTCACAAATTGTACAAACACTACAAGAAAATGGTAGTACTTTATTCCCTAACAACTATTTATCATTACCTGAAGCTGAACAAATAGAAATACTTTCAAAAGTTGAAGACAATGTTGACATTTCAATTTTTAAAGATGAAATGGTTAACAAAACTTTAGGTTCTGTAAAAGCTGTTAAAACTATTCAAGAACAAAACGGTGAAAAAGGATCAAACAGATATATAATTAGTAACAACCAAACAGCTGTAAATGTAATGGAAACATTTGCAATGTTTAATTTATGTGGATTTGCACACAACATAACTACAGATATTATTCCATTGTTTGAAACAGTAGATGATTTAATGAATGCCGAAGGTGTTATGCGAATTTTATATTCAAATGAGGCTTATAAAAAACATTTAGAGAACAGAAAAAACAAGCAAACAATTATGCTAGGTTTTTCTGACGGAACAAAAGATGGTGGTTATTTAATGGCTAACTGGTCTATTTACAAAGCAAAAGAAAACCTAACTAGAATCTCAAGAGAGTTTGGAATTAAAGTTATATTCTTTGATGGTCGTGGAGGACCTCCAGCGCGTGGTGGTGGAAAAACACATCAGTTTTACGCATCATTAGGACCAAAAATTGAAGATGAAGAAATTCAATTAACAATTCAAGGGCAAACAATTAGCTCTAATTTTGGAACTTTAGACTCTTCTCAATACAATATTGAACAATTGCTAAGTGCCGGAATTTCAAATGAATTATTCAATAATTCAAATGATATAATTTCAGAAAGTGAAATTCAAGTAATGAATGATTTAGCAGAAACTAGCTACAAAGCATATTCTGAATTTAAAAGTCATCCAAAATTCATGCCTTACTTAGAGCGTATGAGTACATTAAAATATTACGGAAAAACAAATATTGGAAGTAGACCATCAAAAAGATCAAGTTCTTCTAAATTAGACTTTTCAGATTTACGTGCCATTCCTTTTGTAGGATCTTGGAGTCAATTAAAACAAAATGTACCAGGTTTTTATGGTGTAGGAACTGCACTAAAAAAATATGAAGACAACGGTGAGTTTGACAAAGTAAAATCTTTTTACCAAAATTCAGATTTCTTTAAAGCTTTAATTGGAAATAGCATGATGGCTTTATCAAAATCTTTCTTTGAATTGACAGAATATATGGCTGAAGACGAAGAATTTGGTGAATTTTGGAATATTATTCATGAAGAATATTTAACATCAAAACGTTTATTATTAAAACTTTGTGATTATGATATTTTAATGCAGAGCAATCCGGTAGGAAAAGCTTCTATTGATATTCGCGAGAATATAGTATTGCCTTTGTTAACTATTCAACAATTTGCTTTACGTAAAATTCAAGAATTACAAAAAGAAGATCCAATAAATGAAGAAGAGCTTAAAATTTACGAAAAAATGGTAACTCGCTCTTTATTTGGAAATATAAATGCAAGTAGAAACTCTGCTTAATCATGACAACTTTGCAATTAAATGAAAATGAATATGCTCCTTTTTACAAAGGATATATTAACGTTTTAGGCGATGTAAATTTATATGAAGTTTTAAATGATTCTTTTAACGATTTAATAGAAACTCTTCAAAAACTACCTGAAGAAAAATTAACATATCGCTACGAAGAAGGAAAATGGACCATAAAAGAATTAGTACAGCATATTATTGATGCTGAGAGAATTTTAAGCTACAGAGCTTTACGTTTTTCAAGAAATGACGCGACCGATTTACCCGGTTTTAATGAAGATTGGTATGTAGACAACTCTAACGGAAACGAAAGAGATTTTAAAGACATATTAAATGAATTTTCACTTGTACGAAAGGCAAGCATTTCATTATTTCAAAGTTTCACTTCTGAAATGTTAGCCTATACAGGCTCATCAAACGAAAGTGATATGACCGTTAGAGCCTTAGGCTTTATAATTGCAGGACATCAAACACATCATTTAAAAGTGATTAAAGAAAAATATCTTTAATCTTTAGCTTCTAAATAGAAAATTTCATTCACTGGCTTTTTAAATATCTTTGATATTTTTAAAGCCAGTACTGTTGATGGGACATACTTATTCAATTCCATAGCATTTATTGTTTGCCTACTAACACCAATTATTTCGGCCAATTTAGCCTGCGTTAAATTATAAATTGCCCGTTCTACCTTTATAGTATTTTTCATTTTACATTTCTTTTTTAATATAATTTGTTGCTATCATTTGCTTCAATAAAAGTTTTTAAAACCTCAACAACATTTAAAAAAATTGATTTCATAAAACTTTAACAAAAAAAATAAGAACTTCATAATTCTTAAATCAATAGTTAAAATGTTTAAAATCAATAAACTAGATCAAAACAACAACTTCAAAAGTAAAATATTTTTTACATTTAGACAAGTAATTTTTACTATACCCGTTTCGTAAAAATGCGTACATTTGAAAAATCAAATGATTTATTCTTTAATAAATGCGATTTTTCAAAAAAATACTACTCATAATTGTCATACTACTTACTGTTGCAGTTCTTGGTGGATGGGTGTATTTAAATAGCTTAAAACCAAGTTATGCCGGAGAAGTTGAGCTTTTAGCTATTGAAGAAAATGCAGAAGTATTTTTTGATGATTTTGGTATTCCACATATTTATGCCGAAAATCAACAAGATGCTATGATTGCCTTAGGCTATGTTCATGCACAGGATAGATTGTGGCAAATGGAATTAATGCGAAGAATTGCGCCTGGAAGATTGTCTGAAATTTTTGGAATAGATATGCTAAAAACCGATACGTTTTTTAAAAACTTAGGTATTGAAGAAGCAACCTCCACATCAGTTAAAAATTTAAACACAAATTCGAAAACATATAAATTAGCACAAGCTTATTTAAATGGTGTCAATCAATTTATTGAAAATGGTCCTACACCAATTGAATTTACCTTAATTGGTATTGAAAAAGAAAAATACCAACTAAATGACATTTACAATATTTTAGGCTATATGTCTTTTAGTTTTGCCATGGCACATAAAACTGATCCTCTTTTAAGTGTATTAAAAGCAAAATTAGGCGATTCATATTTAAAGGAATTAGCTATAGACGTTCGCCCGAATACCACTCTCATAAAAACAACTAATCAAGATATTGACACCTACGAAAATATGGTATCAAGTGTTCATTGTATTATGAATGCTTTACCAATTCCACCATTTATAGGCAGTAATAGTTGGGTAGTTTCTCCAAAAAAATCATCAACGGGTAAAGTTTTATTTGCTAATGATCCTCATATAGGATTTTCACAACCAGCTACTTGGTTTGAAGCTCATATTATTACACCAAATTACGAAATGTACGGTTATCATATTGCAGGCGTACCCTTTCCACTTTTAGGCCACAACCGAAATTACGCCTACGGTTTAACCATGTTTGAAAATGATGATATAGATTTTTACAAAGAAGAAAACCATCCTACAAAAGCAAACAGCTATAAAACACCAACAGGCTATTCAGCATATAAAATCACATCAAAAACTATTAAAGTAAAAGATGCTGAAGATGTAATAATTGAAGTTAGAAACTCTAGGCATGGTCCAATAATGAATGACGTAATTGATGAAATTTCACAAACTTCACCCATTGCAATGTCTTGGATTTTCACCCAATTTGAAGGAGATGTTTTAAGTGCGCTATACACCATTTCAAACGCTTCAAAAATGAATGATGTTAAACAAGGTGCTGCTATGATTCATGCGCCAGGTTTAAATATTATGTACGGTGATGCCAAAGGAAATATTGCTTGGTGGGCAGCCGGACAATTATACAAACACAAACCTCATGTCAATTCTAAATTTATTTTAGAAGGCGCTTCAGGAGAAGATGATATTGTAAATTACCTAGATTTTAGTGAAAACCCAATGGCTGAAAACCCTTCTTGGGAATATGTATATTCTGCCAATAATCAGCCCGACTCCATTGCCAACACCTTATACCCTGGCTATTATTTATCTGAAGACAGAGCCAAAAGAATTGTAAATTTAATTGAACCTAAAAACAACTGGAATAAAGAAACCTTTGGGGAAATGATTAATGATGTAACTTCAGCAGTTGCACCGCAAAACATTCAACAATTAATAGCAGTTATTAATACAGGTAACTTATCAAGTCAAGAGTTAAAAGCATTAAACATACTTAAAAATTGGGACGGTGCAAATCAAATAGAAGCCATTGCTCCTACCATTTATAATAAATGGATTTTTACGTATTTAAAAAACACTTTTGAAGATGAAATGGGTGAAAAATTGTTCGCGCAATTTGTAAACACACATTTAATGAAACGAATGATTGCTGAACAACTTCAAAAAAACGCATCAATTTGGTGGGACAATGTACAAACTCCAACTTTAGTTGAAGATAAAAAAACTATTTTAACCAATTCTTTTATTGAAACCGTTTCAAAACTAGAAACACAACTTGGTAATGATATTTTAACCTGGAATTGGGGAAAAGTTCATACTTTAGAACACAAACATCCGTTAGGAACAGTAGCCGCTTTAAAAAGCTATTTTAATGTTGGTCCTTTTTCTATCAACGGAGCTAAAGAAGTAATTAATAATAGAGGATACGTATACAATACTACTGGAATTTACAATGTAACTGCAGGGCCTTCAACAAGAAGAATTGTTGATTTTTCTGATATTGAAAATAGTATGAGTATATTGCCAACAGGCCAATCTGGAAATCCGTTCAGCTCACATTATAAAGATCAAGCTGAAATGTACAACAAAGGAGAATTCAGAAAAATGAAACTAAATAAAAACGAAATAATTTCGAGTTCAACAAAACTAACTATAGCGAAAAAAAATGAGTAAAAGAATCACCATAAAACAGATTGCAGCAGCATTACACGTTTCTATTTCAACTGTTTCAAAAGCATTAAACGACAGCTATGAAATTAGTGAAGAAACAAAGAAAAAAATTCAAGCCTACGCTAAAGAACATAAATACAAACCGAACACTTTAGCGCTAAGCTTACAAAATAAAAAAACTAAAACTATTGGTATTTTATTACCAAACATTTTAACCTATTACTTTGCCAGAGTACTGCGTGGAATAGAAAAAGTAGCTACAGAAAAAGGATACAATATTATTACTTGTATTACAAACGAATCATATAAAAAAGAAGTTGACACTATGGAAATGCTCTCTAATGGAACCATTGATGGTTTTATAGCGTGTATTTCTGAAGAAACGTTAAAACTTGAAAAATTTGACCATTACAAAGATATTTTAGAAGAAGGAACTCCAATTGTTTTATATGATAGAGTTCATAAAGATATTAATTGTGACAAAGTAGTAACTGATAATATTAAAAGTGCTTATAAAGCAACTCGTTTTTTAATGAAATCAGATTGTAAAAATATTGCACTAATTTCAACTACAAAAGGATTAAACATAAGTAAATTTAGAATTAAAGGATACTTAAAAGCCTTAACAAAATACGGAATCACACCTAACGAAGAGCTTGTTATAAAATTAAAAAGTGAGAAAAAACTTAAAGAACGTATCAACAAAATGTTAGATGAAAACCAAGTAGATGGTATTTTTACTATAGACGAAGTTTCTGCCGCAATTACAACACAAGTTTTAAATAAACGAAATATTAAAATCCCTGAAGACATTGCAATTATAGGATTTACAAATGGTATTTTATCAAGATACAGTACACCTCCATTAACTAGCGTTAATAGATTTGCACATACTACAGGTGAAGTTGCAGCCACAAGATTAATTAATAAAATTGAAGAAAACATTCCGTTTAACGACATTAAAACTGAAATTATTAAAACCGAATTGGTTGAAAGAGAATCAACTAAGAAACTATTTATTAAATTTTAACAAAAATAATAATCGGTTAATTTCTTTATAACACTTGATATTTTTTTTATTTTTATAAAAAAAGAAAAATATGCTAGTGAAAATTTATGGCAGCGCCGTTTTTGGTGTTGAAGCCACAACTATTACCGTTGAAGTAAATATAGATAAAGGAATTGGATATCATTTGGTAGGTTTACCAGACAATGCCATTAAAGAAAGTAGTTATCGTATTTCTGCTGCACTTAACAACAATAGTTACAAACTTCCAGGTAAAAAAATCACCATAAATATGGCTCCTGCCGATATGCGTAAAGAAGGTTCAGCCTACGACCTTACTTTAGCTATAGGTATTTTAGCTGCTTCTAACCAAATTAAATTTGAAAGAATAGGAGATTTTATAATCATGGGCGAATTGTCTTTAGACGGCAGTTTACAACCAATTAAAGGTGCATTACCAATTGCTATAAAAGCAAGAGAAGAAGGATTTAAAGGTTTTATTCTTCCAAAACAAAATGCAAAAGATTTTGCATTGGGTAATGTAGGGGTAAATATTTAGTTAGATAAAGTGCTTAAATTGCCATAAAATATTCCAAATATCTGCCTACATCAATCTTTTCACCCTTTGAGCAACTCCCAATGAAACACCACCCAATTTAGCAGCTCTTCTTAATGATTCGCCATTGCGCAATTCAACCTCAACCTTCTTATATTTCTTCAAGAATTCCTCATCGGTCATTCTAGAACCATATAAACGACCTTTATACTTGCCTTGTAACTTCGCCAATTCAATTCCAGCTCTCTGACGTTCCAACATATTTGTACGTTCCATCTCAGCCACGTTACCGAGCACAGATGCTATCATCTTGAATGTTGGGTTTGGTTTACCATTAATCATGGAATACATACCAATATTTTCAACGAATAGGTTAATAGATTTAGAATTGAAATATTCAATCATAGTTAATAAATTTAGTATTGAACGACCCAAGCGGTCAAGACTTGCAATATGGATTTCAGTTATATTACCTTTCTCTATATCATTTAAAAGTTTTGCACCCTCAACACGTTCCTCGAACTTTATTGCACCTGAAGCTTTTTCAATATATATCTTAGAAAATTCATTTGAATTAATTTCTTGTCTGGAAGTGTTTTGTTCAATTGTTGAAACTCTAATGTATTTTACTTTGGTCATAATAACTGATTTTGTAGCTATGATACAAATATAGTGTATTTATTTAGGGTGGCAAAATAATACACCTGAAAACCAGGATATTAGCTGTATTTAGTGTATGCAATTAGACCATACTCTAATTAAAATAAAATACCGTGATAAAAATATTAGTTGATTTTCGTAAATAGGCGAGAACTAGCAATAAATTATATATGGTGTTACCTACCGTTTTATTTTCTTTTTTAATTCAGCAACACTCAATGTGTCAATTGCTTTATGTAACATTTTATGGCAATTCGGACATACAAGAGCTAAATCTTTTAATTTCGTTGTTGTCTCTCCTTCTATTTCTGATAATGGAACTCTATGATGAGCTTCAATAAATCCTTTCCCTAAATCTCCATAAGTTTCATAAAAGTCAAATCCGCAAACTTCACAATCAAGTTTTCCATTTCGTTCAAAATATAGGTCTTTCTTTTTTTGATTGATTTTATTGTCACGCTCTCTAAGTTTATGAAGTTTATAAATTACCTTTCCTTCTTTAACAGAATGAGTTTCTTCATCTTCTTCGTCTGGAATTTGATATAATTTCTGATTAACTTTTTGATTATAAATTGTTTTTTTTATTTGGTTTGCAATAGATTTAAGTTCTTCATTTTTCCCTTGAAACTCAAAGAATACTTCTTTATCTCTTTTACTATAACTTGACATTCCTTTCCCTTCAAATTCAGGGTCGATTGCTTTAAAATTACTAAGTTTTAAACCAACACCATTCGGGTTTCTGAATTTCTGATTTTCCATCCTTTCTATATGGATTGGAAGTCTATTCAAAAGTTCAGATAATTCAACCACTTTAGGATTTTTATTATCCATTTCTTTTGGTTCTATAGTTCGATATAAATCCAAAGCAAGTATTATTTCATCTCTGTGCCATCTTGGTGGTCTCATAGTTTATTCTAATGATAAGTGATAGGTTTTTATAAGATTTGTGCGACTGAAAAATCGGAGATTATTCGGTGGTAGCAAATCGTTAGTTGAATGTTTGTTGATTGTATTAGTTCAATTTAAGCATAAATTTAATGAAATTATAACTAGAAGAGAACCTTTTTATAATTTATTATGTAATCTTTATTAAAAAAAACACCCTAATAGGAGGTGGTAAATTGCTATGCAAAAGATGTAGGAAAAAATAACCAACATCCAAATATACCCTTATTTATTACCTTATTCAATTATAAAACATAATCTTCCTACGGAAGATCATGTTTTATAATAATATATTTTAGTTGTATTACTCTACTTATAAAAATAACCTGAAAATTTCTAGAAAAATATTTTTACCATACGGACTGCTTTGTGTGGACACCATTTTATTTGACCTTATTGTAAGCGAGTCACAGTCGGTAGGGTATCTAATTTAGAATTACAATAAACTTACGCAACGTTGAACACCTGTCCCTCTGCAAGTGTTTAAATAGGCTTAAAAACGACACTTCAATCAAAGTATACACTTTATTCCTGGGGCTGTAGTTTTACTTTCAGGTACCGTTAACAATGTAAATTAAAATTTGTGGTGTTTTGGGTTGAAGCTTACATATTTATATACAAAAGAAAACAACATGAAAAAATTAAAATTTACCGAAAATACCGAAATTCTAAACGTAAGAATAAGTAAAGAACTTAAAGAAAAAATAAAAAAATTAGCTATAAGGGATGGTGGAACTGTATCATCTGAAATACGTTATTTGATTGAAGTAGCAACCAGATAAACTAATTTTGAAATGTATAACCACTACCTCAACTTTATGTAACATCTAACAGGTTTTAAGCGTAATTTAAGCTTGTTTTCAATTGAAATTAGCACAAGATAACTACCTCAACCGAAAGGCTCTTACATCACTTGTTTTAAAGTTGAATTGAAAAACAAGTTATTAATCATAAATATTAGGTTGGTAGTTGCGCCATAGTAACTGTTATTTGATTGAAGAGGTTTAGCTAAAAGTTATTGCTACGCAACAACAACTGTTTTTAGTTGAACTATTACTATAAATTTAGTTTAGCATTATTGAAATAATTTTAATTGAACTAGTTTTCAATAAATGCTTCGCAACATTGAAGTGAAATAATTATTAGGAAAAATAAAGTTAGTTGCTCCGCAATAGTTGAAGTGAGTTTCTCCATAATTATTTCAGCAATACCAGTCAAAATAAATAACGTAACCCTTTCTTTGGTTCACGTTTGAATGGTGGGGTTCAACAGAACACCCCACCTTCAATAAGTGTTGTATAATATACTTATAGTATATAGTCTCTTTTAGACACCTATACACGTATTATTTAGCCCCCTGTATCAAGTCCATTTCAACCTTACTGATACATGTTCAATTTATTTTAGAAAACTTTAAAATAAATTAATTAATTTAAGTAAAGCTATTTACTTATATGTAAAAATTCATTATTCTTACCATATACGGTTGAAGTATGATTCAGCTTCAACAAATAACCGTTGAATCAAAACAATTTAAATCATGAAAAACAAACATGTAATACGTAAAGAGAATAAAGATGGTGAATTTACCATGGTAAAATACACTATACTTAGAGACAAGAGCCTAACTTCAAATGCAAAAATCCTCATGATAGAAATTCTATCTGATTCTGATAGGTTTACATTTTCTGAGACATTATTTATGAACAGAATGGGTATCGGAGCTAAAGCCTATAGAGCTTCCATAAAACTGCTAGTTGAATGTGGCTACATCAGAAAGTCAAAAATAGGAAATAGTAATAAAAATTTTTATACCATAAGTGAATATGGAAACCTCAACAAAAAGGAGATTATTACTAATGAAGCGCAAAGTGGAGAACCTACTTCTCAACAAAAAGCAGAAACCGTTGATATACCTTCAACACCAAAACTATCAAGAGAAGAGTTATTAATGAAGTTAGCCAAATTTATAATGCCTTTACAAGATTTCTTTACACCTGATATTGCTGAAACATATACAGAATTAATAAAAGGTGATTTTGATGTGTATGATGTGAAATCAGAACTAGTTAAAATGATTGATAAAGAGAAAAAATCTTTTTTAAAGAAAGTTGTAACTGAGATTGAAAATTGTTCTAGCAACCGTGACACCAAGGTAGAAGCAATAAAACTTGTTAAAAGTGAAGTGTTTGATAACAATAAAATGCTGGATTGTGAAAGAGCTAGAAAAAGAGCCAATGAAAATATTAACAGGAGAAAGCCTTTAGACCCAGAATCACTTGCAGCGGATAGAGCCGATGGTATATAAAAATATTGATTATGATAAATATTACAAAACCAATATTAGTGGATATACGCCATCATTACACTAATCAATACACAATAGACGGATTAACACTTATTGAAAGTGATGGAACTACCATTGCTTTCAAGAGTTATCCTGAAATGGCAAAGTACCTAGGTCTTTCAAGGCAAGGCTTGTATAATAAGATAAGAGTAAACATGAAGCCAATTGATAAGATAATGGATTCAATTAAAAAAAATAGCAAATGAAAATACAACCAGAATTATTAAGATTAAAAGAGTTTAGACCTCTTCAGAAATTGATTTTAGGCTTGGTATTGGACAATTCTCAAGTTGTAATTCAAATGGAAGGAGGATATCGAAAGACTTGTTCTGAAATGGGTAAAGAGCTTGGCGTTTCAAGAAAAAAGGTTTTAGACGATTTCAATTTACTTGTGCAAGGTGGCTATTTAACCACCGAAAAAGGTATGGCATGGAGGCTTACCAATGTTACCCAAAAACTTAGAGATTTATTATAATTAATTATGGTCGATGAGAATGAAATTCTCATCGATCATAATTTTCATATAAAACTTATGTATTGATTATTGCTAATTAATAATAGTATTTAAACTTGTTTTACACTTCCAGTAACCAAATATTTGGGAAACATGAGTTTGGCAATTGCTAACGCAGAACCAGAACTACTTGCACCAATTCTTATTTCAGATACCCACCCATTAAAATGAATGCGAACTTTATATTCTTTTAAGGATTCCATGATGAGGTTGGTATCACGTTGTTGCAATCCATTTTCAACGATAACAAAGTTATTGCTCAGAAGCTGGAATTGTGATTTACTTAATTTTAGTCGCATCTCGTGTTGATTTATTTTTCCATTTTACAAAAGAATTGATTTGGCAATCTATCCATTGCAGTTCCATTTGGTCAAGAAATTGGATTAGTTTATACATATTATATAAATATGCGATTCGAAATGAAAGATTCAGCAGATTTAAAATGAATGCTCATATCATCAATTAATGACGTAGTAATTAAGTGTTATAATCGACATTATGTTAAAACCATTAAAATTATAGACCTAAGTTACACATGCTTATAATGTTCCTCTGACAAAAGTAGAACATTAATCCAACCAAACATATTGAAACAGTCAGGTAATATTTAATGATTCATTCAATTGCTTTGCTAATTCAATTGTAATTTTCAACACTTCTTTACTTTTAAAAACATCATTCAAAAATTCACCGTCAGTTCTTGGAATTACCTTACCTTTTTTAATTTTATCTACTTTATTATAAATAACAATAGCTTCATCAGGACTACCACCAAAAAACGGTTCAACATAATAGTAGAATCTTCTTTGAATTATCATATAGTACGGTAGAATATTTGGAATATGAAAATTAATTTTCACCACATAGTGACTTTCTTTAAAATCAACTATGATTTCTTTAATATGCTTATGTATTATCAAATGTTGGTCATTATAAGACGTTGATGAATGGTATTCATCTAGCTCACTAATAATATCGTCAGATGATTTAAGCACATTATTATATGTGTCTATTTGATTTTCTATATTCAATATTTGAGTCATAACATCATTCTTGTCACTTCTAATTCTTTTAAGCTGAGTATTGAGTTCTTCAGCTGATATAATATTTTTTGTTGCAAATGTTATTGCTTTATCATTTTGTGCTTCAATTGTGATTATTTGCTTTTTTAATGCCCCAAGTTTAACAGATAACTCTTCTACCATCGCTTTGTCATCTGTGTTTTCAAAATGCTCTGCAACCATTTTTGATAGTGATTTATCGAGGAAAAAACTAGACCAAATAACAGTATCTAACCTAGGTCTATTTATAGATGGAGACCCGCAAGAATTAAATCTAGTTCTTTTAGATGAACAACTATAATAATCTTCAGCTTTAGACACATTGTTTTTGCCATACATATTGCATCCACAAGCACACTTTAAAATTCCTTTAAGTAAATATTGATGTGTTTTTTTTCCTGGTGCTAATCTATTATTTTGAAGATTGTCATTTACTTTTTGCCAATATTCTACACTCATTATTGCTGGCACTTCAAAAACTTCTCCTTGATATGGCCTTTGTCCAATGAGCCATGTGTTTTTAATAATTTGTAATACTGTTTGACCTGACCATTGCACGGTACTTTTATCTTTAGTAGTTATAATTCCCGAAATTTTATTTTTGGTTGTGATGGTACCTTTTGCTGTTTTAGCATATCTTGTCTTAATACCTTTATCATTTAATCTATAAGATATTTTAGTTGAACCAATACCTTCTAGCGACCATTTAAAAATAAGTCTAACTATTTCTGCTTCTTCTTCATCAACTACAATATACTTTTTGTCATCTTTTTTATAACCATAGGGTAAAACTGGATTTGTTGCAATCCCTGATTTAGCTAATTTATACAAAGAATCCTTAATTCTTTTTCCTGTTTTTTTTCTAAATGATGCACTTATAATTGCCTTAAACCCCGATAGCATGTATGTATCAGTATCATTTAAATCAACTAAATTACCATTTTCATATAATGCAACTCCTTTTTCAATTAAAAGATTAGCAAAGGTAAACCAAGTTACTTCATCCCTTGTTGAACGGTCTTGACTGTAGAAATAAACCGAATTAATTTTATCATCATATATATCATCCTCCAATTTTTGTAACTGTGGTCTTTCCTCAATTGATTTACCTCCAGATGTACCTTTAGCTTCCTCATAAAGTTGATACGCTACATTTAACTTTTTAGCCAACTTAACACCTAATTCTTTTTGTACTTCAGTTGACACTTGGTTATCTCTATCTTTTGATATACGTGTATAAATTCCTAACATTGTAATTACATTATTTAACAATCAAATATAGGTAATAATTATTTACCCACACATTACCCAATGTTAAAGAAGCTGCTATTGTGAACGACTTAGAAGTTTATGGTGTTGAAAACATAATAGATGTAATCAATTTTTTTAATGAAAAAACAAAATTAGCACCAACCATAATTGACACTAGAGCTGAATTCCATAAAAACTTAGACAACCCTGAATTTGATTTTGCTGATGTAAAAGGTCAAGAATCTGTTAAACGCTCTATGGAAATTGCAGCAGCTGGAGGTCATAATATAATTTTGGTGGGTCCTCCAGGAAGCGGAAAAACAATGTTGAGCAAACGTTTATCTTCCATATTACCACCTATGACTTTACACGAAGCCTTAGAAACCACAAAAATACATTCAGTTGTTGGAAGAATAAAAGACGCAGGATTAATGTGCCAACGCCCATTTAGATCTCCACACCATACAATATCAGACGTTGCCTTGGTTGGTGGCGGACAATATCCACAACCCGGAGAGATTTCAATGGCGCACAATGGCGTTTTATTTTTAGATGAATTACCCGAATTTAAAAGAACCGTGTTAGAAGTAATGCGCCAACCATTAGAAGATAGAGAAGTTACAATTTCAAGAGCAAAATTTACGGTCACGTACCCTAGCAGTTTTATGTTAGTTGCAAGTATGAATCCAAGTCCTAGCGGCTATTTCAATGATCCCGATGCACCTGCAACATCATCTCCTGCTGAAATGCAACGTTATTTAAGTAAAATATCTGGTCCTTTACTTGATAGAATTGATATTCATATTGAAGTAAACCCAGTTCCTTTTGAAAAATTAACAGAAGAACAACAAGCTGAATCAAGTAAAGTGATTAGAGATCGTGTAACCAAATCAAGAGAAATACAGGCGAAACGATTTTCATCTTATGAAAACATACATTACAATGCACAAATGGGTGTAAAACAAATTAGAACATACTGCAAATTAACCGATGAAAGCATGACACTTTTAAAAAATGCAATGGATCGTTTAAACCTATCTGCAAGAGCTTTTGACCGAATTTTAAAAGTAAGTAGAACTATTGCAGATTTAGAAGGTATAGAACAGATTAACTCTTCTCACATAGCTGAAGCTATACAATATAGAAGTTTAGACCGTGAAGGTTGGTTAGGTTAACAAGCATTGTAAATTAAATTAAGGGGATATTTCCCCTCTACTTTTTAGTGCTTTTCCCCTCTTTTAATTTCCAAATCTACTATACTTTTACAATAGGAAAAAGAAAAACATATTAGGGGAAATGCTATGAAGGACCTGTTCAAATTTGAACAGGTCTTTTTTGTAATAAGACATTTCATGTCGTCTATATCAAGAAATTTACACCTTACATTTGTAACGTAATAACTACTAATATTACACGTTTTTTCAAATTAAATGTTTTACCGCCAACTTTTATAAAAAGTTAGGCGGTTTTTTTTATAACAAAATTGTTGTTAACTGCTTAATATCATACCTTCTATAAAATGAAATCTTTAAATTTGATGATACTTCAAATAATTACATATGAAAAACCAAATCCTTTTAGTTATTTCGTTTCTTATTTCAGGAATTATTTTCAGCCAAGACATTCCGCAGTTAAAATTAACCAAAACTGGAGTTGCTCCTATTGAATTAGAGTTTGAAAAATTAAATTCAACTGACATTTACAATAAAACAATGTTATGGGTTCAAGAAACCTTTAAAAACCCAAAAGATGCATTAAAAGAAAACTTGATAAATGAAAAAATAAAGCTTCAAGGGTTTCAACATAATGCTTGGTGGTATAAATCTATGGGAATAAAAAATGTAAACCATATGCAATATACCGTTCAAATTAACATTAAAAACAACAACGTTTTATTTGAATATACCGTTGGCGAGTTTTATATATTTGAAGGTCCAGAAGCGCAATATGACTATAGAATGTTTTTTAAAAAAGATGGCAGCACTAGAAAGCAATATGTAGATGCCGTTACAAGTTTAGAACTTACTATGAATAAATTGTTAGTATCCTACTACAATTATATTTCAGGAAAATCTGTTCAAGTTGAACATACCGACCTTAATAAATACCTTACTACACTTCAAAATTCTTTATCTAACGATTCTAAAAATCCAGAAACTAATTTTGACTTAGCTTGCTTTTATTCATTAATTGAAGACAAAAACAATGCCTTTTCTTATTTACACTCAGCTGTGGCGAACGGCTATAAAAATTGGAACAACATTAAAACGAATCCTGATTTAAAATGGTTAAGAAGTCAAGATGAGTTTAAAGAATTTACTGATAATAATTATGAACTACCTGCCAATTACAAAACCACTCCAAAGATTGATTATATTCAAGAATTAAAAGAGTTGGCATTATTAAAAGATAAAGGTATTATCAACGAAAAAGAATTCAACGAATTGAAAGAAAAAATAATTGAACGCGCTAAAAAAGATTAGGAAGACACGTTGTGTCGTGTTCAAAAAAACAGAACCGCCTTATATTTGTACTATAATTATTTATAAAAAAATAATAAAAGTTTTTCATAATAAGTTTGGTTTGATTGTTTAAGCTGCTCAACTCTTAAAAGTTGAGCAGTTTTTTTTATACTTAAAACTTCTTTTGAAAATGAAAACCTAAAATACGATACCCTTTATTAAAATAAAACTTATGTGATCTATCATTTTGAACATAGGTATTCAATTCAACAGTTTTACAATTATTTGCTTTCGCCCACAACTCTATTTCAGTTATAAATAATTTCCCATAGCCGTTTGATTGTAAATCGCTATCAATTACAAAATTATCTATCTCCAGTTGCCTATCTGAATACAACCTAACTGTAATCCAACCACTTGCAACACCAATTAACACCTCATCCTCAAACAATCCAAAACAAGTGTAATTTTCAAATTCAAACATTTGAAGCTGCCTGCTTTCCAACTCAGAACTTGTCAACGTTGGATTTAACTGCTTTGTTAGTTGTAATATTTGACCTAAATAGTCTTTTCCTAGAATTTTAACCGAATTCTCTCTCATTAATTTTACGGATTAATTAGAACTTAAAAATAATAACGCAAAGTTAAACGAAGAATATTAGCTAACAAATCAAACCCAAATTTCTAAATAAAATTATTTTTTTATAAGTTTTAAGTTTTCGTCTAGTGGTGTCATTCTTGGCATTAATAAATGCACCAAACCTAATATAATTAAGTAACAAGAACCTGCGATTAAGAAAGCCCAAAAATATCCAGTATTCCCTGCTTTATCTAAAACGGATCCTAATGCAATATCAGCAAGAATACCAGCTACCGCTCCAACCATTCCTCCAATTCCAACTACTGAAGCTGTTGCTTTTTTTGGAAACACATCTGACACCAATGTAAATATATTTGCTGACCACGCTTGATGTCCAGCAGCAGCTAAACCTATTAACAATATAGCAACCCATTTATTCTCTGTAACAGCTACAAAGCTCACTGGAAGTATAATTAAGGCACAAATTAACAACGTAATTTTTCTAGCTTTGTTTATTGTCCAACCTTTTCTCATTAAAGCCCCAGATAAGTAACCTCCAAAAATACTACCTCCATCAGCTAAAATATAAATTACAAAAAATGGCAATGCTATATTTTTAATGTTTACATCAAATGTTGTTGCTAAAAATTTAGCTCCCCAGAAAAGGTAAAACCACCAAACAGCATCTGTTACTTTTGCTAAAGAAAACGCCCAAGTTTGACGCTTATCAAGTACACTTTTCCAAGGTAATTTCTCTTCGCTTTCTACCTCAGAATCTGATTGAATATATGCTAATTCTTCTTTTGATACTTTTGGATGTACCTCTGGTTTTTTGTACATACGAAACCATAAAAACACCCAAATAGCACTTAATGCTCCTGTAATTAAAAATGGTATTTGCCAGTTTTTTCCATCTTCATGAACAATCCATCCAACAACAAATGGTGCTGCAATTGCTCCAATACTTGTAGCTGCATTAAATAAACCTGTGGCAAATGCTCTATCCTTTTTTGGAAACCATTCTGCAGTGGTTTTAATCGCTGCTGGAAAATTTCCTGCCTCACCAAAACCTAAACCAAATCGGGCTGCAGCAAATCCAATAACACTAAATCCTGGTCTAACTAACGCGTGTAACATCCCAAAAATACTCCAAATAGCAATTGATAAAGTGTACCCTTTTTTAGTACCTAAACGGTCTATTAAACCACCCATATATAGCAATCCTAATGCATATGCAATTTTAAAGGATACCATAATATTTGCATAATCACTGTTGGTCCAACCAAACATTTTTTCTAAGGTTGGTGCCATTACTCCTATAATACTTCTATCAAAATAATTGATTGTTGTAGCAAACATTAGTAGTCCTAATATTCTATAACGATAGTTCCCTATGTTTTTAGTTTCACTCATAATTAGTTATTGTTTTTTTAAATTAAAATAGGATACAGCATTGTTATAACAAATATCCTGTATCATTTTCCCTAAAAAGGGAATATCATTTGGAACCAAACCTTTGTTTATGTCCTCTGCAATTAAATCACATAAAATTCTTCTGAAATACTCATGTCTTGGAAAAGATAAAAAACTACGACTATCAGTTAACATACCAACAAATTTGCTTAATAAACCCATATTTGAAAGTGCATTTAACTGCTTTTCCATTCCATCTTTTTGATCTAAAAACCACCAACCTGAACCCCATTGCATTTTACCTGGAACACCTCCAGTTTGAAAATTCCCCATCATAGTGGCAAAAACTTCATTTTGTGCTGGATTTAAATTATAGGTAATTGTTTTTGCTAATTGATCAGTTGAATTAAGTGTATTAAATAACTTCGACATAAATGTTGCCATTGGAAAATCTCCAATTGAATCGCAACCAGCATCTAAACCAACTTGTTCTACTAATCGTGTATTGTTATTTCTAATTGGACCTAAATGATATTGTTGCACCCAATTATACTTATGGTATTGTTTTGCTAAATGGATAAAAATACTTGTTCTATATTTATTAATTTCTAAAACTGTAAGTGCTTCACCAGTTAACTTTTTAGCAAAAATTACAGCAACCTCTTCTTCTGTATACGCTTCAATAGCAAGTGCTTCACCAACTCCAAAATCTGAAACACAACATCCAAGATCATTAAAGTAAAGTATTCTAGCATCAATTGCTTTTATAAAATCAGTATATGAAGTAATTTCAAAGTTTACCGCTTTACTTAATTTTTGCAGATATGTTAAAAATTTCTCTTCTCCAATAAAAAACAACTCATCAGATCTAAAAGTTGGATATACTTTTGTATAAAAATCTTTTTGCGCAATTTCTTTATGGTATTGTAAATCATCTGTTGGGTCATCCGTGGTACAAATTACTTCTACCTTCATATCTTCCAACAATTGAGCAGGCGTTTTTGTAGCTAAAATTTCATTTGCTTTTTTATAAATTCCTGCTGCTGAACTAGGTTTTAAAATTTGGTCAATATTAAAGTATCTTTTCAACTCTAAATGTGTCCAATGAAATAAAGGGTTTCTTAAAGTTTGAGGAACCGTTTCTGCCCATTTATTAAAACGCTCTTCTAAAGATGCTGCTCCAGTAATAAAAGACTCATCAATACCATTTGCACGCATTCCTCTCCACTTGTAATGATCACCATCTAACCAAACCTTTGTAATGTTTTCAACAGGCTTATTTTCTGCAATTTGCTTTGCTGACAAGTGATTGTGATAATCAATTATAGGCATATCTTTTGCATACTGATGGTATAAAACTTCTGCCTCTTTTGAGTTGAGCAAAAAGTTTTCTGTTATAAATTTTTCTGCATTCATTTTTTCAACTATTTAAATTGAATTTGTATTGGGTTATTTACTTTTTTTGCGAACTGTTGTAAATATGCATTCCAAGAATCTTTGGATTTAAATTCGCCTGCTTCTTTCCATCCAAAACCAGCGTAATAAATAACTTTTTGGTTTTCAACTTTTAAAAAAGCATATAAATTGCTTGCGTCTTTTAACTTGGTTACATAATTTTCTGAACCAACGAACAACTCTTTTGGAGCTACAATTCCGGTTCCAAGTTCTGAATCACCATGAGGTTGCCAATAACTTAGCCAACCTTCGTTTTTATTTACAGTAGCTTCACCATCGTTTTCGTGCAAGGTTAAACCTGTGGCTATTTGGTTTGTGCCTGTTATTGAAATTTCGAATTTTGACAAATTACTTCCATAATCTAATGAGATGTGCTTTTCTTCTGAAATTACATTTCCTGCTGCATCCCAATTTTTATACGTAAGTATAAAGCTTGTTCTAATTGGACCAGTACTTATTGTTTTCCAAGCACTAAAGTTTTTAGAAAAATAATACGAAGTATCAACTTTTACGGCTACGCCTCCAACTCCTCTACTTATTCCAACGTGAAAATTATCTAAACCTTCACCAGTATCTTCATGATACGTACCTTCACCATTTGTAGCCTTTTGATACCATTTATTAATAATTGGATACTCTACTTTTTTTAACCAAGCATCAATACCACTAGTTAAAGTTCCTCCTTTTACATTCTCTTCAATCATTTTTTGAGCTGTAGGACCAAAAGTTCTAAAACCTACTTTATTATTTTCCCAGGCATAATCATCTGTTCTTTCAGGCACAAATCTTGAATAGCAAATAGCTACTGATTTCTCTTCCTCAGCTTGTTCTAATTTTACAATTTGAAATTCTGCTTCAGAATTTGCTTTCAACATTGGTTGAAATAACAAAACATCCACATTTCCATCTGCATCTTCATCAATAAATTGAGTGGTTAAAAACGTGTTGTTTTCCATATTTTTAACACCATACAATTCAAAACTTTCTTCTTTAGAAAAGCCCAATGAAGATTTAGAAATTTCAACAGTTTCATTTAAACGAGGAATTTCTAAAGTATTTTTTAATACAATTATTTTAGTTTCTGAAGATTGCTCTGCACAACCAATAAAAACACTTAAAATTAAAATGATGATTAAATTTCTCATATTAATTTTCGTTTGAAGGTTTGCCTATAGTAGCCAAAATACCTCCGTCAACATACACCACTTGCCCATTTACAAAATCACTTGCTTTTGAAGCTAAAAATATTGCTGCTCCGGCCAAATCATCTGGATCTCCCCATTTTGCAGCAGGAGTTCTGTTCACAATAAACTCATTAAACGGATGACCATCTACTCTAATTGGTGCCGTTTGAGACGTTGCAAAGTAACCTGGACCAATTCCATTCACTTGAATATTGTGTTTAGCCCATTCTGTAGCCATATTTTGAGTTAACATTTTTAGACCTCCTTTGGCGGCAGCATAAGCACCAACACCATTTCTTCCTAATTCACTCATCATAGAACAAATATTGATTACTTTACCTTCTCTTCTGGCAACCATTCCTTTTACTACGTGCTTTGACACAATAAACGGACTTACCAAATCAATATCAATAACCTCTTTAAAATCAGCAACTTCCATTTCTAATAACGGAGTACGCTTAATAATTCCAGCATTATTGATTAAAATATCTATATTTCCAACTTCTTGTTCTATTTTTTGGATGGCCGAAATTACTTCTTGCTCATTAGATACATTAAATTTGTATCCGTAAGCTGTAATACCTTCCTTTTTATAAGCTGCAACTGCAATATCAATCTTTTCTTGTGAAGAATTTCCGTTCACAACAATAGTAGCACCTGCTAAACCTAAACCTTTAGCCATAGCCATTCCTAATCCGTGTGTGCTCCCTGTTACAAGTGCTATTTTTCCTTTAATATTAAATAATGAACTACTCATAACTTTTTATCTTAACGCTGTTATTTCTGCAACATCCATATCATTATAATCTAAGTTTTCACCAGCCATTCCCCATATAAATGTGTAATTTGATGTTCCTGATCCACAGTGAATTGACCAAGGTGGTGAAATAACCGCTTGATGGTTATTCATCCAAATATGACGTGTTTCATTTGGCTCTCCCATAAAATGACAAACTGCTTGACTTTCAGGAATATCCATATAAAAATAAACTTCCATTCTACGATCGTGAACGTGTGCTGGCATGGTATTCCAAACACTTCCAGTTTTTAACTCGGTCATTCCCATTTGTAACTGACAAGTTGTAACAATACCTCCAATAATCATTTGATTTACTGTACGGTGATTTGCAGTTTCTAAAGAACCTAATTCAATTTTATTAGCTTCTGCTTTACTTACTTTTACCGTTGAAAAACTTTGATGCGCTGGTGCTGCATTTATATAATACTTTGCAGGAGTACTTGCATCGTTACTTTTAAAAACAACTTCTTTTTTTCCACTTCCAATATATAACGCATCTTTAAAGCCTAATTCGTAAACTTCTCCGTCTACTTCAATAGATCCTTCTCCTCCAACATTGATAATTCCAATCTCTCTTCTTTCCAAAAAATAATCAGATTTTAAAGGATCAATGGTTTCTAACTTTAATGGTTCAACTGGCACTGCAGAACCTGCAATATATCTGTCGTAATGAGAATAGGTAAGAGTAATTTTACCTGTTTCCATTAAATTATCAATTAAAAACTCATCTCTTAATTGTTGCGTGTTATACTGCTTTACTGCAGCCGGACTTGATGCGTAACGTGATTCGTATGTTGTAGACATAATTAATGTTTTTAATATATTTTAAAATGATTTTTTCAATCTTTACTTAGATGCTTTTAGCTATTCCAAACTCTAAGCCTCGTAGTTCTGCTAAACCTCTTAACCTTCCAATACCTGAATAACCCGGATTTGTTTTTTTACGTAAATCATCTAACATTTGATGTCCGTGATCTGGTCGCATTGGAATTTGAGCATCTAACATTTTTGCATTTGTTCTTCGTCGTTCTTCCAAAACAACTTCTTTTACAATACTGTACATATCAACATTTCCTTCTAGGTGATTGGCTTCAAAAAAGTTTCCTTCGGCATCTCTTTGAGTACTTCTTAAATGTAAAAAGTGAACTCTATTAGCAAACCTTTTAAATATTTGAACCAAATTATTATCAGCTCTAACACCTAAAGAACCTGTACAAAATGTAATTCCGTTAGCTCTATTTGGTACTTGTTCAAACAAATACGCATAATCTGCTTCAGTACTTACAACTCTTGGTAATCCTAAAATTGGCATTGGAGGATCGTCAGGATGAATACACATTAGTACTTCATTTTGTGCAGCTACAGGTATAATTTCTTTTAAAAATTCAACTAAATTTGTTCTTAATTTATCAGCATCAATATCTTTATAAGTATCTAATATTTGCTGAAATTGCTCTAATGTATACCCTTCTTCTGCACCAGGTAAACCTGCAATAATATTGTTTACTAATTTTGTTTTTTCTTCTTCTGAAAGACTTTCAACATATGCGTTAGCAGCTTTTTGCTGGGCTTCAGAATAATTAGCTTCTGCGCCAGGTCTTTTCAATAAAAACATTTCAAATGCAGCAAAAGCAATCATATCAAAGCGTAATGCTTTAGAACCATCTTCTACTTTATAGCCTAAATCTGTTCTTGTCCAGTCTAATACTGGCATAAAATTGTAACAAACAATGTTAATTCCACAAGCTGCTAAGTTTTGTATACTTTCTTTGTATCGTTCAATATACAATTCAAAGTTTCCAGATCTTGTTTTTATATTTTCGTGCACAGGAATACTTTCTACAACGCTCCAAGTAAGACCTGCATCTTCAATTGTTTTTTTTCTCTTGTTAATTTCATCAACAGTCCAAAGTTCTCCATTTGGAATATGATGTAAAGCTGACACAACACCAGTTGCTCCTGCTTGCTTAATATCTGATAATTGTACGGGATCATTTGGCCCGTACCAACGCCAAGTTTGTTCCATAATTTTAAATTTTATTATACACCACTAAAAGCACTAAATCCACCATCAATTGGCACAACAACACCGGTTACAAAAGACGAAGCATCATCACATAACCATAAAGTTGTGCTAATTAAATCTTCAGGTTCACCATATCTTCCCATTGGAGTTTGCTCAATAATTGTATTTCCTCTTGGCGTCAAACTTCCATCAGCATTGGTTAACAAAGTACGATTTTGATCTGTCAGAAAAAATCCAGGTGCCAAAGCGTTTACTCTAATACCAACTTTTGAAAAATGAACTGCCAACCATTGTGTGAAATTTGAAACCGCAGCTTTTGCACCACTATATGCAGGTATTTTTGTTAAAGGCGTAAAAGCATTCATTGATGAAATATTTAGAACACTACATCCTTTTTTACCCACCATATCTGTAGCAAAAACTTGTGTTGGCAATAACGTACCAATAAAATTTAAGTTAAATGTAAATTCAATTCCATTTGGATCTAAATCGAAAAAAGTCTTAAAACCTTCGGTAGTATTTTCTAAATCGGCTACTTCTAAAAAAGGGTTAGATGTTGTTCCTAATGGGTGATTTCCACCAGCACCATTCACTAAAATATCACAAGCACCTAATTTTTCATTTATTACTAATTTAGCTGCCACTAATGAATCTTTTTCTAAAACATTAGCTTCAACTCCAATAGCTACTCCACCATCTGCATTAATTTCATCGGCAACTTTAATTGCTGCTTCAATTCTTAAATCTAAAACGGCAATTTTGTGACCTTCTTTTGCCAATGCTTTTGCCAAAGTGCTACACAAAACACCTCCTGCTCCTGTTAATACAATAACTTTACTCATTTATTAATTTGTTTTTTATAAAAATTATCTTCAATACATTGTACTGATCTATCCTGTCTATTTTAATACTAGCTTATATTTTATTAACAAGCTTTTTTTAAGTTAACTATCTCGCACTTTTAATAAAGAAACATTTATTTCGTGTGCGCACACAAATCTAATAAATATTTTTTGTGTGCGCACACATTTTTTGAAATTATTTTATAAATTCTCTTTTTAATTCATATAAATTTTTAATATTTGCCTTGATTTTAAGAAAATTATGATAACAATTAAAGAAATTGCGGAGATTGCGAATGTTTCAGTTGGGACAGTTGATAGAGTTATTCATAATAGAGAAGGTGTTTCAAAGAAAACGAGAGAAAAAGTTCAAAAAATTTTAACAGCTGAAAACTTTAAAATTAACAATATTGCCCGATCATTGGCAATGAAAAAAAAGTACAACATCTCTGTTTTAATTCCTGATTTTGATGTAGATAATTTATTTTGGGAATCACCTTCATTAGGAATTTCAAAAGGCGCTGAAGAAGTTATTAGTTTTGGTGTTGAAGTAAAAAAATTCACTTTTAATCAGTTAAACAAAGTATCTTATTTAGAAAGTTTTCAAAAATTAATTGATAGCAATCCTGAAGCTGTAATACTTACACCATTATTTTTAAATGAAACTAAAATAATGGTTGCCGAATTAGATAAAAAAAAGATTCCTTATATTTTCTTAAATATTGAAATGCAAGGATTTAACAACCTTTCTTTTATTGGTCAAGATTCTTATAAAGGAGGTTATTTATCAGGGAAATTAATGCATTTATGCACTGAAAAAAAAGCAACATATTTAATCACTGATATTGAATCTAAACTACACAATAACAATGTTATAGAAGGAAGAGTACAAGGGTTTTATTCTTATTTTAACAAGAATAATATTCCTTTTGAATCTGTTTCATTAAATTTTGAAGATTTAAATAATTTAGAGCAAGTAAAACAGCAACTAAAACAAGTGTTTGAAACTCATAAAAATATATCAGGAGTTTTGGTTCCATCGAGTAGAATCTCAACAATTTCAAGTTGTATAGATTCAGAAAAATTAAAAGAATTAAGTTTGATTGGTTTTGACACCACACAACAAAATGTTACGTTTTTAAAAAATGATAAGATTACATTTTTAATTTCTCAAAAATCATTCAATCAAGGCTTAAAATCAGTTAAAATACTGACGGATTACTTAATTCAAAACAAAATTCCTCAACAAAAAGTTTATTCTCCACTTGAAATAATTACTAAAGAAAATTTAGAGTTTAGCCAACAAGAGAAATGGCATTATATTGATTCAAAAAAATATAATTCGCTTTAAATGTTGTTTGCAAAAATCAGTATTTATTATTTAAATGTTGATTTTAAACTTAAAGAAGGAAGCCATTTTTTACAAAACGAACTCCCTTCTAAAATCAAAACACATTTAACAATCTAATTCAATTATTTATAAGTCATTTTTAATAGTTACATAGGTTCCTTTAAAACTTTGATTTAAAACCATTACTTCTATTTGTTGTGCATTACTTGGAACTACTTCAATACTCGCCTTTCCATTTGACATTTTTATAGATTCTGATCCTGTTGGAGTTCCTTGACTTTTCATTGTTTTTCCACCAGATAAACATTGAAAATACACACGTTCTTCATAATCTAAACAGCGTAAACCTTCATTATCTACAGCAGTTGCTGTAACCAAATAATTTCCATTTTCTAATTTAGCATATGATAGGTTTAGGCCTTTAGCAGTTCCATTTTTTTGAAAACGGTAATTTACATGCAATGTATCTGAAACTTTAGTTTCTTCATTAGGCAAACCAACAGCAACCAACTTATTTTCACCTTCAGTAAAATTCACATTCCAAGTTAAACCAGATGCAGGAAACTTAGTAATATCGCGTTCTTTTTCACCTAAAAGTTGATCATTGTGATAAAAAGCAACTTTATCACAGTTACTATACACACTTATTTTTCTTGCCTTGTTTTTTGGTCCTTGACGTTCTGTCCAAGTATGTGACTCTATGTATGTAAACGGCACATTACTCCAGTAACTTTTAAATACGTAAAAAGCATCTTTCGGATTTCCATTACGGTCTACCAATCCTTTTTGGTTCATATAAGGAATGTCATTTTCTGGACGTAAAGGTGTTCCAAAATCTTTAAACGCCCATTGAATATTTCCAATAAAAGTAGGGTCAGTTTCTGAAATTCTTAAATGCCAATCAAATAAATCAACAATATAATTTTCGCTCCAATCTCCTATTTGTGCAATGTTAGCCACTTTTGTTTGTACTATAGCTTCTTCCCAACCTTCGGCTTTAATTAAACCTTCACCAGTGATAGGATTTTCTGAATGACGCCCAACGTGACTAGAACCACCGTATTCTGCATGTAAAAAATGATTGTATTCTTTTTTGTATAAATCAATTGCTTTTTGGTAACTCTTATAACTTCCTGAATACCAACCAGACCAAATTGAAGGAGAAAAAACATCAACAATATGTGAACCTTCATAATATTTTCTAATTGCCGTTTTACGTGTTGGATCTAATTGGTGCGAAAGCTCATTTAACTCTGTTAAAAAAGTATTTATTTTTGCAGTATCATCGCCTCCTTCAAAATCTGGCAACCAATAAATTTCATTCCCTAAAGACCAAATAATAATACTTGGGTGATTGTAATTTTGAGTTATTATTTCACCTAACATATTTTTAGTATTGGTTTTCCAAGTTTCATTTCCTATACCTCCGCGGCACCAAGGCAACTCATCCCATACCAATATTCCTAACTCGTCACAAGCTTTATACACTTCTGGATCTTGAGGATAATGTGCTAAACGAACAAAATTAGTCCCCATTTCTTTAATTAGCTCCATATCCGCACGATGTTGTTCATTGCTCATTGCGGCTCCAACACCTGCGTGCTCCTCGTGTCTATGTGTACCTCGCAACAATAATCGCTTTCCGTTTAAATAAAAAGGGCCATTTTTTACAAATTCAAACCAACGAAAACCAATTTTATCTTCAACTTTATCTGTTACAGTATTATTTTCAACTAAATACACATGAACAGTATATAAGTTTGGGTTTGTGGTATCCCATAATTCAGGATTTACAATTTCTTCAAATAAAATAGTAGTTATTGCTCCTGAAACAGGAACACTCTGCGTAGCAACTTGGTCTCCATTTGGACTTAACAAGTTTGCTTTTAAAGATAAATTGGCTGTATTTTCAATATTTTTTACTGTGGATACAATACTTAAGGAAGCTTGCTCATTTGACACAGTTGGTGTGGTAATTTGAATATTTTCAATATGTGTTTTTGGTTTTGTAACTAAAAAAACATCTCTTGTTATTCCTCCAAAAATAAAGAAATCACTTTTTGGGGAAGGAATTACCTCTGGATCATATGCATTATCAACACGAACTAAAATTTCATTAAATCCTGTTTGAATAAATTTAGTAATATCTATTTCAAAACCAATATAACCACCAATATGGCTACCTGCCAATTCACCGTTTACGTATACTTTAGAGTTAATATTGGCTCCTTCAAAATACAAAAAGTAAAGTTGATTTGGAATAACTTCATCAATAGCTAAAGATTTTGCGTACCAACTTGCATTTCTTCGGTAACCCGGATCTAAGTCTGTTACATCAGTACTATTCCATGAATGTGGTAAATTAATACTTTGCCAAGCATTGGTTTGTGTATTTGGTATTTCTTCTGAATCGTTTTCTAAATAGGTCCAATTCTGGTTAATATTTGTTTTACTTCGCTCGGCAGTTTCTTTTGAGCAAGAACTTAAAGTAATTGTAAGGAATAGGATACATAACTTACCAAGTTTATAAAAGTAATTAGATGTTGAAAATTTCATATCTATAATTTTAGGATCAATGATAATTTAAAGTGCTTTTTTTCTTAATAGAGCTTCTAAAAAATAATAATCGGCATATGAAATTGGCTCATCTATTTCATCATTTTTTGGCCAATTCCCAGTACTATGATTTAAAATAAATGGTCCGTTTACCGTATCATCTAACAGGTATTTAGAAGAGTTTAAATTGTTTAGCACTTTATTAGCAAAATATAAATACACCTTATTTTGCGTAAAACCATACAACTCATATAAAGCAGATGTTACAACTGCTGCAGCTGATGCATCTCTAGGAGCATTTGGAATCGCAGGATCGTTAAAATCCCAATATGGTATCCCATCTTCAGGTAAATTTTCATGTTCCATATAAAATTTTGCAGTTGCCTCAGCTTGCTTTAGAAAAGCAGGATTTTTAGTGTATCGATATGCCATTGTATACCCGTAAATTCCCCAACCTTGGCCACGTGCCCAAGTAGATTCATCATTAAATCCTTGGTGTGTAACTTTCATTTTTGGAGCACCAGAAATAGTATCATAAACTACCACGTGATAAATGCTGTTATCTGCTCTAAAATGATTTTTAAGTGTGGTATTTGCATGTGTTTCAGCAATTTTATGAAAGGTACTATCACCAGAAATTTTTGTAGCTTCAAACAACAACTCTAAGTTCAACATATTGTCAACAATAACAGGAAACTCCCAAATATCGCTATTAAAATCCCAAGAACGAATTGAACCAACATTTGAATTAAATCGAGTACATAAGGTTTTGGCACTTTCAACAATAACATCTTTATAGAATTGGTTATCTTCAACTTTTAATCCTTCACCAAAACTACAGTACACTTTAAAACCCATATCATGCGTTTTATCATTGTATTTTTGATTTTCTACTAAAGCTGTCCAAGCAGCAGCTCGTTCTTTATATCTTTCATCTCCTGTTAATTTATAAATTTGCCATAAACTACCCGGAAAAAATCCACTTGTCCAATCTTTAGAAGGCACCTTATGAACATTTTCAGGATTTAAAGACATACTTCTAGGAAAACTTAAAGAGTCTACCTTATAACTTAATAGCTTCTCATACCTATGTTCTAATTTTATTGATTGATTTGATTTTTTTTGCTCTTTGGTATTACAAGAAACAAGAAGTCCAACAACTAAAATAAATACCTTAAAATAATGTTTTGAATGCATAAATTAATACTTAAAAATGATGTATTTACAATGTTCAAATATGTGTTTTATAAAAATATTTTTACACTGCTTTTAATAGTTCAAAAGTAAATTGAAAATTAAAATTATAAATACAAAAAAGGGTATACAAAAATACAAACCCTTATTATTACTACTAAAAACAACTATAAATTCATGGGATATATAAAACGCTATTGGTTTACATATACATTCCAAAATGAAATTATTGCAAAAAAAAATTGGGTTTACAACTTTTAAAAAGTTGTAAACCCAATTCATAATTTTTAGATATTTAATTTAATATCTATATAACATTTATTTAGTAACCAGGATTGTTTGGTTGTAAGTTTGGATTTCTCTCTAACTCATCACCAGGTAATGGCATTAAATAATCATTTTCATCAAAGTTCGATTTAAGACCTTCGTATCCAGAAGCACCAAATACTTCGTTCCCCATTCTTCTTCTTGCAATGTCATACCATCTTTTGCATTCGAAAGCTAATTCAACTCTACGCTCTTCTAATACATCTTCAACAGTAATTGAAGTAAGATCCGCTGGAACAGCACTTGGAGCAAATGTCATAGGCACATCAGCACCAGTTTTGTAATCTCCACCTAGTCTAGCACGCTCTCTAACTCTATTTAAGTACATTAAAGCAGGACCTGTTTGACCAATTTCAACACCAGCCTCAGCAGCAATTAATAATACTTCAGCAAAACGAATCATTGAGTAATTATGACTTGTTGCTCTTGCACTACCACGAGCAAATTCTCCTGGGTAACGTGTGTATTTTGCAATGTAAGGAGTGTTTCTTGCGTGTTGGTGACCACTAATTGTAAAGTTTTCGTAAGTTACAAAAACACCACCAATATTAGCTTCTTCTTCAAAACTTACGTGAGTTCTATAATCATCTTGATCAAATGATGCGTATACTGCTTCTGTAGGCACAGCTACAGACCATCCACCACCTTCATTTCTATCATCACCTCTAATACCAGTCATTGGTGCGATTTGATCATAAGCATTGTTTGATGCTTCAACATTGTTATAATCTAATGCGAAAATTGGTTCAGGAGAATTGTCAATCTCAGTAGCGTTGAATAAGTTTTGGAAGTTATCATCTAAATCTAATCCGTAAGCTGAAGTATTAATTACCTCAACAGCTTCATCATAAGCTTTTTGGAACATTGCTTGATCATCTGTACCAGCCATTGTTAAATAAACCAATGCTAAGTATGAACTAGCTGCTGCTTTAGAAGGTATACCCGCAGATACTTGTGTATTTGGTAACCAAGTTTTAGCAAATTCTAAATCTGAAATAATGTTAGCATATACTTCATCAGCAGGAGTTCTGCTAATAGAACTAGAAGCCTCAGCATCTGTTACAGAAGCATCAAGATAAGGAACTGCTCCAAACTGTCTTACTAAATGAAAATAATAAAACGCTCTAATAAAATATGCTTGCGCAACTACTGGGTTTTTAATATCATCATCAACATTTACTTGCTCAGCTCCTTCAATAGCAAGGTTTGCAGCTGCAATACCTTGATACGTTTTTAACCAAAACTCACTAATCATTCCATTATCAGTTAACGTAGTTAATTGATCATGTTCTACCCTTCTTGTTTGATCAGATTGTAGGTTTACCATATCTGAACGTAACATCAAAGCAATAGATAATTTTCTACCCCAAAACTTCTCGTTGATGGCGTGTGTTTTAGCCCCTTCAACGGCAGTTTGAATATCATTTGTGGTCTGAAAGAATCCATCAGGCGATAATACACCAATCGGCTCTTCTACCAAATCAGAACATCCCATTATTGATAATCCTATCAATAAGAATATATATTTATATGTTTTCATGTTTTATTATTTTTTTTTTAAAATTTGATATTTAGACTAAAGTTTACTGATTTTACAGTTGGATAATTTCCGAAATCGTAACCACTAAGAGTGTTACTTGAAATATTACTATCAGGACTAGTTCCTTCATAATTAACCTCAGGATCTAAACCAGAATAATCAGTAATTGTAAGAAGGTTTTGAGCACTTACAGAGAATCTAATATTTTGCATTTTTAATTTTTCAGTAATTTCTCCAGGTAAGTTATATCCTAAAGCAATATTTTTTAATCTTACATAACTTCCGTCTTCAACAAAACGAGAAGAAATTTCTCTAAAACTGTTATTTCCAACACGAGGAACATCAGTATCAGTGTTTCCAGCTCTCCAAGCATTGTTATAATAGTCATAAGTAGTATTTGAATCTCCGTTTGCTAACTGAACGTTTGTCATATTGAAGATTTCACCACCTGATGAACCTTGGAAGAAAATATTTAAATCAAAATTTTTGTATCTAAAGTCATTATTAAGACCCCAGTTGAAATCTGGATTTGGATTACCAATGATAGTTTTATCAGATTCAGTAATATCACCACTTTCATCTACATCGTAAAATAATGGGTCACCAGCTACAGCATCAGGTAAAGTTGCTGTTCCATCAGGAGCAGTTCCACCTTGGTATACACCTGCATAGTCATAACCCCAGAATAAACCAATTTCTTCACCTACTCTTAAAATAGTACTGTCATCTAAACTAAAGTAACTTGGAGTACCATCGAAAAATAAATCTTTATCATTTACTAAGCTAACAACTTCATTTTTATTTCTAGAAATATTGAAGTTTGTTGTCCAAGAAAAATCATCAGTTGAAATATTTCTTGTGTTAATAGTTACCTCAAAACCTGAGTTGTTAATTTCACCTAAGTTTGTTAAAATTTCATCATTTAAGAATCCAAAGTACTCAGGAGTACCGTTGTTTCCTAAAATTAAATCTTTTGTATCAATGTTATAATAGTCTAAAGAAACTCTAATTGCACTATCAAATAATCCTAAATCTACACCAAAGTTTGCTTGGTAAGAAGATTCCCATTTTAAATCTGGGTTAGCAGGTTGGTCAGGTGTAACAGCTAATACAGTTTCACCGTTGCTAGAAGCATAAAGACTTTCGAATCTAGCTAAAGATTGGTAAGAAGCAATAGATGGGTTACCAGTAACACCATAACTAGCTCTTAATTTTAAGTTGCTAATTGTTTCACTATCTTTTAAGAAATCTTCATTAGAAACTTTCCAACCTAAAGCAGCTGAAGGGAAAGTTGCATATTTTTCATTTTCAGCAAAGTTAGATGCACCATCACGTCTTACTGTAGCTGTAATTAAATATTTATCTGCCCAATCATAATTAACTCTACCAAATACAGATTGAACTTCTCTAGTAGTAATTGATGAATCTGGTTGTAAAAATCCTGTTGAACTTCCTAAACCATAGTAGATAAAGCTATCAGAGATTAAACCAGTACCAGCAACATATGACATTTCATTCACATCTTTTTGGTAAGAGTATCCTCCTAATACAGTTAAATTACCATTTCCTAATTCTTTTGTATATGTTAAATAGTTCTCACTTAACACTGTAGTATTTTTCCAATTTTGGATACTAGCTCTACCTCCTACTGCACTTGCAGAAACAACTAAAGTTGAAGGAACATAAAGTCCTTGAGTTCTATTTCTTGTACTGTAACCAAACGTTGTTTTAAAAGTAAGGTTTTCTAAAATATCATAACTTAAATAAGTATTTACTCTAAAGTCATCAGTTTTTGTTTCATCAGTTCTTAAAGTTGCTACTGCGTATGGGTTATCAATTGGATCACCAACAGCTGTTTGTGTAGTATAGCTACCGTCAGCATTTTGAACTGGAAGGTCTGGAGCAAATCTCATTGCTAAAGAAATAACATCATCTCCACCACCACCAATTCCATTGGAACCTGTAGATTGTGTTGCTACTCCTTCTTTAGTTTCTCTACTTCCTGTAAGGTTCATACCGAATTTTAATTTATCAGTAATCTGAGTATCAATATTAGATAAGAATGTTGCTTTTTCAAAACCTGAGTTTACAATAACACCATCTTGTTTAAAGTAAGTACCTGAAGCATAGAAGTTAATGTTATCAGAACCACCTGACACAGAAACTTGATGTTGTTGAGTACTACCTGATTGGTAAATTAAATCTTGCCAATCTGTATCATAACCAGCATCTGGGAAAGGAGTTGTATTTCCTTGATTAGATCTAATCTCATTTTGATAGTCAACAAAATCACTAGCACTTAATAAATCTAAGCTGTTTGAAGTATTTTGAACAGCGTAAGTTGTATTAAGTTCTACAGAGATTCTACCTTTTTTACCTTTTTTAGTTGTTACCATTACAACACCATTAGATCCTCTAGAACCATAAATAGCTGTTGCAGATGCATCTTTTAAAACTTCCATAGAAGCAATGTCATTAGCTTGAGGCATTTGAGCACCTACGAAACCATCAACAACAATAAGAGGAGAACTACTTGCACCAATAGAAGTGTTACCTCTAATTTTAATACTAATAGGAGCTCCTGGCTCACCACCATTGTTAGACTGAACAACAACACCGGCTGCACGTCCTTGTAATGCTTGTTCAGCATTTTGAACTGGGTAAGCTGTTAATTCATCTGCTTTAATTGAAGAAACAGATCCTGTTACATCACTTTTCTTAACAGTTCCGTATCCAACTACAACAACTTCGTCTAATTGTGCAGAATCTTCTTCTAATACAATAGTTAATGTTGTTGCATCTGTAACGGTAATAGATTTAGCAACATATCCTAAAGATGAAAATTCTACAACTTCACCTGTACTAACCTCCAGTTGAAAATTTCCATCAAAGTCGGTGGTTGTTCCCCTTGACGTATTCGCTACAATAACATTTACCCCCGGCAAAGGGTTGTTTGCGATATCAGACACGGTCCCTGATATTTCATGTTTTTCTTGTGAGAATAATGAGATACTGACAAGCAATATCACAATTAAACTTAGTCTGGTTTTTAATTTCATTTGTTATTCAATTTAAGTTAATTTAAGTTTAAATATTTGGTAAACCAATTTGGTAATCCAATTTTATAGAGCCAAATGTATGTTAATTATTTCTTAACACGAAATAATTTTAGCGAATTTTGACAGAAAAATGATATTATACAATATAAATCTGTTAATTGACCAACAAAATCACCCTATTTATCACTTTTGACACCCAAATTACTTGAATTATATTTTTTTTGATTTACACCAAATTTGTCAACAAATGTAAGGGAATTCTAGTGTGGAAAAGTTCAAAAAAAGGTAGCTAAACATCCCAAAAAAGCATGTTCAATTCAAATTGCATAAAAATGCTATTATTCATCTAAAAATTGACTGGAAAACTTGCGTTGATACTGTGAAGGTGTTTCTCCATATTTTTTTTGAAAGCATTTACTAAAGTATTTCGGATTTTTAAACCCAACTTTATAACTAATTTGAGAAATATTAATTTTATTTTGTTCTAATAATTGCACTGCTCTCTTCATTCTAATCTCTTGAATAAAGTCATTTGGTGTAAAATTTGTCCAAGCTTTTATTTTGGTAAACAACATGGTTCTGCTCACTCCCAATTCTTCACAAAAAAATGGAATATCAAAATGTTCATTAGAAATATTGTTTTCTACAATTTTAAATGCTTTTTTTAACAATTCTTCATCAACAGAAGAAACTGTAATTTCACTTGGAGATAAATTAGTGTCTTGAGAGAACTTACTTTTTAAACGATGCACAGCCTCAAGCATGTTTTTTACCTTTAATTTAAACTCTTTTACATTAAAAGGTTTACTAATATATGCATCTGCTCCGCTTTCTAAACCTTCAAATTTATAAATTAAAGAAGAACGTGCCGTTAATAGCATTATTGGAATGTGACTTGTTTTTAAATTCTCTTTAATTTTTGAACACATTTCGGTTCCAACCATTTTAGGCATTATTACATCACTAATTATAAGATCAGGAACATGTTGTATTGCTTTTTCTAAACCTACCTTTCCATTTTCAGCCTCCAGGGTGTTGTATGTTGGCTTTAGTAAGTTTTTAATAAATGAGCGTAATGGTTTATTATCTTCAACAATTAATACTACAGGCTTGCTATCATCAACTACTAAATCATCAATATCATCTTCAAATTCAACCTTAGAAGTTTCTAATTGCGTTATATATTGACTTAAATCATCACTTGTTTTAAAATCATTTAAAATTTCTTCATCTAATAAATGTGCTCTTCCTAAAGGAATAGCAACTTCAAATATGGTTCCTTTTGGGTTATTAGTTGTTACATTAATAGCGCCTTTGTGCAATGACACAATGTTTTTAGCAATTGAAAGTCCAATTCCTGTACCTTTATTATAATCTTCTTTTAAATTGTTATGAATTTCAATTTCAAAAAAACGATCAAATATTTTATCTCTATATTCTTCTGCAATACCAACTCCACTATCTTCTACAGCAATAAAAATATGCTCATTATTATTGGTGACTTTTAATTTAATTTCGCCTCCTTTTGGCGTAAACCTAAATGCGTTTGATATTAAATTGTAAAATACACGTTCTAATTTTGCTCTATCATAATACACTAAAATAGTTTCATTAGAACATTCAAAGGTATAGGTATAGTCTCTATCTTTAGCATATTCACTAAATGAAAAATATATTTCTTTTAAAAATTTCACAATATTTCCTTGAGCTGAATATAGCTTAAATTGATTGTTTTCAAGCTTTCTAAAATCCATTAACCTATTAATAAGTTGCAGTAAATGATTAGCGCTACTTTCAATTACCAACAACTTTTTATGCATTTTATTGGAACCTTTATAGTTTAACAATAATTGTTGTAAAGGACCTAAAATTAAGGTTAGTGGTGTTCTAAATTCGTGTGAAATATTTGTAAAAAACTGCAGCTTAGCTTGATTGATCTTTTCAATACGTTCGTTTTCGAGATGTTCAATTTCTAACTGATGTTGTAATTTTTGTTTTGACTTTAAAAATAAATAGAGTCCAAACAATACAGAAGCTAATAAAATGGCATATAACATAAATGCCCACCAACTTTTCCAAGGCGCTGGCAACACAACTATTTTTAATTTTGTTGGCGTTTGATTCCAAACACCATTATTATTAGCGCCTTTTACTTCAAAAGTATAAGTTCCGGGAGTTTGAATTGTATAATTTGCTTCGGTATTTGTTGTTGAGATCCATTCATCCTCTAGTCCTACTAATCTATATGCGTATTGGTTATTTGCTGAATTTACATAATTAGGTATTGCAAAAGAAATGCTGAAATTAGCCATATTATAATCCAGAGTAACATTTTTTGTAAACGAAATGTTTTTTGTTAAAATAGCATTGTTATCATGACTCACTTCAACAATTTTATTTTGAATTTTAAAATTAGTGAGTACTACTTGTGGTGCGTATTTGTTAACTACAATATTTTTAGGGTTAAAATAAGAAACACCAGCAGGCCCACCAAAATAGAAATTATTCTCATTTAATTTTAAGCTCGCATTGTTATTGAACTCATTACTTATTAAACCATCTGTTTCATTATAAATAGTAGATTCAAAAGTTAATGTATTGTACTTAACAATTCCATTATTTGAACTTAACCACAAACTGCCATAATCATCTTCAACAATAGCATGTATTGAAGTTATCTCAAATTCGCCATTATCAATACTAATTCGCTCAAAATTTACACCATTAAACTTATAAAAGCCTTTTGCCTTAACACCTAACCAAATTGCGCCTTTACTATCTTCAAAGAGCGTTAAAATATCATCTCCAGAAAATGCTTCAGAATTAAAAAAGTAATGTTTTATTGTATCATTATTTGAAGAAATTAAATTTAAACCACTTTGAGTACCAACCCATATTTGCTTTTTTGAATCAATTAAAAGTGATCTAATTCTATTATTTGTAAGCGACATTTTATGCTCTTTATCACTTTTAAAAACCTCTAAAGATTTATATTTACTATTATATTTTATTAAACCATTTCCAAAAGTACCAAGCCAAATAGTATTTCCATCTTTTTTAATTACATAAACACCAACACCTTTTAACAATCTTTTTAATTCTGCACTTAAAGCAACATCTAAAACTTTTTCTTTCTTAACATTATAAACAACCAAACCTTGTCCAATGGTTCCAATCCACAAATTTTCTTTATCATCAAACAATAAAGATTTAATGCTGTTTGTAGGCAAACCATATACATTATCCATATTTAAGTAAGCGGCACTATTCTCTTTTGTATTTAATACCGTAATTCCTCCTCCTTCGGTTCCCAAATAAATATTTTTTTCACCATCTGTAACCATAGCACTTACAACATTAAAACTCAATGCTGCATTGGTAGAATTTTGATTTAAATTTGTAAAATTAACATTTGTTTTATCCCACAAATGTACACCTCCATAATAGGTTCCTACCCAAACTGATCCTTTTACATCAGAAAAAATAGATTTTATTTTTGTTATATTTTTATCTTTAATAGCTACCACTTTAGGTTGCTTGCTGTTTTTTTGTTTCAACACATAAACACCGCTATAACCGCCAATCCATAAATTATGATGTACATCCATATGCAAAGTTCTTACATCTGAATCTAATTTTTCTTTGGTTGAAAAAAGCTCAAGAACATCAGTATTTGAATTGTATTTTAGTAAACCTTTTGATTTTGTAGCCACCCATAAATTATGAGCTTCGTCTTCTAAAATGTCTTGTACAAAAATTTCAGTATTTAAATCGCCAGAGTTGGTTTTATATTCTTTAAAAACAAAATTTGCTCCATCTCTTTCAACTAATTTACAAACACCTTTAGAAGTAGCTATCCAAATATCACCATTAGCAACTTCAATAATTTTTAGCACAAAATTACTTGGTAAACTTTTTGGGTTTGAAGGGATATGAAATACATTCAGAAAAACACCTGTTGTTTTATTAAAAATTGAAATTCCGTTAGAAGTAGCAATCCATATTTCATTTTTAATTTCTTTAATACTCCAAATTGTATTATTACATAAAGACGTAGAATTATTTGTGTGAAAATATTTTTTGAATGTCTTTTCAACAGGATTGTAGCTGTTTAATCCGTTATAAGTACCAACCCAAATTAATCCTGAGGCATCTTCTTCAATTGCCAAAATATCACTATTACTTAACGTTAGTGAATCAGTTGGATTGTTTCTAAATATTTCAAAACTTGTACCATCAAATTTATTCAAACCATCTCTAGTTCCAAACCACATTTGTCCTAGTTGATCTTGATGAATGGCTATTACAGAACTTTGAGAAAGTCCGTTGGAAGTGGTTAAATTTCTAAATCGATAATTGGAGGTTTGTGAAAATCCTTTTGAAAAAACAACTATTAAAACTATTAATAAGTTAAAACTACGACGCATTAATTTGTATTTTTCTAGATTTTGTATTTTTCTAATGTATTACATTTTTAATTTTTATCCAACCTTTTTTGGAACTGATAATTATTAAAAGAAGCTAAATTGTATAAATTTGAAGTTAATAATATTTAAAAACAACTGCAACTCACTTTTCACAGAACCCTAAAAAATAGCTACTTAAACAACTTTTATATTTTATAAAAATACAAGTTAAACAACAACTAAAAGTACTAAAGTAGTTAACTAATAGTACTTTTTATGCACTTTTCTTTTAACATAAAAAACCTCCAACTTAAAAAGTTGAAGGTTCTATTTAGTGACCCTGGCAGGATTCAAACCTGCAACCGCTGGAGCCGAAATCCAGTGCGCTATTCAGTTGCGCCACAAGGCCTAATATGTTATCCTAACAGTTCTTTTACTACAGCAGAAATTGCCTTACCATCAGCTTTACCAGCCAATTGTTTTGAAGCCATTCCCATTACTTTCCCCATATCTTTCATAGAAGTAGCTCCGGTAGTTGAAATAATAGCTGCTACAACTTTTTGCAACTCATCTGCGCTCATTTGTTCTGGTAAAAACTGAGCAATAATTTCAACTTGAGCCAACTCAGGTTCAGCCAAATCTTTTCTATTTTGATCAATATACAAAGTAGCACTATCTTTACGTTGCTTCACCAATTTTTGAAGTAATTTAATTTCATCTTCAGAACTTAAACCTTCTGACCCTCCATTTTTAGTATTAGCTAATAATATTTCAGCTTTTATAGCTCTTAAAGACTCTAACGCAACGGCATCCTTAGATTTCATTGCTTCTTTCATTTTAACCATTATTTCTGCTTGTAAACTCATCTTGTCATATTTTATACTGCGAATATAAAAAAAAAGAACTCGAAAATCTTCAATAACAAGAGAAGATTTTCGAGTCTAAACTTAGAAAAATAGTCTAAGGGCAATCGTCTTTGGGCAATATTTTTTAATCTACGTTATCGTGTAAAAATGAATTATTTGATCTAAACTGAATATCATCATTATCATTAATTTCTAGTGTAGTTCTAGAAGCCTTTGTTTCTGATGAATGCGAATTATTTTCTAAGTTTACACCCATTCTTTTATAGGCCGGAACTTTTTCAATTTCTTCTATATTAGAACTCACATTGTTCTTAAAATTATAATTGAACTTCTTCATTTTCTCTCTTCTTTCTGAAGCTCTTTTTTGAAGTTCAGAAATTGTTAAATCTAATGGAGAAATTTCTTTATGATCAACTACTTCTTGTTCATTAATATCAATTTCTTCTGTTGAACGAAGTGTAATATTCATATCTAACGGCTCTTCTTCAACCTCAACTTTTGCAACCGGTTTTGGTTTAGCATTCACTAAATTATCTTCTAATTCAGTATAATCTTCTAAGCTAAAATACACATCCTTTTCAACCTTTTTTACAGGCTCTTCTATTGGCGCTGCTTCAGGCTCAATTACCTGATGATCTACAACTTCAATTTCTTTAATTTTTAAGCTAGGCTCAACTTCCAAATTTTCAACAATCTTTTCTTCTTTTGCAACTGGTTCAGGTGCTTTTGAAAGTGGCATATCAAATGTAAATGAAATTTGATTTTCTTCTTCAGGCTCAACCTTAGGCTCTTCAACTTTAGGTGTAACATCTGTAATTACAAAATCTTCAGGTGATGTTACTGCAACTTCCTCATAAATAACATCTAAATTATTTATAAATTCAGTTGTTGGAATAATTTTGAAATCATCTTCAACTTCTTCACCTAAATCATGAACAATTATTTCATCTTTCACCGCCTCTTCTTTTAAAGGGTTTGTTGGCGATTTACTTGTTACTTCAACTCCTTTGTTATCTGTCAAATCAAAAGTAGCTTCTTGCTCTTCTCCAAGTATATGTTTAACAATTTTAGGGTCTGTATTTGAAATTTCGTACTGCTGATCTTTAGTAAAACCAGTAGCCACAACAGTTACTGAGATTGAGTCACCTAATGCTTCATCTTCACCAACACCCATAATTATATTTACGTTTGACTTGGCTTCTGATTGAATGAAATCATTAATTTCTCCAATTTCGTCAATTGTTATTTCTTCAGAACCAGAAACAATTAACAATAGTACGTTTTTAGCTCCTGTTATTTTATTATCATTTAACAATGGAGAATCTAACGCTTTTGAAATTGCTTCTTCAGATCTATTAGTTCCTGATGCTGTTGCAGATCCCATAATAGCTGTACCACTATTTGACAATACTGTTTTTGCATCTTTTAAATCTATATTTTGAGTATAATGGTGTGTTATAACTTCAGCAATACCTCTTGATGCTGTTGACAACACTTCATCTGCTTTAGAAAAACCAGCTTTAAAGCCAAGGTTTCCATAAACTTCTCTTAATTTATTATTATTAATTACTACTAAAGAATCTACATATTCACGTAACTTCTCAATTCCTTTTTGAGCTTGATCATTACGCATTTTACCTTCAAAAGTAAAAGGAATTGTTACAATACCAATAGTTAACAAATCTAATTCTCTTGCTACTCTTGCAATAACTGGCGCAGCTCCGGTTCCGGTTCCTCCACCCATTCCTACATTAATAAATACCATTTTAGAATGTGTACCTAACATAGCTCTAATTTCCTCAATACTTTCTTCAGCTGCTTGTGCACCAACTTCAGGATTAGCACCAGCACCTAAACCTTCAGTTAAATCAGCACCTAACTGAATTTTTGTTGGAATAGGACTATTATGTAATGCCTGAGCATCAGTATTACAAATTACAAAATCTACTCCGTTAATTCCTTGTGAGTACATGTGGTTTACAGCATTGCTACCACCACCACCTACTCCGATGACTTTTATTACGTTGGACTGATTTTTTGGTAAATCAAATGAAATGTTGCTAAAATCTGAACTGCTCATAAATATGTATTTTGGTATGTTGATTCTTTTTCTTTACTTTTTATTACTCTGCGTTATCTAAAAATTCTTTGAATTTTTCTCCCCATTTTTCAAATAAGGTTTTCTTTGGTGGTTTTGGTTCTTCCTCCTTTTCTTCTTCCTCAACCTTTTCTATTTCAGGCTCATTCTGCTCAATAACTTCTTCTTCTAATTTTGGTTGTTCTGCCAATTTTGCGTTTTCCTTATCAAGTTGTTTTAAACCGTTCATTAACAAACCTACTGCGGTTGCGTATTGCGGACTTGATAAACTCTCATCAGAATCACCAGCTAAATTTTCATTAGGATAACCAATTCTTGAATCCATTCCTGTGATGTACTCAACTAATTGTTTCAAATGTTTTAATTGGGCTCCTCCTCCTGTAATCACAATTCCGGCAATTAATTTTTTCTTTGATTCCTCGTAGCCGTAATTTTTTATTTCTAAAAATACTTGCTCAATAATTTCAACAACACGTGCATTAATTATTTTTGAAAGATTTTTTAATGTAATTTCTTTTGGATCTCTTCCTCTTAAACCAGGAATTGATACAATTTCATTGTCTTTATTTTCACCAGGCCAAGCAGATCCAAATCTTGTTTTTAACAATTCGGCTTGCTTTTCAATAATAGAACAACCTTCTTTAATATCTTCAGTAATTACATTTCCTCCAAACGGAATTACAGCTGTGTGACGAATAATTCCATTTTTGAAAATAGCTAAATCTGTTGTTCCACCTCCAATATCAATTAAAGCAACACCTGCTTCTTTTTCTTCAGCACTTAAAACAGCCTCTGCAGATGCTAATGGTTCTAATGTTATTTCAGCTAAATTTAACCCAGCACTTTTAATACAACGCCCAATATTTCTTATGGAAGAAACCTGGCCGACAACTACATGGAAATTAGCTTCTAATCTACCTCCGTACATTCCAACAGGCTCAGTAATTTCTCCTTGACCATCAACTTTAAATTCTTGCGGAAGCACATGAATTATTTCTTCACCAGGAAGCATAACCAATTTATGCACTTGCTTTTCTAACATGTCTAAATCATCATCATCAATAACCTGTTCAGAATTTGCACGTGTAATATAATCACTGTGTTGTAAACTTCTAATATGTTGCCCAGCAATACCAACTACGGCATCTGTAATTTTAATTCCTGAAACTGCTATAGCTTCATCAACCGCCATTTGAATAGACTGAATGGTTTGTGTAATATTATTTACCACACCACGATGTACACCTAAACTTTTGGCTTTTCCAATACCAAGTATTTCTATTTTACCATATTCATTTCTGCGTCCAATCATAGCAACAATCTTTGTTGTTCCTATATCCAATCCTACTGAAATATCATTGTGTTCCATACCTTACCTTTTACTACACACAACTTGGTTGTTGTACTTTAAATTTATTAACGAATAATTATCTATTGTTTGGTCTGCCATTGTTTTACTAAAAAATGAATTTAGGTTCTTAAATTTTTGATCTAAATCATCAATTTTCCCAATTTCAATTTTTTGATCTCCAATGCGAGTACTTAAAACAAACTCATTATTTTCTAATTTACGCGCTCCAATTATTTGTTTTTTCAAAAATTCATCTTTCAAAATTTTTGTAATCAACGTATGAATTTGCGTATGATCCTCTTCACTTATATCCCCAGAAACTACTATAACTCTCGCCGAGTAATTTTTAGACAAAGGCATTTTTTTTGCCTGTTTGTCAATATAATAACTATCTAAATTTGATATAACTCTTGCAATAGGTGTTCGCTGTTTTACTACTGTTTTAAGCGAACCATCAATCGTTAAAAAAACTGAAGCATTTTCTACCATGGGGTGCGATAGCACATTCAACTCTAGTTTGTGTAAATCTATAACAGTTTTGGGCTCATTTACAACCGTCTTTCCATTTTGTATTAACAATTTATTAACCATCTCATAATCCATAAAAAGGCTGTTTCCTTCTTCAAATTCTATGGTAATTTCACGCACTGTTTTGGCATTGTTTTTCACATGAGAAAACCCAACCAAAAACGCTACTGACACCAGTAAAACAGGGCCTTTTATGAAATTCCAATTAATTTTCAACGCTCAAAATATTTTTAACATTTACCACTAATTCTCCTATATCTCCTGCCCCAATCATAACAATAATTTGAGCGTTAGATTTCAAAATATTTTCAACTAAATTTTCTTTGGTTGAAATTTGCTTGTTTTCGGCGGAAATTTTACCCAATAACCAAGCCGAAGTTACCCCTTCAATTGGTAATTCTCTTGCCGGATAAATGTCCAATAAAATCACTTCATTAAACCTTGAAAGTGCCTTTGCAAAATCGTCAATAAAATCGTTTGTTCTACTAAATAAATGTGGCTGAAAAACACCAAGTACTTTTTTTGATGGGTACATTTCTTTTACCGAATCAACTACCGCATTTATTTCAGTTGGATGATGCGCATAATCATCAATTAACACCAGATTATCTGTCTTAATTTTATAAGAAAAACGCCTTTTAATTCCTTTAAAAGAAAGTAAAGCTTTAGCAATGTTAGCTAAGGAAACTCCAAAACTATGTGCCATTGCTAAAGCTGCCACTGCATTTAGCACATTATGTTTTCCTGGTAAATTAAGTTCTATATCTTTTATTATTTCTGAAGGTGTAGCAACATCAAAAATGTACGTTCCTTCTTGAATTCTAATATTTGAAGCGTTATAATCTGCTCGCTCTTCAATTCCAAAAGTTACTCCGTTTATTGGCAATCCTTTTCTTACAAATAACGTGTCTGAAACTTTATTTGCAAATGCTTTAAACGACTCCTCTAACGCTGCTGAATTACCATAAATATCCAAATGATCAGCATCCATTGAAGTGATACAAGCAATATTTGGAGATAGTTTTAAAAATGAACGGTCAAATTCATCAGCTTCAACTACTGAAATTTCATTTCCGCCTAAAATTAAATTTGAATTATAATTTTCTGAAATTCCACCTAAAAAAGAAGTTGCATTTGTTTGCGCTTCTTTCATAATATGCCCTAAAATTGTTGAAGTTGTAGTTTTTCCGTGTGTACCAGCTACAGCCAAACAAATAGTATTTTTGGTAATTTCACCTAAAATCTCAGAGCGCTTCAATACTTTAAAATTATGATCTAAAAAATAATTTAATTCAGCATGATTTTTAGGAACCGCAGGCGTATAAATTACTATTGTATTTTGATTGTTTTTAAAATTGGAATTGATTAGCTCTACAGCATCATCAAAATGAATTTGAACACCCAAATTTTCAAGAGATGTTGTTATGTCAGTTGGCACTTTATCATAACCAGCTACTTGCTTTCCATTGCTAATAAAATAACTTGCAATAGCGCTCATACCGATTCCTCCGATACCTATAAAATAAACATTATGTATATTACTTAAATTCAAATTTCTTAACTAATCATTAATTTTTCAATTTCTTTTACAATATCTTTTGTAGCATTTGGCAAAGCTAGTTTCTTAATATTTTCGCTTAACTTTTGTTGTAATTCTTCATCTTTAATCAGTTCAGAAAACATTGTTTTAAACACTGTTATTTCTGATTCTTTTAGCAATAATGCAGCATCTTTATTTACAACTGATAAGGCGTTTTTAGTTTGATGATCTTCAGCCACATTTGGTGATGGAATAAAAATCACTGGTTTTCCAACAATACACAATTCTGAAATAGAACTTGCTCCTGCTCTACTAATTAGAACATCGGCAGCTGCGTAGGTTAAATCCATTCTATTTAAAAATGCATATGTTTGAACACCTACTAGCTTATCGTATTTTTTAAATTCTTCGTAATACAATTTACCTGTTTGCCAAATAACCTGCACTCCTAACTCAACCAACCACTTAATATGCGATTCAACCAAGTTATTTACAGCTCTAGCTCCTAAACTTCCACCAATAATCACTAAGGTTTTCTTAGTTTTATTTAGCTTAAAAAACTCAATAGCTTCAGATCGTTTATCATTTATAGTTAATAAATCTTGACGAACAGGATTCCCAGATTTTACAATTTTATTCGCAGGGAAAAACCGATCTAAACCATCATAAGCAACACAAATTTTATCTGCTTTTTTACTCAATAATTTATTGGTAATTCCCGGGTATGAATTTTGCTCCTGAATTAAAGTTTTAATTCCTTTTCTGCTTGCAGCATACAACGTTGGACCACTAGCAAAACCACCCGTACCAATAACTACGTTTGGTTTAAATTTTTTAATAATTTTATGTGCATTCCACAAACTACTAATTAACTTGAACGGGAACGACAAATTTTTCAAAGTCAATTCACGTTGCAAACCTGAAATCCACAACCCTTCAATAGCGTAACCTGCCTGCGGAACTTTTTCCATTTCCATTTTATCCTGCGCTCCTACAAACAAGAAATTTGCATTAGGATATTTTGCCTTCAATTCATTTGCAATAGAAATAGCCGGATAAATATGTCCGCCTGTTCCACCTCCACTTAATATGATATTAACCGATTGTTTCATGCAGTACATTTAAAGGGTTTTCATCACTAATTTCATTAGTTGACTTTTCATTGTTTGCTGTTACACTAAGTATAATTCCTATTGCAATACAGGTCATCCAAATTGATGTACCTCCACTACTAATTAATGGTAGTGTTTGCCCAGTTACAGGAAACAGATTTACAGCCACAGCCATATTTATAATAGCTCTAAAAATAATTGGCAAGCCTACACCAATTACCAATAAAGTAGCAAAAATGCTTGTTGCTTTTTTTGCTGCAATTAAAATTCGAATCAACAAAAAGAGGTAAAAAAAGATTAAAGTTCCTGCACCTAGAAGTCCAAATTCTTCAACCACTATTGCAAAAATAAAATCGGAAGACGATTGAGGTAAAAAGTTTTTTTGAATACTTTTTCCCGGACCTCTACCCTTTATTCCTCCACTTGCAATGGCTATTTTAGCTTTTTCAACTTGATAGCCTTCACTTCCGTTTTTATCAGAATAATTTTCAATTCTACTTATCCAGGTATCAACTCTATTCGGCATTGCATTTGGAAATGCTTTTGCAGAAAGCACGAACAGAGTTAACACAAATACACCTATCCCCACAACAGATGCTAAATATTTCCATGGATATCCGCCAATAAAACAAAGTAATAAAACCATTGAAAAAATAATGGCGGTAGTTGAAAAGTTTGCTGGTAAAATAAACATTAAAGTTACCGCTACAGGCAACCATAATTGTAAAATACTTTCTTTAAATAATATAATTTTTTCTTTATTTCGAGCTAAATACCTTGAAACGTACACCATTAAAACCAATGCCGCCAAAGTTGATGTTTGAAAACCAATACCAATTACTGGTATTTGAATCCATCTACTTGCATTTGCACCTCCAATAGTGGTTCCCTGAGACAACGTATAAATTAACAAAACAATAACTAGAGGCAGCGCTAGTACGGAACCTCCACTAAAATATCTATAAGGTACTTTATGCACCGCATAAATTATAAAAAAGCCACAAAATAATAAAAAAGCATGCTTAAATAAATGATAGGTAGTGGTACCATTATTGGCTACATACACCAAATTGGTACTTGCACTGTATACCGGCAAAAAGGACAAAATTGCTAAAATTGTAACAATAGCCCAAATAGCACGATCACCTTCAATATTTTTAAGGATACGTTTCATTTATAATTCTCTTACAGCTTGTTTAAATTTATTACCTCTATCTTCATAGTTTTCAAACAAATCAAAACTTGCACAAGCAGGAGACAATAATACGGTATCATCTTTTTCTGCAATTTTATAAGCAACTTTTGTAGCTTCTTCAGCTCCAGCAGTTTCAACAATTAAATCTACTACATTGTGAAAAGTTTGCATTATTTTTTGATTATCTACACCCAAACAAATAATTGCTTTCACCTTTTCTCTAACTAAAGGCATTAAGTCTAAATAATCATTTCCTTTATCTACACCACCAACAATCCATACGGTTGGAGATTGCATACAATCTAACGCGTAATATGTTGCGTTTACGTTTGTTGCTTTTGAATCGTTTATATATTGAACTCCATTAATTTTTAACACAGGTTCCAATCTATGAGCAGCACCCTCAAAATCTTCCAAACTTTCCCTTATTGTTTCCTTTCTTACTTTTAACAAGGTTGCTGCCATAGCTGCAGCCATAGCGTTTTTGGTATTATGATTTCCTTTTAATGCTAAAGTTTTAGTCTTCATTATATTTTCGTCTGTATTATATTTAATTCGTATATTATTATCTTTTATGTATGCTCCTTTTTCAACTTCTTCTTTCAAAGAAAAAGGCAATAAAGTGGCTTTAACTTGGTTGTTTTTTAACCAATTCACAATCACTTCATCATCAGCATCATAAATTAAAAAATCGTTTGCTGTTTGATTTTTTGTTATTCTAAATTTTGACGCGATATAGTTTTCAAACTTATAATCGTATCTATCTAAATGATCTGGTGTAATATTGGTAATTATTGCAATATGTGGTGCAAATTCTTCAATACCATCTAATTGAAAACTACTTAATTCTAACACCTGAATATCAACATGGCTTTCTGCAACTTGTTGCGCAAAACTAGCTCCAATATTCCCACCCATTCCAACACTTAAATTGGCTTTTTTCAAAATGTGATTTACCAACATTGTAGTGGTGGTTTTTCCGTTTGAACCGGTAATACCAACAACTACACTTTTTGAAAATTTAGACGCAAATTCTATTTCAGAAATTACCGAAACACCTTTTTCCTTTAATTCTTTTACTAAAGGAATTGTATCTGGTATTCCAGGGCTTTTCATCACAACTGTTGCATCAACAATTTTAGCTACTGTATGTTTTTCTTCTTCAAAAGAAATATCATTATTTAAAAGAACTTGTTTGTATTTATTTGCAATTGCTCCTTTGTCTGAAACAAAAACATTATACCCTTTTTGTTTACCAAGTATCGCTGTTCCAACACCACTTTCACCTGCACCTAGTACAACTAACTTTTTCATTTATCGTAACTTTAAAGTTACTATGGTTAATACCGCTAACATAATTCCAACAATCCAAAATCTGGTTACAATTTTACTTTCATGATAGCCTGATTTTTGATAATGATGGTGCAATGGAGACATTTTAAATATGCGTTTTCCTTCACCAAATTTCTTTCTGGTGTATTTAAAATAGCTTACCTGTAAAATCACTGATAAATTTTCTACCAAAAAGATACCTGCCAAAATTGGAATTAGTAATTCTTTTCTCACTGAAATAGCCAACACAGCAATAATTCCACCAATTGTTAAACTACCTGTATCACCCATAAACACTTGAGCTGGATACGTATTGTACCATAAAAACCCAATTAACGCACCAACAAATGCCGAAATAAAAATGGTCATTTCACCTGAATTTGGAATGTACATGACATCTAAATAATTGGCAAAAATAATGTTACCTGAAACCCACGCAAAAACTCCTAAAGTAAGCACAATTATTGCAGAAGAACCTGCCGCTAAACCATCAATTCCATCTGTTAAATTTGCTCCGTTTGAAACGGCGGTAATAATAAAAATTACAATTGGTATAAAAATAATCCACGCATAATCTCTAAGTCCATCTCCAAATAAATCAAGTACAGCCGCATAATCTAACTCATTATCCTTTAAAAAAGGAATAGTTGTTTGTGTTGATTTTTCTTCATCACCAAAAAGCTGAACTCTTCCATTTTCTGAAACCACTTCAACTCCTTGCGGAAGCTTTTCTTTCATTGTAACTCCTGGATGAAAATAAAGCATAGAACCAACAAAAATCCCTAAAGTAACCTGACCAAGTACTTTAAAACGACCTTTTAAACCTTCTTTATCTTTTTTGAAAATTTTAATATAATCATCCATAAATCCAATAATTCCCATCCAAACGGTGGTAACTATTAAAATTATGATATATACATTCTCTAATTTTGTAAATAACAACACAGGTATTAGTGTAGCCAAAATAATTATAACACCTCCCATTGTAGGTGTACCAGCTTTTTCTACTTGACCAACTAATCCTAAATCACGAACAGATTCACCAACTTGTTTTCTTTGTAAAAAACTAATTATTCGTTTTCCATAAATTGTAGAAATCAACAAAGAAAAAATGAACGCAATTGCAGAACGAAATGTAATATACTGGAACAAACTTGCCCCTGGCATACTGTAATGAGTTTCAAAATAATTAAATAAATAATATAACATATACGTTCTTTAGCTTATAGTAATTCTTTTATTTTTTCGTAATCATCAAAATGTGTGCGTTCTCCTTTCACTTCTTGATATGTTTCATGACCTTTCCCTGCAATTAAAATTATATCTCCTTTTTGCGCTAATTTAGCAGCGGCTTTTATTGCTTGAGAACGATCTAAAATTGACAATGTTTTTTTGAAATTTTGAGGCTCAACACCCACTTCAATTTCGTTTAAAATTTGTTGAGGGTCTTCATCTCTTGGGTTGTCTGAAGTAAAAATGACTTGTGTACTTAATTGCGAAGCAATTTTCCCCATCACAGGACGTTTTGCTTTATCTCTATTTCCTCCACAACCAACAACCGTAATAATTTCTTCGTTTCCTGTTCTAATATTTTGAATTGTTTCTAACACATTTTTTAACGCGTCAGGGGTATGTGCATAATCAATTATAGCAGTTACGCCATCTTTTGAAATAAAATGTTGAAATCTTCCGTTTACACTTTCCAACTCACTAATTAAAGTTAGAGCCTCTAAACGCTCTAATCCTAAAATGGTTGCCACACCGTACACAGCTGCCAAATTATAAGCATTAAAACTACCAATTAATTTAGTCCAAATTTCACTTCCATTTATGTTCAACACCAAACCATCAAACTGGTTTTCTAACACTCTCACTTTAAAATCAGCCATTGTTTTTAAAGCGTATGAATATTGTTTTGCCTTTGTATTCTGAAGCATAATTACTCCATTTTTATCATCCATATTTACCAAGGCAAAAGCTGTTTTTGGCAATGAATCAAAAAAGGATTTTTTTACATCTCTGTACTCCTTAAAAGTATTATGATAATCTAAATGATCGTGTGTTAAATTGGTATAAATACCACCTTCAAATTGCAACCCTGCAGTTCTTTTTTGATGAATTCCATGCGAACTTACCTCCATAAAACAATACGAAACTCCAGCTTCAATCATTTCATTTAAATATTGATTGATCAATAATGAATTTGGAGTTGTATGTGTAGCTTTATACACTTTTTTATCTACCAAATTTTGAACAGTTGAAAGCAACCCTGTTTTGTACCCTGCCTTTTGAAATAATTGATATAACAAAGTAACAATGGTTGTTTTTCCATTGGTACCAGTAACACCAACTAACTTTAATTTAGAAGATGGATTGTTATAAAAATTAGCAGCCATAATTGCCAAAGCCTCATCAGCATCTTCAACTTTTATATAAGTAACTTCATTTATAAACTGAACAGGGAATTCTTCGCATACTATTATAGTTGCACCTAATTCAATAGCTTTATCAATAAATTGATGTCCATCAAAAACCAATCCTTTTTGTGCCACAAACAATGCATCTAATTCAACTCTTCTTGAATCAAACTGAATTGCATTCACAAAACGATCTGTACTTCCGTTTACGGCAGTAACAGCTACTTTGTACAATATGTCTTTAACTAACTTCAATTAAACTAATTTTATTAAAATAGTTGATCCTTTTACTAACTTTTCACCTTCATTCATAGATTGTTCAGCAACTTTTCCGTTACCTTCAACCTTCACTTTTAACCCTAAATTTTCCAATAATGAAATAGCATCCATAGCTGCCATTCCTTTTACATTAGGAATTGACTTAAATTCAATATCAGCTATAGTATTATAAGCGCTATAGTTTTTTTGAACACTTCTAAAATCTGGCGTGGTATTCTCAATTGAATTTATAATATGATTTGAGGTATATATTTTATGAGCAATATCTTTAAAAACTGGACCAGAAACATCTGCCCCGTAATATCCTACAGATTTATCTGGCTTATGAATTACCACAATGCAGGAATATTTAGGGTCTTCCGCAGGAAAATACCCCGTAAATGATGAAATATATTTTCTATCCTTCACCCATTCTTGATAATTACCATATTCAGTTCGTGCAGTACCAGTTTTTCCGGCCATTGAGAAATTTTTATCATACAGCCTTGTTCCTGTTCCGCGCTCTACAACATTTTTTAAAATTTCTTGCACTTTACTAATGGTTTCCTGAGAGCATATTTGTGGATTTATTACTTCCTTTTCAAATTTCTCAACGTGCTTGTCGTACGAACGAATTTCCTTAACAAATCTTGGCTTTACCATTTCACCATTATTCGCAATTGCATTGTAAAAAGTTAAGGTTTGCAACGGAGTTAAACTTAAATTATAACCATAAGCAATAGATGGCAATGCATTTTGACTCCATATTTTATGACCTGGACTTGGTATTAACGGCGCTCCTTCACCTTTAATTGGCAATCCCAACTTATCATTTAAATTCATTTGTAACAATGGATTTATAAACTCTTCTGGCTTTTCTCCAAAATTCTCATCAATTAATCTTGCAAATGCAATATTTGAAGAAACTTCTAAAGCGCGCGCTGCAGAAATTTTACCGTAACCTCCTCGTCTAGAATCACTAATATATCTTTTATGCAAACGGTACCTTCCGTTACCAGTATCTACTACTGTGCTTGTATCAATTTTTCCAGACTCCAACGCCACCACCATTGCCATTACTTTAAAAGCTGACCCTGGCTCGTGAGACTCATAAACAGCATAATTTCTCTTTTCGTAATACTTTCCGTTTCTACCTCTTCCTAAATTAGAAATTGCCTTTACCTCACCAGTTTTAGTTTCCATAACCACCACACAACCGTGTTCTGCCTTGTAATGCTCTAACTGTCTTAATAATGAATGATGCGCAATATCTTGAATATTCACATCAATAGTAGTTACTATATCTTTTCCATTAATAGGCTCTTTCTCATTATTATCATTAATAGGCTTCCACTGTCCTTTTGCAATCTTCTGCTTTAATCGTACACCATTAATACCTGTTAAATAACTTCTGTAAGCACCTTCAATCCCAGGAGCACCTCTATAATCATCATACCCAATAGTTCTTTCTGCAACTTTATCTAAAGGATGTGCTCGCACTGTTGTTTGCTCAGCTATAAAACCACCTTTATACACTCCTAAATTAAAAATTGGAAACTTTTTAATTTTAACATAATCTGTGTACCCAACTTTTCGAGCAATAAAAAGATATCTACTTTTTCTACTTCGCCCTCTTCTAAGTTTTGTTTCCCATGTTGAGGCAGAATTTCCAAACATTTTAGACAACTCTTTTGACAAACCTTTTACATTTTTTTCAAACACCTCACCATCAACAGTTACCAAATCCATTCGGATTTCATATTGAGACATAGATGTAGCTAGTAAACTTCCATCTGTAGAAAACACACTTCCTTTATTCGCATAGATTGTATCTGTTTTTATAGTTAAATCTTCAGACATACTTCTATACTTATCACCATGCACAAATTGAATGCGTACCAACTGCGTAACAATCGCTATGAAAAACACAACGACCAAAAGCAATACAAAATTTAGTCTATTTAGTATGTTTTTTTTAGTTACTGCCAAGGGTGATTATTTTTTTGAAATTACATTTATTACTTGCGGAGGGGTTTCGCTAGGCACTAAACCTATTTCAACCACTTTCTTTCGTATGGACGATTCTAATTTCATTTTCATTGAAATTGAACGTAAATCAACAAAGTGAGCTCTTAACTCTTTCACCTCTTTGTTTAGCTTTGCAATTTGCATCACTTTTTTATCTGAACTATGCGCACTTGCAATCATTAACAACATTAACAGCACAATAAAGGAGATAAACCCCCAATTATTTAAAGAGTCGTCACTAATTAGAAACTTCCCTTTCAACACATTAAATATGCTATCTTTTATACCTGCCATTTACGAAAGTGTTGCAATTCGAAGCTTTGCGCTTCTTGCTCGGTTATTTTCTTTTATTTCTTTTGAATTAGGAATAATTAATTTCCCTACTTTTTTCATTGGAACTTCAATATTTCCAAAAAAATCTTTTTCTGGCTGACCTTCAAACATTCCATCTCTAATAAAACGCTTCACCAACCTATCTTCTAATGAATGATATGAAATAACACTCAATCTTCCTTCACTATTTAATATTTCAGGTATTTGCAATAAAAACTCTTTTAAAACATCTATTTCCTGATTTACCTCAATTCTAATTCCTTGAAAAATTTGCGCTAATATTTTGTGCTCTTTTGCCTTCGGAATAAATTGACTTAACACTTCTTTTAACTGAAAACTTGTTTTTATAACTCCTTCTGAACGTTTTTCAACAATTTTTTTAGCAATAGCTCTAGCGTTTCTTAACTCACCATACTGAAACAACACATTACTCAACTGTTCTTCATCATAATTATTCACCACCTCAAACGCAGACAAACCAACCGATTGATTCATCCTCATATCTAACTCCGCATCAAAACGCGTTGAAAAACCTCTATCAGCCTCATCAAACTGATGAGAAGAAACTCCTAAATCAGCCAACACTCCATCTACTTTTTTAACTCCGTAAAAACGCAAATACCTTTTTATAAATCTAAAATTTTGAGGAATAAGCGTAAATCTTTCATCATCAATACTGTTTCTTTGGGCATCCTCATCTTGATCAAACGCAAACAATCGCCCATTTTCATTTAAGCGACTTAGAATTTCTCTTGAATGACCACCGCCCCCAAAAGTAACATCTACATACACACCATCAGGTTTAATATTTAAACCATCAACACTTTCATTTAACAACACCGGATTATGATATTCCATTCTCATCGCTATTTATAGTTCCCATCACCTCTTCAGCTAAATCTGCAAATTCATTTGCAGCATCATCAATAGCTTTTTCATAATTATCCTTATCCCAAATTTCAATTATATTTACAGCTGACGAAAGCACCACATTTTTTGTGATTCCAGCAAAAGCATGCAAATCTTTTGGAATTAAAAGTCGTCCTGAAGCATCTAACTCAATAATTTTTACACCTGCAGTAAACCTTCTAATGAAGTCATTATTCTTTTTAACAAACCTATTTAGCTTGTTCACTTGACCCATTAAAACATTCCACTCAGACATTGGATACAACTCCAAACATGGCTGAAACACAGAGCGTTTCAGTACAAAACCATCTTGCAACACAGGAAGCAACTGCTTTTTAAGCGCAGCTGAAAGCACCAACCTCCCTTTGGCATCTGCTTTCCCTTCGTATGTTCCAATTAAATTTACCATAGCTATTCTGACTGAATTCAAAAATATAAATTTTTTCCCACAATTTTCCACATTTACCCACTTTGTTGATAACTTTTACCACCTCACTTCCACTTTAAGCTATTATTTTGACCATCAAGCTCTTAAAAATAAATTTGAAGTGAATTTTAAATAAGTGTCATTTTCAAAAAAAAGACTACCTTTGCTTTACATAAAAAATGTGTATTTAATGAGTTTAACGCTTATAAAAGAAGGTAAATTTAGCTATACGGAAGCAGGTGAAGGGCAACCTATAATTTTGCTCCATGGATTAATGGGCGGACTAAGTAATTTAGAAAGTATTTTTGGCCATTTCTCAAAACTAGGGTATAGAGTAATTATGCCCGAGCTACCAATATATACGCTACCTATATTAAAAACCAACGTTCGAAATTTATCAAAATATCTAAAGGAATTTATGACTTTCAAAAATATTGAAAGTGCCATTTTATTGGGGAATTCTTTGGGTGGTCACATCGCATTGTATTTTGCAAAAATGAACTTAAAAAATGTTGACGGCCTTGTGTTAGCTGGAAGTTCAGGATTGTACGAAAACTCAATGGGAGACAGTTATCCAAAAAGAGGAGATTACGATTATATTAAAACAAAAACCGAAGCTGTTTTTTACAAACCTGAAATCGCTACAAAAGAGATGATTGATGAAGTGTATGCTTCTGTAAACGACCGAAGTAAAGTTTTAAAAACATTGACAATTGCCAAAAGTGCTATTAGACACAATATGGCAAAAGATTTACCAAAAATGGACATTCCAACGTGTATTATTTGGGGTAAAAATGACACCGTAACACCTCCTGAAGTTGCAGTAGATTTTGAAAAATTAATGCCTGATGCCGATTTATTTTGGGTTGATAAATGTGGACATGTACCAATGATGGAACATCCTGAATTATTCAACGAAATTTTAGAAAACTGGCTAAAAGAACGCAACCTTTAGGTCATGAAAATTAAAACTGCCAATTTTGTAATCAGTAATTCTGACGTGGCTAAATGCCCAAAAGATCGTATTGCAGAATACGCTTTTATTGGCAGATCTAATGTTGGAAAATCTTCGTTAATCAATATGATTACCGAAAGAAACAAATTGGCTAAAACTTCTGGAAGACCAGGAAAAACACAACTAATTAACCATTTTAAAATTAATAACGAGTGGTTTTTAGTTGATTTACCAGGTTATGGTTATGCCAGAGTTTCTAAAAGCATCAAAAAAACGTTTCAAAGCTTTATAAAAAAATATTTTTTGAACAGAGAGCAATTAGTTTGCACTTTTGTTTTGATTGATTCTCGCCTTGAACCTCAAAAAATTGATTTAGAATTCATGGAGTTTTTAGGAGAAAACGGCATTCCTTTTTGCATTATTTTCACCAAAGTAGATAAACTAAAATTAAATGAATTGAATAAAAACATTCAATTTTATTCAAAAAAGATGACAAGTACGCTTTGGGAAGAAATGCCACAATATTTTACTACTTCAGCATCAAATTCTACAGGAAAAAAAGAATTACTTAACTATATTGATCAAATAAATAATCAATTAGAAAAATCTTAAAATGGCTTCAACCAAAAATGATTTAGAAGTTTTATTTGAAGATAATCACTTAATTATTGTCAATAAAAAATCTGGTGATATTGTACAAGGAGATAAAACCGGAGACAAACCTTTAAGTGATGTTGTTAAAGAATATATTAAAGACAAATACAACAAACCTGGAAATGTTTTTTTAGGAGTAGTTCATAGGTTAGATAGACCAACAACAGGTGTAATTGTTTTTGCTCGCACCTCAAAAGCTTTAGAACGTTTTAATAAAATGTTGAGAGATAAAAAAGTGCATAAAACGTATTGGGCTGTTGTAAAAAATAAACCTGAAAAAGATAGTGATACACTTATAGGCTTTTTAAGAAAAAACCCTAAAAACAATAAATCAACTTCTTATTCTTCTGAAATAACAAACAGTAAAAAAGCCATTCTTCATTACAAAACTATAAAATCTCTAGACAACTACCATTTATTAGAAGTTGATTTAGAAACTGGTCGCCATCATCAAATTCGCTGTCAATTATCAGCTATTGGAAGCCCAATTAAAGGCGATTTAAAGTATGGTTTTGACAGAAGTAATAAAGATGCGAGTATTCATTTACATGCTCGTAAAATTGAGTTTATTCACCCAGTTACTAATGAAAAAATAATGATAACCGCACCAACTCCAAATGAAGTTATTTGGAATGCGTGTGAGTAAAATAACTTATAAAAAAAGGCAAATTTTAAATTTGCCTTTTTTTATACTTTAAACTCTATTTTTCTTTGCTACAATCTCATCCAAACATAAATTTCCAACACTTCCTTTGTGCGTGTGATTTACTGATTTTTCAGGATTGAAGTTTCCTTCATTAATATCTTTACCCACAATTTTATAAGCATCTCTAAACGGTGTACCATTTTGAACCAACTTATTTACTTCTTCAACACTAAACAAATACAAATATTTATCATCTTCTACAATATCTGTTTTTACCTGAATGTTTTTTAATGAATACGTTAACATTTCCAAACAAGCTTTTAATGTTGAAAATGAAGGAATTAAACCTTCTTTTAGCAATTGTAAATCTCTATGATATCCGCTTGTAAGGTTGTTTGAAATTAAAGTAAACTCCATTGGTAACGCCTGAAGTTTGTTGCATTTCCCTCTAATTAATTCAAAAACATCTGGATTTTTTTTATGAGGCATAATACTTGAACCTGTTGTTAATTCATCTGGAAATGAAATAAAATTAAAATTCTGACTCATATACAAGCAAATATCCATACTCATTTTAGACAAGGTTGCAGCTACTGAACTTAACCCAAAAGAAACTGACTTCTCTAATTTTCCACGCCCCATTTGAGCTGCTACAGAATTAAATTTCAACGTATCAAAACCTAATAATTCCGTAGTTTCATCTCTATCAATAGGAAAAGAACTTCCATAACCTGCCGCTGAACCTAACGGATTTTGATCTGCAACCTTATAAGCCGCTTTTAAAAAGTAAATATCATCTATCAAGGTTTCAGCATATGCAGAAAACCACATTCCAAAAGATGATGGCATTGCCACTTGTAAATGCGTATAACCAGGTAATAAAACATCTTTGTACTTTTTAGCTAAATCAATTAACAAATCAAATAACTCATCAACACCGTCGTTAATTTCAACCAAAGCATCTTTTAAATACAAATGTACATCTACTAAAACCTGATCGTTTCTTGATCGGGCTGTATGAATTTTTTTACCAGTATCTCCAAGTTTTTCAGTTAAAAGAAATTCTACCTTTGAATGTACATCTTCAAAAGAATCTTCAATAGTAAATTCTCCTGCTTCAATTGTTTTTAAAATAGCATTTAACTCCACTTCTAAAGCCGAAATTTCTTCAGCAGAAAGCAATCCTATTTTATGTAACATTTTAGCGTGTGCTAAATTTCCAATTACATCGTATTTTGCTAAAATTAAATCTAATTCTCTGTCGTTACCAACAGTAAAAATATCTATTTTTTTATCTGTTGAAAATCCTTTATCCCAAAGTTTCATATTGTTGTATTTTTTTTAGTTTGGTGGTTGAGCGGAGTCGAAACCACACAACATTTTTATAATGCCACTTCGACTCCGCTCAGCGACCACTACTTATATTATTTGTTCTAATATTTTAATATATAAATCTATTCCCTCTTCAATTTCACGAATATAAATAAACTCATCTGCGGTGTGAGATCGTAAACTTTCACCTGGCCCCAATTTTAAAGACGGACAAGTTAATATAGCTTGATCAGAAATTGTTGGTGATCCGTATGTTTCTCTACCTAAATTAATTCCAGCTTGTACAACTTCGTGGTCTTTTGGTATAGAAGAAGAATTTAAACGTTGAGAACGCGGGCATACTTCTGACTTTACATGTTTAGCTACTATTTCAAAAACCTCTTGATTTGTATAAGCATCAGTCACACGAATATCAACCACATATTTACAACTTGAAGGAATTACATTGTGTTGGCTTCCCGCTTCAATTTGAGTTACTGTCATCCTTACTTTCCCTAAGGTTTCTGATTCCTTTGGAAACTCATAATTTTGAAACCAATTGATATCTTCAATAGCATTGTAAATAGCATTGTCAGCATTTCCGTGTGCAGCGTGCCCCGAAGTTCCTTTCGCTTCACAATTTAATACCATTAATCCTTTTTCTGAAATTGCTAAATTCATAAGTGTAGGCTCACCTACAATAGCAAAATCAATTTCTGGAAGAATTGGCACAATACTCACCAAACTATTTGGACCTGTATTTTCTTCTTCAGCCGAAGCTACCATTAAAAAATTGTATTTTAAATCTTTTCGATCATATAAATACGTAAAAGTTGCCAATAACGAAACCAAGCAACCACCTGCATCATTACTACCCAAACCATATAATTTCCCATCAATAATTTCAGGAAGCAAAGGATCTCGTGTATAGCCTTTATTTGGTTTTACCGTATCATGATGTGAGTTTAATAATATGGTTTTTTTAGAAGGATCAAAGTATTTGTTTTTTGCCCAAACATTATGAACTTTACTTTCAAATGGTATGTTGTGATTGGTAAACCATTGCTTAATTAATAAAGCCGTTTCATCTTCTTCTCCTGAAAATGATTGCTTTGAAATTAAATTTTGAAGCAACTCTATTGCTTCTTTTGTCAACTGTTTTATCATTTTTACAAACTTAATGTTGTGTATAATTTTGTTGATTTTTTCACTAAAGAAGCGTCTCCAATTTTAACTTTACTCACTCCTTCTTCAAGTGCATTAAAACAATTATGCATTTTAGGAAGCATTCCGTCAGCAATAATTCCTGCCGCTATTAATTGTTTATATTTCTCTGAATTAATTTCAGTAATCACAGAATCTTTATCGTTAATACTTTCCAATACACCTTTCAATTCAAATACAAAATTTAATTCGGTATTGTATAACTCACTCATTCCAATAGCAACTTCCGAAGCAATAGTATCTGCATTTGTATTTAATAATTGTCCGTTTTTATCATGTGTAATTGCACAAAAAACAGGTGTTACATTATTTTGAAGCAGCACATCAATAATTTCAGAATTTATAGCATCTACATCTCCTGCAAAGCCATAATCAACATCTTTTACTATACGCTTGTGCGCTAAAATACAATTAGCATCTGCACCAGACAATCCCAGCGCGTTACAGTTATTTTTTTGTAATTGAGCTACAATTTTTTTATTTAATAAACCAGCATACACCATAGTAACAACCTCAACCGTAGCTTCATCTGTAACTCTTCTACCATTAATCATTTTTGGTTCTAAACCCATTGCTGAAGATACTTCAGTTGCTTTTCTTCCGCCACCGTGCACTAATATTTTTGGACCATCTAAATCAGCAAAATCTTTTAAAAAGGAAAATAATGCTTCTTCGTTATTGATTACATTTCCCCCTATTTTTACAACTTTTAATGTTTGTTTAGTCATTGTTTAAATTTGTTCTTTATGTCATATTAAGCTAAAACGAAATATCTCAACTAACGATATAAGATTCTTCATTTCGCTATCACTTCATTCTGAATGACAAATGAGATTATATATCTTCTAATATTTTTTTCAATACAATTTGCGCTGCATACGTTCTATTATTTGCTTGCTCAATAACAATTGAATTTTCAGAATCTATCACCTCATCAGCAACCACAACGTTTCTACGTACTGGCAAACAATGCATAAATTTACCATTATTTGTCACACTCATTTTATCGGCATCAATCATCCACTTTTCATCGGTACAAACAACTTTTCCGTAGTCATTAAAAGAACTCCAGTTTTTCACATACACAAAATCGGCACTTTCAAAAGCCTTTTTCTGATCATACTCTATAGTTGCATCTTTTGTAACTTCAGGATTTAACTCATAACCTTTAGGGTGCGTAATTACAAAATCGGCATCTTGTAATTGCATCATTTCAACAAATGAATTTGCTACAGCATGCGGCAAAGCTCTCGGATGCGGCGCCCAACTTAAAACCACTTTAGGTTTATGCGGCACTTTTATTTCTTCCATTGAAATAGCGTCAGCCAAAGCTTGCAAAGGATGACCAACAGCACTTTCCATATTTACTACAGGAATTCCTGCATATTTTTTGAAATTGTTTAAAACAACTTCAGCTAAGTCTTTTTCTTTATCAGTTAAACTTGCAAAAGCTCTAATTGCAACAATATCGCAATATTGCGCTATTACTTTGGCTGCTTCTTTTACATGTTCAGCTTTGTCTTTATTCATTACAATTCCATCTTCATATTCCAACTGCCAACCTTCACTTCCAAAATTCATAACAATAGGATTTAACCCTAAATTTTGAGCTGCTTTTTGAGTACTTAAGCGAGTACGCAAACTATTATTAAAAAACAGTAAACAAATGGTTTTTCCTTTTCCTAGCTCACTAAATTTCAGTTCATCCTTTTTTAATTCAATTGCTTCTTGAACTGTGTTTTGCAAGTTATCTAAATTGTTGATGTTCAAGTAATGTTTCATGTGTTGTTATTTTGTAATTATTTTGGTGAATTGTGTTTTATTTGAAAGAGCATCTACAATAAAATTATCGTTTAAACCATTTACAATCCACGTTTCAATTTTTGCATCTTGTGCAATTTCAGCAGCGGCAATTTTTGTTGCCATTCCTCCTGTTCCATGTAATGAAATTGAGGCTTGAATTTGTTCTTTTAAAGTTGCTATGTTAGAAGTTTCATTAATAGTTTCGTTATGCTCACTACCCATAGACTTCTTAGTATAAATTCCATTGGTATTGGTTGCAATTATTAACAAATCAACTTTTAACAATGAAGCTGTTAACGCTGATAATTTATCATTATCTCCAAATTTAATTTCATCAGTTGCAACAGTGTCATTTTCGTTTATAATAGGAATATAATTATTCTCAATTAATACGTTAATGGTGTTTTTTATATTTTTTTTAGAGTCACTCTTTTTAAAATCGGAGTACGACAATAAACATTGAGATGTTAACAAACCTAGCTCCCAAAAATTTTCATGAAAAATACGCATTAAATGTGGTTGCCCAATAGATGCCAACGCTTGTTTTACATTTATTGGTTTTCCATCACTTTCTAATTCTACAAATTGTTTTGCCACAGCAATAGCTCCAGAACTAACAATTATAAACTCATAAGTATCTTTTAAAGCAGCAATTTGACGTGCAATATCTTCTAATTTCCCTCTAGAAATTTGATTGGTTTCTTTTGTTAAAACGTTTGAACCAATTTTTAATAAAATCCTTTTTTTATCTGATTTGCCCATTACCAAAAACGTACCATTTATTTGTTACCAAATGGTGTAATCCCATTGGTCCTCTATGATGCAATTTATCTGTACTTATTGCCAACTCACCACCTAAACCAAACTGACCTCCATCAGTAAAACGAGTGGATGCATTTTGATATACAGCTGCAGAATCTACCGATTCCATAAAGAATTCAGCTTCTTTTTTACTTTTAGTTACAATCACTGCTGAATGCCCTCCGCCGTATTTATTAATTTTTTCAATTGCTTCTGTTGATGAAACTACACTTCCCAACACAATTTTGTAATCTAAAAATTCTTCAAACCAAATATCTTCATTCTCAAAAGCAGCAACTCCTTCAAATTCTGATAATTGTGCATCGCCTAAAATTTCAACTTTAAACTCATTCAATTGCTGAATTAAATCTTGAATAAAAGCTTCCTTATTTGGTAAATTTTCATTTATAATAACTTTATCTACTGCATTACAAGCCGAAATTTTAGCCGTTTTTCCATTGATAATTATATTCATTGCCAATTCCTTATCGGCTTCTTTATCAACATACACAAAGTTATTCCCTCTTCCGCTCACAATAACAGGACACGTCGCATGTTGCTTTACAAAAGCAATTAATTTTTCACCTCCACGCGGCACAATTAAATCTAATTTTTGTGTTGGGTTTTCTAAAAATGCTTGAGTTTTAACTCTATCATAATTTAAATATTCAACCCAAGAAGTTGACACTTCATTTTCAGTCAACGCTTTGTGCCAAAGTTCAACAATCTTTAAGTTTGAATTTAAAGATTCTTTGCCTCCTTTTAACAATATTTTATTTCCAGATTTAAAGGCAATTCCACCAGCTTCAACCGTAACATCTGGTCTAGACTCATAAATAATTAAAATGGTTCCAAACGGAGCCGTTTTATTTACAATGTTCATGCCATTTTCATGAGTGAAATTATACAACTCTTTCCCTAAAGGGTCAGAATCTGCAACCAATTGTTCCAAAGAAACAATCATTCCTTCAATTTTAGCATCATCTACTTTTAAACGATCAAACATTGCAATATCTCCGCCTGAATAAGCTTCTAAATCTTTTTTGTTAGCTGCTAAAATAGCACTACTTTCTTCTTTAATTAAAGAAGCCATTCTTGATAGAATAGAATTTCGTTGTTTTATTGAAAGCATCATAACTTATGAATTTAAAACTTCTTTTAAAGCCGATATAAATTGACTTATTTCTTCTTTTGTAATGTTTAAAGGAGGTAATATTCTTAACAAATTTTTATTGCTTGAACCGCCTGTAAAAATATGCTTGTCAAAAATGAGTTTTTTTCTTAATTCTCCAACTTCAAAATCAAATTCAACACCTAACATTAATCCTTTTCCCTTTATTTTTTTTACTTGAGGAATAGTGGCAATTTCTTGTAAAAAATGCTGGTAAACTTCGTTGGCATTAGCAATTAACTTTTCTTCTTGAAGCACATCTAAAACAGAAATTCCTGCGGTACACGCCAAATGATTTCCTCCAAAAGTTGTACCCAACATTCCGTATTTAGCTTCGTGCTTATCCTGTATTAAAACGGCTCCAATTGGAAAACCATTTGCCATTCCTTTTGCAGTAGTAATAATATCTGGCTGAATACCGTGATGTTGAAATGCAAAGAATTTACCACTTCTACCGTAACCACTTTGAATTTCATCTAAAATTAAAAAAACATTGTTTTTACCACATACCTTTTCTACTTCTTTAAAAAAAGCTGTTGTTCCTTCATCTAAACCACCAACACCTTGAATTCCTTCAATAATTACAGCCGCAACATCACCTTTTCCTATTTCATGAATTACCAAATCTATTTCATTCAACGGTAAAAAAGTTACCTCTTGCTGTAAATTTATTGGAGCATTAATATTTTTATTATCGGTAGCTGCAACAGCCGCTGAAGTACGACCGTGAAACGAATTAGCGAAAGAGATAATTCGGCTTTTACCAGTTTTAAAAGATGCCAATTTTAGAGCATTTTCATTGGCTTCAGCTCCTGAATTACATAAAAACAAATTGTAATTCTCACAAGAAGAAATTTCACCCAATTTTTGAGCTAATTCTTTTTGCAACGGATTTTGAATTGAGTTAGAATAAAACCCAATATTATTTAATTGTGCGGTTAATGCATTCACATATTTAGGATGTGTATGCCCAATAGAAATCACTCCGTGACCTCCATACAAATCTAAATATTTTGTTCCTTTATCGTCCCAAACATAAGCACCTTTAGCTTTTACAGGTGTAACATTGTACAACGGATAAACATCAAATAATTCCATAATTCAATTTTATATTTGGTTAATTTTCTCAAAAGAAGTTACTAAACCTTTAATTAATGACGAACTTAATCCTTGGTGTTCCATTTCATTTAATCCTTCAATAGTACACCCGCTTGGCGTAGTTACTTTATCTATTTCTTGCTCTGGATGACTTCTAGATTTTATTAATAAACTAGCAGCACCTAACGCTGTTTGCATAGACAGTTCTTGCGCCTCTTCAGCATCAAAACCAAGCTGCACTGCTCCTTGAGTTGTTGCTCTAATTAAACGCATCCAAAAAGCAATTCCACTTGCGCAAATCACTGTAGCCGCTTGCATTAATTTTTCATCAATACACATTGTTTCTCCAACAGAACTAAAAATAGATTTTGCAATTTCAGCATTGCCCATTCCTTTCTCATTTCCACTTAAACAAGTCATAGATTGTCCCACAGAAATAGCTGTATTTGGCATACTTCTAATCACCGCGAATTCACTTCCAATCACCTCTTCAATTTCACTAATTGTACGCCCTGTTACAACTGAAATTACTGTATGTCTTTTAGGATTTAAAGTTCCTTTAATTTCCTCTAATACGCCTTGTAATTGTTTTGGTTGAACAGCAATAATAACAACATCAGAAAAGCGAACCGCTTTTTTATTATCTGTTGATATTTTAACATTTGGTAACTTACCCCAATTTTTTAATGAATCTAAGTTCCTTTTTGTTAGGTACAAATTTTTAAGCTTGAAATTTTCTTGACTTAAAATTCCCATGGCTATGGAATACCCTAAATTTCCTGTTCCTATTACTGCTATTTTCATGGTGTTTTTTTAGTTGAGTTGTGATTACGTTCTTTTATGTATTTAAAATGCTGTTGCTTTTAATTTTAAACCTTCTGTTTGATCTAAACCAAACATTAAATTCATATTTTCTATTGCTTGTCCTGATGCTCCTTTTAAAAGGTTGTCTATTTCAGAAGTTATTAATAACATTCCTTCGTGTTTTTGTAAATGCAAAAAACAATTATTTGTATTTACAACTTGCTTTAAACTAATTGGAGATTTTGAAACGTGTGTAAAAACCGCATCTTTATAATAATCTTCAAATAATTCGTATGCTTTTTCAATACTTCCTTCAAATTTCAAATAAATAGAAGCAAAAATTCCTCTGCTAAAATTTCCTCTATTTGGAATAAAGAATAATTCTTCTTTAAAATTATTTTGAAGCGAAACTAAACTTTCACCAATTTCACCTAAATGTTGATGTGTAAAAGCTTTGTACACTGAAAAATTATTATCTCTCCAAGCAAAATGTGTTGTGGCTCCTGGTGAAACTCCAGCTCCGGTTGCTCCCGTAGTTGCATTTATATGAATGGAACTATTTAACAAACCTGCTTTAGCTAATGGCAATAAAGCCAATTGAATGGCTGTTGCAAAACAACCAGGATTTGCAATATTATTTGCTTTTACAATCGCTTCTTTATTTGACTCCGGCAAACCATAAATAAATTCTTTGCCTTGAAAAACCATATCGTTGTTCAATCTAAAATCATTACTTAAATCAATAATTTTAGTGTTATTTGAAAAGCTATTTTTTTCTAAAAAAGCCGTAGAATTTCCGTGACCTAAACACAAAAACAACACGTCTACATTATAATTTATTTCACTTGTAAATTTTAAATCTAACGCTCCTAATAAATCTTGATGCACTTGATAAATATAGTTTCCAGCATTTGAAGTACTATACACAAAATCTAATTCAACTTGCGAATGATTTACCAACAATCTAATCAATTCTCCTGCAGTATATCCTGCTCCTCCAACTATTCCTATTTTAATCATGTTTACGAGTTTACGCTGTGATAAATTTTATTTGCTGTTCCTAATATTTTAATAAACCCTTTGGCATCTTCTGCACTCCAAGCTTTGTTAGCTTCACCATACTCTCCAAATTTAGACTTCATTAAATCGTGTTTAGATTCAACACCATTTAAACTAAAATGATACGGCTTTAGCGTTACAAAAACCTCACCCGTTACTGTTTTTTGAGAATTGGTTAAAAAGGCTTCAATATCACGCATTACAGGCTCAAAATATTGACCATCATGCAATAACATTCCATACGTGCTTCCTAAACCTTCTTTCATATTTTGTTGCCATTTTGAAAGCACATGCTTTTCTAATAAATGATGTGCTTTAATAATTACCGTTGCTGCGGCAGCTTCAAAACCAACTCTACCTTTAATACCAACAATAGTATCTCCAACATGAATATCTCTTCCAATTGCGTATTTTGAAGCAATGGCTTCCAACTTTAAAATAGTATTTACTGAAGAATCCATTTCATCATTCATTCCTACCAATTGTCCTTTTTCAAAATGTAATTTAATATCTGTAGGCTCAGTTTTTTCTAACTGACTTGGGTATGCGCTTTCAGGCAATGCTTGGTGAGATGTTAAGGTTTCAACACCACCAACACTTGTTCCCCAAATTCCTTTATTAATAGAATATTTTGCTTTAGACCAAGGATAATCTACTCCGTGCTTTTTTAAATATGCTATTTCTTCTTGCCTAGATAGTTTTAAATCTCTAATTGGTGTAATAATTTCAATATTTGGAGCTAAAGTTTGAAAAATCATATCAAAACGCACTTGATCGTTTCCAGCACCGGTACTACCGTGTGCAATATATTTAGCATTTATACTTTTAGCATACTCTACAACTTCTATAGCTTGAAATACTCTTTCAGCACTTACCGATAAAGGATATGTATTGTTTTTTAATACGTTACCATACACCATATATTTTATGGCTTTATCATAATAAATATCTAAGATATTTTGGTTTGTATGTGATTTTACACCCATATCATACGCCTTAGCTTCAACTACTTTTAGTTCTTCTTCTGAAAAACCTCCCGTATTAACTAAAACACTATGAACTTCTAAATTTAATTCGTTTTGTAAATATTTTACACAGTATGATGTGTCTAAACCTCCACTATATGCAACTACAACTTTTTCCATGATTTTCTTATTTTTTCTTCTTTAGAAATAATGCTTGTTTAATTTTTTTTAATCTACTTAATACTTTAGAATCGTATTTGCGTTCCTCAGCTTTATTATTATTTTTAGGATTGTATAACATTCCTGTACACAAACACATTTTACGATCTGTTCTTGTTAAAACATCATAATTTTTACAGGTTTTACAACCGTCCCAAAAAGCCTCATCAGTAGTTAATTCAGAAAAAGTTACAGGCTGATAGCCTAACTCGTAATTAATTTTTAACACTGCCAGTCCGGTAGTGATACCAAAAATTTTAGCTTCTGGATATTTCTCTTGAGAGTATTCAAAAATTTTCTTTTTAATTGTTTTTGCTAACCCTTGATTTCTAAAATTAGGATGCACAATTAAACCAGAATTTACCACAAACGATTTATTGTCCCAAGTTTCTATATAACAGAAACCAGCAAACTGATCATCTTCAATAGCAATAACGGCATCTCCGGTACTTATTTTTTTTGCAATATAGTCTGGAGTTCTTTCAGCAATACCGGTACCTCGAACCTTTGCAGATTCTTGAATGGTTTCACAAATTATTTCAGCATATTTAATATGCGACATATTAGCAATAACAACTTTCATTGATTACTTTTTAATTAAAATTTATTTATTGATGTTTTTAAAGGGGAAAACGGACGCACCGAATTCAATAGATATTTAAGCCCGCAAGGGGCGGCGAGGGAACAAGCGTACAATTGTAGTATGTAAATTGTTTGTTTTCATTACTACAATATTACAAAAATTATTCTTTCAAAATACATTTTGTTGAATAATTTACAATTTACCTCTATATGCTATCCATTATTAACATCAAAATTCTTGTCTTTTTCTTAAATTAAAAATTGAAACAATTCAGGATTGTCATTTAAATATTCTCCTAAAAATCCTTTTTGTTTCATTCTCTCAACTAAAGGGTCAAAATCTTTTTTAGACTTTAATTCAATTCCAACAATTGCAGGACCTTCAGCCCTATTATTTTTTTTCGTGTATTCAAAATATGCAATATCATCTGTCTCACCTAAAACATCAACCACAAATTCTTTTAACGCTCCTGCTCGCTGTGGAAACTTAATAATGAAATAGTGCTTTAAACCTCTATAAAGCAATGCACGTTCTTTCATTTCTTCCATTCGGGTAATATCATTATTACCACCGCTTACAATACAAACTATTGTTTTACCTTTAATTTGCTCTTTATGTTGTTCTAAAGCTGCAATAGATAGTGCTCCTGCTGGTTCAACCACCAATGCATTTTCATTGTACACCTTTAAAATTGTTGCACAGGTTAAACCTTCACAAATAGTATCTGTTCCATCTAACAATTCTTTACAAAAATTAAAAGTGATATCTCCCATTCGTTTAACGGCAGCGCCATCAACAAATTTTTCAATTTCATCTAAGGTTGTATTTGCTCCTTTTTCTAAGGAAACTGTTAATGAAGGAGCTCCTTTTGGCTCAACACCAATTATTTTGGTTGAAGGACTTAATTCTTTAAAAACACTTCCTACTCCTGAAGCCAATCCGCCTCCACCAACTGGCAAAAACAAATAATCTACAGCCGTATCAACATCATTTAAAATTTCTAAACCAATGGTTCCTTGACCTGCAATAACATCTAAATCATCAAACGGATGTACAAATGTGCTATTTTTAGCTTTGCAAAATTCATCGGCAGCATTTTGACTATCGTCAAAACTATCACCAAAAAGGCGTACTTCTACAAACTCACCTCCAAACATTCTAACTTGTTCAATTTTTTGATGAGGTGTGGTTACCGGCATAAAAATTACGGCAGACACCTCCAATTTTTTACAAGCATATGCAACACCTTGCGCATGATTTCCGGCACTTGCACAAACAATTCCTTTTTTAAGCTCTTCTTTGCTTAACCCTTGAATTTTATTATAAGCACCACGTATTTTATAAGAACGTACTACTTGAACATCTTCTCTTTTAAAGTAGATATTTGCTTGATATTCTTCGGAGAAATTTTTCATAAAAACTAAAGGAGTTGTTTGCACAACTCCTTTAATGCTCTGTTGAGCTTTATAAATTTTCTCTAATGAAAGTCTATTTTTAATAGTTTCACTCAAAATTTAAATATGCTTAAATTGATTAAACAATTTTTGTCATTGCTGTCATAGAAGCTCTTAAGAACTCTCCAATTTCTTCAACTGGGTGATTTCTAATAGCATCATTTACTTCAATTAACTCTTTATTATCTACACCATTTCCACCATCGTTAAAAGCTCTTCCAACATAATTACTTGGTGCTTTTTTAACGTAATCTTCAATTAACGGCTTACAAGCGTGATCAAATAAATAACAGCCATACTCAGCAGTATCAGAAATTACACTGTTCATTTCGTATAATTTTCTACGAGCAATTGTATTTGCAATTAATGGTGTTTCGTGTAATGATTCGTAATAAGCAGACTCATCAATAATTCCAGACTCAGTCATAGCTTCAAAAGCTAATTCTACACCTGCTTTTACCATTGCAACCATTAAAACTCCGTTATCAAAATATTCTTGTTCAGAAATTTCAACATCACCAGCTGGTGTTTTTTCAAAATTAGTTTCACCAGTAGCAGCTCTCCAAGTTAATAAGTTCACATCATCATTTGCCCAGTCTTCCATCATTGTTTTAGAAAACTCACCTTCCATAATATCATCCATATGTTTTTGGAATAATGGACGCATAATATCTTTTAATTCTTCTGAAGCGTTAAACGCAGCAATTTTTGCTGGGTTTGATAAACGATCCATCATATTTGTAATTCCACCGTGCTTTAAAGCTTCAGTGATAGTTTCCCAACCGTACTGAATTAATTTTGAAGCATAACCTGCATCAACACCTTCAGCAATCATTTTATCAAAACATAAAATTGATCCTGTTTGTAACAAACCACAAAGAATAGTTTGCTCACCCATTAAATCAGATTTTACCTCAGCAACAAATGAAGATTCTAATACACCAGCAGTGTGTCCTCCAGTTGCAACTGCATATGCTTTTGCTTGATCCCATCCTTTTCCTTCAGGGTCATTTTCTGGGTGTACAGCAATTAATGTTGGTACTCCAAATCCTCTTTTATACTCTTCACGAACTTCAGATCCTGGTGATTTTGGTGCTACCATAATCACAGTTAAATCTTCACGAACTTGCATACCTTCTTCTACAATATTAAAACCGTGAGAATAAGATAATGTTGCTCCTTTTTTCATTAAAGGCATTACTGCAGATACAACCGCTGTGTGTTGTTTATCTGGAGTTAAGTTGATTAATAAATCTGCTGTAGGAATCATTTCTTCATATGTTCCAACTGCAAAATTATTTTCAGTTGCATTTATAAATGATTGTCTTTTTTCAGCAATTGCAGCTGGTCTTAATGTATATGAAACATCTAAACCAGAATCTCTCATATTTAAACCTTGGTTTAAACCTTGAGCTCCACAACCAACAATTACAATTTTTTTCCCTTTTAAAGCTTCTACACCTTCTCCAAATTCTGAAGAATCCATAAATCTACATCTTCCTAATTGATCTAATTTGTCTCTTAATGAAAGTGTGTTAAAATAATTTGCCATTTCTCTATCTTTATTCTGTTTAATTAAATTCTGCTAATAATTCTGATATTGCCATTTTTGGCTTTGTAATTGCAATACGACCTGAACGTACAAATTGCAACAATCCATACGGCATTAATTTGTCGTACATATTGTCTATATCCTCTTTTAAACCTGAGGCTTCAATTACAAAGTAACGCTCTGTTATTGCAATAATATGAGCTCTTCTAAATTTCATTCTTTCTTGAATTTCTTCATTATACAAATGTTCTGTTGAAATTTTAAACAATGCGGTTTCATTGTAAATAATTTCATCTTCTGTATGAAAAAATGCACGTATTACTTCTATTTGTTTTTCTAATTGCCCAACCACTTTGTGTGCTTGTGTACCACTAATATTTACAACAAACGTAAACCTGTGTACACCGTCAATTTCAGATTTTGAAACAGTCATACTTTCAATATTAATATGACGCTTTAAAAATATTGCTGAAAGGCGGTTTAATATCCCTACATTGTTTTCTGTATATACTGAAATTGTATAGTTTTTAATTTCTTCCATCTTAACTTAGTCTTATATCTGAAACACTTGCTCCTGTTGGTATCATTGGAAATACATTGTCTTCTTGTTCAATAATAACTTCCAAAAAGTACGCTTCTTTTGAAGCCATCATTGTTTGAATTGCCGCATCTAAATCTTCACGTTTTGATACTCTTTTTGCTTCAATGTCATAAGCTCCGGCTAATTTAATTAAATCTGGACTTAACATTTCTGTAGAAGCATAACGCTTATCAAAAAATAATTCTTGCCATTGGCGAACCATTCCTAAATAACTATTGTTCAAAACTACAATTTTAACTGCAGCTTTTGTTTGAAGAATTGTACCCAACTCATTACAAGTCATTTGATAACCTCCGTCACCAATAATTGCAACAACTTCACGATTTGGCGCTCCCATTTTTGCTCCAATTGCAGCTGGCAAACCAAATCCCATAGTTCCTAATCCACCTGAAGTTACATTACTTCTAGTTTTGTTAAAATTGGCATAACGCCAAGAAAACATTTGATGTTGACCAACGTCTGAAACTATAACCGCATCACCATTTGATTCTTTATTAATACCTCCTAAAACTTCACCCATTGTCAATCCTTCTTTGGTAGGATTTAATTGATCGTGAATTACAGTTTCATGCTCAATATCATATAACTTTTTAAACTCTTGCATCCATTCTTTATGCTCTGTTTCTTCAACAAGCTTCATAATTTCAACTAGAGATTCTTTAACATCTGCAACTACAGCCACATCTGTTTTTACATTTTTATCAACTTCAGCAGGATCAATTTCAAAATGAATAACCTTTGCTTGTTTTGCATAGGTAGCTAAATTACCTGTTACACGATCATCAAAACGCATCCCAATTGCAATTAACACATCACAAGAATTTGTTAATACATTTGGCGCATAATTACCGTGCATTCCTACCATTCCAACATGTAGTGGATGGGATGTTTCTAAAGCCGAAAGACCTAAACCTGTACAAGCTGAAGGGATATTTGTTTTTTCAATAAACGCTTTAAACTCTTTTTCAGCGCCTCCAAGAATTACACCTTGACCCCAAACAATTAATGGTTTTTTAGCACTATTTATAATAGTAGCCGCTTCATTCAACTTTTCTTTATCTAAATCAGGTACTGCTTTATAACTTCTTATTTTTTCACATTTTTTGTATGAAAAATCTAACTCTCCAAATTGTGCATCTTTTGTAATATCAATTAACACAGGACCTGGACGACCAGATTTTGCAATATAAAATGCTTTTGCAATTACTTCGGGAATTTCAGAAGCATCAGTTATTTGGTAATTCCATTTTGTAACAGGTGTTGAAATACCAATAATATCGGTTTCCTGAAATGCATCAGAACCTAATAAATGAGAGGCTACTTGCCCTGTTATACAAACAAGTGGTGTAGAATCTATTTGTGCATCAGCAATTCCTGTGACTAAATTTGTTGCTCCGGGACCCGAAGTAGCAAATACCACTCCTGGTTTTCCGGTAACACGTGCAAATCCTTGAGATGCGTGTATTGCTCCTTGTTCATGACGCGTTAATACGTGGTGAAACTTATCTTGATATTTATAAATTTCATCATACACAGGCATAATTGCTCCGCCTGGATACCCATAAGCTAAATCTGCTCCTTCTTCTAACAAACACTTGATAACAGCTTCAGCACCTGAAATTCTAACAGTTACTGCTGTTTGTTTTTGTTGAGCTTCTTTATTTAATGTTTTCATACTCTTAAAATTTATCTGTAACACATCCTTCTGAAGCAGAAGAAACTGTTTTAGCATATTTATATAATATTCCTTTTTTATGTTTTGGCGCAGGTGTTACCCACTTTGCTTTTCTTTTGGCTAATTCTTCTTCAGAAACCAACACATTTATCGAATTTGTAGTTGCATCAATTTTAATGATATCACCATCTTCAACCAAACCTATAACACCACCTGATTGTGCCTCAGGCGTAATGTGCCCAACTACAAAACCGTGTGTACCTCCAGAGAAACGCCCATCAGTTATTAACGCAACTGTTTTACCTAAACCAGCACCCATAATCATTGAAGTTGGCTTTAACATTTCTGGCATTCCCGGACCTCCACGAGGGCCAACATAACGTATTACAACAACATCACCTTTTGAAACTCTACCAGCGCCAATTCCGTCATTTGCTTCTTGCTCACTATTAAAAACCACAGCTTTTCCTTCAAACAAATTTCCTTCTTTACCACTAATTTTTGCTACTGCTCCTTCAGACGCCAAGTTTCCAAATAATATTTGTAAGTTCCCTGAAGATTTTAATGCTTTATCTGCAGGATAAATAACATCTTGATTTTTCTCAAATTTAACTGCTTCAACATTTGCTAAATTTTCAGCCAATGTTTTACCAGTAATTGTCATACAATCACCATGTAAAAAACCTTCTTCTAATAGATACTTCATAATTGCCGGCGTACCACCAACTCCGTGAACATCTTCCATTAAGTATTCACCACTTGGTTTTAAATCGGCAATTAATGGTGTTCTATCACTAATTCGTTGAAAATCTTCTAAAGTAAATTCAATTTCTGCCGCATGCGCAATTGCTAAATAATGCAATACTGCGTTGGTTGAACCTCCTAAAGCATTTACCAAAGCTACTGCATTTTCAATGGATTTTTTTGTAATAATATCCAACGGTTTTAAATCTAACTCTAGTAAGTTTTTTATAGCTGCAGCAATACGTTCGCTTTCAGACTCTTTATGTGGATTTTCTGCAGGAATTGATGAATTGTAAGGCAATGCAAACCCCATAGCTTCAATTGATGATGCCATTGTATTTGCTGTATACATACCTCCACAAGCACCTGCTCCTGGAATAGCGTTTTTTATAATTTCGTTATATTCTTCTTCTGAAATTTCTCCTGCAATTTTTTGACCTAAAGCCTCAAATGCAGAAACAATATTTAATTTTCTTCCGTTATAATTTCCTGAAGCAATTGTACCACCGTACACCATTAATGATGGACGATTTAAACGTAACATTGCCATAATTGCTCCTGGCATATTTTTATCGCAACCTACAACAGTAACTAAACCGTCATAACTTTGCGCATTCATAACTATTTCAATAGAATCTGCAATAACATCACGTGAAGGTAAAGAATAGTTCATTCCTGAAGTTCCCATTGAAATACCATCACTAACACCAATAGTATTAAACTTTAACCCAACAAGCTCGTTTTTATTCACTTCTTCTTGAATAAAACCTGCCAAACCATTCAAATGCATATTACACGGATTACCATCGTAACCAGTGCTTGCAATTCCAACTTGAGGTTTCTTCATATCAGCATCCGTTAAACCTACACCATACATCATTGCTTTTGCTGCTGGTTGCGTTGGATCTTGAGTTACTCTTTTACTATACTTATTTAATTGCATTATTTTTAACGTTTTTCAAATTACATTAAATTATTATCAAAATAATTTGATTCTATTTGATTCTTTAACAACAAGATACAAATTTAATTTAGCTATTTCTTTTAACATTTTTTCATTTACTTTTTTTACAATAGCCACATTTAAATTAAATAACCTAAACCATTAATAATAAGTGAATTAGGTTTGTTTTTTTTACAATGATTATAGAATAAAAAAAACCTGCATCATTTTTTCGGATACAGGTTTTGTTTTTTTTAAACATACAAACTTGTATCAACTTTTGAAGCAGACTATAATGACCTGAATTAAATTGTTACTTTTTAATATGTTTACTTTCATAATACCTTTTTCACCAAAAAACCTTCCTAAAACAAATTAGGAAGGTTTAAATATTTTATATAATTCAACAACATTCCTATGCTTCCTATGAAATAATCACAGAGACATTAATAGAAACGATATTGACACTTATTTTTTTCATTTTAATTACTACAAATATGTAAAATTTTATTTAAAAACACTGTTTTAATGTATTTTATTTTTCTCTTTTTGTCGAATAATTTCTTCAACAGTTGAATTTTGTATTTTACTCTCTAACCAAGAAATAATATCTAAATACAAGAATGCTCTTTTTTCATAAGGATGATCTTGGTATTTTATTAATTCACTATGCAGTTTTTTAAATTCTTTTCGTAAATCCTGTGGATAAATATTGCTTAGGTTCTTCAAAAACGCAATCATTTTTCGTTGAACATCGTGCAAATCGTTCATTTTTAGCAAGAATTTATAGGTAGAAACTATAAGCTTCTCAATATTATAATCAATTCCCGCTTCATAATGAGCCACTAAATTTAAAACTCGAGAAAAACACAATAAATCTTCTCGCATTTTTAAATCTTTATTGTTTATAATTTTCTCTAAATAAACAATGCATTCTTCATTTTTTCCAGCTCCAAAAAACATGCAGCCTATTTTATAATAAAACAACATTATATGGTGTGGATCTATTTTTGCCTTATAATCTTGAAGTTCTAAAACTAGAATAGGTATAAACTTTAAACCTTCGGTAAAGTTTCCATTTATAAAATAAGAGTTTAGCTTATTTTGGTTGTAATATAAAAATGCTAAGGTTAACGTATTTTCATTTAAAGTAATATTACGTTCATCAATATCAAACTTAAAAGTGTCTACTACGTTTTTAAATTTTGCTTTATGTCTAATTAAAAACAACGACTCTAATAGGTAATTTAATCCTTTTAAATAAAAAACAGTGTTTTGCTTTTTCATTTCAGGAGACCCTTCAAATAAGTCTACCCATTTTTGCGCATATTTATAGCTAGAAACAAAATCTTGTAAAATTAAACTTTTCCATAAATGTGCTTTGTATAAAAAAAGCTTTTCCATAAAACCTAATTCAGACAATTTATATTTAGGCAAGCGTTTTTCAAAATATTCATTTACAAGATTTGAATCAGATTCATCCTTTACATAACCTTGCTTCAACAATAAACTATACAACTGTAATGAAAGGTTTGACAATTTGCTAGTTCGCACATTTTTTAAACTTAATTCTTTAGCTTGTTCTGAAAGTTCATCAGCCCTATTACTCATACTTCGAGTAATGTATTGCGATTCAATAATTTTCTCAAACTCTACAATTCCGTAGGCTAAATTATTTTCATCATTATTTAAAGCTAAATCTTTGGCTTTGTCCAGTATTTTCAAACTTTGCTTATACAATCCTTTACTATATAGTATAGATGCAAAATCAAATTGTTCTCTGATTTGAGCTTTCACATTTTGGTGTACAGGATTAAAACGCAAACTCACTAAAATTTGTTTGTACAAATGTGCTTTAGTGTTTGATATTTGCTGTTTTTTTATGTTGGTTTTTTTTAAAATAAGCTCATCATTATAGCTAGCAACTTTATCTAATAAATTAAACAAAGACATGAAGTTTGCCTCTGAATTTCCACCCAATCTACCCACATACAGTTTAAATTGGCGCTTTTCAGATTTAGAAAGTGATTTCACTAAAGTAAAAAGTGAATCTTTTTGCTCAATAGCCATTGTAATAAAAATATTTTTATATTGCTGAATATCAATTACTTAAATACAAAGCCAACAACTTGAATATAGTAATACACCCTATTATACCAAACCATAAGAATACTATACTTTTATTTTTGACTTTCCAAAAGTGATAAAAAAAAATCAGAAATGAGTAAAAATAGAGTCCAAATTTTTGATACAACCTTAAGAGATGGTGAGCAGGTCCCTGGTTGTAAGTTAAATACTGAACAAAAATTAGTGATTGCAGAGCGCCTAGATCTTTTAGGAGTTGATGTAATTGAAGCTGGGTTTCCAATTTCAAGTCCTGGAGATTTTGATTCGGTTACAGCTATTTCAAAATTAGTGAAAAATGCAACGGTTTGTGGATTAACTAGAGCAAACCAAAAAGATATTGATGTAGCAGCAGATGCTTTAAAATATGCCAAACGTCCAAGAATTCATACTGGAATTGGAACATCAGAATCACATATTCGTTATAAATTTAACTCAACACAAGAAAAGATAATGATACGCGCTTATGATGCCGTTGCTTACGCAAAAAAGTTTGTGGAAGATGTTGAATTTTATGCAGAAGATGCTGGAAGAACAGATAATGAATATTTAGCCCGTATTTTAGAAAATGTTATTAAAGCGGGTGCTACCGTTTTAAACATTCCTGACACAACAGGATATTGTTTACCAGATGAATATGGAGCAAAAATAAAATACTTAAAAGAAAATGTAAAAGGTATTGACAATGTAACTTTATCTTGTCACTGCCATAACGATTTAGGTTTAGCAACGGCAAACGCCATTGCAGGTGTTCAAAACGGGGCACGCCAAATTGAATGTACCATAAATGGTATTGGTGAACGTGCAGGAAACACCGCACTAGAAGAAGTTGTTATGATTTTAAAACAACACCCTTATTTAAATTTAGATACTGGAGTTAATACCAAATTATTATACGATACTAGTTTGCTAGTGCAAGAAAGTATGGGAATGATGGTACAGCCAAACAAAGCTGTTATTGGTGAAAATGCTTTTGCACATAGCTCTGGAATTCATCAAGATGGTGTTATTAAAAATCGTGAAACATATGAAATTATGGATCCTGCAGATGTTGGTGTTACCGAATCTTCAATTGTTTTAACAGCAAGAAGCGGTAGAGCAGCATTAGCATACCGTGCAAAAAATGTTGGTTATGATTTAACTAAAATCCAATTAGACGACATATACCCACAATTTTTACAATTTGCAGATCACCACAAAGAAGTAAATGATGAAGACATTCATCACTTAATGGAATTAAACCAAATTACTAAAACACGTATTTCCATCTAATTCTTTCAGGAAAAATTGTATATTTAATTTATGAATTTAAATATAGCATTACTTCCAGGTGACGGAATTGGACCAGAAGTAACTCAGCAAGCAGTTAAAATTTTAAATGCTATTGCTGAAAAATACAACCATAACTTTAAATATACCAAAGCTGCTATTGGAGCAGCTGCCATGAAAATAAACGGCGATCCGCTTCCTAACGAAACTTTAAAAATTTGTTCGGAAGCGGATGCTATTTTGTTTGGTTCTATTGGTGAACCTGTACATGATCATGATCCAAACGCTAATATTAGACCTGAACAAGGACTTTTAAGATTAAGAAAAGAGCTTGATTTATTTGCAAATATTAGACCGGTACAAACCTATGAGTCTTCACTTCATAAGTCAAACTTAAAAGAAGAAGTTGTTAAAGGCACCGATTTTGTTATTTACAGGGAACTAACATCAGGTATTTATTTTGGTGAAAAAAAAATTAGCAAAAACGAACAAGAAGCCACTGATACTTGTACTTATTCAGCAAAAGAAATTGATAGAATTACACACTTAGCCTTTAAAGCAGCAAAATCTAGAAGAAAAAAATTAACGTTAATAGACAAAGCAAATGTACTTGCAACTTCTAGATTATGGAGAAAGCGTGTACAAGAAATATCTAAAAGCTACCCAAGTATTCAACTTAATTTTTTGTACGCAAATACTGCTGCTATGCAATTAATTTTAAAGCCTACGCAGTTTGACGTTATTTTAACTGAAAATTTAATTGGTGATATTTTATCAGACGAAGCAAGTGTTATTTCAGGATCAATTGGTTTATTAGCATCAGCTTCTATTGGAGAAAAAACAGCTTTATTTGAACCAATTCACGGTTCGTTTCCAAAAGCCAAAGGAAAAAATATTGCAAATCCTTTAGCTTCAATTTTATCTGCCGCTATGCTTTTAGATCATTTTCAATTATATGATGAAGCCGAAGAAATTAGGGCTGCAGTTGAAAAATCAATTGAATTAAATATTACAACACCTGATTTAAATGCAACAAATTACTTTTCAACCACCAATGTTGGAAATTTTTTAAGCGATTTTATTTTAGATGATGAAAACACATTTTACAATAAAAATAATATTGATTTAGGACAATCAACCATTATTTAACACTTAACAATTTAATAAAACCACACCCAAAATTTTTACAAGTTTTGGGTGTAGTTTTTTGTAGATTTACCCATTATGGAAAACAATACAAGTATTGAAAATGCTATTGAATATCGCCGCTCAGTTAGGGTTTATGATCAAACAAAAGAAATTGATACTGAAACTGTAAAAAAATGTATTCAGCAAGCAACTTTAGCACCTACAAGCAGTAATATGCAATTATGGGAATTTCACCATATAACTTCTCAAAAAATAATTGACCAACTTGCTGTAGCTTGCTTAAACCAAAATGCAGCAAAAACAGCAAAACAATTGGTTATTGTAGTTGTTCGAAAAGATTTATGGAAAAAAAGAGCAAAAGCAAATATTGAACAGCTTATAAAAACATTTGGAAACAAACCAAAAAGCGATTATTCTTCACGAGAAAAATTCGCGCTAAATTACTATCAAAAATTAATTCCATTTATTTACACCGATTTTTTAGGTATTTTAGGTTGCTTAAAATATGGCGTTTCGTGGTTAACCGGTTTTTTTAAACCAAGTTACAGACAATTACGAAATTCAGATATGCGAATAGTAGCACATAAATCTGCCGGTTTAGCTGCTCAAACTTTTATGTTAAGTATGGCTGCACAAAAATACGATACTTGCCCAATGGAAGGCGCAGATACAATTCGTATTAAAAAAATACTAAATTTACCATTTGGAAGCGAAATAAACATGGTGATTTCCTGCGGAATTAAAAAACCAGAAGGAGTTTATGGAGAGCGCTTTAGAATACCATTTGAAGAAGTTTACAAACAATGGTAATGTATCAATAAAAATCACGACAAAGAATAAGAAAACGCATTAATAGTATGACTGCAAAAGAAAGCATTATTAACAAAATAATGTCGAGTAAAAATCGACCGCATTTAAATTTCAGCCTAAAAAAGAAAACTGAAAAGTTTACAGATAACTTATTTCAAACGTTATTTGATGCAGATACATGCGTTGCTAAAAATATTGAACAATTAGAAATTGATTTTGAAGAAATTTACAAGTTAGCTTGTAAAGTAGATGAAGATTCTTGTGGCACAATCTGGAAAACATTCTTGTCTGAATTACCTGAAATATTAGAAAACTTAAATTTAGACGCTCAAGAACTGGTAAACAATGACCCAGCTTCAAATAATATTGAAGAAGTTTATATGGCTTACCCAGGGTTTTACGCCATTGCCATTTACCGTTTTAGCCATGAATTACATTTATTAAACACGCCATTAATTCCAAGATTAATGAGTGAATACGCACATAGCAAAACAGGTACTGATATTCATCCTGGCGCTACAATTGGAAAATCATTTTTTATTGATCACGCAACAGGAACAGTTATAGGTGAAACTTGTTTAATTAAAGATCACGTTAAAATTTATCAAGGGGTAACTTTAGGTGCGCTGCAAGTATCAAAACAATTACAAAATGTAAAACGTCATCCAACCGTAGAAGACCACGTAACTATTTACGCCAATGCTACTATTTTAGGAGGAAACACTGTTATAGGTAAAAACAGTATTATTGGCGGTAACGTTTGGATTACAGAATCTATTCCGCAAAATTCCTTAGTATACCATAAAGCTGAAATAAGATTAAAACAAAAAAAATAATTATGAAAAGTAAGAATTTATTTAATTTTATTGGAAACACACCTTTAGTAAAATCACAACATATTTTAGTGAAGGAAGGCGTTGAGTTGCATTTAAAATTAGAAGGAAACAACCCTGGCGGAAGTGTGAAAGACAGAGCTGCTTACAATATGATTGCTTCAGCAATTGAAAGAAAAGAAATAAAGCAAGGAGATTATTTAATTGAAGCTACAAGTGGAAACACAGGTATTGCACTTGCTATGATTGCACAGCAATTTGGTATTCATATTGAATTGGTAATGCCTGAAAACTCTACAAAAGAACGTGTACAAACAATGCAAGCATACGGGGCAAAAGTAACCTTAACCTCTTCAGATATTGGAATTGAAGGTTCTAGAGCTTATGCTGAAAAAATGGTAGAAGAAAAAGGATACATTTTATTAAATCAGTTTGCTAATGAAGATAATTGGAAAGCTCATTATAAAACTACAGGTCCTGAAATTTGGAAAGACACTGATGGAGAAATAACACATTTTGTTTCAGCAATGGGAACCACAGGTACCATTATGGGAACTTCAACCTTTTTAAAAGAACAAAACAAAAACATTCAAATTATTGGAGCACAACCTACTGATAATTCTAAAATACCAGGAATTAGAAAATGGTCTCCAGAGTTTCTACCCAAAATCTTTAATCCTTCAAAAGTAGATACAGTTATAGAAGTTAGCGAAACTGAAGCTAGAGAAATGACTAAAAAATTAGCAAAAGAAGAAGGAATTTTTGCAGGAATGAGCAGTGGCGGAGCAGTTTCCGCAGCTTTAAAACTTGCTAAAACCTTAGATTCAGGTGTTATTGTAGCTATTATTTGTGACCGTGGAGATCGCTATTTATCTTCAGATTTATTTGAATAAAACGATGTCGTAGTATTCTTTGATTATCATTGTTTTAGACGGCCATTTATTGTATTTTTGTTAGCAGAATTACATAATTTCTTACCATGAAAAAAATACAAATGGTTGACCTACAAGGTCAATACCAAAAAATTAAAGATAAAGTAGATACACAATTACAAGACGTTTTAAATACATCAGCCTACGTAAATGGACCACAAGTCCATGCTTTTCAAAAAGATTTAGAAACGTATTTAGATATTAAAAACGTAATTCCTTGCGCAAACGGAACCGATGCCTTGCAAATAGCAATGATGGGATTAGGTTTGCAACCAGGAGATGAAGTAATAACAGTAGATTTTACTTTTGCTGCAACAGTTGAAGTAATTGCTCTTTTAAAATTAACACCTGTATTAGTTGATGTTGAAAAAGACACTTTTAATATGGACATCAATGCTTTAAAAAAGGCTATTACACCAAAAACAAAAGCAATTGTGCCAGTTCATTTATTTGGACAATGTGCTAATATGGAAGCTATTTTAGAAATTGCAAAAGAGCATAACTTATTTGTAATTGAAGATACTGCACAAGCAATTGGTGCAACCTATACTTTTAAAGACGGAACTAAAAAGAAAGCAGGTACTATGGGTCACGTAGGAACTACTTCATTTTTCCCTTCTAAAAATTTAGGATGCTACGGTGATGGTGGTGCAATATTTACAAACAACGACGAATTAGCACACACCATTAGAGGAATGGTAAATCACGGAATGTACAAACGCTACTATCATGATGTTGTAGGTGTAAATTCAAGACTTGACAGTTTACAAGCAGCTGTTTTAGGTATAAAGCTTCCTTTATTAAATGAATACTGCGATGCAAGACGAAAAGCTGCACAAGCATATTCAAAAGCTTTTGAAAACAATAAAAATATTGTAACACCAGTAATTAGTGAATTTACAACACACGTTTTTCACCAATACACGTTGCAAATTTTAAACGGTAAACGTAATGAATTACACCAACATTTATTAGATAATGGCATTCCAAATGCAATTTATTACCCAGTACCATTGCACAGTCAAAAAGCATATATGGATGAGAGATATAATGAAGATGACTTTAAAGTTACCAACCAGTTAATTGATACCGTAATTTCTTTACCTATGCATACTGAATTAGATGAAGAACAATTAGAATTTATAACCACAACCATCATTAATTTTATCAAATAATTATGAAAAAAGTACTAGTAACAGGAGGATTAGGTTTTATTGGTTCACACACAGTTGTTGAACTACAAAACGAAGGGTTTGAAGTTTGTATTATTGATAACTTGTCAAATTCCAAAATTGAAGTTTTAGACAGAATCACATCAATAACAGGTGTTAAACCATCTTATTTTAATATTGATTTAAGAGACAAGACTGCTGTTAAAGACTTTTTTGCAAAAAATAAAGTTGATGGAACTATCCATTTTGCTGCTTATAAAGCTGTAGGCGAAAGCGTTCAAAAACCATTAGAGTATTACGAAAATAATGTTGCAAGTTTAGTTTACATTTTACAAGAAATGAAAGCAAACAATCTAAACAATTTTATTTTTAGTTCTTCTTGCACGGTCTATGGTCAAGCTGATAAATTACCAATTACAGAAGATGCGCCCGTAAAACCAGCTGAATCACCTTACGGAAACACCAAGCAAATTGGTGAAGAAATAATTAAAGACGCAACAAAAATTACCGAGTTAAAAGCTATTGCATTACGTTATTTCAATCCAATTGGCTCACATGAATCTTCAAAAATTGGAGAATTACCAATTGGAGTTCCTCAAAACTTAATTCCGTATGTAGTTCAAACTGCAGCTGGATTACGTGAAGAGCTATCTGTATTTGGAAGTGATTATGATACTCCAGACGGTACAGCCGTAAGAGATTATATTCACGTTGTTGATATTGCTAAAGCTCATATTGTAGCATTAAAAAGATTAATTGAAGACAATAACAAAGCTCAATTTGAAGTATTTAATTTAGGTACTGGGCAAGGAAACTCAGTATTAGAAGTTATCAAATCATTTGAAAAAGTTACCGGAAAAAAAGTAAACTATAAGTTAGTAGCTCGTAGAGAAGGTGACGTTACTGCCGCTTACGCAGATACAAATTATGCAAATAATGAATTAGGTTGGAAAACCGAATTATCATTAGATGATGCCCTACTTTCATCTTGGAAATGGCAAGAAACTTTATAAAACAAATGGCTAATTTACGTTAGCAACCAAACACTTAAAACCTAATAAGTATTTCTCACTTATTAGGTTTTTTTTATGCCTAAATTTTCAAAATCAAAAAATTTAGTTAAAATATATTTTAGTACTAATTAATTCCCTAGCTTTGCAGCTAAATAATTCAAGAGGAAGAATTTGACTGATTGCAACCTCGTAAAAAAATGCTAAAGCAGTAATCTTTACTCCTTTTAGCGACCGCTGCAATCAACATTTATTTTCTTCAATAATATAAAAATTAAAGAATATGCCATATTTATTTACGTCCGAATCTGTTTCAGAAGGACATCCAGACAAAGTAGCTGATCAAATTTCAGATGCTTTAGTAGATAATTTTTTAGCGTTTGATGAAAACTCAAAAATTGCTTGTGAAACTTTAGTAACAACAGGACAAGTTGTGTTGGCTGGAGAAGTAAGATCTAAAACTTATTTAGATGTTCAAAAAATTGCAAGAGACGTTATTAATAAAATTGGGTACACCAAAAGTGAATATATGTTTGATGGAAATTCTTGTGGAGTTTTTTCAGCAATTCACGAACAATCTCAAGATATCAATCAAGGTGTAGATCGTGAAACTAAAGAAGAGCAAGGAGCTGGTGACCAAGGAATGATGTTTGGTTATGCAACCAATGAAACTGAGAATTTTATGCCATTAGCATTAGATCTAAGTCATAGAATATTACTAGAATTAGCTGAATTACGTAGAGAAAATAACGACATCACATATTTACGTCCAGACTCTAAAAGTCAAGTAACTATTGAATATACAGATGATAATGTTCCTTTTAGAATAAAAGACATTGTTGTATCAACTCAGCACGATGATTTTGGACCATCTGACGAAGCTATGTTAGCAAAAATTAAAAGTGACATTACTTCAATTTTAATTCCAAGAGTAATAGCAAAATTACCTGCAGAAATTCAAACGTTATTTAATGACAATATTATTTATCACGTAAACCCAACAGGTAAATTTGTAATTGGTGGGCCACACGGTGATACAGGTTTAACAGGTAGAAAAATTATAGTTGACACTTACGGAGGAAAAGGTGCTCACGGTGGTGGAGCTTTTTCAGGAAAAGACCCTAGTAAAGTAGATAGAAGTGCAGCATATGCAACACGTCATATTGCTAAAAATTTAGTTGCTGCTGGTGTGGCTGACGAAATTTTAATACAAGTTTCTTACGCAATTGGTGTTGTTGAACCAATGGGAATTTATGTAAACACAAATGGCTCTGCGAATGTAGATTTAGCCGATGGTGAAATTGCAGAAATTGTTTCAACTATATTTGATATGAAACCTTCAGCTATTGAAAGTCGCTTAAAATTACGCCAACCAATGTATGCTGAAACTGCCGCTTACGGACATATGGGACGCGAAAATAAAGTTGTAAGTAAAACGTTTAAAAATGTTGATGGAACTGAAAAAACCATTGATATTGAACTATTTACTTGGGAAAAACTAGACTATGTTGACAAAGTAAAAGAAGCTTTTAAGTTATAAAATAACTTTTTCACCAATAAAAACACCCATTAAAATTTTAATTTTAATGGGTGTTTTATTTTTAAGTAACTTGTGTTAATTACCTTTACATTTAAAGAAGATGCAATAGTCTTTAATAAGATGTCGTTCGTCGAAAAAAAATATATTTCACTTCAAAAACAATTAAATTTATAAAGCTAAAACTAATGTTATTTTTTAATTAAAGTGAAATTATGAAAACCGCAAACCATCTATCTTTATTTTTATTAACGCTATTACTAATTAGCTGCCAAACTAATAAAATGAAATCAACAATTTTAATCAATCACACAGGTTATAACACCCAAGGAATTAAAACCATTGTTCTACAAACAACCAGTGAAAAAGCACCTAAACAATTTAATATTTTAAACACTAACAATAACGTTGTTTATACAGGTAATTTTTTAACTGGCGGAAACATTGATAATTGGCATACAGGAAAAGCATACGCCGGTGATTTTTCAAAATTAATCAACCCTGGAGTTTATTTTATTACTACTGAAATAGAAGGACAAACCATAAAAAGTCGAGAATTCAATATAAGTGAAGAGAATTTATCTGATAAAAGTTTATCACTATTAATTGAAGGAATTGAATCTCAACATTGTACAGACGAGTTTGATGAGAAAGATAAAAAAATGACGTTTTTTGGAGATAGAAAAGATACAATTGATGTATCAGGAGGCTGGTATGATGCTTCTGGAGATAGAGGAAAATACTTAAGTCATTTATGTTATTCTAATTATTTCAACCCTCAGCAAACACCTTTAATTGTTTGGAATTTATTAGAAGCTATCAATCAATATCAGCTAAATAATAATACCATTAACAAAAACTTAAAAGAAAGAATGTTGCAAGAAGCCATATTTGGTGCAGATTTTTTAATAAGAATGCAAGATGCTGAAGGTTATTTTTATACGAATGTTTTTGCTAATTGGAGCTGGGAACCGTCCAAACGAGAAATTTGTGCGTACGAAGGCCAAGATGGTGAAAAAACAGATGAATATAAAGCCGGATTTAGAGAAGGTGGCGGAATTGCTATTGCTGCACTTGCAAGAGCTGCCGTTGAAAGCAACGGAGGATCTTTTTCTTCTGAAGTATATTTAAACGCTGCAATAAAAGGTTTTGCTCATTTAGTTGAAAATAATACGAAATATATTGATGATGGTAAAGAAAATATAATTGATGATTATTGCGCACTACTTGCCGCTACTGAGTTATATGGAGCTACCAAAAATGAATCCTATATAGCATATGCACAAAATAGAGCCAAACTATTAACTTCAAGAATTAAATCAGATGATAATTACAAAGGTTGGTGGAGCGCTAATGACGATGGTAGTAGACCTTTCTTTCACGGTGTAGAATCAGGGCTACCTTTAATTTCGTTAAAAAGATATTTAGATTTTGAAGAAGATGAAAATTTAAGAGCAAAAACAATACAAACCATTCAAAAATCAATTGATTTTGAAATTGAAATTACAAATAGTGTACACAACCCTTTTGGTTATCCAAGGCAATATGTAAAAGCAACAAACGAAGAAAAAGCAAAGGCTTCTTTCTTTATCCCTCATCATAATGAAACTGGTTATTGGTGGCAAGGAGAAAATTCTCGTTTAGCTTCTTTAGTAAGTGCTTTTAATATGACTTCAAAATATATGACCGAAAATCAAAAGGCAGCAACTTTAAAATTCTCGTCAAATTGTAATAATTGGATTTTAGGCTTAAACCCTTATGATATTTGTATGGTAGACGGCTTAGGTTTTAACAACCCAGATTACAAGGAAGGTGTTAGCTTAAATTTTAAAGGTGGTGTTTGCAATGGAATTACTTCAGGGTTTACCAATGAAAATGATATTGCGTTTATGCCATTACCACAAGACAATGATCCGTCTCACAAATGGCGCTGGTCTGAGCAATGGATGCCGCATTCAGCTTGGTTTTTATTGGCAGTAACTTCATCAAACTAAACTTATACTTATGAAACGAAATTATAGTATTGTAGCACTTATTTTTATCTCATTTTTTGTTATTTCTTTTTTAACAAACATTTTAGGCGCCTTAAACCCAAGTGTTTCAGAAAGTTTTAGCTTAAGCGAAACTATGGCTGGTTTTTTACCTTTTTCATTTTTTATTGCCTACGGAGTTATGTCTATTCCAGCAGGTTTTCTAGTTGAAAAGTTTGGTGAGAAAAAATTAATTTTATTCGCTTTTTTATTAGCATTATTAGGTTCTCTCCTTTTTGCACATTACCCTTCATTTACCTCTTTTATAATTACTTTATTTACAATAGGTACAGGAATGGCCATTTTACAAGTTGTAATGAATCCTTTGTTAAGAGTTGCTGGTGGAGAAGAAAATTATGCAGTAACATCGGTTGTTGCGCAATTAATATTTGGAGCTGCTTCATTTGTAAGTCCGCAAGTATACTCTTGGTTAGTAACAAATATCGACAGAACTTCAGGTACAAAAAGTTGGTTTATAAATCAACTCTCAAAAGTTGTTCCGGTAGATTTATCTTGGGTTTCAATCTATTGGGTTTTTGCAATTACTAGCTTACTTATGATAATTTTAGTGCTTTTTATTGCTTTCCCTAAAGTTGAATTAAATGAAGACGAAAAAGTTGGTTCTAAAGACAGTTTTGTTCATTTATTTAAAAATAAATTGGTAATTCTTTATTTCTTCGGAATTTTCGCGTACGTAGGTGCTGAACAAGGAATTTCATATTGGATGTCTAAATTCTTACAAGTATATCACGGTTATGATTTTGAAACTGTTGGTGCAATTGCGGTAGGAAACTTTTGGGGATTAATGACTATTGGTGGACTATTAGGACTGGTTTTACTAAAATTAATGGACAGTAAATTGGTTTTACGAATATTTACAAGCTTCGCTATTATAAGCTTTGGATTGGCCTTATTTGGAACTTCTGAAGTTTGTTTATATTCATTTCAAGCTAGCGGTTTCTTTTTATCTGTAATGTATCCAATTATTATTTCTTTGGCTCTAAATTCTGTAAGTAAACATCACGGATCATTTGCAGGAATACTAATGACAGGAATTATGGGTGGTGCTGTTGTTCAACTACTAATTGGTTTTTTAAGCGACTTAACTTCCTTAAAAATTGGAATGTTATTTGTATTTGTAGCCTTAGCTTATATTTTTAGTTTAAGTATTTGGGCAAAACCAATTATAAAAAATAAAACAATTAGTTTGAAAAAGAAATAGCACTATGAAGAATTTAGAAAACAACATAATTGGAATAGATTTAGGAGGCACAAAAGTTAATATAGGACTTGTTCAAAACAATAAAATATTAAGTAGCAAAAAACAAAAACTGCCTAAAAACTGTAAAGATGAATGGGATGTTCTTAACTTAATTATTGAACTTACCAAAGAAGTAATTGGAGCACATAAAATCACAGGAATTGGTGTTGGTGTTCCAAGTATATTAGATCGTGAAAAAGGTATTATTCACGAAGTTCAAAACATACCTACTTGGCACGAAGTTCATTTGGCAGCTATTTTAAATAAAGAATTTAATGTTCCGGTGTTTATAGACAATGATGCCAATTGTTTTGCTTTGGGTGAATACTATTTTGGCGAAGGAAAAAACTGTTCAAATTTTGTAGGATTAACTTTAGGTACCGGAATGGGCGCTGGTATAATTACAAATAATAAATTAATGGGAGATGCCAATGGAGGCTCTGGAGAGTTTGGTATGATACCTTATAAAAATGGTGTTATTGAAGATTATTGCAGTGGAAAATTCTTTAAAAACATTATAAAAGTAAACGGTGAAGAAAATTCAATAGCAGCAGCAAAAGGAAACATAGATGCCTTAAAATCATATGAAATTTTTGGAGAACATCTTGCAAATGCTATTAAAACAATTTTGTACGCAATAGATCCTGAAAAAATTATTATAGGTGGTTCTATTGTGCAGTCAGCCACTTACTTTGATGAGAGTTTAAAAAAACACCTCTCAAATTTCGCCTACAAAAAAACACTTCAAAATATTGAAATTATTTATTCTGACACTCCAAATATTGCCGTTTTAGGAGCTGCAGCTTTGGTATATTAAACAAACAACAATATAATTGTTAAAACCAATCCTGCTATTGCGTAATACATCCCTTTTTTAAAATACTTTGATTTTGGTATGAACATAAAAAAAGATGATACTGCAAAAAACAGTAAAGAAACGCCAAAGAATACATTTAAGAAAAATAACGGTTCACCTGATTTTGCTTTATGTAAATGAGCAAACTTCCCTATTATAAAAGGAAGGTCATTAGAAGTGTACTTTAAATTTCCGGTTTTTTTATTGTATTTCCCATTATTAAAATATACAATATCTCCTTCTGTCTTAGTAATTTTAATATTTCTAATTCTCAATTTTTTACCAATTTGAGCAATCTCAGTATTTGGTTCAAACTTTTTCTCAATTTGCTTTTCAACTTTAAACAAATCTGTATCTCTAAAAATTAGCACAATACCGCTTAATGCATAAACAGTCATTATTCCTGCTAAAAAGAACCCTAAATACCTGTGAATTACTCTAAACAATAAACTTGTTGACATTTTATTTTTCATTTTTTACGTTATTCTTATAAATTATATTTTACTGAAAACATCCATAACCTTGGTTGAATATAATACAAAGATGTGGAATTACTATCAGAAAGTTCATTATAACTGTCAGTATTTATTGATTTATTATCTGTTATATTATTTGCTGATAATTTAAACTCCCACTTACTGTCTTTTTGTTGGTAATATAAATTTGCATTTAAAAATGAATACTCATTCTCGTAGGTACGCTCATCATTTCTATAATTGTAATAACTATAATCAGCTGTTAAAATAAAATTCTTTAAAAAAGAAATTTCCATATTGGCAAAAGGTCGGTTTGTGGTACTTCCTGTTTCTGCATATTTTGAAAATGATAAATTGTAACCTACTTCAAAATTTGGTGCATTCTTAAATTTTGTTGCAACACTTGCTTGATAACTGTGTGAGAAATTTTTTGATTTAATTTCTTCATCATTCACTATATTATTAAATATAGCATTATTAAAACTTGCTCTTAAATTTGTTTTTAACTTGCTATACGTTTTTCCGTATCTAAAAGAACCTGAAAATGTTTCATCAGCAAAAGCAGAATTAATAGAATAAGAAACTCTATCAACACCTATTTGCTCGGTACTATTTTTAATTCCATTTACTTTTTTAGTATAATTTAATGATGCATTTATGTTTGTAAATGAAAACATGCTAAAACTAAAATAGCTTAATGAGTAACTATGGTTTAATGAGTTTTCTAAATCTCTATTTCCACGATACATAGATCTATAATTAGAATACACATATCCTTCAGCGGCTTTATTAATATCAGAAAATTCTGATGTAATTGAATAATTAAAACGTAAACTTTCTGAAGATTTAAACTGTAAACGTGCGTAAACATCAGGTAACAGCTTAGTTAAATTTCGTGTGTTTGTTGTTCCTAACTGATCATCTTTTATGGTGTATTGGTGTAAAATAACTCCTGGATCAAAAGTAAATATTCCCGAAACCATTTTATAACGCGCTGCTAAATACACATCGGTAAAATTAAATTTAACATCGTTATTTAAATTCTCTTGATCAAACTCAATAGAAGAACCATCTTCTAAATTTTGTGTAATATTAGATGTGAATTTTTGAGAACTAAGTGTAGAACCTACAGTAAAATTAATATTACTTTTGGCATTTAATATGTAATAATAAGAAACTTGTCCGTCAAATTTACTTGTACTTAATTTTTTATTTTGAAGTAAATCATAAATATCTTCAGGCACCGTAGGTACAAAATCAAACGGCTGCGTATCAGCAAAAGAATTAAATATTGGTGTATCATTTTGGTATAAATACGCTAACTCAGCTGAAAATATATTCTTTTCATTCATTGTGTAATACACATTTAAATTCTGATTTATTGACGCCGGCTTTTCCTCTTTATACGTATCTGCACTTCGCTGAGTAGAAGTAACATCATTCATTTCAGATTGTTTTGAAAGCTTTCCAAAAATATCATAATCTATATGCAAATCATCTCCTTTTTTATAGGTAGTACTAAATTTTAATAACGCCAATTGACTTTCTTGTGTAGACGATGATTCACTAATATCAATCAAACCAGTTTCATTATAAACAGTTTGATCTTGGGTAAACATTTCGGTTTCAGAATCGTTTACAATGGCAAATCCGTTCACATCTAAACCTTCTTTAGGCGCTAAGCTAAAATTTAGTGCTCCAAAATTAGAAGTAATTTCTAGTGCTCTATTATTTTGCGTTGTTAAAAAGCCTAAACCATCAGATTCAACATTAAAATTAGTTCCATTATTACTTGCTGAGCTTCGCAAACCTCCCGTAAATCTAAAATAGTCGCGACGTGTAAACGGAGCTTCTCCTATATTATTAAAATCGGCTAAAATATTTACACTTTTATCTGGACTGTAATAAAACAATTTTGGTTTTGCTAAATATTTTCCATCATCAGCACTCGCTCCTCCACCAGCATTTACTTCTCCAAACCAAAATTTATTTTTTCCTTTTTTTAATTTAATATTAATAGCAATATTGTCTTCATTGTTGGTTACGCTTCGCATTCCAGCAACTTCATTGTAGTTTTTTAAAACTTGAATTTTATCAACCGAACTTGCAGGAATATTTTGAGTTGCCAATTTTGAATCTCCATCAAAAAACTCTTTTCCTTCAACCAAAACTTTTTGAACTTTAACTCCTTCAACTTCAACTTCACCATTATCATCAATATCAACTCCTGGTAATTTATCTAAAACATCTTCTAATTTTTTCTCAGTACCATTTGTAAATGAATCTGAATTATATGAAATAGTATCTCCAGATATTTTCACTGGCATTTCATAAGTAATTTCAACCTCATCTAATGTTTGTTTAGACTCTGATAAAACAATATTTTTAATCATATCTTTAGCAGAGTTTCCTACAGAAACATCAATACTTTTGGTATCAAAACCTAAGTAGCTTGCTCTAAATGTATATTCTTGTTCTTGCTCTAAACTTAATTTATAATGTCCTTTAGAATCTGTAATTGAATATGATTGCAAGAATTGAGTGCCTTTTTTAAAAGCAATCACATTGGCCATTTCTAACGGATTTCCAAGTGAATCTTTTACCGTTCCTTCAACCTTTATATTTTGAGAAAACCCTAAAAAAGGAAGTGCAATTAAAAGAAACAAACTTATACTGTTTTTCATTTTTAAGTAAATATTGATGAGTAAAATAAATTGCTGAAAATAGTAGTTAACTAACCTCTAAAACCACCTCTACCGCTTTTTTGACGCTCATTTTGAAAACGCTCTCTCATTTCTTTTGTTTTCTCTTCAACAATAGTATCATATTCTTTTTGTGTAACTTCTTTTCCTTTAGTAGGTTCAGAAATAGTTACTTGCTCTTTAGGGTTTAGCACAATTTTAGTACACAAAATTTTTGTTTCTCCGGCATCAACTTCTAAAATTAAACCAGGTAATCCCCAATAATCTCCAGGTCCATTACTTACAGGAATATCAAGTGTGTACCACGCAGTAACCGTAATAACTTCCATCACATTTTCTAACTCTTTTGCTTTCTTTTCTTCAGCTTCTCTTTCTTCAGGAGATCTTCTTCCAAATTTCATTTCAGGTCTTGCTTGCCTTTCAATAGTTGTTGTTGCTTTAAAACATAAATAATTACCAATCATTTTTGTCTCTTGCTCCATTTGCCAGTTGTAGGTAACTAAATCATCTTTCACCAAAAAATTCTTTCCACTAAATTCATTTTCTTTTGTAGATTTTTTTGTTTGAATATTTTTATAATAATTACCTGAAGCACCACCGCCCATCATCATCATACGCATACCTCCTCTACCTCCACCTGGTCCGCTGGCTTGGTTTAGTTGCGCTTCTTGTTTATACAATGAAGCTGTTTTATTAAAAGTAAATTGATATGTTTTTTCTAAATTACTTTTCATACGTTCTTTCATCATTTTTACTCTATCTGCAGGAATTCCTGACGCTGAAAAATCAATATCTAACGTAGTTTTTGAGAAGTATGTAGCTTTCCCTTGAAAATCTTGTGCGTTTAATGAGATTGTAAATAATAATAAAATAAGTGTACTTATTTTTAAAAGGTAATTTTTCATTTTAACTAGTTTTTATGTTTAAGCAGAACAAATATAAAAGATACAATCAAGTAATTTTGTTAACTAGTGTTAACGATTGTTAAGTCATTCGGATTAACCAATTTATGTACTTAACTTTGAAGTATGAATAAGCAAAATTACAAATGGGTTGTTTATTTTATTGGAATAACAATTATTACAACCATTGCTGTACAAGTATATTGGAACTACCGTGAATACCAAATTAATAAGCAACACTTAATTAGTAAAGTGCAACTAAGCTTAGACAATTCGGTTGAAGCGTATTTTGCTAATTTAACAAAATCAGGAATTATTACTTTTAATTCAAAAAATGCTGAAAGTAAAACTGACACCATAGTTGTAAGTACAAACTCTAGACGTAATTTCAGAAAAAAAATAGACAGCACCCTTCAATATTTAGCAAAAAATGATAGCTTAGGAAAACCAATAGTTATTAAAAATTCAAGAAATACATCCTATCCATTTTTTACTGCTAACAAAAATATTCCTAAAAACTTAGATAGTTTAATATCTAAAGTAGTTGTTTCTATTTCAAAAGATACGTTAGACTTAGAAAAATTAAATTCTTATTTAACAACTGAATTTGAAAGAAACAATATTGACGTAACCTTTGGACTGCAACATGAATACCGTTCTAGAAATAAACAAGACGGCGTTATTTATAAAACTTTTAATATTGATAACCTTCCTAAAAAACACTTAATTGCCGTCTCTAAATCTACGTTTTTACATAGAAGTAAATTAGAAATTCATTTCTCAAATGAAACAAAAACGTTGCTAAAAGCTTCCTTTATTAGTGTATTACTTTCGCTACTACTTTCATTAAGTATTATTGCTAGTTTAGTGTATTTGCTAAAAACCATATACAAACAAAAGCAATTGGCTGAAGTTAAAAACGATTTAATAAATAATATTACCCACGAATTTAAAACTCCAATTGCAACTATTTCAATTGCCTTGGAAGCGCTAAAAAACTTTAACGCTTTAAACGATCCAAAAAAATCTGAAACCTATATTTCAATGGCCAACACACAGGTTAATAAATTGAATGAAATGGTAGAAAAAATACTTGAAACAGCTGCTCTTAACCAAGAAACACTAGTAATTTCCAAACAACCAGTAGATTTAGCGCTTTTACTTGAAAGTGTGATTGCTAAATACAAAATGATAGCACCTGAAAAAACGCTAAATTTTAAAACAAATAAAGAATTTTTAGATGCTAATTTAGATAAATTTCATTTTGAAAATGCAATTGGAAACATTATTGACAATGCAATTAAATACGGTGGAAAGACTATTTTTATTGAAATGGTTTCAGAAAAAAATACTACTACTATTTTAATTAAAGACAATGGAAAGGGAATTCCTAAAAGTGAAAAAGATAGTGTATTCAAGCAATTTTACAGAATTCCAACGGGGAACACACACAATGTAAAAGGTTTTGGAATTGGATTGTATTATACCAAAAGTATTATTGAAAAACACGGTGGAAGCATTCTAATAACTTACGATAAAAACCACCATACCGTATTTAAAATTGAGCTACCAAATGCATAAAACAACCAAAATATTGTTAGCAGAAGACGAACCTTCTTTAGGTCAAATTATAAAAGAAAGTTTAGAAACTCGAAATTTTGAGGTATTACTTTGTGCCAATGGCGAAATTGCGCATCAAACTTACAAAACTGAACAACCACAATTATTGGTGTTAGATGTAATGATGCCTAAAAAAGATGGTTTTACCTTAGCTAAAGAAATTAGAACAGAAGATACCAGTATTCCAATCATATTTTTAACGGCAAAATCTCAAACTGAAGATGTTGTTGAAGGCTTTAATTTAGGTGGAAACGATTACTTAAAAAAACCATTTAGTATGGAAGAATTAATCGTTAGAATAAACGCACTTTTAAAGCGCAACAAAGAACCTTTGACAGAAAATATTCCAATTGGAAATTACACATTCAACTTAAAAAAACAAACTTTAATAATTAACAACACAACCCAAAATCTTACCCATAGAGAAGCAAATTTACTATATCATTTATCAAAAAATAAAAATCAAGTTTTAGAACGGTCTTTTATTTTAAAAAAATTATGGGGCGATGACGATTTTTTTAATGCTAGAAGTATGGATGTTTTTATTACAAAACTTCGCAAGAAACTAAAAGAAGATGCTTCTATTCAAATTATCAACGTTCGCGGATTTGGCTACAAGTTAATTTATTAACACGTTAATATTATATTGTTAATTCATAAAAAAAATAAGTATTTTAGCCATTTAATTTTCACCTAACAATTTATTATGCACGTAGCAATAGCAGGAAATATTGGCGCAGGAAAAACAACATTAACAAAACTATTAGCGAAACATTTCCGTTGGGAACCACACTATGAATCTGTAGATGAGAATCCATATTTAGATGATTTTTATGGCGAAATGGAGCGTTGGTCATTTAATTTACAAGTATACTTTTTAAATAGTCGTTTTCGTCAAATTTTAGAAATTAGAGAAAGTGGTAAAAACATTATTCAAGATAGAACAATTTATGAAGATGCTCATATTTTTGCTCCTAACTTGCACGCTATGGGATTAATGACAAACAGAGATTATAACAATTACGATTCTTTATTTGAATTAATGGAGCGTTTAGTTTCTCCTCCAGATTTATTAATTTATTTACGCGCCTCTATAACTACCTTGGTTGGTCAAATTCATAAAAGAGGACGTGACTACGAAAACTCTATTAGTATAGATTATTTAAGTCGTTTAAATGAACGCTACGAAGCTTGGATTACCAAATACGATAAAGGTAACTTATTAATTATTGATGTTGATAATTTAGATTTTGTAGACAACCCAGAAGATTTAGGTTTTATTATTGATAAAATTGAAGCTCAAATAAACGGACTTTTTTAACCTAACAATATTTATAAACACAAAAAAGGCAGTAAAAATTAAATTTACTGCCTTTTTTGCGTTTATTTATTTTAACTATTTATTCTCATTTTATAAAATGATTTGTAAACAAAATATAAGGCAATTATTAAAAATCCTATTCCAAAGTAAGGAGCTAAGGCTCTAAACGAAGGAGAAATTGCTATTTCCATAGCCAACAAACCAAATAATGTGGTAAATTTTATGATTGGATTTAAAGCCACCGAAGAAGTGTCTTTAAAAGGATCTCCAACCGTATCACCAACCACAGAAGCTGCGTGCAAATCGGAACCTTTCTCTTGCATATCAACTTCTATCACTTTTTTAGCATTGTCCCAAGCACCACCAGCATTTGCCATAAAAATAGCTTGATACAACCCAAAAAATGCAATTGAAATAAGGTAACTAACAAATAAAGAAACAGGCGCTGCAGCAACTAATTTATCTGCATCAATCATTCCTTCAACATTTCCATTTGGAGCAGATAAAAATGCAAATGCCAAAGCAAAAGAAAAAATAGCTATAAAAATATTTAGCATTCCTCTTTGAGCATATTTCGTACAAATTTTAACCACTTCACGTGATTTTTCAACATCAGCTTTTTTAGGCGCATCTGTATCAAGATTTATGTGTTCTTTAATATAAGCTACAGCTCTACTTGCTCCCGTTGTAACCGCTTGAATACTTGCTCCAGAAAACCAATAAATAACAGCTCCGCCCAATAAAAAACCAAAAATTGTAAACGGATTTAACAAATTCAATATTTCTTCAGGCTTAATTCCTAAAGAATGTTCTATCACTAAAATTAATGCAAAAATCATAGTGGTGGCTCCTACCACAGCTGTTCCTATTAAAACAGGTTTTGCTGTTGCTTTAAAAGTATTTCCGGCACCATCATTTGCCTCTAAATAATACTTTGACTTTTCAAAATCTGGTGTAAAACCAAATTCTTTTTCAATTTCAGTAGTTACTTCTGCTTTATTTTCTTCAATTAAAGACAGCTCATAAATAGATTGTGCATTATCTGTAACAGGTCCGTAGCTATCTACAGCAATGGTAACTGGTCCCATTCCTAACATTCCAAAAGCGACCAATCCAAAGGCGAAAATTGAAGGATAAATCATTATTTCTCCTAAACCGTAATTAGATGCGTAGTAAGCAATAAACATTAAGAAAAAGAATACCATTCCTTGCCAAAATGCACTAAAATTACCAGCAACTAAACCCGATAAAATATTTAATGATGCGCCTCCTTCTTTTGAAGCTTCAACAACTTCTAATACATGTGTTGATTTTGGGCTTGTAAATATTTTGGTAAATTCTGGAATAAGCGCAGCACCAAGTGTTCCAGAACTAATTATTATAGATAATGGAATCCATAAATTATTTCCAATATCTCCTATTAAAAAGTAACTCGCAACAAATGTAACGGCTATAGATAAAATTGAGGTAATCCATACCAATGAAGTTAATGGAATTTCAAAATCTAACTCATCAACATTTGAAAATTTTGCTTTTGTAATTGCTCCATTCACCCAAAATGAAACAATTGAAGTAATGATCATTAAAATTCGCATCACAAAAATCCACACTAACAATTGTGTTTGAAGTGCAGGCTCTGTAATAGCTAATAGAATAAACGAAATTAAAGCAACACCTGTTACACCATAAGTTTCAAAACCATCAGCTGTTGGCCCAACTGAGTCTCCAGCATTATCACCAACACAATCGGCAATAGTTCCTGGGTTTCTAGGGTCATCTTCTCCAATTTTAAAAATAACTTTCATTAAATCTGATCCAATGTCAGCAATCTTGGTAAAAATACCGCCCGCAATTCTTAAAGCTGAAGCACCTAATGATTCGCCAATAGCAAATCCAATAAAGCACGCACCAGCAAATTCTCCAGGTACAAACATCAAAATAACGAGCATCATAATTAATTCTAAAGAAATTAAAACAACTCCAATACTCATTCCGGCATTTAATGGAATATTTAATAGTTTTATAGGCTTTCTTTCTAAAGAAGCAAAAGCCATACGAGAGTTTGCCAAAGTGTTCATTCTTATTCCAAACCAAGCTACAGAGTACGAACCTAATATTCCTAAAACCATCCAAGCAAGGATTAATAAAACGCCTCCTACTCCAAAAATATGCTCACCAGTTTCAGGATTTACAGATAAAAACCCGAAATAAAAAGCAACAGCTGTGCCTATAAAAGCAAACAAGATTAAAATAAATTTTCCTTGCTGAATTAAATACGTTTTTGATGTTTCAAATATAACCTGAGCTACATTTAACATAGATTGATGAGCACGTATTTTCTTTACTTGTAAAAATTGATAGAAACCAAATAGCAAACCTGCTATTGTAATTAAAAAACCCCAATATAAAATGCGCTGTTCTTTTATTGCATTTGGGATTACGAGATCAGCTTCACTAGCTAACATAACTGAAGGAAGCATAAACACAACTAAAATTGCTATTAATTTTTTCATTTGTAATGTATATTAAAATTAGTGATTATGTTCAATCGCAAAAAGGCTTAAATAATTAAAACAGTGTAGTTACAATAGCTTGTAATTAAATTTAGCTTATGTAAAGCGCCTGTATTAAATAGTATTATTTAGTCTTAAATCTATATTAAAGGTACATATTTATTATGAATTTGAAGTTCAATTATAGCATAAACATTTTAAAAACAGCTGTATACAAAAAAAAAGAACCACTTTATAAAATATAAAGTGGTTCTTTTTTAGAAACAATACAATTATCTATATTGTAAATGTTCTTTTTTTCTTATGCTCGCTATTTTCATAACGTTCTACACATTCTTGGTATATTTTTATTGCTGCTTCAGCATTTCCCCATCCACCTGTATCAACTTTTTTCTCTTCTAAATCTTTATAAACTTGAAAAAAGTGTTCAATTTCTTTTAAACGATGTGGATTTAAATCGGCAATATCTCCTCTATTACTCCAAATAGGATCTGAAACTGGAACGCAAATAATTTTTTCATCAGGTCCTTTTTCATCTGTCATATAAAAAACACCAATAGGCCTAACTTCCATTACTACCATTGGGTATGTTGGTTGGTGTCCTAAAACTAATACATCTAGTGGATCCTGATCTAGCGCCAATGTTTCAGGTATAAATCCGTAATCTCCAGGATACATCATTGAAGAGAATAACATTCTATCGAATCTAATTTTATGCAATGCAAAATCATATTCATATTTGTTTCTACTTCCTTTTGGTATCTCAATTAATACATCAAATGTTATTGGTTTTTTAGCTTTAGCTGTCATTTGTTAAGTTTTATTATTTTAGGTAAAAATACAAAAATCAAAATGGAATAGACAAAATGCTAGGCAATAATTAAAAATAGAAACCAACTGCAGCTTTAACTGTGAAATTATTAGCGTTAGGTACATGTCTATAGCTTCCTCTCCAACTAAAATCAATTCTTAAAACTTTAAATATATTTCCCACACCAACACTGTATTCAAAATATGTTTTGGTAGGAGCTACATAAGAAATATTAGAGGCGTTTAATGCAATATTCTCATCGGAAATAGAACCCCAAACAGCTTTTATACCAACTAATTCACGTAAATTTAATTCTCTTAAAAGTGGTAGTCTCGAGAAAAAACGACCGTTAAAATTATGCTCTACGTGTACTGAAGCGTACGTATCTGTAACAAAATCATAATAATCTAATAATGAATACGTATTCTCAATAGTTAAATATGATTGATTCCCCGGAACTACACTTAACAAACCTAAAGGTACTTCACCAAATATTTTCCCCGTTTCAAAAGTGGTAAACATTCTTCCAAAACCACCTATTAAAAATGGTTGTCTATAATAAAATTGAAGTTTTTGATAACTAAAATCACTATCAAAAATACCTTTAATTCCTTGTGAATAATTAAAAAATAAGGTTGCGTATGCACTTGAAACTTCATTGCGCTCAACTCCCCAACCAATAGTTTTACGTTTTGGTGTATAGTTAATTGAAAAATCAATTTCAGACTGAATAGTTTCTTGGGCTTTAATTCCGTTTTCTTTATCAACCCACCAATCTAAATTAAAGGTTGATGGAGACGCTGATTTTAATGTTCTATAAGAAGTACCAATTCTAAAATTAAGGTTTTTAACTGGCTCTATAGACATAAAAAAGTTAGACAAATTAATAGAAGTTAGTTTACTATTATCTCCACTTGCAAAAATTGCTGATGAAGCAAAACTTCTTCCTAAAATATCATTTGTAGTGGTTAAACTTACACCAATTTGCTCAACATCTCTTCTATTTCCACCACCTATAATAAATCTGCTTTTGGGTCCAACCATCCATTTTCCAGAAACACCATATTTAAATTGATCATCTTTAAAACCATATGCTAAATATGATTGCACTCTCCACCTGTCATTTGGCCCAAAATAAGTTCTACCTCCAACTCTAAGTCTTACACCTTCTACATCATTCGCTCCAAAAGTTGAATATATAGGACCAAAATCAAAGTTATTTAACTCTACATATCCAGACCCTAGAATAGACACTAAATCGTACATTCTTTTAAACTTTGGAACCGTTTTTAAGGTATCTATCATTTTGTAAATACCTTGTTCATTTTCAGATAATTTTTCTTGACGGCTTACATTCCAAAAATCTTCACCTTTTTTGTAAATAGATTCATCATAAGCATCTATTTTCACTTTGTAAAATTTATCAGACTTTAAACTATCAAAAACATAATCTTTGTACATAGTAGTTCGCTTCCCATAAATACCTCTTGATTTGTCTTTTTTAGCAAAGCTGAAATCAGACATCATATAATCTTTTTTTAACAAGAAAACCGAATCGTTTAAAACATTGTATTCTTGTTCAATATAAATGTCTTTTACCCAGTTAATATTGGCACTTTTATTGGCTTGCATATTAATTTCTTTCACAGCAAACGTGGTATCATTTACCCAAAAATCACCTTTAAAAGTTAATTCTCCTTTTCGCCTAGGGTAATACAATATATTATAACACCATTTATTATCTACAAATGCACTATCTGCTAAAACATAATTATATGACAATGTACCTGCTTTTGAAACCGGACTCACAAAACTTTTATCAAAAATTTTAATATAGTTACTGTAAATATCGTATTCTACATACAAGTCTTTTATAAATGCAATTAGGTTTTGATTTGAACTAAATCCTGAATTTATATTTGCAACAATATCATTTCGCAACCTATTTTTAGTATTGTCACCGTAAGTTTTGTAAACAGATTCATTAATAAATATTGGCAAAAAAGCTTTTCCTGTAACGCTAGAAGTGTCTACACCATCAAAAATAAATTCAATATTCTCAAATAACTTACTATTTACAACAGTACTGTCAACATTATTAATATCAAACTCTAGTTTTTCATATTTCTCAAATTCATACTGATCAAATAAGTAAATACCATTTTGACGTTTTTTTTCCCAAACTTTTTTTAGAAGAGTAATAGCAGGATTTCCTTTTTTCTTTACTTTTCCTGAATAAATAAAAACTTCTTGAAGTTGTGAAGCTGATTCTTCTAAGGTTATTTTTAAGTTAAAATCTCTTGATTTAACAGGAATAACCTTTGTTTCAAACCCTAAAAATGAAATTTCAATTTCAGAATATGTTGTTTCTGATTCTAAATAAAATGAACCGTTTTCGTCAGAAACTGTTCCGGTATTAGAACCTACAAAAAGAATATTTGCAAAAGGAACCGTGTTATTTTGCGCATCTTGAACCGTACCGCTTATTTTCACTTGTGCAAACGCAACTGAAAACGCTAATAGAAACAATATGTGTAAAACAACATTTTTTTTCATAAGAAAGAAAAATTCCTTTCAAGTAGCACTTGAAAGGAATCTATAACGCACATTGTGTGCTATTTATTTTATATACATTACATCTTTTACCGCCTTTACAACATCAGTAAAGTTAGGTAACCACTCTTCTAATAATACAGGAGAATATGGTGCAGGTGTATCAGCAGTTGTAATTCTTCTAACTGGCGCATCTAAATGATCAAAAATATTTTCTTGTACTTGGAAAGTAATTTCTGAAGAAACACTAGAAAAAGGCCAAGCTTCTTCTAAAACAACCAATCTGTTTGTTTTTTTCACAGAAGTAAAAATAGCTTCCCAATCCATTGGTCGTACAGTACGTAAATCAATAATTTCACATGAAATACCTTCTTTTTCTAAAACATCAGCAGCTTTATAAGCTTCTTTAATAATTTTACCAAAAGAAACAATAGTTACATCTGTACCTTCTCTTTTTATATCAGCAACTCCAATAGGAATAATGTATTCTCCTTCTGGAACTTCCATTTTATCACCATACATTTGTTCAGACTCCATAAAAATTACTGGATCATCATCTCTAATTGCAGCTTTTAATAATCCTTTTGCATCGTATGGATTTGAAGGAACAACAACTTTTAAACCAGGAGTATTGGCAAACCAGTTTTCAAAAGCTTGTGAATGCGTAGCTCCTAATTGCCCAGCAGATCCTGTAGGACCTCTAAAAACAATTGGACAATTTAACTGTCCACCAGACATTTGTCTAATTTTTGCAGCATTATTTATAATTTGATCAATACCAACTAATGCGAAGTTAAAAGTCATAAACTCAACAATTGGTCTGTTACCATTCATTGCAGCTCCAACTGATATACCAGCAAAACCTAACTCAGCAATTGGAGAATCAATAACTCGTTTCTCTCCAAACTCGTCTAACATTCCTTTTGAAGCTTTATAAGCACCGTTATATTCAGCAACCTCTTCACCTATTAAGAAAATAGTTTCATCACGGCGCATTTCTTCGCTCATTGCCTCGCAAATAGCTTCTCTAAATTGTATAGTCTTCATCTTATGTTTTTTTTTAGCGTTGCAAAAATAAGCATTTCTATTTTCACTATCAAAAAAATAATGATTTATAAATTTTTACTATGCACGCATAGTATTTTTAAAAAAAAGTAGTACATTCGTAAAAATGTAACGATTTTCCCGTTAATTTTATACTTTAAAACCAAATATCTATTAAAATGAAAATATTAGTTTGCATTAGTCATGTTCCAGACACGACTTCAAAAATAAATTTTACTGAAAACGACACAAAATTCGATAGCAATGGCGTACAATTCGTCATAAATCCTTACGATGAATTTTCCCTAACTAGAGCCATGTGGTTTAAAGAAAAACAAGGAGCAACTGTTACAGTTGTGTCTGTTGGAAACGCTACTACCGAACCAACTTTAAGAAAAGCTTTAGCTATTGGTGCAGATAATGCTATTCGTGTAAATGCTGAACCAACTGATGGCTTTACGGTAGCTAAAGAATTAGCCGAAGTAGTAAAAAGTGGTGCTTTTGATTTAGTTTTAGCAGGAAAAGAATCTATTGATTATAACGGTGGTATGGTTCCCGGAATGCTTGCAACATTATTAGATTTTAATTTTGTAAATGCGTGCATTGGCCTAGAAGTTGAAGGAGAAAAAGCAACTGTTTCAAGAGAAATAGATGGTGGAAAAGAACTATTAGCAACAAATTTACCTTTAGTAATTGCCGGCCAAAAAGGGTTGGTTGAAGAAAAAGATTTACGAATTCCAAATATGCGAGGAATTATGATGGCGCGTAAAAAGCCATTAACTATTGTTGAACCAATTTCAACTGAAACTACAACTGCAACTGTTTCATTTGAAAAACCTGTGGCAAAATCAGCTTGTAAAATTGTAAGCACAGAGAACATAGGTGAACTTGTAAATTTATTACATACTGAAGCCAAAGTAATCTAATTTCAAAAAAATTAATGAACCGCGGAAGTAACCATTTTAGGGCTTTCACCATTACAATTATTGATTAAACCATTAACTAAAAGAAAAAAATATGTCAGTTTTAATTTTAGCCGAAACATCAGAAGGAGTATTTAAAAAATCTGCTATAGAAGTAACCGCTTACGGTAAAAAAGTTGCTGAACAACTAGGAACAAACACAGTAGTTTTAGCTATAAATTCAACAAATCCATCTGATTTATATGCGTATGGAGCAGAAAAAGTTTTAAATGTTTCAAATGAAAATTTAAAAACCTTTAATGCAAAAGTTTACGCAAATATTATTCAACAAGCTGCAGAAAAAGAAAATGCAACGGTTGTAATTATAGATTCAAACGCAAACGGATTGTACGTTGCACCAATAGTTGCAGTAAATTTAAAAGCCGGATATGCAAGCAATGTTGTAGCGCTACCAAGTGAAACAACACCATTTACAGTAAAAAGAAAAGCATTTTCAAGCAAAGGATTTAACAACACTCAAATTAATACAGAAGTAAAAGTAATTGCCCTTTCTAAAAATTCATTTGGAATTGTTGAAGCTCCGGTAACAGGAACAACCGAAGAATTTGTACCTACTTTAATTGATGCCTCCATAACTTCTGAAAAAATAGAACAAACTACGGGAACCATTACAATTGCAGATGCAGACATTGTAGTTTCAGGCGGAAGAGGTTTAAAAGGTCCAGAAAACTGGGGAATGATTGAAGAATTAGCTAAAGTTTTAGGAGCCGCAACTGCTTGTTCAAAACCTGTTTCAGATTTAGGATGGAGACCTCATAGTGAGCACGTTGGACAAACAGGAAAACCTGTAGCTTCTAATTTATATATTGCCATTGGAATTTCTGGAGCTATCCAACATTTAGCCGGAATTAATTCTTCAAAAGTAAAAGTTGTAATTAATACTGATGCCGAAGCTCCGTTCTTTAAAGCCGCAGATTACGGAATTGTAGGTGATGCTTTTGAAGTTGTACCTAAATTAATTGAAAAGTTGAAAGAATTTAAAACAAATAACGCATAATTTTAGTAAATTGTGCCTCTTAAAAGGCTATCTAATGATTGGATATTCGAGTCCTTTGATTAGATGGCCTTTTTTTGTTAAAATAAAATTATGAGTTTAGTTCGCTTAAATATAAAAGGTATATCATATAGTCAAACACAAAGTGGCGCCTATGCCTTGGTCTTAAATGAAGTAGATGGCTCCAGAACACTACCTATTGTTATTGGTGCCTTTGAAGCACAGTCTATTGCTATTGCACTTGAAAAAGAAATAAAACCTCCGCGCCCGTTAACACATGATTTATTTAAATCGTTTGCTGATAGTTTTCAAATAGATATTAAACAGGTGATTATTCATAAATTAGTTGATGGCGTATTTTACTCAAGTTTAATTTGTGAAAGAGACAATATTGAAGAAATTATTGACACCCGAACATCTGATGCTATTGCACTAGCAACACGCTTTAGTGCTCCTATTTTTACTTATGAAAACATTTTAGATAAAGCAGGTATTTATTTAAAAATGAAAGATGAATTTTTACCTCAAGAAGAAAACCTTGAAATTGAAGATTTAATTCAAGAACCTGTTCCTGCAAAAGAAACCTCATACGCACATGACACTTTAGAGCAACTACAAGATAAATTAAACGATGCTGTTTTAGATGAAGACTACGAAATAGCGGCAAAAATTAGAGACGAAATAAATAAACGCTCCTCCAAATAACATAAAAATGATAAAAAAATTAAGTTTATCAGCACTTCTTTTTAGCAGTGTTTTTTCATTAAACGCACAAGAAACAGTAACAAACACTATTATTGAAAGTCAAGGATATTCTTTAAATTCCATTTTACGAGGAATTTTAGGAATGGCTTCATTATTATTAATAGCCTATTTATTTAGCAGCAATAGAAAAGCCATTAATTGGAAAACTGTGGGTGCTGGTTTAAGTGCACAATTATTAATTGCGGTTGGTGTATTAAAAATTCCGTTTGTACAAGCTATTTTTGAATTTGTAGGAGGTATTTTTACAAACATTTTAGATTACACTGCGGCTGGTAGTGAGTTTTTATTTGGTGGATTAATGAATGTGGAATCCTTTGGATACATTTTTGTTTTCCAAATTTTACCAACCATTATCTTCTTTTCGGCATTAACATCTTTATTATTTTACTTGGGAATTATTCAAGTTATTGTAAAAGGTTTAGCTTGGCTTCTTACCAAATTATTAAAAATTTCAGGAGCTGAAAGCTTGTCTGTTGCTGGAAATATTTTCTTAGGACAAACAGAAGCACCTTTAATGATTAAAGCCTATTTAGAACGCATGAATCGTTCTGAAATTTTATTAGTAATGATTGGTGGAATGGCAACTGTTGCCGGTGGTGTATTAGCTGCTTATATTGGTTTTTTAGGTGGAAATGATCCTGTATTACGCTTACAATTTGCAAAACATTTATTAGCAGCCTCAGTAATGGCGGCGCCTGGAGCAATTGTAATTTCTAAAATGCTATATCCTCAAACTGAAGAAATTAATACAGACGTTAAAGTATCTCAAGAAAAAATTGGATCAAATATTTTAGATGCTATTGCAAACGGTACAACAGAAGGATTAAAATTAGCTGCAAATGTAGCAGCAATGCTTTTGGTATTTGTTGCTATTATTGCTATGGTAAACGGTGTTTTAAGTTGGGTTGGAGACATAACTACTTTAAACGCTTGGATGGCATCAAATACGCCTTACCAAAGTTTTTCTTTAGAAGCTATTTTAGGAACTATTTTCTCACCACTAATGTGGTTAATTGGTGTTGCTACTGAAGATGTTATGCTTATGGGACAATTATTAGGTGTAAAACTAGCAGCGAGTGAATTTGTTGGTTATATTCAATTGGCCGAATTAAAAGATGTGAGTAACATTACGCATTTCACTTACAATAAATCAATAATTATGGCAACCTATATGCTTTGCGGATTTGCAAATTTTGCATCTATTGGTATACAAATTGGAGGAATTGGATCTTTAGCACCAGGACAACGTAAAACGTTATCTGAATTTGGAATGAAAGCCCTAATTGGAGGTTCATTAGCTTCTTTACTTTCTGCTACAATTGCAGGAATGATTATAGGTTAATTGCTACTTAAATATTTAATTGTTACCATTAAATAACAATTAAAAGCTAAAAAAATAAAACATGAAACAATATTTAGACCTAATAAAACACGTTCGTGATAACGGAATTTTAAAAGAAGATAGAACCGGTACTGGAACAAAAAGTGTATTTGGATATCAAATGCGTTTTGACTTAAGTGAAGGTTTTCCAATGGTTACCACTAAAAAACTACATTTAAAATCAATTATTCATGAATTATTATGGTTTTTAAAGGGCGAAACAAATATTGATTATTTACAAAAACACAATGTTAAAATTTGGGATGCTTGGGCTGATGAAAATGGGGATTTAGGTCCTGTTTATGGTCATCAATGGCGTAATTGGAATAGTGAAGGTATTGATCAAATTACAGAAGTAATTGAAACTATTAAAACAAATCCTGACAGTAGAAGAATGATTGTGACCGCTTGGAACCCAAGCGTATTACCAGATACTTCTATTTCATTTTCAGAAAATGTTGCAAATGGAAAAGCTGCATTACCACCTTGTCATGCCTTTTTTCAATTTTATGTTACTGATGGAAAACTTTCTTGTCAATTATACCAACGAAGTGCTGATATTTTTTTAGGAGTTCCATTTAATATTGCTTCTTATGCCCTTCTAACATTAATGATGGCACAAGTTTGCAACCTAAAACCTGGAGATTTTATTCATACGTTTGGCGATGCTCATATTTACAGTAACCACCTTGATCAAATTAATTTGCAATTATCAAGAGAACCGAAAGAATTGCCACAAATGGAAATAAATCAAAACATTAAAAATATCTTTGATTTTAAATTTGAAGACTTTAACTTAGTAGGTTACAACCCGCATCCACACATAAAAGGAGCAGTTGCAGTTTAAAACCTAAACCAAAAAAAATGCAAGATCAAGTTTTAAAAGAAAAAATAATTGAAAGAATCAATCAAATTGAAGATGTAAATATTTTAAAATCTATTGAAATACTTTTTAACTCTTCTGAAGAAGAAATTGCAAAATTCTTAACTTTTGCTATTGAACAGAATAAAAATACTGAAGTTAGCGAAACAAGTGAATATACCGACTACATTAAGGAATGGGTAAAAAACATGTAGTTTTATATTCTACACAACTATTCACTTGGCCTACTTTTAGCTTTTGTAAAAGGATAAAACCTAACAAAGCTTAACGCATTATTAAATTATTGCTTATTTCAACATCAATAAAATAGCAATTAAAATACACCTAAATTAATTTCAAAATGAAAGAACAATTTGAATTATATGAAAATGCAAAAAAACGAATTAAACAAAAAAAACGTTTGTATTTTCACTTTATTTTATTTCTAGTAGGTTCTGTTTTTTTAATTATTGTAAACAAATTTTTAAAAATAGGAGAACCATTGGACTGGTTTGTATGGGCTATAATTGGGTGGTCTTTTTTGTTTCTATTACATTTTATCAATGTATTTATTACACATAAATTTATGGGAAAAGAATGGGTTGAAAAACAAACTGAAAAATTAGTTTTAAAGCAAGAAGCCAAAATAGAAAAACTAAGAATTGAAATTGAAAAAGAAACAAGATTAAAACTAGAAAGTGAAGTTTACGCAAATGAACTTCAAAAAGAAAACCAACAAAAATCAACAACTCAAGAATGATAACAATAATAGCCGCTGTTGCTGATAATAATGCTCTAGGAAAAGACAATCAATTAATTTGGCATTTACCTGCCGATTTAAAACGCTTTAAGCAAGTAACCTTGGGCCATCATATTATTATGGGACGTAAAACCTTTGAATCTTTAGGCAAACCTTTACCAAATAGAACAACCATAATAATTACAAGAAATAAAAATTACAAGCAAGAAGGTTGTATTGTAGTAAATTCACTTACTGAAGCTATTGAAGCCGCAAAATCAGATGAAAATCCATACATTTTAGGAGGAGCCGAAATTTACAAACAAGCACTAGAAATAGCTGATAAATTAGACCTTACACTTGTTCACAAATCCTTTGAAGCAGATGCATTTTTTCCGGAAATTGACCCTTTAATTTGGAAAGTTGTAGAAAGAACAGATTGCAAAGCTGACGAAAAAAACAAATTTGATTACAGCTTTGTTACTTTTTTAAGAGCATAAAAAAAAGGGCCTTATTAAATAATAAGACCCTTTTTTACCAAACCAAACATAAATAATATATGAATTATTATTTTTTATTTATTTTTTCAACAAATGTTTTACCATCGCTTTTCAATAATAAGCTATAATCTCCAGCTGGTAACATTTCTAAATTTAAAGTTTTTCCTAAGTTAATATCGTTAGTAAGTTCTTCTTTATATAACGTATTTAACTCTTTATCTAATAAAGTAATTCCTAAGTTTTCATTATCTAAGGCTACTTTTGTGATAAATAACAAATCTCCATCTTGTCTAACTGTAGGCTTGTAGTACACATCGTTTACAACATTTTTAAACTCAATACCACTAGAAGTAACTTTAAAAGGCATTAAATTAATTTTTGTTTGCCCTTCAATTTCAAAGAAATAATCACCTACAGGTAAAGTGTTAAAGTCATATTTTTGAGAGAAATAAGATCCAGTGAATTTTTCGACGTGTAAGATTTCTCCGTAAGTATCAACAACGCTTATCTGCAAATCTCCATCAGAGTTGTTCAATTTTAAATCTATTACTTTTACGTCAATTACATTTACAACTACATTATTAGTGTTAGTTGCGTTTAATACTATCGTAGTAAATACGGCTACAATTAGTAAACTCTTTTTAATTAGATTTTTCATAATAATAATCTTTTAATTAGTATGATACAAATGTAAGACGCATTTACAAGGTAAAATACCTCAATTTTTTCAAATTTATATCCTATTTTAACTGTTAATTTAATGTTAACCGCCACATATATCAATATACCATATAAACTTGTGAAATCTAAATAGAATCATTGAATTTATTGTTATACTTTTGCTTTTTATTATGGCAAATTATGAAAAATACAAAGCCCGCATTTGAAAAAATAAATTTAGAGTTTGGAAACTCTTTACATATTAAACAACATAACGAAGTTGTTGAGAATCATTTACCATTTTGGCACTTTCACCCAGAACTAGAATTAGTTTACGTGAATAAGGCAAAAGGTAAAAGACATATAGGTAGTCATTTATCTTATTTCAACAATAGTCAGTTAATATTAATTGGTTCTAGTTTACCGCATAGTGGTTTTACTGATAGGTTTACATCTAATGGTAGAGAAACAATTATTCAGTTTAAAGAAGAATTTTTAGGAGATACCTTTTTTGATATTCCTGAAATGCAATCAATTAAAACTTTATTTGCAAGAGCAAAGAAAGGATTATTGTTTCACCCTGAAGCAAAAAAAGTAATTGGACCAAAAATTGAAGCTCTTATTAATTATAAAGGTATAGATAGAATTACTCACTTTTTGCAAATTTTAAAAGATCTTTCTCTTTCAGAGGATTACTCCTTATTAAATGTAGATGGGTTTGCTTTTGAAGTTGAACCTCAAGACAATAATAAAATTGAGATTATATTTCATCACGTACGTAATAACTTTACTCAACAAATTACGTTAGATGAGATTTCAGAAAAGGTAAGTATGACTGTTCCTGCATTTTGTAGATACTTTAAAAAGGTTACTGGTAAAACATTTACTCAATTTGTAAATGAATTTAGAATTGTACACGCTACAAAACTATTAGCTGAAAAACCGACAAGTATTACTGATATTTGTTTTGAAAGTGGATTTAATAACTTTTCTCACTTTAACAAACTTTTCAAAAAGTTCACTGGTAAAAGTCCTTTAAAATATAGAAATGAAATGAAACAACTTGTAGAGCTAAAATAATACACGTTTTTTATTTACAATATAAAAGCCATTGCATTTACTTGTTAATGGCTTTTTACATGTGATACATATAGTTTATAAGTAATACAACATACAACTAATATATAGCACAAAAAAAATCACCTCTTATAAAGAGGTGATTCCAAACTTAATTAATAAATAATAACCGCTTATTATGTATTTTTATGTAAACCAAACATATGACAAATGTACGCAGGATATAGAGTTTAAATAACACCTAATTTTACTTATTTCTATTGTATTTTAACCTTAACTAATATTTTAGTGTTTTTATGCAAAAAAACCACATCTTAAAGTTAAAATTACACACATTTACAAAAAGAATAAATTAAAAATTGCAAAAAAGATTTCTATACAGACACAAAAAATCAATATCACAAATATTTATACAAGCATTAAAACAAAAAAGAGGAGCATTTTTTAGAAATGCTCCTCTTTTTTAATACCTATTAAAAATTTATTTACTTATATACATATATTAATGAATATCTATAACATATGGTAAACGCGCCTGAACACCACTAATTTTTGAAAATTGCTTTAGTGTTTGGTATAATTTGTAATTTTCTTCACCAAACTCTTCAATAAGTAATTCTTCTTTAGTAGCTGCAAAAGGAAAATCGCTAAATCGTTCTTCAAAATCAATTTTATAGCTTGGGTAATTTCTTATTCTATAATCTGTAATTCCGGCTAAGCCAGCCGCTTCAATAACCGCATCCTTTAAACCACCAAGCTCATCAACTAAACCTACTTTTTTAGCTTCAATTCCAGACCATACTCTACCCTGCGCAATATTATCAACTTCTTCCACCGTCATATTTCTACCTGCGGCAACACGATTTACAAAAGTGGTATACACAAATTCTACACCTTCCTGTGTAACAGTTCTAAAAGCATGTGTCATTGGTTCAAAACCACTATAATCTGGTCCTTTATTTGTTTTTACTTGCTCTGCATTTACACCAATATTTTCTGCCAACTTACTTATATTAGGAATTACGCCAAAAACACCAATTGAGCCAGTAATTGTAGTTGGCTCAGCAATAATTTTATGCGCATTGCAAGCAATATAATATCCTCCTGAAGCGGCAACATTCCCCATAGAAACCACCACAGGTAATTTTTCTTTGGTAAGTTCTATCTCTCTCCAAATCAATTCAGAAGTTAAAGCACTTCCACCAGGAGAATTTACACGTAAAACAATTGCCTTTACACTATTTGATGATCGGGCTTTTCTTAATGCATTTATAATTAACTCTTGCCCTATTACATCTTCATTCCCTTTTCCATAAATAATCTCACCTTGCGCATAAATAACTGCAATTCTATTTGAAGCAGTATTTACAACTCTTCCTTTTCCTGTTGAAATGTAATCTTGTAGTTTTATAGTTCTTAATTTACTTTTTAAAGGAACACCTGCAGCTAATTTTAATTTTTCTTCATAGGTGTCAAAATAAATAGCTTCGTCAACCATTTTATTTTCAATGGCTAATTTTGCATTTCTAGACAATAATCCATCTGCAATTTTATTCAACTCACTTGAAGTTTTATCTCTACTCTCAGCAATTTCAGTAACCATTTCACCCCAAATGGCGTTTAAAAAAGATGAAATTTGCTCTCTATTATTGTCACTCATTTCATTTGCTAAAAATGGTTCCACGGCACTTTTATATTTTCCGTGTCTAATTACTTCCATTTTTACACCTGTTTTATCTTGCAGGTTTTTATAAAATAACACTTCAGAAGACAGGCCTTTAAACTCAATTTCACCAACCGGATTCAAAAATACAGAATCAGCTACAGACGCTAAATAATACGCCTTTTGATCATAAATATCAGCATAAGCTTTTACAAACTTTCCTGTTTCTTGAAACTCTTCAATTTTATTTCGAATAGCTTGGGTTTGTGCTATTCCAGCATTTACACCTAATGTATGAATACTAATTCCTTCAATATTCGAATCATATTTTGCATTTTCAATGGCATTCAAAATTTCATTCAACCCCATTTTTTTATTATTAGCTCCAAATATCTCATCAAAAGGATCATCACTTTTTGGAGCAAAATCCTTTACAATTTTATCTAATTCAATAACCAAAACGGTATTTTTCTTTACCACGGTTTCTTCACTTTCACTAAGTGACACTGCGAATAATAAAAAAAGTATAAAAATTAAACCTAAGGCAATAAAACTACCTAAAATTGAAGCAACTAAATTTCTTAAAAATTTCATGTAAACGTAAATATTTATGGTGCAAAAAAAAATGCAAATGTTTATAAGTTGAAACACAAAGATAGCTTTTTAAATGATACTTTTCTTTTCTTTGCACCTACCATATGCAAATAGTAAGAACCACATATTTATCTCTTGGAAGCAACCAAGGAAACAAGCTTAAAAACTTACAAGAAGCTATAGATTTAATTGCCGAAAAAATTGGATCAATAGCTAAGATTTCTGCTGTATACAAAACAGCGGCTTGGGGTTTTGAAAGTGATGATTTTTTTAATTGTTGCATTAAAGTTTCTACAAGTTTAAACCCTGAATTATTACTGATTAAAATTCATGAAATTGAACGTTCGCTTGGTAGAATAAGAACTAATGAACAAACATATAAAGCAAGAACTATTGATATTGATGTATTGCTTTTTGAAGATGAAATTATTTTTTCGAAAGAATTAATTGTTCCTCACAAAAATATGTTAGACCGCAAGTTTGTAATGGTTCCCTTAGCTGAAATTGCTCCAAACTTATTGCATCCTATTGAAAAACAACGTATTCAAAGTTGTTTAAATAATTGTAATGATACTGGCGAAATTGAAAAATTAGCGCTACAATTAACACGGCCAATTTGTCTTTCTGAAAAATACAATTACATAGCTATTGAAGGAAACATTGGGGCTGGTAAAACAACGCTTTCTAAAATGATTGCAGAAGATTACAACGCCAAAATTGTTTTAGAGCGATTTGCTGACAATCCGTTTTTACCAAAATACTACGCAGATATGGAGCGGTATGCATTTCCGCTTGAAATGAGTTTTTTAGCTGATAGATATTCACAACTTACAGATGATTTAGCTCAATTTGATTTATTTAAAAATTTTATAATTTCTGATTATTACATTTTTAAATCTTTAATTTTTGCACAAGTATCTCTTTCTAAAGAAGAATATACACTTTATAGAAAAATGTTTGACATTATGTATAAAGAAATTTCAAAGCCAGATTTGTATATTTACTTGTATCAAAACACACCACGTTTAATTGAAAATATTAAAAAACGAGGTAGAGATTATGAGCAAAATATTGAACCAGCTTATTTAGATAAAATTCATAGCGGATATTCAACTTTTATTAAAACCGAAACAAAATTAGACACGCTAATTATTGATGTTTCAGACAAAGACTTTGTGAATAACCCAGAAGATTACAAAGATATTCTCAAAAAAATATTAGCTAAATAAACCTATTTCAAATAGCATTGAAATAGTTACTTTTTTAATTCTAATTTTTCAGCAAAATAATCGCAAAAATCACGCATTGTCGCCGTCATTTTTTCATCGTTTGTTGCACGTTCAAAAGTACTTGCCATAGAAACTAATGTTTGATGAAAAAATTGTTTCATCTCATCTATAGGCATATCTTTTGTCCACAAATCCATACGCAGCGTATCTTTTGCTTTTGAATCCCAAACTGAAATCATTAATGCTTTAGCTTCTTCATTTGAAATACCACCTTCTTCTGCGCTCCAGTTTAATTGTTCAGGAACTTTATTTTCATCTAAACCAACTGTGAATTCTATTTTTGATTTGTGTGCTACTGCCATTATTTATTGGGTTTGTATTTTGATTTTTTAAAAATTTCTTCTGCATTGGTTTGCAAAAGCTGCTGCAAAGTTACATTATTATTATTCATATAAGAACGTACAATTTGCCAACCTAACCAAACACCTATTTTCCCTGGTGATTCATTATCAATATCAATATAAAATTTTGAAAATGGAGCATCTGCCACAAAACGTGTATACAAATCGGCATCTGTACTAAATAATAATTTATTTTCTATAAAATATTTCCAAATAGGTTCTTCATTCGCAAGTACCCAATCCATTTTATCTGTTGAGTAACCCATTTTTTGGGCATCGGTTTTTAAAGGTACATAGCAATCTAACAAATACATTTTTTTTCCTTCGTTTACAATCAAATCTATAAACTGACGACTACTTTTAGCGCTATAAAAACGTTCACTTATTGCCTTTCCAATATCTACAGACAATTGAGAAGTTGTAAAATTATGAGCCAAATACAACGGAAAATCTTTATACACCTCATCATTTGCACCTAAATACATATCTAATGAAATAAACAAATAGTCATTTGTATACATCACTTTATTTTCAAAATCTAAATTGGTAATTAATGTAATTACTTTTGGCGCTTCAAACAAAGGATGATAATATTTCACGTGTTTAAACACATCTTCTATTTCATTTTTCTGCGTTTCAAAATTTCCAAAAACTTGTTCGGTTTTTTCAAATAATTCAACTTCCTTAGGATCGTTAATTCTATGCAACCAAATACTATCAGCATATTGCAATGGAAACAAAAAAGGAAATGACTCTTTAATATTGGGTAAGGTTTCTTTAGTAGTTGTATAAAAATGTTGTTCAAACCTCTCAATATTTACATCAACTTCAATTTCTGAAACATCAACTTGGTTTTTAATTTCACTTTTACAAGAAATTACCATCAATAAAATAAGGAGTACACTAATAATTTTGTTCATTAATTTCTATATTTACACTTCTATTTTTAAAAACGTCAAAATTACTAAAAAAGTTTAAGTATGAATACTGAAAAAGTTGTTGATCACATTATAAATTGGTTAAAAGAGTATGCAACTAATGCAAACGTAAATGGATTTGTTGTTGGAATCTCAGGAGGAATTGATTCTGCTGTAACCTCAACATTATGCGCTAAAACAGGATTTCCTGTATTGTGTGTTGAAATGCCAATTCACCAAGGTGAAAATCAAGTATCAAGAGCAAAAGAACATATTGCACAACTTAAAAAACGTTTTCCAAAAGTAAGTTCAACAGAAGTAAATTTAACAACCACTTTTGAAGAGTTTAAATCTGTAACACCAGTAATAGAAAATGAAGCCACTGTAAGTATGTCTTTAGCAAATACTAGAGCTCGTTTACGTATGAGCACTTTATATTATTTAGCTGGTTTATACGGTTATTTAGTAGCAGGTACAGGAAATAAAGTTGAAGATTTTGGTGTTGGTTTTTTTACAAAATATGGTGACGGTGGTGTAGATTTAAGCCCAATAGCCGATTTAATGAAATCTGAAGTATATGACTTAGCTGCTTTTTTAGAAGTTCCAACAAGTATTCAAAAAGCACAACCTACAGATGGATTATTTGGAGATAGCAGAACTGATGAAGATCAAATTGGTGCAAGTTATGATGAATTAGAATGGGCAATGATTCAAGCTGATTTAGGAAAAACAGCCTCAGATTTTGAAGGTAGAGAAAAAGAAGCTTTTACTATTTACGCACAAAGAAATAAAGCGAACAAGCACAAAATGAACCCAATTCCGGTGTGTATAATTCCTGAAGAATTAAAATAAACAATATTACAAACCCTAAAAAACAAAAAAATTATTATGAATTGGATTTTAGGGTTCCTTTTTATTTTAACAATCATTTTTTTATACAGCAACTACGCTAGAAAAAAGAAAAAAGCAGCTTTAAAAAAATGGCTTACTGAACGTTGGGGAACTTCAAGACAAAAGGAGTATTTCAATTTTTATGTTATTGAACGATATTTTAAAAACAATGACCATAAAAAAGAGGCGTTTCATATTATTTCAGACAAATGTAAAAATGACTTAGATATTGAGTCAATTTTTAAGTTTATTGACAGAACCTCCTCAAAAATTGGGCAACAATATTTATATTTTAGGTTAAGAACTATTGGTAATCTAGAAAGCCTACTTCAATTCAGTGCATTAACAGTTATTTTTCAAAAAAACAAAACACTGAGCATTCATTGTCAGCAACTCCTTTCTAAATTAAACTATAATGATTCTTATTATTTAGAAGAGCTTTTTAACGGAAAGCAAATTGAAAGACCTACAAACATATGGTTTGTTAAACTCTTATCTTTTGGATCACTTATTTCTATTATTTTAACTTTTTTCTACCCAATTTTCTCATTACTAATTGTGGCTATTTTAGCCGTTAATTTATTTTTTCATTATAAAAACAAATCCAATATTAGTTATTACTTAGATGGTGTAAAACAACTATCAAAAAGTTTAAATGTAGGAAAAAAACTAGCCGATATTCCTGAAATAAAAACTCATTTCAAAAATTTTGAATTCATAAAAAAGGTAAGCTCAATTCAATTAAAAACAGAATTTATTGCCTTCGAAAAAAATGTAGATAATGAATTTGCCTTTTTATTTTGGTTTGTTGCTGAACTTTTTAAAATTTTGTTCAACATTGAATTTCTTATCTTTTTTAGCTTTATTGATTCTATTTCTGAAGAAAAAGAAGGTATTGAACAACTCTTTTTATTTATTGGTGAAATTGATGCTGCCATATCTACCGCGTCTTTAAAAGAAAGCACTCCAAATAGTTGCACTCCAAATTTCACAGCTGAAAACAAACTAACAGCAACAGAACTTCACCATCCATTAATTGAAGATTGCATTACAAACAACATAGATTTAAATGCAAAAAGTATGTTATTAACAGGTTCAAATATGTCGGGGAAAACCACATTTATAAGAACCGTTGCAATCAATAGTATTTTAGCGCAAACGTTACATATTTGTTTTGGAAAATCGTACACCGCACCATTTTATAAAATTTACTCTTCTATTAGAATTACAGATGATTTATTGGATGAAACCAGCTATTATTTAGAAGAGGTTTTAACAGTAAAAGAATTAGTTGAAGCTGCTAAAAATGAACAACCCAGTTTATTTGTTTTGGATGAAATTTTTAAAGGAACGAATACTGTAGAACGAATTTCTGGTGGAAAAGCTATTTTAGCATATCTAAACAAACCAAATCACACCGTTTTAGTATCTACTCACGACATTGAACTAACAGACCTACTGCAAAAAGAAAACTACGAATTATTTCATTTTAGTGAACAAATTGTTGATGAAACTTTAACTTTTGATCATAAATTAAAGGCTGGAAAGTTACAAACAAGAAACGCCATTAAAATTTTAGAACTTTATAAATACCCTTCTGAAATAATTGAAGATGCACGTAATACAAAACTAAACAACTTCAATTAACTCACAATTATCATAACAATTACGCAAGTATTTAAGTAACTTACTGAGACTTTGTTAAGTTTTGTTAATTTTCTTTTTCATATCACTAGATTTACTATTTTTAAAATCTATTATGAAAAAACTACTCTTACTATTTTTTGCAATTGCAATTACAGCTTGCAAACCCGACCCTAAACCTTTGAAAAAAGTAGCTCCAGAAAAAAAAACTGAAGCAACAACAAATATTGAAATTATTGATTACAAAGGTCTTGAAACCATTTTATCTAAAAATGATGACAAAACGTATGTAATTAATTTTTGGGCAACTTGGTGTAAACCTTGTGTTGAAGAATTGCCTGCTTTTGAAAAATTACACGAAAATTACAAAGACAAAAATGTAGAAGTTATTTTGGTTAGTTTAGACTTTACTAGTCATATTGAGACTAGACTTTTACCTTTTATAAAAGAACACAACTTAAAGCCAAAAGTTGTTGTAATGGGTGATCCTGACCAAAATACGTGGATTCCTAAAGTAAGTACTGAATGGTCTGGAGCAATTCCAGCTACAGTTATTTACAATAAAAACAATCGAAAATTTTATGAGCAATCATTCACATACGAACTACTTGAAAACGAAATAACTAAAATTAACTAAATATGAAAACACTAAAAATAAGTGCAGTATTAATTGTATTTGCAGTAATTACAGCGTTCAGCTTAAAAAACACTTCTGAAGGATATAAAATTGGTGACACAGCAACCGATTTTAAACTAAAAAACATTGATGAAAAACTGGTTTCTCTTTCTGATTTTGATTCAGCAAAAGGCTTTATCGTAATTTTTACCTGTAACCACTGTCCGTATTCTGTTGCTTATGAAGACAGAATAATTGCATTGGACAAAAAATACAAATCAAAAGGATATCCTGTAATTGCCATCAATCCAAACAATCCAGAAATTTCTAAAGGAGATGATTTTGTTTCTATGCAAAAAAGAGCAAAAGACAAAGGTTTTACATTTCCATATTTATTTGACGAAGGTCAAAAAATATTTCCACAATATGGAGCCACAAGAACACCACATGTTTTTATTTTAAACAAAGAAAATAACGCTCTAAAAGTAGCGTATATTGGCGCTATAGATAATAACTCTCAAAATGCAAGCGCAGTTACTGAAAAATATGTTGAAAACGCTGTTGAAGCTTTATTAATTGGTGAAAAACCTTCGCTTGATTTTACAAAAGCTATTGGTTGTTCAATAAAAAAATAAGAAAATACTACATTAAACTACACTATTCTATTTAAACGAACGCATAATAGTTTTTTTAGTTCAGTGTAGTTCATAATAGTTTCAAGCATGTGCTCACGGTCAGGATTTTCTGTGTCGGAAATTAATGAGTTTATTTTTTGCTCAATAAGCACTCTTCTTAAATTATAAATAGCATCTAAAACCATTTTAGGTAAATCTTTATCTTTTGGTTTTATAATAATTTCTTTTCGGCCCCAATTACTTAATACATGTTTTTCATCATCCATTAAAATACCGGTTACAAAACTGGAAATTTTAGGGTTTTTACTGTTTACCAATGCGTTTACAGAAATATTTTTCTCTTGATTTAGCTGACTAATGATTTCATAATAAATTTGTTGAAAAACATCATCTGTAAATTCAACTTCATCCTCTTGAAGATTCAAATAAATTTCTTTTGAAACAAGGTTAGAAAAATACTCTTTTTTTAATGGTTGCACTTCATTACTATCAACCACTTCACCAACAATAAAATCTTCAAACTCTGCTTCCTTATTACCGTGCAACAATAAAATTCTAATTATTTCTTGCTCGTATTTAGCTAGCTCATTTACTTTTTCAAATTTTGGTGTATTTTGCAATTGTACCATTTCAGGGTACAAAACATCTAACGGCGGCTCGTTAGGGTCAGGTGCCATATTTGCACTTGCACTACTTGTTGTACTACTTCTAGAAACTTTTGCTGCGTCTCTTTGTTGTTTATTGTTTATCTGAGCTAACTCGTTAAAAAGTACACTTTCAGAAATATCCATAATTCTAGAACACTCCTGTACATATACTTCTTGCTGAATTCTATCTGGAATTTTAGAAATACTTATAACAATGTCACGAATTAATCCAGCCTTTTTAACCGGATCATTTTTCGCTTCTTCCATTAACAAAGACACCTTAAAATTGATAAAGTCTTGCGAGTTATTTGCCAAATAATTTTTCAACTCTTCTGTTGAAACTTTCTTTGCAAAACTATCAGGATCATCTCCATCAGGAAAAGTAAGTACCTTTACATTCATTCCCTGCTCAAGTACCAAATCAATTCCACGAATTGAAGCTCGCATACCTGCAGCATCACCATCAAAAAGAATGGTTATGTTTTTGGTTAATCTATTAATCAAACGAATTTGATTTTCAGTTAAAGCAGTTCCTGATGAAGAAACCACATTTAAAATACCTTTTTGCGACATAGAAATCACATCAGTATAACCTTCAACTAAAAAACAATTATCTTCTTTTGCTATGGTTTGCTTTGCGTAATGTATACCATACAACACATTACTTTTATGGTAAATATCACTATCAGGTGAGTTTAAATATTTTGCTGCTTTTTTATCGTTGGTTAAAATTCTACCTCCAAAGCCCAAAACACGTCCACCCATACTGTGAATTGGAAACATTACCCTTCCTTTAAATCTATCAAATTGTTTAGTTCCACTTGCGGCCAACAAATCTTGTTTTACAATACTTAAACCTGTTGCTTCTAAATATTTAAGATTGTATCCTTTATTTAAAGCTTCATTTGTAAAAGCTTCCCATTCGTTAAGTGAATATCCTAATTGAAACTTTTTAATAGTTTCATCTGTAAATCCTCTTTCTTTAAAATAGCTTAAACCAATTGCTTTACCTTGCTCGTTTTCTAGTAGGTTTTTATGAAAATAATTACTCGCAAATTCTGATACCAAAAACATGCTTTCGCGTTCATTAGCTTGCTGTTTTTGCTCATCAGTTTGCTCAATTTCATCAATTTCAATATTGTATTTTTTTGCTAAATACCGAAGTGCTTCTGGGTAAGAGTAATGCTCATGTTCCATTAAAAATGAAACTGAGTTTCCACCTTTTCCTGTACTAAAATCTTTCCAAATTCCTTTTACAGGAGACACCATAAATGAAGGTGTTCGCTCATCAGAAAAAGGGCTCAATCCTTTAAAATTACTCCCTGATTTTTTTAGCTGAACAAAATCGCCAATAACCTCTTCAACACGAGCGGCTTCAAAAATTTGATCTATGGTAGTTCTAGATATCAAAATTTAGTAAATGGTATTAAATTTAGAGTTTTCTAAATTACAAAAAATAGACAAAAAAAAGCTATCTAAAATTTTTTGAAAACGTCAACCTATATTTAACTTAGGTTTCCATCAAAATTTATTCAATTTTAATGAAATTCTAAAACAAAGTTTAGAATGGCAAAATTTTCAAATTTCAGATAGCCTTTTTAGTATCACTTGTAATACTAGTTTTTTATGAAACTGCTTTTAACTTTTTCAACGTTGATTTGTTGATTTTGTCTTCAGCATATTCTTTGGTGATTTTTAGTTCGCTTTCTTCAGATCCTGGCAATTCAAACATAGCATCTGTTAATATAGCTTCACATAGTGAACGCAATCCACGTGCACCTAATTTATATTCAACGGCTTTATCAACAATATAGTTCAATGCTTTATCATTAATTTCAAACTCAATACCATCCATATCAAACAACTTTTCATATTGTTTAATAATTGAATTTTTAGGCTCTGTTAAAATGGCTCTTAATGTTTTAGCATCTAAAGGATTCATATGTGTTAGCACAGGTAAACGACCAATAATTTCAGGTATTAATCCAAAAGATTTTAAATCACTTGGAATAATATATTGCAATAAATTAGTTTCGTCAACCTTGTCTTCTTTAATTGAAGCGCTGTAACCAACCGCTTGGCGGTTTAACCTTTTACCAATTAATTTATCAATTCCTGAAAAAGCTCCACCGGCAATAAACAATATGTTTTTTGTGTTTACTTCAATAAATTTTTGATCTGGATGTTTTCTTCCTCCTTTTGGCGGAACATTTACTACAGAACCTTCCAACAACTTTAATAAAGCTTGTTGTACTCCTTCACCTGATACATCTCTAGTTATTGAAGGGTTATCACCTTTTCGAGCAATTTTATCAATTTCATCAATAAAAACAATACCTCTTTCGGCTTTTGTTACATCGTAATCTGCAGCTTGTAATAAACGCGTTAAAATAGTTTCAACATCTTCACCAACATAACCAGCTTCAGTTAAAACAGTAGCATCAACAATACAAAATGGCACATTTAACATTTTTGCAATAGTACGCGCAATTAATGTTTTACCTGTACCTGTTTCTCCTACAATAACAATATTACTTTTTTCTATTTCTATTTCTTCCTTTTCGTTAGATTCAGGCTGAAGCAAACGCTTGTAATGGTTGTAAACTGCAACAGACATAACACGTTTTGCTTGATCTTGACCAATCATATATTGATCTAAAAACGCCTTTATTTCTTTTGGTTTACTTACAATTAATTCAGAAGTAAGTGCTGATGCTTTATTCTCGGCAATCTCTTCTACAACAATTCCGTGTGCTTGCTCAATACATTTATCACAAATATGAGCATCTAAACCTGCTATTAACAAGTCTGTTTCTGGTTTTTTTCGACCACAAAACGAACATTCTAAAACTTCATCTTTCGCCATTCTATAATTCTTAGTTTTATGTGTTAGTTTAACTAACTTATTATTTTCTTGCTAATACTTCATCAATCATACCGTAAGCTTTCGCTTCTTCGGCTTTCATCCAATAATCTCTATCTGAATCTGCATGAACTTTCTCCATAGATTGTCCTGAATGGTTTGAAATTATTTGATACAATTCATCTTTTAATTTCAAAATCTCACGTGCTGTAATTTCAATATCACTTGCTTGTCCTTGTGCACCTCCTAAAGGTTGGTGAATCATTACTCTTGAATGCGGTAATGCTGACCTTTTTCCTTTTTCACCTGCACACATTAATACGGCTCCCATTGAAGCTGCCATACCTGTACAAATTGTAGCTACTTCAGGCTTAATAAACTGCATTGTATCATAAATACCTAAACCTGCATATACACCTCCACCTGGTGAATTAATATAAATTGAAATATCTTTTGTACTATCAACACTTTCTAAAAACAATAACTGAGCCTGAATAATATTAGCAACATAATCATCAATCGCTGTTCCTAAAAATATAATTCTATCCATCATTAAACGTGAAAACACATCCATTTGCGCTACGTTTAATTGGCGTTCTTCTATAATATAAGGAGTAACACTGCTCACTAATTTATCATAGTGCATGCTGCTAATTCCTTGATCTTTCGTCGCAAATTTTTTAAATTCTTTTCCGTAATTCATTGTACAGTTTTTAAGGTGTTATAGCCGGTAAAGATAAAAAAAATACAGACACCAAGTAAATTGAAACGCTTATAAAAAAGCTTAAACAACCAATTTATAGCTAAAAATGACCAAAGCGCTACCAATAACATTCGTTTTCTCTCCTTTTTTGGTATATTTGATTTCTACTTAAGAAGATTAAAATGAAGACAACCCTTAAATTTTCAATATTATTTTTGATATGGAGTTCTGCTGTTTTTGCACAACAATATAAAGAGCGACTAAGCACAATTAATATTGAACACTATAAATTAGCTATTGACCTAAACGATGATAACGATAGTATTGCTGCTAAAATGGCTATTGAGTTACGATTTAGAAAAAGTATTCCTTCATTTTATTTAGATTTGGCAAGTTTTGATTCTATTTCAGGAAAAGGAATGAAGGTAGATTCAATTTTTCAAAACAAGGTTGCTGTTGACTTTAAACACAAAAATAACAGATTAACTATTTACCCTAAACACAACTTTGCAAACCTTACTTATACTTACACTATAAAATACCGTGGAGTTCCAGAAGATGGTTTAATAATAGGTAAAAATGTACACGGTGATCGAACTTTTTTTGGAGACAATTGGCCAAATAGAGCTCAAAATTGGTTTCCTTGTATAGATCATCCTTCAGACAAAGCAACTATTGAATACATTGTTAAAGCACCAAAACATTATAAAATAATTGCCAATGGTGAATTAATTGAAGAGGTTGATTTAAACGAGAACACAAAACAAACGCATTGGAAAACTAGCAAACCACTACCAACAAAAGTAATGGTAATTGGCGCTTCAAATTTTGCTGTAGACAGTTTAGGAGTTATTGATAGTATTATTCCTGTCACCTCTTGGGTATATAAACAAAATAAAGAAAAAGGCTTTCACGATTTAGTGAATTCAAAAGAAATTCTTGAATTTTACATTGACCTTTTTGGCAAGTATCCTTTTGAAAAATTAGCCAGTGTACAATCTACAACTCGCTATGGCGGAATGGAAAATGCAAGTTGTATTTTTTACCCTGAATCCTCTTTTACTGGTGAGCAAAAATTTGAAAATACTATTGCGCACGAAATTGTGCATCAATGGTTTGGAAATTCAGCTTCTGAAATAGATTGGCCACACGTTTGGTTAAGTGAAGGTTTTGCTACTTATTTTACTGATATTTATGTTCAAAAAACTAAAGGTGACAGCATTTTTCAAAAAAGAATGCAGCAAGAACGCGCTAGAGTTTTAAAATTTCATGAAACCACAAAAACTGCTGTTGTTGACACCAAAACAACAAATTACATGCAACTTTTAAATCCAAATTCGTATCAAAAAGGTGCTTGGGTTTTACATATGCTTCGTAAAAAATTAGGTGATGACGCTTTTTACAAAGGAATAAAAGCATATTATGAAAAATACAAATACAGAAACGCATCTACAAATGGCTTTAAACGCATTATGGCTGCATCATCAGGAAAAAATTTAGATGTATTTTTTAAACAATGGCTTGAAAACCCAGGACATCCGGTACTTAAAACGCAGTGGCTTTATTTCAATAATAGAATAAGAATTATGATTGAGCAAGTTCAAGGTGGTATTTTTGAATTTCCTTTAGATATAGAACTTATTTACGAAGATGGCTCTTCTGAAATTAAAACTATTGAGGTAGATTACCTAAATGCTCCTTATTCTATTGAAACAAGTGGCGATGTAAAAGAAATAAAATTTGACCCTAATACGTGGCTATTATTTGAATTAACTACTGAATAAATAGCTTATTTTTTTATTAAAATACTTAAAATTACAATTTACGTTTGCTAAAAGTTTTAAGCTTATATTTGCAAAAAACTACACGTAATGAATTTTTCTGATTTAAACTTAAACCGATTTTTGATAGATGCTCTTGATGAAATGGGATTTACCACACCAACACCTATTCAAGAAAGAGCATTTCCGTTAATTATGAGCGGTAAAGATATGGTAGGTATTGCACAAACCGGAACCGGAAAAACATTTGCGTACCTATTACCTATTTTAAAACAATTACGCTTTTCTGAACAAAAACATCCACGTGTTTTAATAATTGTACCAACGCGTGAATTGGTGGTGCAAGTAATTGATGAATTAACTAATTTAACACCTTACATTAACGTTCGTTTTGCTGGCGTTTATGGTGGAACAAATTTAAACAAGCAAAAACAGTTGGTGTATCAAGGTCAAGATATTTTGGTAGCTACTCCTGGTCGTTTGTTAGATTTAGCATTTGATGGTATTTTAAAACTAAAACAAATTCAGAAATTAGTGATTGATGAAGTTGATGAAATGATGAATCTTGGTTTTAGACCACAGCTTATTACACTTTTAGATTTGTTGCCAAAAAACAGACAAAGCATTTTATTTTCAGCAACATTAACTACTGAAGTTAATGCAATTTTAAGTCAGTTTTTTAAATCGCCAACTAAGGTTGAAATTGCCACTAGCGGAAGTCCGTTAGATACTATAAAGCAATTGGCATATCCTGTGCCTAATTTTTATACCAAGCTCAACTTTTTGGTTGAATTATTAAAAGATAAAGAAACATTTAGCAAGGTTTTAGTATTTGTAAAAAACAAAAAACAAGCCAATATTTTATATGAAGAATGTGAACTTTTACTACCAGGTGAAACAGATGTAATTCATTCAAATAAAACCCAAAACTACCGTTTACGCTCTGTAAAAAACTTTGAAATGGGCTTTTTTAAAGTATTAATTGCTACTGATATTATAGCTCGTGGATTAGATTTAACAGATGTAACGCACGTTATAAATTTTGACATACCAAAAGAACCTGAAAATTATATTCATAGAATTGGTAGAACCGGTAGAGCTGAACAAGAAGGTACCGCTATTTCATTTTTCACTGAAGAAGAAGCAGAATATTTAGGTGAAATTGAATTTTTAATGAATACCGAAATTGATGTGTTGGATGTACCTGAGCACATTGAAATTTCAACAAAGTTAATTGGCGAAGAAATGCCAAAAGTAGAACCTGAAAAAACAGGTAAGAAAAAAACAATTACAGAACCTAGCGGCGCTGCTTTTCACGAGAAAAAAGAAAAAAATAAACGAGTAAACTTAGGAGGATCGTACCGAAGAGAAATAGCTAAAAAATACAAAAAACCAAAAACTAGAGGTCAAAAAAGAAAGTAATCAATACTTTTAGCTTTTAAAATATTTAAAAATTCACATAAAAAAAGCTCCTTAAATTTCTTTAAGGAGCTTTTTTAATATTATACTATTTTTTATTTGTAAACTTCTTTTACAAACTCTTCATAGTTTACTTCTTTTACTTTAAAAGTAATAGCTTCTTTGTAGAAGTTCAATAATTTTTGACTAACTAATTGTTCTTGTAAACGTTTTGCTTCTTCTTGGTTGCTTAACACACGAGTTACAATATCATCCAATTCTTTTTCTTCTGGATTTACTTGACCGTATTGCGCCATTTGAGCTTTTACAAAACCTTTTGTAAAGTCTTTTAATTCTTGAAAGTCTAATTTAATATCGTTGTCTTTTAAAACTTTCCCCTCAATTAACTGGTAACGTAAACCTTTTTCAGATTTTTCGTATTCAGCTGCAGCTTGCTCAGGTGTCATTGGGTTTTCACCAGAAACAGCTAACCATTTTTTCAAAAATTCAGCAGGTAAATCAAACTTTGTGTTTTCTACTAAATATTCAGTAACTGCGTTTAATAATTGTTGATCAGCTTGTGTTTGAAATTGCTTTTCAGCATCTTCTTTAATTTTCTCTCTTAATTCTTCTTCTGATTTTACAACATCAGGTCCAAATACTTTATCAAACAACTCTTGATTAACTTCTGATAATTCAGTTATGTTAATTTCTTCAATTGTAAAAGTTAAAGGAATTTCTAATCCGTGAATTTCATCGTGTGACATTCCTAAAGCTCCCATTAATTTATGGTCATCATCAAAAAGTCCTTTTGTTTTTAATTCAATTACATCACCAACTTTAGCTCCTAAAAATTTCTTTTTATTAACTTTCCCTTTGATAGAATCTAATTCAATTGTTGATTTTTTCTCAAGTTCTTTCTCTTCATTTACAAAAGTACCAGCAATTGCTGCACCTTCAACAACAGTTTCTTGAGGAATAATTTTACCAAAACGTTTTTGAATATTTGCTACTTCTTTATCTAATAATTCAGTATCAGCAACAATATCGTATTTTGTAATTTTCTTTTTAGCATCTAATTTTACATCAAATTCAGGAGCTAAACCTAATTCAAATTCAAAAGCATAATCATCAGCTTCCCAATTAAAATCATCTTGCATTTTAGGTAATGGGTTTCCTAAAATATCTAATTTTTCTTCTACTAAATAGTTATTTAATGAATCTTGCAGTAATTTGTTTACTTCATCAATCATAACAGATTTTCCGTACTGCTTTTTAATCATCCCCATAGGAACCTGACCTTTTCTAAACCCAGGAATATCAGCCTTTTTGCGGTAATCAACTAAAATAGCATCTACTTTATCTTGATAATCTGCTGCTGAAATTTCAACCTTTACTACTGCATTTAATGCATCAACATTCTCTTTTGTAATATTCATTTTATGTTGTTTTTATCTTAAATCATTCAAAATTGGCTGCAAAATTACTATTTTTTGCGCACCTGACAAATATTTAATTCGTTCAAATTCAACTAATTTTCTTTATTTTCCTTTAGAAGTGAGAAGAAAATAGATTGAAGAAAGGATAATAGTAAACTAAATAATAACGCCCACCAAAAGCCATCAACTAAAAACCCGTCAACAAAATAACCTGCCATCATAATAATAATTGCATTTATTACTAATAAAAACAGTCCTAATGTAAGCACTGTAACTGGCAGTGTAAATATAATAAGTAGTGGTTTTACTGTTACACGAAGCAACCCTAAAACAATAGCCACAAAAATAGCGCTTGTATAATTTACCACATGAATTCCCGGTAAAATATTTGCTAAAATTACTACAGCAACTGCAGTAAGTAATATTTTTAAAATTAATTTCATATTCTTAAATTTATAATGAGTTATAAATTTAACTATAATTATGCCAACCTTTTAATTATTTAAAAACGTGACAACTTCGGTATAAAAATCGCTTGGATTCTCTGCATGAAGCCAATGTCCTGCATTTTTGACAGTTACAATAGTAGCATTTGAAAAATGAGCTTCAATTAATGACTCTTCATTTTTAGTAATATAGTTTGAATTTTCTCCCTTTAAAAACAAAGTAGCTCCATTAAAATGTGTAAATGATGGCAATGCTTCTCCAACTTCACTATTATTCTCTGTTAAACTATGAATATTAAAACGGTACGCTAATTGTCCTTTTGTTTTCCAATATACATTTTTCAATAAAAATTGTAAAATTCCAGGTTCTTCAATATACATTTTTAATACTTCTTCAACTTTTTTTCTAGAATCTTGTATTGAAAAATTTACAGCATTTAATGCTGCTAAAATTTGTTGATGATGTGGTTTGTAATATTTAGGTGAAATATCTGCAACAATTAATTTGTTAACCATTTCAGGATGCGTAACTGCAAAAAGCATAGCTACTTTTCCTCCCATTGAATGTCCTAAAAGATGTACTTTTGATAAATTATGGTTTTCAATATATTGGCATAAATCTTCAACTAACAATTCATAATCAAAATCATCCGTATGAAAACTTCTTCCGTGGTTTCGTTGGTCAATTAAATGTACTTCAAAATTTTCTGCAAATTTGTTTCCCAAACTTCGCCAGTTATCACTCATTCCAAAATATCCATGTAAAATAAGTAAAGGCGCTCCATTTCCTACAATTGTTGAATGTAAAACTTCCACTTTAATTTTATGCTTTTAACTTATTCTTATACATATTAACCACATTTTCTAAACCTAAATATAAAGACTCAGCAATCAATGCATGGCCAATAGAAACTTCTAATAAGTTTGGAATATTTTGAGCAAAAAACTGAATATTATCTAGGCTTAAATCGTGTCCAGCGTTAATTCCCAAACCAAGTTCTGTAGCTAGCAAAGCACTTTCAGTATACGGTTTTACAGCATCTTTATTACCCAAAGCATATTGCGTTGCAAAATCTTCAGTATACAACTCAATTCTATCAGCACCCGTAGTAGCAGCGGCTTCAATTAATTTAAAATTAGTATCAATAAATATTGAGGTTCTAATGCCTTTCAACTTAAATTCAGCAATTACTTCTTTTAAAAAGTCTTGGTTTTTTATAGTATCCCAACCTGCATTTGAAGTAATTGCGTTAATTCCGTCAGGAACCAATGTAACCTGTGTTGGACGAATTTCCAAAACCATTTCCATAAATTTTGGAATTGGATTTCCTTCAATATTAAATTCAGTAGTTACACTCTTTTTTAAATCGTAAGCATCTTGATAACGAATATGACGTTCATCTGGCCTTGGATGAATTGTAATTCCTTCAGCACCAAAACGTTCAACATCAGAAGAAACCTTTACCACGTTAGGAAAATCTGCTCCTCTTGAGTTTCGCAATGTTGCAATTTTATTTACATTAACACTTAACTTTGTCATTATTTAATTATTTAAAATTGAATGAGTTCGCAAATTTACGAACTAAGAATATGTTTTTGGTTTTATTTTTGATTAATTTGTAGCGCAATAATAAACAATATGGAAACAACTTCTTACATATTAAACGAATTTGAGGCTTTCAGTTTAGAAACCACGGTTTACGAAGTGAAAAATTTCTTTGCTGAAACCACGTATAGTCATTTCCCTATTGTTAAAAACAATCACTTAATAGGATTGATTTCTGAAACAGATATTGAAACCATTGATGAAGAAGAGAAAGAAATTGGCTATTTTCAATATTTATTCAACCTTTTTTTCACTGAAGAAACCAATAATATTTTAGAAATTATTACCATTTTTGCTTCAAACGAAACAAATATTATTCCTATAACTAACAAAGAACACCAATACATAGGTTATTTTGATTTGGTTGATATTTTGCATATTTACAACGAAACTCCTTTTTTAAATAGTGAAGGAGCAGTTGTTATTTTAGAAAAAGAATTGATTGATTTTTCGTTTAGCGAAATTTGCCAAATTGTAGAGTCTAATGGTGGTAAATTATACGGGTTGTTTATTTCTGAAAGCAACGCCACAACCGTAAAAATTACAGTTAAATTTACCTCGCAAGATGTAAACGAAATATTACAATCTTTTAGACGCTATGAATACGCTATAATTTCTAAACACGAAGAAGATTACTATTTAGAAGATTTAAAAGAACGCTCAAAATACTTGCAAAAATATTTAAACATTTAACTATGAAGGTTGCTATATACGGTCAATATTACAAAGTTGAAGATAAAATATACATTGAAGAGTTACTTCAATTATTGCAAAAAAACAACATTGAATTTGTAATTGAACAACAGTTTTATTCAAATTTTAAAGATATTATTCCGCTTAAAAACATAAAAACATTTAGTTCTCACAAAGAACTAAATAGCACCTTTGATTTTATGTTTACCATTGGCGGTGACGGAACAATTTTAAGAGCCGTTACTTTTTTACGAGACTCTAATATTCCTATTGTTGGAATTAACACGGGCAGATTAGGCTTTTTAGCTACTGTTAAAAAAGAAGAAATAGCCATTTCTATTTCTTTGTTATTAAAAAAAGAATATAAAATTAGAGAACGCTCTTTGCTAAGCATTTCAACGTCATCTAAAGACAGTAACTTAAATAGTTTAAACTTTGCCTTAAATGAAGTTTCAGTAAGTCGAAAAAATACGGCTTCTATGATTACTATTGAAACTTATTTAGACAACGAGTACCTAACATCTTATTGGGCAGACGGATTAATTATTGCAACACCTACAGGATCAACAGGTTATTCATTAAGTTGCGGAGGTCCTATAATTGCACCACAAGCAAAAAGTTTTGTTTTAACACCTATTGCGCCACACAATTTAAATGCCAGACCGCTAGTAATTCCTGATGAAACTACAATAAAATTTACAGTAACAGGAAGAGAAGATAAGTTTTTCCTTTCGTTAGACTCTCGAATTATCACTATTGAAAGTGGTGCAGAAATAGCTGTAAAAAAAGCAAATTTTTGTTTACACATGATTGAAATTAATCAACAAACATTTATTAAAACTTTACGCGAAAAATTACTTTGGGGACACGATACTCGCAATAAATTTTAAACTTAAGTTATTAAAACGTACTTCATTTTATTTACAATAATTTTAAATAAAATCTGTTTATCAAAAAAGACTTTGTTAAACTTCTAAATGCAAATAGAATTTTTTATATTTGCACGCAATTTTTTATATGAAAAATTTTATAGTATTTATTTTATTTACCTGTATTACAACAACTTCCACATCTCAAATTAATGAGATTGGTATTTTTGCTGGCGGCAGCAATTATATTGGAGACATAGGCCCAGAGTACTATATAAACCCAAATAATTTTATGGGAGGAATTATTTATAAATGGAATGCAAACCCAAGAATGGCTTTAAGAGGTACTTTTACATACGCAGAACTATCATCTAACGATGAAAATGCTACTAATAATGCCCGACAAACTCGAGGTTTACGTTTCACTAATTCTATTAAAGAATTAGCCGTTGGAATTGAATATAGCTATTTTGATTATAACATAGACAATTACAACCAAAGACAAACTCCGTATATTTTGCTAGAAATAGCCGCATTTAATTATAAAGCTATAAAAAGTGAAACTGCTCCTCAAGTGTACGAATACGGTTCAAAAACATCATTTGCAATTCCTTTTGGTGTAGGATATAAATTTGCCGTTGGAAGAAGATTTGCCGTTGCTTTTGAATTAAGAACTACCTACACATTTACTGATGAATTAGATTACAACTATTATAACGAAGGTACTAACAGCATTCCTGAATTAGAATTTGGAAACCCAAATAACAATGATTGGTATACGTTAGCGGGCGTTTCATTTGTTTATACTTTTGGAAGACCACCTTGTTACGCAACACCTTACTAATGGAAGAATTAAAATCTCAAATAGATAAAAATAAACTACCTAACCATATTGCTATAATTATGGATGGCAATGGTAGATGGGCTAAACAACAAGGCAAAGCACGTGTTTTTGGACACAAAAACGGGGTTTCTTCCGTACGCTCAACCATTGAAACCTGTACAAAGTTAGGCGTTGATTTTTTAACGTTATACGCCTTTTCAACTGAGAATTGGAACAGACCAAAATTAGAAGTAAAAACATTAATGTCTATTCTAGTATCATCACTAAGAAAAGAATTAAAAACATTTCAAAAAAATAACATCAAATTAATGGCTATTGGAAACCTTGATGGACTTCCTGAAAAAGCTCACAACGAATTAAAAGATGTTATTGAAAAAACCAAAAATAACAATGCATTAACCCTTACGCTTGCCTTAAATTATGGGGCAAGAGATGAAATTGTTAATGTTATCAAAAATATATCAAAAAAAGTTGTTAATAATAACTTAAAGGCAGAAGAAATTAATGAAAATATTATAAATAATCATTTATATACGTTTTCTTTGCCTGATGTTGATTTGATGATTCGCACAAGTGGCGAAAAAAGAATCAGCAATTTTTTATTGTGGCAAATTGCATACGCTGAACTGTATTTTACAGATACCCTTTGGCCAGATTTTAAAGAAGCTAATTTATATGCCGCAATTATAGATTACCAAAACAGAGAACGACGGTTTGGAAAAACCAGTGAACAAATTGAAAAAATCAATGAATAAATTCAAGATTGCGCTCTTACTTTTAGCGGTTACTTTCACAACTTTTGTGCAAGCACAAGAAATTAAAAATGACACGTTAAAAGAGACTCCAGTAGAAACAAAAACTCTTGTAAAAGACACGTTATCACCCAAAACCAATGAACCCATAAATTTTATTGCAGACAATAAATATGAACTTGGAGGAATAACTGTTATTGGTTTACAAAAGTTTGAAGAACAAACTGTAAAAGTTTTTACTGGCTTAAAAGTTGGTATGGAACTTAAAATTCCAGGAGATAAACTTACAAGTGCCATTAAAAAATTATATGAGACAAATCAATTTAGTAGAATTGATGTTTATATCTCAAAAATTGATGGAAACACAGCCTATCTAGAATTTGATGTTGCAGAACTTCCTCAACTTAGTCAAATAACAATTCAAGGTGTAAAAAGCAGCAAAGAAAAAGAACTTAAAAAAGATGCTGAACTTAGAATTGGAACTATGGTAACAGACAATTTAATTGTTACCACTAAAAATTACATAAAAAAAACCTACCAAGACAAAGGTTACTTAGGTGCCAAAGTTACTTTAGACACAAAGCCAGATACTGCAAATGTGAATAGTGTAAAAATGCTGATTCATGTAGATAAAGGTGAAAAAATTAAAATTAAAAAAATTAATTTCATTGGAACCGAAGCCCTAACAGATAAAACATTAAAATCTTCCATGAAAAATACCAAAGAAAAAGTATTTGGTAGACTATGGAAAGGTTCAAAATACATTGAAGATGATTACCAAGAAGATCTTGAAAGCCTTGTAACAACTTATAGTGAAAAAGGATACAGAGATGCTAGAATTTTAGATGAAACTATTACTTGGAATGAAGATAATACCATAAACCTAAACATAAATATTGAAGAAGGAAACAAATACTACTTTGGAGATATTAAGTTTTTAGGAAACAGTAAATACTCTGATCAACAATTACAAGGTATGCTTCGAATTCAAAAAGGAGATACTTATAACGGAATTGTTTTAAAAGAACGAGTTACTGGAGATGGAACTCCAGACTCTCAAGACATTTCAACACTATATCAAGACAACGGATATTTATTCTCTAGAGTAGTACCTGTTGAAACTAGAATTAGTAACGATTCTATTGACGTTGAAATACGAATTTATGAAGATGAACCTACAAAAATAAACAAAGTAACCATTAACGGTAACGATCGTACAAATGACCATGTTGTTTATAGAGAAATTAGAACGCGTCCTGGATATTTGTACAGCAAAAGTCAAATTATTAGAACCATTCGAGAAATTGGTCAATTAGGATTTTTTGATGCTGAAACCATTACACCAGACATTAAACCAAATTATGGTGATAAAACAGTAGATATTGACTATACAATTGCTGAAAAAGGAGCTAGTCAAATTGAATTACAAGGAGGTTACGGTGGTGGTTCCTTTATTGGAACTGTAGGATTGTCATTCAACAACTTTTCAATTAGAAATATTTTTAACGGAGAAGCTTATAAACCTTTACCTATGGGTGATGGACAAACGCTTTCGTTACGTTTACAAAAAAGTAGATATTATACAACTGGAAGTTTTTCTTTTGTAGAACCTTGGTTAGGTGGTAAAAAACCACAATCACTATCACTTTCAATGTATTATTCAGCACAATACAGATATAGTTACATAACCAATGATGTAAGTAAAGATGAACGTTTAAATATTATTGGTGCAAGTGTAGGTATTGGACGAAGATTAACTTGGCCAGATGATAACTTCTCACTATCACAAAGTATTAGTTACCAATTGTACGATTTAAAAAACTACCCTATTTCAACATTTACTTTTGAAACTGGACAATCAAACAACTTAGCTTACAATATTACGTTCTCAAGAAATTCATCAGGTCCAAACCCAATATTCCCAAAATCAGGTTCTGAATTTGCAATTATTGGAAAATTCACTTTGCCTTGGTCTTTAATGAACAACAAAGATTATAGCACATTATCTGATGAAGAAAAATACAAATGGTTAGAGTACTACAAAGCAAGTTTCACAGGTAAATGGTACACTTCAATTTATAAAGATTTAGTGTTAATGACAAACGCAGAATTTGGTTTCTTAGGACGTTATAACACTGAATTAGAATATTCACCATTTGAAAGATTTTTTGTTGGAGGAGACGGAATGGCTTCGTACCAATTAGATGGTAGAACAACCGTTGCATTAAGAGGTTATGAAAACGGACAAATTTCATCAGTTTTAGGAGGTACAATTTATAATAAATTCCAAATGGAACTTAGATACCCAATTACTTTAAAACCATCAGCATCAATTTATGTACTAGGATTTTTAGAAGCGGGTAACGCATATGACGGTTTTGAAGAACTAAACCCGTTTAACCTTAAGAGATCTGCAGGTATGGGACTTAGAGTATTTATGCCAGCATTTGGTCTTTTAGGTATTGACTTCGCTTACGGATTTGATCCTATTACCGGTACTCAACCTTCAGGTTGGCAAACTCATTTCGTAATTGGGCAACAATTTTAAACTAAATCAGTTATATTTGTAATTAATTTTTAAAATGGCACGGTTTTTTCTAAATACCAATATGTAATGATTAAAAAAGTAGTTTTATTTACGTTTTTATTGGCAAGCATAAATCTTATAGCTCAAAAGCCTCAACGCTTTGGTTATATTGACATGGAGTACATTTTAGAAAATATTCCTGAGTATGCTGAAGCTGAAAACAAGATAAATGAAAAAGCTGCATCATGGCAAAATACTATTGAAAAAGAACAAGCCGAAATTGACGAATTAAAAGCCAATTTAAGAAACGAAAAAGTATTGCTTACAAAAGAATTGATTGAAGAAAGTGAAGAAGAAATTAAAATAAGAGAAATTGATTTAAAGAAATTAAAATCTTCTTACTTTGGAACAGATGGCGATTTATTTTTTTTAAGAAAACAATTGGTAAAACCAATTCAAGATTTAGTTTACAACGCAGTTCAAGACATAGCAGTAAAAAGAAAATATGATTTTATTTTAGACAAATCAACAGCTTTAACAATGCTTTACACAAATAAGCAATACGACATAAGCGACATTGTAATTAAAAGTATTAGTAGAGTAAAAAAGGTTGAAGAAGTAAAAAACAAACAAAATAAAAAAGGAAAAGGAGCTGACACAACTTCAGCACCAGTTCTTAGTGAAGAAGCTCAAAAAAAATTAGATGAAAAAGAATTGAAAAGAGCTGAATTGAAAAAGAAAATTGAAGAAAAAAGAGCTGAACAACTTAAAAAAAGAGAAGAGTTGTTAAAAGCAAATGAAGAAAAGAAACAACAAAGAATAAAAGAAATAGAAGAGGCTAAAAATGCCGAGGACAATAAGAATAATTAATTTAAAATAAGGACAAAAAAAGATGAAACAATTTAAAACGTTATTAATAGTTGCAGTTATTGCTTTAGGATTTAATACAATGAATGCACAATCTAAAGTTGCTCATATTAATTTCATGGAATTAGTAAGTTTAATGCCTGAGGCTAAAGCTATGCAAGCTGATTTAGAAAAACTATCTAAAACTTACCAAGATGAATTAAAAGCTGAAAATGATAAATTAGAAGCAAAATTAAAAAGATACGATTCAGAAGCTGCTTCACAAACAAATGAAGTAAACCAACAAAGAGTTGCTGAAGTTCAACAAGATCAACAAAAATTACAATTAGCAGGTCAACAAGCTCAAAAAGATATTACAAATCAAGAAACTGAGTTAATGAAACCTATTATTGAAAAAGCTAGAAAAGCAATTGAAGAGGTTGCAAGTGAACAAGGTTTTGACTACGTATTAGGAGCTCAAACTTTAGTAGTAGCAAAAGGAAAAGATTTATTACCTTTAGTAAAAGCTAAATTAGGTATCCAATAAAAAATACTTTTTATTTAAAAAAATCTCGCTTAGGCGGGATTTTTTTTTACTTTTATTCTAATGAAAAAGCACCAAGCTATAGGTTTATTTGATTCTGGTATTGGAGGAACTTCCATATGGAAAGAAGTAGTAAAGCTACTTCCAAATGAACGTACTGTGTATGTTGCAGATAGTAAAAATGCACCTTATGGTCAAAAGTCTGAAAAAGAAATTTTAGAGCTTAGCATAAAAAATACCGAATTTTTAATTTCAAAAGGCTGCAAACTTATAATTGTTGCTTGCAATACTGCCACCACAAACGCAATTGAATATTTAAGAAACACCTATAACATTCCTTTTATAGGTATTGAGCCCGCCATTAAACCTGCTGCACTTTATAGCAAAACCGATGCTATTGGAATATTAGCCACAAAAGGAACACTTACAAGTAAGCTTTTTGAAAAAACAGCTAATGAATACACAAAAAATATTACTATTATTGAACAGCACGGTAAAGGTTTAGTTGAATTAATTGAAAGCGGAAAATTAAACAGCGACGCAACAAAAAAATTATTAGTTGAATATTTATCTCCAATGCTAAAATTTAATATTGACCATTTAGTATTAGGCTGTACACATTACCCTTATTTAATTCCGCAAATTAAAGAAATTATTGGTCCGTTGGTAAACATAATTGATTCAGGCGAAGCGGTTGCAAAACAAACAAAAACGGTTTTAGAAAAACAATTATTATTAAACGATTTAAATATTAAACCTAATCATCAATTTTATATAAACACAAAAAAGCAAGTGTTAGAAACTATATTAAGAGATAGTTTAGTTAATTATAAATTAACTGAATTAGACTTTTAAATACGTGTTTATTTTGCGTTAAGGATTGCAGTGGTATCCTTTTGCATGGCAAAAGATTTAACGGAAAGCCTGGCCAACGGCAACGCCCAACATATTTTTATTTATACCAACCTGAATATTTCACATAGTTATTAGCAATTCTATCAATTTCTCCTGAAATTAATTCCTGACTAATATCTTTTACTTTTTTGGCAGGAATACCAGCATAAATAGCTCCAGACTCAATATGTGTACCTTTAGTAACCACAGCTCCTGCTGCAATAATTGAATTACTTTCAACCACACAATCATCCATAACAATTGACCCCATACCAATTAACACATTGTCATGAATGGTACAACCGTGTACCATTGCATTGTGCCCAATAGACACGTTATTACCAATATTTGTAGGGTGTTTTTGGTAGGTTGCATGAATCACTGCTCCGTCTTGTACATTTACCTTATCTCCCATTTTAATATAATGCACATCGCCTCTAATTACGGCATTGTACCAAATACTACATTGTTTTCCCATTTCTACTTCACCAACAATAACAGCGTTTTCAGCAATAAAACAATCGTCACCAAATTTTGGAATGTTTCCATTCAATTCTTTAATAATCATAATAAAATAAGTTTAAGGAAGGTACTTGTTTAATTCAATTTAAAAAGCATAATTTATATTAGGACAACCACTGTTTCTTGGTGTTCTACAACCAAAATTAAAACCTAAGGTTATTTGATTATACCCAGCTTCATCAAACAATACATCTCCTGTTTGTTTTGTATATGTATAAGAAACCATAAAGTTCTTATAATTTACACCAATAATTGGTGTGAAATATTGTAGTTCTTGTGAGATAGCATTGTCAAAACCTTGACGATATGAAAAGGCAGCCCACAATTGAGCTTCTCCAATATTTTTGTACACTTTCATATTAAAATCTACAAACTTTTCACCGGTTCTTTCAACAGCTTGTGCCATTATAGAAGGTTCAAACTGAAAACTTTTGCTTTCTCCAAAATAATATCCAACGGTGAATAAATAGCGTCTTAAGTTTAAGGATTCATAAAAATCATCATACAAAGTTCGTGCGCTTAACATAATATTTTTTGCAGTGAAATAGGTAAATAAACCTTTGTAGTGATAGGCCATACTAAAATCTGCATTAAAGTAAGATTCGCTTTGTATAATTTGAGATATTACCGGGTCGTAAATTGTAAACGAACTTTCATCAACGGTATTATTTACCGCCATTAAACCCAACCCAAACGATAATTGGTTTGAATCTTCAATTCTACCTAAGTTGATATGATATGCAAAAACAGCTTCAAAACCTTGTTGTGCGTGGTATCCATTTTTATCGTTAAATAAAACCACTCCAAGTCCAATATTATCTCTTAATCTTGTATGAGCTGTTAATGTTTGTAAAGATGGAGCATCTTCTACACCACTCCATTGATTACGTGCAGTGAATCTAATTTTTCCACAATTTCCAATTCCAGCTGCAGAAGGATGAACTAAAAAAACATTGTCAGAAAGATAATCTGAATATACAGGCAATGTCTCTTGGGCTTTCATTGTAAATGGCACAATAAAAAGCAAACAAATACTAATAATTTTAAATAATTTCATTCCTCACAAATAGAACATCAAATATATAATTTTTTAAGCTATTATTTCACGCAACTACTTAATAATAAAAGAAGATTTAACATAAAAATACGTGTTTATGATTTTCATCATTATTTCTCCCTACAAAAACGACATTCTTTTTTATTGAAATAATTTTATTAACAACACCAAACAACATTTTTGAAACTTGTTTGGTGTTGTTTACAATATACGTTAGAGTTCTCTTCTATTATCGCCTGAATTATTATCTATAAGTTTATTGTATGGATCTACACCAACTTCAGTAGGTTTTTTATCTACAATAATTTGAACTTTATTATTTATGGAAGTTATTTTATGCTTTTTTAAATATAATTCAACCTCTTCCTTTTCGCCATCAATTTCTTCTTCATAAAAAACACCAACTTCAACATAATCTTTTAAAGGAAGTGACAAAATTGGCTTTTTCATTTTTTCGGTTTTATAAGAAATAGTATCTCCTACTTTATCTCCATACAAACGTTTTCCTTTATCACTTACTCTATATTTACTCACATTAAACTCAATATCAACCTGAAATTTTCCATTTTCTAACTCGGTGGTTTCAACATCTACAACTCTATTTTTATAAAGTGTAATTGTTTCAAACATATCTTTAATTACATACTTTAAAGAATCTGGTGTTACTTGTTTAATATAATTTACCATTTCAATTGAAGTGGTGTATGGCGCTTCTTGAAACTTTACTTTATCAACATATTTTTTAATAGCTGCATTTAAATTTTCTTCGCCAATATAATCGCTTAAAGCATAAAAAACTAAAGATCCTTTTTTGTAATGAATATACATTTGACCGTCATTATACATTAACGGACTTTCTCTTTTTTGCTCTAAGGTTCTACCCTGCAAATACTCATCTAATGATTCTTTTAAGTATTTACGCATTTTCTTTTTTCCGTGTTGATGCTCTAACACCTTTAACTTTACATAATCTGCCATACTTTCAGATAGCATTGTGGCTCCTTTCACATCAGCACCAATTACTTGATGTGCCCACCATTGGTGCGCCAATTCATGTACGGTTATTGCAAAACCATAATCAACGCCTCCTTTTTCAGAATCATCAACATCAGCAATAAAACCTACTCCTTCAGAAAAAGGAATTGTATTTGGAAACGATTGTGCAAAGCTTCCATCGGTTCTTGGAAACTCTACAATACGCACTTGTTTGTGTTGGTACGGACTAAAATATTTAGAATTATAATCTAATGAAGCTTTTATTCCATCCATCATTCTATCTAAATTATATTCGTGTCCTTTATGGTAATAAATTTCAAGATTCACATCATTCCAAGTATCTTTTTTTACTTCATATTTAGCAGAATTAAATGCATAAAAATTTAATATTTTACTATCCATTTTATAGTGAAAATAGCGCCTGTCTCCTTCTACCCATTCTTTTTGCAAATACCCTGGAGCAATTGCAATTTGATCTTTAGAAGTACTAACGGTTGCTTCAAAATTAATCCAATCAGAATCTTTTGAAATATAGGTGTTTCCTAAAGCCGTAGAATCGGTTGGAAATGGTCTTAATTCGTTTTTAGGCAAATCGTATTTTTCCCGAACTTTATCATCTCTTAACTCTCCATTGCTTCCATAACCCAAAGAAGGAAACAGCGATTTATTGTTTATAAAAGTTCCATTTCCTTTGATGCTTGAATGAATTCTAAGCAAAGTATTTGGTTTATTTTTAACTTCAAAATTTAACGATAAACTATCACCAGGCAATAACACTTCTTCTAATTTATAAATATCAAAATGATGAATGGTGTCTTCTAAAACCAGTGTATTCTTTTTATTAAAAGTAAACGTACTTGGATAGTTATTATGATTTAATAAAATGCTATCAATTTTTTCTGAAGATTTATTTACCATTAAATAAGTTCCTGATGCATTAAAATTTAGCTCTTCAGGAAAAATATTCATTGCAACATTTACATCAACAATTCTTGGTTGTGTTTTGTTTTCAAACTTTTTATACTTTTTCTCCCATTCAACTTGAAACAATTCTCTTTCTTTTACAGATATTCTATTATTTAAAACATTGTTTTCATAATAAATTCTATAACCTAGCGCTAAAAAAGTGACTAAAAAAACAACAAATCCAATAATATATGCTCCTTTAAACCTTGCTTTAGCAATAGACAAACGCTCTTTAAAAGAGTGTGGTAAACCACGCACCCAAAACAATGCTGCTATTATAAAAAGTACTATACCAGCAAAAACCCAGTAAATTTTATAAATTATATAACTACTAAAAAATGCTCCGTAGCCATTCATGTCTGAATAAGAATAACCAGGTCCTTGGTTATATTTAAATATAGATTGCTCAATACCTGCGAACCTTAAAAATGGTAATCCAATAGAAATTACCAACAATATAAACAAGCCTAAATAAGCATTACCTACAAGTGTTTGAATGCATATTGCTAAAAATGCCCACACCGCAAAATGGATAAATTTTATAATTAATAATTCATACAAATATTGATCTATTTCAAAAATGTAATAACCTCTATAAATTTGAAAAATAATTCCGCCAATCATAATTACAAACAGCAACACTAATTGCATTTTTAATAAGGCTACAAATTTTGATAGTAGTAAGGTCCAATTTGGAATTGGCGTAACATCAATTAAATGATTTAGTTTTGCAATTTTTGCCCTTTGAACAAGCATTCCTGCATATAAAAACGTAAGAATATTTATAAATAATGAAAAAGTATTTCCAGGATACAATAACATTTGCCAAGTAGTTGGATACGTTTTTGTTCCTGAAATTTCACCTAAGGAAACAGACATTATTAAAATAAAAATAAGACCAACCAATAAAATACTTAAGAATGGCCAGCTTCTTATAATAAATTTAAAATCTAAATTAGATAGTTTCCAAGTTGTTTTTAAGTTTTGTAAAAATGAAAAATTGTAAGCAACTTTTGGAAGTTCAATTTTGGTAATTCCACCAAAGTTACTTTTTGTGATGCGTTCAGCTTTCTGTTTTTTAAAACTAAATGACATTGCATTTTGATTGAACGAAAAGTATTTAAACACCAACCCAAAAACAACTGCTGCTATTGCCAACCACAACAACCGATTGTAAATAACAACACCCTTAATTGGTAACAATAAATCGTTTTGCTCAGCTACGGTCCAATAACGTGTATAGTAATTAGCTGCTTGCCCTCCAAACGGATCTAGCATTGCAGAAATAAATCTATTATCAATGTCATTCAACAAACTTTCAGATACACCTTGTATTAACATTAACATTACCACAACAATAAATCCGGCGGAAATATTGCGTGTAAAAGTTACGGTTGCAAATACAATTGCACCAAACAAAAATATATTTGGAATTATATAAATAAAATAAGCTTGTAAGTATGCAAAAAATCTAAAATCACCAACAATTTCAGCATTTGTACCGGGCAATCTAAACCCAATAAACATTCCAAACCCAATAGTTAACACAATTAAAGTAACTATTAAAAATGAGCTTAAAAATTTCCCGAATAAATAATCTGTTTTTGTGAACGGATATGAATACAAAATGGTATGCATTTCACTTTTAAAATCTCTAAAAATAGATACACCAATTATGGATGGAAATAAAAAATATATTAAAATGGTTAAACCATTAAACATTCCAATTATATTTTTAGGCGCATTCACAATTTTTGAAGAACCTACACTTACTGTAAGCGAGTCAAATATTCCTGCCGAACTTGCTGAAGAGAAAATAGCAATTATAAAAAAGATGGCTACATATATATAAAATGATGGTTTCTTAAACCAATATTTTAATTCGTGTTTAAATATTGTGGTAAACATATTTGTACGTTTAAATTGTTAAAAAAAGAACCTTATTCTGAAACTAAATTTGCTTCATCTTCTTTTAAAGCAATAAAATATACATCGTCTAACTGCGGCGCTGCTTCAATAAAATCTTCGGCTGGTTTTTCTATAGCATGCACTCTAATATTTAAAGTATTATCTTGATTGTAGTTAGATGATAACACGTTGTACTTTGCTTCCATTGCTTCCAATTCATCTCGTTCAATTACTTTAGTCCAAATTTGACCTTTTACTTCTTCAGTACAACTAGTTGGTGTTGTTTTTTTCAAAATTCTACCACCATTTACTATCACCATTTCATTGCAAAGTTCTTTTACATCTTCAACAATATGCGTTGAAAATATAACGGTACAATTTGTACCAACTTCACGCAATACATTTAAAAATCTATGACGCTCTGCAGGATCTAAACCTGCTGTAGGTTCATCAACAATAATTAACTTAGGATTATTTAACAACAGCTGTGCTATTCCAAAGCGTTGCTTCATTCCGCCAGAATAACCTGCCACATTCTTTTTTCGAACTTCATATAAATTAGTGATTTCTAAAACTTCCTTAACTAATTTAACTCTGTCTGCTTTTGAAGAAACTCCTTTTAAGGTGGCAAAATAATCTAACAACTCTTCTGCAGACATTTTTGGATACACTCCAAAAGATTGTGGTAAATATCCTAAAACCCTTCTTAACGCCATTTTATCATCCAAAACATTAATATCTCCAAAAGTTATAGTACCTGAATCTGGACTTTGAAGCGTAGCAATTGTTCGCATTAAAGATGATTTTCCTGCTCCATTTGGACCTAAAAGACCAAACATTCCTGTCCCAATTTCAAGACTTAAATTATCTATTGCCTTTACTCCGTTTTTATAGGTTTTTGATAAATTTTGAATAATTAATTTCATAGATTTTTGTTTTGATGAATTAAGACTACAATATAATAATATCTAAAATAAAAAAGAGTCATTTTCAATTAAGAAAATGACTCTTTCATATATTATTAAAAATTGACTATACGTTAGCCGCTAACCAATCTCCTACTTCATTAGTACCATATGCTTTTCCACCGTCAGCTAAATCTTCAGTTACAATTCCTTCTGTTAAAGCCTTGTTTACAACTTCTCTAATTGCTTTTCCTTCTTCATGTAATCCAAAATTTTCAAACATCATAGCTGCAGATAATACTGTTGCCATTGGATTTGCAATATTTAAACCTGTTGCTTGTGGGTATGAACCGTGAATTGGCTCAAACAATCCAATATCAGAACCTAAAGATGCTGATGGCATTAATCCCATAGAACCTGAAATTACCGAAGCTTCATCTGTTAAAATATCTCCAAATAAGTTTTCAGTAATTAACACATCGTAACTATTTGGCCATTGCACCAAACGCATTGCAACTGCATCTACAAATTCATAAGAAACCTCAACTTCTGGATAATCTTTTTCCATTGCTTGTACCGTTTCTCTCCATAATCTAGATGTTTCTAAAACATTTGCTTTATCAACACAACATAATTTTTTAGAACGTGTCATAGCTAATTCAAATCCTTTTTTAGCTAAACGTTGTACTTCTTCACGCGTATAAACACAGTTATCAAAAGCAGTTTCACCACCTTCTCTTCTACCTTTTTCGCCAAAGTAAATTCCACCTGTTAATTCACGTAAAAAAACTAAATCTGTTCCTTCAATACGCTCTCTTTTTAACGGAGATTTTTCTAACAATGAAGGAAATGTAAACGTTGGACGTACATTAGCAAATAAACCTAAAGCTTTACGCATTTTTAATAAACCTTGCTCTGGACGTACTTTTGCTGAAGGATCATTATCAAAACGAGGGTGACCAATTGCTCCAAATAAAACAGCATCAGAACTTTTACATATTTCATGTGTTTCATCTGGGTAAGGTTCACCTACTGCATCAATTGCAGCAGCACCAGTTAAAGCTGGTTTCCAGTTAATTTCATGATTGTATTTTGTTGCTACAACGTCACAAACTTTTACTGCCTGATCTATCACTTCTGGTCCAATTCCGTCTCCTGCTAAAAGTGCTATATTTAATTTCATTATTCTATAATTTTAATTTTTTATTTATTTAAACAGTTTTAAATTTAAAAACTATTTGATATTTAACATTTTTTGAGTGGCTTTTATAGCTGATACTGTTTGATCACAGTCTAAACCACGTGTTATAAATTTATTTTTATCACTTTCCCAAGTAATAATGGTTTCACAAAGTGCTGCTGAAGTGCTTCCTGGAGGAATACGCACGGCATAATCTACCAATTGAGGCATGGTCATATTTTTCTTTTTATACAACTTTCTTAAAGCGTTCATAAAAGCATCAAACTGTCCATCACCTTGTGCGTGTTCTTCATACAATTCACCATCAATTTTAACAGCAACTGTTGTTGAAGGTTTTAATCCCTTAGAATGTGTTAGCACATACGACTCTACAATAATTCGTTCTTCGTACAAACTACTTTCTAACACATCAGAAATTATGTACGGTAAATCTTCTTTGGTAACTAATTCTTTTTTATCACCCAACTCAATAATTCGCTGCGTAACTTTTAACAAGTCTACTTGATCTAACTCTAACCCAAGTTCTTGTAAATTCTTTTCAATATTGGCTTTTCCTGAAGTTTTACCTAATGCATATTTACGTTTTCTTCCAAAACGCTCTGGCATTAAATTATTAAAATACAGGTTGTTTTTATTATCTCCGTCGGCATGAATTCCGGCTGTTTGTGTAAATACATTATCACCTACAACTGGTTTATTTGAAGGAATTCTAACTCCTGAAAATGTTTCAATTATTTTACTAACTGAATACAATGAGGTTTCCTTTACATTTATTTCAACTTCATCTTTAAAGAAATCGTTTATAACAGCAACTACACTAGCCATTGGCGCGTTTCCTGCTCTTTCGCCCATACCGTTCACGGTTAAATGCAATCCTTTTGCACCGGCTTTAATAGACTCCATTACATTTGCCACACTTAAATCATAATCATTATGTGCATGAAAATCAAAATGAATATGTGGGTGTTTTGCGGTTATTTGAGAAAAATAATCAAAAGTTTCAGTATGTGTTAATACTCCTAACGTATCTGGTAACAATATTCTTTTTAGAGGTAGTGTTGCTAAAAAATCTAAAAACTGAAAAACATACTCGGGAGAATTGTGCATTCCATTACTCCAATCTTCCAAATATACATTTGTTGAAATCCCCTCTTTTTGAGCAGATAAAACTGCTTCTTTTACTTCTGAAAAATGTTGTTCAGGTGTTTTTTTAAGTTGATGGGTTAGGTGATTTAAAGATCCTTTGGTTAACAAATTTTGAACCTTTGCACCTGCTCTAATCATCCAATCAATAGATCTTCCGCCATCAACAAAAGTGAGCATTTCAACTCTATCTATATAACCGTTACTATTAGCCCAATCTGTAATTGATTTTACTGCTTGAAACTCACCTTCTGAAACTCTGGCAGATGCTACTTCAATTCTATCAACATTTAATTCTTCTAACAATAACTTTGCTATTGTTAGTTTTTCAACTGAAGGAAAAGACACTCCGGAGGTTTGTTCACCATCGCGGAGTGTTGTATCCATTATTTCAATTTTTCTTTTTGACATGTTTGGTTTATTGTCATTCCTACAAAAGTAGGAGTCCATATTTTTTAAGCTGTCTAATTTCCTAGTTTAGTAGGAACAACAAAACAACATCTTTTAAAATGGTCTTGTATCAGCAAAAGATGAAATTTCATCTTTCATTTTTGTTAAATAGTCAATATCATCATAACCATTTAACATGTTTTCTTTTTTGTAACTATTAATCTCAAAAGACTCTTGCGCTCCAGTTGCTAAAATAGTAATGGTTTGTTTGTGTAAGTCAATTTCAATTTCAGTAGCTGGATCAGCTTCAATTGCTTTAAATATCTGATCTAAAAAATCAGCACTTACTTGTACAGGAAGCACTCCAATATTTAAACAATTTCCTCTAAAAATATCAGCGAAAAAACTTGATACTACACAACGGAATCCATAATCGTATACCGCCCAAGCAGCATGCTCTCTTGAAGAACCTGAACCAAAGTTTTTACCACCAACTAATATTTTTCCTTTATATATTGGGTTGTTAAACACAAATGATTCTTTTGGAGTATTGTCTGGATTGAATCTCCAGTCTCTAAATAAGTTATCTCCAAACCCCTTACGCTCAGTTGCTTTTAAGAAACGAGCAGGAATAATTTGATCAGTATCTACATTTTCAATTGGTAATGGTACCGCTGTACTTTTTAATATTTCGAATTTATCGTAAGCCATATTACTTGCTTTTGGCTACTAGCTATTCGCTTTTAGTGGCTATGCTAGTAGTATTAATTTTACTTATTAATTTATTTAAACTTCTTTTTAGTTGATCTACTTTTTCAACTAATTCGATTATATCATTTTCTGAAACAATCCTTAAATCTTTTACAAGAATTAAAAAATATTCCAATTCTGTTGCTGAACCATTTGCAATAATAAGAAACCTTTTAAATTCAACTTCACTTTCTCTACCACAACCTTCTGCAATATTTGCAGGGACAGATGATGAAGCCCTTCTCATTTGGCTTGTTAAGCCATATTGCTCAACTTTAGGAAAACTATCTGTTAATTTATAAACATCTAATGTAATTTGATGTCCTAATTTCCAAACTTGATATTTTCTAAAATTTCTCATGCAACACATTTAATTAACCAATAGCAAATTGCTAAAGGCTAAAAGCTCTTTTATAAAAGTGTTCTTGGATCAGTTACAACTCCAGTTACAGCTGTAGCAGCAGCAACTAACGGACTTGCTAACATTGTTTTTGATCCTGGTCCTTGACGTCCTTCAAAGTTTCTGTTTGAAGTACTCACTGCAACTTTACCTGCAGGAACCTTATCATCGTTCATTGCTAAACAAGCAGAACAACCTGGTTCACGTAATACAAAACCAGCTTCGTTGAAAATTGCTAATAGTCCTTCTTCTTTTATTTTTGCTTCAACAATATGTGAACCTGGTACTAACCAAGCTGTAATATTATCTGCTTTTTTTCGTCCTTTTACAATAGAAGCAAATGCTCTAAAATCTTCAATTCTACCATTGGTACAACTTCCAATAAACACATAATCTACTGGCTTTCCAATCATAGACTCTCCTTCAGCAAACCCCATATAATCTAATGATTTTTTATAGGTAGCTGCTCCACCTTCAACTTGGTCAGCTGTTGGAATATTTTGTGAAATTCCTGTACCCATTCCCGGATTTGTTCCGTAAGTAATCATAGGCTCAATTTCACTAGCACTAAATGTTAATTCTTTATCAAAAACTGCATCTTCATCTGTACTTAAAGTTTCCCAATAAGCCATTGCTTTATCCCAATCTGCTCCTTTAGGCGCAAATTGTCTTCCTTGTACATATTCAAATGTTTTTTCATCCGGAGCAATTAAACCTCCACGAGCTCCCATTTCAATACTTAAGTTACAAACAGTCATTCGACCTTCCATTGTCATATTTCTAAACACATCTCCTGCGTATTCAACAAAATAACCAGTTGCACCTGAAGTTGTTAATTTTGAAATTATAAATAATGCAACATCTTTAGGCGTTACTCCTGCGCCAAGTTCTCCATTTACGTTGATACGCATTTTCTTTGGTTTAGGCTGCATAATACATTGAGATGATAAAACCATTTCAACTTCTGAAGTACCAATACCAAATGCAATAGCACCAAATGCACCGTGTGTTGATGTATGTGAATCACCACAAACTACAGTTGCACCAGGTAATGTAATTCCGTACTCTGGTCCCACAACGTGTACAATTCCATTTTGTTGATGTCCTAATCCCCAGTGAGAAATTCCCCATTCAGCAGAGTTTTCTTCTAAGGCTTTTAACTGATTCGCAGAAAGCGGATCTTCAACAGGTAAATGTTGATTTATAGTTGGTGTGTTATGATCTGCTGTTGCAAAAGTTCTATTTGGAAATAAAACGCTATTATTTCTACTTTTTAATCCTAAAAAAGCTACAGGACTTGTAACCTCATGAATTAAATGTCTATCAATAAATAGCACGTCTGGTCCGTCTTCAATTTTACGAACAACGTGTGAATCCCAAACTTTGTCAAATAATGTAGTACTCATTTATATTGTTTTTTATTGTATTTGTTTTTTGTAATCATAACTTATGTGTATGATTTACAACAATCGCTGCAAATTTAAAAAAAGAAATAAATAAGGCAGAATCAATCTAAATTTAATACGATACCCAAACTACTTATAAATACACTCAAATTAACTAGTTCACTTTCTTCTCATATTTAATTCTTAAAATTCATTTAAATTATTTTTAAATCACCTTTTAAGACCTCAAATAATTTTATACGATCATTTTACTTAAACAATACAATTTCTAACTAAAAGATTGAAAAAATTAAAAAATAAACAATAAAAATACTATTTTGTTAAATTATTAACATAATTAAAGTCTAAAGATTTTTTTTAACCCAAATTATAACCTGCTGTTTTAAACCAATTTATTAATCAAATTATATTTATAATTCTAGAATTTATTGATTAAAAATATACGATATCCAAAAATTATTTCAACTATTTTTTTATTCATTTCTTAAACTATGAAGCTGTTTTAATTGCACAGAAGTAGTAAAATCACGGCACTTCATATTACTATTTCAATTTATACATTTTTGTAAAATCAATTTAATTTTTTACGTAAATGTAACTTTTAAACCTATACACAATACGCAAAAACCTAAATATCAGTGCATTATATTTTTTGGCATTGCATTTGTTTTAATAAATAACAATTAGTACAACTTCAAAACATGTTTAAAAAAATTGAGCTTTATGAACGTAATTATACCTGTAACAGATTTAAACAAAGACAAATCAAAACTTTCAAAAGGATTTCATAACACTGATAATGTTTGTGTGTACAACAGCATTAACAATAGTTATGAATGGCTTAAAACAAAAGAAATAAGCAATTCAGAAGACAACTTAAGTTTAGCTTTAAAGCGCAAAGGTATTTATACTGTTATTACCAGTCATATGCCTTATTTAGCACTCAGACTTTTTAAAGAAAGTGGCATTATAGTTTACAAATCTAAAAGTAAAAATATTGAAAAAAACATTTCTTTATTTTTAAATAGTGAACTTGAACCTTTTACACCTCAAATTCAATTTAGCAATTCTAGCTGCAGTAGCTCTTGTAGCTCTGCATCTTCTTGTAGTACAGATTGTTGTTAAACTATAAATTATGGCATTAAGCAAAGCATTAAATTTTGTAACTGAAGCAATAAAAAATGAACAACTAAGAGCTTTATGTTCAAAACTAACAAAAGAAGAACTTTTACTTCAACTTAATTTTAATGAAGTTGAATTTGAAGACGCAATAAATATGGGGTTGGTAAAATGTCAAACCTACGAACAGGCAGAAGCATACCAACAATTAAGAATATGGTTTTTATTAATTTAACAATATGGAATATAGAAATTTAGAAAAAGCACGCACAATTATTGACGAAGCAACAGGACTAACAGTAGCATATGCATATGATGATTTAGTATTTCCTGACTACACTGCATTTATTATACAGTTTAACGATAAAGATGACACCAATTTCTTATGTCATTTTCACGAAGATTGCGATGAAAAAGAAACCCTTTTTAAAGAATTATCTAAGGCTTGCATTAAAAACAAATGCAGCTTAACCTTAAAAGGTGATTTTAAATTAACTCAAAAAAAGGAAGAAGTTGAACTTCAATTTATATAACTATTATGGCAAATAAAAAACTTAACTGGACAACTTGGCTACAAGAAGGAGATCAATATTTAAAAGCCTACGGAACAAGAAGTAGATTTGGAACAGAAATTAGATACAATCTAATATCAATGTCTTTTGAAGCCTACGCAATGGCTATTTTAGATTTCCACAACTCTTTACCAAACAACCATACTTATTCAGATCTTATGTATGCGTTAGAAACCGTAATTACTTTAGATGAATCATTAAAAAACCGTATTTTAAAATATGAGAATATTCAATCTATTTGTTCTATTGAAAAATACCATACAGTTAAACCTACTGAAGAAGAATTAACTGATTTAAAAGGTGCTATTTTAGAAATAAGCGATATAGCACATAAAACTTGTAGTACTGCTACTGCTTAAAACAGTAAAAAACATCTAAATACAATATTATTTTTTAACCTTGTATTTAGATGTTTCAATTTCATATTTTTCAATTCTTAAACCTAATTTACGATTTGAAATTCCCAATTCTTTTGCTGCTTGTACCACATTTCCTTTTTTAACTATCAAACAATCTATAATTAATTGCTTTTCAACTTTTTCTACAATTATTTGAAGAGAACCTTTTCGCAAGGTACTTGATGATTCTGCTGTTTGCAGTGTAGGTGGCAAATTTTCTACTCGTATTACTTGGTCTGCACTAATAATAGCAGCTCGCTCAATACAGTTTTCTAATTCACGTATATTTCCTGGCCAATGGTACACCATTAAAGCATCAATTGCTGAAGAAGCTACACGAATAATATTTGTTCCATTTTTTTTATTTGTTTTTTGAATAAAGTGATCAACCAATAACGGAATATCATTTAATCTTTCACGTAAAGCAGGCATATAAATAGGAAAAACATTTAAACGATAATATAAATCTTCTCTAAATGCATCATCTATAATCGCATTTTCTAAATTTCTATTTGTAGCCGTAATTATTCTAACATCGCATTTTATAGTTTTTGAACCTCCTAATCTTTCAAATTCTTTTTCTTGAAGAACCCGTAACAATTTAATTTGCATATGCGCAGAAAGTTCCCCAATCTCATCAATAAATATGGTTCCTCCTTCAGCCAATTCAAACCTACCTTTTTTCATATCTGAAGCACCAGTAAAAGCTCCTTTTTCGTGACCAAAAAGTTCGCTCTCAATTAATGTCTCTGGTAAGGCAGCACAATTTATTTTTACAAATGGTTTTGAAGCTCGGTTGCTTTTATAATGAATAGCATCAGCAATTAATTCTTTACCCACACCACTTTCACCTCTTATTAATACCGTTGCAAGCGTTGTTGAAACTTGCTCTATTTGTTTAAACACTTCTCTTAATTTAGAGCAATTTCCTATAATATTTTCATAAGAAAACCTATTCTCTAACTCTAAATGCAATTTTTGATTTTCACTTTTTAAACGCTCAACCTCTTCAATTCTATCTTGTCGTACACGCACTGCTTGGGCAATCATAGAACCAATAACTGTAAGAATTCGTATCAGTTCATCTTTATTTACGCGTTTATCATAAACTCTAGAAATACTCAGTGTACCAACAATTTCAAAATTAACAGTGATAGGAACTATTATAAATGAAATATCTTTCTTGCTTTTAGTTTTAAGCTCCATTTTAGTTTTATTTACAAAACCATGAGCTCCTTCAATTTTATCAATAAAAATAGGTTTTCCAGTTTTCACAACATTTCCGGTAATACCTTCACCTACCAAATACCTACTCTCTTTTTTCCTATCAAACGAAACACCATACGATGCCTCAAGTAATATTTTTGAAACCTCTCTATTTAAAATAGATAACATACAACGTTCTGCATCTAAATACCTACCAACCAACTCCATAATAGGCTCCATTGTATCTTTAATAAACCTACTATTATTAATCATTGTACTAATTTCAAATAATAAAGGTAGCTCAGTATCACCCTTGCAAAACCTATCGGCTTTGTGGCAATAATGACTTTTAAATCCGTCCTTAACTGTATTTTTTAATTGTGTAGACATAGGTATCAAACCTTTTAAATTTCTCCTTCAGCACTAATATGCAACAAATCAAAATTACATTATTTTCAATAAAATCAATAAAATATGAGATTTTAAATAACGAAAACGTATTAGTTGAAGTTTTTATTCATTGAAAAATGAAAATCATTAACTATTCAATAATTTCCGTTTTTGTAAAAACACCTAAATTATTTTACATTTATGTAATCTTTTAAAAAATTACAATTTTCAAAAAAATAAAATATTATTTTTTAATCACCTGATAAAAAGACACTTACACACACCTTAAATACTTTTTCTTGCCAAATCTATTTTTAATGGCACAGTAAATGAAAAATGAAAATCAAATATTCATTAAATAATTTTACTTATGAGAAAAATAGCAATTTACGGAAAAGGTGGTATTGGAAAATCAACTACTACACAAAACACAGTGGCAGGTTTAGCTGCAATGGGAAAAAAAATAATGGTAGTAGGATGTGATCCTAAAGCTGATTCAACAAGACTTCTACTAGGCGGTTTAGCACAAAAAACAGTTCTTGACACTTTACGAGAAGAAGGTGAAGATGTAGTTTTTGATGACATTGTAAAACCTGGTTATGGAAATACAAGCTGTACTGAGTCTGGCGGACCAGAACCTGGAGTAGGTTGTGCAGGTCGTGGTATTATTACTTCAATTAACATGCTTGAACAATTAGGTGCATATGAAGAAGACAAGTGCTTAGACTATGCTTTTTACGATGTACTTGGTGACGTAGTTTGTGGTGGTTTTGCAATGCCAATTAGAGATGGTAAAGCAGAAGAAATCTACATTGTAGTTTCAGGAGAAATGATGGCAATGTATGCTGCTAATAACATTTGTAAAGGTATTGTAAAATTTGCTCAGGCAGGTGCTGTACGTTTAGGTGGACTAATTTGTAACAGTCGTTTAGTTGATAATGAAAGACAAATGATTGAAGAATTAGCAAAAAAATTAGGAACACAAATGATTCATTTTGTACCAAGAGACAATATGGTTCAAAAAGCTGAGATTCACAGAAAAACAGTAATTGAATATGCTCCTGAACACCCACAAGCTGAAGAATACAGACAATTAGCTCAAAAAATTGACCAAAATAAAATGTTTGTAGTTCCAACTCCTTTAGAAATTGAAGAATTGGAAGGCCTTTTAATTGAATTCGGAATTTTAAATTAAACAACACTAATCATTAAAAAATATCAATATGCAATTAATTAGAGCCATTGTAAGATCCGAAAAATCTGCAACAGTTATCAAAGCCTTATTTGAAGCAGGATACGTTGCTGTTACAAAAGTACCAGTTGTAGGACGTGGTAAACAACGCGGAATTAAAATAGGAGACATTACATACGATGAAATACCAAAAGATTTATTAATGATTGTTGTAAAGGACGAAGATAAAGACTTCCCTATAAAAACAATTATGGAAGCTGCTAGAACAGGAGAAAAAGGAGCTTTTGGAGATGGAAAAATATTTGTAAGCCCTGTTGAAGAAGCATACACTATAAGTCGAGGTACTAAAGAACTTTAAACCCATAAACAATGAAGACAATTATAGCCATTCTACGAATTCATACAATGAATAAAACAAAGGAAGCACTTTCTAACGCTGGCTTACCTTCATTTACTGCTACCGGTCAAGTATATGGTCGTGGTAAAGGAAAATGGGATGCTGAAGTTATGGAAGGTGTTAAAAACAATCAACCAGAAGCTATTGCACTATTAGGTCCTGAACCAAGACTTAGACTACACCGTATGATCACGCTTACAGTAGCCGATTCAAAAGTTAAAACAGCCGTACAAGAAATTATGAACTCAAACAGAACAAATGCTCCAGGTGATGGAAAAATATTTGTTCTACCTAGCACAGAAGCGCTAAGTATACGTACTGGTGAATTTGGAGATAGTGTATTAGATTAACTGTAAAAACGAAAAAATATGTCTAAAGATAATAAACCCAATATATTTCCAGACACTTCAGAATTGATTGAGGAAATATTAGATAAATACCCTAAAAAGGTAGCCAAAAAAAGAGCAAAATCATTAGTTTCAAATGACCCTGAAATTGACCAAGAAATTCAGTCAAACATTAGAACTATCCCAGGAATAATTACACAAAGAGGTTGTTGTTATGCCGGTTGTAAAGGAGTAATATTAGGCCCAACACGTGACATAATAAATATTGTTCACGGACCAATAGGCTGCTCATTTTACGCTTGGCTAACAAGAAGAAACCAAACAGATCCAGGACCTGACGGAGAAAACTACATGAATTACTGCTTCTCAACAGACATGCAGGATACAAATATTGTATTTGGAGGAGAAAAAAAATTAGAAGCTGCCATTAGAGAAGCTTATGAAATATTTAAACCACATTCTATTGGTGTTTTCTCAACGTGTCCTATTGGATTAATTGGAGATGATGTACACGCAGTTTCAAGAAAAATGAAAGAAGAATTAGGTATAAATATCTTTGGATTTAGCTGTGAAGGTTACAAAGGAGTTAGCCAATCTGCAGGACACCATATTGCAAACAACGGAATATTTAAACACGTAGTTGGTTTAAATGATACTGACCCAGGTGGGAAATTTAAAATAAACTTACTTGGAGAATACAATATTGGTGGAGACTCATTTGTACTTGAAAAATACTTTGAAGAAATGGGCATCACACTTGTTTCAACATTTAGTGGTAACTCAACAATTAGTCAGTTTGAAAATGCTCACATGGCCGATTTAAACGCCGTAATGTGTCACAGATCTATCAATTACATTGCTGAAATGCTTGAGAAAAAGCACGGTATTCCTTGGATAAAAATAAACTTTATTGGAGCTGATGCAACAGCAAAATCATTGAGGAAAATTGCTGAATATTTTGAAGATGAAGAGTTAATTGCAAAAACTGAAGAAATTATTGAGCGTGAAATGCTTGAAGTAAAAGCTACTATTGAAGATGTAAAAAGTAGAACAGAAGGCAAATTATGTATGATGTATGTTGGTGGATCTAGAGCGCACCATTACCAAGAGTTATTTGGCGAAATTGGTATGCGTACCATCTCTGCAGGGTATGAATTTGGTCACCGAGATGACTACGAAGGAAGAAAAGTTATAGATAGTATAAAAATTGACGCCGACAGTAGAAATATTGAAGAACTTGATATTGTAAAAGATGAAACTTTTTGGAGACAAGATTTAGTTGACAAAAAAACAGCGCTTGAAAATGAAGGGTTTGGTTTTTCTGAATATGACGGAATGATGCCAGACATGGAAAAAAATAGTTTAGTTATTGATGATATTTCACACTGGGAAACCGAAAAACTAATTGAATACTACAAACCAGATATTATTGGTGCAGGTATTAAAGAAAAATATGTTATTCAAAAATATGGAGTACCATTAAAACAACTTCATAGTTATGATTACGGTGGTCCATATGCAGGCTTTAAAGGTGCTGTTAATTTTTATAAAGATATTGATCAAATGGTAAACACTAAAATTTGGGGATTAATTCCACCACCATGGAAAAACGAACCAGAATTAGTCGCAAAATTGGCTCATACAGCCTAAAAACTGGTTTAAAACCATTTACAAAAAACATTTTATAAACTTTAAATTAAAGACATTATGCTATTAAGACATACCACAAAAGATATAAAAGAAAGGAAGGCATTAACTATTAACCCAGCTAAAACTTGCCAACCAGTTGGGGCTATGTATGCTGCTCTTGGTATCCACGGTTGCTTACCACACAGTCACGGTTCACAAGGTTGCTGCTCATACCACCGTAGTGCACTTACACGTCACTACAAAGAACCAATTATGGCAGCAACAAGTTCATTTACTGAAGGTTCTTCAGTATTTGGTGGGCAAGCAAACCTTGTTCAAGCAATTGATAATATTTTCACTATTTACGAACCAGAAATAATTGCAGTTCATTCAACTTGTTTATCTGAAACTATTGGAGATGACCTTAAACAAATTACTGAGAAAGCAAAAGACAATGGAAAAATACCTGAAGGAAAGCACGTTATTTTTTGCAACACACCAAGTTATGTAGGTTCTCACGTTACAGGATATTCTAATATGGTAAGCGGTATTGTAAAATGCCTATCAGAATCTACAGGGAAAACAAATGATAAAATCAATTTAATTTCTGGATGGGTAGAACCTTCAGACATGAAAGAGGTAAAAAGATTAGCAACTTTAATGGGAGCTAATTTCACCATGTTTCCTGACACATCAGACGTTGTAGATACTCCACAAACAGGAACTTACCAAATGTACCCAAAAGGAGGTGCTAAAATTCCAGATTTAATTGCTGCAGGTGATAGTAAAGCTTCATTAGCTTTTGGAGAATGGGCAACTAAAGATGCTGCAATTAAATTAGAGAACAAATGCAAAGTACCTTTTGAAGCTACAGACCTTCCAATTGGAGTAAGAGCAACAGACCGTTTTATAATGGAATTATCAAAACTTGCTGAAGTTGCAATTCCAGACGAAATTACTACAGAAAGAGGAAAATTAGTAGATATGATTACTGATATGCAACAATACCTAAACGGAAAGCGTGTTGCTTTATTTGGAGATCCAGATCAATTAATTCCTTTAGTAGAGTTCCTTTTAGATATGAACATGAAACCTGTCTATATCGTTTCAGGAACACCTGGAAAAAAAATGCAAGAAAAGTTAGAAGAAATGCTTTTACCTGTTGTACCTGAAGCTAAGTTCCAAAACGGAAAAGGAGCTGATATGTATTTATTACACCAATGGATTAAAAACGAAGGTGTTGATTTACTAATTGGTAACACTTACGGAAAGTACATTTCAAGAGATGAAAACATTCCTTTTTTAAGAATGGGATTCCCAATTCTTGATCGTGTAGGACACTCTTATTTCCCAACTTTAGGTTATATGGGAGGATTAAGAATATTAGAAAAAATATTAGATCTAATCATGGACAAACAGGATTTAGATAGCCCTGAAAGAGAATTTGAATTGGTAATGTAATACCTTCAAATAAAACAAAAATTAATACAAATGAACATATAACTTAAAATTAAACTCATGGAATCTATACTTAAAGACCGAAAAAACCACGTACTGACAAAAGGAACAGATTCACATGAATTAAGTTGTGACAAGTCTAGCCTAGCAGGATCCGTAAGCCAAAGAGCTTGCGTATTTTGCGGCTCTAGAGTTGTATTATACCCAATTGCTGATGCACTACACTTAGTACACGGACCTATTGGATGTGCGGCATACACTTGGGATATTAGAGGTGCCCTTTCTTCTGGTCCACAAATACACAGATTAAGCTTTTCAACAGACATAAAAGAAAAACAAGTAGTTTTTGGGGGAGAAAAAACCTTAAAAAACGCACTCATTGAATTAATTGAAGAATACAACCCAAAAGCTGCTTTTGTTTATTCAACTTGTATTGTTGATTTAATTGGTGATGATGTTGAAAGCGTATGTAAAACTGTAAGCAACATAACAGGTATTGATGTACTTACTGTTCAAGCTCCAGGTTTTGCAGGAACAAAGAAAGATGGTTATAAAGTCGCTTGTGACACTTTAATGAAACTGGTTGGCACAAAAGGAACAGCCGAAACTATTCCAAACAGCATAAATATAATTGGAGATTTTAATTTGGCTGGTGAATTATACTTACTACGTGACTATTACGAAAAAATGGGAGTTCACATAGTTTCAACCATCACTGGTGATGGACGTGTAGATGATATTCGCCAATCTCATAAAGCCGCCTTAAATATTGTGCAATGTTCTGGTTCAATGAGCAATTTAGCCATGCAAATGGAAGAAAAATATCAAATCCCAAATATGAGAGTTTCATATTTTGGAATTGAAGACATGTCTGAAGCTCTTTATAGCATTGCTCGTTTTTTCAACAACAAAGAAATGATGGATAAAGCTATTGAATTGGTTAGAACTGAAGTAAGTGATTTATTGCCAAAACTAGAATTTTACAAAAAAGCTTTAACAGGAAAAAAAGCAGCTATTTATGTTGGTGGTGCTTTTAAAGCAATTTCATTAATAAAAGCTTTACGAATGATTGGTGTAAAAACAGTAGTTGTTGGATCTCAAACAGGAAATAAAGAAGACTACTTAACTATGAAAAACCTAAGTGATGAGGGTACAATATTGGTTGACGATACAAACCCTTTAGAATTAACACAATTTGTAAAAGAAACAAAAGCCGATATTTTAATTGGAGGCGTTAAAGAAAGACCAATAGCCTTTAAACTAGGTTTAGGTTTTTGCGACCATAACCACGAACGTAAACTTGCATTAGCAGGATATTTAGGAATGCTAAATTTTGCAAAAGAAATTTACGCAACGGCAATGAGCCCAGTATTTCAATTCACAAAAATCAAGTAATATGGAGAAAGCAATAGAACATAAAGACAAAGCATTCACTTCAACAAGAAACGCATGTAAAGTTTGCACGCCACTTGGTGGAAGTATTGTTTTTAAAGGAATTGAAGGCTGCGTACCACTTATCCATGGATCACAAGGTTGCGCAACTTATATAAGAAGGTATTTAATTAGTCATTACAAAGAGCCTGTAGATATTGCTTCAACAAATTTCACCGAAGAAACAGCCATTTTTGGAGGTGAAAAAAACCTATTTATCGCATTAAAAAATGTTACCAAACAATACAATCCTAAAATTATAGGAATTGCAACAACTTGCCTTAGCGAAGTAATTGGTGATGATATGCGAAAAATACTGCACAAGTATAAATTGGACAATAAAGAAGATGAAACGCTTCCTGAACTCGTTTTTGTAAACACACCAAGTTTTATGGGAACACATGTAAACGGTTTTCATGACGCTGTTTGGGCACTTGTAAATGCATTTGCAACTTCAGGTACAACAACACAAAACATTAATATATTTCCTGGTTTTTTATCTCCTGCAGACCTACAACATTTAAAACAAATTTTCACTGATATAGGTTTAAAAACAATAATGACACCTGACTATTCAGATATATTAGATAATGAATACACAGGAGAATACGAAAAGCTACCAAAAGGCGGAACAACAATAGAAGAATTGCAACAAACAGCAAATTCAAAAGCATCTATTGAATTTGGATATGTTTTAAACAAATCAAATTCAAAATCACAAACTGCAGCTGAATATTTAGAATCTACTTTTGATGTACCTAGAATAAATTTAAACATTCCTATTGGAATTAAAGCTACTGATGCCTTTTTTGAAACTTTAGAAAGTATTTCAAAAAAAGAAACACCTGAGAAATACAGAAAGCAACGCGGAAAACTAATAGACGCCTATGTAGATGGTCATAAATATGTCTTCGGAAAAAAGGCCGTTGTTTATGGTGAAGAAGATTTTGTAATTGCTATGATTTCGTTTTTAGAAGAAATTGGTATTGAAACTGTTTTATGCGCTTCTGGCGGAAGCAGTGGTTTATTAAAAAAAGTAATTCAAGAAAAAGTAAATCCAAAACACACAATCAACATCAATGATAATTTTGATTTTGAAGAAATTGCAGAAACCTGCAAAGAACTAAAACCAGACATTATTATTGGAAATAGTAAAGGCTATTACATTGCTCGTGAACTAGGAATACCACTTGCAAGAGTTGGTTTCCCAATTCATGACAGATTAGGCGGTTCAAGAATAAAACATATTGGTTACGAAGGAACCCAAGCCTTGTTTGATTTAATTGCAAACACACTAATTCAACAAATGCAAGACAATTCACCCGTTGGATACAAATACATGTAACCATTAAGTTACAAAAAGAGATTATAAAAAAACATAGAATACCTAACTACAAAACAATATTACATGGAAAATACAAACCCATTAAGCAAAACACACCCTTGTTTTGATAAAGAAGCAAAAGGAAAATACGCACGAGTTCATATCCCAGTTGCCCCACAATGTAATGTTCAATGTGGTTATTGCAATAGAAAATACGATTGTGTAAATGAAAGTAGACCTGGAGTAACAAGCTCTATTTTAACACCTGAACAATCACTTCAATATATAAAAGCTATTTCACAAAAAATTGACAACATTTCAACTATTGGAATTGCAGGTCCTGGAGATGCATTTGCTCAACCTGAAAAAACTTTTGAAGCTATACGATTGATAAAAGACGAATTCCCAGACAAAATATTTTGTCTTTCATCAAATGGGTTAAACCTATTACCATACGTAGATCAAATCGCTGAATTAGATGTAACTCACGTAACTATAACAATCAACAGTTTTAGATTAGAAACGCTAGCCAAAATATACAACTGGGCACGTTTCAATAAAAAAATGTACAGAGGTGTTGCTGCTGCACAATTAATGCTAGAACAACAAACTGAAGCCTTAAAAGCTTTAGTAGCTAAAAATATTACGGTTAAAATAAACACCGTACTTATTCCAGGTGTAAATGACACAGAGATAGAAGAAGTTGCTCAAATTGTAGGAGAATTAGGAGCAGCAACAATGAATTGCATTCCTTTAATCCCTACAGAAGATACTGAATTTGCTGATCTTGAAAAACCAAGCAGTCAATTAATTAGAGACAGTTACAGGGCTGTTCGTAAACATATAAAACCAATGACACATTGCTCACGCTGTAGAGCTGATGCTGCAGGTATGTTAGGAAATGACAATATGGATGCTTACAAATTAATTGAAGAATATGCAGCAATGCCAACGGCCGTAGACAAAACAAAACCACACGTAGCAGTTGCAAGTTATGAAGGATTAATGATTAACAAACACTTAGGAGAAGCAAAAGATTTCCTTATTTACAAACAAACTAAAACTGGATATGAATTGGTTGAAAGACGCTTTGCTCCAGCAAAAGGAAGTGGCGATTTACGTTGGATAAACTTAGCAAAAACATTGAATGACTGTTCGTATATTTTGGTGAATGGCGTTGGTCAAAAACCTGTTGATTTACTTCAAAAAGTAGGAATTGCAGTATTAGAAATGTCAGGATTAATTGAAGATGGTTTAGAAGCTGTCTACAAAGGGAAAAAACTAAAATCAGTTGTAAAAACAACCTTATCAAAATGCGGAACTGGTTGCGGAGGAAACGCAATGGGATGCGGTTAATAGTAATCCGCACAGCTTAAAATTTTATTATTTTTTATTCACTCAAAACAATTTAACACACCATGAAAAAGCCAGATTACTTAATACTTTTATGCAATTCTTATAGAATGGTTGGAGAAGCAAAAGGCACTTGCCTTAAACGTGGATCCTCAGATTTAATACAATATATTTCAGAAGAAGCAGCTGACAGAGGTTTAGATGTTGCCGTAACCACAACAGCCTGCTTAAACATTTGTCCACAAGGCCCAGTTATTATTGTTCAACCCAATAATTATTGGTACGGAGGTGTTACTGACGAAGACACAATAGATGAAATTTTAGATGCTTTAGAAGAAAATGAAGCTGTTGAAGAATATTTGATATCCGATTAAAACTGCACATCTAAAGCCTGCAGCGTTAAGTGCAGAAATTTTACATTCACTTTAAATAATTTTAAAATATGGAACTATTTTTTATAATTACTTTGTTTATTGTTGCCTTTTTATACGCCTCTATTGGTCACGGTGGAGCCAGTGGATATTTAGCGCTAATGGCTATGTTTGGTATTGAAGCAATTACCATGAGATCATCAGCATTAATTTTAAACTTATTTGTTGCAGGTATTGCATTTTACAGTTATTACAAAGGAGGTTATTTTAAATGGAAAATCTTACTTCCATTTATTATTGGCTCTATGCCAGCAGCCTTTTTAGGTGCAAAACTTACAATAGATCCTTCTATCTATAAAATATCACTAGGTTTTTGCCTTTTAATTGCAGTTGCTAGAATGTTGATTCCTGTAAAAAACAAAAAAAATAAACCTTTAATAGCTCCAAATATGCTAATAGGAATAACGGTTGGTTTTATTGTTGGCTTTTTCTCTGGAATGATTGGAATTGGAGGCGGAATTATTTTAAGTCCGCTGTTAATTGTTTTTGGATGGGCTAATTTAAAAGAAGCAGCTACTATTTCTGCAGGGTTTATTTGGCTAAATTCAGCAACCGGATTGTTAGGAACTTTAAGTTCGGGCGTTCATTTATCTTCCATGATAATTCCTTGGATATTGGTTGCGTTAATTGGTGGTTTTCTTGGCTCATGGTCTGGAAGTTTTAAATTCTCACTAAGCACATTACGCTATGTTTTAGCTTCTGTTTTAGTAATGGCTAGTTTTAAATTATTCTTTGTATAATATTATTTTTTATGATTGAACCTTATATTATAGACACAACCTTACGTGATGGTGAACAAGCACCTGGTGTAGTTTTTTCAAAAAAAGAAAAAATGAAAATTGCCTATATGCTTGAAGAAATGGGTGTTGATGAAGTTGAAATTGGAACTCCAGCAATTAGCAATGAAGAAAAGAAAATTATTAAAGCAATTGCATCGGAAGGATTTTCATACAAAACCTCAAGTTGGTGTAGAGCAAATATGAATGATATTAAAGAAGCTTCAACACTAAAAACTACTTCAATAAACATTTCATTACCTGTTTCAGATATTCAAATAAATACTTTAGGAAGATCACGAGATTGGGTACTTTCAGAATTAAAGAAAACAACAATGTATGCTTGTAGTTATTTTAATCACGTTACTGTAGGCGCACAAGATGCTACAAGGGCAAACATTCAATTTTTACACGAATATATTTCTTTAGCAAAAGAATTTGGAGCAAATAGGATTCGTATTGCTGATACTGTTGGAATCTCAAGTCCATTAGAAATACAAGAATTATTTTTAAATTTATCTTCTCATTTTCCAAATATGGAATTTGAATTTCACGGGCATAACGATTTAGGAATGGCAACTGCAAACGCTATTACAGCCTATAAATCTGGAGCAAAATGCTTAAGTGCAACAGTAAATGGTTTGGGTGAAAGAGCAGGGAATTCTGTTTTAGAAGAGTTGATAGCTTATTTTATTTACAAAGAAAACAGTGTAGCATACAATGGCGAAATAGTTTCAACACTTTGTAATTTTGTAGCTGATATTGCAAAGGTTAAATTAGCTTTAAACAAACCACTTATTGGAGAAAAAGTACACACACACGAATCTGGTATACACACCTCAGCAATTCTTAAAAACAAAAAATCATATCAATTTATCAATCCTTCAGACTTTGGTGTTGACACTGAAAAAACAGCATTTTGTTTTGGAAAACATTCAGGTAAAGCATCAATACATCATTTCTTTAAGGAGAAAAACTTATTGCTAGACGATCAAAGAATTCAACAAATATTGAATTTAGTAAAAGAAAGTGCCTCTTCTTGGAAAAGACCACTTACTGAAATTGATTTAATGCAAATATATTTAGCCAACAGTTAATTAGGTACGCTTTCTGTAACTTCTTGCAAACTTAAATACACATTTGCCAAACTGTGTTTAATAAGTGCATTTTTTAATATGCCTTTTTTAAACGTATATTCATTTTTATTTCCATTATTTGGATGTTTTATAGAATATTTATGCGGTGAAATAAGTTTTACTATTGCTTTTTCTCCGCTAATTTCAAAATACATAGAAGCACCTTCTTTTGGCTCGTGAAACCACAAAGAACTACCACTATAATTAATTACATCATTTATTTGAGATATCTTTCCATCTTTATCCATAATATAACCATTATCATTAATTGCAAGGCGCGTAGTAGAATTTAACTTACCTCTTTTATAGGTTTTTAATAAAGATTCTTGCAGCACACCGTTTCTATACCTACTTGATTGCATATACTTAGCTCTAATTTTAAAAATTAGGCAAACTTCTACATCACTTGTTGCCTCTACAAATAAATTTTCACCCTCAATTTTTTCTTGCACTGTAATTGTTCCAATATTCATACCCATTGCACGAATGTTGTAAACAGCCAATTTATGTTGATCTTGCGCAAAACAAGACAAACCACATAATAGTAGAAAAATTAAAAATTTGATTTTTTGAAAAATCATGAGTATTTATAAAAACAAGATAACCGTTCGAAGTTACTGAATTTATTGTAAACATCTAAAATACAACGCTATAAAAAAAAACCTTCCCAAAATTTAAAATTTCAAGAAGGATTTAAAATAGGAATATTGTAATACTATTACTTTGTTTTGTGTTGAATATTAATAGATTCAACGTGAATAGCTTTAAATACCTCTTCAACAAACTCTTTGCTTAATCCTTTTTCTACTCCAGTTTCAACCATTGCATTTAAGATTTCAGACCAACGACCGCTTTGTAAAATAGCAACATTTTCTTTATGCTTTAATTTTCCAATATTTTCAGCAACACTCATTCTATCTCCTAAAATATCAATAATATTACTATCAATTAAATCTAACTCTTTACGGTATAAATTTAATTTACTTTGGAAACTTTCTTTAGAACTACTTTTTTGACGAATCTTTAATTCTTTTGTTATTTCATCTAATCTTGCCGGTGTAATTTGTTGTGCTGCATCACTCCAAGCATTATCTGGATCAATATGAGTTTCAACCATTAAACCATCAAAATTTAAATCTAAAGCTGTTTGAGAAACATCTAAAATAGTATCTCTTCTACCACAAATATGTGAAGGATCTAAAATTAAAGGTAAATTTGGAAAGTTTTTCTTTAACTCAATTGCAATTTTCCATTTTGGTTTATTTCTGTAATGACCTGTATTATATGCTGAAAATCCTCTATGAATTACACCTAATTGATCTATACCTGCAGATTTAAAACGCTCAACACCACCTAACCATAAAGCTAAATCTGGGTTTACTGGATTTTTAACTAATACTGGTTTTTTAACACCTTTTAAAGCATCTGCAATTTCTTGAACTGCAAATGGGTTTACTGTTGTTCTTGCTCCAATCCATAAAATATCAACATCTGCTTTTAAAGCTAACTCTACGTGGTTTGCATTTCCAACTTCCGTTGTAATTTTCATTCCAGTTTCTTCACGAACTCTTTGTAACCATGGCAATCCTATTCCACCAACACCTTCAAAACCTCCTGGTCTTGTTCTTGGTTTCCAAATACCTGCTCTAAATACATTTGTATCTGTATCTTTTAATAAATGAGCTGTTTTTAAAACTTGCTCTTCAGTTTCTGCACTACAAGGTCCTGCAATAACAAGAGGGTGATCTAACCCCATATCATCTAACCACTTTCTGTTTTCTTTTGTAATCTCCATCTTAAATTTAGTTGTGTTTTTATTTTTAATATTTTTAACTATCTATCTTATTTAATTCCGTTTAATACTGTTTTAATATAATTGGTACCATCCATAGTATCATTTAAACCTTTAGCATCATCATCTTCAACCATTTTTTTAAACTCTTTTAAGTTTTTAATATATTCATTTAAAGACTTAATTAAATTCTCTTTATTTTCTAAAAAAATAGGTGTCCAAGTACTTGATGAACTTTTTGCCAAACGCACTGTTGAAGCAAAACCAGTACTTGCCATATCAAAAATTGCCTCTTCGTTTTTTTCAATTTCCAATACTGTTTTACCAAGCATAAAAGAACTTACGTGCGACAAATGTGAAACATAAGCAATATGCCTATCATGTTCAACAGGATTCATCATTTTTATATGCATATTCAACTGTTTAAACAAACTTATAGCGTGATCTAAAATACGCCAATCTGTTTTATCAGCTTCACAAATAATATTTACTTTATCATCAAACAAATTCAATATCGCAGCTTCTGGTCCTGAAAACTCTGTACCAGCCATTGGGTGCGCAGCTACAAAATTTTTACGTTTTGGATGCTGTTCTACGGCTTTACAAATTTCATTTTTTACTGAACCAACATCAAAAACCAAGGTGTCTTTCCCAATTACATTTAGTACTTGTTTTGAAACTTCTCCAATTACATTTACTGGCACCGCAATTATAACTACTGAAGCGTATGACAAATCATCTAAACTACCTTCTTCATCAATAAACCCTAATTCTAAGGCTTTTTTAACGTGCGCTGGGTTTTGATCTACTCCAACCACTTTAAAATTCATTCTTAGTTTTAAATCTAAGGCCAATGAACCTCCAATTAAACCTAAACCAATAACTACTAATTTTTCCATTATTTTAGTTATTTAAACGGCTTAAAACTTCATTCAAAACTTCTTCAGTAACACAAAGTGAAGCTCTTATATAGCCTTCTCCGTTTGACCCAAAAATAGTTCCTGGCGTTATAAACACATCTTTTTCATACAATAATTTATCTGTAATTTCTTCGGAAGAAATTCCTGCTGGAATTTTAGCCCAAACAAATAATCCTCCTATTGTTTTATCGTAAGTACAATTTAATGCATCAAATATTTTCCAAACAATAGTTCTTCGTTTTAAGTAAATTTCATTTAAACTCTCAAACCATTCATTTGATAATTTTAAAGCCTCAACAGCACCTTTTTGAATTCCTAAAAACATACCAGAATCCATATTACTTTTTACCTGCAACACAGTTTTAATAATTTCAGCATCACCCACAATCATACCTACGCGCCAACCTGCCATATTGTAAGTTTTACTTAATGAATTTAATTCAATAGCAATTTCTTTTGCGCCTTCAATAGCCAAAATACTAATTGGGTTTTTATGCAAAATAAAACTATAAGGATTGTCGTTTACCACCAAAATATTGTGTTTTTTAGCAAACGCAATTAACTGCTCAAAATCTTCTTTTGATGCAACTGCACCTGTTGGCATATGCGGATAATTTACCCACATAATTTTTACGTTTTCTAAATCTTCTTTTTCTAACTCCTCATAATTTGGCAACCAATTACTGTTTTCATTTAAATTATAAAAAACAGGTTCAGCCTCTACCAATTTAGTAACTGATGCATATGTTGGGTATCCAGGATTAGGAATTAACACTTTATCTCCTTTATTTAAAAAGGCCATTGAAATATGCATAATACCTTCTTTTGAACCCATTAAAGGTAAAATTTCAGTAGCTGCATTTAATTCAACATTATAATTGGTAGCATAAAAATTGCGCATACCTTCACGTAACGCAGGAGTTCCTTGATAACTTTGATATTGATGTGCATTTGGCCCGTCAACAGCATTTTTTATTGCTTCAACAACACTTGCTGAAGGCGCTAAATCTGGGCTTCCAATAGCTATATTAATTACTGGCTTCCCTTCATTTTTTAAGGCGGCAACTTCTCTCAATTTTTTTGAGAAATAGTATTCTTTTACATCACTTAACCTGTCCGCTTTTTGTATCATTATCTTTTACTTTTTGTGTATTCACCAAGTACTTTTAACATCTCTACCTTATCTTGAATTTCTTGCATTGCATCAAAATAATCTGCATAACTTTTAAATGTAAAATCTGCAAAAAAGGCATATTTCCAAGGAGTTTCAATCACTGGCATTGATTGAATTTTAGAAAGGTTTAAATTGTAATTAGCCAATACTGACAATACATTACCTAAACTTCCTGTATCATGACTGGTAATAAATTTTATGGAAGCTTTGTTAGCTGAAACGGCGTTCTTTTTTTCTTCATTATTTAAAATAAAAAAACGCGTTGCATTTTCTTTAATTGTTTGAATTGAAGAAGCCAAAATAGTTAAATCATAAATTTCAGCTGCCAATTCACTAGCAATTGCCCCTACTCCTTTTAACTGATTGTCATGAATTCTTTTTGCTACAGAAGCAGTGTCTTTATCTTCAATTAGTTTAATATGCGGATATTGCTTAAAAAACTTATGACATTGCAATAAAGCCATTGGATGTGAATATACTTCAGTAATATCTTCAATTTTTTGACCATTCAGTACCATTAAATTATGTTGAATTGGCAAATGAAATTCACCGCAAATATTTAATTGATATCGGTCAATCAATGCATAATTAGGCAATATTGCCCCAGCAATTGTGTTTTCTATTGCCATTATCAATACATCAGCTTTATTGTCTTTAAGTAATTCTGGCATTTCAGAAAAAGACATACACTCTAACAAATCAATATTTTTGCCAAAAAAATTATCAGCCACAATGTGGTGAAACGATCCTTTTATACCTTGTATTGCTACTTTCATTCTAAATTTTATCAAAAAAAAAGCCTCGAAATTTTTCGAGACTTTTAAATTATATTTTGTTTAACTAACACATACAAAGCCTCATCTTTTATTGCTAAAATAAAAGTAAAAAAAGAAGTTAGTCCAAGTGTTAATTGTTATCATATTCATAATTGAAAGAACAAATGTAAATTTTAATTTTAAAAAAACAAGATATTTTTAAAAAAATACACAATTATCATTTTTTTGTTCAAAATTTTAAAATAAAAATGGCTTTATCCTTTATTTATTGCTATTTCCATATTGCAATATTCTAAAAACCACAATATTACAAACAATAAGAAAAATACAAACTTCAAGATACCGCACTCTAAATCGTTTTAGTAAATTTCACAAGAATTTAAGACCTAATTATAAGGCGCTTACGATGAATACTTTGTATATTTGGCATTCGAAAATTAAATATAGTTTAGAATGAACAAGAAAGTAATTTTAATGATTTTAGATGGCTGGGGAATAACGCAAGAGCCTGAGGTTTCTGCAATTTATAACGCAAGCACATCATACATTGATAGTTTATATAATAAATATCCAAACGCAAGTTTACGTACAGATGGTGAACATGTTGGATTACCTGTTGGGCAAATGGGGAATAGTGAAGTTGGACATATGAACTTAGGAGCTGGTAGAATTGTTTACCAAAACCTAGTTAGAATTAATATGGCCATTGAAAACAAAACATTAGGTCAAGAAAAAGTATTGCTTGATGCATTAAACTATGCAAAAGAAAACAATAAAAACATTCACTTATTAGGTTTGGTTTCAAACGGTGGTATTCATTCGCATATTAATCACCTAAAAGGATTGTTAGATGTTGCGGCTGAAAACAATGCAGAAAATGTGTATTTACACGCTTTTACTGATGGTAGAGACACTGATCCAAAATCTGGTAGCTATTTTATCAATGACATTGAAGAGCACATGGCTAAAACTACTGGAGAAGTAGCTTCAATTACAGGTCGTTACTATGCAATGGATCGTGATAACCGTTGGGAACGTATAAAAATTGCTTATGATGCTGTTGTAAATGCTTCAGGTGAAAAATCTACAAATGCTGTAGAAAGCTTGAATGTAAACTACGAAAATGATGTTACCGATGAATTCATCAAACCAATTATTGTAACTGATGAAAACGGAGCGCCAAAAGCTCAAATTAAAGAAGATGATGTTGTAATTTTCTTTAACTACAGAACAGATAGAGGACGTGAGTTAACAGAAGTATTATCTCAAAAAGCATATCCTGAATACGGAATGGAGCCTTTAAAATTACATTACGTAACAATCACTAATTACGATGCTTCATTTAAAGGAATCAACGTAATTTATAACACTGATAACTTAAAGGACACTTTAGGTGAAGTTTTAGAAAAAGCAGGCAAAAAACAAATTAGAATTGCTGAAACTGAAAAATACCCGCACGTAACATTCTTTTTCTCAGGAGGACAAGAAAGCGAATTTAAAGGAGAAAGCAGATTGTTATGCCCTTCACCAAAAGTTGCAACATACGATTTACAACCAGAAATGAGTGCTTTTGATATTCGTGATGCAATTATTCCTGAATTAAATAAAGGTGATGTTGATTTTGTATGTTTAAACTTTGCCAATGGAGATATGGTTGGACATACAGGTGTTATGGAAGCTGCAATAAAAGCTTGTGAAGCGGTTGATACTTGCGTTAAAGATGTAGTTGCAGCAGCAAATGCAAACGACTATACTACTTTAATAATTGCAGATCACGGTAACTGTGAAACTATGAAAAATCCTGACGGATCTCCTCATACAGCACACACAACAAACCCAGTTCCTTTTATTTTAGTTGATAAAGATTTAAAAGAAATTAACGACGGTGTTTTAGGTGATATTGCTCCTACTATTTTAAAATTAATGGGAATTGAGCAACCAGCAGCAATGACACGTCACTCATTAATATAATTCAATGAAAAAAATTCTATTAAGTATACTTGTAGTTTTAACTGTAAGTTGTGTTGCTCAAACCAAAAAAGAAACGGCTACTTTAGATAAAAGTGGAAATTTAGTTGGTATTGCTACCAAAGAAAATTTTCTTACTGAACCTTTTAAAGAAGATTGGTTTGATGTTGGTTATAATGATTATAAACCAAACCAAGATATTTTAAACAGTTTAAAACCTTTGCTTCAAAAAGTTACAATAAAAGCTTTTATGGGAACTTGGTGTGGAGACAGTCAAGAGCAAACTCCAATACTTTACAACATATTAGACGCTACCAATTTCAATTATCAAAATTTAGAAATGATTTGCGTAAATAGAAGTAAAAAAACACCAGACAACCTGCAAAAAGGACTAGACATAGAACGTGTACCAACTTTTATTTTCTATAAAGATGGAGAAGAAATTGGCCGTTTTGTTGAATATCCAAGAGAAAGTGTAGAAGCAGATATTTTAGCAATTGTAAACGGAAAACCTTACAAACATTCTTACCAAGAATAGAATTTTATACATATTTTTAAAAAGAGGTTGTTTTCACAACCTCTTTTTTTATGCTTCATTTTCCAAATCATTTAATTCGTCAAGTTGTTTTAACAAGTCAAATGTTTTCTTTGCTTCTTCTTCATCAATTATCGAAATTGCCGCACCCACATGAACCAACACATAATTACCCACCACAGCTTCAGGCAGCAATGCTAAACTCACTTCTTTAACAACACCATCAAACGAAACTTTACCCATTCTAAAAACCTCATCAAGAGGCGAAGTAATTGCTATTAATCTCCCTGGAATTGCTAAACACATAATTCTATAATTTTTTGGGTGTTCCCTTTCAGGTCGCGCTTTCCGTTATATCTTTTTCTACGTTACACTTCAAAAAAGGATATCACTGCAATCGCTAACACATAACTTTATTTAATCATTGAGCAGTGTAAAATGACTTTCAATTTTTACAATTCTAAAATTTCAACCAAACTCAACTACCAAATTCTATCTATTTTCTTTCAACCATTTATACCAAGCATCCATTCCGTTTCCATTGGTAGCCGAAACTTCAAAAAACTGTAAATTAGGATTCACTTGAAGCGCATAATTTTTCAATTTCTCAACATCAATATCTACATAAGGTAACAAGTCTATTTTATTAATAATACAAACATCAGACGTATAAAATATATCAGGATATTTAATAGGTTTATCTTCTCCTTCAGTAGTACTTACAATTACTACACGCTTACTTTCACCCAAATCAAACATAGACGGACACACCAAATTTCCCACATTTTCAATTAGCAACATAGCGTTATTTTCTATTTCTAATTTCTTCACAGCATCATACACCATATCACTTTCTAAATGGCAACCTTTACCCGTATTTATTTGAACAACCGGCACATTTAACGCTGCAATTCTATTGGCATCATTCAATGTTTGCTGGTCGCCTTCAATCACATAAAAAGAGAACTCTTGCTTTAAATCTTGCAAAGTTTTCTCTAAAAGCGATGTTTTACCTGAACCGGGTGAGCTCACCAAATTCAAACAACATATATTTTTAGCTTCAAAATAACCTCTATTTCTAGCAGCCAATAATTGATTGTTATGCAAAATATCCTGCTCAATATCCAACACACGATGCTGGTGCGCATGTTGGTGCTCATGAGAATGAGCGTCATGATGATGATGGTGATGATGATGAGCATGCTTTTGATTTTGCACTTCTCCTAGTTTTAAAATTGTTGGACCATTTGCATCAGATCCACAGCCGCAAGTTCCACACATAATAGTTATTTTTAAATGACTTCTAATGTTTTAACTTTTAATTCTTCACCTTGTAAAATATCTTTAAAATTACTGCCACATTTTGGACAAACATCATATATGTTTTCCATTTCAAATTCCACTCCACAATCTTTACATCTCCCTTTCCCTACAATCACTTCTACTTCTTTTTTAGCACTTGCTAACACCGTATTTTTTACCGCTGAGCTCCAAACAAAATTCAAAGAGTTTAACTCTACACCAGATAAAACACCAACAACCAATTCTATTTTGATTACTTTTTTAGCATTTACCTTAACTATTTCATCTTCAGCTATTTTTACTATTCCAAGCGCTATAGATAATTCATGCATAATTCAAGGTTCTTATCAAATTTACAAAAAAATACAACTACATTCATTAATAAATATTAGTTATAAAATGCGTAAATTTAATACGCACATTTAAGAGGAACTAAAAATGCTAAAAACATATAAAATCTCTATTACTGGACAAGTACAAGGTGTAGGATTTCGCCCTTATGTGTATGCGCTTTCTTCTCAATTTAATTTAAAAGGTACGGTTTCTAACAACGAGCAAGGTGTTGTTATCTATATTTCAGGAAAAAAAGATACAGTAGAATGTTTTTATCAAAAATTAATTACATCTCCTCCTCCGGTTTCAAAAATTAAAAACCACACTTTTAAAGAAATTAAAACCATTTATTTTAACGATTTTAAAATCATTCCTTCTAAAAAAAATGGACACTTAAACCTTCCTTTAACACCCGATTTTGCAATTTGCAACGATTGTAAAAAAGAACTTGAAAACAACAAAAACAAACGCTACCACTACCCTTTTACAACCTGTGTAAACTGTGGTCCACGTTGGGCAATAACACAAACTTTCCCTTTTGAACGAAACAATACAAGTATCGAAAAATTTAAAATGTGTAAAACTTGCTTGGAAGAATATACGAATCCTTTAAATAGAAGATTTCATTCACAAACAAACAGCTGTAAAACTTGTGGAATACAACTAGAATTATACAATAACAAACGTGAATTAATTTCAATTTCAAAACACAATATATTTCATGAAATTGCGCAATTACTTTCCAAAGGAAAAATAATAGCTATTAAAAACACAAGCGGCTATTTATTGTGTTGCCATGCTGAAAACAGTGAAGTTATTCAAAAACTTAGAATTAAAAAACACCGGCCAAATAAACCTTTTGCTGTTTTATATCCTTCATTAAAAAAACTACAAAATGAAATTCAATTAAACGCTCAGCAACTACAATCTTTAACTTCTACTGAAAGGCCAATTAATATTATTTCATTAAAAAACTACACCGGAAAATTAGCTTTAACTGAAATTGCTCCAAAACTAAATCAATTAGGTGTAATGCTTCCGTACACCGGTATTTTACAACTATTGGCCAACGAGTTAAGTTTTCCAATTATTGCTACTAGCGGAAATATTCATGGCTCTCCAATTATAAGTAATAATACTGAAGCCTTTGAAAAACTAAAAAACGTAGCCGATTATTTTTTACAACACAATTTAACCATTGAACATCCACAAGATGATTCTGTTGTAAAATTTAGTACAACATTTAAACAAGAAGTTTTGTTTAGACGCTCGCGAGGTTACGCACCCAATTATTTAAACACATCACTAAATTCTAAGGAAAAAATACTAGCCATGGGTGCACATTTAAAAAGCACCATTACTTTTTACCCAAATGAAAATTTATATGTTAGCCAGTACTTAGGAGTCCTCGATAATTTTGAAGTTTATAACCGGTTTTGCAAAACCTCTAACAATTTTATGCAGCTTTTTGAACAACAACCAAACGTAATTTTAGTTGACAAACATCCTTTATATCAAAGCACGCAATACGGAAAGGAATTAGCAGAGAAATTAAATTCAAAAGCAGTAGAAATTCAACATCATAAGGCACATTTTACAGCAATTTTAGGGGAACATAATTTGTTTGAAGAAAAAGTATTAGGTGTAATTTTTGATGGAACCGGCTACGGAAATGACGCAAATATTTGGGGCGGAGAATTTTTTAATTACGAAAACAATACCATAAAACGAATTGGTCAATTAGAAAATTTTGATTGGTTATTTGGCGATAAAATGGCAACAGAACCACGTGTTTCATTATTCGCAATTTCCCCTAAAGAAATGCTTCCTTTTTTAAAACAAAAATTCACCTTAAACGAACTCAACAATTACACTAATTTAAAAAGTAAAAACAAGCTAAAAACCTCCTCTGTTGGGCGATTATTTGATGCAGTTGCCTCATTACTAAATATTGCTGATTTTAATTCTTATGAAGGTGAAGCCGCCATACTTTTAGAAAATTCAATTTCAAGTTACAACTTAAAAAAGTGCAAACTATATTGCAAAACTAATTCAACAGGATTTTCAGGAAAAGAAATTATAACCAACTGTTATAACGATCTTAAAAACGGAAATACCAATGAACAAATTATATGTAATTTTTTATACACATTAGCTTCAACCATTTTAAATTTTGCAACCAAAAAAGACTATAAAAAAATAGCTTTTAGCGGCGGTGTTTTTCAAAACACAACCTTAATTGATATGCTATATGAATTAGCTTCTAAAGAAATAAAGTTGTATTTTCATAAGAATTTATCGCCAAACGATGAAAACATTTCTTTTGGACAATTAATGTATTATTTACACATTAATAACTAGCTATGAAATATTTAAGTGAATATCGAAATTTAGAAGCCACTAAGAAAATCTTAGATGAAATTCACAAAATCACAACTCGTGAATGGAACATTATGGAGATTTGTGGCGGACAAACTCACAGCTTGGTTAAAAACGGAATTTTAGAATTATTACCTAAAAAAATTAAGATGATACATGGACCTGGTTGCCCAGTTTGTGTGACTCCCGCAAGCTTAATTGACAAAGCAATTGAATTGCTAAACCAAGGTGTAATTGTATGTTCATTTGGAGACATGATTCGGGTTCCTGGTAGTAAAAAAAGCTTGCTTGAAGCCAAAACACATGGTGGAGACCTACGCATTTTATACTCGCCAATTGAAGCTGTTTCCGTTGCTAAAGAAAATCCAGATAAGGAAGTTGTGTTTTTTGCTGTTGGTTTTGAAACTACGGCTCCTGCAAACGCCTTATCGGTATTACTAGCTAAAAAAGAAGCTGTTTTAAACTTTTCAATTTTAGCTTCTCAAGTATTAGTTCCACCGGCAATGGAAGCAATTTTAGAAGATAAATTTTGTACTATTGATGTATTTTTAGCGGCTGGACACGTGTGTGCAATTATGGGAATTCAAGAATATTATCCTTTAGTTTCTAAATTCAAAATACCAATTATAGTCACCGGATTTGAACCTTTAGACTTAGTACAAGGTATTTATATGGCTGTAAAACAGTTAGAAAATGGCAAGTACAAACTAGAAAATCAGTACGTGCGCATTGTAAAAGAACACGGAAATAAATTGGCTATTGAAGCTATTCAAAAAGTATTTGAAGTTGGTAAACGCGAATGGCGTGGCATTGGTGAAATTCCAAATAGCGGCTACGTAATTAAAAGTGCTTACAAGAAATTTGATGCAGCTGTAAAATTTAATATTCAACATAACAAAGAAACTAAAAACAACGCTTGCATTGCTGGTGAAATTTTAAAAGGAATTAAAAAACCAATAGAATGTAACCAGTTTGCAAAAACTTGTAAACCTGCAAACCCTTTAGGCGCTCCTATGGTTTCTTCAGAAGGAGCTTGCGCAGCATATTATCATTTTTCAACAAATTTAAATGACTAATTATGAAGAATAAAAACGTAAGTTCTGAAACTATTACCTTAGGTCACGGAAGCGGTGGTGAATTAACTAGAGAATTATTAGATAATATAATTCTTAAAACATTCAGCAATCCATATTTAGATCAAAAACACGACGGTTCCATTGTAAAATTTGAAGGTGAAATAGCTGTTTCAACCGACAGTTTTGTTATTACTCCTATTTTTTTTAAAGGTGGAAATATTGGTGAATTAGCAGTGCACGGAACTGTAAATGACGTTGCAATGTGTGGTGCCATTCCAAAGTATTTGTCTTTGGCGTTTATTATTGAAGAAGGCTTAAAAATTTCAGAATTTATTAAAATTGTTCAATCCATAAAAAAAGTAGCAGACGAAAGTAACGTATTAATTATTACCGGAGACACCAAAGTAGTTGAACGTGGAAAAGGCGATAAAATATTTATAAACACCACAGGTTTTGGTGAAGTACATCCAAAAGCAAATATTTCAGTCCAACATATAAATGAAGGAGATAAAATTTTGGTGAACGGATTTATTGCACAACACGGAATGGCAATTATGAGTGAACGCGAAGGGCTAGAATTTGAATCAACAATTGAAAGTGACTCTACCAATTTAAACTTTTTAGTAAAAGATTTACTTGATGAATTTGGTGATCAAATAAAATTATTTAGAGATCCTACTCGCGGAGGCTTAGGAACCGTTTTACATGAAATTTCGAATGCTATTTCAAAAGGAATATTTATAAAAGAAACTTTTATTCCGTTAGAAAAACAAGTTGCAGCTGCTTGTGAAATGCTAGGTTTAGATCCATTATATGTAGCTAATGAAGGTGTATTTTTAGTAATTGTTGACCCAAGTATTGCTACTGAAGTTTTAACATTCATGCAAAACCATATAAAAGGAGTAAATGCAGCAATTATTGGTGAAATTACAAATGAACATCCAAATAAAGTAATTATGGAAAGTTTAATTGGAGGAAAAAGAATTGTGAATCCCTTAGTTGGTGAACAACTACCAAGAATTTGTTAATTAGCTAACACCCAATAAACCCCAATTACCAAAGCAAATAAACCGACTGCTAAACGAATTCCCTTAAAAAAATACTGGTTAGAAACTGGTTTTGAAAAAGCAGCAATACTACCAACAAACATTGCAAAAACAATCATAGCAATTAAAGTTCCTATTGCAAATCCAATTATATATTTTACAGAATCGTTGTTTGATGCAAATCCAACAACAGGTAAAAACAATAAAAAATGTGCAACGCCTGCCAAACCGTGTACAAACCCTACAGACAAAGAAGCAAAGTTTCCTTGTCTTGCATTTAAAAAATCATACGTATGTATTTTATTTGATTGACTAATAGAAGAACTTATCGTTTTTTCATCATTTTTAAAAACTTTAAACAACACCCATACACCTAAAAAAACTAATATCACACCAACAAATTGTTCACTATAGGTAGAGATTTTTTCAACAGGAATTAACTCTTTAAAAAACAAAAACAATACACCAATAGACAACATTCCAAATATATGGCCAAAGCCCCAAAACAAACCAACCTTCCATGCTTCCCTTTTACTTTCTATGGCAAATGGCGCAACGGCTGCTAAATGATCTGGACCTGAAATTACATGCACTAATGCAGCTATGATTCCGGCAAATAAAGGAAAAGTTACTTCCATCTTTTTCATTTTTACTACATAAATTTACAAGAAATTTTTCTTTATCAAATAAAAAAGCCAAGATTAAAAATTTCAATCTTGGCTTCAACTAATTTAAGTTTTAATTTCGTATTTCTTCAAAATAAGATTTATCAATTGCTTCTCTATGATTAGGATGCGCAATATTTACCAAAGCTTTTACACGCTGTTTAATTGTTTTTCCATATAAATCAGCAACTCCATATTCGGTTGCAATATATTGCACGTGAGATCTTGTAGTTACTACACCCGCACCTTTATTTAAAAACGGCACAATTCTACTAATTCCTTTTGTTGTTTGTGATGGCAATGCAATTATTGCTTTACCGCCTTCGCTTAAACTTGCGCCTCTAATAAAATCCATTTGACCACCTACACCTGAAAACATATTAGCGCCAATAGAGTCTGCACAAACCTGTCCAGTTACATCCACTTGAATTGCAGAATTTATAGCAACCATTTTAGGGTTTTGCCTAATATTTGCAACACTATTTGTATAGTCACAAGAGCGCATTTCAACAAACGGATTATCATCAACGTAATCATACAATCTTTTTGAACCGCCTAAAAAAGTTGTTAAAGCCCTTCCGGCATTTACACCTTTGTAATTTCCGTTAATTACGTTTGATAAAATTAGATCTATCACACCGTCTGAAAACATTTCAGTATGCAAACCTAAATCTTTATGATTTCCTAAACGTGATAAAACCGCATTAGGAATAGATCCAATTCCCATTTGCAAAGTGCTTCTATCATCAATTAACTCAGCTACAAAATCACCAATTTTACGTTCAATTTTTGTTGGTTCAGCAATTTCAAATTCGTGAATAGGTTCACTAAACTCAACAAACGTATTCAATTCTGAAATATGAATCAATCCTTCACCATGAACTCTTGGCATTTGATCGTTAATTTGAGCAATTACATGTTTTGCATTGGCAATTACTGCTAAAATTGCTTCAACAGATACACCTAATGAACAGTATCCATGTTTATCAGGTGTTGAAACTTGAATTAAAGCTACATCAACAGGTAACACATTTCTTTTAAACAAATTAGGAACTTCACTTAAAAAAACTGGTGTATAAGAACCATTTCCGGCTTTTAAAGTATGACGAACATTTTTACCAATAAAAAGTGAATTTACATGAAAACTATCTTTGTAAATAGGATTTGCATAAGGTGTTTCCCCTTCAATATGTAAATGACAAACCTCAACACCTCTCAACTCTTCATGTCTTTCAGACATTGCATTTATCAATTCTTGCGGAGCTGCTGCTGCGGCTTGAATATAAACCCTATCATTCGATTTTATAACCTTTACTGCTTCTTTTGCCGTTACTGCTTTATACATATTTCTGCATTGTTTTTATTAAAATCATATAAAAATGTAAAAATAATGATAATTACTCAAATTTGATTGATTTTTTAGTTGATTTTTTGCGTTTTATTTATTTTAGGTAATTCTACCTACACCCATAAAAATTCTTTTTTTTAAAGTACCTTTGCAGAATAAAATTTCAGAAGGAATGATTAAGATTAAAACTCGTGAAGAAATTGAATTAATGCGTGAGAGTGCATTAATTGTTTCAAAAACATTAGGAATATTAGCCAAAGAAGTAAAACCAGGTGTTACCACTTTGCAATTAGATAAATTAGCTGAAGAATTTATTAGAGATCAGGGAGCAATCCCAGGTTTTTTAGGATTGTATGATTTTCCCAACACACTTTGCATGAGTCCAAACGCTCAGGTTGTACACGGAATTCCAAACAACAAACCTTTAATTGAAGGAGATATAATTTCTATAGATTGTGGCGCTTTAAAAAACGGGTTTTACGGTGACCACGCGTATACTTTTGAAGTTGGTGAAGTTACTCCAGAAACAAAAAAATTACTACAAATTACCAAAGAAAGTTTGTACGAAGGTATTCGCCAATTAAAAGTTGGAAACAGAGTTGGTGATGTTGGTTTTGCCATACAAGCTTACTGTGAAAAAGAAGGTTATGGAATTGTACGAGAATTAGTTGGACACGGTTTAGGAAAAAAAATGCACGAAGATCCTGAAATGCCAAATTACGGTAAAAGAGGAAGAGGTAAAAAATTTATGGAAGGTATGGTTGTTGCCATAGAACCTATGGTAAACCTAGGAACTTACAAAATAAACCAATTGAATGATGGGTGGACTATTTTAACTCAAGATGGAAAACCAAGTGCACATTTTGAACATGATGTTGCTATTGTTGACGGAAAACCAGAACTACTTTCTACATTTAAGTACGTGTATGCAGCTTTAGGTATTGAAAGTAACGAAGAAGAAGAATTTAGACAAATACCATTACATATTTAAAACTCTTCTAAATAAAGCTAAACTTAGCGCTACATTTTGACACGTATTTTTAAAATTATTTTGAACGCTATTCCAAGACCTTTGCTTATTAAAGCTAGTTATTGGGTAAGTCCTATTGTTTCTTTGTATTTAAAAGGAAATAATTTTACAGATCCAATTGACGGAAAAAGTTATCGGAAATTTTTACCTTATGGATATGAAACTCAAAGAGAAAATGCGCTAGCTCCTGGAACTTTATCATTAGAACGACATAGATTACTTTGGTTATACTTAAAAAACGAAACCGATTTTTTTAGCGCGCCAAAAAAAGTATTACACATTGCTCCTGAACAATGTTTTTTAAAAATTTTTAAAAAACAAAAAAACTTAACATATACTACTGCCGATTTATACTCGCCAATTGCTGATGTAAAAGCTGATATTTGTGATTTACCTTTTGAAAACAACGCCTTTGATGTTGTTTTCTGCAATCATGTTTTAGAACATATTGAAGATGATAAAAAAGCCATGAGCGAATTATACCGTGTTTTAAAACCTGGCGGACTAGGTATTTTTCAAATTCCACAAGATTTATCTTTAGAAACTACTTACGAGGATTTTTCAATAACTTCAAAAGAAGAGCGAAAAAAACACTTTGGCCAATATGACCACGTGCGTATTTATGGAAAAGATTATTTTGAAAAACTAAGAACTCACGGATTTAAAGTACAAGAAGTTGACTATTCAAAAACATTGAACCCTAAATTAGTTACCAAATACTGTTTAACAAAAGGAGAAATTTTACCTGTTTGCACTAAATAGCCTTCATTTCTAAATTTGGAGAAGCGTATGTTTTTATATCTCCATTGGCATCAACGTAAATTAAAAAAGCTTTTAATTCAGCATGATTTTGTAAAAAACTTTGTGTTTTTTCTAATCCCATTGCCATAAAAGCAGTGGCATAACCATCAACATCTGCACAATCTGATTTTGAAATTACAGACGCGCTTAACAAATTACTTTCAGTAGCAAAACCCGTTTTTGCATTTATGGTATGCACATATTTTTTTCCATCTTTTGCTGTTCTATACTTTCTGTAATTTCCAGAGGTAGCAATAGATTCGTTATGAAGTTGTAAGGTTGAAGCAAATGAACGTGTACCATCAAAATTAGGATTTTCAATTGCAATTCTCCAAGCGCTATTTTTTTCATTTACACCTCGCGCCCTTATTTCTCCACCAATTTCAACCAAATAATTTTGAATATTGTACTGTTCAAAAAGTCGCCCAACAACATCAACTAAAAACCCTTTTCCAATGGCATTAAAATCAAAGTAAATTTCAGGATATTGTTTGATTACTTTCTGGTCTTTTAGTGCTACTTTTTCAAAACCTACAAATTTTAGTAACTCTTTAATTTTTAAAGAATCTAAATCTTCAATTTTATCTCCAGGACCAAAACCCCAAGCATTTACTAAAACACCAATAGTTGGGTCAAAATCTCCATTAGTTTCTTTATATATTTTTTCAGACTTGGCAAAAACTTCTTCAAAATAAGCATCAACTACAACTGTAGTGTCCCCATTGTTAATTTTTGAAATATCAGAAGTTGGAATGTATGTTGAGGTAGATTTATTAATAGCTTTTATTAAACTATCAATTTTAAATTCAAAATCAACTGACGAACCTCCCAAATAACGTATAGAAAATGTGGTTCCAATAGCATTACCTTTTATAACTTTTAAAGTATCCTCTGTTTTATTACAAGAAATAAGCAACAAAACAACTAAAATTCCTACATATTTTCTCATTTCTAAATGACTCAACAATTATCAAATTAATAAACATCAAAGATAATATTAAATTATTTCATAAAAACATCTTAAATTTTAATATTTATATTAGATAGATTGGTATTTTTTTTACCTTTGTTAGGTATTAAATTTAAAATATCTTATGAAGAAATTATTTTTATTGGTGTTAGCGACATCTTTAGTGTTAAGTTCATGCGTTTCAAACAAGAAATACGCTGAGTTAGAAGAAAATTACAGCAAAAAAAGTCAAGAGTTAGTTGATGTAAAAGCTGATTTAATGAAATGTCAAGTAGAAAGTGAAAGTAAAATTTCATCACTTGAACAAAGAATTGTTGATTTAAACAAAGACAAAGAAAAAACATTAGAGTATGTTGATAATTTAACCGTATTATCTAAATCTGCTTCAGACAACATTAAAGAAACGTTGGCTCAAATGGGTAAAAAAGATGAATACATTCAATACATTCAAAAAGCTGTTACTAAGAAAGATTCTATTAATTTAGCATTAGGATTTAAATTAAAAAGTGTGTTAGCTGATGGATTTGAAGATGAAGATATTGAAGTTAATGTTGAGAAAACTGTAGTTTACATTTCAATTGCTGATAAATTATTATTTAAAAGCGGAAGCGCTACTATTTCTAACAAAGCAAAAGAAGTATTAGGAAAAGTTTCTGAAGTAATTGCTGCTCAACCTGATCTTGAAGTTATGGTTGAAGGATATACTGACAACAAACCAATTAAAACTTCTTGTATAAAAGATAACTGGGATTTAAGTGTAAAACGTTCTACTTCTGTTATTAGAGTATTACAAGACGACTTTAACATTGAACCTTCTCGTTTAGTTGCTGCTGGTAGAAGTGAATATATGCCAATTGCAAGTAATGATACTGTTGAAGGTAGATCTAAAAATAGAAGAACTCGTATTGTGTTAATGCCTCAATTAGATCAATTCTTTGATTTATTAGAGCAAAAAGTTGACTAATTAGCTTTTCACTTTTTAAGACATCTTAAATAAAAACCTCTAAGAATTGTATTCTTAGAGGTTTTTATTTGCATAAATTTTAAACACCTTTTTACCTTAAAGCATAAAAAAGCCTTACATTTCTGTAAGGCTTTACAAGTTTTAAAAGTGGTCCCACTTGGGCTCGAACCAAGGACCCTCTGATTATGAGTCAGATGCTCTAACCAGCTGAGCTATGGGACCTAAAACTGGCTGCAAAATTACTACATTTTTTCATATAGACAATACTTTTACTGTATTTTTTGCTAAATAATTATTTATTTCATTTTACAAAAACAGGTAACAATCTAAGTACGAATATTTAGCAATTATGTAAACCCAAATTATTTATTGAAATTTTTCTTCAACCAAACTTTTTGAGATTCTCTTTTTAATATTAAAAATGTTACTTGGTGTATAGCAGCTTCTAAATTATCTGATTTTACTTTAAGCAATTCTTTTTCTGAAATATCAACTCTATATAATAAATTTAAATAATCATCGTACTTCGTACGCATCAAATCCAATAAAACTTTATTCAATGTATTTTGCAAGGTAATTGGCTCAATAGTCTCTTCAAAAAGTATATCTAAATTAGACATTTGAAAATCTTTATTAAGTTGCTGAATTAAATTTACATATAAATTTTCTGTGGTTAACGCATTAAATAATTCAACTGTATTTACCGCTTTTAACATTAGATGGTACGTTTCATTAAATTCAAACCAAAGTCTTTAAGCGCTTCTTTTTTTACACTTGAAATTGACATTGTTTCTAAAACTTCAAACGCTTTGTTTGAATATTTTTCAATTTCATTGATAGTTACTTCAGGAATTTTATTTTCAACAAATAAACTTGTTACTTCACTTACTTTATTGTTGTTGGGTGTGGTTGCATTGTAAATAGCAATTAACTTTTTGGCATCTTTTGAGCTACACATTTCCAATGCTTTTAAATACAGAAACGTTTTTTTGTTTTCTAAAATATCACCTCCTATTTGCTTTCCAAAAACGGCAGCATCTCCAAATGTATCCAAATAATCATCTTGCAACTGAAAAGCAATTCCTAAATTCAATCCAAAATTATAAATTTTTATGGCTTCATCTTTAGAAGCTCCTGCAATAATTGCCCCCATTTTCATTGCTGCAGCCACCAAAACAGAAGTCTTATTAGTAATCATTTTTAAATATTCAGTAATGGTAACATCGTTTCTAGTTTCAAAATCCATATCACACTGCTGCCCTTCACAAACTTCTAACGCTGTTTTATTAAACAAAATCATAAGTTCTTTAAAAATTGGAGCATCATAGCTTTCAAAACATTGATTCCCCAATATCATCATTGCATCACCAGATAAGATTCCGGTATTTTCATCCCATTTTTTATGAACAGTTTCTTTTCCTCTTCGTATAGGCGCACTATCCATTATATCATCATGGATTAATGTAAAATTATGAAACACTTCAACAGCCAAAGCAGCATCATAAGCAAGCTTCTCATTCCCACCAAAAATATCACAAGTAAGCAATGTTAAAACAGGACGTAATCTTTTGCCTCCTAATTGCAAAATATAATGAATTGGTTCGTATAAATTTAAAGGCTCCTTAACCTTTACTTTTTCATTTAGATAAACTAAAAACTCTTCTTTGTAGGTTTCAATACTTTTCATGTACTTATATTTTATGTAAAAATACAAGTTTCAATAACACTACAAACTTTTCAATTTCATTTTTAATGTTATCAAATTAATAAAACTTTGGAAACTTTATTTGTTTCTAAAGTTTCCTTTATTATATTTGCAAACCAAAAATTTAAAAAGATAACGGTTTTCATGAAAGAAGTAATACTAAAAAAAGCGGGTGAAACATTCTTAAAACTTGGTTTTAAAAGTGTTACTATGGATGATATTGCCAATGAACTTGCTATTTCAAAAAAAACTATTTACAAATACTTTAAAAACAAGGCAGATTTGGTAAATGAAGCTACCATTTTTACCCATAACCAAGTACATAAAGAAGTTTTAAAAATTTACAATTTAAACCATAATGCAATTCAAGAAAATTTTGAAGTAAAAAAAGTATTTAATGGATTTATACAAAACGTAGACGATTCACCTTTATTTCAATTACAAAAATACTATCCTGAAACTTACAAAAGAATAACTTCGCAAGAACTTTGTATGTTTAAAGATTGCTTATTAAGTAATATTCAAAAAGGAATTAATGAGGGTTTGTATAGAAAAAACATTCTTATAGATCAAGTAACCAAATTTTACTTTTCACTTGTTATGAGTGTTCATGATTCAAACTTATACACATACAATAAAAACAACATACATAAATTAGAATTAAATATTTTAGAATATCATACAAGAGCCATAGCAACCGAAAAAGGAATAAAAATTTTAGAAGAACAATTACAACAATACAATAATTAAAAAATGAAAAAACATCTTATCCTATTTTTAGGCATACTAGGAACTTTTTCTTTACAAGCACAAGAAAGCTTGTCTTTATCGCTTGATGAAGCTATTTCATACGCACTAGAAAACAGTTACGCCTCAATTAATGCCAGTAGAGACATTGAATTATCAAAACAAGTAAACAAAGAAACCGTAGCATTTGGTTTACCACAACTTAATGCAGCTGTAGATTACCAATATTGGGTTAAACAGCAAGTTTCATTAATTCCAGGAGAATTTATTGGCGGAGATCCAGGAGAATTTATAGAAGTTGTTTTTGGAACAAAAAATAATTTATCAGCCTCAGCAACGTTATCGCAAGTTATTTTTGACGGCTCCTATATAGTTGGTCTAAAATATCTAGACACTTATATGCGCATTTCAAAAGACTCAAAAGAAAAAACCGATCAATTAATTAGAGAGGCTGTTATTAATGCCTACGGAAATGTTCTTTTTACTGAAGAAGGTATTGCTATTCTTAAAAAAAATGTAGCTACATTAGAAAAAAACTTAGCTGACACCAACCAAATATATTTAAATGGTCTTGAAGAAGAAGAAAGTGTTGAGCAATTAGAACTAACGTTGGCTTCATTAAAAACATCGTTATCTAAATCAGAAAAATTAAAAAGTATTAATTACAAAATGTTCAACATAACCATTGGAGCAGATATTAATACCAAGACTACTTTAACTGAAAATTTAAACGATTTAACAAAAGAAAACATACAATTTAGCTTATTAGAAGAAGAATTTAATATTGAAGATCATATAGATTTCAGAATTGCAGAAAATGCACTTGAAGGACAAGAAGGAATTGTAAAATTACAAAAAAGCAAAGCGTTACCAACCTTAAATTCTTTTATAAACTTTGGCTACCAAGGTTATAGCGAGTCATTTACATTTCATAAAAAATACCAAGATTGGTTTGATTCTTCATTACTAGGTGTTAGTTTAGACATTCCAATTTTTAGTGGTTTGGCAAGAAGCGCCAGAACACAACAAGCTAAAATTGAATACGACAAAGCTAAAACGAACTTAGAAGAAACCAGTCAAAAAGTTTTACTAGAGTTAGAAAGTGCTAAAGTTGAATACCAATATAGATTAGAAGAATTTGAAACTTCTAAGAAAAATTTAGCATTAGCAGAACGAATTGAAAAGAAACAAGAAGTGAAATTTTTTGAAGGAATTTCAACTAGTTTTGACCTAACAAGCGCACAAAATCAATTATACACAATGCAACAAAACTACTTAGAAGCAATGCTAAATGTTATTTCAGCAAAAGCAAGTTTAGACAAAGCATTAAATACACCTATAATCAACTAAAAAACACAACAATGAAATATTTATATTCAACCTTATTATTTACATTTTTATTTATTTCTTGCGGAGGAAATGAAAATGGGCAATCTTTAGAAACAGTTTTAGAATCGGGTGACATAACTGCAATTAAATCTAAACGAGATGAAATTGCAGCACAACAAAAAGCACTTATAGAACAATTACAATTAATTGATCACAAAATTGCCGATTTATCACCTAACAAAAAAGTACCCTTAACTACAATTATTACAGCTGAAGAATCTGTATTCAATCATTATATAGATTTGCAAGGAAACGTAACAACCAAAAACAATTTGGTAATTTACCCAGAATATGCAGGAATTTTAAAAGAAGTTAATGTAGTTGAAGGGCAACACGTTAAAAAAGGGCAAGTTTTAGCAAAAATAGACGATGGTGGTTTAAGTCAACAACTAGCACAAGCAAACATACAATTAGCACTTTCAAAAACAACTTTTGAACGTCAAGAGCGTTTATGGAATCAAAAAATTGGATCTGAGATGCAATATTTACAGGCAAAATCTTCATATGAAGCGCAAGAAAAAGCCATTGATCAAATTAAACAACAAGTAGCTAAAACCGTAATTACGGCACCTTTTAATGGTACTATTGATGATGTTATTACGCACCAAGGAAGTGTAGTTTCTCCAGGACAATCGCAATTAATGCGTATAATTAGTTTAAATAATATGTACATAGAAACTAATGTTCCTGAAAGCCATATAAACACAGTTACAAAAAACAAAGATGTTATTATTGAATTTCCTGTTTTAGGAACTTCAATTGAAAGTAAAATTAGACAAGCCGGAAGCTACATAAACCCAGCCAACAGAACTTTCAAAATTGAAGTTAACATTCCTAATAAAAACAATAAGGCTATTAAACCAAATTTAACAGCGAAACTTAAAATTAACGATTACACAAATACCAAAGCCATCTTAATACCACAAGGTATTATTTCTGAAAATGCAAATGGACAACAATACATTTATATTGTAAAAGACAGAAAAAGTGATGAAGCTGTTGCACATAGAGCAATAATTGAAACAGGATTAATTCAAGGAGATTATATTGAAGTTCTTTCGGGTGTTGCTGTTGGTGATGAAATAATTATGGAAGGTGCAAGAAGCATTAAAGATGGGCAAACAGTTAAAATATTAAACTTATAATTTATCAAAATGAGTAAACAACAAAAACAAATTGATAAAGAGTTTAAACTATCGTCCTGGGCAATAGACAATAAAACTACTATCTATGTATTAATGGCTTTAATTCTGTTTTTAGGAGCCTCGGCATTTTACAATATGCCAAGAGAAAACTTCCCAGAAATTAAAGAAACAAAAATATACGTAAGCTCAGTGTATTCAGGAAATACTGCTGAAGATATTGAAAAACTAATTACAATTCCATTAGAAGATCAACTAGAAACTATAAGTAATGTTGTTGAAATAACATCAACATCACAAGAAGATTACTCTATTATAATTGTAGAATTTGACGAAAATATAACCGTTGAAGCAGCCAAACAAAAAGTTAAGGATGAAATAGAATCTGAAACTGCTAGTGAAGATTGGCCTACTTTTAATGGTGCTAAAGTTGAACCAAATGTATTTGACCTTAGTTTATCTGAAGAAATGCCAATTTCAAACATTAACATTTCAGGAGACTATCCAATCAATCGTTTAAAAGAATTTGGAGAATACTTAGAAGATGAAATTGAAAACCTACCTCAAATAAAACAAGTAGACATTAGAGGTGCTCAAGAAAAAGAAGTAGAAGTTGCAGTTGATATTTTTAAAATGACTGCTGCAAAAGTAAGCTACGATGATATTATAAATTCAATTGGTGGTGGTAACATTACCATGTCTGCAGGTAATTTTATTGCTAGCGGACAAAGAAGAACTATTCGTATTATTGGTGAAATTGAAAACCCTGAACAGTTAAAAAACTTTGTAGTAAAATCTGAAAATGGGAATTCAATTTATTTAAAAGATGTTGCTACAGTTTCCTTTAGATCAAAAGATAAAACCACCTATGCTCGTGAATTTGGAAACACAGTAGTAATGCTAGACGTAAAAAAGCGTGCCGGAAAAAACATGGTGGTTGCTGCAGAACAAATTCAAGAAATTGTAGAAAATGCGAAAGAAAATGTTTTCCCTGCAGACCTAAAAGTTACTATTGCAAATGATCAATCATCTGTAACTGTTGGGCAAGTAGACGATTTAGTAAACAACATTATTTTTGGTATTATTTTGGTAGTAACCGTTTTAATGTTCTTCCTTGGATTTAAAAATGCCTTGTTTGTTGGTTTTGCAATTCCAATGTCCATGTTTATGTCGCTTATGATTCTTGAAATGTTTGGCTATTCACTTAACACAATGGTACTTTTTGGACTAATTATGGGACTTGGAATGTTAGTAGACAACGGAATTGTAGTAGTTGAAAACGTGTATAGGCTTATGGATGAAGAAGGAATGAGTAGAAAAGAAGCTGCAAAAAAAGGAATTAGTGAAATTGCGTTTCCAATTATCATTTCAACAGCAACAACCGTTGCCGCATTTATTCCGTTAGGACTTTGGCCTGGAGTTATGGGTGAATTTATGATTATTTTACCTATTACACTTTCAATTGTACTTGGTTCATCATTGTTTGTTGCAATCTTCTTTAATTCGGTGTTAGTCTCTCAATTTATGACTATTGAAGACGTAGATATGCCAACAAACAAAATCATAAAACTTACAAGTATTATTTCGGCAATAGGATTATTTATAACCTTCTTTGGAGGTTCATACAGAACGTTTGGTGTGCTTATGATTACCACAGCTGTTCTTTTATGGATTTATAGATTATTCCTTCGAAAAATGGCAAATTATTTCCAAGAAAATATTTTAACAAAACTAGAAAAATATTATGAAGCTGCATTAAGCAAAGCACTATCTGGCTGGAGAATGTATGCCTATTCATCTTTTACTGTGGCGTTATTAATTATTTCATTTATAGCCTTTGGTTGGTCGTTAAGCTCACAACGTACAAAGGTGGAATTTTTCCCAGACAACAAACCAAATCAAATTATTGTTTACATTGAATATCCTGAAGGAACTGATATTGAGAAAACCAATGAAATTACCAAACTTATTGAAAAACAAGTTTTCAAGGTTTTAAATGAAGATGTATATGTTGATGATGATGGCTATAATTTTATGGTTGAAAGTGCCGTTTCTCAAGTTGGTGAAGGTGCTGGAAACCCAAATACTGATGGAGGTTCTGCTGCAGAAATGCCGCATAAAGGTAAAATTACAGCCTCTATGCGCGAATATAAATACAGAAAAGGCCAAGACAGTGAATTATTAAGACAAAAAGTTCAAACCGCATTGGTAGGAATTTATCCTGGAGTATTAATTTCTGTTGAAAAAGATGCCAACGGACCACCTGCAGGTTCTCCTGTAAATATTGAAATTGAAGGAAAAGATTACAACGAGCTTATTTCAACAGCCGAAAGAATGAGAGATTTTATCAACTCTAAAAACATTCCTGGTATTGATGAACTAAAAATTGATGTAAACAAAGATAAACCTGCAATGCAGGTAGTTGTTGACCGTAAAAAAGCGGGTGAACTAGGTGTAAACACCATGAAAGTTGGTCAACAATTACGAAACTCAATCTTTGGAGCAAAAGCAGGTATTTATAAGGAAAATGGAGAAGATTACGATATTTATGTTCGTTTCAACAAAGAAAACAGATACAATTCTAGTGCTGTTTTCAATCAGAAAATTACATTTAGAGATCCTTCTTCAGGAAAAATTAAAGAAATTCCTATTTCAACAGTTGCAAAACAAACAAACACATCAGGGTTTAGTGCTATTAAACACAAAGACGTGCAAAGAGTTGTAACTGTATATTCTGCACTTGCTCCAGGCTACACAGATGCCGGTGCAATAGTTGCTCAAATACAAGATTCTATGAAAGAATTTGAAGATTTACCTACTGATATTAAAATTGATTACACAGGGCAAATTGAAGAGCAAAACAAACAAATGGCCTTTTTAATGGGTGCATTTTTTACAGGACTTTCATTAATATTTTTTATACTAATATTCCAATTCAACTCTATTTCAAAACCAACAATTATTATGGGAGCTATCTCACTAAGTTTAATTGGTGTATTTGGTGGTTTGGTTATTAGTGGTGATTCTTTTGTTATTATGATGACAATGATGGGAATTATTTCACTAGCCGGTATTGTTGTTAATAACGGAGTTGTATTACTTGATTATGCTCAATTACTAATTGACAGAAAAAAATATGAACTTGGTATAGATGAAGATGATTTTCTATCGTTAAAAGACACATACCATTGTATTGTACTTGCCGGTAAAGCACGTTTAAGACCGGTACTTTTAACAGCAATTACAACAATTTTAGGGTTGGTTCCTTTAGCTATAGGATTAAATATAAATTTCTTTACCTTGTTTAGTGAATTTGACCCGAACATTTATGTTGGTGGTGATAACGTGGTATTTTGGGGACCATTAGCTTGGACCGTTATTTACGGGTTAATTGTTGCAACTTTTTTAACATTAATAATTGTACCAATATTTTTCCTATTATCACTTAAACTAAAATATAAAATAAAAAGGCTAAAAACAGCTTCATAAATTATACTTACAACAAACTAAAGGTGTTTCAATTTTATTGAAACACCTTTTTTATTACTTTTGAATACATGCAACAACACAAAACTTATACTGTTGATGAAGCTACAAGGCTTCTAGAAAATTATTGTGCTTATCAGGAACGTTGTCATAAAGAAGTAGAACAAAAACTATATGATTTAAAAATGATTCCTGAAGCTAAAGAGCAAATAATACTGCATTTAATGCAACACAATTTTTTAAATGAAGAACGCTATGCAAAATCTTATGCGCGTGGAAAATTCAACATTAAAAAATGGGGAAAAATTAAAGTTGCTAACGATTTAAAGTTTAAAAATATTTCAGCATACAATATTAAAACCGCTTTAAAAGAAATAAATGATGAAGATTATTATAACAACCTTCAAACTATTGCAACAAAAAAATTAAAACTCATAAAAGAACCCAATTCATTTAAAAAAAGAAATAAACTTGCCACATTTTTAATTTCCAAAGGTTACGAAAGTAACTTGGTTTTTGAGCTGGTTAATTCCCTTATTTCCTAATTTCAAATCCTGATTTTAATCACATCTCAAAAAGATTATTTTTTGTAATTTTGAGAAACTGCTAAAACTTAAAATCATGAAAAATATTCTTTTTATTATAGGCCTTTTACTGCTTTCTACCACAGCATTTTCTCAAGATTCAAAAACTCCAAAAACTGAAATAAAAGGAGATCTTACTGAAATAACTTTATACTATGATAACGGTGAAATTATGCAACATGGTTTTTACGATAAAACAGGTGAATTACACGGAGGATGGGAAAGTTATAATAATGATGGAACCAGAAAATGTGTTGCCTTTTATGACAAAGGCGTAAAAGTAGGAACTTGGTTTTATTGGAATAAAGGCATTAAAACCAAAGTAATTTACGAAAACAATGTAATAAAAAGCATTGAAGAAGTAACCCCTGAATTAGGGAAACCAACGTTAGACGATCACTAATTTTTATAATTTTTTAAAAATAAAGAATCTTTTACTTTATTAACTTTCATTACCTCTTGAATATTATCATTTGGTACTGTTAAAGAAAGTACATAGTGTTCAATTTTCCAGGTTTCGTTCGTTTTTTTCAATACTCCTGAACCTCTACAAACACCCATCCAAGTATCTAACAACTCATCAAACCAAGCTATTTTTCCATCAGAATTTAAGTACACATTTCTATCTACAGCTTTAAAATCCCAAGCAGTTCCTTTATCAAAATAAGGTTTTGAAAACGCTTTAAATTCCTGTACATCCCACACCTCAGCTGCATCTGTTCCAACAAAAACACTTTTAGAAGACATTGCTTCAAAATAATTCTCAAAATTTGTTTCTGCTGCATCTAAATGCCAACTATTTAACACCTTATTAATAGCTGCCACTTCTTGTTTAGGCTCAACTTTTTGAACTATCTTTTCTTTATCTGTACAACTAAAACATACGATTAATACAAAAATGATAACGCTAATTTTTTTCATAATTTACTGTATTGACTTTGCTGGTTTTCTAGTAATTCTCTTTTTCACTTTTGTAACGGGCTCTTCCTCTTCAATTATTTCAACAGGAACTTCTGTATCAATCTCCAATGCTTCTTGCAAATCCCGAGCTTTATAAATAGTATTAATTTTAGCATTTACTGATGCGTATACTTCAATAATTTGCCCTACTTCTTCACTAACTTCCTCATTGGTAATTGAAGGAATAGTTGCCATATCAACCAAACGCAAAGTTTCATTATGCAACACGTTAAAACGAGCATTTACATTTAACTTATCAATAGCATCAACCCTAATTGTATCTTTCATTAATTTCACAAGATCTTCCAACTCTCTTGATCTGCCCAAAGCCTGTGAAACAGAAATATTATAATATTCTGTAATCAATTCATCAACATCATTGTATTCTTTCCAACTTTCAAAATCTTTTCTTGCACTTGGAATAAGTGTTTCAGAAATTGTATTTGAAATTCTATTTGAATCTACTGCCAAAGAATCAATTGTTTCCTTATTGCTTTGTGTTTTCTTTGAATCACAAGAAAAACTAATTATTAAAATTAGGAATAAAAACAGGTATATATACTTCATTTTAAAACTTCTTAAGCCCAAAAATACTAATAATTAAGAAGAACTAAATAAAAGAATGTGAATTTGATAAAAAACAACCTCTCTAGCAATCAATTTTAATTTTCAGTATATTTATAGAACTAACAAAACTACATTTTTGTATATGCTCAAAAAAATATTAATTATTGGTGCCTGTGGTCAAATTGGAACTGAATTAACGCAGAAACTTCGAAATTTGTATGGAAATGATGCTGTAATTGCTTCTGACATTCGTGAAGGAAACAAGAAACTAATGAAATCTGGACCTTTTGAATTGGTAAATGCTATGGATTATGATACCATTTTACAAGTAGTAGAGCAATATAACATTCAGGAAGTTTACTTAATGGCAGCAATGCTTTCCGCCACTGGCGAAAAATTTCCTGAAAAAGCTTGGGATTTAAATATGACATCATTGTTTAATGTTTTAAACCTAGCTAAAGAGGGCAAAATAAAAAAACTATTTTGGCCTAGTTCCATTGCTGTTTTTGGCCCAACAACACCTAAAGAAAATACACCGCAAGAAACCATTATGGAACCAACAACAGTTTATGGTATTAGCAAACAAACTGGTGAACGTTGGTGCGAATACTATTATAAAAAATATGATGTTGATGTACGTAGCATACGATACCCTGGTATTATAAGTTGGAAAACCAAACCTGGTGGCGGAACCACAGATTACGCTGTTGAAATTTTCCATAGTGCACTTTTAATAGGTAAATACACCTCTTTTTTAAGTGAAGAAACTAAATTGCCAATGATGTATATGGATGATGCTATTGCTGCAACTATAGCAATAATGAATGCCAAACCAGCAACTATTAAAATACGATCTTCGTATAATTTAGCAGCTATGAGCTTTACCCCAAAAGAAATTGCTGAAACAATAAAAAAAATAGTTCCTGAATTTAAAATTACATACAATCCAGATTTTAGACAACAAATTGCCAATAGTTGGCCTAGCAGCATTAACGACTCTAAAGCCAGAAAACATTGGGGATGGAAGCCTAAATACAATCTCACCTCAATGACAGAAACGATGCTTAAAAATTTACACGCCAAATACAAAATTTTATAGCACATAACAAATACTTACCTAAGGCATCAGATTAGTTTTGTTTAACTTCAACACCACAAAGTCAAAAATAAAATTAACTGAAAATCAATAATTTAATCTCAGCTAAATAACCGCCAAACTACTAAAACGTTTTAGTAATTTAACAGTTGTTTAACCAATTGTATGACATCTGTCATATCTTTAAGATATGGTATCTTGTAATTTTGTTGACTACTTTTAAAAAAGAAATAAAAACATCCTTATTTAGGATATAACTTTAAAATATTAAAAAATAATTAATTATGAATATTTCACACATTGAACACATAGGAATTGCAGTTGAAAACTTAGAAGAATCAATTAAATACTACGAAGATGTTTTAGGAATGAAATGCTACAGCATTGAAGAAGTTGTTGACCAAAAAGTAAAAACAGCTTTTTTTCAAGTTGGAGACACAAAAATTGAATTGTTAGAAAGCACTTCTCCTGATGGACCAATAGGAAAATACATTGCTAAAAAAGGACAAGGAATTCACCACATTGCGTTTGCAGTTCCAAATGCTTCAGAAGCTTTAAAAACTGCTGAAGAAAGAGGTGTTCAATTAGTAGACAAAGTATCGCGTCCTGGTGCTGAAGGTTTAAACATTGGTTTTCTTCACCCAAGATCTACACAAGGAGTACTTACTGAGCTTTGTTCTAAATAAGAATCACTACATAAGTTAAATCTAAAAATGGCAAATCAAGATAAAATTAATGAGCTCATTGAAAAAAGGGCAAAAGCAAAACTAGGTGGTGGAGAAAAACGAATTAACTCGCAACACGCTAAAGGTAAATTAACAGCACGTGAGCGAATTGATATTCTATTAGATGATGATAGTTTTGAAGAGTTTGATATGTTTGTAACCCACAGAACAAAGTCATTTGGCTTAGATAAACAAGTTTATCTTTCTGATGGAGTTGTAACTGGGCACGGAACAATTGATGGACGAATTGTTTATCTTTTCGCTCAAGATTTCACCGTTTTTGGAGGCTCACTTTCTGAAACATACGCGCTTAAAATATGTAAAATCATGGATATGGCCATGAAAATTGGGGTGCCTGTTATTGGGTTAAACGATTCTGGTGGAGCACGTATTCAAGAAGGTGTACGTTCTTTAGCAGGTTATGCCGAAATTTTCCAACGAAATATTATGGCTTCGGGAGTTATTCCTCAAATTTCTTCCATTTTAGGCCCTTGTGCTGGTGGTGCTGTTTACTCGCCTGCATTAACAGATTTTACAATTATGACTGAAGAAACAAGTTATATGTTTGTTACCGGACCAAAAGTGGTACAAACTGTAACCGGTGAAGTTGTAACTACTGAAGAATTAGGTGGAGCTAAAATTCACGCAACAAGATCTGGTGTTTCTCACTTCTTAGCAAAAGATGATGAGACCAACTTATTATTGGTACGTAAAATATTAAGTTACCTACCTTCAAACAACTTAGAAGACGCTCCAATTATTACTTGTAATGATCCAATTGATAGATTGGAAGATTCTTTAAATGAAATTATTCCAGAAAATCCTAATCAACCTTATGATATTGTTGATGTAATTTCAAGACTTGCAGATAACAGTGAATTTACAGAAGTTCATAGAAATTACGCACGTAATATTTGCGTTGGATTTGCAAGGTTTAACGGTCACCCTGTAGGTATTGTAGCCAATCAACCAAAATATTATGCTGGTGTATTAGATATTGAAGCATCTAGAAAAGCAGCTCGTTTTGTTCGTTTTTGTGATGCATTTAACATTCCAATTGTTACCCTAGTTGATGTGCCAGGATTTTTACCTGGAACTGGTCAAGAATACGGAGGTATTATTTTACACGGAGCAAAATTATTATTTGCCTACGGTGAAGCTACCGTACCTAAAGTAACTATTACATTACGTAAATCTTATGGAGGAGCGCATGATGTAATGAGTTGTAAACAATTACGTGGTGATGTAAATTATGCGTGGCCAACTGCTGAAATTGCGGTAATGGGTGCTAAAGGTGCTGTTGAAGTGTTAGAAGGTTCTAATATTAGAAAAATTGAAGATGCTGAAGAAAAACAAGAATATATAGATAAGAAGGAAGAAGAATACACGCAAGCATTTGCTAATCCTTACGAAGCAGCTAAATACGGATTTATTGACGATGTAATTGAACCAAGAAACACACGTTTTAGAATTATTAGAGCATTAGAATTACTTCAAAATAAAAAAGAAGTAAATCCTCCTAAAAAACATTCAAACATCCCATTATAATGAGTTTTATTCCATTAGTTACAGATCAAATTAACGAAGGCTACGTTATTTTAATTACCGGATTGTTAATTGTTTTTTGTTCATTATTAATACTATCATTAGTATTTAAATATGGATTACCTGTGATGTTGTATGTCTACAAAATAGCCACAAAAAGAAAAGACAAAAAAATCTCAGAAATTAAAGTTGAAGCTGATAAAGATTTTACGGGTGAAATTGCTGCGGCTATTGGTGCAGCAGTGCATATGTATTTAGATCAACAACACGATCACGAAAGCGCAATTTTAACTATAAAACAAGTTAAAAAACCTTATTCACCTTGGAGTTCTAAAATTTACGGAACTCAAAACAGACTATAAGTATGAAAAGTTATAAATTCAAAGTAAACGAAAACGGCTATACGGTTAATATAAAATCTCACGAAGACAATATTATTACCCTTGAGGTAAATGGTACAACCTATGATGTTGTTATGAAACAAGAGATTAAAAAAACCAAAACACCAACATTGGTTCGTGCTGCATCTAAAAGACCTGCTGAACCTTTAAAAGTAAATCCAAAATCTCAAAAAACGAGAATTGTTGCTCCTATTCCTGGAGTAGTTTTATCTATTGACGTTAAAGTTGGTGATCAACTTAAAGTTGGTGATCGTATGATGGTTTTAGAAGCAATGAAAATGGAAAACAATATTGTTTGTGAAAAAGCAGGTACAATTACTTCTTTAAACATTACTGTTGGACAACAAGTATTGCAAGATCAATTAATGATAGAACTAGAATAGAAAATTTTGAGCTTAATTATTTTTAATTCAAAAGTGATTAGCTCTAAAAAATGAAAAAAATGAAAAAAGTAATTTTAATATTTTGTGTTCTATCCTTGCTAATTTTTATTAGACCTGCATTGGGTTTAAACACAAACACCACTACTAACACTCCTGTTTCAAACATTCAAGTTGATGAAACTCAAGAAGACAGTTCGTTTAGTGGAGCATTTAATGGGATTCAACAATTTTACAATTATACTGGTTTTGCAAATGCAACATCAGGTAATATATTAATGATTATTATTGGGATTGTTTTTATATATCTTGGAATTAAATTTGATTACGAACCTTTACTATTAATTCCTATTGGAGCTGGTGTTATTATTGGAAACATTCCTTTTGTCGCCGGCAATCAAACAGGAATTTACGAAGCAGGTTCAGTATTAAACTATTTATATTTTGGGGTTGTAAAAGGAATTTATCCACCGCTAATTTTCTTAGGAATTGGAGCAATGACAGATTTCTCATCATTAATTGCCAATCCAAAATTAATGCTATTAGGTGCTGCTGCACAAATTGGTGTATTTGCAACTTTTTTAGGAGCACTATACTTAGGTTTTAGCCTTCCTGAAGCAGGTGCAATTGGAATTATTGGTGGTGCAGATGGCCCTACTGCAATTTTCCTTTCATCAAAATTAGCAAATGGTATAAACATTTTAGCTGATGGTACCACTGTTAAAAACTTAATTGGACCAATTGCAATTGCAGCATATTCATATATGGCATTAGTACCCGTAATTCAACCTCCTTTAATGCGTTTATTAATTTCTAAAGAAGATAGAAAAATTAAAATGAAGCCACCAAGAGCGGTAACTCAAAAAGAAAAAATGATTTTTCCTGTTGTAGCTTTAATTTTAACAACGTTTATCTCTCCTAGCGCATTGCCTTTATTAGGAATGCTATTTTTTGGAAACTTATTAAAAGAGTCTGGAAGAACAGAAAGATTAGCAGACACTGCTAGAACAAAATTAATAGACATTGTTACAATTTTATTAGGTGTAACAGTAGGAGCTTCTACACAAGCAGATATTTTTATAACAAAAGATTCTATGTTAATTTTTGGACTAGGAGCAATATCATTTGTTATTGCAACCTGTGGTGGATTACTATTTGCTAAGTTTATGAATTTATTCTTAAAAGGAGATAACAAAATAAACCCTCTTATTGGAGCTGCAGGTGTATCTGCAGTACCAGACAGTGCAAGGGTTGTACATACTGAAGCTTTAAAATCAGATCCAAGTAACTATTTATTAATGCATGCAATGGCACCTAATGTTTCAGGTGTAATTGGATCAGCCATTGCAGCAGGTATTATTTTAAGTTTCTTAGGATAAAAACTAATTATTAAAAAAGTTGACAAAACAACTTACATCAAATTATAAGTACATGAAAATACCAAACAAAATGACAGCTGATGAAGCTGTTAAATTAATCAAATCAGGAGACAGAGTTTTAATTCAAGGAGGGTCTGCAACACCACAAGCATTAATAAAAGCGATGGTTGCACGTGCTCCAGAATTAAGAGGTGTAGAACTTGTTCATTTACATACTGAAGGTGAGCACGGTTATACAGCTCCAGAATTAAGAGAAAGTTTCCATACAAATGCCTTTTTTATTGGTGGAAATATTCGTAAAAACATAGGTGATACCGCAGATTACATTCCAATTTTTTTAAGTGACATTCCAAGCTTATTCCGTCAAGGATATATGGATTTAGATGTAGTTATGGTAAATGTTTCTCCTCCAGATAAACATGGATTTTGCTCTTTAGGAGTTTCTGTAGATATTGTACTTTCAGGAATTGAGCAAGGAAAAAAAGTAATTGCACAAATAAACCCATTAATGCCTCGTACTTTTGGAGATGCACAAATTAGCATTAAAAACTTTGATGCTTGTGTTGAAATTGAAGAAGAAATTTACGAAATGAAATTTGTAGAACCTTCAGAAACTGAAAGCGCAATTGGTAAAAACATTGCAGAAATTATTGATGACGGTGCAACGCTTCAAATGGGAATTGGAGGTATTCCAAATGCTGTTTTAACTTTCTTACACAATCACAAAAATTTAGGTGTACATACTGAAATGTTTGCTGAAGGAATTGTAGACTTAGTTGAAAAAGGAATTGTAAACGGTTCAAAGAAAAAAGCAAACCCATACAAAATTGTATCAGGTTTCGCAATGGGAACACGTCGTTTATACGATTTTATGGATGACAATCCAGAAATTGAAATGAGAGACATTGCTTATGTAAATGATACGGCAGTTATTCGTCAAAACCCTTCTGTAACAGCAATTAACTCTGCTATTGAAGTTGATTTAACTGGGCAAATTTGTGCCGATTCTATTGGTATGAGAATGTTCTCTGGTGTAGGTGGTCAAATGGACTTTATGCGTGGAGCTGCATTATCTGAAGGAGGAAAACCAATTTGCGCCATTACTTCAACAACAGCTAAAGGTGTTTCAAAAATTGTTTCTACATTAAAACCAGGAGCCGGAGTGGTAACCACACGTGCGCACGCAAGATTTGTTGCAACTGAATATGGTGTAGCTGAATTATTTGGAAGAAGCCTAAAACAAAGAGCCGTTGCGTTAAGAGACGTTGCACATCCTGATAGTAGAGAAGAATTAGACAAGGCCATTTTCGAAAGATTTGGAAGTAGCTTAATGATAAAATAAATCAATTGAAATTAGCGTTTTTTAAATTTGTATTTTTGAAAACGCTAAATTTTAAAATCATATAAATTAACACACAATGAGCGATAAAAATAAAGCACTTTTTCCTGAGTTTCCACCAGTCTCTACTGAGCAGTGGATGGAAAGAGTGACCGCAGATTTAAAAGGAGCTGATTTTGATAAAAAACTAGTTTGGAAAAACTTAAATGGTATCAATATTCAACCTTGCTACAACACTGAGAATACAATTGAACAACTTCAAAATACAGGAGAAAATTCACAATCTCTAGTTAATTTCCGTAGCATTGAAGTTACAACTGTTGAAAGTGCAAACAAATTAGCTTTAAAAGCTATTGAAGAAGGTATGAACGGTATCATTTTCTCTTTAAAAGAAACTGTTTCAGCTGCTACACTTTTAAATGGTTTAGATTTAGATACAACAACAGTAGCTTTTGAATTATCTTCAAACGCTGTTGCTTTTGCTACTGATGTAGTAGCTGTTGCAAAAGGAAAAGATTTAAAAGGATACTTTAACACAGGTATCATTTCTAATTATGTAACAACTGGTTCTTTTGATGAAAGTCAAATTGAAGAAGCTACAGCATTAGTAAATTTAACTGCTGATTTTCCAAACTTTAAAGCAATTACAATTTCAGGAACTGAATATTTAGATTCAGGTGCAAACCAAGTTCAAGAAATTGCGTACACTTTAAACTCTTTAGTTTTCTTAATTGAAAAACTTTCAGAAAAAGGTGTTGAAGCACAAACTATATTTAACAACTTAAGCTTTAAACTTGCAATTGGTTTAGAATACTTTGTTGAAATTGGAAAATTTAGAGCTTTCAATAGTTTATTAGCTGAAGTTACAGCTAAATATGGAGTTGCTGAATTAGCAAATACCATAACAGCTAAAACTTGTATTTGGACAAAATCTGTTACAGATGCTGAAACAAACTTATTACGTTGTACAACTGAAGCAATGTCCGCTATTTTAGGAAATGTAGATGGTGTTTTAATTGATGCTTACGATAAAGAATTTAAAAACCCTTCAGACTTTTCAAGTAGAATTGCTGGTAATATTACTACAATTTTAAAAGAAGAATCTTACTTTGGAAAAGTTTCAAATCCGGTTGATGGATCTTACTATATTGAAGAAGTTTCTTCAAAAATAGCTGAAAAAGCATTGGTTTTATTCCAAGACATTGAAGCAAAAGGTGGTTTTTATACTGCTTTTGAAAACGAAACAATTCAAGCTCAAATTGCTGAAATTCGTTTACAAAAATTAAAATTAATTAGCCAACGTAGAACTCCGTTAGTAGGTGTTAACAAATATCCTAATTTAATGGAAACTATTGCTGTTGATATTCTTTCTGAAGGAGCGCAAGATTCTTCAAAAGTATTAACGCCAAGAAGAGCTTCTTTAGAAATTGAAGCTCTAAGAAGAAAAACAGAAGAATTAGTTGCTGACACTAAAGTGCGTCCAATTGTACAATTAGCAAGCTTTGGTAATTTAACAATGCGTAAAGCTAGAGCAGCCTTTGCATACGATTTTATTGGTGTTAGCGGTTTTGACGTTCACCAAGAGGAAAGTTTTGAAAGTGCAGAAGCAGCTGCTACAGAAAGTGCAAAATCAGATGCTCATATTGTAGTAATTTGTAGTTCAGACCAAGATTACGATGAAAGCGCAGTTGCATTTATTAAAGCATTTAGAGCTATTGCTGCAGACAAAGTATTACTGCTAGCTGGTGCTCCAAAAAATATGGATGAATTAACTGAAGCTGGTTTAGATGGTGTTGTAAATATGAGATCAGATGTACTAGTTACACTTTCTAAAATTCAGACTAAAGTTCAAAAAACATTAAAATCTTAAGAAGTATGAAACCAGATTTTTCAGATATAAAATTAAATTCAGCTGTTAAGCAAACAGCTGCAACTTCAGAGAATCAAGACGTTTGGAATACTCCTGAAGGAATCCCTGTAAAAAAACAATTTACAAAAGAAGACATTTCAGAAGCTGAGCATTTAGGCTACGCTGCTGGTGTACCTCCATTTTTAAGAGGACCTTATAGTGCTATGTATGCTATGCGCCCTTGGACAGTACGTCAATACGCAGGTTTCTCAACTGCCGAAGAGTCAAATGCTTTTTACAGAAGAAATTTAGCTGCTGGTCAAAAAGGACTTTCAGTTGCTTTTGATTTAGCAACACACCGTGGATACGATTCAGATCACCCACGTGTAACTGGTGATGTTGGTAAAGCCGGTGTTGCCATAGATTCTATTTTAGATATGGAAATTTTGTTCGATCAAATTCCATTAGATAAAATGTCTGTTTCTATGACAATGAATGGTGCTGTACTGCCAATTATGGCCTTTTATATTGCTGCTGCAAGAAAACAAGGTGTTTCTTTAGATAAACTTTCTGGAACAATTCAGAATGATATTTTAAAGGAATTTATGGTGCGTAACACTTACATTTACCCACCTGCACCTTCAATGAAAATTATTGGAGATATTTTTGATTATACAACTCAAAATATGCCTAAGTTCAACTCAATTTCTATCTCTGGTTACCATATGCAAGAAGCTGGTGCAACTGCAGATATTGAATTGGCTTATACATTAGCAGATGGTATGGAGTACATTAGAACTGGATTAAAATCTGGTTTAAAAATTGATGAGTTTGCTCCTCGTTTATCATTTTTCTGGGCAGTTGGTATGAATCACTTTATGGAAATTGCAAAAATGCGTGCTGCACGTATGCTTTGGGCAAAAATCATTAAGTCTTTCAACCCAAAAAATCCAAAGTCAATGGCATTGCGTACGCATAGTCAAACTTCAGGATGGAGTTTAAGTGAGCAAGATCCTTTTAACAACGTAGCTCGTACTTGTATTGAAGCAATGGCTGCTGGATTAGGTGGAACGCAATCACTGCATACAAATGCATTGGATGAAGCTATTGCTTTACCTACAGATTTCTCTGCACGTATTGCACGTAACACGCAAATCTTTATTCAAGATGAAACTCAAATGACCAAAGCGGTTGATCCTTGGGCTGGTTCTTACTATGTAGAATACTTAACACAAGAGATTGCTAAAAAAGCTTGGAAATTAATTGAAGAAGTTGAAGAACTTGGTGGTATGGCAAAAGCTATTGAAACTGGAGTTCCAAAAATGCGTATTGAAGAGGCTTCTGCTCGTAAACAAGCACGTTTAGATTCTGGTCAAGATATTTTAGTTGGGGTAAATAAATTCCAAACTGAAGAAGAATCTGACATTGAAATTTTAGAGGTTGACAATACAGTTGTAAGAGACTCTCAAATTGAGCGTTTAAATAAATTAAAAGCTGAACGTAATTCAGAAGTAGTTGCTGCAAAACTAAAAGCATTAGAAGACTGTGCTGGAGGTGCTGAAGGTAACTTATTAGAACTTGCTGTTGAAGCTGCTGAAAATTTTGCTACTTTAGGTGAAATTTCTGATGCTTTAGAAGTTCATTTTGGAAGACATAAAGCGGATACTAAATTAATAAGTGGCGTGTACGGTAAAGAAGTAGATAACGATAGTACGTTTGCAAAAGCACAGCAATTAGCTGATAAATTTGCAGAAATTGAAGGTAGAAGACCAAGAGTTATGATTGCAAAAATGGGTCAAGATGGTCACGATAGAGGTGCAAAAGTGGTTGCATCTAGTTTCGCTGATTTAGGTTTTGACGTGGATATGGGATCTTTATTCCAAACTCCTGAAGAAGTTGCAAAACAAGCTATTGAAAATGATGTTCACTTTATTGGTGCATCTAGTTTAGCTGCTGGTCATAAAACATTAATTCCTCAATTAATTGAAGAATTAGCAAGTTTAGGAAGACCTGATATTATGGTATTTGCAGGTGGAGTTATTCCAGCGCAAGACTACGATTACTTATTCGAAAGAAAAGTAGCTGCTGTATTTGGTCCTGGTACTGTTATTTCAGAATCAGCAATTACAATTATGGAGAAATATTTAGAGCAAGAATAAGCTTTAAGTTTTAACTATTAAAAAGCCCAAACAATCAATTGTTTGGGCTTTTTTTTATGCAAATTTATTTTAAAAAAAATAGTAACTTTCTATTCTCAAAAACTGCACCAAATGAACTTTAAAACCCGTACAAATTTCAAACAATCGTTTTTTTATTTTTTTTGCATTTTCCTATGTTTTAGTTTCAGTATAACTGCTCAAAATGAGGTAAAAAAAGATACTGAATCAACTAAAGTTGAAGAAAGTGAAGTTATATCCTTAGATCAAATCTCTAATGAAGCAGAAAAACTAGGACAACGAATTTTTAGTTTGCGTACTATTTTAAAGCCAAGTACAGATGTTAAAACAGTAGATTCGCTTACCGTTTTAGCTGAAATAGAAATATTAAAAAGTAAAGATTCTATAGTTCAACTTTTTGACAGCATAAATTCTAGAGAACTTAGATCTGTAAAAGTACTATGGAAAAAACACCACACTACCTTAAAAGGATACCAAAATACATTAAAAGATAGGTCTGAAAATATTTCAGAAATTAACGAAGAACTTGTTGATGAATTTAATAAATGGTCTTTAACAAAAACTACATTGCAAAGCTCAAACAGCTCAAAAGATGTTTCAGAAAGCCTAGATAAAGTTATTAAAAACCTCCAAGATATTACAAACCTAGCGTTGCAACGGCTTGATGATGTATACCTTGTTCAAAATAAAATAACAAATTTACTTTTAATTATAGACGGATTAAACGCTGAAATAGACCAAGTAGAAAAAAATATAAAACGAGATTATTTTACGGTTGACGCACCTCCAATATGGAAATTAAATAAAATAACCGAAAGTGATAATGCTAATTTAGAATTGGCAGCTGAAAATTCTAAAAAAGGGTTTTTAACAGAATTAAATAAAGATATTCAGCAATTAAAAGTTTATTTATCTTCAAGAATAGGAGCTTTAACTTCACAAATTACATTGATTTTACTTTTAGTATTAATAATGTTTAAAGTGAATAAATCATGGAAAACAGAAGAAGAATTAACAAACCCTATTGAAAGAGAAGCCAAAACTATATTGAAACATCCGCTGTCTGCATCACTTGTTGTTGGCTTGCTAATTTCAGCATATTTTTATGGTGGTTTAACTTCTTTTTTTAGAGAAATTCATATTTTATTAGTGCTAATAAGCACCATTATTTTATTACCAAAATTAACAACTCAAAAATTTAGAACCACGTTAGTTCTGTTCCTAGTTATCTATCTTGAAAACTTATCAGAACTCTACATCTCAATAAGTGAATTAACCGCTAGACTTATTGACATTGCTGTAACCGTTTTATTAATTTATGCGCTTATAAAAGGGCGAAAAGTGATAAAACAAAATCCATCAGCTTTTCAACGGTTTAATAAACTGTTCCTTTTTATTTCTCCAATTTACATTTTATTATTAGTATTTTCAATTGTAATAAATTGTATTGGTATGGTTGGTTTATCAAATTTCCTATACCAAGGAATATTTATTTCAGCCTTATTTAGTGTTGTTGTTTATTTAATTGTAAAAGTTATAACAGGACTCACAGTTATATTATTTAAGCTTAAAAAAACATCTTCAAATATTCAAACACTTTCAACAATGGTAAATGTAACCAATCAACGGTTACAACCAACATTGTATTGGGCTGGTTTTTTATATTGGATTTACTTTTCGTTAATTGGATTTAACATTTATGAAGATCTATTAGCTTGGGTAAATGAAATTTTATTAATTGATTGGAAAGTAGGTGAAATGACCATTTCTTTAGGTGGAGTTTTAGCATTTTCAACCATTTTTATAATCACTTTATTATTGGCAAAATTAGCCGCTTCCATTTTTCAAGATGACTGGGTAATTAATACTTTACCTCGTGGAATTGCTCCAGCTATTTCGCTTTTATTAAGAATTATTGTAATAAGTATTGGTTTTTACATTGCGCTCTCTGCAGCAGGCATAGATTTAAGTAAGGTAGGCTTTATAGTGGGAACGCTTGGTGTTGGTATTGGTTTTGGATTACAAAATGTAGTTTTAAATTTTGTTGCCGGTTTAATTTTAGCTTTTGAAAGACCAGTAAATTTAGGTGATGTAATTGAAATTGATCAAGAAAAAGGAGTAATTACAAATATTGGTGTACGTTCAAGTAATATTAAAACCTACACAGGTGCCGAAGCAATTATTCCAAATGGTGATTTAATTTCAAAAAAAGTTGTTAACTGGACACTTACAAACCGAGATAGAAGAAGTAGAATTTTAATGAAAACATCACCAAATGCTGATCCTGAAAAAGTCATAGAATTATTTAATACTATAGCAAATGAAAATGAATTCACCTTTAAAGATCCAGCTCCTAAAACCTATTTTTACGGCTATAATGTTGATGGAAATTTAGATTTTGCTTTAATGTATTGGACCACATTTTCTGATACTTTGTCTGCTGATAACGACATTGCTCTAAAACTATTTAAAAAATTAAAAGAAGAAGGTATTGATGCACCAATACCAACTAGAAAAATTATAAAATAAATTAAGTTTTATAAACATTTGAATACCTATTTTTACGTTTCAAAAAATAACTATGGATTTTTCAAAAGTAAAATTGGTTGTAACTGATATGGATGGAACTTTACTAAACTCTAAAAGTGAGATTAGTAAACAATTCCCCAAAATTTATCAGGATTTAAAAAAACTCAACATTCAATTTATTGCTGCAAGTGGAAGACAGTATTTTAGTATTATTGACAGGTTTGATACAAGTATACAAAATGAAATTACCATAGTAGCAGAAAACGGAGCTTTTGCAAAACACGGAAATAAAGAGCTATTTACATCTTGTATTCCTTCAGAATATATTTCAAAAAGCATTTATACCTTAAGAAAATTAGACCAAGTTTACATTGTTTTATGTGGTAAAAAATGTGCTTATATTGAAACAAAAGATGAAGCTTTTATTGCAATGTTTCAAAACTATTATTCTGAATTTACAATAGTTGATGATCTAACAAAAGTTACCAATGATACTTTTTTTAAAATAGCTGCTTTTCACTATAATTGTTCTGAAACTTTTATTTACCCGGTTGTTAAACATTTTGAAAATGAACTTCAAGTGATTGTTTCAGGTAAGCAATGGTTAGATATTTCTCACTTAAATGCTAATAAAGGACACGCTATAAATATTCTTCAAAAACAATTAAATATTTCAAAAGATGAAACTATGGCTTTTGGTGATTATAACAATGATTTGAAAATGTTAGAACTAGCAACATTTAGCTATGCTATGGAAAACGCACATACAAATGTTAAAACAATTGCAAATTTTCAAACAAAAACAAATGATGAACAAGGTGTTGAGTTCATTCTAAAGCAACTTATAAATTCAAGAAAATAAGTTTAATTAAATAGATTTTTTAAATTCATCAATCATTAATTGAGCTGCTTTTACAGGTGAAATTTTTGCTGAAATAATATCTTCCTCTAAACCGGCAAGATGCGCTTTAATATTTGCTGAACCGTAAAATAAATTTTTTAAATTTTCATTAATATTATTATACATCCAATCTATTTGTTGATGATTTCTATTTTTTTCAAAATAGCCATTTTCATCAACTAGCTCTTTGAAGTTACAAACTTCATCCCAAACGGTATCCATTCCAATATTCTTAATTGCAGATGCGGTACTAACCACAGGACTCCAACCAGACTCAGCCAAAGGAAAAATATGTAAGGCATTTTGATATTGTATCCTTGCCATTTCACTCATACGAATATTATCTCCATCAGCTTTATTTATCACTACCATATCAGCCATTTCCATAATTCCTTTTTTAATTCCCTGCAACTCATCACCTGCGCCTGAAAGCATTAACAATAAAAAGAAATCTGTCATACCGTGTACAGCCGTTTCAGACTGCCCTACTCCAACGGTTTCAATTAAAATAACATCGTAACCATTCGCCTCGCAAAGTAGCATTGTTTCACCTGTTTTATTAGCTACACCACCCAAAGTATCACCTGATGCTGATGGACGAATATAAGCTTCTTGCATATTTGCCAATTCCTCCATTCTAGTTTTATCACCTAAAATACTTCCTTTAGATCGCTGACTACTAGGGTCAATTGATAAAATAGCAACCCGCTTTCCTTTTGTAATTAAATATTTTCCAAAAGATTCAATAAAAGTACTTTTTCCTACACCCGGAACACCTGTAATTCCAATACGAATTGAGTTTCCTGAATACGGTAAAATTTCTTGAATAATTTCCTTAGCAAGCACTTTATCGCTTTCTAAATTACTTTCAATAATAGTTATTGCTCTAGACAATAACATTCTATCACCTTTTAAAATCCCATCAATATAAGCTGATGCGGCTAATCTTCCTTTTGGCTTGTAATTTTTCATGAACTCTAAATGTAGTAACCAATTTTTGAATTGGTTTTATATACTTTTTATGAAAAACAAAGATAAACATATTAGAAAAAAGCATCATGAATTTTAATGTTTTATTTAGTAAAATTCCAACCTCGTAATTTGTAACAATAGTAACCTTTTGTATTCAAAATCAAGTTCTATTTTTGCAGTACAATATTTAAATGATAATGAAGTGTAAGAATTACAGTTAATCATCGTCAAAAGATTGAAAATAACAAATAGTTTATGGAAAGTAATATAATTTCAAATAGTATAAAAAAAGCAGTTTCGTACTCAACATACAGAACTTTAATTAAAGGGTTATTAGTTGAAGAAAAATCAACAGGTAAAAACCAATCTGAAGAGCTTACAAATTACAGCAAGCTTAATGATAAGCGTATGGATCGTTTGGATAAAACCATGAAACTTACTGCAGAAACACAAGAAGCACTTAACAAATTAACTAAAAAATTCACCTTTTTAGTTATTGCTGAAGGTTGGTGTGGAGATGCTGCACAAGTGCTACCTGTTTTAAATAAAATTGCCGAAGCAACCTCTAAAATTGATTTAAAAATTGTGTGTAGAGATGAAAATGACGAGTTAATGAATCAATATTTAACCAATGGAGGAAAAGCTATTCCTAAGTTAATTATTGTTGACCAAAACACAAATGTAATCGATTCTTGGGGCCCAAGACCTTCAACTGCTACTCAAATGGTGTTAGATTATAAAAATGCTCACGGATCTTTAGATGCTGAGTTTAAGAAAAACCTTCAAATTTGGTACAATAAAGACAAAGGAATAAATACCCAAAATGATATTTTAGCTGTATTGCAAGCTTCCTAAGTTGAAATAGGCTAATTTTACTATACCTTTGCCTTTTAAACTTTTATAATGATTGTAGATTTTGACAAAATCCCTGAATGGAGTAAACTTTGGGTATATCCATCTAGCAGAAAATTTTATCCTCAAGAAATTGAGGGTTTAAAAAATAGCATAGAAGAATTTTTAACCAATTGGAGCGCTAAAGAAGAAGCTTTCGATTGTGCTTACGAAATTAAATACAACCGATTTATTCTTATTGCCGTTGATAATTCAGACATCAATCTTTCATTAAAATCACATGATGCGTTAGTAGCTTTTATTTTAAGTTTAGAAGTAAAATACAATATTGTTTTATTAGATAAAATAAATGTATGCTACAAACAGGGTGAATTTGTGCAATACAAAGATTTAATTGAGTTTAAAAAAATGATAAAAACTGGTGGTGTATCAAAAAAAACTACCGTTTTTGACAATATGATTACTAGTAAAGATGCATTGGAAAATGATTGGGAAATAAATATTACTGATAGTTGGCTAAGTCGCTATTTAAAATAAATTAACTTAAATTTTCTTCAATAAATAATAACGGATCTTTTGCGTTTTCCACATTAAATTCTCCAATTTTTGTTCTTCTAAGCGCTGTTAAATGGCCTCCTGAATTAAGCGCATTCCCAAAATCAAACGCTAAAGAACGAATATAAGTTCCTTTACTACAAACAACTCTAAACTCTACTTTAGGTAAATTAATTTTTGTTATTTCAAAAGTAGAAATTGAAATTTTTCTGGTCTTAATTTCTGTAGTTTCACCAGATCTTGCTAGTTCATACAACCGTTTTCCATCTTTTTTAATAGCTGAAAAAATTGGTGGTTTTTGATCTATTTCACCAACAAATTGCTTTGTTGTTTCATAAATCAACTCATTTGTAATATGTTCTGTAGGGAAAGTTTCGTTTACTTCAGTTTCTAAATCGTAGCTAGGTGTTGTAGCTCCTAATGTAATTTCACCTGTATACTCTTTTATTTGCCCTTGATATTCTTCAATTTTTTTAGTGAATTTTCCGGTACATAAAATTAATAAACCACTTGCCAAAGGATCTAAAGTACCTGCATGACCTACTTTAATTTTTTTTATACCAAACTGTTGACGAATGTGCCAACGAATTTTATTTACTATTTGAAATGAAGTCCATTCTAAAGGCTTATCAATAAGCAATACTTGACCTTCTTGGTAATCTTTAAGATTCATTAATTTTAGATTAAAGATACACTAATGGCAATAACACCAACAATAAAGCAATATAACGAGAAGTACCAAAGTTTACTTTTTTTCACCAAAGAAATCATCCATTTACAAGCAAATAACCCTGCAACAAATGCCGCTATAAACCCTGCTCCAAAAGTTAAAATTTGATCACCTTGAAATGAAATTGAACCTCCCATTAAATCTTTTCCTATTTTTCCAAAAATTAATGGAACCACCATTAAAAATGAAAAACGAGCAGCTCTTGTTCTATCTATTCCAAGTAATACCGAAGTTGAAATGGTAGCTCCTGAACGAGATATTCCTGGCATCATCGCTAATGCTTGTGAAACTCCAATTATTATTGCACTAAAAAAAGTAACTTTTTTATCTGTGTTTTTTGCTCTATCAGCAAAAAGCAACAATAATGCCGTTATAATAAGCATAAAACCAACCAACACTATTTGCCCTCCAAAAAAGGATTCTAACTCTTCTTCAAAAAATAAACCAATAAAAACTGCTGGTATCATTGATGCAATAATTTTTAAAGAAAACTTTAACTCATCATTCCATTTAAATTGAAACAATCCTTTAAATATTTCGGCAATTTCTTTTCTAAAAATAACCATTGTACTTAAAGCTGTAGCAAAGTGCAACACTACTGTAAAAGTTAAACTATCTTCAGGTAAAGAATTGTCTCCTAAAATAACTTTTGCTAATTCTAAATGGCCACTTGATGACACCGGTAAAAACTCAGTTAAACCCTGAATAATTCCTAAAATTATTGCTTCTATTAAATTCATGCTTATTTATTTGGTTTCGCCATAATGGCGTAAATTTCAATTGCCAATCCAATTATAACCAAAGTAGGTGCTAACCTTATTCGTCTAAAGTTATAAATTTCTTCATTAAAAACAGCTGGATCTTCACTTCCACCACCTGCCATTAGTATAAATCCTAAGGCAATAACAGCAATTCCAATAAGCATAATTATATAATTCTTTTTTGCAAAAAGAAATACACCCTTATTTTCTTGTTTTTTCTTATTCATATTTTTAATAATATAGTTCGTCTGTTCTTAAATTTAAAAAACGTTGGGTTGCAAAAAACGTACTTAACCAAGTTATTAAGATACCTATTGCAATAATACCAGCAAATAACACTCCTAAGATTTTAAAATCTGTTAATAATTCAATTTCAGGAATCATTTTATTTACGTACACAATAAAAATAACCAACCCAACAATGGCAACTAAAGCTCCAATAACACCTAACTGTACACTTCTCCAAATAAAAGGAACTCTAATAAAGCGTTTTGTGGCGCCTACCATTTGCATGGTTTTAATGGTAAACCTTTTGGAATAAACGGAAAGACGAATTGAGCTATTTATTAACACAACCGCTATTACGGTAAATAAAGCACTGAATAGCAATATCCAAAAACTTAGTTTATTTATGTTTTTTGACAATAATTCTATCAAAGGTTTGTCGTAAATTACTTCAGCAACAATACTTCTAATTACTAAATTCTTTTCTATTTCAGCCATTTTTTCTGGCGTAACAAATTCAGATTTTAATGAAATATCAATGGCATTTTTTAAAGGGTTTTCTCCAAGAAATTCTAAAAAATTCTCGCCAATATCTTCACTATACTTTTTAGCAGCTTCATCTTTTGAAATATAAGTGATGTTTTTTGTATAATCTGCTTTCTTTAATTCGGCTTGTAAAATTTTAACATCTGAATTTTTAGCGTTGTCTTTCAAAAAAATAGTCATTGCTACTTGCTCTTTGAAATGCTTTGCTATACTATTAGTTTTCAATACAATAAGACCTAATAAACCTACCAAAAACAACACTAAAGCAATACTAATTACAACTGAGAAGTAGGAAGATCGCAATCTTCTTTTTTGATATGTTTCAAATGATTTATTCAAAAGTAAAATTTATTTTAAGTACTTGCAATATACAAATTGTTGCCGAATGGTTTAATTGTTTAATTATGAATTTATTCAAATTCATTTTAAGTGTACTTATTAAGTATTAATTTCCAAAATAACTATAGATTTATTAAAAAAACCGAACACCATAAGTGTCCGGTTTTAGTTTAAATAAAATATTGGCTATTAAATTTTATTTACAATTTTATTAATTTAAGATATTTCCAAATTTTAAACCAAAATATACAGTTCTTGGTGTCATAGGCCCGTACACATATGCCGGATCTCTATCAATACCTGAATCAAAATCATCTTGATATGAATTAAATATATTTTTAATTCCTCCAGATAGTTCTAAATTATTTTTAGCAATTTTTATTGTTTTAGTAATTTTTAAACCTACATCAAAGAAAGTATCTGATTCTCTAAGCTCACCTTCTTCAGGGTTATCAATGGTTGTTCCAAAATATGGCACTAACATTTTTCCTGTATAATTACCAGTTGCTATAAAACACCAACTATCTGATGCTTCCCAATCAATTGTGAAAAAACCATATGAATCTGGAGTTCTAAAAAAGCTTTTTTCGTCAAATTCTTGAGCCTCTTCATACTTACTTTCTTGTACAGTAAAACCTGCTTTTAATTTTAAACTTGCCATAGGCACATAATTTAACTCTAAATTTATTCCTTGCACAAAAGCTCCATCTTCAGCATTTACACGTGTATAAGTTACAGTACCATTCTCATCAGGTGCAGAATACTCATTGGTAAACGGGTTGTTTAATTTTGTATGAAACCCTTCAACTAAAATACCAAAGCTAGAAGCGCCGTATGACCTGCTATAATCAAAAGAAGCCATAAAACTATCACTTGTTTCTTGCTGTAAATTAGGGTCATTTACATGAATTACTTTTCTTGAACCAGATGATTCTATATGTAAATCTTCATCAAAAATTTGAGGTGCTCTATAACCTGCTGAATAACTTAGCCTCGCTTGAAAATCTGGCAAAATATCATATAAAACATTTACTCTTGGGCTAAACACATTTCCTGTTTTTTTCTCGGCATCACTTTCTTCATTTTCAATTGAATAACTATCTAACCTCGCACCCAAAGACAACTTTAATTTGTTGATTCTCAAATCGTACTGAGAAAACAACCCAAAAGTATTCATTTTTTGATTAGAAATTATGGTAGTGTTAGTATGCGGAATTGAAACAATCTCATTGTCAACAATTACAGCGTTATCAATATCTAAATAACCTAACTTTTTATCTTTTAAAGTTGAATACGTATCTTCAATTCCAACAACTAAATCAGAAGTTTTGAATTTAGCATTGTATTGTACACCAGTATTTAACGTAAAGTCTTTTGTGTTTCCATAATCGCTTAACGATTGTTCGGCTCCATAATACGAATCACGATTAATTTTTTGAGCAGCTACAAAAACTGACAACAAATCATTTTCTCTATAATATTGTTCAAATGTTAAGGCTGCTGTTGTTAAATCATGCTCAACTGCTTCAGAAATATCTGCTTCATGGTTTGGTAAATCAAATTTATTTCCTCCTCTTCTTTCTTCATTTATATGAAAAAAGTCTAATGAAACTTTTGCTCTTGTTCCTAATTTATGAAACAATCTAGAACCTAAAGTAATATTTTTAAGCAACGCTATTTCAGAAAAAGAATCTCCATTTGCATCAAATGGCTTTCTATTTCTATTAAAACCATAAAAAGAAACACCACTTTGTTGCTCACTACCAACAACTGTTGCATTAAAATTTAATGAATAATCAGTTGCTGGAGAATCTGAACCATCAACTCCAACACCAATAAAAGAATTATTTACACCCAATTCAAATGAATTTTGAATTGGATCTTTTAATAGAATGTTAACGGTACCTGCAACTGCGTTTCCACCGTATAAAGCTGAACCACCTCCACGAATAACTTCAACTTTTTCAATCATATTTGAAGGGATCAATTCCAATCCGTACACACCTGCTAAACCACTAAAAATTGGTCTACTGTTAATTAATATTTGTGAATATGGACCTTCCAATCCGTTCATTCTAACTTGACTAAAACCACAATTTTGACAGTCGTTTTCCATTCTTAACCCTGAAATAAAATTTAGCCCTTCACTTAAGGTTACCGATTGGGTAGCTTGAAAAATTTCACTACTAATTACATTTACAATACTTGGAGCTTTTTTACGCGTTGTTCTATATCTATTTCCTGTAACAATTACTTCTTCTAAACCTAGAACATCAGGCTCCAACTCAATGTTCATTTTTTTGTTTTCATTGTCTTGTAACTCAATATGCTCTTCAAAAGGCTTAAAACCTACATACTGTACCTGAACGGTATAAAAACCAGGCGCTAAATTTGTAAGATTAAATTCAGCATTATCATCTGTTGAAGCTCCTATGGTTGTACCTTTTAAAAAGATAGAAACATATGGTATTCCACTTCCTTTACTTGTTATTTTTCCTGAAACACTTGCACTTTTACTACTATCTTGTGCACTAATAGAATGACTAATAAGCACTGCGCTTATTAGGATAATTATAATTTTCTTCATTATTTTTTTTAAATAGTTAATTTGATTTTCTCTGCTAATAACTATTTAAAATTGGGGGAGATTTATTTTGTTTGTAATAAAAATAGAACTGTTTTATTATTGATTTTAGTATATAAATTATCTTATATACTTTAATAAAAACAACAAAAGCAAACAGCACAAAACTTAATGTAAATACATCAAATGCACTTAACATTAAATACTCTAAAGAAGTATGTTTATGTGATTTAAAAGGATCATGATCATTTTGCTGATCAAAAGGATGAGAGTGTGTAACAATTTCACCGGTTGCAAGCTTATGAGAATGAGTGTATAAACTTTTGTTAACTATATTCAATAGAAAAATACTTAAGCTTATTAAGCTTAAAAATTTTACAACAAAGTTGTTTCTAAAGAATTTCATTGATAGTTGTTTGTTTTATGACGGCAAACTTAGAATGATTCTAAATAACATGCAAGCTTATTTAGAATAATTTTAAATAACACTGACATTTATCATAAAAAAAGCCGAACAACAAGGTTGCTCGGCTTAAAATATTCTTTTGAAACTACTACAATTCCAATGCTTTTTTAGGGTTATTGTCCATTAAAAATTCAGTTGGATTTTCTAAAGCTTCTTTAACAGCAACTAAAAAACCAACAGATTCACGTCCATCAATAATACGATGATCATAAGATAAAGCAACATACATAATAGGTCTAATCACCACTTCACCATTTACCGCCATAGGTCTTTCAACAATATTATGCATTCCTAAAATTCCACTTTGTGGAGGGTTAATAATTGGTGTAGATAACATAGATCCAAATACACCTCCATTGGTAATTGTAAATGTACCACCTGTCATTTCATCAACAGTAATTTGTCCGTCACGCGCTCTTATAGCCAAACGTTTCACTTCACTTTCAACACCTCTAAAAGACAAATTTTCAGCATTTCTTATTACAGGAACCATTAATCCTTTAGGACCCGAAACTGCAATTGAAATATCTTGAAAATCGTGTGAAATTTTATAATCTCCATCCATCATTGAATTCACATCAGGAAACAATTTTAACGCACGTACAACCGCCAAAGTAAAGAAACTCATAAATCCTAACCCAACTCCATGTTTGGCTTTAAATTCCTCTTTAAATTCTTTTCTTAAATCAAAAATTGGCTGCATATCAACTTCATTAAATGTAGTTAACATAGCTGTTTCATTTTTAACTGAAACTAAACGCTGCGCTACTTTTCTACGAAGCATAGATAATTTAGTTTTTTCAGAACTACGAGAACCACCTGTTGGAGTTCCCATACTTGGTGTAGCATTTACGGCATCATCTTTTGTAATTCTACCGTCGCGTCCTGTACCTTTTACAGTTGAAGGAGCAATATTTTTTTCATCTAAAATCTTTTTAGCTGCAGGTGAAGCGGCTCCACTTGCGTATGTAGTTTTAGCAGCAGCAGGCTTTTCCTCTACCTTAGGCGCATCAACAACTACAGCAGGTTTTTCAACAGTTCCTTCTGGTTTTTTAGCGTCCATATCAATTAAACACACTACTGATCCTACTTCAACAGCATCGCCTTCCTCAGCTTTTAAGGTAATAATTCCGCTCTCTTCAGCTGGTAATTCAAGTGTTGCTTTGTCTGAATCAACTTCGGCAATTGGTTGATCTTTTTCAACATAATCACCATCTTCAACTAGCCACGCTGCAATTTCTACTTCTGTGATAGATTCTCCCGGAGAGGGAACTTTCATTTCTAAAATCATCTTTTTAATTTTATTTTAAATTTGAAATTCTGTATGAAATGTACAATTTTTTTCTTGTTATTTCTTCAAACAGAAAAACATTTTATTAGTTAGTTAGTTTCAAATACGTCATCAATAATTCGTTGGTGTCTTACTTTAAATCTGGCAGAAGAACCAGCGGCTGGAACTGCATGAAATGGTTGTGATGCCACTTCTAAGTGTACCAATCTAAAGCGTTGCAACATATAGCTCCAAGCACCCATATTTTGAGGCTCTTCTTGTGCCCAAACATATTTTTCAATAGCTGGATACCTGTTTATCACCTCTTGTAATTTTTCTAAATGTAATGGAAATAATTGCTCAATTCTCACCAATGCAATATCATCTCTTTCTAATTTGGTACGTTCCGCTAATAAATCGTAATAGAATTTACCTGTACAAAATACCAATTTCTTAACATTTTTAGGATTTATGGTATCATCAATCACTTCTTCAAATTTCCCATTTTCAAATTCATCTAATGAAGAAACAGCCAATGGATGACGTAATAAACTTTTAGGTGTAAATACAATTAGCGGTTTTCTATAATCACGCAACATTTGTCTTCGTAATATGTGAAAAAAGTTAGCTGGTGTAGTACAATCTGCAACAATCATATTATCATTAGCACACAATTGTAAGTAGCGTTCCATTCTTGCTGAAGAATGTTCAGAACCTTGTCCTTCATAACCGTGTGGTAGTAAAATAACAATTCCGTTTTGTAATTTCCATTTAGATTCTGCAGCAGATAAATATTGGTCGAAAACAATTTGAGCTCCGTTACTAAAATCACCAAATTGAGCCTCCCAAATAGTTAATGCATTTGGGTGCGCCATTGCGTAACCATAATCAAATCCTAAAACACCATATTCTGATAAAAGTGAATTGTAAATAGACATTTCACCTTTTCTGTTTGGCAATGTATTTAAAAGATTAATTCTATCTTCAGAAATCTCATCTCTTAAAATAGCGTGTCTATGACTAAAAGTTCCTCGCTCTACATCTTGTCCTGAAATGCGCACATCAAAACCATCTTCTAATAAACTTCCGTAGGCCAATGTTTCAGCCATTCCCCAGTCAATTTTATCGGTATCAAAAACCATCTTTCTTCGATCGTTTAAAATACGCTCAGCTTTTCGTAAAAACTTAACACCATCAGGAACTGTAGATACAACTTGTGCAATTCCTTTTAATTTATCTTTTGAATATCCTGTTTCTTCTGAAACTAGCATTGCATCTACTTTACGGCGAGTAAATTCTTGCCAAGTATCTTGCATGAATTCACGAACCTTTGATGTTTGAACTTCTTTAGAGTATTGATATTCTTCTTCTAACAAATCTTTAAATTCAACAATAATTTCATTTAAATAATTTGAATCAATACTTCCTTCAGCAATTAACTTTTGAGCATAAATATCACGCGGATTAGAATGCTTTGCTATTGCTTTGTATAATTTTGGTTGTGTAAAACGTGGTTCATCACCTTCATTATGCCCATATTTTCTATAACCACATAAATCAATAAAAATATCACGTTTAAACGTCATTCTAAAATCTAGTGCCATTTCTATGGCATGAACCACAGCTTCAACATCATCAGCATTTACGTGTAATACAGGTGAAAGTGTTACTTTAGCAACATCTGTACAATAAGTACTTGAACGAGCATCTAAATAATTGGTAGTAAAACCAATTTGGTTATTCACAACTATATGAATGGTTCCTCCGGTTGAATATCCTTTAAGCATACTCATTTGAGTAACCTCATACACTACACCTTGTCCTGCTATTGCAGCATCACCGTGCACAATAATTGGTAATAATTTAGAATCATCTCCGTTGTAATCGCTATCTATTTTTGCACGAGCAATACCTTCAACAATTGGCCCTACCGTTTCTAAATGCGAAGGGTTAGGCACCAAATTCATTTTTAACTCTTTATTGTTTTTTAAGGTTTTTGAAGTTGTTAAACCTAAATGGTATTTTACATCACCATCAATAGCTAAATCTTCAAAATCTTTACCTTCAAACTCGCTAAAAACATCACGAATTGGTTTTCTAAAAATATTTGTAAGTGTATTTAAACGACCTCTATGCGCCATTCCCAATACAAATTCATCAACATCATATAGCTCTGCAGCGTTTCTTACTACCGAACTAATAGCCGGAATTAAGGTTTCACCACCTTCTAATGAAAACCTTTTTTGCCCAACATACTTTGTTTGCAAAAAGCTTTCAAAAGTTACTGCTTGATTTAATTTTTTAAGAATGTATTTTTTTGAATCAACTGAATAATTTGGATGATTGGAATTTCTATTCAATTGTTTTTGAAACCATTTAATTTCTTTAGGGTTTCTAATATACATATATTCAACACCAATAGAATCGCAATAAACGGTTTTAAGGTGCTCAATAATTACTTTAAGGGTATTTTTACCACACCCAATTAATCCTCCCGCATCAAAAACCGTATCTAAATCGTTTTCGGAAAGTCCGAAATTTTCGATATCTAAAGTAGGTGAATACTGACGGCGCGTACGAACCGGATTTGTTTTGGTAAACAAGTGTCCCCTAGTTCTATACCCGTTAATAAGGTCAATTACTTTAAATTCTTTTGTTACGCTTTCAGGAACCTGAATTGTAGCGGTTTCCTCTTCCTCATCGGTGAGAGAATATTTTTCGTTTGCAAAATCGTATCCCTGAAAAAAGCTTCTCCAACTTGGTTCAACGGCATCGGGATTTATTAAATATTGATCATATAAATCGGCTATAAAACCACTATGAGCAGCATTTAAAAATGAAAATTTATCCATATTTTGTTCGTAGTCAATGTTTAGTTACCTCACAAAAATACAATTTTTACCAAAACCACCATTTTAATTGTATTTTTTTTAAAATTATTATCTATTCAATAAATTTAGACTCGGTACGGTGAAAAAGTATCAGTTTAGCCTCTTTTATTTATCAAAAAATGACAAACATGTAAAAAAAACCTGCTCCTCTTTAAAACACATTACAATTTAATTTACAGTTAGTTACCAACAAGCCAATAAAAAAACAATTAAAAAAGTAATATTTTCTTTAAAAAAAACTTGCAAAAAGAAGAAAAGCTTGTATATTTGCACTCGCAAAAGCGAAAATTCCTCCTTAGCTCAGTTGGTTAGAGCATCTGACTGTTAATCAGAGGGTCCTTGGTTCGAGCCCAAGAGGAGGAGCAAATTAAGAGTTACAGAAATGTAACTCTTTTTTGTTTTTATACAGTTTCTAATTTTAAAAGAAACAATTCCCCTCACCAACTTAACAAACTACTAAACAATAAGTTAATTTTAAAAAAACTACAACAAACATTTATTTCTCATAAAAAAATTTACTATCTTTAAAAGCAGGTTATTTTTTTCCTGCAATCTTTTTCATAGCAATTTTACCACCTCCATTCTTGGGGGTGGTTTTATTTTTAAAAATAAGTACTCAAAAAACACTTCAATAATTTCTACATTATTTTTGTGACCAAATTAAAAACCACGTGTCATATAATTGAAGATTAAAAAAATAATTAAAATAATTATGGCAAAATTTGAAATTTACACAGATAAAGGAGGAGAATTTAGATTTAGATTAAAAGCAAATAACGGACAACCGATTTTAGCAAGTGAAGGATATAAAGCAAAATCAAGCTGTACGAATGGAATAGAATCTGTAAGAAAAAATTCTGCAGACGATAGTAAGTTTGAGCGTTTAGAAGCTAAGAATGGTAAATTTTATTTCAACTTAAAAGCTACTAACGGTCAAACAATAGGAGCGAGTCAAATGTACACTTCAAAAAAAGGAATGGAAAACGGTATTGCTTCCGTTAGAAAAAATGCATCAAAAGCTGTTGTTTTGGAACTTTTTGAAACAGCTTAATAGTTAATTTATTTGAGTTAAAAAAAAGAGCTACAATTTAATGTAGCTCTTTTTTTTGCGTTTATTTAAATAATTTTATTTGTGTAACATTGCTTTCATTCTAACTTCTCCTGCGCGTAAATACTTTACTAAATAGGTTTCTCCTTTTTTAAAAGTTGACATTTTATTGCGTAACATTTTCATTCCTTCTGAAGAATTTAATTGAATACCTGCAACTTCTAAAATAACATCTCCTCCAATTAACATTTCTTGCCCTTCAATAACAGCTTTCATATAACCACCTCTTAAGCCCATTTTACTTCCTAATCCTTTAGAGGTAACAGATAGCACCAACAAACCAGCTTCTTGAGGTAAATTAAACACTTCTGCCAATTCATCACTTAAAATTAAAAATTCCATACCAGTCCATAAATTTGGCTGATCCATCAATACTTTTTTGGCTATGTTTGAAGTTGTTCCAAAACCTAAACCTGCAGAACTACCAGATTGCGATAAAATAAAACTTGCAATCCCTATTACTTCACCTTTCATATTAAACATTGGACCTCCAGAATTTCCCTGATTAATTGCTGCATCAGTTTGTAAATATTCAACTTGAGCAAAATCGTTCCCAATTTTTTCTGGCGAAATTCTTCCACTAATAATTCCTTTTGTTAAAGTTTGTTCAACACCTAACGGTGCGCCAATAACAAAAATATCTTCACCAATAGACATTTCATCTGAGTTTCCAATAACAGCAATATGCTTTTTATTTAGCTGAAAATCTCCTAGAACTTTTATTAAAGCAACATCTGCTAACGGATTAGAGCTTAACACTTCAGCCTCATAAATATCACCATCGGTGAATTTAACTGCTACTTTATCTGCTGAATGCACTACGTGTGAAGCTGTCCAAATCAATCCGTCATCTGAAATTAAAACTCCAGATCCCAAACCACCTTCTGTAGAAACTTTTTGCTTATCTCCTTTTCCAGCACTTACATTATTCACTGTTTTTATAACAACAATTGAAGAATTTACTTTTTTATAAAGACTTGGTAAATTTTGAGCAAATGACGCTATTGACACCACTAAAATAAGACAAAGGCTTACTATTTTTTTTATCATAATTTAAAATATTAGGGCATTACACCTTTTATAGAATTGAAAAAACTCAACTTCTTTAGAAATTCAAATTAACAATTAATATTTGCTATTAAAAAATTTCTTTTAACCTCGTAAATTTACAGTTCTTCATTTTGAATTTTAAGCGCAATTTCTTGAACTTCATCTAAAACTCTAAATAAATTTCCGCCCCATAATTTTTCTATCTCATCTTCAGTATATCCACGTTTCACAAGTTCAATTGTTACATTCATAGTTTCTGAAGCATCATCCCAACCTTTAACACCTCCACCTCCATCAAAATCAGAGCTTATTCCTACGTGATCAATTCCAATTTTCTCAACTAAATAATCTATATGATTTACAAAATCTGCCACATTTACACGTTCGGCAATTTTTTCAATTTCAGCCATTTTAGGTTTTGCTAATTTTACAACTTCCATATACTTATTTAAATAAGCTTCTTTGGCTTCTTTAGACAACAATCCATAATCTTTCCAAGTTATTAACTCAACTCCTAGTTCGCTTGCTACTTCTTCTAACACACTTTTTGAAGCTTCAGTAAATTTGGTGCTTTTTTCAGTATTTACATATGAACTAAATGCTACTGTTTGAACAACACCTCCATTTTGCTTCATCCACATTAATTGCTCATCATCTAAATTTCTACTGTGGTTACACAAAGCTCTTGCTGATGAATGCGATGCTATGATTGGCGCTTTAGACAATTCAATCATATCACGTATTGCCTCTTTTGAAGGGTGAGAAACATCAATCATCATTCCCCATTTATTCATTTCAACAATCACTTCTTTTCCCAATTCACTAACGCCATTATGCAACCATTCATTTTCTTTCTCGCCAGTGTTTGAATCGCACAACTGACTGTGCCCGTTATGAGATAACGACATATATCTTGCTCCTAAATCGTAAAATTCTTTTACTCTACTAACTTCTTTTCCTATTGGATACCCGTTTTCAACTCCAATCATAGCTACTTTTTTTCCTTTGGAATTAATTTCAATAGCTTCTGCCGGTGTTGTTGCCAATTCAATTTCATTAGGTGCAATCTCTTCAGTTAACTTATGAATAGCTTTAAAAGAGCTAATCGCATCAAGGTAAGCTTCATCAAAACCTTCGTTGGTAAGTTCTCCTTGTCCTGTGTATACTACAAACCACGAAACATCCAAACCACCTTTTTTCATTTTAGGTAAATTCACCTGATTATCAAGTTCTTGCGTGTAATTTAAAGAATCTGTAAAGTTTTTAACATTAATATCATTATGCGTATCTACAGTTAATACTCTTTTATGAATTGCCAATGCTTTTTCAATAATTTCAGCTTCAGATAACTCAGTTGATTTCTTGCTAGCTGTTTCAGTTTTACACGATAAAGTAACCACTAAAACTAAAAAAATAAGGTTGATTTTTTTCATACTATGAATTTTTTATTAGAATTTTAAATGTACAAAACTTTATGAAAGTATTGTAGTAAGTTTACAACTCAATAAACATAGCACAAAATGGGACAAGAAATAGAACGTAAATTTTTAGTGAAAGTAGATTTTAAAAGTAAGGCTACACAGCATTTTCATATTTCACAAGGATTTTTATCTACAGTTCCTGAAAGAACTGTTCGTGTACGATTAAAAGATGAAACGGGATTTATTACTGTTAAAGGAATTGGAAATGCATCTGGAACCACAAGGTTTGAATGGGAAAAAGAAATTTCAAAAGAAGAAGCCATACAATTATTAGCCATTTGTGAACCTACCATTATTGAAAAAAATAGATACATAATTCCAACAAATAACAACCTGTTTTTTGAAGTTGATGAGTTTTTAGGCGATAACAAAGGTTTACTAATTGCCGAAATAGAATTACCAAAAGAAAATACTTTTTTTGAAAAACCTAATTGGTTAGGAGATGAAGTTACAGGCCAAAGCAAGTATTACAATTCAGCATTATCAAAAAAACCATACAGCAAATGGTAAATATTAAGTATATTGCTACCAACAAAATTTAAATAAATGTTAGAATTTGCTGCCATTATAATTTTAGGAGTTATTGCTTATTGGGCTGCTTGGAAGTTTAAAATTCCAGCAATTTTGCCATTAATTTTAATTGGTTTATTAGTTGGTCCTATTTCTACTTTTATAACTGCAGATGGCAAACAATGGATTCAACCTGTATGGAACGGAACGGAAGGTTTATTTCCTGGTGAACGCTTATTTAACTTTGTTTCTTTAGCTATTAGTATTATTCTTTTTGAAGGCGGACTAACCCTTAAAAGAGACGAAGTTTTAAATGTTGGACCTGTAATTGGTAAACTAATAACTCTAGGTTCAGTTGTTACTTTTTTTGGAGCAGGTATTGCTGCACATTTTATCTTTCACTTAAGCTGGGATATTTCATTCCTATTTTCAGCATTAATAATTGTTACAGGACCAACAGTAATAGGTCCTATTTTACGAAACATTCCCTTAAAAAAAGATGTATCGGCAGTATTAAAATGGGAAGGGATTTTAATTGACCCAATTGGTGCATTAGTAGCGGTTTTGGTTTTTGAATTTATTAGTATTGGTCACGGATATAATTATACAAAAGAAGCTTTAGTTGAATTTGCCAAAATTGTAATTATTGGTATTTCCTTAGGTTTTACAGCTGCTTACGGACTTTATTACTCATTAAAACTAAAACTAATTCCACATTACTTATTAAACGTTATTACCTTAGCAAGTGTTCTTTTTGTATTTGTTTTGTCTGATTTATTTGCCCACGAATCTGGTTTACTAGCGGTAGTAATTATGGGAATGGTATTAGGAAATATGAAAGTAGCAGAACTTAAAGAAATTCTATATTTTAAAGAGTCTTTAAGCATTTTATTAATTTCAATATTATTTATTTTACTAGCTGCCAATATTAGCATAGACGATATTATGCTACTTTACAGATGGGAAACTCTTGAACTATTTGCCATTGTAGTTTTTATTTTAAGACCCATTGGCGTATTTTTAAGCACCTCAGGCTCTAGTTTAAAATTCAACGAAAAAATATTTATAAGCTGGGTTGGACCTAGAGGAATTGTTGCTGCAGGAATCGCTTCGCTATTTGGTTTAAAATTAGAAATGCAAGGCGAGCCAGGTGCCGAATATATTACTCCATTAGTTTTTATGATTGTACTTGGAACGGTACTATTAAACGCTACAACCGCACGATTTTTCTCAAAATTAGTAGGTGTTTTCTTAAAAAATTCTGATGGAATTATGATTATTGGGGCCTCAAATTTCTCAAGATTAATTGCAAGCTACTTACAAAAAAATGGAAGAAGAGTTGTTTTAATTGACAATAATGTTAAACATATTGAAAAAGCTAAAGCTTTAGGTTTAGAAGTATTTCAGGCTGATATTTATGCTGACGAACTCTTAAGAAATGTTGAATTTAACGATATTGGTTATTTACTTGCCTTAACCGGTGGTGGCGCCGTAAATGAATATGCTATTGAAAAATTTGCGCCAGACTTTGGTGAAAATGGCGCTTTTAGAATTATTACTACTGAAGAATTATTGTCAGGCGAAGTGAAAAACAAAAAACAACTATTTACACATAAAGATGACTTTTTAAATTTAGGTGAAATAGTACGTGATTTCCCACTGGTAAATGAAGTTCAAGTAGATTCTAAAGAGCACTATTTAAAATTAATGGATGAAATTAATGGAGAACACCAATCTTCTCCAATGTTTTTAAAAGACAACAAAGGTGTTATTCATATTATATCTTCACTTGATGAAAACTTTAAAATTGAAAAAGGGAATACATTAAGTTATGTTGGTAAAACAATTATTTAAGAAACTTTATTTTCTCTCAACATAAATTATTTCTAAAACTGAAGGTTGTTCTTAGTATCTTTAAATTTTAAAATTCCTTTTAAAGAAGCCAAAAAATGAGTACTAAAAAACACACACCAACATTAATAAGATGGGGAATTATTGGTTGCGGAAATGTAACTGAAGTTAAAAGCGGCCCGCCATATTACCTTGTTAAAGGCTTTAATCTTGTGGCTGTAATGCGAAGAGATTTGGAAAAAGCCAAGAATTTTGCACAAAGACATCAAATTCAAAAATACTACTCAAATGCAGATGAACTAATTCATGACAATGAAGTAGATGCTATTTATATTGCAACACCACCAGACACACATAAATATTATGCTTTAAAGGTAGCAGAAGCCAAAAAACCTTGTTGTATTGAAAAACCACTAACTCCAAATTACAACGATAGTTTAACAATTTACAACACCTTTAAAAAATTAAATATTCCTTTATTTGTTGCTTATTACAGAAGATCTCTTCCAAGATTTACACGCATAAAAAAATGGCTAACAGCAAATAAAATTGGAACAGTACGTCACATAAATTGGCATTTAAGTAAAAATGCAAGCGAACAAGATATTTCTAAAAAGTACAACTGGCGCACAGACGCTACTATTGCTCCTGCAGGTTATTTTGATGACTTGGCAAGTCACGGTATAGATTTATTTACATATTTGTTAGGTAACATTAAAGAAGCCAAAGGCATTAGTTTAAATCAACAAAAACTGTACTCTGCAAAAGATGCAATTACCGCTTGTTGGGTACATGAAAATGGTATTACTGGTGCTGGAAGTTGGAATTTTGGATGTAATACAAGAGAAGATACAGTAGAAATTTTTGGAAGTAAAGGCAAAATTTGTTTTTCTGTTTTTGATAAAAATCCAATTATTTTAAAAAATGAGTTTGAAAATGAAAGCCTTATTATTGAACACCCAAAACACGTTCAATTTTTTCATGTAGAAAACATGAGAGATCATCTTTTTGGTAAAAGTATACATCCTTCATTAGGAAAATCGGCTTTGCACACAAGTTGGGTAATGGACAAAATATTAGGAACTATTTAATATTTCAATGGATTTATTCAATACAAATAGCCTTCAAAATAAATTACCTTTTGATGGTGAAGTAATTCATTACGGTTCATTACTAAACAAAAAAGATTGCAACCACTATTTTAACCATTTTTTGAAAGCTGATTTTTGGAAAAACGACGAACTCATAGTTTTTGGAAAACACATTATTACCTCAAGAAAAATTGCCTGGTTTGGTGATCATAATTTTGAATACAAGTACTCTGGATCCAAAAAAGTTGCATTGAATTGGACACCACAATTATTAGTTCTTAAAAATTTAATTGAAGAAAAAACAGGTGAAAAATTCAACTCTTGCTTGTTAAATTTATACCACAATGGTGAAGAAGGATTAGGTTGGCATACTGATGATGAAAAAGAGTTAGGCGAAACTCCTGCAATAGCTTCCTTAAGTTTTGGTTCAACCAGAAAATTTTCTTTAAAACATATAAAAACCAAGCAAAAAATTGATTTATTTTTAGAAACAGGTGATTTATTGGTTATGAAAGGTACCACACAAAAACATTGGTTACACGGTGTTCCAAAAAGTAAAAAGGTACTAAAGCCAAGAATAAACTTAACGTTTAGAAATTTTAAACCTTTATCTTAATTTGCGTAATTCCAGTAATGCGGATTGGTATCATCAGTTTTTTGATTCCAATAATCTTGTGTTACTTTTCTACCATCTAATGTTTTTAGCTTGCGTTCAAACACCCAAATAGTTGGGTTAAAAACCATATCAGTAACAGCAACTGTGTATAATTGTGGTTCTTCTTCCGTTTTACGTTTTTCTTCTTGAATAATTACTTCAAAACCATTGTGCTCTAATAATTTTTGAAGAAAATCTTTACGGCTTTCATCAATCTTTTTTTCAACAAAAGTAACTCTGGTATCTCCAATACTTCCAAAGGTATGTTTTCCTGCTAATGCCATAATTTTAATTTAAAACACTACTTAATTCATAAATATAATCGTACAACGGACTGTATAATCCTAACACCAAAATTCCAACAACTGTAATTAGTAATCCTAATCGCATATAAAGTTTATTCTTAAAAAATGGAATTGGATTTTCGTTCTTTCTAATAAACATTGCTCTAATAACCAATAAATAATAATACAATGAAATGGTTACGTTTACAACCGCTAAAAACACTAATAAATAATAACCTTTACTTGCAGCTGCGGTAAATAAGAAAAACTTACCAAAAAAACCAGCAACCGGCGGAATACCAGCTAACGAAAATAAAGCTAGCAACATAACCAAACTCAAATTTGGATTTGTTTGATACAAGCCATTATAATCGTCCATATTTTCTTTTCCTGTTTTTAATGAAATTGCTTGTACAACTCCAAAAGCAGCAAGGTTAGAAAATATATAAATCAGCACAAAATAAACAATAGTAGCAATACCTAATTGGGTGCCAGTAATTAACCCTAATAAAATAAAACCTGCCTGCGCAATAGATGAAAAAGCTAAAAACCGTTTCATATTTTTTTGTCGAAGCGCAAATAAATTACCTATAAACATTGTTGCCAAAGCCACCACATAAATCATATGTTCCCAAACATGCATTAAAGGTTTAAAAACACTAAACATTAAAATCATTAAAATAAAAACAGCTGCACCTTTTGAAATAACCGACAAATAAGAAGTAACTCCAATAGGTGCTCCTTCATACACATCTGCAGTCCAAAAGTGAAATGGCACTAAAGATATTTTAAATGCCAAACCGGCGAAAAATAAAACAAACCCTAAAACAGTTAAGCTATTGGCAGTAATTACGGTAATAATTTCATTAAAAAAGATTGATCCAGATGTTGCATAAACTAATGAAATACCAAACAATGAAACTCCTGAAGCCAATGCTGCCGAGAGTATTAGTTTTATACCTGCTTCACTAGAAATTCTTTTAGATACCTCAAAAGCGGCTAAAGCTGCTACTGGAAGTGTTGATAATTCTAAACCTATGTAAAAAATTAAAAAATCTCCAGAAGAAATCATAAAATACATTCCTATTAATGACGAGAATAACAAAATGAAAAATTCTGTTCCTCTATTTTGTGAAACAATTTTTTCTTGTATCCAATCTGCAGATTGCAACAAAATTATTAACACACCTACATTTAAAATATTTTTAAAAAAATGAATTAAATTGTTCGATTGAAAAGAACCCCCAAACAAACTGCTTTCTTCTAGTTTTAAAAATCCAACTGCTGTATGAATTGCAAACAAAAATATAGCTAAATGCACCAAACTTTCCTTTTTGTTTTTATGAATAAAAATTTCACCTACTAACAATAACAATGTTATTACAAGCAGTAAAATTTCGTATCTCATTAATAAAAAATTACTAAAATTCATTATTTTAATTTGTTTCTATTTTGATAAAAATCACTTCTACTTCCCACAGTGACCATTAAACTTCTTTCTCTACAATACTCTTTGAATAAACGGTTCTAAACTTGCTAAAATCATATCACTTAACCAAAGTGGAGCAACACCTATTGCTACAATTGGAATTAGTAATAATAAAATCCCTGTTCTTTCATACCAAGTAACTTTTGGCAAGTTTAAAAACTCTTGATTTTTTACAGGTCCCATTAACATAATTCCAACCACACGTAAAATATAAACAGCTGTTACCACAATTGCAGATACTGAAATAATGGTTGCAACTCTGTAAAACAGTCCTTCATTTTGAAATGCTCCAACAAATATGTTCATTTCAGCAACAAAACCACTAAATCCAGGTAAACCTAATGAAGCCAAACCAGCAATTACATAAACAACTGAAATAAACGGAATCACTTTTAACAAACCGCCTAATTTGGTAATATCTCTAGTGTGTGTTCTACCGTAAATCATTCCAATTAAAGCGAAAAATAATGCGGTCATAAATCCGTGCGAAAGCGATTGTAAAATGGCTCCGTTCCAAGCTGTTTTATTCAACATTAATAACGCAAATAACACCATTCCTAAGTGACTTACTGAAGAATAGGCATTTATATATTTTAAATCTGTTTGTTTTATGGCTCCAAAAGCACCATAAATTACTCCGGTTGCTGAAAGAATAATAAAAAACCAATCCCAATGCATTGCTCCTTCGGGCAATAAAAACATAGCAACTCTAAACACACCGTATCCTCCAAGTTTCATTAAAACACCTGCGTGTAACATTGAAACTGCTGTTGGTGCAGATGCATGACCATCTGGCGACCACGAATGAAAAGGAAATAACGCACCTAAAACTCCAAAGCCAATAAATGTTAAAGGGAAAAATAATTTTTGTGCTTCAAATGGAATATTTACTTGAGCAATTTCTAAAATATTAAAGGTTAAAGCGCCGCCAGTTGCATTGGAATTGAAATATATTCCTAGAATACCAACCAATAAAACTGCTGAAGCTCCCATTAACATCAATGTTAGCTTCATTGCTGAATACTCCTTTGGACCAGTTCCCCAAATACCAATTAATAAATACATAGGTATTACCGCAATTTCATAAAACACAAACATGGTGAACAAGTCTATTGAAATAAAGAACCCATAAACTCCTGTTGCCAAAACCAATAGAGAAATAAAAAATTCTTTTGGTAAATTTTCCATTTTCCAAGAAATAAAAACGCCCGCTAACACAACAATTGCAGATAATAGCAATAACGCAACCGAAATACCATCTACACCAATGGCGTAATGTATGTTGAAATGTTTAAACCAAACAACATCTTTGGCAAACACCATAATACTATCGTTTATTGCTCTTTCTTTGAAATACGCAAAAACCAAATTGATTGCCATTCCAAGTTGAATGAAGCTTCCTACCATTGAAACTATGCGCGCCTGCTTTAAACCTTTGGTAAAAACCAAGGCTACTATTGTTAACACAGGTACAGTGACAAAAAGTGATAAAATATCCATATTTTTTATTCTAAATACTTTTGAAATTACAAAAAACGTCATTCTGAACTTTTTTCAGAATCTCATCATATTGCTCTTCAATTGTTATGTGAACCTGAATCAAGTTCAGGTTGACGATCGTTTTATTTTTTTAATTCTATATTTTAATTACCCAACACGTAAATGAATACTAATGCAATAATTACTACACCAGCAATAAATGCAAAGGCATAATCTTGTACTTTTCCAGATTGCATTCCTTTTATTTTTTCAGAAAAAACAACTGTTTTATTTCCAATACCTTCCATAGTTCCATCAACAACTTTCTTATCAAATTTGGCAATATTACCAGCAACTCCATTAAATAAAATCTTTTTGGTAACGAACATGTAAATTTCATCCCAATAAAACTTGTGGCTAGCCCATTTGTAAAAAGGTCCAAAAGCATTGGCAAATTTATCTGATAAGTTGTTTTCTTTTTTGTAAAAAATAGTTGCCAGTACAATTCCTAAAACAGCTACAAATGAAGACAACAAAGCTACCGGATAATTGATATGAGTTTCGAACCCAATTTTATCCGCTGATATAAATTCACTAAAAGGAATAAAACCACCGACAATAGTTATAAAAGCCAAAATCATTAAAGGAATTGTCATTGAAAAAGGTGATTCGTGAGGAGTGTGTTTATATTCCGTATTCTTTCCCCAGAAAATTCCGAAATACAATCGAAACATATAAAAAGCTGTTAAACCTGCTACAAAAACACCAACACTATAAATTAGTTTGTTGTGCTCAAAAGCAGCAACTAAAATTTCATCTTTACTCCAAAAACCCGAAAGTGGAAATACACCCGAAATGGCTAATGCAGCAATTAAAAACGTAATATTGGTAATTGGCATAAATTTCCTTAATCCGCCCATATCTTTCAAATAATTACTATGCACAGCGTGAATCACAGAACCTGCACCTAAAAACAACAATGCTTTAAACATAGCATGTGTAAACAAATGAAACATAGAAGCCATAAAACCAACACCATCGTGTCCGCTATAACCAGAAACTCCCAAAGCCAACATCATATACCCTAATTGCGACATTGTTGAAAATGCTAAAACACGTTTAATATCAGTTTGAGTAATTGCTATTACAGCCGCAAATAATGACGAAAATGCACCAACGTATGCTACTATATTTAAAGCGAATCCGTCTTCAATAAAATAATACATTGGGAAAAGTCGTGCCACTAAATAAACACCTGCAACAACCATAGTTGCTGCGTGAATTAATGCTGAAACTGGCGTTGGACCTTCCATTGCATCTGGCAACCAAATGTGTAATGGAAACATGGCCGATTTTCCGGCACCACCTATAAATATTAATAGTAACGCCCAAGTTAAGGCAGATAACCCCATAAATGATGTAGAAGCCCAAGTTAAAATGGCATTTCCTTCAGGATTATTCAACGTTTCAAAATCAAATGTCCCTGTGTAATATCCTATAATTAAAATTCCTATTAAGAAACCTAAATCAGCAAAACGAGTTACTATAAAGGCTTTTTTTGCCGCTGCAACTGCTGAATTTTTGGTGTAATAATAGCCTATCAATAAGTAGGATGAAACACCAACTAATTCCCAAAAAATATAAATTTGGAATAGATTGGTAGCTAATACCAATCCAAACATTGAGAATGAAAACAAGCCTAAAAAAGCAAAGAATTTTGTATATCCTTCATCACCTTTCATATAACCTCTGCTGTAAATGTGTACCATTAAAGATATAATAGAAACAACAATTAACATCATTATAGAAATTGGATCAACCAAAATTCCCATATCAATGGCAAGTGCATCGGTAAAATTCATCCAAGTTGTTTTTTGAACAATTGCTTGGTAAGCACCATCAACTTTTCCACGAACAAAAAAGTATTGATATGCTGCATAAAACGATACTAGTGCTGAAGTTGATAAACCTGCAACACCAATATAACCAGAAACAGCTGGTTTAATTGTTTTGTTAAAAATTCCTAACAGTAAAAAAACTACCAAAGGAATTAACGGAATTAATATGATATAAATAAAGTTCATAGTTTAGCTATTAATACTTCATAATTTCTGTATCCTTCACTTCTACAGAAGCAATTTGCCTGTAAAGGTTAATAATAATGGCAACTGCTAAGGCTGTTTCAGCAGCAGCAACAGCAATAATAAAAATGGAGAAAATAACTCCTTGCAACATATCGGGATATAAATATTTGTTAATCACCACAAAGTTGATAACCGATGCGTTCAATATCAATTCAACTGACATTAATATTGAAATCAAATTTTTTCGTGTTAAAAAACCATACACTCCAATAAAAAACAAGATAGAAGTCACGGTTAGTATTTCGTAAATGCTAATTCCTGCAATCATTCTGTTTCTTTTTTATTAGTTAACTTCGTTCCTTTTGCTATTACTATGGCTCCAATCATAGAAGCTAATAACAACACACTAATTAATTCAAAAGGCAGTATAAATCCGCCATCTTCATAACTCAATAATTGCAATCCAATTTGTTTTGTAGTTGTTGTGTTATAATTTTCGACCACATTAAATTGGTGCGCATAAATAGTTGTTAAAAAAACACCTAAACCAAGAATACAAGCTAATCCAACTATAATTTGTTTAGAGCGTTTTGCAACTTCTAATTCCATTTCAATATGATGAATTAACACTACTGAAAAAATGATTAAAACAATGATTCCTCCTGCATATACCGTTAGCTGAATAGCTGCTAAAAAGTTATAATCAATTAAAAAATAAATTCCTGCTATTCCGCAAAGTGTAAATAATAGATAAATTACCGAGCGCAACATTTTTTTGCTTGTGACAGATGCAATAGCCGAAACAATAAGGATTACCGATAAGATGTAAAATATATATTTTTCCATACGTTTATTCTACTCCAGGCATAATTTTAGAACCTGGCTGATTTAAAACTTTAGTTAATGATGATCTGTCGTACACTGAATTTTCATAATTCTGCGCCCACATAATAGCATCTGTTGGGCAAGCTTCAATACACAAACCACACATAGTACACATACTTAAATGATAAATATGCTGGTCTATCATTTTTTTCTTTTTCCCTGTTTCTTCATCTAATTTTCTGTCCCAAATAATTTCTATCGTTCCATTAGGACAAGCTATTTCACATTTTTGACAACCAGTACAACGATGCTCATTATTTTCATCGTGTGGCATTACCACTTCACCACGAAAACGATCAAACATTTTTAACGTTTCTCTATTGTCTGGATATTGTTGCGTGATACAATTATCCTTATTATTAACAAGAACTTTCCCAGTAACACTCATACCGGTCAATAGCGTTTTTATTCCTTTATAAATATCTCCAAAATAACTCATAACTATAGTTGAATTGTGAATCCTAACCAAACCATAAATGCCATAAGCACTAAGTTTAGCAAGTTAAGTGGCAATAAATATTTCCACTCTAATGTTAATAATTGATCAACTCTTAATCTTGGGAAAGTCCATCTAAACCACATCATTAAAAAAACTAACACAAAAGTTTTAGCTAAAAACCAAAAAACTCCCAACCACGGAATTGAATCTGTAATTCCAAATGGCGACAACCAACCACCAAAAAATACGGTAGCTGCAATGGCTGCAATAATGAACATATTAATAAATTCAGCTAAAAAGAAATATGCGAATTTCATTCCTGAATATTCTGTATGAAAACCTGCACCTAATTCACTTTCAGCTTCTACCATATCAAACGGTGCTCTGTTTGTTTCTGCTGTTCCGGCGATCATATAAATCATAAAAGCAATTACTGCAGGAATATGACCTTGCACAATTAACCAACCATTTTTTTGAACCTCTACAATTTCTGACAATTGTAACGTACCGGTTAACAGCACCATTGTTACCAATGATAAGCTTACCGAAAGTTCATAACTAATCGTTTGAACTCCACTTCTCATTGCACCAATTAAAGCGAATTTATTGTTACTCGCCCAACCACCTAATAAAATCCCTATAACACCAATTGATGAAATTGCAATTAAAAAGAAAAGACCAATATTGATATCAAACGCTTGAAAATCTTGCGTAAAAGGCAACACAGCCAATGCCATTAATGCTGAAATAATTACAAAATAAGGTGCTAAATTGTATAGAAATTTATCTGCTTTTACCGTTCCTGTTAATTCTTTTGAAACTAATTTTAAAGCATCTGCCATTGTTTGTAACAATCCCCAAGGCCCAACTCTATTTGGTCCAATTCTCAATTGAAACCATGCAGCTACTTTTCGCTCTAGTAATACTAAAAACAATCCTGCAACAGAAAATATCCCTAAGTAAATTAGCGCTATCATCAGCATATTTAGTATGCTATTGTTTACAATATTTATACTTAAAATCATATCGTTTATCTATCTATATCAGGAATTACCAAATCTAATGTTGCCATTGAAGCTACTAAATCTCCTATTTTACCACCAACTGCAATATGATTTAACAATGATAAATTTGAAAAACCAGGAGAACGAAATTTTACTCTGTACGGATTTTTAGTTCCTGTACTATTTATAAAAACACCCAATTCACCTCTTGCTGTTTCTACTTTTTGATAAAATTCTCCTTTTGGTAATTTAATAACCGCTTTAGTTTCTACTTTATAATCACCTTCAGGAATATTGTCTATCAACTGCTCTATGATTGAAAGTGACTCCCACATTTCCTGAATTCTTACTTCGTAACGCGCTAAACTATCTCCTGCTGTTCTTAATGACTCATTAAATGTTACTTTATCCAAAGCACTATACGAATGGTATTTTCTAACATCACAAGAATATCCAGAACCACGCGCTACAGGTCCAGATGCTCCAAAAGAAATGGCATCTTCTTTACTTAAAACTCCAATTCCTTTCATTCTCTTTTGAAAAATTACATTTCCGGTTAATAATTTATCATATTCCGGAATTTTAGTTTTAAAATGCGCTATAAAATCTTTGGTTCTTTTTACAAAATTTGGGTGAATATCAAACATTAAACCACCTGGAATATTGTAGTTCATGGTTAAACGCGCTCCACAGGTTTCTTCAAAAATATCGTTGATCATTTCACGATCTCTAAAACCGTAAAAATACGTTGTCAACGCACCAATATCCATTCCCATAACTCCCCACCATAAACAATGAGATGCAATACGTGTTAATTCGCCAATAATTGTTCTTATCACTTTTACACGTTCTGGCACTTCTAATTCTAACGCGTTTTCAACCGTTAAACAAACCGCTTCGTTATTAATATGAGACGATAAATAATCCATTCTATCGGTTAAATGAACAATTTGCTGATAACTATCGCGTTCGCACATTTTTTCAATAGAACGATGAATGTAACCTAAATCTGGTTCTACTTTTTTAATTATTTCACCATCTATGGTTAACAACAAGCGTAAAACACCGTGAGTTGCCGGGTGCTGAGGCCCCATATTTATAAAATAATCTTCAGATTTTAAGTTGCTATTTGCAATGTTTATATCCATTATCATTTATTTAATAACCATATTAATTTCATCTACATAATCTTTCCTCAATGGAAATCCTTCCCATTCATCTGTTAAAAACAAGCGTTTTAAATTTGGATGGTTGTTGAATTTTATTCCGAAGAAATCAAAAATTTCACGTTCGTGAAAATCGGCTGTTCTCCAAATATTAGAAACAGTATCTAAGGTTGGATTTTCCTTGTCTTCGGTCTTCACCTTTATTACTATTTGATGTCTGAAAGTAGTAGATTCTAAATGATAAATTACTCCCAAAACTGTACCATAATCCATACCGGTAACACAAAACAAATAATCGAAATTTGTTTCGCTATTACTTTTTAATTGCGACATTAATTTGTGTAAATCTTCAGGTTTTACTGAAATATTTAAAAACTGAGAGCCTTCTTCTGTGAATTCTAACTCAAAATTCCAACCACTTATTAAATGTTGTAATGCTTCGTTCGTCATCATTTACGTATTATTTACCTTCATCAAATCCATCAATAGGATTCTCTTTATGTTTTAAACTTTCAGTTCTAATTTTCTTTTGAAGCATAATCATACCTTCTAACAAAGCTTCTGGACGCGGCGGACAACCAGGAACATATACATCTACAGGAATTACGTGATCAGCTCCTTTAACTACAGAATAGGAATTGTAAAAAAAAGGACCTCCAGAAATAGCACAAGCTCCCATAGCAATTACATATTTTGGTTCTGCCATTTGATCGTACAATCTTCGTAAAACAGGCGCCATTTTATTTACAATAGTTCCGGCAATAATAATTAAATCGGCCTGACGCGGTGAAGGACGTGCTACTTCAAATCCAAATCTTGAATAATCATGTTTTGCAGCTCCTGTTTGCATCATTTCAATAGCACAACAACTAGTACCAAAATAAAGCGACCACAAAGAATTTGATCTTCCCCAATTGATAACCTCATCTAAGGTTGTAACTACCACATTTGCACCATTTCCGGCAGGAATTACTTTCCCCGGAAAATCATCTGGCACTTTTGGAACTATCATATTTGGTTCCAACTCACTTACAAAACGTTTTTTATCTACTCCCATTTTAATGCTCCTTTTTTCCAAGCGTAAACTAAACCTAAACCTAAAATAACTAAAAACACAAGTATTTCAATAAATGCCACAGCGCCAACTTCCTTAAAAACAACTGCCCAAGGAATTAAAAATGCAACTTCAATATCAAATATTAAAAATAGAATGGCAAATAGGTAATAACCAACTTTAAATTGTACCCAAGTTGGGCCAACTGTGGTCATACCACTTTCATAAGGTTCTCTTTTTTGTGGATTATCTGACTTGTGCGAAATTAAATTCGACAAAAAATTTGCTCCTGCAACAAGCACAATACCAGCCAACAGAAATACAATAATTGCTTCTGAGCCCATTTTTTTAGTTAGTTTTTTTAATTAGTCTACAAAAGTAGTAGATTATTAGCACAAATTGAAGTATTATTTAGAATAAATTTAAATAAGACCAAAAGCACCTAAATACCTTTGATCTTATTTAATTGATTTTCAGTAAATTATAAAAACAACTACTTTACTTCATATGTTTCTCCAGAGAAAAATAAATCATCTGTTTCTTTAAAATTTGAATTTTCTTTCACTTGAGCAGTTAAATCATCCATTCTTTCTTCAAGTGTAATATCTTCAAAACTTCGAATAATACCTGTTGCTACAGGATACTCCATTCTAACTAACATTTGATGTAAAGTTGGATCTTGCTCGTGTGCATTGTGCACCAATAAGTCTTCTTGTGTAATACCATTTTCTCCAATAGTAACCACTTCAAGCTTCAAACCGTTTAAAACAATTCCTTTATCTCTTTCTTTTCCAAATATCATTGGTTTTCCATGTTCCAAATAAATTTGTTTGTCTTCTTTAACGCTTTTATCTGTAATTCCAGCAAAACATCCATCATTAAAAATCACACAATTTTGCAACACTTCAATTAAAGATGTACCGTTAAATTTATGAGATTCAACAAATATTTTAGACATTTCTTTTGGGTTATTACCACCAATTCTTGCAAAGAAACGTGCTTGCGCACCCAATGCTAATTCCCCTGGTGAAAATGGTTGCTGGATATTTCCGTAAGGCGAAGATTTTGTTTTTTGCCCAACTAGAGAAGTTGGCGAAAATTGCCCTTTTGTTAATCCGTAAATTTCATTGTTAAATAATACAATGTTTAAATTGATGTTTCTACGCAATACATGAATAAAATGATTTCCACCAATTGCCATTGCATCACCATCACCAGTAATTATCCAAACACTTAAATCTGGATTTGCTAATTTAACTCCCGAAGCAATACCTGGTGCTCTACCGTGAATACTATGCATTCCATACGTATTCATATAATATGGAAAACGAGATGAACAACCTATACCAGAAATAAACACAACGTCTTCTTTTTTAACGTTCATTTCAGGAAGTGCTTTTTGCATTGAACGCAAAATAACATAGTCATCACAACCAGGACACCAGCGAACTTCTTGATCGCTAGTAAAATCTTTAAATGTATATTTTTTTTCAGCTGTTTCCATAATTATTGTACCAATTGTTTAAATTCTTGAATTAGTTCACTATTGCCAAAAGGAAGTCCTTGTACTTTATTGAATTGCAAAATCGAAATTCCGCTAAACTGACCGCTTAATATTTTTGAAAATTGACCATTATTCAACTCACAAACTACCACCTTTTTAAATCTGCTTAATACTTCTTTTGTGTTTTTAGGCAACGGATTTATATAATTAAAATGTGCCAATCCAATTTTAGAATAACCTTGTTCATTTAATTCTTTTACCGCTGAATGCAAGGAACCGTAAGTTCCTCCCCAACCAACAACAAGTAAATCACCCGTTTCAGCAAATTCTGTTTTAATATCTGGAATGTAATTTTTAACACGCTCAACTTTTTCGGCTCTAATTTTGGTCATGTGCTCATGATTTTCAGGTACATAAGATACATTTCCAGTAACCTTGTCTTTTTCTAAACCACCAACTCTGTGCTCTAAACCGGCAGTTCCAGGCACCGCCCAATTACGCGCTAAAGTAGCTTCATCTCTATTATAAGGATGCCAATCTTCACTCACTTCAGTAATTTTATTATGCTTAATCTCAGGCATTTCAGCTACCGATTTAATTTTCCAAGGAGCAGATCCATTTGCAATATAACCATCAGTTAATAAAATAACTGGCGTCATATGCTCTAATGCCAACTTACACGCTTGATATGCAAAGTCAAAACAATCGGCTGGAGTACTTGCAGCAATTACAATTACAGGGCTTTCCCCATTTCTACCGTACATTGCTTGTAATAAATCTGACTGTTCAGTTTTTGTTGGCAATCCTGTAGAAGGACCTCCACGTTGCACATTAACAACAACTAAAGGCAATTCAATCATCATAGCTAAACCTAAAGCTTCACCTTTTAAAGCCAATCCTGGTCCAGAAGTGGTTGTAATTGCTAAATCACCTGCAAATGAAGCTCCAATTGCTGAAGCGATTCCTGCAATTTCATCTTCAGCCTGAAAAGCTTTCACACCAAAATGTTTATGTTTTACCAATTCATGTAAAATATCTGTTGCAGGTGTAATAGGGTAAGATCCTAAAAATAATTCTAACCCTGACTTTTCAGCCGCTGCTAAAAATCCCCAAGCTGTTGCGGTATTTCCCATTATAATTCTATACGTACCTGCATCCATTTTTGCTGGAGAAATTGTGTATGCATTTGGAATTAACTCTAATGTATTTGCATAATTATAACCCGCTTTTAAAACCTTTGTGTTTGCCTCAATTACGGTTGGCTTAGATTTAAATTTCTTATTGAAAAAATCTTCGGTATGCTCAGTAGAACGATCATACATCCAATACACCATACCTAAAGCAAACATATTTTTACTTCTAGTAATTGATTTGTTATCTAAACCTTCAACATCTTTTAAAGCCATTTTTGTTAGAGAAGTCATAGAAACTTCAATTACTCGATAATTTTCTAATGTATCATCTTCTAACGGATTTGATTCGTATTGGGCTTTTTCCAAGTTCTTTTTTGTAAAAGAATCTGTATCAATAATTATGGTGTGCCCTGGTTTTACCGCATGTAAATTTGTTTTTAAACCAGCCGGATTCATTGCTACTAATAAATCAACCTCATCACCTGGCGTGCTAATTTCAACACTTCCAATATGTACTTGAAAACCTGAAACACCATATAAGCTTCCTTGCGGCGCCCTTATTTCTGAAGGATAATTTGGAAAAGTTGCAATATCATTACCAAACATTGCAGAAGTATCAGAAAACTGTGTTCCTGTTAGCTGCATTCCATCACCTGAATCACCCACAAATCTTATTATGACTGCTTCTAGTACCTCAGGTTCTTCTTTAATTTTACCTGTATTCATAATTTAATTAATTATAAAATTTTATTTAAATTTATGTAAATTTTAGCAGACTAATGTAGTCCTTATCAAATTTATAGCTAGTTTTTAAACCTATAAATGACTTTTGTCACACTCTTCTATAGAAATTTTTATAAATTTGTGCTATATCATTAATTTTTTAAAAACGAAAATATGGCTATTAAAATAACAGATGAGTGCATTAATTGCGATGCTTGTATTTCTGAATGTCCAAACAATGCAATTTACGAACCAGATACAGAGTGGTCGTATGCAGATGAAACTGCTTTAAGTGGAACAATTGCTTTACCTAGCGGTGGAGAAGCTGATGCAGATGAAATGAATGAAGCTCTTTCTGATGAGTTTTACTTTATTGTAACTGATAAATGTACTGAGTGTAAAGGTTTCCATGATGAGCCTCAATGTGCTTCTGTATGTCCAGTTGACTGTTGTGTTCCTGATGAAGATCACGAAGAAACTGAAGAAGCTTTATTAGAGAAAAAAGCTTGGATGCACGGAGAGTAATCTCAACGTTATCCATAAAAAAATCCCTTGAATAAATTATTCAAGGGATTTTTTTTATTTATAATAAGGCTAAACTAAATTAATCATTCAGTTTTAGTACCGCCATAAATGCTTGTTGAGGAATTTCAACATTTCCTACTTGGCGCATACGTTTTTTACCTTTCTTTTGTTTTTCTAATAACTTACGTTTACGAGAAATATCTCCTCCATAACATTTAGCTGTTACATCTTTTCTAAGAGCTTTTACAGTTTCTCTTGAAATAATTTTAGCTCCAATAGCAGCTTGAATTGGAATATCAAATTGTTGACGTGGAATTAATTGACGTAATTTCTCACACATTTTTTTACCAATTGTATAGGCATTGTCTGCATGAATTAATGCTGAAAGCGCATCAACCGATGTTCCATTTAATAAAATATCAACTTTCACCAATTTAGAAGCTTTTAATCCAATTGGGTGATAATCAAAAGATGCATATCCTTTTGATACTGTTTTTAATCTATCATAAAAATCAAATACAATTTCAGCCAAAGGCATATCAAACATTAATTCAACACGTTCTGGTGTTAAATATGTTTGGTTAGTTACTTGTCCGCGTTTTTCTATACACAAACTCATTACTGGTCCAACAAAGTCAGATTTTGTAATAATAGTTGCTTTTATAAACGGCTCTTCAACTCTATTCAATTTTGAAGGCTCTGGTAAATCTGACGGGTTATTTACCAGCAATATATCATTTGGTTGTTTGTTGGTAAATGCGTGGTAAGATACGTTAGGAACTGTGGTAATAACAGTCATATCAAATTCACGTTCTAAACGTTCTTGAATAATTTCTAAATGTAACATTCCTAAGAAACCACATCTAAATCCAAAACCTAAAGCTGCAGAACTTTCAGGAACAAAAACTAACGAAGCATCATTTAATTGCAATTTCTCCATAGAATTACGAAGTTCTTCATAATCCTCTGTATCAACAGGATAAATACCTGCAAATACCATTGGCTTTACATCTTCAAACCCTTCAATAATATTTTGAGTTGGGTTTATAGCATCAGTAATAGTATCTCCAACTTTAATTTCACTTGCTGCTTTTACACCTGTAATTAAATAACCTACATCTCCTGCTTTTATACTTTGCTTTGGAACTTGTGTTAATTTCAACGTACCAACCTCATCTGCATTGTATTCATTATCTGTTGCAACAAATTTAATACGTTGACCCTTTTTAATTTCACCATTCATAACTCTAAAATAGGTTTCAACACCTCTATAAGAATTATAAACCGAATCAAAAATTAATGCTTGTAATGGCGCATTAACGTCTCCGTTTGGAGCTGGAACTTTTTCAATAATAGCTTTTAAAATATTTTCAACACCAAATCCAGTTTTTCCACTTGCATGTATTACATCTTCTGCATCGCAACCTAAAAGATCTACAATATCATCTGTAACTTCTTCAGGGTTCGCTCCAGGTAAATCAACTTTATTTAGAACAGGAATAATCTCCAAATCGTTTTCTAAAGCTAAATATAAATTAGAAATTGTTTGTGCTTGTATACTTTGTGCAGCGTCAACAATTAATAGCGCTCCTTCACAAGCGGCAATTGAACGCGAAACTTCATAAGAAAAATCTACGTGACCAGGAGTATCAATTAAATTCAAAATGTATTTTTCACCTTCGTACGGATAATCCATTTGAATCGCATGACTTTTAATGGTAATACCACGTTCACGCTCCAAATCCATATTATCTAACAATTGTGCTTGCTCTTCACGAGCCGTAGTTGTACCAGTAAAACTCAACAATCTATCTGCCAAGGTACTTTTACCGTGATCAATATGTGCAATAATGCAAAAATTTCTAATATTTTTCATACTTCGTATTCCTCTTCTTATTTGCCGCAAAGATAACTAATTATTTGTTCCAAAAATGAAAATAAAATCTAGTCGTGATTTGGAAAAACAATCCCAGCATCTTTTCGTACTTTATCTAAAATATTCATTAACTCCATACTTAATGAAAATGGTAAAATTGGGCTTTCTTTTAAATTTTTATTTAAACACTCCATAACGTGAATTGCCTCAAATTGATACCCTAAATTTGGCCCATTTTCAAAAGGAATCTCTTGTGTTTTACCATTTTTAATTAATAAAATAGGTTCTTTTGAAAAACGTTCATATTTAATAATTCCATGCTCAAAACATAGTTCAGATTCGTTTTTATACGCCGCATCAAAGCTTGAAGTTAATACTGCTGTAGCTCCATTTTTATACCCAAATAACATTGAAATACTTTCTTCAGAACCTGTGGCACTAAAATGCGGCATAGTTTTAATTTCATTTGGAGTTCCTAAAAACATCAATGCTGTAAATATGGAATAAATACCAATATCAAGCAAAGAACCACCACCTAAATCAATATTATACAATCTGTTTTTAGGATTGTACTCTCCATTGAACATAAAATCAGACTTCACAAATTTTAGTTTTCCTAAGCTATGTTGTGCAATAATTTCTTTTACTTTCAAATATTTTGGCCTGAACAACACCCAAAAAGCTTCCATTAAAAAAGTGTTATTGTTTTTGGAAGCAGCAATCATTTGCGAAACTTCTTTTGAATTTATAGCAAAGGCTTTTTCGCATAAAACAGCTTTTTTATGGTTTAGGCATAAAATTGTATGCTCTTTATGAAAATTGTGCGGTGTAGCAACATAAACAATGTCAACTTTTGGATCATTTACCATTTCTAGATAAGATCCGTATGCTTTTTCAAACATAAATTTATTGGCGAAATCTTGAGCGTTCTCTAAATTTCGAGAAGCTGCAGCATACAAATGAGCATTTGGCAGCCCTTTTAATTCTGCAGCGAATTTCCCTGCAATTTTACCACATCCTAAAATGGCCCAATTATACGTTTTCATAAGTGTAATTTTTCTACTTCTAAATTTACACTTTTGAAGTTACATAAAATACTACACTTATAAAAACAAGTTTGTTGCTAATGAAACTCAACCAAACCAGTATTTACATCATATGACGCACCAACAATTTCAATTTCACCTTTTTCTTCCATTTCAGCCAAAATAGGACTCTCTTTTCTAATTCTATCTATTGAAACATTCACGTTTTCAAAACTTACTTCCTCAATTTGTTCATCAGTTAACTCGTTATCATCTTTACGAATTGTATTTACAGCAGGTGTAATTTTTTCTAACAACCCAGTAATATTTCCTAACTTAACATTTTTACAAGCTGCTGTAACAGCACCACATTTTGTGTGCCCCATAACAACTACGATTTTTGAACCTGCCACTTTACAAGCATATTCCATAGAACCTAAAACATCTTTGTTTACAACATTACCTGCAACCCTAACACTAAATATATCACCAATTCCTTGATCAAAAACCAATTCAGCAGGCACTCTAGAATCAATACAACTTAGTATTACAGCAAAAGGAAATTGTCCTTTACTTGTTTCAAAAACTTGATCTTGTAAATTTCGTTGAGCTTTCAAATTTTCAGCGAAACGTTTATTACCCTGTACCAAAATATCATGTGCGCATTTTGGCGTTAAATTGTCTTGTGTTTCTTTAGTTTGTGTTCTCATGTTAGTTTAGTTTTTATTAGTATTTACATTTTGTTTTACCCAAGTCATACACTCATCAAAAGTTTCAAATATCTGTTCTTTTGGAATTAAATCAGGAACAATATCAATGCGCTCTAACAAATATCTAGGTTGTTCTAAAACATCAACCAAAAGAATTGTTATTTTTTGACTCGCCAACTCTATTAACGAATCTTCTAAAACATATAAACCTGATTGATCTATATATTGCATTCTTCCCATTCTAATAACCACTGTTGAAGCCGTTTCAGGAATTTGCTTCATCAAGTCTTGAAAATCACTTGTTGAACCGAAGAATAACGGTCCTTTAATATGTTTTATAAAAACTTCTTCTTTTAAGCTTTCAGGAAAATCAACTTCATCAGACCAAGCTTTTTCTTTTGACAACGGTTTTACGTCTGAACGTTCAGCTGTTAAATCACCTATTTTTTTCACAAACATAAGTGAAGCTATTACCAATCCAATTCCAACGGCGTATACTAAATTCCATAATGAAGATAATACAAGTACTACCACCATTATTACAACTTCTTGTCTTGGCATATACGGAATTGCTTTTAGACCTTTATAATCCATCACTCCAATACCAACTGTAATTAAAATTCCTGCTAAAACAGCTGCCGGAATTTGTGAAGCCACAGGACCAAGCGCTAATAAAATAACCAATAATAAAACGCCGGCCATCATTCCTGATAATCTTGTTTTACCACCTGCGTTAATATTTACTACTGTTCTAATGGTAGCTCCAGCACCAGGAATACCACCAAATATAGCTCCAATACTGTTTCCTATACCTTGACCAATTAACTCTTTATTTGGTTTATGTTTTGTTTTGGTCATATTATCTGCAACTACTGATGTTAATAGAGAATCAATTGCTCCCAAAAGTGCTAAAGTTAACGCCGTAAATATGTACGGAGTAATGTTTCCTAATTTAAAGTTTGTGAAAATTTCAAGATTTGGAATTGGCAAACCACTAGGAATTTCTTCAATTGGCCTGTAATTTAAATTGAAACCAATTGCAATACCAGACATAACAATAAGCGCTACAAGCGTACTTGGTATTTTAGTAGTTATTCGTTTAAATCCGTAAATAATAAAAATTGTTCCGGCTGCTAAAAGTAATTCTAACCAATTTATATTTTGAAGCGCTCTTGGTAATACTTTAATAGCACCTAAAACTCCAGAAGCTTCTTTCCCTGCCAAAGTTTGTGATTCAGCGTTTATTTGAGCTTCTGTAATATTTTCAGCTCTTGAAATTGTTTCTTTAAAATCTTCTAACACTAAAAATCCTTCAGCGGCCTCTTCTTTTAAAATGTTATCTAAAATAATTTCTTCAGCATAAGGCTTAAACTGACTTACAAATTCAGCATCTTCTTTTGGATAATATCCAATTGAAGGTAATATTTGGGTAATTAAAATAATTACACCAATAGCTGTCATAAATCCAGATACCACCGGATAAGGTATATATTTAATATATTTTCCTAATCCCATAAAACCTAAAGCTACTTGTATTAAACCAGCTAATAAAAAAACTGTTAATATAGCAGGCATTGCTTTTGTTACATCACCGTCAAATGCAGCAATCATACCTGCAATAACTACCATACTTACGGCTGTCATAGGAGCCGTTGGTCCAGAAATTTGTGTGTTTGTACCTCCAAAAAGCGCAGCAAAGAAACTCACAAAAATGGCTCCGTATAAACCGGCACTTGGACCTAATCCTGAGCTTACACCAAATGCTAATGCCAGTGGTAATGCTACAATTCCGGCAGTAATACCACCAAAAACATCTCCTTTAAAATGCTTAAAATCAAATAGGTTTTTCATATATATTTATTTAATAAAATTTAGCACCATTTCTTTATAAAAGCTTTCAATGGTGTTATTTTTTTTGTTAATATCAGTTAATTCTGGTAAATGTTCAGCAAAATATTTTTGGTTGTGTGAACCTTCAATAATGGTTGAAACCAACATATGTGGGTACTCAAAATTAGGTTTCAATTCTAAAATAATATCACTTACTCGTTGAACTACTTGTTTGTACGATTTAAAATACCCTTTTTTATTCTCTTCATCAACATTTATAGTATGATAAGATTTTATGGATTCTGAAATAATAATATTACTTAACAACGCTTCATTAATATAAGGAATGGAGGTGTTTTCCATAGTTGGCTTTGTTAAAATATGGATACATTTTAAAAGCCTTTCTTTTGAAGATTGAATATTTGTTGTTGCAAAAACTAGCTCGTACTCCATCCAAGACCAGTACCAGCTTGTTAAATAAACCAATAAAATATGCTTATTTTTAAAATACCTATAAATTGAACTTTCGGGAGAATGAATTTCATTGCCTAACTTTTTAAAAGTAAAAGCTTCAAACCCCATTTCATTAATCATTTCAATACTTTTGGACAATATTTTTCGTCCCAATTCTGAGGAATCGGGTTTTTTACAGTATAATTCCTGATTAACTTCAATATTTATCTTCAAACTATTCATTTATAACGAAAGCATTTCATGTAAAGATAATAGTATTACTATTTAAAACGAAAATATAACAACTATTAATTTAAACAATGAATAAAAAATAAGAAGGTAAGATTAATTACATTGGTTTATTGAAAAGGTTACTTATTTTATAAATTTTAAAAACACAAGATATTTGAGCTATTTTCTCAACAATTTACTTGTAAAATACAATAACATATCTTCCACTTCATCTACTTGATTTTCTTTAATTGATATATCCGTTAACGTAGGTAAATGTTGCGCAAAATAGATGCTATTATTTGACATTTCAAATAGGTTTGTAGCCAACGCATATGGATATTTAAAATCTGGGTTAACTTCTGAAATAACTTTTGAAACTGAGGTTATTAACTCCTTATAACTTTTAAAAAAACCCTTAGAATTCTCATTGTCAACTTCTTTTGTATAATACGCTTTCATTCCTTCAGAAATTACAATATTATGAAGTTTGCTTTCATTCACATATTCAACATTCGGATTTTCTTTATGTGCTGCAACAAATGAATGTATTATAATTTTAAGTTTTAATTTTGGATCAGTTACATTCATGGTATTCAACGTTATCAAATAACTTACCCATTCCCAATACCAGTTCACTAAAAAAAGAAGCAACAGGTGCTTATTTTCAAAATATCTATAAATGGAAGCTTCGGTTGAATTTATTTCTTTTGCCAATTTCTTAAAAGTGAACGCCTCAAAACCAAACTTTTCAATAAGCATGATACTATGCTTTATCATTTTCCTTCCAAGTTTTGAATCTTGTGGCTCTTTTAGATACAAGCCTTTATTTAATGATATTTTTATTGCTACACTCATTTTAAACACTTTTTTAAAAGATAGCTGTTTAGTTGTAATTATAAAGAAGTAAATCTAATTCAACACAAATATACGAAAGTTTAACACTTTTTTATGATAGTAATACTATTATTGCAAAAAGTATTATTATATTTGACAGCAATAAAAACAAAAATGAAATGAAAAAAAGAGGAATTTCTTTAGTTTTCTCAATCCTTTTTCTATTATTTATAGGCTTACCAACCATTCTTACAATGGTTGATAATTCTATTGATATTTCATTAATTATTTCTACTACAACTGATGACGAAGAAAGCGAAAAGAGTTTAGACTTTCAAGTCATATATCCCAATGTAAAATCAAATAGTTCTAGTATTGTTCTTTCCTATTCAAAAAACAGTTTATTGCATTGCAATAAAAAATATGGTAAACCTTACCTAGATCTTATTTCTCCTCCACCAGATTATTACACTTTATAAATCGGTTCAACGTCTTTATTAGACACAATTATCACATTATTAAATTTTAGTTTAAATAACTAAGAGTAAAATTATATATAATATGTTTAAATATATTAAAAGTGACTTACCAGCAAGTGTAGTCGTATTTTTTGTTGCATTACCATTATGTTTAGGTATTGCACTAGCCAGTGGCGCCCCTCTTTTTTCTGGTTTAATTTCAGGAATTGTAGGTGGTGTAGTAGTAGGATCTTTAAGTGGTTCAAAAATAGGAGTTAGCGGTCCGGCCGCAGGATTAGCCGCTATAGTATTAACTGCAATTGGATCTTTAGGTGGTTTTGAAAACTTCTTAGTTGCAGTTGTTTTAGGAGGAATTATTCAATTAATTTTTGGTTTTTTAAAAGCAGGAATTATAGGTTATTATTTCCCTTCATCTGTAATAAAAGGAATGTTAACTGGAATTGGAATTATTATTATTCTTAAGCAAATTCCACATTTTTTTGGTTATGATGCAAATCCAGAAGGTGATTTTGCCTTTTTTCAAGTTGATGGAGAAAATACATTTTCAGAAATTTTTGTTGCCTTAAATAATATTAGCCTAGGCTCAACTATTATTGGGCTTATTGGTTTGGCTATTTTGTTGCTTTGGAGCAATGTTTTATCAAAAAAAGGAAAATTCTTTCAATTAATTCAAGGACCTTTAGTAGCTGTTGTTGCAGGTATTATTTACTTTATGGTAACTGGTTCTAATTCAAAATTTGGAATTAACCCTTCACATTTAGTAAGCGTTCCTGTACCAGACAATTTAGATTCTTTTTTAGGACAGTTTAGCTTCCCTAACTTTTCTCAAATTACAAATCCAGAAGTTTGGGTTGTTGCTTTTACCATAGCACTGGTAGCCAGCTTAGAAACTTTACTATGTGTAGAAGCTACAGATAAGTTAGACCCACATAAAAATGTAACGCCAACAAATAGAGAATTATTAGCGCAAGGAACTGGAAATATCATTTCTGGATTGATTGGAGGTTTACCAATAACGCAAGTAATTGTGAGAAGTTCAGCCAATATTCAATCTGGTGGAAGAACTAAATTGTCAGCAATTATTCATGGTCTTTTATTACTTACAGCTGTTATTCTAATTCCAAGGTTAATTAATAAAATTCCACTTTCAGTATTAGCAGCTATCCTGTTTATTGTTGGATATAAATTAGCAAAACCGGCCTTATTTAAAAAAATGTACAATTTAGGTTGGAAACAATCAGTACCATTTTTTGTAACCGTAGTTGGTATTGTATTTACTGATTTATTGGTTGGTATTAGTTTAGGTTTATTGGTTGGTATTATTGTTATTTTATTAAAAAGCTATCAAAACTCTCACTTTCTTCATATTGAAGATAAGAGCAACGGAAAACATAAAATTAAAATGGAACTTGCAGAAGAAGTAACTTTCTTTAACAAAGGTGCTATTTTAAAAGAATTAGATAGTTTACCAAGAGATACTTATTTAGAATTTGATGTTACTAAAACAAGATACTTAGATTATGATATTATTGAAATTTTAGAGGATTTTGCTTTTAAAGCTAAAGAAAGAAATATTGATATTAAGTTAATTTCAAAAAGAGGTGTTGTTGAAAATCCATCAAGTTTTATTGAGTTTTTTCAATTGAGACCTAAGTCTAGTATAAGTTTAAGTTAAACTAAAATGGAAAATAATAACTACAAAATTCTTGTACTTTCAGACTTAAAGAAATATGCAAACTCAACCATAAAAAGCAGTGTAAGTTTAGCAAAAATGATTGATGCAGAAATAGTATTATTTCATGTTAAAGAACACATTGATATTTTAGAAAGAGAGAATCAATTATCTTCAATGAGAACTTTAAATGAAGAGCATAAGAATACCAAAAAGAAAATAAATACTATTGTTAACGACATATCAAAAGAATATGACGTAAAAATAAAGGGTGACTATGCATTTGGAAAAGTAAAAGAAGAAATTGAAAAACAACTACAAATTCACAATCCGGATATTGTTGTTTTAGGCCAACGTGAATCTGCTCCTTTTAAACTAATTGGTGATAGCATTACGCACTTTATGTTAAAAAAGTTTAATGGAGTTATAATGATTTTCTCTAATGAAAACACTTTGATTCCAAATGAAAAAATAGCTTTAGGTGTATTAAATGGTTCTACCAAATTTTTAAAAAACGAGCTTTCTAATGATTTAAAAACGCATTCAAAAGCGCCAATTAAATCTTTTAGAATTCTCAATAGTAAAAACGCAAACTCACCTAAATTAAATGAAGAAAAAATGGTAGAGTTTGTCTTTGAGGAAAATGCCAATGCCATGGCAACAATTTCTTCATATTTACAAAAAAACAACATTAGTTTATTATGCGTAGACAGAGACAAAAACAAACCAAATAACATTACCAACACTAATATTTCATTAAAAGAAGTAGTACGTAAGTTAAACGTTTCGTTAATAGTTTCAGAAGCATAATTTAATTTTAAACAACACAAAACACATATGAAAGCACATACAAAAGAAACACAAGCAACAATGACTCCAGAGAAGTCATTACAATTTTTAATAGAAGGAAACTTACGATTTCAGAATAATTTAAAAGCAAATCGCAACCTTTTAGAACAAGTAAACGACACTAGTCAAGGTCAATTTCCATTCGCTACAATTTTAAGTTGTATAGATTCAAGAGTTTCTGCAGAATTAGTTTTTGACCAAGGACTTGGAGATATTTTTAGTATTCGTATTGCAGGGAACTTTGTAAACGATGATATTTTAGGAAGTATGGAATTTGCCTGTAAATTAGCAGGAACCCAACTTATTGTGGTTTTAGGCCATACCGCATGTGGAGCTGTAAAAGGAGCTTGTGACGACGCCAAATTAGGAAAGCTTACCGGAATGTTAGCTAAAATTAAACCTGCTGTTAATGCGATAACATCACCTGAAGATGCTAGTTTAAGAAATTCTGGAAATTTAGATTTTGTAAACAATGTAGCTGAACAAAACGTACTACTAACTATTGATAAAATTTTGAAGGATAGCGAGGTTTTAGCTGAGATGCAAAACAGTGGTGAAATCAAAATTGTTGGAGCAATGTATGATGTTCATTCAGGAGCAGTAACATTTATTTAGTCTATAACATTAATGAATGAGCCTAACAGATTTTAAAACCTGTTAGGCTTTTTTTCTGTCCAATTAAAAATAGCAACAACACATAAATTTTCACGAATACTTGTGCTGCATTAAATTATATTTTAATGTAAAAAAAATCCTTAAAGTATGTTTGCGTTAGGGATAGCAGCGACATCCTTTTTTTGAAATGTAACAACGTGGAATTGCAACAAAAGATACAGCGAAAAGCCCGACCTGCAAGGGAACGCCCAAAAAAGAACAGTATCAAAAATAATTAGTAATTTTGCAGCCAAAAATTTTAGGTTTGGTAAAAATAGGAGATATAGAATTATGTGAGTTTCCGTTGTTGTTAGCTCCAATGGAAGATGTGAGTGACCCACCGTTTAGAGCGTTGTGCAAAGAACAAGGGGCAGATGTGGTTTATACTGAATTTATTTCGAGCGAAGGCTTGATTAGAGACGCTGCAAAAAGTAGAAAAAAGCTGGACATTTACGAAAAAGAACGCCCGGTTGGAATTCAAATTTTTGGCGCTAATTTAGAATCTATGTTGCGTACGGTTGAAATTGTTGAACAATCGAAACCAGATATTATTGATATTAATTTTGGTTGCCCGGTTAAAAAAGTAGTGAGCAAAGGTGCTGGAGCTGGAATTTTAAAGGATATTGATTTAATGGTGAAGTTGACCGACGCTATGGTAAAACACACCAATTTACCTGTGACCGTAAAAACGCGTTTGGGTTGGGATGAGTCGTCTATAAAAATTGTAGAAGTTGCGGAGCGCTTGCAAGATGTGGGCTGTGCTGCTATTTCAATTCACGGTCGTACGCGTGCACAAATGTATAAAGGTGATGCCAATTGGAAACCTATTGCTGAGGTAAAAAACAACTCGAGAATGCATATTCCTGTATTTGGAAATGGAGATGTAAACACTCCTGAACGTGCTGTTGAAATGCGTGATAAATATGGCTTAGACGGAGCTATGATTGGCCGTGCAAGCATTGGAAATCCGTGGTTTTTTAAACAAGTTAAACATTTTATTGAAACCGGTGAACACCTACCAAAAGTAACTATTGCTGAGCGTGTTGAAATGGCAAAACGCCACTTACAAATGGAAATTGACTGGAAAGAAAGTGAAATTGTTGGCGTTATGGAAACTAGAAGACATTACACCAATTATTTTAAAGGAATTCCGCATTTTAAAGAATACCGTTTAAAAATGGTAACTTCTGATTTAGCACAAGATGTTTTTGATACTTTTGATGAAGTTTTAGAGAAATTTTCATAATTTTAATTTGTGAAACATGTTTTTCTTTTTATGCTAATTGCTACCCTATTTTTTGGATGTTCTCCAAAAGCTACTTCTCAGGCAGAATTAAATTTAGTAGACACTATTAAACTTAATATTGACGAACCTTCTGGAATTACAGCATACAAAAAGCATTTATACATTGTTAGCGACCAAAATGGAAACATTTACAAAACAACTTTAAGTGGTGAAGTTGTTGAAAAAATTAAAACAAATTATAAAGATTTAGAGGGTATAACTACGCTTCCTTCCTTAAAAAAAATAGCTATTGTTAACGAAGCTAAACGCTCACTTATTTACCTAAATTTTAAAGGGAAATTTTTAAACAAACATAAAATTAAAGGGAAACAAGAAGAGTCTAATAGTGGATTGGAAGGAATTTGTTTTGACAGCTCAAAAAAAAGACTGTTTGCTATTAATGAAAAAGAACCAAAACAACTTTTAGAGTTGAGTTTAAAAGGCAACATTAAAAACAAATATCCTTTAAGTTTTGCCAATGACGTTTCAGGAATTTGTTACGATAAAAATAATGATTGCTTATGGATTATTAGCGATGAATCAAAAGCTATTTATAGAATCTCAAAAGAAGGAAAACTTTTAAAAAAATATAAAACAGGTGTTTTAAAAGGCGAAGGAATTGCCATTTATAAAAATCATGTTTATGTAGTAAGTGACTATTTAAATACTTTATATGTATTTAAAATGGAGAACTAACCTTTTTTAAAATAACGTTCAAAAAAAAAGCAGTTTGAAACTATCAAACTGCTTTTAACTATATTAAATTCACTCTTATTTTAAATCGAATCTATCTGCGTTCATTACTTTTACCCAAGCTTTTACAAAGTCATGAACAAATTGCTCTTTATTGTCATCTTGTGCATAAAATTCAGCATACGAGCGTAACACAGAATTTGAACCAAATACCAAATCAACTCTAGTTGCTGTAAATTTAACTGTTCCAGTTTTTTTACAACGAATATTATACAATCCATTTTCTAGAGGTTCCCAAGCGTAACCCATATCAGTTAAGGTAACAAAAAAGTCATTGGATAACGCTCCAACATTATTGGTAAACACACCGTGTTTTGCTGCATCATAATTGGTTCCCATTACACGCATTCCACCCAATAAAATAGTCATTTCAGGAGCTGTTAAGCCCATTAATTGGGTACGATCTAACAATAATTCTTCTGGACTTACTATATAATCTTTTTTCAACCAGTTTCTAAAACCATCAGCAACTGGTTCTAAAGGTTCAAAAGATTCAACATCGGTCATTTCTTGCGTTGCATCTCCTCGCCCAGTTGTAAAAGGAACTGTAATGTTAAGGCCTGCATTTTTAGCTGCCAATTCAACACCCACATTTCCTGCCAACACAATAGTATCTGCAATACTAATTCCAAAATCTGCTGCAATTGGTTCTAAAACAGCCAATACTTTTGTTAATTTTTCAGGCTCATTTCCTTCCCAATCTTTTTGAGGAGCCAATCTAATTCTTGCTCCATTTGCACCACCACGTTTGTCTGAACCTCTAAATGTTCTTGCGCTATCCCAAGCAGTTGCAACCATTTCAGAAATACTCAATCCTGAAGCAGTAATTTTCTCTTTAACCGCATCAACATTATATTCCTTCTTCCCTGCTGGAATAGGATCTTGCCAAATTAAATCTTCTTGAGGAACATCTGGTCCAAAATAACACGATTTAGGTCCCATATCACGGTGCGTTAACTTAAACCAAGCACGTGCAAAAGCATCTGAAAACGCATCAAAATCATTCATAAATTTCAATGAAATTTCTTTATAAATTGGGTCTACTTTCATTGCCATATCAGCATCAGTCATCATAGGATTATGACGTATAGAAAAATCTTCAACATCAACAGGTTTGTCTTCTTCTTTTATAGTTTTAGGTTCCCATTGTAAGGCACCAGCCGGACTTTTACGTAATTCCCATTCGTGCTTAAATAACATTTCAAAAAATCCGTTATCCCATTTTGTTGGCTCGCTTGTCCAAGCACCTTCTAATCCGCTTGTTACCGTATAACGACCTTTCCCAGATTTATTAGGATTTGCCCAACCCAAACCTTGTTCTTCAACACCTGCTGATTCAGGGTCTGGACCTAACACACTTGCATCTCCATTTCCATGCGTTTTTCCAACAGTATGTCCACCTGCAGTTAAAGCAACAGTTTCCTCATCGTTCATAGCCATTCTTTTGAAAGTTTCACGAACTTGCTCTGCAGTTTTTAAAGGATCAGGAACACCATTTACTCCTTCAGGATTCACATAAATCAATCCCATTTGTACAGCTGCCAAAGGATTTTCCATGGTTGCCGGATTTTCTAAACTTTCATATCTATTATCACTTGGCGCTAACCACTCTTTCTCTGCTCCCCAATAAATATCTTGTTCAGGATGCCAAATATCTTCACGTCCAAAAGCAAAACCAAAAGTTTTTAAGCCCATATTTTCATAAGCAATTGTACCAGCCAAAATAATTAAATCGGCCCAACTTACTTTGTTTCCATATTTTTTCTTGATTGGCCAAAGCAAGCGTCTTGCTTTGTCTAAGTTTACGTTATCTGGCCAAGAATTTAAAGGAGCAAAACGCTGATTTCCGGTTCCACCTCCACCGCGTCCATCGGCTGTTCTATATGTACCTGCAGAATGCCAAGCCATACGAATCATTAATCCACCATAATGTCCCCAATCTGCAGGCCACCATTCTTGACTATCAGTCATTAAATTGTGAACATCTTTTTTTAATGCTTCAACATCTAATTTTTTTAATTCTTCTTGATAATTGAAATCTGCTTTTAATGGATTTGTTTTTGTATCGTGTTGGTGTAAAATATCTAAATTTAATGCTTTGGGCCACCAATCCATAACAGATTTATCTGTTGATGTATTTCCTCCATGCATTACAGGACATTTTCCAACTATATTTGTTTCTTCTTTTTGAATAAATTGACTGTGGTCAACTGGACATTTACCATCTTTTGATTCGCTCATAATTTTATTTTTTAAGTTATAACAAATTAAGTATAAAATATAATTATCAATAAAAAATAACGATAATTATTATTTATACTTTGATAAGTACTTTAAGTCTTGAGGTGAAGTAAATAGCTATTATCACACTGAATAACAGCTTAGTAAATTTAAAACAATAATTTTATTCTTTAAAGAAAACTATAAATTATTTATTCAACTAATTTTTTAGAAATGCGGCTACTTGCAATTAATGAAGCTAAATAACCTAAAATAAGAATGGTAATTATTACCGTAAAAAGATTTGCAAATGTAAATTCAACTGGATACGCTAAGTTTTGTGTAATCATAAAAAGGTGAAACTTTTTTTGAAGTAACACTAGAATTGTTCCAACTGAAAGCCCAATTATCAATCCCAAAACTGTTAATAAAAAGCCTTGTAAAACAAATATTTGCTTTATATTTTTTATAGTTGCCCCTAAACTATACAAGGTTTTTAAATTGTGTTGCTTGTCTAAAATCATCATAATAATGGCTCCAATTACGTTGAATAATGCAATAACCAAAATTAACGTAAAAATTAAATACGATGCTAAATTCTCTGTATTCAACATTTTATAAAAAACAGCATTTAACTGTTCTCTTGTTTTAATGCTAAAATTAGAACCAAGCTTACTTTTTAAAGCTTCAATTACTTTACTTCTGTCTTTTAAGTTTTCAACCTTTAACTCTAAGGCTGAAATTTGATTTGGCTGATAACTCAACAAATCCTGAGCAAGAGGTAATGATATAAACACAAATTTTCTATCAATTTCATCTGTCAACGCAAAAATACCAATAGGTTGTGTATTTATTTGAGACAATGCATTTTTAGGATTGGAAATATATCCTTTTTGAGGCTTTGGAACATATATTTTTAAAGGGTCAATAAAATCGAAAACACCTAAAGATAAAGTACTTGAAATACGATTTCCTACAACTACACCTAATGGTATTTTTTCATCTAACCAAGTACCAATGTAAACTGTTGTATCTACACTATTTACTTGCATATAATTAGCATCAACACCTTTTATATATGCAATATGGGTTTTATTTTTAAAGTCAAAAAAAGCACGTTCTTCAATTACTTTTGAATAAGAAACAACTCCGTTTTGATCTTCAATAATTTGTTGAATTTCATTGGTAAATAAAAAAGATTTCCCTTTAATGGATGAGATTTTAATATCTGGATCTGAAGTATCTAAAAAACCAACACTAAAAGCTCTTAAACCTGAAAATCCCGAAAGCACAATAAACAGCGCTAAAGTTCCAACAATAACACCAATAGTTGCAATTAAGGTTATAATGTTTATGGTGTTATTACTACTTTTTGAGAATAAATATCGTTTTGCTATGTATAGCGAAAAGTTCAAATTATCGCTTTTGACGTTTGTCTAAAATATCTGGATTTTTAATAGGGTTATCTACTTTCCCTTTTAAAGCATTATCAATATCTTCAATATAATCTAAACTATCATCAATAAAAAAAGAAAGCTCTGGCATACGGCGCAATTGATTTCGAGTTCGTTTTGCCATTTCATAACGTATAGTTGATGTATTTTCTTGAACACCTTTTAATATGATTTCTCTTTTTAATTGAGGAAATACGCTTAAAAAAACTTTTGCTTGCCCCAAATCTGAAGTTACACTTACTTTGGTCACAGATATGATCACCCCTTTCATTCCATCCTGCGCAGCGTGTTGTAAAACATCAGCTAAATCTTTTTGTAAAACACCTGCTATTTTTTTTTGTCTATTTGTTTCCATAGTGCAAAGATAGTGGTTAATATGTAAACTATTTTTGTTTTATTATTAAACAATTAAAATTTGTACACCAACTTTTTTAGGTACACACATTTTTTATTATAATCAATTATAGCACTTCCTTTTTCTAAAATATCAGCACCAATAATTCCATGAACTGCCTTTGCGTCATGTTCTGTTAAAGCCGTATTCACGTGAGTTAAATCTAACAAAACAATGTGGCAATTATTAAAATTCCATTTTTTTAATTCTAATTTATTTTGTGAAGAAATTTTGGTTTCCATTCCAATAGCACCAGCACCAGCAGCCTTTGTTTCAGAATCTTCAACCTGTAAATTAAATTTATGAGCTAATGAAATATCAACACAAGAATTTGAAGCTCCTGTATCTAAAATAAAACGCCCTTTAACACCGTTTAGCTTTGCCTTAATTTCAAAATGATTGGTGTTTATTTTTTTAAGTTTTATTTTTACAAACCCTTTTCTTAAAAGAATATTCTTCAAATTCATACCATCTTATTTTATGCAAACTTACAGTTTTTAACATGAAAAATTGCTATTTACATAAAAAGGCTGAAAAGCCTTCCACCAAACTTTTCAGCCATTAAAACTACTCTACTTTAAACACTATAGGTAATGCATATTTTACTGTAACAGGATTTCCTCTTTGTTTCCCCGGCTCCATTTTTGGCAATAATGCTACAACTCTAATAGCTTCTTTTTGTAATTTTTTATGAGGAGCTCTAGCCTGCACATCAACAATATTTCCAACTTTATCTATTTTAAATAAAACAGAAATTCTTTTAACTCCAGGATCTAAACCCAACTCTGATGCCAAACCACCGTCAAAATTCGCTCCCACAAACTTGCTTATTTGCGAAATAAAACATGCTTTTTTTTCTTCTTTAGTTCCAGTGCAACCAGGAAATTCAGGAGCATCTTCAATTAAAATAAATGGAACTTCTTCAATAATAGCTTCTTCTGGTTCTGTTTCAACAATATCACTTATTTCAACAGGCGATTCAACATCAACAACATCTATGAATGACTCTATTATTTCGGCTTCATTTTCAACTTGTTTCACTACTTCAAGAGTAACCTTTTTTGGAATTGGTGCTTTTTTTGGCGGTTCTACTCGGTATTCAATAATTGCATCAGTTTCATCTTCAAACACAACATTTGAATCGTTCAATACTAATAAATCATTGGTAAATGTTTTACTTTGAATAACAACATAAACAATGGTTAATGTTAATACTAGGCCTAATTGTGCAAATAATTTACTGTAATTCTCTAAATTTGCTTTTGGATGTTTTTTTGCTTTCATACGAAAAGGTTTTTGTGTTAGCCTTTTGTATTCTGTAACAATTAATTAGTTGAGTGGAATTAATTTAATTAATAGCTTACAAATACTTTTGGATAACTGTTAAAATTATGTTAATGCAAGAAACATGCCAAAAAGGAAGCCGCCACAATTTTGGCGGCTTCTATAATTTATAATTGTTATTCTCTACTTTTGCAACATGATTATTACCGATACACATACACACCTATATAGCGACCAATTTGACGAAGATAGAAACGACGTAATTCAACGCGCTTTAGATGCCGGCGTTTCACGTTTTTTTATCCCTGCTATTGATTCTACTTTTTTAGAATCTATGCTAAATTTAGAAAAAGATTTTCCTGAAAACACTTTTTTAATGATGGGTTTACACCCTACACACGTAAAAGAAAATGTAGAAAAAGAATTGGCTTTTGTGAAAAAATGGCTAGACCAACGCACTTTTTATGCTGTTGGCGAAATTGGAATTGATTTGTATTGGGACAAAACCTTTTTAAAACAACAACAGCACGCATTTAAACAACAAATTAAATGGGCAAAAGAAAAAAAACTACCAATTGCCATACATTGTAGAGATGCATTTGATGAAATTTTTGAAATTTTAGAGGAAGAAAAAGGAAGTGATTTATTTGGTGTTTTTCATTGTTTTACAGGAAATTTAGAACAAGCTAATAAAGCTATTTCCTATAATTTAAAACTAGGCATTGGCGGTGTTGTAACTTTTAAAAACGGAAAAATAGATCAGTTTTTAAATGAAATTCCGCTAGAACATATTGTTGTAGAAACTGATGCTCCGTATTTAGCACCTACACCATTTAGAGGAAAAAGAAACGAAACTAGCTACATTACAAATGTTGTTGATAAATTAGCTGATATTTATAAAATATCAGCTGAAGAAGTTGCTACTATAACTACAAAAAACTCAAAAGATGTTTTTGGAATCTAGTGAAACTACATACTACAAAACACCTTTAGGTATAGCTAAAATTACGGGAAATGAAGATGGAATTTCTTCAATAGCGGTTATAGATACTGAAATTGAAATTCCTAAAGTTATACCTATTTGTTTGCAAGAATGCGTGCAGCAATTAGATGAATATTTCAATAAAACAAGAACAGAATTCTCCGTAAAATTAAACCCAAAAGGAACAGAATTTCAACAAAAAGTTTGGAAAGAACTAACCACAATTCCCTTTGGAAAAACACGTTCATATCTTGAACAATCTAAAAAAATGGGTGATGTAAAAGCTATAAGAGCTGTGGCTTCTGCAAACGGGAAAAACCCTATTTGGATAGTAATTCCTTGTCACCGTGTTATTGGAAGTGATGGCTCCTTAACAGGATATGCTGGCGGAATATGGCGCAAAAAATGGTTGTTAGAACACGAAAATCCATCACCTCAACAATCACTCTTTTAAATAATTCTACACTTGTATTAGTGTTAAAAATATATTTTTAACCACAAATATTAGCTTTGTTACCTGAATGCTATTATTTTTGCCTCCACAAATTAAGTTTTTATGAAAAAATTTATTGCAACAACCGCTTTTTTATGCGTGTTTTTAAATGCCTTTTCACAAAATGAAGAGCCGCTTTCTCGCAGTGAAATTAAGCTGAATGTTGCTTACTTAATTGGAGGAATGCCTGAAGTTAGTTATGAATATCTTATAAACGAAGAATCTAGTGTAGGTGCTTCAATTTTATATGCTATTGATAACGACATAGATTTTAAATTTGCTTTTACACCTTATTATCGTTTTTACTTTGGAAAGAAAAGAACCGCTGGTTTTTTTGTGGAAGGATTTGGAATGTTAAATGTTACAGAAGAGCATTACGCAATTTACTATTACGATGTTGCTGATCCAAACAGCGATGTTTATTATGAAAACAATAACAACTTTGAAAAAAATACAAACTTTGCTTTGGGAATTGCTGTTGGAGGTAAATTTTTAACAAGTAGTGGTTTTATTTTTGAAATTTACGGTGGTATTGGTCGTAATTTATTTAACAATAATGATTATTACAACAGCGATAACTATGAATTTGTACCAAGGTTTGGTGTTTCTGTTGGAAAAAGATTCTAATTAAAATTAATATAAAAAAATACAATGAAAAAACTATTAGTTGCTTTTACACTACTAACATGTACATTTGGTCAAGCCCAAAACGAAATTAAATTTGACATTTTTGATGGTTTAATTTTAAAATCTATTGATGTTTCCTTTGAACATTTTTTAAACAATGAATCTTCAATTGGTGTTTCAGCATTATTTAATTTAGATGATGATGCCAGCTTTAGCTATAATGAAAAAACAATGTTTACACCATATTTTCGCCATCATTTTCCTTCAAACACAAATTGGAACTTTTTTGGAGAAGTTTTTTTAGGTATAAACAGTGGAGATGAAAAAGTATCTAACGACGGTGTTGATATTTATGAAAATTATACAGATGCCGCATTAGGTGTTTCGGTAGGTTCAAAATATGTTTCTCCTAAAGGCTTTGTAATTGATATTTATGGTGGATTGGGTAGAAATTTATTTGACTCTTTATCTCCTTCAATTGTTCCAAGAGTTGGAGTAAGTATTGGGTACAGACTTTAATTTACTTTCACATATAAAAAAAACTCCGAAGACAAATCTTCGGAGTTTTTTTATGCTTGCTTTTTACTAAAAATTACATTTTTAGCAACCAGTTTTTTATATCAACTTCTTGTTTAATAATTTCTTTTAAATCAGAAATTTTTACACGTTGTTGTTCCATAGTATCTCTATGACGAATAGTTACAGCATCATCTGTCAACGTATCGTGATCAACTGTAATACAAAATGGTGTTCCGTTGGCATCTTGTCTTCTATAACGTCTTCCAACAGCATCTTTTTCATCGTATGCCACATTGAAATCCCACTTTAAATCTTCAACTATTTTTTTTGCAATTTCTGGCAATCCATCTTTTTTAACCAACGGTAAAATCGCCGCTTTTGTTGGTGCTAACACTGCAGGTAACTTTAAAACAGTTCTTGACGTACCATTTTCTAATTCTTCTTCTTGTAAAGAATTTGAGAAAACAGCTAAAAACATACGGTCTAAACCAATAGAAGTTTCTACAACATAAGGCACATAACGCTCGTTAATTTCAGGGTCAAAATATTGTATTTTTTTTCCTGAATGTTCTTCGTGAGCTTTTAAATCAAAATCTGTACGTGAGTGAATTCCTTCTAATTCTTTAAATCCGAAAGGAAATCTAAATTCAATATCAGCAGCGGCATCAGCATAATGTGCTAATTTATCGTGGTCATGAAAACGGTAATTATTTTCACCCATTCCCAAAGAAAGGTGCCATTTTAAACGCGTTTCTTTCCACTGCTCGTACCATTCTTTTTGAGTACCAGGACGCACAAAAAATTGCATTTCCATTTGTTCAAATTCACGCATACGGAAAATAAACTGACGTGCAACTATTTCGTTTCTAAATGCTTTTCCTGTTTGAGCAATTCCAAAAGGAATTTTCATCCTTCCAGTTTTTTGCACATTTGAGAAGTTTACAAAAATACCTTGTGCTGTTTCTGGACGTAAATATAAATCCATTGCAGTATCTGCAGAAGCACCCAATTTAGTTCCAAACATTAAATTGAATTGCTTTACATCTGTCCAATTTTTTGAACCCGAAACAGGGCATCCTATTCCTAATTCTTCAATTAACAATTTTACATCAGCCAAATCTTCTTTTTCTAAAGATTGTCCCATTCTTTGTAAAATAGCCTCTCCTTTTTCTTTATAACCAACAACACGTGCATTGGTAGCTAAAAATTCTGCTTTATCAAAAGCTTCTCCAAAACGTTTGGCTGCTTTTGCTACTTCTTTTTCAATTTTAGCATCTAATTTTCCAACATAGTCTTCAATTAAAACATCAGCTCTATATCTTTTTTTAGAATCTTTATTATCAATTAAAGGATCATTAAAAGCATCTACATGGCCTGAAGCTTTCCAAGTTGTTGGGTGCATAAATATTGCAGCATCTAGTCCAACAATATTTTCATTCATTTGCACCATCGCCTTCCACCAGTACTCTCTAATGTTTTTCTTTAACTCTACACCATTTTGAGCATAGTCATATACTGCGCTCAAACCGTCGTAAATTTCACTTGATTGAAATACATAACCGTATTCCTTTGCGTGTGAAATTACTTTTTTAAATTTATCATCTTGATTTGCCATGCTGCAAAAATAGTAAAGCTTTTAGTACTATAAAACAAAAAAGGTGGAAATAGCCGAAACTATTTCCACCCACATTAACATTAAATAACATTAAATTGGAGTTGCCTTTTTATTTTAAGGTAACAATACCTGACTTTGCAAGCAAATTATCTATATACACGTTCACCGTATAAGTTCCTTTTTTTATGTTGTTGCTGTTTACCTCAACTAAAGAAATTATAGAAACTTCTTTATTTAAATATTCAACCAATGTTCTATCACTATAAGTAATAGTACTTTCGTCTAACAACACTAATTCTCCTTTATTTGCAAGTGTATTTCCTTGTGAATCTACAACTTGAATATATACACTACGCTCACCTTGTTCAGCAATTTCATTTTTTGAAATAGCAAAATTAATTCTAAAAGCATCAGTATTTTTAGATCTTTTTGTTTCAACTAATTTACCGCTAGATCTTTCGCGCATTGCCAATACTTTTACAGCATCTACTTTTAAAATAGAACCAATAGCTACTTTTTGACCTAATTTCATATTTTCAGCAGATAAATCCTCGTTTTTAGCTACTTGATTGGTAAATTGTGTATTTACACTGTCTAAATTTTGTGATAACAACTCGTTTTTCTTTGTTAATTCATCATTCATTTGAAATAACTCTAAATTGTCAGCTTCTAACTTTTCAATTTGTTTTCTATAACGACGTATTAAACTATAATTGGTAGCTTTTAAACCTTTAATAGAATCTCTAAGCAGTATAATTTTATCTCTTTCTAATGCCAATTCATTAGACATAGAAGTGTTTTCTCCAATAGCATCTTCATATTTAACAATCATATTGTCTAAATTAGACGCTATTTCTTGCTTTTCTTCTTCAATGGCGTTGGTTAATTTTTTATGCTCACCAGCAGTATAAAAAGTATACACCAACGCAGCTAATAACAATGCTCCAAGTGCAATTATTATAATTTTATTATTCGATTTTTTTGTTTGTTCCATCACTTAAATTTTAGGGTTTATAATTGAACGCAATTTATAGCAATTAATTACAATTTAGGGCAAAAAATTTGAGGTGATTTGTTTTTTATGAGGAATACTAAAATTAGTAAAAAACCTTCAACAAACATAATTAATTGACTTCCAACTAATAAAATCCACAATTTTTGTTATAAATTACACGTTTTTAAAAATATACTGCTATGAATTTTTTAAAAAACATTTATGAATTATTTTATCCTGAGCTATGTTTATGCTGTAATAAGGCATTAACTACTAATGAAACTGTTATTTGCTTACAGTGTAGACACGATTTACCTTTAACAAACTTCACAGTAGAAAAAGACAACTTGATTGAGAAATCGTTTTACGGAAGAACTCAAATTGAAGCTGCTACTGCCTTATTTTATTTTTTTAAAAAAGGAAATATTCAAAATCTATTACACCATTTAAAATATAAAAACCAACAGCAAGTTGGTACATTATTAGGAAATTGGTTAGGTAGCGAATTGGCAAAAAGCACTAGATTTTCAACTATTGATATAATTATACCTGTTCCACTACATCAAAAAAAATTAAAAACTAGAGGTTACAACCAAGTAACAACCTTTGGAAATAGTTTGAGTAAAACCCTAAATATTCCCTTTCAAGAAAATGTGTTGTCCCGTATTTCTTTTACAAATACACAAACTAAAAAACTACGTTTTAATAGATGGGAAAATGTACAAGAATTGTTTTTTGTTGCCAATGAAAAAACACTAGAGAATAAACATATTTTATTAATTGATGATATTATAACCACAGGAGCTACACTTGTAGCTTGCTGTACTGCTTTTGAAAAAACAAAAAATATCAAAATTAGTATTGCTTGTATGGCATACACTAAATAAATAAATTGTTATTTTGCATTAAATTTATAGTATGAAATATCACTTTTTTAAATTTTTAATTTTTGCTTTTCTAGTACTTTCTTTTACAAGTTGCGCTAAAAGAGGACGACCTACTGGTGGTGAAATAGATGAAATTCCACCAATATTAGTGAGCGCTACGCCGTCTCAAGAAAGTGTTGAATTTAGCGCTACAAGAATTAAAATATTTTTTGACGAGTATATAAAGTTTAAAGATTTAAATAAGAAACTAATTATTTCTCCTCCTCTAAAAAACAAACCAGAAATAACACCTGTTGGTACAGCCAGTAAAGTTATTACTATTAAACTTTTTGATACTTTAAAAGAAAATACCACGTACACTATTAACTTTGGAAATAGTATTGTTGATAATAACGAAGGAAATATGATTGAGAGTTTTAAGTATGTTTTTTCAACAGGAAAACACTTAGATTCTTTAAAACTATCTGGAGATATTACAGATGCTTTTAGCCGTAAAACAGACAGTGAAATTTTAGTAATGCTTTATAGAGTAGATTCAACATTTAATGATTCTATTGTGTACAAAGAAAAACCAACCTATGTTACCAGCACTTTAGATAGTACAAATTTTGAGTTGACCAATTTAAAAGAAGGTAAGTACTTGTTAATGGCCTTAAAACAACCAAACAACGATTATATTTACAGCCCACGACAAGATAAAATTGGTTTTCACAAGAACCTTATTACCTTACCAAATGACACAACCTTTCAAATTTCTTTACTTAAAGAAATAAATGATTTTAGATTAATTAGAGCCATTGAAACAACAAAAGGTCATATTGTATTTGGTTATGAAGGTGATAAAACAAATTTAGCTGTTAAATTACTAGATACACTTCCTGAAAGTTTTAAACCAGAAATTGCTTTTGAAAAAGACAAAGACACCTTAAGCTACTGGTTTCAAGAAACAGAGAAAGATTCTTTAATTTTTGAAGTTACAAACTTAAATTTCAAAGACACAATAACAGTAAAACTAAAGTCTAAGAAAAAAGATTCATTATTCATTAAAAGTACAATAAATGCAACTTTAAACCCAAGAGATACTTTTGCTATTAAAACAAGCATTCCTATTTCAAAAATTGACACTACCAAAGTTTCAATAGTAGATAAAGATACTCTTGCAGTACCTTTTCATAGTTTTATTAGTACTTACAAAAACGAATTGTATTTAAATTTCAACAAAAAATTTGAACAAAACTATAAAATAAACATACTACCAGAAGCCCTTTTTGATGTTTTTGGAAACACAAATGACACACTGGTATACAATTTAACAACAAAAAAACCTGAAGATTACGGTGTAATTAATTTACAGATTACCAATGTAACTTCACCCGTAATTATTGAAGTAATTACCGAAAAAGATGAAATAATTGCTTCTAAAAAAATTAACAGTAACCAACTGCTTTCATTTAAATATTTACTACCTAAAAACTATATTATTAGAGCAATTTTTGATGATAATGAAAATGGAAAATGGGATACCGGAAATTATTTAATGAAAACTCAACCTGAAAAAGTACTATATTTTAATAAATTAATAGAATTACGAGCAAATTGGGATGATAACGAAACTTTTCAACTAAAATAACAGCTTATTTGTAAAGGTTTTAATTATTCATAAAGATTTTGTTACATTTGACATCATTTATACACTTTTGAAAAACAAAGCCCTAAAAATATTAATTACTTTGCTATGTTGTTTTTATATAACAACTTCTTTTGCACAAGATAAAAGCAGTCATGAACTTGGTGTTATTATTGGTTCCGCTTCTTTTACAACAGATTATGGACAACGACATAATTTTCAAGCAAATGTTGGTGGTAATGTTGGATTAGGATTGGGTGTTATTTATTACTTAAACTTCACAGATTACCGCTACAAATGGAATCAAAGAACAAATTACTTTCAAGAACATTTTAGAGTTCGAGCAGAGTTTTCATATATGTCTGCAGATTTAGAACATTTTGGAGAATGGGCTGAAACAGATTCTTATGCAGGTGAGCAATTGCGAGCCATGCACGGTACTGCACAATTATTTAATTTAGGTGCGCAAATGGAGTTTCATATTGTAGACATTGTTGATTTTGGATCTCGAAGAATTGATAGATTAAAATTTTCACCATATGTAAGCCTTGGATTAATGGCCGATTTTTACAACCCTTCTTTAACGTCTGATTTAGGTGATTGGACAGAAGATCCTTCGGTTTTATATCCTAAATGGGCTGAACCAGGAACTGTTGACACTTCATCAGGTTTTACAGGATCATTAACAGGTGGAATAGGAACAAGACTTAAAATAGGTGAATACTCAGATATTCTAATAGAATCTAGATGGCAATATTTTTTTACAGATTGGGTTGACGGTTTAAATGCAAAAGATGACCCTGCAAACAAATATAATGACTGGCTACTTTGGGTTCACGTTGGTTACGTTTATTACCTTAATTAAAATACCCAGTCACAAAAAACCTATACAAACTTCAACAGCTGAAGTATGACACCTAAGTGAATACCTTCATGTAATAAATTAAAATCTATAGCATCATCAATAGATTTCAATGTTACGTTTACACTTGTAGTATATTTGGTATAATTTTTAAAAATTCCTTTTGCATAATCTTCATCTAAAACAACTGGAAATTGTAAAAACTGCTTTTTTATAACTTCAAACTCTTCTGAAGATACCTCGTAACTAGGTGCTGATCCTTTTTGAAAATTTCGAATAACCTCATCAGAAACCTTACAGTCTAAGCCTGATAATTTATAACATAACAATTGCTGTGTTACCACCAAATGTGCAATGTTCCAAGCAATATTATTTTTAAACCCTGTTGGAATTTTATTTAACTGCTCATTTGAAGTATTTTCAATTACTTTTAACATTAATTGCCTTGATTTTAATAAAGTGTCAAATCGCTTTTGCATGAATTTCTGTTTTTAAATTAAAAAAAATCAAATTTAAAAGAAAACATCTTAATTTTACATGAATTCAAATATTTAAATAAAATGAAAAAAATATACTACCTAAAAACTTGTGATACTTGTAGAAGAATTTTAAAAGAAATGGATACTTCAACCTATATTTTACAAGAAATAAAAACAGAACCTATAACAGTTCAGCAATTAGAAGAGTTACACAAACTAACAAATAGTTACGAGGTTTTATTTAGCAGACGGGCTAAAAAATACAAAGAAATGGATTTAAAAAATCAAACATTAACTGAGCAAGATTATAGACAACTTATTTTAGATGAGTATACTTTTTTAAAGCGCCCAGTAATAGTAAACAACACTGAAGTTTTAGTTGGAAACACTAAAAAACTAGTGAGTTTATAGTAAATCATTCATTAATCCGTTAGAAACATAAGTTTCTTAACCAATATAATACACTCAAAATCAATTAGTTTAATGTAAAATCCTTATAAATAAGCAGTTTTATTTTTATTTCTAAAATTAAAATCTATTTTTGGAGAACTAAACAAACTTAAATTAAATGAAATTATGAGAAAATCATTATTATTACTTATCGCATTTTGCTCTATTAATGTAGCATTTGCTCAGTTCTATGTGTCCGCTAGTGGAGGATATAGCATGGGATCAGCAGGAATTTTAACAGGAACCTCGTTAAACGCAGCACAAGATGAAGCTACTAACCATTATGGAAGTTACGGTGAAGGCTTTAACACACAAATTAGAGGAGGTTATTTTTTTAACAAAATGTTTGGTGTTGAATTAGCATTTGGTTACTTAAGTGGTGCAGACCAAAATATTTCTTCTTACGAAACAAATGACGCAGGTGAAATTAGTGAATACACAAATGGTAAAGCGCATGCAGAAGCATTTGGTATTAACCTTGCTTTAACGTACAATTTTAACGAAAGCTTTTACGGAAAAATTGGTGTAATTTCTAAATTAGGAGGTAAAACTGAAGCAACATTTACTAGAGAAACTAACACACCATTAAATGCGTATGGTATTGCGCCAATTATGACTGAAGGTATTAATGAATATCACGGTAGACCACCATTAGGGTTTACTGCAGCATTTGGTTACAAATACAAATTGACAGAAAACTTAAACTTATTTGCTGAATTAGAATATTTAGGAATAAACGTTACAAGAGACACTTCAGAATTTGCAGAGTTAACAATTACAACACCTGCAGTACCAGCTGCAATAGTTGGAGTTGATGTTCCTTCAATGACTTGGAATTTAGGTGATGCTCCATTAGAACACCCTGTATTTGGAACAATTTATGCACCTACAAAAGTTGAGTATGTAGACTCTTTAGCTGAACCTAATGATGATCCTTCAAAAGCATTATCATCAGTAGCACCATATTCTTCTTTTGGTATTAACTTTGGTATTACGTATACTTTTTCAAAAAAGGAAGCAAAATAACATCGTAGTTAAAAAACTAAAAAAGCCTTTTCAAAATTTGAAAAGGCTTTTTTTATGCTCTAATATTGTCTCCTCTTATTTCCAATAATCAGCAACCCAAGGTGCTGCTTGCACATATCTGTACCATTTTCCTTGCCCACCAACAATGGCTTTGTGCGGATTAATTTCACCATGGAAAATAATAATTTTTGCACCTTTAGGAATTGTAGGTTTTTTCCAAATTGAAATAGGAAAACGTGAATTACAGTCATATTTATAACTAGGACACCATTCTTTTGGCCAATACTGTAATTTACCTTTATCGTTTATTTGATGCGTTAAAAACTCTTGCTCGTTTCTATGCTCTTTAATGGCTTTTTCAAAATTATTTGTAAAATTTTCAAACACATATCCATGTTTTCCAATATCAAATCTATACACTGAAGAGTTTCCGGTAATTCTCCAAGTTCTCCAACTATGATCTTTAATTATTCTAAATTCTCCTTCAACATCAAAAAAGCAATCAATATTATCAACAATAACAATATCTAAATCTAAAAATAATGCACGCCCTTCTAAACCATATAAGTCTTCTTTTAATGTGGTTAATTTTTTCCACATACGTTCTGGTAAATTAGAACGAATTTCAACCTCAGGAATTGGGTAACATTGTACTTCATCAATAATTCCAGATTCATCATCGGTAAAACAAACCATTTTAAAATCGTAGGTCAAATTCCTTTTAACCATAGCGTACAATCTATTCACGTATTCAGCACCATATAAAGTGCCCCATTTCATACAGAATATATAATTTGCGGTAGTATTATTATTGTTCATGTTTCTCTAAAATATGTAAATATTCAACTGTTGAAGTTGCTTTGTGATTTCTATTTGTTGATTTATCAGCTTTAAACCGCTGGTAATTAATTGTTTTTAAGCTATATTTTCCATAGCAACTCATAATGTTTTCAACCTCATTTTCAGTCATTAAACCTTCGTTATTATAGCTTAAAAAAATGTATTTAAAGTTAGCATTTTTTATCAAATCCTCGAAAGAAATCTTCACTTCATTTTTCTTACAATACGAAGATTTATAATAATTACGTAAGCCGGTTTTTCCCTTCGGAGTAAAGTTATCGTATTTGGCTATGGTAGTAAGTAAATGATAATTTGCACCGTATTGCCTTGCATTATAAGGCGGATCTAAATACAAAATATCTCCTTTTATATGTTGAATTAGGTTATTACTATTTTCATTAAAAACTTGATGTGAATTTTCAGTTGTAGAAAATTTAGCAGGAACCAAGTGAAGTGTTTTTTGTGCCGTTTTTTTTAATTTCTTTAAATAAGCGCCATAAACAGCAGCAGTATTTGCTACTTTATCTGCAGCTTCAATTAAACAAGTTAGTAAGTAAAAATACTCGTTTTCATTAATTTTGTTTGAAGTTTTCCAAAACTCAATTTTTTTACGAATTGCATCAATTTTTTTTCCATTTTCAGAAGAAAAATACAGCCTGTTTTCATTACCATTTTCACAATAATTTTGAAAAATAAAACCTTCTTCTCCTTCTAAATTATTTAATACCTTTAAAAATTGCTGTGCATTTATTTCTTTATAATTTCCAATGTAATGCCTATTTAAAACATAACTATAATATTCAACATCATTGGCTATTACTTGCTTTACCAAAGGTTTAAAATTTCGGCCAACAATACCGGTTCCGGCAAACAAATCACAAAACACCATTTCAGATAAGTTGTTTCCAACAGTATCTTTAATTGTTTTTTTTAAAAATGAAGATAATTTATGTTTAGAACCTATATAATTCACCGTGCATTTCCCTTATTTAGAGTTAAAAATCTGACTTAATATGTGTTTAACTCTTACTTAATTGCCCAAATTACATCAGCGTACACTTTTTCATTATTAAAGGTAAAACACTGTAATTTTGAACTGTCAAAATTAATTAAATAAGTTGAAATGAGACTTTTTAACCAAAGTATTTCTGCCTTTAATTTCCAATGTGAATTTTGCTCTTCAAAATTAATAAGCACAATAAAAAGTCTATTTTTATAATGTTTGCGCTGTTGTTGACTTTGGTTGTTATACAACCAACTTATTAGTTCATGTTTATGAGTAATTGCGTATGGAATTGATTTTTGAAAGCCTTTTGGAAAAACGGTAGTTTTATGGTCAAATGGTATGTTTGAAATAAAAAAATCTACATACTTATCTTTTGAGTTTTTATGTGCTTGCACGCTTGAATGCTCGCAAAAAATATGTTCAACCGCTTTGGCTGACCAAAAATTAAACCAACGATTTAAGGCGTAATTTTTTAAATTACTATACGTTGGTTGCTTTTTAAAAAGAGTATCAATTTTCTCTAAAACCTTATTAAAAGATGCTGTTTTATAAATAAAGTTGGTTTCTTTATCTAATATATCAGTTTGTTTTGTTTTCCAAGTATACGCTAATTTAGTTCTTTTTTGTAATTCTTTTTCTAGCAATTCATAGTTCATTCTACTTATAAAAATTTCCGTTCAATAATCGTCATAAAACGTGCCTCATATTCTTCTTTCTCACTCCAATCATAATCTAACTTTACAAAATCTTGTAAAAATTCTTTGGCTTCAGCTTCAGTTTTAAATGAATTTAACTGTGATAAAACACGGTTAAAATCTTCTTGACTTCCTTCAAACAAATGTTTTACAAATGCAATTCTATCATTCAACCCAACCTGTAAGTTACTACTAAAAATTGTATCATTTAAAGAGCGTGCTTTTGGTGCTACCGGTTCTTTTGGTTCTTCAACCACAGGATTTTCTTTGGTGGCTTTTGTAAAAAGATCTGTAGCTACATCAGCAGAAATAGCATCTTTAAATTCATCTTCTAAAGAAAATAAAGTAGATTGTAAATCTCTAACATCATCTTTTATTGGCTCATCAGCGTTTCCAAAAATAGCTTCAACTTGCGCCTCAGTTAACACTTCTTTGTCTTCTATAGCTGTTTCTTCAGAATTTGTTTTCTCAGTTTCAGTAACATTAGAAATTTCCTCATCTACTTCTTCAATCGTTTCTTTAACCTTCTCTACTACTATTTCTTCAGTAACTTCTTTAACAACATCAACCGTTTCTTCAATTGTAACTGTTTCAGGTACAACCTTCATGGTGTTTTCAACTTCAACATTTTTTGCTTCAGAAAATACCTCATCTTCAGCTTCAACAGCTATCAACGCTTCGTTTATATTGGCGTTTACAAATTTTAATACTGAAAGCTTTTCGTAAATATGGCGTGCTTTTTCATGTAAAACATTTACATCTTCAATATTTTTCTCTTGTAAAATACTGTGTGCCAGACTTACCAATTCAGCTTCTAATTTTTTGTGCATAAGTTGAAATATTAAATAGTTTTTGATGTGTTATTTTTAATAAATTTGTATGATTTCAAAAAAGTGCTTTCGCGCATTGAGATTTAATGATAAACGAATGTAAAAAAATATAATAATATATGTATTGCATTTGGTAGAAAACTAAAAACAATAATCTTTCAAGCATAAAATTACGAAATGTTTCTTGAAAATACAGTAAATCATATTGAACAATTTGGCTGGATCGAAGTAATTTGCGGTTCTATGTTCTCTGGTAAAACAGAAGAACTAATTCGCAGATTAAAACGTGCACAGTTTGCCAAACAAAAAGTAGAAATTTTTAAACCAGCCATTGATGTTAGGTATGATGATGAAAAAGTAGTTTCACATGATGCCAATGAAATTAGATCAACACCTGTACCTGCTTCTGGAAATATTAGAATTTTAGCCAATGATGTAGATGTTGTTGGAATTGATGAGGCTCAGTTTTTTGATGACGAAATAGTTGCTGTTTGCAACGATTTGGCAAACCGTGGTATACGTGTAATTGTTGCTGGTTTAGATATGGATTTTAAAGGAAATCCGTTTGGACCAATGCCAGCATTAATGGCAACTGCAGAATATGTTACAAAAGTTCATGCCGTTTGTACAAGAACAGGAAATTTGGCACATTACAGTCATAGAACCGCTGCAAGTGATGAACTTGTTTTATTAGGTGAAACACAAGAGTACGAGCCTTTAAGTAGAGCTGCTTACTACAAAGCCATTCAGGAAGAAAAAATTAAAAAAGCTGAACAACAACGCAACAATGGAAAATAATCACGTTTCTGTTCTAAATATTGACTTAAACGCCATTGATTTTAATGTAAACTATTTTAAGTCTAAACTAAAAAACACAACCAAATTATTAGTGGTTGTTAAAGCTTTTGGATATGGTAGTAGCGCCGCAAAAATTGCAAAACATCTTGCTTCAAAAGTAGATTACTTTGCCGTTGCTTACGTAGATGAAGGCATTGCTTTAAGAAATGCTGGTATTAAAACGCCTATATTAGTATTACACCCACAAAAGCAAAACTTAGCTAAAATAATTGAGCATTGTTTAGAGCCTAATATTTATGCGAGTGCATTATTACATGATTTTATTACAATTGCAAAGGCAAAAAATTTAAGCAACTATCCTATTCATTTAAAATTTAATACAGGCTTAAATAGATTGGGCTTTTCTCAAAAAGACATTCCATCACTTATTACTACTTTAAATAACCAGCAACAAGTTGAAGTTTGTTCCATATTTTCACATATTGCAGCTAGTGAAGATTTAAATGAGCGCACTTTTACCTTACAGCAAATAAATTTGTTTAAAAATATTTCTTCTGAAATAATCTCGAAATTGCACAATACTCCTTTTCTACATATGCTAAACACATCGGGCATTTTAAATTATGCTGAAGAAGCACAATTTGACTTGGTACGCTTAGGAATTGGCTTGTATGGTTTTGGAAACAGCCACAAAGAAACAAGTAACTTAAAAAATGTTCTATCATTAAGTTCTGTTATTTCACAAATTCATACTATTCAACAAGGAGAAACAGTGGGCTATAATAGAGCTTTTAAAGCCAAAAAAACTATAAAATCAGCCACAATTCCTATTGGTCATGCTGATGGAATTTCAAGACAACTTGGAAACGGTATTGGATACGTTTACATTCACAATAAAATAGCACCAATTATTGGAAATGTTTGTATGGATATGATTATGGTAGATGTTACCAACATTAATTGCAGTGAAGGAGACACTGTACTTATTTATAAAAATCAAGAACATATAGAAGATTTAGCTAAAAAATCGAACACAATTCCATACGAATTATTAACCGCTATTTCACAGAGAATAAACAGGAAGTTAACATAATTTTAACAACTCCTTTTTTTTTACTACATTAGCGGCACTAAAATTTATTAATAATATTAAATATGGGAATGCTAAAAGAATTTAAGGAATTTGCAATGAAGGGAAACCTTGTTGATATTGCAGTTGGTTTTGTAATGGGTGCAGCCTTTAAAAGTGTTGTAACATCATTTACAGGAGGAATTGTATCTCCAATTATTGGATTAATTTTCAATGCAAACTTCAAAGATTTGAAATACATATTAAAAGATGGAATTGCAGATGAAGCTGGAAAAGTTACAGGTGAAGTAGCCTTATTATACGGAGATTTTTTAACTAACGTTATTGACTTTGTAATTGTTGCTTTTGTAATGTTTATGGTTGTAAAAGGTGTTAACAAGTTAAATAATTTAAATAAAGTTGAAGAAGAACCAGCTCCTGAAGAGCCAAAAGGACCTTCTCAAGAAGAGTTATTAGCTGAAATAAGAGATTTACTGTCTAAGAAATAAACCAAACTTTCTTTGATTAACGAAGAAGGGTTCGCAATTGCGAACCCTTTTTTATTTTAATATGTTTTTAAACCTACTTTTTAGTTTCATACACAGCTGAAATACTAGGTGTATTTTCCGCTTTTTTTAACAATACAAGTGCGTCGCCTGTTTTTACATTTCCGGTTTGCAACACTTTAAAGTAAACACCACTTTTAGTTGAATTCCAAAATTGTTTCACCACTTTTTGTGTGCCAAACACAATACCCAACTTAGAACAAGGTTCTCTGGGCTTTGTAACCTCAAGTATAGTTTCTCCCAATTTATACTGACTTCCAACAAAAATTTGTGTTTCTTCTAAATTTGTAATGGTTAAATTTTCACCAAACATTCCATAATGCCAATCTAAATTGGGGTACAGTTCTTTCCAATATGCATAATGATTTTCTGAATACGCGTATACAGCTTTTTCAATTCCTCCGTGATAGCGTCTATCAATTACAGCATCATTCTCCACATCTTCTTTTCCTAAAAAAATTGCCTTATTTACAGGCTGTTTAAAAATACCTGTTGTTACAATTTTACCTTTGTAATTAATTTCTTTTCTTTCTCCAATATTTACTGACTTTACAATCATTTTTGTTGAAATTTTGATAATTCATCTGCTATTTTTCTATCGTTAGATAAACGTGGTACTTTGTTTTGACCACCTAATTTTCCAACAGATTTCATATAATTATTAAAGCCTCCTTTTTCAATAACCGTAATTTTTAACGGCTGTAACACTTTACCCGAAATTAAATCAAAATAATACGTGTTTTGTTGTTGTAATGATTCATCAATTTTTTGAGCGAAAACCATTAAATCTTCAGGTTCATTTTCAAACTCAATAAACCATTCGTGGTAAGGTAAACCTGCTACAGGCGTAATTTGAGGCGCTACAGTAAACTCATTTATGCTTATAGATGTGTTTTCTGTTTGGCTATTAATGGCTCTTTCTACTTCTTTCCCAATTACATGCTCTCCAAATGCAGAAATAAAGTGTTTTATTCTTCCTGTGACTACAATTCTTGGTGGATTTAACGATACAAATTCAACAGTATCACCAATATTGTAACCCCAAAGGCCGGCATTGGTATTTAAAATAATCACATAATTTACACCAACCTCAACATTTGCTATTGAAATACGTGTTGGGTTTTCATCAAAAAATTCTTCGGAAGGAATAAATTCATAGAAAATACCATTATTTACCAGCAATAACATACCATTTTCATCTTGTGAATCTTGATATGAGATAAAACCTTCTGAAGCTGGATACAATTCAATAGCATCTACTTTTCTCCCTATTAAATCTTCAAATTTATTACGATATGGTTCATAATTTACACCACCGTACACAAACAAATTAAAGTTTGGAAAAACTTCTCCAACCTTTTTCCCTGTGCGTTCTACAATGCGTTCAAAATACATTTGAACCCAAGATGGAATTCCACCTATTAAGGTCATATTTTCATGAATGGTTTCATCAATAACAGCTTCAACTTTAGTTTCCCAATCTTCAATGCAGTTGGTTTCCCAGCTTGGCAAACGGTTTTTCATTAAATACTTAGGTACGTAATGTGCTGAAATTCCTGAAAGTCTCCCTGTTTTAATTCCATTTGTATCACCTAATTCAGGACTTCCTTGTAAAAAAATCATTTTTCCGCCTAAAAAATCGGCGTTTTGTGTTTCATCAATATAATGTAATAATGCATTTTTAGCTCCCGAAATATGCGTTGGCATAGATTCTTTGGTTAACGGAATATACTTTATACCTGAAGTGGTACCTGATGTTTTTGCAAAATACAAAGGTTGCCCTTTCCATAACACATCTTTTTCTCCGTTTACAACTCTTTCTACATAAGGTTTTAAAGCTTCATAATCACAAATAGGCACTTCCTTTTTAAAGTCTTCGTATGATTTTATTTCACTAAAATTATGATCTTTACCAAAAGCAGTATGTGCTGCTTGAGACAGTAACTTTTGCATTAAATTTTGTTGCACTTTTACAGCATTGTTACTTTGTCTGTAAATTTTTGCAACAACTGTTTTTGCAAATGGTTTTGCTAAAATTGATTTAATATTCATTATTCAAAATCAATATAATTAATTGGATTTACAGGGTATCCTTCATTCCATAATTCAAAATGCAAATGTGGCCCTGTACTTAATTCACCTGTATCACCTGCTGAAGCAATTACTTCACCAGATTTTACCAAATCTCCTTGCTGTTTATGCAACGCCGTATTGTGCTTGTAAATAGAAATAAAACCTCCGGTGTGTTCAACAATTATTACATGACCTGTTTGGGCGGTCCACTCAGCAAAAATAACAGTACCATCAGCTACACTTTTTACTGGCGTATTGGTTTCAACTGCAATATCTACAGCAAAATGCTTTTTTTTAGGATTGTATCTATCTGTTAAAGTTCCTGAAACTGGTGCAAAAAACACAATATCTACATCTTTCGTAGCTTCATTAAAAATACTATATCTATCTTCACTTTCAATATCTGATCTAAAATCTAAATCTGCTTCACTTGGATTTAAATTCATAGAATCCTTATCGTAATGAATGGTTTCTAAAACAGAATCTTTATCAAATTGCACTTCAGAAATTTTACCTGTTAGCAACTCTCTTACTTTATCAATATATAAATTATTAACCTCTAAAACTTGTTCTAAAGAATCTACTTTATAAACTAATTGTGTGGCTTCTCGTTTTAATTTTGTTGAAGAATAACCTGGAATATATTCTCTTAAAGGAGTAAATGCAATTAAAAAAATAGTACCTGTAATTAATATAATTGAAAAAAGGGTTCCAAAAATAAACACATTTAATCGTGTTAATCTAAATGTCAATCGCTCTTCAAAGGTGTCTTCATTAATAATTACCAAACGATATTTATTAATTAATTTACGCCTAAATTTTCCTTTATCTTTCTGTTCTTTTGCCATACTTTGAATAAAACAAATATACAACGAAAATTTGTTTCAATAATTTCAATTGGGTTGCTAAAAAGTGTTAAAACTACGCTAAAAGTTAATGCTTATAAAAATTCATTTCATCAATATATTTCCAAACACTTGGTGTTAACATAGCTCTAATATCCTTTTTTTCTTTTATAGATTTTCGAATAAATGTTGATGAAACTTGAACTATTGGTGCGTTTACTTGATGAATTTTTGGGTGTTTTAAAAGTTTGTTTTCTGTACTTCCTTCAGAAATTCTTGGATATACATACAATTCATAATTTTGAAGAATAGTTTCGTAATTTTTCCATTTATGAAAACCTTTCAAATTATCTTCGCCCATAATTAAACAAAATTCATGCATTGGATATTTTTCTTCTAAATGCACTAATGAATTTACGGTGTAATTTGGTTGTGAAAGCTTAAATTCTATATCTGAAGCCTTTAATTTTGGATAGTCTTCAATAGCAATATTGGTAATTGCCAAACGGTGATGATTATCTAATAACGAACTTTTTTTCTTGAACGGAGATAGCGGAGTAACCACAAACCAAACCTCATCTAAATCTGAAAACTCTGCCATATAATTGGCTATAATTAAATGTCCAACATGTATGGGATTAAAGGTTCCAAAAAACAATCCTACTTTCATTTAACTAATAAAATTTTGAACCAAGTTTATAGCATCTTCTTTTGCGTCTTCTAAATTATCATTGATTAGAATTACATCAAAATCTTTGGCATATTTCAACTCTTTTTCAGCCTTTAAAACACGTTCTTTAATTTTTTCTTCGCTATCAGTTTTTCTATCTCTAAGCCTGCGCTCCATCTCTTCAATTGAAGGCGGCTGTACAAATATTGCCAAGGTTTTATCAGGAAATTTTTCTTTAATATTTAAACCACCAATAACGTCAATATCAAAAATTACATGCTTTCCTAAACTCCAAATTCGTTCTACTTCCTTTTTTAAAGTTCCGTAAAAATTATTTGTGTACACTTCTTCATATTCAATAAAGTCGTCGTTATTTATATGTTGTTGAAATTCTTCGGCTGAAATAAAATAGTAATCTTTTCCGTGAATTTCTTGTCCGCGCGCATCACGCGAAGTTGCAGAAATTGAAAAGTCTAAATTTAATTTTTCTTGCTTTAATAGATGATGTACAATGGTTGTTTTACCTGATCCTGAAGGAGCTGAAAAAACCAATAATTTCCCTTCTTTTCCCAAAATTTATAATACGTTTAGGTTTTGTTCTTTAATTTTCTCTAATTCATCTTTCATTTGAACAACTAGTTTTTGCATTTCTGCAAAGTTTGATTTAGATCCAATTGTATTAATTTCACGCCCCATTTCTTGGGTTATAAATCCTAATTTTTTTCCATTAGAATCGTCTGATTTTAATGACTTTTTAAAATATTCTAAATGGTTTTTTAAACGTACTTTTTCTTCAGTAATATCTAACTTTTCAATATAATAAATAAGTTCTTGTTCAAACCTATTTTGATCTACTTTGGCAGCAAGTTCTTCAACACCTTTACTTAATCTTTCTTTCACTTGCTCCATACGCTGTGGATCCATTTCAATAACTTCACTTAACAAACGTTCAATATTTGAAATACGCACCACAAAATCATTATACAATGCAGCACCTTCATCTGATCGGTACTTGCTAATTTCAAGTATTGCATTTTTAATTCCAGTTTCAATTTGTGCCCATTCTTCAGGGTCTAACTCTTCTCTTTCTGTCTTTAAAGCATCTGGTAAACGCACCGCCATTTTCAACAACTCAACTTCATTAGAGTCTACTATATTTCTAAGTTGACCCATATATTCTTTCACTACATTTTCATTTACTTTTGAAGACGTTTCACCACCATTATTTTCAATATAAATTGAAAAATCAATTTTACCTCTTACCAAAGCTGCAGCTAACATTTTACGAATATTCAATTCTTTTTCTCTATAATAAGAAGGAATTCGAACATTTAAATCTAAGTTTTTACTGTTTAACGATTTTAATTCAATCGTAATTTTTTTAGTAGGAAGTTGTAATACGGTTTTTCCGTATCCCGTCATAGAATGTATCATTTATCTAGAAAATTTAAGCAAATTTAAGCATTTTATAATAAGAGGGCTATTTTAAAAAAGCAGTTGGCTAATTCATACCTATTCTAAACAAAAAAGCCACCTAAAAAAGTGAAAATTATACCTTTCTAATTTCTCACTTTTTTAGATAGCCTTGTAAGTTACTCTTTACTTTTTACTAATCTAAAGCAGGAATTCTTAAAACTTGTCCTGGATAAATCTTATCTGGATCAGTTAACATTGGTTTGTTTGCTTCAAAAATAACTGGATATTTCATAGCGTTTCCATAATATTTTTTAGCAATTTTACTTAAATATTCACCTTTTACAACTGTATGAAATTGTGCTTGTGGTTCTTCTACAACAACTGTCATTCTATCATCAACTGTTGCAATACCTTCTGTGTTTCCAAGTACCAATATTACTTTCTCGCGAGTTTCTTGTGAATTTGCTTGTCCCCAAACGATTACATTATCACCTTCAACTTCAATATTTAGATCTAACACTTCAAACCCTAACGTTTCAACTGCTGTTGTTAGTTTACTTGCTTTTTCTTTTGCTAGTTCAGCTGCTTTTTCAGCAACCTCAGCAGCTTCTTCTTCGGTAGTTTTACCAATTCCAAAGACGTTTGCTCCTGCATTTTTAATAAATGAAAATAACCCCATAATTTCTCTTTTTTTTAATTAATAATTCTTGTTTATTCCAAACCGAAATATACGAAAATTAAACCATAAAAATCTCTACAAATTATCATTTTAAAATTCTATTTTTGCATAAAACCTGGACACTATGAACATTCGTATTTTAGATTCTAAAAACTCTATTTTAAATAAATTTATTGCCGAAATTAGAAGTGAAACAATTCAAAAAGATACTATGCGTTTTAGACGTAATATTGAACGAATTGGAGAAATAATTGCGTATGAAATAAGTCAACAATTAGACTTTAATAGTGAAGCCGTAACCACTCCTTTAGGAACAAAAATAGTTCCAGTACCTAAAAAAGATGTGGTGTTATGCTCTATTTTAAGAGCTGGTTTACCTTTACATACTGGATTACTAAACTATTTTGACGATGCTGAAAATGCTTTTATTTCAGCATACAGAAAACACACTTCTGAAACTGAGTTTGAAATTATTGTTGAATATTTTGCTTCACCTAGCTTACATAATAAAACTCTAATTTTAGCCGACCCTATGCTTGCTACAGGACACAGCTTAGCAACTGTTTACAATGGATTGGAAAAACATGGAAACCCAAAAGAAATTCACGTGGCTTGCGTTATTGGCTCTAAAGAAGGTGTGGAATATATTAAAAAACATTTTCCAGAAAATACTACTTTATGGATTGCTACCGTTGATGATTCTTTAAATGAAAAAGGCTATATAGTTCCTGGCTTAGGTGATGCTGGAGATTTATGCTATGGCCAAAAACTATAAAAAGTAAACACTTATTGATAGTATTAAAAACAAATACAATAATAAATTTTTAAAGTTTTCTGAAGGACTTATTCTTAAATAGTTGGTAATAATTACGCTAAAAGGAAATATCATAAAAAGCATTTCAGATCCATTTTTAATTGGTGCAAAAGCAATAATTATTGCAGCAAAAATAAGATGGTTTAACACAATTCTCCAAGCACGTTTTATATGTATTCCACTTACCGAAACTTTTGGTGTAAGTGTAACAATACTCCAAATAACAGCTGCCAACGATACGCTTATTGGTAACAATAACTTTAAATTATTATACGACGTATAGTTTACATTAAAATTGAACTCCCAACAATTGTAAAAATCGTTTACACTACCAAAGGCAAAACAATAAATAAAATAAATGAAAATTGGAGTAATCACACCAACAATTGGCCTAATTAAGTTTTTTACATTAATTCGTTCAAAAATAATTAAGGCTACATAAATAAGTAGTACAAATATAATGCTCCAAGCATAAAACAAAGCTGCTACCCCAAACCAAAACCCTGCATCAAACAATTTTAATTTTGTTGCTGAAATTGTTCTTAAACTATAAACTTTTCTAAACCCTAAAAGCAAAAAAACATTTGCAATAACAATTGGCACATCAAACATTGCTTCATAAAATGTACCTAACAATAACACTAACAATAATAATGCATAGGAATTATTTTGAGTTAATGTATTCTTTTTTATTATAAAACTAGAAATTAATAAAAAGCCAATAATCAAAACAAAAAACCCAAATTGCTGCGCTAACCAAAGAAAAGAAAATGCTTCAAATTTAAAATTAGCAATCGCTAAAATGTAATATACAAATAACAATGAGGCAAGTATAAAAAATACTATTGGTTTAGTTTTATTAAAAAAATTGGCTATCATTACTATATTTTATACTTTTGCCTGTAAATATAATTAAGATATGATTGCAAACAATATTTTTAAGGCTATTGGTGATTTTTTTACAAATGTTTTAATGAGCCCATTTGACAGTATTCGTTTTATGGACAACTGGTGGTTGCAAAGCACTGTTAGTTGGTTGTTTATTTTAATCACATTTATTGCATTTTTCTATTGGCTAGGAGAACTTAGAAAATACAAAAAAGCAGGAAACGAATAATTTCAAACAGCACTCATTCAATTTTTCTTTTAAACACACTACTAACTACCTGTGGGAAGCAAAAACAAACTCAAAAGATTTCGTGAAAACGATACATTTTCTAATGTAATTCAACCTGAACGAAAAGAAATATTAGACGGCTTTCCTTTAAAAGGAAAATGGCATACACATTTCAACAACAATCCTATTGTTTTAGAATTAGGCTGTGGAAAAGGAGAATACACCATTGCATTAGCCCGAAAAAACCCTAACATAAATTACATAGGTATTGATTTAAAAGGAGCGCGTTTTTGGCGTGGTGCAAAAACCGCTTTAGAAGAAAATTTAACCAATGTTGCTTTTATTAGAACGCAAATTGAATTAATAGATTTGCTTTTTGCTGAAAATGAAGTAGATGAAATTTGGATAACTTTCCCAGATCCTCAAATAAAATACACCCGTACAAAACATAGATTAACAAACGCTGATTTTTTAAAAAAATACCATACAGTTTTAAAACCTGAAGGTGTTGTAAATTTAAAAACAGACAGCGAATTTATGCATGGTTACACTTTAGGGTTGTTACACGGTGCAGGACACGAAGTGCTGTATGCGCATCACAACATTTACAAAAACGCACATTCACCAGAAGAGGTACTATCAACGCAAACCTTCTACGAAAGCCAATATTTAGAAATTGGAAAACCTATTACTTACATAAAATTTAAAATTCGTTATTAATTTATATTTTTAACAAATGAAGTCTAACGACAGCTTTTTTGAAAGAGTATATCAAGTTGCAAAGTTAATTCCTTACGGAAGAGTTACAAGCTACGGATCAATCGCAAAATATTTAGGCGCTGCCCGCTCAGCGCGTATGGTTGGTTGGGCTATGAATGCCTCGCATAACAATCCTGAAATTCCGGCACATAGAGTAGTAAATCGAATTGGCTTACTTACTGGAAAACAACATTTTGACGGTACAAATTTAATGCAACAACTACTTGAAAACGAAGGTATCACTGTTAATAACAATCAAATTCAAAATTTTAAAACTATTTTTTGGGATCCTGTTGTTGAATTAGATCAGTAACTTAGCACTTTAGTGTAACTTTAAATACATTTATTTTTAAAGCATCCAGTTTTTAAATCCGTTTGAACTCTGTATATTTGTTGTTTAGAATGATTTTATATAAACAAACATGGCATACTCAAAAACAGAGATTAAAAAAGCACTTGAAACAATTACCGCACCAGGAGAAGGTAAAAGTTTAGTTGAAAGTGAATCAATAAAAAATATAGTAACTTTTGACAAAGAAATAATTGTTGATGTTACCATAGCAAACCCTTCACTACAAGCAAAAAAGAAAGTTGAAGTAGAAATAATGAAAGCTATTCACGAACACATTGACCAAAAAGTTGATGTAAAAGTGAACGTAACTTCTGAAACAAAAAATGAGCCTTTTAAACCAGAAAAACCAAAAGTTCCTGGTATTAAAAATATTATTGCTGTTGCTTCTGGAAAAGGAGGTGTAGGAAAATCTACCATTACTTCAAACTTGGCAATTTCATTACAAAAAATGGGATTCAAAGTGGGTATTTTAGATGCCGATATTTACGGTCCATCAACACACTTAATGTTTGATGTTGCAAATGCAAAACCTTTATCAGTAGAAATTGATGGACGTTCAAAAATGCAACCAGTAGAAAGTTATGGTGTAAAAATATTGTCTTTAGGTTTCTTTACGGATGCTAATCAGGCAGTAATTTGGAGAGGCGCTATGGCTTCTAAAGCATTAAATCAAATGATTTTTGATGCACATTGGGGAGAATTAGATTTTTTATTAATTGATTTACCTCCTGGAACTGGAGATATTCACTTATCAATTGTACAAGCTGTGCCAATTACGGGAGCTGTAATTGTAAGTACTCCTCAAAATATTGCATTGGCTGATGCTAAAAAAGGAGTTGCAATGTTTAAACAGGAAACTATTAATGTACCTGTTTTAGGAATTGTTGAAAACATGAGCTACTTTACTCCTGCCGAACTTCCAGACAATAAATATTATATTTTTGGAAAAGATGGTGCTAAAAACTTAGCCGAAGATATTGACACTGCATTTTTGGGTGAAGTTCCACTAGTGCAAAGTATTAGAGAAGCTGGTGATGTTGGTCATCCTGTTGCATTACAAGAAAACACAACATTAGAAAAAGCTTTTAATGATATTACAAAAAATACACTTTCACAATTAGTGAAAAGAAACGATGATTTACCTCCAACTGAAGTTGTAAGAATTACAACTATGAGCGGATGTAGTTCTTAATAATTCTAACATATGAATGAACAAGAATTAAGAATTAGTGTAGAAACTGCATTGCAGGAAATAAGACCATATCTTGAAGCTGATGGCGGTAATATTTCTTTAGTAGAAATTACAAACGACACTGTTAGCGTTCAACTTGAAGGTGCTTGTTTAGGATGTTCTGTTAATCAAATGACATTAAAAAATGGTGTTGAAGCAACTATTAAAAGACACGCACCTCAAATTAAACGTGTAATTGAAATTAACGGAATTAAATTTTAACATCACAAAAATACTCATTTTAAATAATGAAATAATTACTATAAAAGCTTAACAAAAATTGTTAAGCTTTTATTATTTTTGGAATAATAATTGTAATATGTAAAAGAACTTAACGTTAAGTAATTTATGAGAAAACTCATTGTCTTATTTCTTTTTTTTACCAACGTTGTATTGTTTGGACAAACCAACATAAACAACAACCAATCTCCTAAATACGCTTTTCAAAAAGGAGAATGGCTGCAATACAGAATGAGTTACAGTAATTTTCTAAACGCCGGATACGCAACACTTAAAATAAAAAATTCTAAAAAAAACAATAAAGCGGCATTTCATATTTTAGGCGACGGAAAAACATCAGGTTTAGTAGGTTTATTCTTTAAAGTAAAGGATAATTATCAAACTTATATCTATAAAGAATCGTTGAAACCATACCGTTTTATTCGAAAAATAAATGAAGGTGGCTACACAAAAAATAAAGAGATTTTATTTAATTACAACACAAACAAAGCTCTTGTAAAAGACTTCAAACACAATACAGAAAAATCATTTAGTATTGACAATGATATTCAAGATATGCTGTCAGCGCTGTACTACTTAAGAAATCAAGATTTAGGCAGCTTAGAAATCAATGAAGAAATTGAATTAAAATTATTTTTTGATCAAGAAACTTACAAATTTAAACTTCGATTTTTAGGGAAAGAAGTTTTAAAAACTAAATTTGGAGCTATAAATTCGTTAAAATTTAGACCCATTGTACAGTCGGGTCGCGTATTTAAAGAAGAAGAAAGTGTTACCATTTGGGTAAGTGATGACAAAAATAAAGTACCTCTAAAAATAAAGGCAACACTAGCTGTTGGATCCTTACGAGCAGATTTAGATGGCTTTAAAGGTTTAGCACACCCTTTTAACATTATTTTTAACAATTAAATTGTATTTTTGCCTTTTAAAATTTTTCACTTCATTAACCTGTAAACACCAAGCCCTTGAAGAAACTACTTTTATTACTTATTATTACAGTATTTACCGCTTGTAAAGATGATAAAAAAGGAGAGCAAATAGCTGCAATTATTCCAGAACCAGAAGTTGTTTTTGAATATGGCTATAATTTAAATGATTTTAAAATTATTCATGACACCATTCAAAAAGGTGAAAATTTTAGTGAAATTTTAGACAGGCACCACGTTGAATACCCAAAAGTATTACAAATTGTAAATAAAATTAAAGATACTTTTAATGTTCGAAGAATTAAAAGTGGTATTCCGTATACTATTTTAGCGAAAAATGATTCAACAGAAAAAGCACAAGTATTTATTTACAAACACTCTAAAGTAAGATATACCGTTGTAGACTTTAAAGATTCTATAATTACTGCTTTTAATGCTAAAAAACCTGTTACACGTGTAACCAAAACTGCTTCAGGAATAATTACAAGTAACTTATCACAAACAATGGATGATTTAGGACTAAACTCCTTTTTAACATCAAAAATGGCTGATGATATTTATGCTTGGACGATTGATTTTTCGAGACTTCAAAAAAATGATAAATTCAAAATAATTTACGAACAGCTTTATATAAACGACACAGTTCCCGTAGGAATTGGAGAAGTAAAAGCTTCTTATTTTGAACACGGAGGAAAACCTTTTTACGCCTTCAAATTCGTTGCAGATTCTATTCTTGGCGTACCCGATTATTTTGATGATGAAGCCAAAAACTTACGTCGTCAGTTTTTAAAAATGCCGGTAAAATTTAGTCGTATTTCATCTCGTTACAATTTACGCCGTAGAATTGCATACTACGGAAACAAAATTCGCCCTCATAGAGGAACCGATTTTGCAGCTCCAATAGGAACTCCAATTATGAGTACCGCAAATGGAACCGTGATAGAGTCTAGATACAAAGGCGGAAACGGAAATTATGTAAAAGTTAGACACAACAGCACCTATAGCACACAGTATTTGCATATGAGCAAAAGAGCTGTAAAAGTAGGTGATGTTGTAAAACAAGGGCAAACCATTGGTTATATAGGAATGACAGGAAATACAGCAGGACCACATGTTTGTTATCGTTTTTGGAAAAATGGCAAACAAGTTGACCCTTTAAAACAAAAATTACCAGCTGCTGAGCCAATGAAAGAAACTACAAAACCACTATATTTTGATTTTATTAAACCTTTAAAAGAAGATTTAGATAACATCAACTATCCAATTACAAACAATGAAATTAATATTTCTGAAGAAGAAATAAACTCTTAGATTATGGCAATGAAAAATGTAAACCCTACCGAAACTACCGCTTGGAAAAAACTAACAGCTCATTTTAATGACATTAAAAATGTTGAGTTAAAAACACTTTTTAATGAAAACAAAAATCGTAAAAATGAATTTACACTAAACGTAAATGATTTTGAATTTGACTATTCAAAAAACAGACTTACACAAGAAACTCTTGATTTATTAGTGCAATTAGCAAATGAAGTTGATTTAAAAAGTGCGATGGACGCATATTTCTCAGGTGAAGAAATTAATCAAACTGAAAAAAGAGCTGTACTTCATACTGCATTAAGAAACCCAACAAACAATCCTGTTTATGTTGACGGGATAAATGTAAAACCCGAAATTCAAGCTGCGCTTGCAAAAATTGAAGCCTTCACAAACAAAGTAGTTTCTGGAGACTGGAAAGGATATACAAACAAAGCAATTACTGATGTTGTAAATATTGGTATTGGTGGTTCTGACTTAGGACCTGATATGGTTGTTGAATCGTTAAAATATTATAAAAACCACCTAAACGTACATTTTGTATCAAACATTGACGGAGACCATGTACAAGAAGTAATTAAAAACTTAAACCCAGAAACAACACTTTTTGTTATTGTTTCAAAAACATTTACAACACAAGAAACACTTACCAATGCAACTACTATAAAAAAATGGTTTTTAGAAACTGCTTCTAAATCGGATGTAGCACAACACTTTGTTGCTGTATCAACCAATTTAGAAAAAGTTGAAGGATTTGGAATTGCTTCAGACAATATTTTCCCAATGTGGGATTGGGTTGGAGGTCGTTTTTCTTTATGGAGCGCCGTAGGTTTATCAATTAGTTTAGCTGTTGGTTACCCAAATTTTAAAGAATTATTAATTGGAGCTTTTGAAATGGATGAACATTTTAAAAACACACCATTTGAAAAAAATGCTCCGGTAATTTTAAGCTTAATTGGTATTTGGTACACCAACTTTTTTGAAGCTGAAAGTGAAGTAATTTTACCATACGCTCAGTATTTAAGCAAACTTGCACCTTACTTACAACAAGCAATTATGGAAAGTAATGGTAAAAGTGTTGACAGAAATGGAAACCGTGTAAATTACCAAACAGGTAATATTATTTGGGGAGCTCCAGGTTCAAATTCTCAACATGCTTTTATGCAATTATTACACCAAGGAACTAAATTAATTCCTGCTGATTTTATTGGGTTCAAACAATCTTTATATGGTGATGTTGATCACCATGAAAAATTAATGGCAAACTACTTTGCACAAATGCAAGCATTGGCAGAAGGAAAAACAAAAGAAGAAGCGCATTTAGATTTAAAAACACAAGGTAAATTAAATGAAATAGAAACATTATTACCATACAAAGTTTTTGAAGGAAACAAACCTAGCACTTCTATTTTAATTGAAAAGTTAACACCTAAAACACTAGGAAGCTTAATTGCTTTTTACGAACATAAAATATTTATTCAAGGTGTAATTTGGAATATTTATAGTTTCGATCAATTTGGAGTAGAATTAGGAAAAGAATTGGCTCAAAAAAACCTAGCTAAATAATAGTAAATTAAGGCTTTAAACAAAGCAACCTTTACAATATACCAACATCTTATCAAAAGTGCTTGCAACCTAATTTAGGTCACAAGCACTTTTAGTGTTGCCTGATATTGATGTGCATCTTAATTATTTGTTAAAAAAAGACAGTTTTCAACGCAAATTTGTTAAAAACTTTAACAATTTAGTAATGATAGGCTCAGTAAAAGTTAGCATTTTTGTAAAACATTTAATTCAAATAATTATTTAGTAATGAGAAATTTAAAAAATTGGCTAACAGTAGTTATGTTAATCACATCAGTTACTGTTTTTTCACAAACTGTACTTAGCGGTAAAGTAGTGGATGAAATTAATCAACCGTTACCAGGCGCAACGGTAGTAATTCAAGGTTCAAAAATTGGTGCTTCTACTGATTTTGACGGAAACTTTAGTTTTGAAACTTCAATTGAAAGTGGAGAACTTATTGTTTCATTCATTGGATACCAAGCAAAATCTGTTTCATTCAGCAGTGCTGGTGACCTTGGAACAATTGCTTTAGCTCCTTCAGCTGAATCACTTGATGAAATTGTAATTACGCAAACTTCATTCGCTATTGACAGAAAAACACCAGTAGCAGTTTCAACAATTAAAGCAAGTTTAATTGAAAACAAATTAGGAACACAAGAATTTCCTGAAATTTTAAAATCTACACCAGGTGTATACGCTACTAAATCAGGTGGTGGATTTGGAGATGGTAGATTAACTGTTAGAGGTTTTGACTCTGAAAACGTTGCGGTAACAATTAACGGGGTTCCTGTTAATGATATGGAAAACGGTAAAGTTTACTGGAGTAACTGGGCTGGTTTATCAGACGTTACTAGTGCAATGCAGGTTCAAAGAGGTTTAGGAGCATCTAAACTAGCTGTACCTTCAATTGGTGGTACTGTAAACATTTTATCAAAAAGTACAGATATTGAAGCTGGTGGAAGCGCTGGTACTACTTTTGGTAATGACAACTATTTTAAAGTTGGAGCAACTGTTTCAACAGGATTATTAGAAAGTGGTTTTGCTGCTACTATTTCTGCTGCTAAAACAACAGGTGATGGTTTTGTTGATGGTACTGAATTTAAAGGTGCAAACTACTTTGTAAATTTATCTTACCAAATTAACGAAAATCATAAAATTGCTTTAACTTCTTTTGGAGCTCCACAAAGACACGGACAAAGACAAAATAGAAGTACAATTGAAACATACCAAAACGCTCAAAGCGGAACAAAATTTAACCCAGATTGGGGATTACAAGGTGGAAATGTGGTACACATTGAAGATAACTTCTACCACAAATCTCAAACTTCTTTAAATCACTATTGGACAATTAATGATAAGTCTAACTTATCTACAGCAATATACGCATCTTGGGGACGAGGTGGTGGTGGTGGTACTGCAGGTGACAACCGTGACTTATTCAAAGTTAGAATGGGTGGAGACGATCAACCTGTAGATCTAGACAACATTGTAGAAATTAACCGTGCAAATGGTGAACAAGGTTTAGGTTCAGAAGCTTATTTAAGAGCCTCTAGAAATGACCACAGCTGGTATGGAATTCTTTCAACATATGATAGAGATTTAAGCGAAAGCTTAAAATTAACTGCTGGTATAGATTTAAGAACATATACAGGTGAACACTTCTCTGAAGTAACTGATTTATTAGGTGGTAGCTATGCTTTAGACAACGGAAACGTAAACAACCCAAATGCAGCTTTAAAAGTTGGTGATAAACGTGATTACTACAATGACGGTGAAGTAGGTTGGCAAGGTGTATTTGGTCAATTAGAGTATGACGAAGATAAAATTTCTGCTTTCGTTTCTTTATCAGCATCTAACACTTCTTACAGAAGAGTTGACTACTTTAATTATTTAGATGGTGATGACCTTCAAACTACAGACAAATACAACTTCTTTGGATTTAGTGCAAAAGGTGGTGCTAACTACAGAATTAACGACAAACATAACGTTTTTGCTAACTTAGGATACTTTGAAAAAGCAGCTAATATGAATGCTGTTTTCTTAAACTATGACAACGAGCACATTAATGCTGATGCTGAAAACCAAAAAATCTCAAGTTTTGAAATTGGATATGGTTACAGAACTGAAAAGTTAACAGCTAATGTGAACCTTTACAGTACTTATTGGAATGACAGAACGTTAACACAAAACGTACAAAACCCTGACGGAACAAATAGCACAGCTAACATTTTAGGTGTAAATGCAATACATAACGGTATTGAATTAGATTTTGTTTACAGACCAATGGAAGCAATTACCTTAACAGGTATGTTATCTTTAGGTAACTGGGAATGGGCAAACAACGTTTTAGGTGTTGAAATTTACGATGAAGATCAAGAATTAGTGGACACTGTAGATTTATACATTGAAGGTTTAAAAGTATCTGATGCTGCACAAACAACTGCTGCTTTAGGAGTAGACTGGAAACTTATGGATAAAACACATTTCACAGTTGATTACAACTACTTTGCAAACTTTTACGCTCAATACGATCCAAACGATAGAGGAACTGAAGGTCAACCTCAAGCTTGGGAAACTCCAGACTACGGAACTTTTGATATGAGTTTACGTTACGGATTTAAATTAGGAACATTAGACACTACAATAACTGGTAGAATGATGAATGTTTTTGATACAGAATATATTGCTGATGCATTAGATGGTGCAGGTTCAACTGCTAGTACTGCATTAGTATGGTATGGTTACGGAAGAACTTTCTCTGTAAGTGCAAAGATTAACTTTTAATAAAAACATAAAACAATGAAAAAAATAGTTTATTTATTAATGGCATTTACATTAGTGTTCACAACAGCTTGTGACCCAATGGAAGATGTTTACGAAGAGTTAGGAACTAATAGTGAAGCCATCACAGGTGATGCTACAATTGTTTTAACTAGTGATGATTACGACGAATTAGGTGTTGATGAAAGTGGTTTCTCTTCAGTAGATGAAGCTAAAACATTATTACCAGCATTCCTTTCAGATCTATACCCAGTTTGGGGTGAAAACTCAACAGCATTAGTGAACTACACAATGGCTGATGGACTTAGTAACTTAGAAGAAGTAAATGTATTTACGGAAGCTGACAGTTACTATTTAGCGAATGAAGATTACCCTCAAGCAGCAGTAAACGCTATTGGATTTTATCCAAATGAAGATCCTGCTGATTATATCCCAGCGATACTTGATGCTCAATTTGACAGTCCTGAGGAAGGAAAAATTGTATTAGCAACTTACAAACAATACATTGATGAGCCTGTAGTAGGAAACTCTGACTATTTTAGAGAAGACTTCAACGGTGATTTAGGAGCTTTTGAAACTATTAATGTAATGGGAACAAAAGAATGGTATGCAAGTAGCTATGGTGATGTTGAATATGCTAAAATGTCTGCTTACGGAAATGGTCAAAACGAAGATTGGTTAATTTCTCCAGAAATTGATTTAACAAATCAAACAAATGCAAGCTTTCAAATCAATCAAACATCTCCATTTATTGGAGGAAATTGGGATTTAGTTTCTGTTTTAGTTTCAAAAGATTATACAACTGGTGGAGATCATACAGCTGCAACTTGGGAAACTATTACTATTACAACACTTCCTTCAGGTGCTAATTACGATTATGACTACGTATTATCTGAATTAGTTGATTTTTCAGCTTATAACGGTGAAAGTATTCACGTAGCATTCAAATATTTAGCTACAGATGCTACTGCTCCAACTTGGCAAATTGATTACGCTGTAATTAAACTTCCTGGTGTTGAAGGTGATACAGATTCAAAAGGAATGTATTTTGTTTATGATGGTGGAGAATGGGTACCTTCAGAAGGTGTTTACTACTTAAGCACTTCAGATTATGACTCAATGGGAACAGCTTCAGGACAACCTGGAAAATACAATAACTTTAGTAACACTACTGTACCTGAAGATTATTTACCAACTTTCTTAAATGCAAAAAATCCTTACGCTTTAGAAGAAGAAACTATTATTTTAACATACAAATACTATATTGGATCTACAGTGGTTCGTGGTAATTCTTATACAGTTACTGATGGTGTTTGGATGCCAAATTCTCCTTCTTTACAGTTTGGTCATGATGGTTCAGAATGGGTACCTGATAATACTATTAAGTACACATTTACAACTGCAGATTACGACTCTTTAGGAACTGAGTATGGTTACCCAGGATATTATGATAATTTTGATGTTCGTGAAGGAAAAGAAAACTACACAGACACTGAAGATCACTTAGAAGCTATTAATACTGTATTATTAGCTAATTTCCCTGGTGCTGCTGAAGGACAAAAGTTTATTGTATACTACGATGTTTATTCTGGTATTAATGAAGTTTGGAATTTAAAAGTTATTTTAACAAACGGAGAATATGTTCTTCAATAAAAAATAACAATTTTATATAAAGAAAAGGCTATCAATTTTTGATAGCCTTTTTTTTTGCTGAATACTATCACCCTAGTTCTTCAAAACAATCATTTATATTAGATTAGTTGGCTGGTAAACTCTTATTTCAACATAAACTTTCTATGTTTTACAAAATACAAGAGTTTGCAAATTATATATAAGCTAACAAAAACTTTCGCTAGATAAAAACTATAAATTAAGCTTAATTACAACACTTTCTTTTACTTAACTAGTTCGTATAACACAATAACTTTTAGCATCAAATTAAAGCCGTTAAAATTTATAAAAACAATGTTTATATACAATTTAAATTAGCACCTTTTTTAAATTAGCCGTAAGTTCTTATCAAAAAAAAGAGACTATCTGTACAGATAGTCTCTTTTTTTATAACAATGTAAATTGTATTAGTTTTTCACAACTTTAATAGTTACTGGAGTTGCCAATAAAACTTTAGCAATGTAAACTCCAGTAGGTTTCTCTTCTAAATTTAACTGTACTTTCCCATATAATACAGGATATACTTTTGAAGAAATTAATTGAGAATGCATATTGTAAACTTCAATAACAACTTCGTTTTCTGAAATTGGTAAAGAAATTTCTGTCATTCCCTTTGTTGGGTTAGGATATGCTAACACTGTTTCAAACAAATTAACTTGTTTTGTAATTTTACCTTCACATTCAATAGCTGTTTTTACCTCAACCACATCACCATGACTAACTTCTACTGAAAAACTTAAAGCAGCTGTCTCAAACATTTCAACCCCATTTATCAACACAATAAAAGGCGCTGTACCTTTTGAAATTACAACTTCAGCTTTATTAGATTTAACAATAGCTTTTCCTGCAATGCTTCCTCCTGCCTCAATAGTAACAGTAAAACATTGCTCATAATTTTCTCCATCAACTGAAACACAAAAATCATACGTTCCAGCAGGTAAATTTTCTATAGTCTTAGTATCACTAAACGTATAACTATTTCCGTTAATTACAGTTGTGTATGATAAATTTGTATCAACTGCTGAAATAATTATTTGCCCATTATTTTTCCCTGAACACGTTTCACTAACAGTTTCAATCTCAAAATTTGTATTCGCTACAATAAAACAACCTAATTCGTTTACTAAAGCTCCAGCTGTAGTATTTAAACATTGGTCAACATCATTCATTACACCATCTTCATCATCATCTAATTGACTTGCTGAACAACCGTCTAAATCAACCGTTTCTCCTGTTGGAGTATTAGCACATTTATCAACATTATCCATAACACCATCACCATCAGTATCAATTTGACTATTTGAACAACCTTCTAAATTAACCGTTTCTCCTGCTGGAGTATCAGCACATTTATCATCACTGTTTTGAACTCCGTCATTATCATCATCTAATTGTCCGTTTGAACAACCATTGACATCAACTGGCTCTCCTGTTGGTGTATCAGGGCACGTATCAACATTATCCATAACACCATCACCATCAGTATCAATTTGACTATCTGAGCAACCATCTACATTAACTGTTTCTCCTGCTGGAGTATCAGCACATTTATCATCACTATTTTGAACCCCATCATTATCATCATCCAATTGTCCGTTTGAACAACCATTGGCATCAACGGTTTCTCCTGTTGGCGTATTAGGGCATAAGTCAACTTCATTTAAAACTCCATCACCATCAACATCAGGACTTAAATCATCTGCAATAATTTCAAAACTATCAACTGTCCATCTCGTTGGGCTTCCGTCAGAATAATATTTAAACGCAAAATAAACCGATGTACCGTTTATAGCACTAATATCAACATCACTAAATGTGTATATTTCTTCAGTAAATGTTCCTGTTGTGTGTATAGGAATTGAAATATTTGGTACGTTAACCCAAGTAAAATCAATTGGGTTTCCGGTTCCATCATAATCTGTAGAATAAACTAAAACCAATGGAGTTGACCCGTAAGCAGCATCTGTATAAAAACTTATTTTCTCTCCTGTTTCTGCATCAAAATCAATTGGAGTATTTGTAATTAACCAATCTTTACTAGCAACATCTTCAAGATATCCGTTAGCACCCATTGAACCAGAATTATCTTCACCAAACGTATCAGAACACGTCCAATCCTTATCTGAAGCTTCGTTATAAGCCGTAAATTTTACATTAGCACAATCTTCAAAATCTTCTTCAAACAAAATTCTTGGACCATCTAAAGTTTTCACCTGAACAAGTGTACTTTCATTGGAAATGTTTGAAGATAAATCTCTTGCTTTTATAGTAACATCAAACGTTGTACCCGATTCTAAATCTGAAAAACTAGCTGTGGTTGTTGTTGAAGTTAATACATACACACCATTGAAATAAATTGAATAATCATACACCTCAACATTGTCTGTTGAAGCATCCCAACTTAAATCAAAAGATTCATCGGTAATATTTGTTGCCACTACATTTAAAGGTGCCGTTGGTACCTCAGTGTCAGATGAATCATTAGACCACCAAGTATCTTCTGCTGCTAAACCACCCCAAATAAGTGTAGCCAAATAAGGATTATCTATAAAAGGGTTTCTGTTTCCTTGAATACCAGCTAATACTTCATTTCTATTTGATTCAAAATCAGAAACAGGATCTTCAACATTCCATTGTAAAAATAAGTCTATCATATTTGCATCAAGACTATTTACGCTACCAATACCAACTTCACTAGGTAAACATTGAGTTTCAGAAACTTGAGTTCCCGTTCCATTATATCGTAAATACATATACATAACAATACGAGCCACATCACCTTTCCATTCATCACCAGGATACCAACCTCCGTTACTTGTAGTGTATGATGCAACACCACTTCCTGTGGCAAAAGATTTTGCAAGCCTGTCAGTATTTCTATCACGGTCTGCTGGCCTTAAATTATGAACATCTGTTCCAGGCCCTGGTTCATCTGTACCTAAAGATGGGTTTGCCAAAGATTTTGCAAATACATGTTCTCTATTCCACACACCCGATTCGCCACTTCCTGTATCTTGAACTGTTTTGTCTCTAGTTCTATCCGTACTAACTATTCCATCATTATCATCGTACCCATAAATTAACACCACATTAGCAGCGTTATTAGGATCTTCATCAGCTTCTTTACAAGCATCCCAAACATCAACAGGTGAACCTGTGTAAGGTATTCCTGTATGTGTTGAAATTACTCTACCTGATAACTCCAAAAATAATTCATTTTCAGTTTTGGTTAAATCCAATCCATTATAATAGGAAGGAATTGTTTGAGCATAAATAGTTGTACTTAAAATAAGTAATAAAGAAAGTAGTGTTTTTTTCACGAGTTAGAATTTTAATATTTTACAAACTTATTATTATTTTGGAACTTAAAACAATTATGTGAATAATATTCAGCCTAAATAATTTAAAACCTTTACAACACTCTAATTAAAAATTAAATTTCAATTATATTTTCCTATTTTTGTCTTCAACTAAAAACTATCAATTATGACAAAAATGATTCATTCTTATTGGGCTTACTTTGTATTAATTACTTTAATTTTTGCTGTGGTAAACGCAATAATGGGATTGACTTCAAAAAAAGAATTCAAAGATAAAGATTTACGCATATCATTATTTGCACTTATCGCATCACACATACAATTGCTAATTGGTTTTATAGCCTTTTACACATCTAGCTATTACGAAGCTATGCGTGATGTAGGAATGGGAGAAGTTATGAAAAATAGCGATTTAAGAAAAATACTAATTGAACACCCAATAGTAGGAATTATTGCTATTACATTAATAACAATTGGTTTCTCTAAACACAAAAAGAAAACTACTAATGTGGCTAAATTTAAAACAATTGCCATATTTTACGGAATAGCATTATTACTAATTTTAAGCAGAATTCCTTGGTCTCAATGGTTTTCAAACTAACAATATTATCTCCTAAGCATTTATTTGCTTAGGTTTTTTTATACTTATGAAAAAAATACTCAACTATATCTTTTCCATAATTTTCTATTTTTTTTATGGACTTTTATTACTAATATTTCATGCGCTTCAATGGTTAGGATTCAATATTGGAGGTTATAAAGGTCATAAAGTAATAGTAGATATCATGAATTGTACATTAACCTATTTACTGTACATTATAGGAACAAGTATTACTTTCATTAATAAACAAAAAATTCCTACAGGCGTTCCTTTAATTATTGTTTCTAATCACCAAAGCATGCATGACATTTGTCCAATGGCTTGCCACTTTAAAAAACACCATCCTAAATTTGTTTCTAAAATTGAATTAGGAAAAGGTATTCCAAGTGTTTCTTATAATTTAAGAAAAGGAGGCTCTGTTTTAATTGATAGAAAAGACCCTAGGCAATCATTAGCTGCAATTAGAGACTTTGGAAAATACATAGAAAAAAACAACTATGCTGCTGTAATTTATCCTGAAGGAACAAGAAGTAAAAATGGAAAACCTAAACGTTTTTCAGAAAACGGATTAAAAATGCTTACTAAATTTGCTCCATCTGCTTATGTAGTTCCGGTAACAATTAACAACTGCTGGAAGCTGAATAAATTTGGCATGTTTCCTTTACAAATAGGGGTTCATGTGACTTTTGAAATTCACGAACCTATTGAAGCAAAGTCTATGAAATTTGAAGACTTATTCCAAAAAGTTGAAAGTACAGTAAAAAATTCCGTAGTTTAGCGACATACTACTACTAAAAAAATAAGACATGTCGTTACACAATATCAGGTTAGAAGTGATGCTAACCCTAGAAAAGAATATAGATACTTTTGTAGATAAATTCTTAATTGCTCCCGAAAAAATTTGGCAACCAACTGATTTTTTACCTAATTCTCAAAGCGAAGCTTTTATAGAAGAAGTGAAAGAAATTCGTGAACTCTCAAAAGAAATGGATGACGACTTTTGGGTGGTTTTAGTTGGAGATACCATTACTGAAGAAGCTTTACCAACCTATGAATCTTGGCTGTTAGACATTGAAGGAATTACGCAACACAGTAAAGATGGGGGTGACAATGGTTGGGCAAAATGGATAAGAGCTTGGACCGGAGAAGAAAACCGTCACGGAGATGTTTTAAACAAATATTTATATTTATCAGGGCGTGTAAATATGCGAGAAGTTGAAATAACTACGCAACATTTAATTTCTGATGGATTTGATATTGGAACAGCACGTGACCCTTACAAAAACTTTGTATATACTAGTTTTCAAGAATTAGCAACCTACATTTCACATAACAACGTTGCTAAAATAGCACGTAAAAACGGACATAAACTTTTATCTAAAATGTCTAAAATTATTGCGGGTGACGAAATGCGTCACCATTTAGCATACACAGAATTTGTACGTCAAATTTTTCAACACGATCCTAGTGAAATGATGTTAGCTTTTCAACATATGATGAAACATAAAATTGTGATGCCTGCTATGCATTTAAGACATTCTAACGAAGCAAAAGGAACTCTTTTTGATCAATTCTCTGTAGTTGCACAAAGAGCCGGCGTATACACAGGGTTTGATTATGTTGATATTATTAAAAAATTAAATACTACTTGGGAAATTGACAAAATATCAGGTTTAACTTCTGAAGCTGAAAAAGCCAGAGATTATTTAATGAAATTACCAGATCGCATGTATAGAATTACAGAACGAATTGTAGTGCCTGACACCAAGTATAATTTTAAATGGATGAATCCATTAACTTAAAACTTTATAAACCTAACAGGTTTTAAAAACCTGTTAGGTTTCATTTTATCAGTTCTTCACTTCAAACAAATCCTTATCGTTTAAAAAGTTTAATTTATTTCTTGTTTTAGCAATATGCTCTTTTTGTAATTCAACTATTTCAATTCCTTCATGATTTGGAGTACTATGTGTTAATTTTTCTCCTAAACAATTATAGGTTGCTGAATGTCCACTATATTCATAGTTATTTGCATCAACTCCTACTCTATTTACCCCAACTACGTAGCATAAATTTTCAATTGCTCTTGCTTTTAATAAACTATCCCACGCAACAACTCTAATTTTTGGCCAATTGGCAACGTATACCAGCACGTCAAAATCCTCTACATTTCTAGACCAAACCGGAAAACGTAAATCATAACACACCAATGGGCAAATTTTCCAATCTTTGTAAACAATCAATAACTTCTCATTTCCTTGTGCATATACTTTTTCTTCTCCTGCTAATGAGAATAAATGTCGCTTATCATAAATTTCTACTTCACCTGATGGCTTCACAAATAAAAATCGATTGTAATACTTATTTTCTTCAGAAATAATAATGCTTCCGCAAATAGCGGCATTTTTTTCTAAAGCCAATTTTTTCATCCAAGAAAGCGTTTCTCCTTGCATGGTTTCTGCAATACCTTCAGGATGCATACTAAAACCTGTTGAAAACATTTCAGGTAAGATAAATATATCAACCTGATCTTGTACTTTATTAATTTTTTTTGTGTAAAGCGCTCTGTTTTGAGCTGCATTTTGCCAAACAATATCTGTTTGAATTAATGCTAATTTTAAATGTTGCATAATATTTCTGCGGCTTTTTTAAGTGTATCATCTGTTTTTGCAAAGCAAAAACGTAACACATGCGTATCTAAATGATGTTTGTTAAAAACCGAAATAGGAATTGATGCTATTTTTTGCTCTTTGGTCAATCTCATGGCAAAATCAAAATCACTTTCAGAAGTAATTTCTTTAAAATTCAACAATTGAAAATACGTTCCTTTAGAAGGCACAAATTTAAATCGGCTTTCCTTCAATAAAGATAAAAATAAATCTCTTTTCTTTTGATAAAAACTATTTAATTCTAAATAATTGGTAGGCGTTTTTAAATATTGCGCCAAAGCAACCTGTGTTGGATGATGCACGCTAAACACATTAAATTGATGTACTTTTCTAAATTCAGCCATTAAATTTGATGGCGCCAAACAATATCCTACTTTCCAACCTGTATTATGAAATGTTTTTCCGAAGGAAGCTGTAATAAAAGTTCGTTCCGCCAATGCAGGAAATAAAGCAGCGGTTTGGTGTTGTTCTCCATCAAAAATAATATGCTCGTACACCTCATCACTTAACAAAACAATATTTGTACCTTTTAAAATACGTTCTAATTGCTTCATATCATTTTTAGCCATAATTTGTCCTGAAGGATTGTGAGGCGTATTAATAATCACCATTTTTGTTTTAGAAGTGATCAACTGCTCCACTTCTACCCAATTTATTTCAAAAGTTTCTGGATCTATTTGATATGAAATTACCTTCCCTCCAAAAACACGAATACTTGGCTCATAGCTATCATAAGCTGGTTTAAAAATAATAACCTCATCATCTTTTTTAATTGTTGCCGCTATAGCTGTAAAAATAGCCTGCGTTGCACCAGCTGTTACTGTTATTTCTGTTTCAGGATGATACGAAACACCATATAGCAACTCCATTTTTTTTGAAATTTCTTTTCGTAAGTCAAAAATTCCAGGCATTGGTGCATATTGATTTTTATTGCTTAACATTGCTTTATGCTGCAATGCAATTAATTTAGGATCACTTTCAAAATCGGGGAACCCTTGCGATAAATTTAATGCTTGATGCGCTGCAGCCAAGCCACTCATAACTGAAAATATTGAAGTAGAAACTTCAGGTAATTTTGATTGAATTTTGGATTGGTATGTTGGCATTTCTTTTTTCTAAATTAGATGTTAAATGTACAATTTCTTAATTTTATTCAACAAAAAAAGCCTGTTTCATAATTGAAACAGGCTTTTTTTATGCTATAAGTGTATTATTAAATAATACTTGCTTTTAAATATTCACGATTCATACGTGCAATGTTCTCTAATGAAATTCCTTTAGGACATTCTACTTCACAAGCACCTGTATTAGTACAGTTACCAAATCCTTCTTCATCCATTTGCTTCACCATATTTCTTACACGATCTGCAGCTTCAACTCTACCTTGAGGTAACAATGCAAACTGAGATACTTTTGCTGAAACAAATAGCATAGCACTTGAATTTTTACAACTAGCAACACAAGCTCCACAACCAATACAAGCGGCAGCATCCATAGATAAATCTGCATCTACTTTTGGAATTGGAATTGCGTTTGCATCTTGTGTATTTCCTGAAGTATTTACAGAAATATAACCACCTGCTTGTTGAATGCGCTCAAAAGCATTACGATCAACAATTAAATCTTTAATTACAGGGAATGCTTTTGCTCTCCAAGGTTCAATATAAATAGTATCACCATCTTTAAAAGTTCTCATGTGTAACTGGCAAGTAGTAATACCTCTATCTGGACCGTGAGGTTCACCGTTAATGTGTAATGAACACATACCGCAAATACCTTCTCTACAATCGTGATCAAAAGCTATTGGTTCTTCATCTTTCTCAACTAAACTTTCGTTTAATATATCCATCATTTCTAAGAAAGACATATGTTCTGAAATATCAGTTACTTTATATTCGACCATTTGACCTTTATCTTGAGGTCCTTTTTGTCTCCAAATTTTTAACGTTAAATTCATAATCTTTCTTATTTGTATGAACGAGTTTTTAATTCGATATCTTTAAATTCTAATTCTTCTTTATGTAAAATAGCTTCACTTGGTTTTCCTGTGTATTCCCAAGCAGCAACATATGCATAATTTTTATCATCACGCAATGCTTCACCATCTTCAGTAACATACTCTTCACGGAAATGACCTCCACAAGATTCGTTTCTGTTTAAGGCGTCTTTTGCAAATAACTCTCCTAATTCTAAGAAATCAGCTACTCTACCAGCTTTTTCAAGCTCTGTATTCATCTCATTTAAATTACCTGGTACTTTTACGTTTTTCCAGAAATCTTCACGAATTTCTTGAATTTCTTGAATTGCTTCTTTCAATCCTTTTTCATTACGAGCCATTCCAACTTTATTCCACATTACTAAACCTAGTTTTTTGTGGTAATAATCTACAGAATGTGTTCCTTTATTATTTACAAAGAATTCTAATTTCTCTTTAATTTCTTTTTCCGCTTCTACAAATTCAGGAGCATCTGTTGAAATTTTTCCTGTTCTAATGTCATTAGATAAGTAATCACCAATAGTATAAGGCAATACAAAATATCCATCGGCTAATCCTTGCATTAAAGCAGAAGCTCCAAGTCTATTTGCACCGTGATCAGAGAAGTTGGCTTCACCAATACAGTATAAACCATCAACCGTTGTCATTAAGTTATAATCAACCCAAACACCACCCATTGTATAGTGCGTTGCTGGATAAATCATCATAGGTGTTTTGTACGGATTGTCATCAACAATTTTCTCATACATTTGGAATAAGTTTCCGTATTTCTCTTCAATTACTCCTTCACCTAATTTCGTAATCTCTTCTTTTGAAGGATTTGCTAAACCTTGTACCTTAGCTTTTTCGCTACCGTAACGTTGAATAGCTGAAGCAAAATCTAAATAAACTGCTTCACCAGTTGCATTTACTCCGTAACCAGCATCACAACGTTCTTTTGCAGCTCTTGAAGCCACATCACGTGGTACTAAGTTACCAAATGCAGGATATCTTCTTTCTAAGTAATAATCTCTATTTTCTTCAGCAATTTCAGTAGGCTTTAATTTACCTTGTTGAATTGCTTTAGCATCTTCAATATTTGCAGGAACCCAAATTCTACCATCATTACGTAATGATTCAGACATTAACGTTAATTTAGATTGGTAATCTCCAGAACGTGGAATACACGTTGGGTGAATTTGTGTAAAACAAGGATTTGCAAAATAAGCACCTTTTTTATGAATTTTCCAAGCAGCAGTTGCATTAGATCCCATTGCGTTAGTTGATAAGAAATATACATTTCCGTATCCACCAGAAGCAATTACTACAGCGTGAGCAGAATGACGCTCAATTTCACCTGTAATTAAATTACGTGCAATAATTCCTCTTGCTTTTCCATCAATTTTAACAACGTCTAACATTTCGTGACGATTGAACATTTCAATCTTTCCACGAGCAATTTGACGGTTCATTGCTGAATAACATCCTAATAATAATTGTTGTCCTGTTTGTCCTTTAGCGTAAAAAGTTCTTGAAACCAATACACCACCAAAAGAACGGTTATCTAACAATCCACCGTAATCACGTGCAAAAGGAACTCCTTGTGCCACACATTGATCAATAATTGCGCCAGACACCTCAGCTAAACGGTGAACGTTTGCTTCACGTGAACGGTAATCACCACCTTTTACAGTGTCATAAAATAAACGATAATTTGAATCACCATCGTTTTGGTAATTTTTTGCTGCGTTAATTCCTCCTTGTGCTGCAATTGAATGCGCTCTACGTGGAGAATCTTGGTAAGCAAAAGCTTTTACGTTATATCCTAATTCTGCTAACGAAGCCGCTGCAGAACCTCCTGCTAAACCTGTTCCAACAACAATAATATCTATATTACGTTTGTTCGCAGGGTTTACAAGATTAATATTATCTTTATAAGTTGTCCATTTATCTTTTATTGGACCTTCTGGTACTCTTGAATTTAAAGTCGTCATAGTTCTTTTAGATTAATGGTTAAAATGGTGACATAATGCAACAATAATAAAACCTAAAGGAATAACTATTGAATAGATAAGACCTACTGTTTTTACACATTTTGTGTATTTGTTATTGAAGCCCATTGATTGAAATGCTGATTGAAAACCGTGCGCTAAATGCAATCCTAATAAAACAAATGCAACTACGTACGCAACTACTCTCCAAATTGGAACAAACTTTTCTTGTAATTCATGGTAATACCTTGTTGGATCTTCAGGTAACGCATGAACATACTTGTGACTAATTTCTGGAATCCAAAAATCAATAAAGTGTAATACAATAAATGCTAAAATTACTCCACCACTGTAAATCATACTTCTTGAAACCCAAGTAGAAGTGGCAGCACCGTTAAATTTAGCATACTTTACATTTCTTGCTCCTTTATTACGAATCTCTAAGATAAAACCCATTACAAAATGAAAAACAACACCAAAAATAAGTACAGGTTGCATTGCAAACTGAATTACTGGATTGGTTCCCATAAAGTGTGAAGCTTCGTTAAAAGCATCTTCACTAAATAATGAAATTAAATTAACCGATAAGTGAATAACTAAGAAAATGATAAGGAAGAGAGCTGACAATGCCATAGCTACTTTCCTTGCAATTGATGAAGATAAAAATCCGCTCATTTTTTAAATATTTTTTTTAGAGCAACAAATATAACATATTCATTTTTTGTATTAAAAAATAATAGACGTGATATCTTTATTTAGAATGATTATAAAAGATTATTCTACCAAAATTGATAAATTAGCAAAGAATTTACAAAAATCAACAATTCTTCTCATGAAAAAAGCCTTTTTATTAGTATTTATCTTACCTTTTTTAATACAAGGTCAAGAACTTAATTTAGAAAAATTAAAAAAACTAAAACCACGCTCCATTGGTCCGGCAGGAATGAGTGGTAGAGTTACCGCTATTGATGTGGTTTTGCAAGATCCAAGCATTATTTATGCAGGTACAGCTTCTGGAGGTTTGTGGAAATCTGAAAGTGGTGGTGTAGATTGGAAACCAATTTTTGACAAAGAAGCAGTAGCTTCTATTGGAGCGGTAGCAATTCAACAAAATAATCCTGATGTAATTTGGGCTGGAACTGGTGAAGGAAACCCTAGAAACAGCTTAACTGGTGGTTACGGCTTGTATAAAAGTTTAGATGCTGGTAAAACGTGGAATTTAGTTGGTTTAGAAAAAACTAGAAATATTCATCGTATCATTATTGATAAAAATAATCCTAATACGGTGTATGTTGGAGCTATTGGTTCGCCTTGGGGCGAGCACCCTGAACGTGGTGTTTTTAAAACTACTGATGGTGGTAAAACTTGGACAAAATCATTGTTTGTAAATGAAAGTACGGGTTGCGCAGACTTGGTGGTAGATCCTTCAAACCCAAATAAACTAATTGCAGCTATGTGGGAACACAGCCGTAAACCTTGGACATTTTATTCTGGAGGAGAAGGTTCAGGAATGTTCATTACCTATGACGGTGGTGATCACTGGAAAAAAATGACAAGTGAAGATGGATTGCCTAAAGGAAATTTAGGTCGTATTGGACTATCCATAGCTCCAAGCAATCCAAAGATTGTTTATGCTTTAATTGAAGCTGAAAAAAATGCCTTGTACAAATCGGAAGACGGTGGTTTTAATTGGAAAATGGTGAACGATAAATCTAGTGGTCGTGGTTCTGGCGGAATTGGTAACAGACCATTTTATTATTCAGATATTCATGTAGACCCATTAAATGAAAATAGAATTTATTCTGTATTCACTTATATAAATGTGAGTGACGATGGCGGAAAATCGTTCAAACAATTAATGCCTGCGTATGGATCTAACAGCGGAGTTCATCCTGATCATCATGCGTGGTGGATTCACCCAACAAACCCTTCTTTTATGATTGATGGAAACGATGGTGGTTTAAATATTACGCACGACAAAGGTAAAACGTGGCGTTTTGTAGAAAACTTACCGGTTGCTCAATTCTACCATATAAATGTAGATAATGAATTTCCCTATAACGTATATGGTGGTATGCAAGACAACGGATCTTGGATTGGACCAGCGTATGTTTTAAAAGCGCAAGGAATTCGTAATTCATATTGGCAAGAGTTAATGTTTGGCGATGGTTTTGATGTGGTTCCAGATCCAAAAAATTCAAGATACGGTTACGGAATGTCTCAACAAGGAAATGTTGGTAGATACGATAGGGTTACCGGAAATTCTAAAATGATTAGACCAACACACCCAAACCCTGAAATAAAATTACGTTTCAATTGGAATTCAGCAATTTCTATGAATCCTATTGATGAGCACACAATTTACTTTGGAAGTCAATTTGTACACAAATCAACAGATCAAGGTTATACCTGGGAAATTATTTCTCCTGATTTAACCACTAATAATAAAGACAAACAAAAACAACACGAAAGCGGTGGGATAACAATGGATGCCACAGGTGCAGAAAACCATTGTACCATTTTAGCCATTGAACCAAGTGCTTTAGACGAAAACTTAATTTGGGCAGGAACTGATGATGGAAATATTCAACTTACGCAAGATGGTGGTGAAAGTTGGGTAAATGTTTCTAAAAACATAAAGAATATGCCTAAAGAAGCTTGGATTGCACAAATTAGAGCTTCAAAATTTAATAAGGGTGAAGCTTATGTAGTGGTTAATAATTACCGTCAATTTGATTTTAAACCATATTTATTTAGAACAAGAAACTATGGAAAAACTTGGGAGAATATTGTAGCAGATAAACCAGAGACTTTTGGATATGTATTAGCGGTTATTCAAGACTTAGAAGAACCAAACCTACTATTTTTAGGAACTGAATTTGGTTTATATGTTAGTATTGATGAAGGTGAAAACTGGACTAAATGGACGAATGATTATCCTACAGTTTCAACCATGGATTTGGCTATTCACCCAAGAGAACACGATTTAATTATTGGTACTTTTGGTAGAGCCGCTTATGTTTTAGATGATATTAGACCTTTAAGAGCACTGGCTAAAAATGGAACCGAATTATTAAATGAACCTTTACATCTTTTTACACCACCAGCTGCATTTATTACACAAAACCAACAACCATCTGGATCTAGGTTTGGAGCCAATGCAATTTTTAATGGTGAAAATAGAGCTTATGGAGCTATGATAACTTATAGCATTAATAAACCTAGCGGTTCTAAAACAAAAGAAACCAAAGAAAAAGTAGCTGTTAAAGGTAAAAAACCAGCTGTAAAATTCGATTCTATTTATTTTGAAGTATTTAACGCTCAAAACGAACGCATAAGAAGTATTCGAAAAAAGGCACCAAAAGAAAATGGTGTACATAGAATGTACTGGCAACTACGCGAAAAAGGAAAAAGTCGTCCTTCAAGAAGGCTTCCAAAAAAGAACAATTCTGAGCCAAGTGGCGTTACAGTTTTACCAGGAACGTATACCATAAAAATGCACTTTGGAAATCAAACTGCTACCGAAAAAATTACCGTAGCATATGATCCTAGAGTAGAAATGCCTTTTGATGTTTTAAAGGCAAAATATGATTTGTTAAAAGAGCTAGAAACAAAAACTGACATTGCCGGAAAAGCAACACAACAGTTATTACAATCTAAAAAAATTGTACAAGATTATCAAAAACGAATCAAAGCACAAGATGATAAAGTCACTTATAAAGATGCTTTAACATATCAAAAAGAAACACTTAAAAAAATAAACAACTTGTTAGATGATATGTTAGGAAAAGAAGATAAAAGGCAAGGAATTACAGCTACTGAATTTCCTAGTACAGCTTCTTACTTAAATATTGCTAGAAGGTATGTTGGAAACTTACTTCAAAAACCTGGAGTAACTGAAACTACACTAGTTAAAAATGCAGATACTAAAGTAAGTGCTGTTATTGGAAAAATAAATACATTTTACAAAACAGATTGGATTACCTACCAGGAGTCTGTTGAAAAATTAAAGTTATCACCTTTTAAAGAAGTTGAAGAATTGAAATATTAATTCTTCTTATTAACCAAAAAAAAACCTCACAAGTGAATTACTTGTGAGGTTTTCTTTTTTACTTTATAATTAATTCCTTTTGAGCACTGTTTTTACCATCTGAAATTTTTACAACATAAGTTCCTTTTGGTAAATAATACGTTCCGTTTTTTGCTTTTTTAACTGTAATTTCTTTTTTAGAAAAATAACTTTTCACTGCTTTTTCTGGTATGGCAAAGTCGTATTCAACATAATTAAAACCTTTAGCAGCTTCCGAAGAAAAACTTGTCAATTTTGTAGCATCTTCAGTTAAAATTTCAATAGTTACCTTCCCTGAATTTAAGGTGTAATATGAAATAGTTGTTTCAGGCTCAAAAGCATCGTACCATTTTCCCCAAGAACTTCCCCAACGTGAAGAATATTTTATTGGTGAAATTTCAAAAACAGTAATCGCATCATTTTTTACAGAATTGTACTGTTGCAAAGCCGCAATATTTGCTTTGTAAATAGAGCGTCCGTGTGTACCAATAACCAAATCTTTTGCTTCTTGTTGAATTACCAAATCGTGTACAGCAACTTTTGGAATTCCGTTTGAAAACACTTCCCAAGTTGCACCTCTATCAAAAGAAACATACACTTCATTATCTGTTCCTAAATACAATACATTTTCATCAACAGGATCTTCTTTAATTACATTTATTGGGAAATTAGGCAATCCGTTATTAATTGGGTTCCAGGTAGCACCTTTATCTTCACTTACAAATACGTACGGCTTAAAATCGTCACTTCTATAACCATTTAACGAAACATACACACGGTCTTTTTCATGTGCAGAAGCAACAACTCTTGACACCCACAAACCTTGTGGTAAACTGTTTGAAATTTTAGTCCACGTATTCCCTCCATTTTCAGTAATTTGTACAAAACCATCATCACTTCCAACATAAATAAATCCAAACTCAAATGGACTTTCAGAAATAGTCGTCAACGTTCCGTAAGGTACATTTCCTTTTTTTCCACCAGTTGTTAAATCTTCTGAAATTTCATCAAACGATTTTCCTTGATCCATAGAGCGCAACAACTTGTTAGCGCCCATATATAAAATATCTTGGTTGTGTGGCGACAATAAAATAGGTGCTTGCCAGTTGTAACGATAAGGCGAACTTCCCAACTCATGTTTTGGATGAATACCGCGACGCTTTTTTGTTTTTAAATTGTACTGATAATAATATCCAAACTGTGAACCTGAATACACAATATTGTTATCTCTACTGTCAATTTGCACTTGCATTCCGTCTCCGCCACCAATACTTTTGTAAGGGTAATTTCCATCACTCTCCCAACGTTTAGAAGCTTTGTAAGAACTTGGCCCGTACCAAACACCATTATCTTGTAAACCTCCAAAAACATTGTACGGTTTTTGATTGTCTACATTTATATAATAAAACTGCCCCACTGCAGGCTGGTTATTTTTTATCCAATTTTCACCATCATCATAGGTAATATTTACACCTCCATCATTTCCATTAATAACGTGACCTTCAAGGTTTGGATTCACCCATAACGCTTGATGATCTGAATGTACATTTTCTTTTCCCATAGCTGTAAATGTTTTACCACCATCGTCTGATTTTATTAAAGGCACACCACCAACATAAATTTTTTCTTCGTTGGAAGTATTTACTGCCATAATTCCAAAATAATAACCATACGAACTATACACATCGTCTAAATAATTGTCATGTGTTTTATTCCAGGTTTTCCCGCCATCTACAGATTTGTACACCTCAGCACCAATCACTTCAGAATTTAACAATACAAAATTGGCATCTTCTAAATATGTTGCTAAATCACTTGGTTGAATTTTTTCTTTTTTCACCAAAGTTTTTACACTTTTAGCAGAATATTTTATATCAAAATCATTTTTCTCTAAGTAAGCATCTAGTTCTTTATCATTCAATTTCAAAAAATCACCTTTTGACATTTTTTTGAAATCATTTTTCACCAATCCTTCTGATTTTTTTTTCTTTTTTTCTGGTCGCATAAACTGATTATCTAGCAATGCGTATACAACCTCATCATTAAATACAGCCAAGCCAATACGTCCAACTCCACTTCCTGTTGGAAAACCAGCGCCCTCATTTGTAATTCGCTCCCAAGTTGATCCAGCATCTGTACTTTTATAAATTGCACTGCCTTCACCATCACCATTAAAATTCCACGCTTTTCTATCACGCTCCCAAGAAGCGGCATATAAAATATTTGAGTTTGTTGGTGACACACTTACATCAATAACTCCTGTATTTTCATCAATAAACAAGGTGTTTTTCCATGTTTTTCCACCATCAGTAGTTTTAAAAATTCCACGTTCAGCATTTGGTGTGTATAAATGACCTACAACTCCAACAACCACCTCGTTTGGATTCTTTTTATTGATAATAATTCGGCCAATATGTTGAGAATCTTTCAACCCAACATTTTCCCAAGTCTTACCTTTATCAGTGCTTTTTAACATCCCAATCCCAGCATATGAAGAACGTGATGAATTACTTTCACCTGTACCTACCCAAATAGTGCCACTATTCCAATCTACAGCAATATCTCCCATATTTTGTGTAGGCGCATGTTCAGTAATCGGCGTAAAACTTGTTCCGTTGTTATTTGTATACCACAAACCACCTGAAGCATAGGCCACATAAAATTCTGTTGGCTGATTTGGGTTCACATCAACATCTACTACTCGACCACTCATAATTGATGGTCCAATATTGGTAAATGGCACATTTTGAACTAACGATGTTTGCGCACTTAATACTGTTGAAAACAGCAAAATTAAAAAGGCTAATTTTTTCATAATAAAAATTTAATAATGTTTAATAAGTCTTGGTCATTGTTGTTGGCACTACAATAATAAAGTCGGCTTTTAGTTTTTCTTCTGAGTTGAATTTTTCAATTTCATCTTGTTCAACTACACTCACGGTTATAATTTTTAAATTAGGATCACCTGCATTTAAATACCAATTAATTCCTTCGTAATTATCTGAATGATAGGAACCATTGTAATGAACAAATAACTTACCTTCTTCTCTATTCTTAAGAATAAAATAACCCATAGTTGCATCTTTCACAGCCTGAGCTTTTGGCAAATTATCACCTCCGTGACCACCCATCATTTCTTTCATTTTAACATAGCCAGGCAAAGAAGCATCGTATTTAATTGGTAAAGGTGCTACCCAAGTTTTCTCTTCGTTAGAAAGCGTTTCTAAATTTTCAAAACCACCTCTAAAAACACCACTGGCAAAACGCCTTGGAATATTAGTTGCTATAAATTTTAAATTATTATCCTTCGCAAAATCAACCAACGGTTTATAATCTGTTGTAAAATTGCTCCAAAGCCTAGCCACAGTATCCAATGCTTTATGATCTATTTTCCCTGCTAAATATTGGTTTAACTGTGTTTGGTTATCTGCTTCAAACATTTCAGCTCCCAATGTTAATTTATTCGATTTACTTAAATCAACTGTAGCTTCATACTGTAACCAATGCACAATAGGATTGTTGTGATGCTCACCAAACAGCACCACATTTGCTTCACCCATTGCTTTAATCATTTTTTTATAGGAAACTACTTTCCCTTTTTTGTTATACAACTTGTAAGCTGGTTTTTTTTGTGAAAATACTACGGTTGAAAAACAGATAACAAGTAGAGATACTATTAACTTTCGCATAAATAATATTAGATTAAAAAGGGTTCGTTTCCAACAAATTTATAACTTTGTTACTAAATAACGTAATAAAATCTTCGGAATGAGGCACACCGCTTAATATCACAACTTTAAGCCCTTTATTTCTTCCATATTTTAAGACCTAAATAATATATACAATGAAATATCATCCTATTAGCAATCAACTTTTTATTAAAAATAGAGCAAAATTTACAGCTCAAATGAAACCAAAGTCTATTGCTGTTTTTAACTCAAACGATGTTTTTACAACCGGTGCAGATAGCACACTTCCGTTTGAACAAAGCAGCGATTTATTATATTTAAGTGGTGCAGATCAAGAAGAAAGTATTTTGCTACTTTTTCCTGATGCCATTGACCCTAACCACCGTGAAATTTTATTTTTAACAGAAACTAGTAAACTTATTGAAATTTGGTATGGTGCTAAATATTCAAAAGAAGAAGCAACACAAGTTTCTGGAATAAAAACTATTTATTGGCTTTCAGATTTTAAAAAAGTGTTTTTTGACTTAATGACTGAAGCAGAGTCTGTGTATTTCAACACAAATGAACATTACCGTCAAGCTGTAGAAATTGAAACACGTGAAGACCGTTTTATTAAACAGTGCAAACTAGATTTTCCAGCTCATAAATGGGAAAAAAGCGGACAAATAATGCAAGAGATTAGAGGTGTAAAAGAGCCTGAAGAAATTGAAATTTTGCAAACTGCTTGCAACATAACCAACAAAGGTTTTAGAAGAGTATTACCTTTTATTAAACCTGGCGTAATGGAGTTTGAAATTGAAGCTGAGTTTATGCACGAATTTTTGAGAAATAGGTCTAAAGGTTTTGCTTACACGCCAATTATAGGTTCTGGTTATAGCGCTTGCGTTTTACATTATATTGAAAACAATAAAGAATGTAAAGATGGTGATATGTTGTTGATGGATGTTGGAGCTGAATATGCAAATTATTCTAGTGATATGACACGTACTATTCCTGTAAACGGACGCTTTACTGAAAGACAAAGAGCTATTTATGATGCCGTTTTAAGAGTGAAAAACGAAGCTACAAAAATGCTAGTTCCTGGTACTTTATGGGCCGAATATCATAAAGAAGTTGGTAAAATAATGACTTCAGAATTATTAGATTTAAAATTAATAACCAAAGTCGATGTTCAAAATGAAGATCCAAATTGGCCTGCATATAAAAAATATTTTATGCACGGAACTTCGCACCATATGGGATTAGATACCCACGATTACGGAGCGTTAAAAACACCTATGAAAGCCGGTATGGTTTTTACTGTTGAGCCTGGAATTTATATTCCTGATGAAAATATGGGAATACGAATTGAAGATGATGTAGTGATTCAAGAAACTGGAGCTCCGTTTAATTTAATGAGAGATATTCCTATTGAAGCAGACGAAATTGAAACTTTAATGAATGCTTAAAAGCTTTCAATAAACTTAATTTTTGACTAGCATACTTCAAGTTATTTAAAATTAGTAATCACAAAAAAGGCTCGGAATTATTTTCCGAGCCTTTTTTGTACTTTAATATTTATGCTGTTTTTAAACTGAAGTTCCTTCAAAAATATATGTATTTAAATGTTGCAATGCTGATATTTTATCATTTGTATTTACCAATAATGAAATATTATTATCACTTCCACCATAAGAAATCATTCGAACTGAAATATCTTGTAGCACTTGAAATAAATGGTGCGTATCATGATGTTTTACAACAGAATGCCCAACCAAACAAATAATACTTTGCTCACTATCAACTTCAACAGTTGAGAATTTTTCTAGTTCTTCAACAATTGCGTTTAAACTAGTAGCATTATCAATAGTTAATGAAATTGCAATTTCAGAAGTAGTAATCATATCAATTGGCGTTTCATATTTCTCAAAAATTTCAAAAACTTTTTTCAAGAAACCGTGTGCTTGTAACATACGTGCCGATTTAATTTTTATTGCTGTAATTCCATCTTTTGCCGCAATAGCTTTAATTCCTTCTCCTTCATAATCTTGAGAAATTAAAGTACCGTATGATGGCGGATCCATGGTATTTTTTAAACGAACAGGAATATTAGCTTCACGAGCAGGCATTACCGTTTGCGGATGCAATATTTTTGCACCAAAGTAAGCTAACTCTGCCGCCTCATCAAAACTTAAATTTGAAATAGCGTGGGTGTTTTCAACAAATCTTGGATCGTTGTTATGCATTCCATCAATATCTGTCCAAATTTGAACTTCGTCAGCTTCAACCACAGCGCCAATAATAGTTGCTGTATAATCACTACCTCCACGTTGTAAATTGGCTGTTTTTCCATAAGCATCTAAACAAATAAATCCTTGTGTAATATAAATATCAGCAGGCAATGCTTCATCAATTATACGTTGTAAGTTTTGTTTTATATAAAATTCATCAGGCTCATTTAATTTATCTATTCTCATAAATTCTAAAGCTGGCAATAAACGCGCATTTACACCTTCTTGATTTAAGAATTTAGTAAACATATAAGTAGACATTAATTCTCCCTGAGATACAATTTTATTGTACAATAATTCTGTATGATCTTCAGCAGTTAAAGTAGTTAAATAAGCAAATACTTGATCAATATAATTACTAACCTCTTGCTTTAAAGCTGAAACCTCAAACAATTCATCTACTACTTCTTCATATTTTTTTGATAAAGCAGTAACACTTTGCAAAGCAGCATCAACAGTTCCTGCTTTTATTTGTTCAGAAATTTCAACTAAAGAATTTGTTGTACCAGACATTGCTGAAAGTACCACAATTTTCTTTTCTCCATCAGTAATAATTTCTTTTACACTTTTTATGTTTTCTATAGAACCAACTGAAGTTCCTCCAAATTTTAAAACTTTCATTACTTTTGCTTTTAGAAATGCAAATGTAAAATGTTTTTCAACTTGTAATGATTATTTAAAAAATATATACTAATATTGCACAAACTGTTAACTATTTAACAATATGAGAACTATCGCCACATGTGTTGAAGAAATTTTAGTTTCACAACCATTTTTAGAAGACGCTTTAACGCGCAACATTTTAAACTATAGTGCGCTTTCAGAAGAATTAAGAGAACCTATTTCTAAATTACTTCGCAAGCCAATAAAAGCTGGAGCTATTATGATGGCTTTAAGACGTTATAGTCCGCCAAAAGAAATGGGCAATAAAGTTAAATTAAATAAAGTCCTTGAAAATTTAGGTGATATTACGGTTCGTTCAGACCTATCTGATTACACTTTTAAAAACTCTCCAAGTTTGGTTCAGGCTCATTTAAAAACATTGCAAGTTATTAAAGATGATCCGCATATTTTTTACACATTTACGCGAGGTGTACACGAAAGTAACATACTTATTACTTCGGCTTTAAAAGACAATATTGAAAAGAATTACAAAATTGAAACTTGTACTTCTGTACAACATAATTTATCTGCAATTACCATTGGGCTTCCAAAAGAAAATACAAAAATTGCTGGTTTGTACTACCAATTTTTTAAACGTTTGGCTTGGGAAGGAATTGCATTGTATGAAGTAGTTTCAACCACTAATGAGTTTACTATTTTAGTAGAAGACGACGTGGTTGACAAAGCTTTTTCTGCAGTAAAAGGATTAAAAAACTAGTTTTTTTTTAAAAATAGCTACCAAAGATAATTTTGAATATTAAACTTCAAAATTATCTTTTTTGCATCTGTTATTTTCTATTATGAATTATACGTTGAACTACAAAAATATAAACATTCATTTTTCTGAAACTGGTAAAGGAAAAGCAATTGTTTTATTGCACGGTTTTATAGAAAACAGTTGTATGTGGAACACTATTTCTGAAGAACTTTCAAAAAAAAACAGAGTTATTTGCATTGATTTATTGGGACATGGAAAAACCGAAAATTTAGGTTATATCCATACTATGGAAATGCAGGCCCAACTAGTTAAAGCTGTATTAAACCATTTAAAACTTCGGAAATATATTTTAATTGGTCACAGCATGGGCGGTTATGTGGCGTTGGCTTTTGCTAAACTTTTTCCAAAAAATGTAAAAGGAATTTCATTAATGAATTCTACAGCTTTACCAGATAGTATTGAAAAAAAAGAAAATAGAAATCGTGCTATACAAGCTGTAAAACAAAACCATAAAACATTTATAAGAATTGCCATTCCAATGTTATTTTCAGAAAAAAATAGAGCAACTTTTACTTCTGAAATCACACAAGTTACAAATGAAGCTTTAAAAACTTCACCACAAGGAATAATTGCTGCTTTAGAAGGAATGAAAATACGCGAAGATTTAACCTGTATTTATACCAATTCAAACGTTCCTATTCAATTAATTATAGGAAAACAAGATCCTGCATTGGCTTACGATTCATTACTTTCACAAGTAAAAAATACGACGGTTGAAATTACCGAATTTCCTGACGGACATATGAGTCATTTTGAAAATAAAACAGCCCTAATTATAGCATTTAAAAATTTTATAAAAAAATGCTAATTTTTTAAAAGTGTTCTTTCAATCTCTTTTTTTTATTTAATTTTAAACTCTAAAACACTAAAATCATGAAAAAATTAAGCATTCTAATTTTACTTTTATCCTTTATGGTTCAACCTACTTTTAGTCAATCTAAAAAAGAACTTAAAGCTGAAAAAAAGCAAGAAGATTATCTAAAAATTAAAGAATTAATAAATTCTAAACAGTATGAATTTACTGGTGAATGGGCAACATCAAGCAAAGGGAAAAGAATTAATTTAATGTCTAATCCTACATACATGAAAATTGACAACACCACTGGTGATGGTTTTTTCCCATTTTTTGGCACAAGTTTTTCAGGATCTGGTTACGGTTTAGGTAGTGGCGGAATTGAATTTAAAAATGAGTTAAAAGAATATGAAGTTACTTTTAATGACAAAAAACAAACTGCTACTATAAAATTTAAAGTAGATGGTGAAAATGACAATTATGATGTAACAACCAAAGTTTTTGCTGAAGGAAACACAACTATTATTATAAACAGTAATAACAGAAGTGTTATGAATTACTCAGGAAAAACAAAGGCTTTAGAAAAAAAAGAAACTAAATAAAATGCTTATTTAAGAGCATTCCAACCTTGCGCTGTCAATTCAATTTGTTGGCCAGCTCTTGTTACCAAATTAGCACCCATACTTTCATCTGTTATATGACCAATTACAGTTAAGTGTGGGTTTCCTTTAATTTTAGGGAAATCTTCTTGTGAAATTGTGAATAGCAATTCATAATCTTCACCACCACTTAAGGCAATAGTAGTACTATTTAATTCAAACTCTTCACATACCGAAATAACTTGCGGATCTAATGGAATTTTTTCTTCATACACATTACACCCAACCTTTGATTGTTTGCTAAGGTGTAAAATTTCAGAAGAAAGCCCATCAGAAATATCAATCATAGAAGTTGGTTTCACTTCTAAATCGCTCAACAATTTCACCATATCTTTTCTTGCCTCAGGTTTTAATTGACGCTCAATTAAATAAGAATATTCAGATAAATCTGGTTGAGAGTTTGGGTTTACTTCAAACACTTGTTTTTCACGCTCTAGTACTTGTAAGCCTAAATAAGCAGCGCCTAAATCACCTGTTACCACTAATAAATCATTTGGTTTAGCGGTATTTCTATAAACAACATTTTCTTTTTCAACAGCACCAATAGCAGTTATGCTAATAATTAATCCGGTTACAGATGATGTGGTATCACCACCAACCAAATCAATATTATAGCCTCTACAAGCTAAATGAATTCCTTCATATAATTCTTCAACTGCTTCTAAAGGAAAACGGTTTGAAACAGCAATTGATACTGTAATTTGCGAAGCGTTTCCGTTCATAGCATAAACGTCTGATAAATTTACCATCACCGCTTTATAACCTAAATGTTTTAAAGGCATATAGCTTAAATCAAAGTGCACTCCTTCAATTAACAAATCAGTAGTTACCAATACTTGCTTATCTTTTTGCTCTAAAACAGCAGCATCATCACCAACACCTTTTACGGTAGTTTCATGCTTTATATTAAAATTTTGAGTTAAATGATCAATCAATTTAAACTCTCCTAATTCTGAAATACTAGTACGTGATTGGTTTTTATCTTCTATCATTTTGCAAAGATAATAGGTTTCTATCAAACATTTCAATAAGAAATCACTATAGTAGTATTTAATATATTCATTATAAAATAGCTACAAGTATCAACTTTTGTGCTTATATTTGCACTAATTTAGAATTAATCTATATAAACATTATGATAAAAGTATCTGACATAGCAAAAAAGAAGGTGATTGAGCTTATGAAAGAAGATGGTTTTAATGCTGAAGTAGACTTTGTTAGAGTTGGTGTTAAAAGTGGCGGTTGCTCTGGACTTTCATATGAATTGAATTTCGACAAAGAAAATAAAGATGACGATAAAGTTTTTGAAGACAATGGCATTAAAATTATTGTAGACAAAAAAAGCTTTTTATACTTGGTAGGCACAACTTTAGAATATTCAGGAGGATTAAATGGTACAGGGTTTGTTTTCAACAATCCTAACGCTACAAGAACCTGTGGTTGTGGAGAATCATTTTCATTATAGCATAAAAAAATAAAATTTTAGATAACAACTGTTATAGATTTAATGCATAAAACAAAGGCTAATTCTTAGTAATTCCTTATTTTTATGAATTATTATTACAGTAAGACTGATTGAAACATAAAATTTATTCAATCATTAAATAAAACGTATGAACAAGTTTACTGAAGACGATTTAAAGAAAGAACTCGAAACTAAAGAGTACGAATACGGTTTTTACACTGATATTGAGGCTGATAAATTTCCTGTGGGTTTAAGTGAAGAAGTAGTAATTGCTATTTCTAAAAAGAAAAATGAGCCAGATTGGATGACAAAATGGCGATTAGAAGCTTTCCAAATTTGGAAAGAAATGGAAGAACCAGACTGGGCAAACGTAAATTATGAAAAGCCAAAATTTGATGATATAAGCTATTACTCTGCACCAGTTCAAAAAAAAGAATTGCAAAGTTTAGATGAAGTTGATCCAGAATTATTAAAAACTTTTGACAAACTAGGAATTTCTATTGATGAGCAAAAGCGTTTATCTAACGTGGCTGTAGATATTGTAGTTGACTCGGTTTCTGTTGCAACTACATTCAAAAAAACATTGAATGAAAAAGGTATTATTTTTATGCCTATTTCTGAAGCTATTCAAGAACATCCTGAGTTGGTTAAAAAATATATAGGAACCATTGTTCCAAAAACAGACAACTTTTATGCCGCATTAAATTCAGCAGTATTTTCTGATGGTTCTTTTTGCTACATACCAAAAGGCGTTACTTGCCCAATGGAATTGTCAACATATTTTAGAATTAACGAAGGTGGTACCGGGCAATTTGAACGCACACTTGTAATTGCTGATGAAGGAAGTTATGTAAGTTATTTAGAAGGCTGTACAGCACCATCACGTGATGAAAATCAACTGCACGCCGCAGTAGTAGAACTAATTGCTTTAGATGATGCAGAAATAAAATATTCAACTGTACAAAACTGGTATCCTGGAGATGCCGAAGGAAAAGGTGGTGTTTATAATTTTGTAACCAAACGTGGTTTGTGCGAAAAAAACGCAAAAATTTCTTGGACACAAGTAGAAACAGGAAGCGCCGTAACTTGGAAATATCCAAGTTGTGTTTTAAAAGGTGATAATTCCGTTGGCGAATTTTACTCAATTGCCGTTACAAACAATTACCAGCAAGCAGATACTGGTACCAAAATGATTCATTTAGGTAAAAACACAAAAAGTACTATTATTTCAAAAGGAGTTTCTGCTGGGCACTCTCAAAACTCATATAGAGGTTTAGTTCAAATTGGACCAAGAGCAAAAAATGCTCGTAACTTCTCACAATGTGACTCATTATTAATGGGTGATTTATGTGGAGCGCATACATTTCCATATATTGAAGTAAAAAACAAATCTGCTCAAATTGAACACGAAGCAACTACAAGTAAAATTGGTGAAGACCAACTATTTTATTGCAACCAAAGAGGTATAGATACTGAAAAAGCAATTGCATTAATTGTAAATGGATTTAGTAAAGAAGTACTAAATAAATTACCAATGGAATTTGCTGTAGAAGCACAAAAATTATTAGAAATTAGTTTAGAAGGATCCGTAGGATAAAAAATATAAAGAATGTTAGAAGTAAAAAATTTACACGCAAGTATCAATGATAAAGAGATTTTAAAAGGTATAAATCTTGATATTAAACCAGGTGAAGTTCATGCGATAATGGGACCAAATGGTTCTGGAAAAAGTACACTTTCAGCTGTTATTGCAGGAAAAGAAGATTATGAAGTAACTGAAGGTTCTGTTATTTTAAATGGTGAAGACCTAGAAGATTCAGCTCCTGAAGAAAGAGCTCATAAAGGTGTTTTCTTATCATTTCAATATCCTGTGGAAATTCCTGGAGTTACTGTTACAAATTTTATTAAAACAGCAATCAACGAAGGTAGAAAAGCTAAAGGCTTAGAAGAATTACCAGCCAAAGATATGCTGAAATTAATTCGTGAAAAAGCAGATTTATTAGAAATTGATCGTAAGTTTTTATCACGTTCATTAAACGAAGGGTTTTCTGGAGGTGAAAAAAAACGTAATGAGATTTTTCAAATGGCTATGTTAGAACCTAAATTAGCTATTTTAGATGAAACTGATTCTGGACTAGATATTGATGCCCTAAAAATTGTTGCAAACGGTGTAAACAAATTAAAAAGCAAAGACAATGCTGTAGTTGTTATTACGCACTACCAACGCTTATTAGATTATATTGTACCTGATTTTGTACACGTTTTATACAATGGTAAAATTGTAAAATCTGGAGGAAAAGAATTAGCATTAGAATTAGAAGCAAAAGGTTACGACTGGTTGAAATAAAACACTATGGAATTAAAAGAAAAATTAGTTTCTTCATTTTTAGCTTTTGAAAACAAAGGTGGATTAGATTTAGACTCTAAAACACATGCTACAAGATTACAAGCTATTCAAAATTTTGAAAAGGAAGGTTTTCCTACTAAAAAAAATGAAGAATGGAAATACACAAGCTTAAAATCTATCTTAAAAAAAGATTTAGGCCTATTTCCTTCAACAGACACATCTATTGGGTTTAAAGATATTAAAGAATATATTTTAAATGATATTGAATCGTATACACTTATTTTTATTGATGGTGTTTTCAATTCATTTTTATCTAGTACTACGCATGACGATTGTGATGTTTGTGTATTATCTTCAGCTTTAACAAGACCAAAATATAAAATGGTTATTGATAATTATTTCAATACCATTGCAAAAGAAAATAATAGTTTAGCAGAGTTAAACACCGCTTTTACTAAAGAAGGTGCTTTTATAAACATACCTAAAAATACAATTGTACAAAAGCCTATTCAAATACTAAATTTTTCTACAGGAAAAGAAAAAGAAGTATTGCTTCAACCAAGAAACCTAGTAATAGTTGGTGAAAATTCACATGTACAAATTATTGAACGTCATCAAAACCTTTCAAAAAACACAACATTAACAAACGCTGTTACTGAAGTTTTTGTTCATAAAAGAGCAATTGTTGATTTTTATAAAATTCAAGATGATACTAAAAACTCATCTATGATTGACAGCACTTTTGTTTCGCAAAAACAACAAAGTGTAGCCTCTGTACATACGTATTCTTTTGGTGGAAAAATAACACGAAATAATTTAGAGTTTTACCATGAAGGTGAGCATATTACTTCAAACTTAAACGGAATCTCTATTTTAGAAGATAAACAGCACGTAGATAATCATACTTTAGTGAATCATAAATATCCAAATTGTGAAAGCCACGAGTTGTACAAAGGTATTTATGACGATAAATCTACAGGTGTTTTTAACGGAAAAGTATTGGTGCAACAAGCAGCTCAAAAAACAAATGCTTTTCAACAAAACAATACTATTTTAATTAGTGATGGCGCAACAATTAATGCAAAACCACAATTAGAAATTTTTGCTGATGATGTAAAGTGTTCTCACGGTTGTACAATAGGTCAATTAGATGAAAGTGCTTTATTTTATATGCAATCACGTGGTATTCCTAAAAAAGAAGCGAAAGCATTATTGTTGTTTGCCTTTGGAAATGATGTGGTAGAAAAAATTAAAATTCCACAATTAAAATCTAGAATAACTAAATTAATAGCTAAAAATTTAGGTGTTGATTTAGGATTTGAATTGTAAACAAATCAATACATAAAAAAAGCAGTCATTTTAAATAAAAATGACTGCTTTTTTTTGCACTATTATTTTGCTTCTAAAACTTCAGGGTTTACTATAACAAACTCTGTTCTTCTATTTAATTCGTGTTCTTTATCTGTACAATGAACACCGTTTGAACAATTATTTACAAGCTGTGTTTCACCATAACCTTTTCCTTTTACTCGTGAAGGCTTCACACCTTTATTTATAAACCATTTTATTGAAGATTGCGCCCTGTTATTAGATAATTCAAGGTTATAGTCATCATTTGCTCTAGCATCGGTGTGTGAGCCTATTTCAATAATCAAATCAGGATATTTTATCAATAAATTTAACACTTCATTTAACACAACTTCAGCATCTTCACGAATATTAAATTTATCTTTATCAAAATAAATAGGTTTGGTGTTCATCATAACCTGATTTCGTTCACTTTTAAAATCTTTATCGTTATCAACAATAACTGTATCTCGTTTTACAATTAAATTATTGGACTCTTTTTTACATTTTACCAACACAGGTTGTGAAATTGAATAATCACCATTCATGTCAAAATCTTTTAAATAACCATCATTAGCATAGTTATCTAATTCAATAATAGCAACGCCATCAAACTCAAACATAACCCTACTTGTTGGTCCATCACTTTCTTCCCTACTTCCAGCTGCAATAATATTTTCATCGGTATTTAACACCGATAAATTGGTTGGATTTGATGTGCCTAAAAATCTAAGATTAGGTGTGCAATTAGTAGCCAAAGCCTCATTATTTGGTCCATCAATATCATTAATAACAAACCTAAAATTAGAAGGTGTAATAAGTGTTTTTTTATCAGACTCTAAAAAACAGAATCGAATACTACTTAAATTTGAAGGCATACCATCTTTTGAAGAAATAGCTGTGTACCTAATATTGTCGCCACTTTGCGTAAATACACCGTCTTGCGGCCCTTTAATTTTTTGAGCTCGAATATAAGCTAACGAAGGGATTGTATTAGAATACGCCTTAAAAAGTGCATTACTTGTTTCATCTCCAGAAACAACACCCGATACCGAAACTAAATCGTAGTTTTGAGCGAATGTTTCTTTTGTACAAAAGAACAAAACAAGGGCACTATAAAAAATTATTGAAGTACGTTTCAATTACAATTATATTTCGTTTAACAAAACAATTTACAAAAAAAATCATTTAAAGAATTGAATAACAGAGCTCAAGACTTTAAATGATTTTTAATTATATCATACGGTATTTTTTTACTTAATAGCTTCAGGGTTTACAATTACAAACTCTGTTCTTCTGTTTAATTGGTGTTCGGCTTCTGTACAATCTTCATTATCTGAACATTCATTTACCAATTGCTTTTCTCCATAACCTGTAGCAGTAATACGTTCTGGACTAATTCCTCTGGCAATCATCCAATCTCTTGATGATTTTGCTCTACGCTCTGATAACTTTAAGTTATACTGCTCTGGCGCTCTACTATCTGTATGTGATCCTAAATCTATATGAATCTCTGGATATTCTTTCATTACTCGAATCACTTTCTCTATCTCAATTGCAGCGTCTTCTCGAATGTTGGACTTATCTAAATCAAAATAAATTGGATTGATATTCACCATTAACAT
>NZ_JBHTMV010000010.1:0-7041 GCF_042679665.1 Lutibacter holmesii
ATGTTAATGGTGAATATCAATCCAATTTATTTTGATTTAGATAAGTCCAACATTCGAGAAGACGCTGCAATTGAGATAGAGAAGGTGATTCGAGTAATGAAAGAATACCCAGAGATTCATATAGATTTAGGATCACATACAGATAGTAGAGCACCAGAGCAGTATAACTTAAGGTTATCAGAGCGTAGAGCAAAATCATCAAGAGATTGGATGATTGCCAGAGGAATCAGTCCAGAACGTATTACCGCTACAGGTTATGGAGAAAAGCAATTGGTAAATGAATGTTCAGATAATGAAGATTGTACAGAAGCCGAACACCAATTAAACAGAAGAACAGAGTTTGTAATTGTAAACCCTGAAGCTATTAAGTAAAAAACAGCAAACATATAAAAACACAGAATGCCGCAATATTGCGGCATTTTGTGTTTTTAGAGTTTATGAACGTTTATAAAATATAATTTTTTCACTTTTAAATGTGACCTAAGTTGTTTTCCTGTGTCAAAACTTAAAAAGGCACAGCTTTATGTTTTCTATTAAAATTAATACATTTTATAAAGCTTTGTTTTTATTTAGTGAATAGGTATAAAAAAGAGAACAAAAATGATTTTTAACGTGTGAATTCTTAATGATTTAAGAAAAAACATTCATAAAATACATTTTTAAGTTGGTTTTTGAAAGGTTTAGTTAGAGTTCTAAAAAACAACTAATTACCATTTGAATAAAAAAAAAAGCAGTTTATGAAATTTTGATGACCGTTCGTTTATTTAGAATCATTATACTTTTTCCTTTTTTTAAAAAGAATAATTAAAAAGTATATTTGCGGTTAATTTTAATGAGTTAGAAACACTTGATTATCAAAAGATAATAAGGTGTTTTTCTATTTAGAAAAAGATCAAAAGTTAAGTTAAAACTGTATTAAAAATGTGCTGTTTTTTACCAGTTTTAATGTTATAAAAACATGAAATAATTAAAATTAGCTATTTAAGCTAGTTTGTAAAAATAAAGGTTGTTGTTTATAATAATCAGCAATGAAAAGTTAAAATATTGATTTCAATAAAAAGTATTTATGAAACAAAATTACAATTCTCAAAAAAAATTTCAATTTAAAATAAAAACAATATTTTTAATATTGTTTATTACCCTATTTGTTAAGGGAGTCTCATTTGGGCAATGTACTGATTTTATTTCTCAGTTAGATGGTTCTGGCGGTGTTCCAGATCCTTCAATACCTTGGGTAACCGGTACAGCAACTTACCCAAGTCCAATAGGTAATTTTGAAATGGGACCAGGAAATGTTCCTGCTGTTGGTTATAGAGGTTTAGATACTGGTTATGCTGTGGTTGTAGGAGGAGATTACACAATACCTGATGGTGGTGGGGCTGAGTCTGAAGGAAGAGTTGCTGTTGGTGGTGATTTTATAAATAATAAAACGAGTTTATATGGAGTTTCTCAATCGGGTGGAGGAACTTTTGTAATTGGTGCACCAGGGGATTATGCATTAGCAGTTGACGGGAATATAGAAATAAACGCTGGTTCGGTTTCACTTGGATTTAATAACAGTACTGGAGCTTATAATGCAATTGCAGGAGGTAGTATAACAGGAACTTTAACAACAACATCTACAGGGACTTCATCATCTGGTAGTGGTAGTTCAGGAGTAAGTATAGCTGGAGTTCTTTTAGATATGGCATCAATGAGTACTGAAATGTCTACAACAGCAGCTACCGGTTCTGTTTCTTTTCCACCTTTTGGAGCGAATGCAGTTTTTACAGGTACTAACAGTGCTATTGAAATATTTAACGTTACAGCAGCAGATTTAGTAGGTCCAGGTTTTTCAACAGATATGGAATTTGCAAATATTTCTGCAAACGCAACCATAATAATTAATGTGAGTGGAACAAATGTAAGTGTTGGGTATAGAGCATTAGCAGGTAGAGTTTCAGATCCAAATATAGGTAGTTCTGATGCTGATGCCTTGGTTTATAATTTAGTATGGAATTTTTACGAAGCAACTTCTGTAACTAATACAGTTGATTTAAATGGGGCATTAATTGCTCCTTTGGCAGATTTAGATGTAAAAGGAAACATTAATGGTCGTGTATATATTGGAGGTAATTTAACACATAGTGGTGCAGGTACCGAAATACACAACTACCCTTTTTTGGGAGATTTGTCTTCTTTTTGTATAAGTGATATAGATAACGATGGGGTTTTAGATGCTGATGATATTTGTACAGGAGGTGATGATAACCTTGATACAGATGGTGATACAATTCCAGATTATTGTGATTTAGATGATGACAACGACGGAATTTTAGATGTAGATGAAATTACTTCGGCAGATTTAATTTGGGCTTCTGAAGTAACAGCAGATACAGCCTTAACATTGCCTTATACAGTGACTGGTTTAAGTGGATCTGATGTTGATGTTTCATTAAGTGCTGTATATTCAGGGACAGTTGCTCCAACAGAACATGCTGATGGTTTACAATACCTTTCAGCAACTAATCGTTCCGCTTTACAATTAATGCCTTCTTGGGGTTCTATAGATACTGGAACTGGTACAGATCCTTTGGTAACATATACGTTTGAATTTACTGAAAGCGTTGTATTAAATAATGTTAATATAACAGATATTGATCGTCAATCTACCTTTGTAGATGCAATAAAAGTAATCGCTGAGGATGAAAATGGAGATGCAATAAATTTGACATTAGTTGCAGGAAGTAATTTATCTATAGATGCAAATGGTTTTTATTATTTTATTGGAGATGCTAATGCTGGTGATTGGACCACAGAAGTTGATCATTGGTTATCCATAAATAGTAATTATGTTGCTATTAAAAAATTAATTATAATAGCTTCACCTAGTACAGGAGGATCTACAGGATTAATTCCAGGTAGTGCCTCTCGTTTTGGAGTAAGTGATATGGATTTATTTATACCTGTTGATACTGATGGTGATACAACTCCAGATTACTTAGACTTAGATAGTGATGGTGATGGGTGTTTTGATGCAATAGAAGGTGCAGGTACTTATGATTTTTCAGATATTGATGCTTCAGGAGAACTTACAGGAGCCGTAGATACAACAACTACAAGCGCTACTTATGGTGTGCCAAACTCATCTTCACAAGCAATAGGAATTTCGCGAGATAGTACTCAAACAAGTGATTTATGTGATGATGATAATGATGGAGTAAGCAATGCAAATGATAAATGTAATGGTTTTGATGATGCTAATGATATTGATGGTGATGGTATTCCTGATTTTTGTGATTTAGATGATGATAATGATGGGATTTTAGATAGTGATGAGTGTACTTCAGCAGATTTAGATTGGAATGGTTCAGATCAATATGAGTATACAAATGGTGTAGATCCTACTTTTACACTTACAGATTTAAGTGGATCAGGAGTTAATGTAACAGTGTCAGCCGTATATACGGGGACAAACCCTCCTACGGAGAGTCTTACAGGAGATGGTGGTTTAACGTATAGTACAGATGGAGATGTTTTACAATTATTACCCGCTTGGACTTCATTAGCAGTAAGCGGATCAGATCCATTGGTAACTTATACATTTGAATTTACAGAAAGTGTTATTTTAAACAATGTAGATATAAAAGATCTTGACCGTCAAAATACTTTTACAGATGCTGTAAAAGTACTTGCTGAAGATGCAAGTGGTAATAGTGTAACTTTAGATATTACTGAAGGAAGTATTATATCTATTGATGCAAACGGGTTTTATTATTTTGATGGAGATTTAAATAGTGCTTTTGATGATGAAACGCATTGGTTGAAGGTTAATAGTAATAACGCTGCTATTAAAAAATTAATTGTTATGGCCTCACCTAGTACAGGAGCTGCAGATGGATCCGTTCCAACAAGTGCTTCTCGTTTTGGTGTTGGGGATATGGATTTATGTTTACCTGTTGATACAGATAGTGATAGTACACCAAATTATTTAGACTTAGACAGTGATGAAGATGGATGTTTTGATGCTTTTGAAGGAGCAGGAAGTGTGGCAGCAGATGATATTGATGTTACAGGTGTAATTATAGGGAGTGTAGACGCTAATGGAGTGCCAACTTTAGTTTCTGGAGGACAAGGAGTTGGAGATAGTCAAAATGCCATGGTAAAATGTAATGTAGCTAATAATGATTTTGGTTCAGTGGTTACAGGTGTTGGGGGGCAAGCAGTAAGTAATGTTCTTGATAATGATACATTTGGCTACGTAACAACACCAGTTTTAACACAGGTAAGCTCAACACATACTGGTGTAACATTAAATACAACCAATGGAAGTGTAAATGTTACAGCTGCAACACCAGCAGGTGTGTATACAATTATATATGAAGCATGTGAAACATCTAACACAAATTGTGTTACAGCGGTTGTGACTATTGAAGTATTAGCTGATACAGATGGAGATACAATACCAGATGTTACTGACCCAGATAATGATAATGATGGAATATCAGATGTTGATGAAACAAGTGATTCTTGTACAACTATTGAATCTACTATTGTGTATGGAGAAGATTTTGGTACAGGTGCTACTAGTACAGATCCTTATGTTTTAGGACATACTTACGATTCAACTAATCCAAACGATGGTTATTATGCTGTATCAACATCAAATAATCAATCTTCATATTACGCAACAACTGGTGCTAATGGAGATATAGATGCCGGCGATATTTATGACAGTAATACAGGTATTGTTACTGGAGGTTCTACAGCAGGGAGGTTCTTAATAATTAATATAGATTCACCTAATTTTACTGATGAACCAATATATAGAATTGATAACTTAAGTGTTATTGAAAATCAAGACTATAGTTTTAGAATTGATGTAGCAGGACTATGTAATAATTGTGATGATAAACCAAACTTTACTTTAGAAATTGAAGATGCTAGTACTAATAATGTATTAACTTTTATTCATTCAGGAGATTTGTCAAATGATGATGTTTGGAGAAGAATTTTGTTAGATTTTAATTCAGGAACAGCAACATCTATTAATATTTTAGTTACAAATCATCAACCTGTTGGGGGTAACGGAAACGATGTTGGTATTGATAATATTTACTTATATAGAAAAGATTGTGATGCTGATGGTGATAACATTGCCAATGTTTTTGATTTAGATAGTGATAATGATGGTATTTTAGATATTGATGAAGGTAATGGAGATCTAGATAATGATGGTACTCCTAACTTTTTAGATTTAGATAGTGATAATGATGGTTGTCCTGATGCTATTGAAGGAGACAGTACAACTATATTATTATCAAGTTTAACTTCAAATGGATCAATTGCTGCGGCCTCAGATAGTTCAGGGATACCTGGAGGTGTTTCTCAAGGTATTGGATCATCTCAAGATCAAGGTACAATTGTATGTTGTGATGCTTCAGATTCAGGTTATCCAGATGCAGATGGTGATGATATCTCTGATTCTTGTGATTTAGATAATGATAATGATGGTATTTTAGATACCGTTGAACTAGGTTGCCCAACAGGTTTTGTAGATTTGGGAGTTACATTTAACCGTACAGATAACTCTGGAACAATAACAGGTTTGTACGCTAATGGTAGTTCTTCGGTTTCATTAGATTATGAATTATTAAATAATGCTGAGTGGGCCGGTGGAGTAAAAAATGCTAGTAATGGAAGCGTAACAGGGGCATATATTCAAGTGCAGCCTAAAACCACAAATTTTCCGCTTTCTTCTTATTACCCTGCTGATGTAGTAACTATTGATGCAGCAGTATATACATTTACATATACTGAAGTTGTTTATAATGTTCAATTTTCTTGGGGAGGTATAGATAACGGAGATAGAGCCGATTTTATAGCTTATAATGGAACAACGGAAGTGCCAGTAGTATTAACGTCTTCTAATCTTGCTACTCATACTATTGAAGGTCAGAGAGTTTATGATATTTCAGGTGCTGACAATAATAACGGAGCAAATGCGCCAAATAATGCTATTAATGTTAGAATTCAAGGTCCAATAACTAAATTAGTAGTTGTAGCTGGTAAATCTGACCCTGTTTTTGGAGATAGTGTTACAATGCAGTTTTTTGAGCATAGCTATTGTGTAGGTACAGACACCGATGAAGATGGTATACCAAATCATTTAGATACTGATAGTGATAATGATTCTTGTCCTGATGCTTCAGAAGGGGCAAATGGTTTAGAGACTTCAGGTACATTAAGCGGCGGAAGTAATGGTGGAAGTAATGCTAATTTAGGTACAGTTGTTAATACCAATGGTATACCTACTGCGGCTACTGGTGGTACAACTTCAGGAACTGAAGTTACAGGTCAAAATACAGCAACAGCGGTTACTACCAATGAAGTATTAGCCTTTGATTCAACACCAATCTCAGCAAGTGAAAGTGGAGCAGTATGTGTAGGAAGTAGTATTACATATACAGCCAATGCAACTGGTACAACAGTTACAGACTTCTCAACTGATCCTGATACAACAACAGCTTTAGATCCAGATTCAGACATTACATATAAATGGTACTCAAAGCCATCAACAGACACGGCATTTGGAACTACAGTATTAAGCACTTCTAAAACTTTAACAGTTTCTGCACCTTCGGTAAATACAGATTATAAAGTTGTAATTGCAAGCGCAAATAATAGTTGCCCAGAAGAAGAAACAATTATATTAACGGTTAATGCATTACCAACAGCACCAACTGTAAATGTAACGCAACCATTGTGTTTTGGAGAAACAGGGACAATTGTAGTTAATTCTCCTACCTTGGGAACTAATGAGCAATATGTTGTTACTGGAACTTCTCCAGTAGTGGCAGCAGTAAATAACACATCAGGTACTATTACTAATTTAACTGCAGGAGACTATAACGTACAAGTAGAAAATACAGTAACAGGTTGTATTTCTACAGCTAATGCAGTAACTATAAATGCTGCACCAACAGCGATTAGCATATCAAGTGCAGCCGTAGCAGGAGCAATTAGTTGTAATGGCTTAACAGATGGTACTGTTACAGTTTC
>NZ_JBHTMV010000011.1:0-3540 GCF_042679665.1 Lutibacter holmesii
AACCGACAAACATTCAACAAACGATTTGCTACCACCGAAAAATCTACGATTTCCCAGTCGCACAAATCATATAAAAACTCGTTGTATAAAATGGCGGAATTTCCTCCGAAATTCCTAATTTGAGTTTTATGAGTTAAAAATATCAAACTGTCAGAGTCACAAACCGATAAAATTAATGAGATAGAAAAAGTTGAAAACTACTTCTACTCTATTTGATAAACTTGAATCTAATAAAATTCACCGAAACGGATAGATTTTGCACAATTGCGGAGTTATGAATTAAAACGGATAAATTGAGCAATGAAAACGAAAAAACTCATTGAAACGTGAGATTTTAGCTTTGAATCGGAAAAGTATTTATGATAAATTAATCTAAACCGAGAAATTTCAGATTTTATTAATCATTGTCGATTTGAAAATCAAAACGGATATTGAGCAATGAAAACGGAAAAAGTTTTTATGATAAATTAAACTAAAAAGACAATTTTTTGATTTTATCAATAATTACGGATTTGAACGTTGNTGTTATACAAACCCGTTGGCATTCATTACGAAAATGAACTAATTAACTATTTTAAAATTAAATATGAGATTTATATTTATACTTTTTTTACTAATAACAATCTCTTGTACAAACAAGAACAAATCAAAAAAAACCGAAACAAGTTTTGATAGCACTGAAAACTTTATTGCAGTTTTAGACACTATTTGGCAAACAGAACAAACACCAATTAGGTTAAGGGATTCATTAATGAGAATCTACGGATCAGAATCAAAAGAATACAAAGAACAACAATTGATATATGAGAAGAACCACATCATTAATGAAAAAAAAGTAAGGACTATTCTTGACAATTATGGATGGCCTACAAGAGAAATGATTGGAGAACAAGGAAATTGGACAATATGCAATGTCATTCAACACGCAGACAATGAAGTCCGAATAAAATATCTCCCAATGATGAGAAAAGCTGTAAAAGAGAAAAAGTTAGAACCTCGTTTTTTAGTAAGAGCTGAAGATAGAATTGCAACAGAAAAAGGGGATTTACAGATTTATGGAGGACAGATGAAATATTACCCCGAAACAAAAAGTTTTAATGTTTGGCCAGTATTTGACCCTGAAAACATCGATAAAAGAAGAACCGAAATCGGATTAGAACCAATCGCAGAATTTCTAAAAAACAGATTTGATTTTGAGTGGAATCTAGAGGAACAAATAAAAAGGTCTGAAAAATTCGAAAGAGAAAGACAGTCAAAAAAATAATAACGAAATGCCAACAATGGGTATAATTTATGCTACAATTTAAACTAAATAACGAACAGACCAACATTCAATAAACGATTTGCTACAACCGAAAAATCTCCGATTTTTCAGTCCCACAAATCATAACCCTAAACCGTTAGCCACTATTACTGATGAAAAAATTTAGAACTCATTTAATTGTAGATTTAAAAGATTCGACAATTATTGAAAATTTGATTTTTGAGTATATGGAATTATTATTGCTAACAGAATCCTCAAATTCTTTTTTTAGTTCTAAAGATGGAATGAGACAATCATTTTATACATATGGAAAGAGTACTGAAGATATAACTCCGAATGATGACATACCTTTAAACGAACTTATAATCATAGCAGATAATGAAGAAAAAGCAGAGGATTTACTTTCATTAATTCATTGTGGAATACTACTAGCTTACCCAGAACCAGGTTTAACAAATAATTTCACTTTCTTAAAAGAATATAAAGAATCTGAAAATGAATGGTACAAGGAAAAACCTTTCATTAAACACTACCAGAAAATTGAAAATATAGGATTTGGGTGTATAGTTGCAAACAAAGCAATCAAATCTAAACAATTATGTTATGCAATTGAAAAATATAAAGTAAGTTTAGATTTAAACTCCTTCACTCCTCATTCAGCCAATCCGAGATATGGGCAGGTTTTTGAGCATTACGATGTTAAACATAATTATCATACAAGAGGAGCTTTCGCAATTATTTCAGCTTTTTCGGTAATAGAGGAATTAGAACTAGAAATTCGGTCAAGTAATAAAAATCCAAGATTTTTAAATACTGAAACTGGAGAATGGAATCCTAAAGTTCTTGAAAATATTGAGAAACGTCTTGAAAAATCTGAAATTGACTCCAAATTAACATTTGATTGGATTTATAGAGGAAATCCTACTCGTATTGAACAAGATATAAAACCTTTTTTTGGATTTGATTCTGAGTGGGTTAAATACGGAGCCGAAGTACGAGATAAAACCTTAACAATCCCTGAGGCTATTCATAATGTTAGTTACTTGAGAAATTTTATTGCTGCTCATAAATTTAGAGAATTGACCCAGTATATTAGTCCATATGATATTTTCAATACACAAACATTAGCAAGATTATTAATTTTACGAAAAATGAAATTATGGGAAACAATGTTAGAATAAAACAGTGGCTAACAATGCATAACCAAAATTGTTGCATTTAGTAAAATAGAATAATTCTTAATACTAATTTTATTAAATTTATCAAACGAAAAAAATTGCAAACCAAAACACAACTTTGGTTATACTAAACCGTTAGCTGTAATAAAAAAAAAGATGAAAAAGAAAGTTTTGATTACTATATTATTTTTTACTGTATTAATGACTTTTGGTCAAGAAAAAATAATAACTCAAAAATTTACAACTTCTCGAGTTGAAAAGATAGATTATTCAAAGATTTATGACAAAGAAACTGGAGAAAAGATAAATAAAAAAGACTTTATTAAGATTATTGAAAATAACCCAAATTTACAATTAGACGAAATTATTGGTGTTAATGGAAAAATAGAAAAATATTTAGTAAACTTATCAAAACAAAACAACAAAATAATAAATAACAGAAAAAACCCGATTCTCAAAGGAGAGTTATTTCCAAATTTTATTGCAAAAACGATTGATAAAAAAAAGATCGAATTAAATAAATTTAGAGGGAAAATTGTTATTTTAAGATTTGAATTAGAGGCAAACAGTTTTAGATTTAAAAAACAAGAAATTAAACAAATTGACAGTTTGATTAATAACCTTAAAAACACAAATGAGGAGATTAAAGCAATCATTTTCTTTGCTTCGAATGAAACAGACATAAAACAAGGCTTTGATTTACCTGAATCGAATTTCGAATTAATTCCTAATGCGTTGAACTTTCAAGAAAGATATTCGATTACACGATTTCCAACTACAATTGTAATTGATGAAAATGGAAAATTAGTTGATTACTATAAATCTATAGATGAGATGAATTTAAACAAAATGATTACAGAATAAACTACAGCTAACAACTCATAAAATTTATGCTTACTTTTAAACTAAATAACGAACTGACAAACATTCAACAAACGATTTGCTACGTCCGAAAAATCTCCGATTTTCCAAACGCACAAATCTTATAAAAGACCGTTGGCGTACATTCTGAAAGATGTAAATTCCTGAAATAGGTTGACTAAAAATTAAACACTTTTAGTTAAACTATGGACACAAGCAAAAAACAACCCTGCCGAA
>NZ_JBHTMV010000012.1:0-1382 GCF_042679665.1 Lutibacter holmesii
GATACAGAAAGTTGTGGACCAATAGAGAGCGGAGTAGTAGAAGTAACTGAGCCAACAGCGATTAGCATATCAAGTGCAGCAGTAGCAGGAGCTATTAGTTGTAATGGTTTAACAGATGGTACTGTTACAGTTTCTGGAACTGGAGGGTCTGGAAGTTTGGTATATAATTTATTAAGATCAGATACTTACTTAGGAGTATTTAGTAATGCAACAGCTACTGATGGTGATACAGATGGTAGTTATTCTGGATTAACTAAAGGGTTTTATAAAGTATCCATCTCAAATGCAAATAATTGTGGACCAGTTGAAAGTAATATAGTTGAAGTATTAGAGCCGTCCATTCCTACAGTAAACAATGTAACAAGTGATTCTAAAGAAGAAGGAGTAAGTTTGGTGCATACAGTTACTTTAGATAGTGCATCAAGTTGTGATAATATCATTACATTTAGTTTGGTTGACGATAGTACAGATTCGGCAACAGATTATTCATCAGCTACGTTTAGTGATCTTGTAGTTAATAATGGAAATGGTACAATTACTGTTCCAGCTAATGTTACAAGTTTTACAATTACAACTGCAACGACTAATGATAGTTTAGATGAAAACGATGAAGTTTACGATTTAAGTGTTGGAGGAGTAACAGCAACAGGAACGATTGAAGATAATGATACTGCTTCTGTAGCTTCAGTATCAAGTGCATCAGAAACAGAAGGTACTTCTTTGGTACATACCGTTGCAATGAGTGTTGCATCTGCAAGTGCTGAAACATATGCGTTTAGTTTGGTTGACGATAGTACAGATTCAACAACAGACTATTCATCAGCTACTTTTAGTAATGGAGTTACATTAAATGGAGCAGGAGATGAAATTACGGTTCCAGCAGGTGTTACAAGTTTTACAATAACAACTGCAACGACTAATGATAGTTTAGATGAAAACGATGAAGTTTACGATTTAAGTGTTGGAGGAGTAACAGCAACCGGAACAATTGAGGATAATGATACTGCTTCTGTAGCTTCAGTATCAAGTGAATCTGAAACAGAAGGAACTTCTTTAATACATTCAGTTGTAATGAGCGTTGCATCAGAAAGCTCAGAAACATATGCGTTTAGTTTGGTTGATGACACTACGGATTTTGCAGACTATTCAGCAGCTACTTTTAGTAATGGCGTTACATTAAATACTACAGGAGATGTAATTACAGTTCCAGCAGGTGTTACAAGTTTTACAATAACATCCGCAACTACAGATGATGATATTGATGAAGATAATGAGGTTTATGATTTAAGTGTTGGAGGAGTAGATGCAACAGGAACCATCTTAGATGATGATGCTGCCCCAATTGTAACTATTGACAATGGTTCAGCAACAGAAGGATCAGC
>NZ_JBHTMV010000013.1:0-43179 GCF_042679665.1 Lutibacter holmesii
TCGTATAGAAAAAATAAAATTAAGCTGGAATTATTAACCTTTTAATCAATAAAAAATGGTCAACCTATTTCAGGACAATACAAACAGAATGAAAACGAAGAAAATTAGAGGACTTAATCAAATTTGGAAAAACATTGAAAAATGGAAAAATGCTCAATTGAAACTCAATATAGAGAACCTAAAACAATACGAAAGAGATTATGCTAAAATTTGGGTTCATCCATTTAGCGGAATATCAATAACAAATAGCAAAAAAACTGAACCAAAACGAGAAACGAAAAAAAGAATTCTAAACGGACTTATAGATATTTATGAAAGTTGGAAAAATCAACTTGATGAATTGAATGAACCCTATTATTTGAAAATATGGCTCTTCGAGGAAAGGTTATCGAAATCCCAAGTTGTTTGTGCTATCGGAAACTCAATTGATTATTATAACAGTACTTTCAATATTCCAGAAAATACAAAGAAGTTTAAAACAGATTTCATCGGATTAATTAAAACCAGAATGGAAAGCTTCAATTGGGAACATAGACTTGACGAGAACATTCTATTTAGTTCTGATATTGGAGACCGAGAGGACTACAAAAACGAAATAGAGTATCTAGAAAATAAAAAATGGCTTGATAATAGATTAAAGAAAAAGCACGTAATAAAAATATTAAAAGACGGGACTGAATCTTATGCTTTTGAAATTGGAAAAGTTTGGATTGGAGAGAAAAAATGAAATAAAAACATTGGGTAACAACGTACAAAATTAATTGCTTGGTTAGAGCCTACTTACGAAAGTCCTAACGGACTTTCTTTGCTCAGGAATTATTTACTAAATTTACAATATTTGACTATTTAATAAAACAAATTTTAACAATAAAATGGTCAACTATATCAGTAAAATACATAAAAATCATTATGCAAAAACATTTGTTATACATAGCTCTTCTTATTCTTTGTGAAGCCTGTAATACAGCACCAGAAAATACAATATCAATCAACGATGTTGGAGTTCCGTTAAATATGGCTACCTATCGCAGCACACAAGTAAAAGATGTAGTTTATCATTTGTCTTTTGACATCCCAGAAAATAAAGAAACTTCTATCAATTCAAGTTTAAGATTAGAATTGACTATAAATGATTTATTGCATCCTATTTATTTAGATTTTAAAGAAGATACGAATACTATAAATAACCTTAGTGTTAATGGAAATGAAGTTGTAATTCTTCATAAAAAAGAACACTTAATTATTCCTGTTAAAGATTTACACTTAGGAAAAAATAGCATTGAAATTGAATTTGTTGCTGGTGAACTTTCTCTAAATCGTAATGAAGATTATCTATATACCTTATTGGTTCCAAATCGTGCAAGAACTGTTTTTCCTTGTTTTGATCAACCAAACATTAAAGCTATTTATAATGTTGAGATTACTGCTCCTAAAGAATGGGAAGTACTTTCTGGAGGCCTTTTAAATACTAAAGAAAAAGAAGGTGAAAATACCACATATAAATTTAAGCCTTCGGATAAAATGAGTACTTATCTATTTTCTTTTGTTGCTGGAAAATTCGCAAAGAAGTCATCAAAAAACACAAAACGTACAATGAATATGTTGTACAGAGAATCTAATAAAGAAAAAATTACGGCTAGCACTACTCCAATTTTTCAACTACATCAATCGTCTGTAGATTTTTTAGAAAACTATACAAATTATGATTTTCCGTTTAAAAAATTAGATTTTGCCATCATTCCAGGGTTTCAATACGGTGGTATGGAACATACTGGGGCAATACAATATAGAGAATCTACGTTGTTTCTAGATAACAGTGCAACCCGTTCTCAAGAACTGTCAAGAGCCAAGCTAATTGCTCATGAAACTGCACATATGTGGTTTGGAAATCTTGTAACAATGGAATGGTTTAATGATGTATGGTTAAAGGAAGTTTTTGCAAATTTCATGGCAGATAAGATTGTAAATCCATTATTTACAGATATTAATCACGACCTATTATTTTTAACGTCTCACTACCCAAGAGCTTATGGTGTAGATCGTACACAGGGAACAAATCCTATTCGCCAAAACTTAGATAACCTTAAGAATGCGGGATCATTATATGGCAGTATTATTTATAACAAAGCACCGATTATGATGAGACAGTTAGAGTTAGCTTTGGGTGATATAAAATTTAAAGAAGGGATAAGAGAATATATAAAAACATATGCGAACAACAATACAGATTGGAATGCTTTGGTTACAATTCTTGATAAAAAAACTGATCTTAACTTAAAAAAGTGGAGTGACATTTGGGTAAACTCTACTGGAAGACCCATTTTTTCTGAAGAAATCCAATATGATGATACCAAGAAAATTAAACAATTTGTACTTACTCAAAAAGCTGAAGATGGATCTAATAAATTCTGGTCACAGTCATTTGATATTAGCTTAGTATATTCAAATAGAATCACAACTATACCTATTGTATGCAATGGAAAAAGGGTCGAAATTTCTCAAGCCAAAGGTGCAGAAGAACCGCTTTATATTTTATACAATAGTAATGGGTATGGTTACGGGGTTTTCCCAACAAGTATAAATGGATTATCTCAAATAAGCAATATCCAAAATGAAGTTTCTAGAGCACATGCATATCTTAACAGTTATGAAAATACCCTTAATGGTTCAATAACCAATACCGTTACTTTTGAAAATTTAGTGAAAGGTATAGGGCTAGAGACAAATGAAATGATTCTTAATATGATTACAAGTCAAGCTAGAAATATATACTGGAATTCATTTACAGAACAGCAACGTTCTAAGTTTCAACCTAATTTAGAAAAAACATTATATAATAGACTAAAACAAGATGAGTCAAAGAACATTAAAAAAACACTGTACAATACTCTTATTTCTATAGCGTATTCTAAAAAAGGGATGGCACTATTATTTCGTATTTGGAATAAGCAAGAAACAATTGAAAATCTTATTTTAAATAAAGATAATTACACTCGTTTAGCACAATTATTGGCCTTATATGGTCATCCAGACGCTCAAGAAATCTTAAAGAAATCCAAATCAGAACTTACCAATCCAGATAAGATTAAAAGATTTGAATTTCTAGTTCCGGCTCTTGCTTCAAATCCTGCTGAAAGAGCTGCTTATTTTGAATCTTTTAAAGAAGCCAAAAACAGAGAAAAAGAAAATTGGGTACAAACTGCGTGTTCATTTATACACCACCCATTACGGCAAAAATATACCATTGAAAGTGTTGCAATTAGTTTGGAATTACTAGAAGAAATTCAAGAAACGGGAGATATCTTTTTTCCATTAGGTTGGTTGAACAGTACAATAGGAATGTACACTTCAAAAGAAGCATATTCCTTAGTGACTCAATATGTATCTTCTCATCCAGACCTTGACCCAAATTTAAAACTAAAACTATTACAGGCTACAGACAATCTTTATAGAATGTATGGAAAATAATTAGAATTTTTATTAATTCACTATCTACAACACTGTGTAAAATTAATTGCTAGTTCTAGCCTGTTTACGAAAGTCCTCACGGACTTTCCATCTGTGATTTATTTGATAACTTTTATGCTTAAACACGTAACGAAATCAAACCCAAAACCGTTGGGCTTAGATATGAAAAAGAAAAATTAACACTATGAAAAAAATAACTTACATCATTTTTTTGTTGATTATTTCACAGCAAAAACCATAAATACTAAGTATTTTCTCATATGTTTGTAATACTAACTACATTATTTACAAATAAAACTACTAAAAAATGAAAAAAACACTACTCATTATTACTTTATTCATTGGGCTTACAAATGTAAATGCTCAAAAAATGGTCGGCTACATATCAGTCAATAATGGTTATCTTGGTAAAGAAGGCGTTTTTATGACAACTATAAGATATTGTAATTTCTCTGAAGATTATATGACAAGACAACAGGAGCAAACTCAAGCATTACTTTCTTTTAATAAATTTTTAGAAGAAAAATATGGAGTTACAGATCCAAGAACTTTAGAAACTCTTTGGCGTGAATTGAAATTAGAAAAATATACGAAGCCTGGCTGGGATACAGCAAAAGAATTTTTAGAGTTAGGTCATAAAGTAACTATAATTGGTAGTGAAGAATTTAAATTTGATCTAGAAGATTAAACTTAAATAATATTTATTTTTAATGCTACTATAACCATCCATCTTTATACCGTTAAATGTAAGAACATAAAATTATAACCAAAACATTAAAAAACGATTGCCAACAACAATATTTATCTGCTATTCCAAATATCGGTATAACCAATTAAGTTGTAAAACAAGTGAATTTTCGGTGAGAAAAAAATGAATAAATGTTTGAATCGAATATTTAAATTACATAATTATTGAAACTAAAAACTATTAAATATTCTTGCTATGAGCAAATGCTACCTCAAAAAGGGAAACATATCATAGGCCAATTGCACAATGAAAATATAATTGTATATCAAGCTTTTAACCCTAACATTACAAAATGGGCTATTGAGAATCAGAAATTTGGAGGCAGCTATTATAAGTTTTCTAGAATGTCTTGGATAAAGCCAAATTTTTTATGGATTATGTATCGGGCAGGATGGGCAATGAAAGAGCATAGACAACATATTCTTGCTATTGAAATTTCGAAAACAAACTTTGAGTTTCTGTTAAAAGAAGCCGTACATTCCAAATATATTGAAGAAATATATGGTGAAAGAGAAAAATGGAAATCTCAATTAAAAGAATCACAAGTAAGATTACAATGGGATCCAGATCATAATCCAAAAGGTGAAAAATTAGAAAGACGAGCTATTCAAATTGGTATAAAAGGAGAACTGTTGGAAAAATTCGGAACAGAATGGATAATTTCAATTGAGGATATTACAGAATTTGTACATAAGCAAAAATCTATCTTAGATTCAGGAGAAGTGGATAATTTTTTTGTAATAGAAGAAGAGAAAATTTCAATTCAAAATAAAGAGCTTATTCACAAGTTACAATTAAATCAACAATAGAATGGTAGCTAACAACGGCTATACACAATGCCCGGTTTAGAATTTATCACATTTAGTATTAAATTTTTATATTTATTCTCTTTAGAAAATGCTTCACATTGAAAACTGACACTGTGAATAGCCAAACCAATGAACATAATTATAACAAAAAACAACAATCAACAATGAATCTATTAAAATTAAATTTCATAATAAATAAAGTAACCATATTATTGATCTTTTTAGGATTCGGTTTTTCTTCATCAGCACAAAACTTCGACATCATTTTGAAAACAAACGGTGAAGAAATGGTAGGAAATGTAAAAAGTATAGAAGAGGAATCCTTATCGTTTATTTATAAAAACGAAACAATTGTTTATAAAGTAAAACAAAGTGATATTGTAAAAATCACCTTTGCTTCTGGGAGAGTACAATTTTTTAATAAGATTAATCAACCTGGAAATACTAATAATATTAGTTTAGAAAATCATCATAATAAAGTAGCGGTTTTGCCTTTTGTTTACATTAAAGATAATCAGGAAGGAGACCTGGTGATGAGTAATAAAATTCAGACTGAAACTTTAGCGCTGCTTAACAAACATCGTGGAGAATTAACCTACTTAAGCGTTAACGACACAAATGCTCTATTAGTTAAAGCAGGAGTTACCAATAATAACATTCAAGGGTATACTATGGGAGAAATCTGTACAATTTTAGGAGTTGAATATGTGATACAAGGAATGGTTTCTGTCGAAAAAACTACACAACAAAACATCAATACTTTTTCAGAAACTACAAAAAACAAAGAGAATACCAAGGCTTATATTGATAGCCAAGGACATTTAATAGGAAACCCTTTAAATAATGGAAAAAGCCAATCTTACGGCTCTTCTGTATCAACTTATACACAGAATTATGCAACTTCTATGACTATGAATATATTTAATGATAAAGGACATAATATTTATAGTCAAGATCATACTTCATTTTGGAATACTCAAGATGCTTATAAAATCACTTTAAAATACTTAGCAAAAAGAATGCCTTTATTTAAGAAATAAGCAATAAGCTATATTAAATCACTTAAAGTTACAAGACTGAAATTAAATCCATATGGATAAAAAAAAGCAGCAGTATTTATTAAAAAAGAGACAAAGTCTCCAGCAAGAAATTGTTTTAAATAAATTAAGAGATAAAATTTCTTTTCAAATTGCTTATTTAAAAAAGAACAATTTTAATTTTACGTTATACTACAAAAATGAATATTTAACTTGGCTACAAAACAGTTTACCTTTTATAAAAAGGGAAAACTGTTCTGGGCAACTAGACTATCAAATTAATCCAAATACTTTTAAACCTAATAACTATACATTCTCTTCAAGTAAGGAAATGATTGATATTATAAGAGAACAACTACCAAAAGTAATTTCAATAAACAGTTTGGTAATTATATGCTACGATGGTGGAAATCCTGAAATAGAAATTTCATTACAAACACTTTTAGCAAATCCAACAACTTTTATTAATGGTGCAGAAACTTGGTTAATAGCTAAAAATAAAAGTGTAGTATTAGAATACATTTGCTTTAAAAATACTTTAAGTATTTTTATACTTGAATAACACAACTAAAATTCATGTTTACCCAAAATTGCATGTGGTTAAAACAAAATAAATAAGGCATACAAGAAATTAATATTATAGAATTTTGAAACACATAAAATATAACTTTAATAATAAGATCTATTAAATATGAAGTATTTTAAAAACCAAAAACTATTTGTTTATGTATTTATTTTTATAAGTATACAAATTTATTCACAGGAGTATTCAACAGAAATAATAAAGCTTTGGGAAGGTGAAAAAACACCCTTTAATAAAGAAAATATCAAACTAAAAGAAACTTTAGATGAAGCAGGTAAACGTTATACTCAAATATCAGAACCTACAATTTATGTATATAGAAATAAAGAAATTAAAAACAATGGTGCAGCGCTTTTAGTTTGTCCAGGTGGTGGTTATGCTAAAGTAGCAATTGGAAATAATAATGGAGAAAGTTCAGCTAAACATTTTCTTAAAATGGGCTTTAATGTGGTTGCAGTATTAAAGTATAGATTACCAGACACATTAATTGTTTATTCACAAGAAAAAGTACCACTTTGTGATGCTCAAAAAGCCCTATCAATCATACATCAAAATTCATCAACTTGGTCTATAGATAAAGATAAAATAGCTGTAATGGGTTCTTCTGCAGGAGGACATTTGGCAGCGTCTTTGGTGAATTTACAAGAGCAAATAATAGCGCCTGGTGTAAAGCCTGAAGACTTGACATTAGCAGCTTCAATTTTGCTTTACCCTGTTGTTTCATTTAATTTACCATACCGTCATAAAGGATCATATAAGTATCTTTTAGCTGATAAATCCAATGATCAAACATTGTTAGATTATTATTCTATGGAAAATAAAGTTAGTAAAAATACAACGCCAACTTATATTATACACGCGTTGGATGATTCCTCTGTAGTATATCAAAATAGTTTGTTGTATTGTGAAAGTTTAAAAAAGCACAATGTAACTTATAAATATGTTGAATTAGAAAAAGGAGGTCACGGTTTTGGTTTTAATTTTAAAAAAACTGGAGTAGATTGGACTATTGACTTAGAGAAATGGCTACATACTGAAACCAATTTGTTTAAAAACTAGGAAAAGAATTTGAATTAACACAACAGTAAAACATGCTTCAAAAAATTTTCTTATTTTAAAATTTTCAATTTCGAAAGACAAACAAACTAAATAAAACCACGAGCAATTATTTAAAGAATTCAAATGAGAATTAAAATATTCATAATCATTATACCTGTTCTATTTAGTTTTCAAAATGGATTATGCCAATCAATGAGCCTTTTAAAATTGTATACAAATAGTTGTTTTTTTTCAGGTTCTAAATTAGCACAATCGGAGTTTATTTTAAGATCAGTTAAACCTATGGAATTAATTAACACTCAAAATCAAAAGGTTTTTCCTATTTTTAATTCAATATTAAATGAAGGTGTAAAAAATACTCCCAGTGATCCTCAAAATTTTAATTTATTAATATTTAACACTTCATTAAACAAAGCATATTCAGAACTTACTCACAATATAAACGCTAACACAAATAATTCAAACTCTTTAAATTTATGGGCAACCTACTATTATTTACCCATTTTAAATCACGATGCAAAAGGAATTGATTTATTAGATAGCAAAGGAAATAAAACGAACTTGAAATTGTCATTATGTGATTGGTGCAATGCCAATATTCAAGGGACAGTTATGGTTTTAAAAGACAACCAAAAACACTTATTAAATTATTCAGGAAGATCAAATGATCTTCAAAACGATTGTAGAGAATGTGAGAGATATAAAAACTATGATGGTTACCTAAAAACAGGTAAAGTTTTATGGAAAAAAAGTGTGGGGTTTGGATTTGGAGTAAAAAATTACAAACTTGTTCCGTTTAAAACAATAGCTGTTGACAATTCGGTTATTCCATTTGGCAGTGTAATTTTCATTCCTGAGGCAAAAGGAGTAGAATATATTTTAGATGGGCAAGTCTTTCATCACGATGGTTATTTCTTTGCTGGTGATACTGGAAGCAAAATTACCGGAAATCACATAGATGTTTTCATTGGAATCAACAAATCAAATCCATTTAAGTTTATAAAATCAAATAGTTCTAATACATTTAAAGCTGAAATAATTACAGATCAAATAAAAATTGAACAGTTAAAAGAATTACACAAATAAATTACAGCTCTTCATTTTTATATGATAATTTGTAAATAATATATTAATAACATTAAAAAAAGAATTTATGAAATTTAAAACATTGTATTTTTTACTTATAGTCGTTTTTTTGAATAACATTAATGCTCAAAACAAGAGTAAAAAAGAAAAAATTGGTAGTGTAGGTGGCTACGAAATGGGATATATTGATTGTATAAAGAAAGGTAATAGTTACACAATTTCATATGAGAACCAAAATGAAGTACAAGTTAATGGGTATAGTGATTTTTCAATTAAACTTGAAGAATTTGAAAATGTTTATAACACAATTATTACTGGATTTGAGAAGAAACAAAAATCAGAAATTTCAATTCCAACAGTTTTAAATTATGTTGAATTAGATTACACCAAATTTTTGGGTAAAATGAGGGTTCGATTTGTACAATCTAAAAAAAAGGGTGCACTTGGAGTTTCATTTTCAGCTTGGTATTCTTTAAAACAAATAAAAAAGCTATTTGGAAAATTATAATAAAGCTGAGATAACAGAATACGTAATTTTTTTTCAATCTATAATACAGCATCTTAATAAAATAAATAACCTTATTTTAACTAGTATAAATTTCACTTTTACAAACTATATAATCTACAATTCAAAATTAAAAAATGACTATGACACCTTTGTTAAAGAAATTAAATTTTAAGCAACAAAAAGAAATTATCATTTTAAATCATCCGGTAGAATTTAAAGAAGAACTTAAAGCAATTGAACTCTATACTACAGTTAAAACAAACCTAAATAATATTAACGAAATTGAATTTGCATTAATCTTTTTAAAAACATTAAACAAAGTAAATACTATTTTACCGCTTGTAAATGAAAAGTTAAAAGGAGATGCTATTATTTGGTGTGCTTATGCCAAAAAAAACTTCAAAAAATTATCAGTCTGAAATAAACAGAGACAACGGATGGACATTACTGGGAGAATTAGGCTTTGAAGGCGTAAGACAAGTAGCCATTGACAATGACTGGAGTGCATTACGATTTAGAAAGGTAGAATTTATAAAAAAAATGAACCGAAAAACAAGCGCTGCAATGACTGAAAAAGGAAAACAAAAAACACGGTTAACTAATCACTTTAAATTTTATTCCTAAATTATTTTCTTCTTAAGCCCTACCCTATTTTAAAGAGAAACATTCAAGAAAATTATTTTTTATTTTTTAGTTAAACTTTTAATAAAATTTAAAGTCTATAATAATATATAACTTTTTAATAAAAAAATTGAACAAATTATACCTAACCATAACCCTGCTAATTAGTACTCTTTTTTTTTCTTGTAACCAAGAAGATACAATTCAACCTACAATTTCTGCTAATTTTGAAACCTCTTTATTATTAGGTGAAAATCAAGCAGTTGTTACAATTACCAATTTATCACAAAACGCAACTAATTATAAATGGTTATTTCCCAACGGAATTTCTGATGATAGCACAGCAGAAAATCCAACTATATATTATACTGAAAATGGCATATATACAATTACTTTAGAAGCTTCAAACGGAACATTTTCTGAAACTAAAACAATAGAAATTATTATAAACAACATTCCTGAAAACAGCAATATTCCTTATCGCTATTTAGAAAACGATGGAATATTTATGTTTTATGAAACAGAAAACATTGAAGTGTATCAAAGTTTGATACCTGAACAATTTGAAATGCCAAATCGTATGGTAGTTTTTGCTTTCTTTAACGACTTTTACAAATTAGATTACGGCGCAACACCTTATAAAGAAAACGCAATATCTATACTTGTTGAATACCAAGGTGAAGAATACTTCCACTGCGTTTATATGCCAGTTACAGATGAACACTCAATGTGGGCTGGAATACTTGGATTAGGCTTACCAAAAACTATGGGAAATATTAATTTTTATAGAAAAAATCCAACATATTATGGTGTAGCTGAAAATGAATTTGGAGGAACTATGAATATGAGTATTGACACTGAAAATTTTACTATTAATAACGATGTAAAACAAGAAATGATTGATCTTCAATTATTAAAATCATTACAAATTAGAAACGATAAAATTATTGTAGTTGGCAACACAGGTGGAAACGAAAATAGTGTTATTCAAACAGCTGAACAATTCCCCAATTTAATAACCTTAAAATTTGGGAATGCAACTATAACAAATAATACAGATGCTATTTCGTTTAAACACCCTTTAGATTTAGAACCCTCTCACATTATTGGTGGTTTCTATCTAAAAAATACAATTCCGTTTGGTTTAACTGGAAATTCACTTTAAAAACAGCGCAAAATTACTTACAATTCTTTGTTAATAAGTATATTGCACTAATACACATAAATATTTCTACTGTTTTTATTTTTTACAGTCTATTCTAACTAATAATTAAAAATCTTAAAATGACAAAACATAAAAGTTTCATAATTGTTATTTACTTGATAATTTCATTTTTCAATAGTAAAACCTATTCACAAATTGAGCACTCTAACAATGAATTATGGCTTGCATTAAAAAACTCGGCCCACAACATAGGATTTTGTGTTTATAACGTTCAACAAGAGCCTTGTATAGAACATTTGCATATAAAGAATGAGTTAGAAAAAATTAGTGAAACACCTGATACTGATATTAATTATTTCTTATTAAATCCTAAATGGGCTAAAGATAGACTTACTGAATTATCTAAAAACAATAACTCTAAATTAGAGAATTACATAATACTCTTTGACATTGATCAAAATTCATTTAAAAAGTTAAACGATTCAACAAAAACCTCAAATTCATATAAAATGTTTTCTATTTTTAACTTAAATAATGAATTTGAGTTTAAAACGCACAGAGAAACAGTTACTCACGTTACATTCTTTATTTTATCAAATACCACCAGTTCCATTTTGAGTAATACAATGTGGAGGGAGTTTATGAGCAATAGACTTGGACGTTTAGATTCTAAAATTGAAATATCACTAAATGGAGCAAATGCAATGAGTGATTATCACAAATTTAAAAATTCGTTTATAAATTTTGTAGAAAAATAAAACCCGTAAAAATTGAAAAAAGAATACATTTTTAAATCTAAAAGACTTGGTTTTCGAAATTGGTCTGAAAAAGACTTGATCAAATTTTCAGAAATTAATGCAGATTTGGAAGTGATGAAATACTTCCCTAAACCATTAACTAAAAAAGAAACTGCAGAATTTATTGATAGGCTTATAAAACATTACAAAAATAATGGGTTTAACTATTTTGCTACAGAAATTTTAGATACTGGAGAATTAATAGGTTTTATAGGTTTAGCTTTTCAAGATTATAAAACTGACTTTACACCAGCTATTGACATTGGGTGGAGATTAAAAAGAAGTTCTTGGGGAAAAGGATATGCAACCGAAGGCGCAAAAAAGTGTCTTGAATTTGCATTTAATAAACTAAATTTAGAAAAAGTAATTTCAACCTGTACAATACAAAACTTAAAATCAGAAAATGTAATGAAAAAAATAGGGATGAAAAAAGTTGGAGAATTTAACCATCCTAAGTTGAAAATGTTTCCTGAATATAAAAAATGTATTTGTTACGAAATAAAGAAAAAACCATAAAATAAAAATTACTTACAACAATAATTGTTTATAAACACACTACTCTATTATTTCAAAATCGTTTTGTAATTCTCATTAAATTTTTATTTGTTACCTTAGTAGCATAACTACGTACAATGAATACGAGTTAAACTATTACTAACTAAAAAAAAGTATTTTGAAAAAATCAGTCCTTATTATTTTACTAACAATTGTTACCTTTTCATCACAAGCACAATCTAAACTTGACACTATTTACTACAATAATTATTTCAATATATGTAACTCTGACCGAGCTTATTTTTATAAATTAATGAAGTTCGATGAAAATTCTGAATCTGAAGGGCAAATAACAGATTTAATAAGTAATGATGAGTATTTAAAACGTAAAGCGTTAAAAATAGCGTTGAGTGAAGGAAGATTTGTGCTAACTAAAATTGATGGAATTACAACCATAAAATTAACTTATGTAGGAATAGATGAGGAATACAACGAAGAATCTTATGGAAAAATTACTTCAGAAGAAATTATTAAAAACAATAAAAAAATAGCATCTACTTATTACACCTATTACAGTAATAAAAACCTAAAACTAAAATATACTAAAGACGGAGCATCAAATAGGATTGCATATGCTGAATATCAACCAAATGGAACTTTAGAAATGGAATATACGGTAACAAACGGAATAAAAAACACGAAAACATATACCAAATCTGGGGTGCTTAAAAGCAATATAAACCAAGATAAAAAACAAAATAAAATTGGAGAATGCAAAACGTACTTTAACAATGGAAAAATAAATAAAATTGAAAATTATTCAAATGGTAAACTGAACGGAACATATAAAATGTTTTATGAAAATGGACAATTAAAGGTAAGTTCTAATTATAAAGATGGACAAAAAAATGGAGAATTTATATCTTATCATGAAAATGGACAATTAATGGTAAGTGCGAATTATAGAGATGGACAACCAGACGGAAAGTTCAAATCATTTTACGAAAATGGAACATTAAATATGAGTGGAAGTTTTACTAATGGAGAACAGACTATTACGCAAGGTCCTTTTGACGAAAATGGTCAATTGATAAAAAATTAGCTATCCTAAAATTTAAACACCATTTAATTGACCGAACTACAAAAATACATGACTTCCTATTTTGGAATTACAAATCAGAATATGGATGAAATTACAGCTTTGTTTACTGAAACAACGCTAAAAAAGGGAGCATTTTTCTCAAAACCAGGTCAATACTGTGAAAAACTAAGTTTTGTAAGAAGTGGATTTATACGAGTTTTTGCAAATTCAAATAACAAAGAGATTACGCAATGGATTTCTACAAAAGGTTATTTTATTACAGATTTATATAGCTTCACTTTTAAACAAAGAGCAAAATGGAATATTCAAGCTCTTACAGATTGCGAACTTTACACCATAGACAAAGAAAATTATGCGCGCCTTAACAATTTAGTTCCAAATTGGGTTGCAATGGAAAAACAATTTATTGCGGGGTGTTTTATACAACTAGAAGATCGAGTTTTTAATCATTTATCTCTCAATGCTGAAGAACGATACGACCAGCTTTTTAAACATAACAAAGAACTTTTTAATAACGTTCCTTTACAATATTTAGCTTCAATGTTAGGAATGTCACCTGAAACATTCAGCAGAATAAGAAACAAAAAAAACTCTTGATTTTTGTCAAGAGCTCACTCTTTATTTGTGCCTAACTTTGTTGCTTAAATAAAAAGTATGACAAAGCAAATTCACACATCAATTACAATTAACGCAAGTAAAGAGAAAATTTGGAAAATACTTACAGATTTTGATAATTACTCGAAATGGAATCCATTTATTAAGTCGGTTACTGGTGAAGTAAAAACCGGAAACAAGATTAAAATAGAATTACAAGGAATGACTTTTAAACCTGTTGTATTAACTTTCACTAAAAATAATGAGCTAAAATGGCTTGGACATTTTTGGTTTAAAGGAATTTTTGACGGCGAACATAAATTTAAATTAACTGACAACGGAAACGGTTCAACAAATTTTGAGCAAAGTGAACGTTTTAGCGGAGTTTTAGTAAAACTATTCTCAAATAAATTAGATACCAATACTAAAAATGGATTTGAGGAAATGAATAAAGAATTGAAATTTCAAGCAGAAAATCAATAAATAATTCACGCTATTTTTAGATGAAAGTTTGGTTTCATACCCAAAACCGAATCCCATAAAAAATAGTATTTTTAATAAAATTTAAAAGCAAAATATTATATTTAACTTTGTCATAAATCAAAGTAAAATGAAAACAACCTATTTATTTCTTATTATAATACTATTGTTTGTTTCTTGCAGCGACAGCGATTCAAAACAAGATAAATATTACTACACATATACTGAAGACAGTGAATTAACCATTGCTTCAATAGAAAATTCGTATATGAAATACGGAAATGTTGAAAACGGTGAAAATTTAGTGTTTGAGTATAGGTTTGATGCGTATGATGAAGAACAAATAGCCGATGATGAATATACTGAGATTATAAGATTTGAAATTGATCCTGAATTAGATAAATTTTCATATTCTAATGAAGAGTTACAACATATAAATAGTGTATTTACAAAGTCTTGCTTTTGCTTTTTCCCTCAAGATGAATCTAAAGATGTTAATGCTACAGGAACAATAAGTGGAGAGAAAATTGATTCAAATAAATGGAAAATTAGTATTGATGTTACTTTTTACGGAGACGAAAAAAGAACATTTGAAGAAAACTTCATCTTAAACTAAAATACTAATTAAAACCACATTACACACAGTACACAGAAAACTATGAAAACTGTAATTTTCACTATTCTATTTGGTTTTACATTTATAAATGTAAGTTTTTGTCAAGAACTTTTAGAAGGGCAAAAAAGATGGAGTTCTGAAAATAAATTAAAAAAAGAGGACTATAAAATTAAAGTGAACAATATAAATAATGATATTATTTATACACAAATTACAATTTCACATAAAGTAAGTGGTTTTGATTTTTTTAAAAAAAACTTTAATAAAAATGTTGAAAATATATTTTTAGGAAATGCTTCTTGGATTGATTCAACAAAAATTAAGAATTTGAATGAACAAATTGAGTTTCAGCAATTACAATTTGACTTAGCAGAAGTAGAAGCTAGAAAATTCAGAAAAGAAATATTAAAAAACAGAAAACAAATTGCAAAAGGTTTTAACATTATAAATCAAATAAGTAATGATATTTTAGCTGAATTTTCAGAAGTACGATTACAAATTATGCTAGAAACTGAAAGTGGAGAAAACAAGCAGAAAATATTTGAATGGAAAGAAAAAATTGCCGCAGAATTAATTGAGTTGAATGATTTCAGTTATGAGAATAACAAAAAAATTCATTTAAATAAGTAAGACTGATGCTAATAACAAATAAAGTTTAAACCAAACAAAAAACTACAAAAAAAATAGCTTCTTCTAAAAAACATTTCATTTATCTGCTTTATCACTTTCCTAACTATTTAAAGAAAACAAGTAATTATATCAAGCTTTAGAAAAAATTATTAAATTTATACCTCAATCACGTACTAAAATTAACTACTAACTTTTATAAAATACGTTGCATTTTCAATACTAAAATATTGATTAATGCTAACGTTTAATTTAATTAAAGTAAAACTAATAAATAGGTTAAAAATAGGCTAACCACCTAAATTAACTACGTGATGGATATCTACCTTTGAAACCCCATCTAAAACAAAAATACAAGGCGAGCAAGCCAAAAATCGTAAAGAGTAGGCAATTATATTAAAATTTAACACAACAGTATGAAGACATTTTATTCCTTTATTTTATTAACTTTTTTTTCAATTAGTAATTCAAATGCACAATTTTTAAAAAGTTTATTAGAGTTACTTCAAGATAATTCTTATGAAAAAAACATTGTTGAACAAAGCAATATTTTCTTTTTTGACAATGCCAACGGCGTAAATAAAATATATGATATAGGTGAAAATGGTAAATTAAATACCAAAACCTTTGATAAAGGGGGCTTAAATAAATCTTGGGATCAAGTATTCACTTACAATTCAAATTCAAAAACATTTGCTTTTTTTTATGACAATGGAAATGGTACAATTAAAATATACAATATTTCAAATGGCGTTCTTGGAACTAAAACCTATGATAAATCAGGATTAAATAAAGGTTGGGATATTATTACACCTATTGCAAATAACAATGGGAAATATGTTCTTTTTTATGATAAGGATTCAGGAGTTATTAAAATTTACACATTAACAAGTAACGGTGAATTAGGTTCTAAAACGTATGATAAGTCTGGTTTAAATAAAAATTGGTTTTCAATCAAAGCTTTTGAAACTGCAACTTCACTATATGTTAGTTTTTATGACAAAAAAAATGGCGTAATTAAAAATTATGCGATTGAAGAAGGAAAACTAGGAACTAAAACTTACGAAAACACCAATATTAATAAAGGTTGGAATATTATAAATACATACGCTGTAAAAGGTGTTAATATCATTTCTTTTTATAGCAATAATGAAGGTGTTTACAAAAGTTATGTTTTAACAAATGACGGAAAAATTGGCGCAAAAGTTTACAATAAAAATATCAATTCATCTTGGGATATCATTTCTCCATATGCCATTTCTAATAACACGTACATTTTATTTTATGATAATGGCAGAGGGTTATCAAAAACTTATATGATTACTGAAGACGGCGGATTAGGTACAAAAATTGATGAAAACAATGCATTAAGAAAAACGTGGAATATTATTGATGTTTATTAAATAATCTTTCCTCATAAAAAATGAATACCATACAATTTACCAATAATTTAAGTGATTCAACCAAAAAGTATACAACATTCGAAAATCTGTATAAGAAGTAAAGCTTACTTCCACCCTACCTTTGTATTATTCTTTTAATCATTAAAAAATAAACAAATGAATCAATTTGGAAAAAAAGGTTGGACACCAAATAGAATTGAAACTTTAATTGGTAAAACATACGTAATAACTGGTACTACAAGCGGAACAGGATTTGAAGCTGCAAAAATATTATTATCAAAAGGAGCAAAAGTAGTAATGCTTAATCGAAACTCAAAAAAATCGGAAAACACTATTATTACTCTAAAACAAGAACTTGGTAATAACATTGATGTAGCTTCAATTCAAATGGATTTATCAGAACAACCATCAGTAAAAAATGCTGCTAAAGAAGTACTAAAAACAGTTGCAAAAATAGATGCTTTAATTTGTAATGCTGCTATTGCGCAAGTACCCAAACAAATACTTACTGTTGACGGTTGGGAGAGTCAAATGGGAACTAATTACTTTGGAAATTTCACATTACAAGCGCTCTTATTTCCTTTAATTGAAAAATCAAAAGGACGAATTGTTACAGTTGGAAGTTTAGGTTACGATATGGGAATTAAAACTATTAAATTTGATGATTTAAATTGGAATCACAATTACACCGGTAACAATGCATATAGCCAAAGTAAACTAGCTCAAATTATGACAATTTATGAATTACAAGATAAATTAAAAGAAGCTGGTAAAACTGAAGTAAAAGCCTATGCGTGTCACCCTGGATCTTCAAGAACCAACCTTATAAGTACAAGCGGAAGCTTTATAATGAAAGTTATTTTTGGATTAATGAAATTGTCACCTTTAACACAAACTGCTGAAAAAGGAGCTTACCCACAATTAATGTGTGCTACAGAACCAAATTTAGAGCAAAGCGAATTTTATGGTCCAACAGGTAGAAGCAATTGGGTTGGTCCTGTAGGAGCACACAAATTAGAGCCACACGCAAAAGATAAAGTTGTTGCTAACAAACTATGGAAACTTTCAGAAAAAGAAACTGGAATAAAATGGAATATTTAAATTTGAACTATGCAGCACTTTAAAACCTTATCGTCATATTTAGATTATTTAAAATTACCTCGTCCTGAGCATCCTATGTTAAGCGTACTCAGCTCAAAAGGAAATGGTTACTTACCTTGCCCAAGGGAAAGTTCACCTCCAATAATAAATGATTGCTATACTATTAGTTTTAAAAAATACGTAGAAGGCAATTTAAACTATGGACGCACAAAATATGATTTTACAAATGGAGCCTTAATATTTATAGCTCCAAGACAAGTGTTACAATGGGATAATAGTGTGGTTTTTGAACAAAAAGGGTTTTCAATAAACATTCACGAAGACTTTTTAAAAGGAACTGCATTAGCACAACAAATTAAAAAATACGGTTTCTTTTCATATTCAGTAAACGAGGCATTACACCTTTCCCCTAAAGAAGAAAAGCAAATAGAATCTATTGTTGAAAATATTGAAATTGAATATCATAACAATCAAGATGTTTTTAGTAAAGAAATTATAATTTCTCAACTAGACACACTATTAAAATATGCAAACCGTTTTTACGAAAGACAATTTTTAAATAGAAAAGAATTATCTAATACATTGTTAGAACAATTCAACAACCATTTAACAGACTATTTTGAATTAGGTGAGCTACAAAAAAATGGAATTCCAAGTATAGAACAAATTGCAAATAAAATGGCTGTTTCGCAACGCTATTTGAGTGATACATTAAAAAAAGAAACCGGTAAAAGTACAACAGAGCATTTACAGTTGCATTTAATAAATGAAGCTAAGAATATATTATTAAAACCAAATAAAAGCATTTCAGAAGTAGCGTACGAATTAGGGTTTGAATATCCACCCTATTTTTCAAGATTATTTAAAAAGAAAGAAGGTATTAGTCCAACACAATACAGAGAAAAATACAACTTAAACTAATAAACTATGGAAGTATTAAAATTAGCCACAGAATGGGCAAAAGCTGAAGTTTTTTCCACACGATTTTTCATAATTTTTGCATTATTGTTTTTAATTGCAAGCATTGGTTTTTGGCAATTAGGAAAAACCGAAATTGCAAGAGCCTACATAATTCCAACAATGGTAGCAGGAGTTTTATTGTTAACAATTGGCCTTGGATTATTCTATACCAATAAATCTAGAATTACAGAATTTGAAAAAGCTTTTCACAGTGATACTTCAGCATTTATAGCTTCAGAAATTGAACGTGCAGAAAGCACTCTAAAAGAATATAAAACAGTTGTTTTTAAAGCTATTCCAATTATAATAATTTTTGCTGCGCTGCTAATAATTTTTGTGAACACTCCTACGTGGCGAGCAATAAGTATTACAACAATAGCAATGTTAATTGTTATTTTATTAATAGATGGCACTGCGCACGCCCGTATAAACACTTATTATAATCAATTGAAATTAGTACAAATCAAAAATTAGTTTCAATAAAAAATTCAATATATTTATAACAATTAAATTACCTTCAAAACTTAACTAAAATACATTTGTGTAAAACAGTATGACCTTAGAAAAAAAGATTGCAAAAGCATTTAACTTAGAAGGCGATGCCTGGCTGAAACACGCAAACCCTTGGTCTATTTGGACAAGATTTGCAACTTTACCTTTTATAATTTTTTCTGTTTGGTCTAGAATTTGGATTGGTTGGTTTTGCCTTATTCCAATATCAATTTTAATTATTTGGTTAATTATCAATCCAACATTATTTAACAAACCTAAAAGTCTAGATAATTGGGGTTCAAAATCTGTATTAGGAGAAAAATATTGGGCTGAACGCAAAAATGTACCTGTACCAAAACACCACCAAACACCTGTTTTAATTTTAACAATTCTTCAAACTATTGGTGTAATTATACTAATAATTGGCCTTTGGAAATTAAAAATAAATTGGACCATTATTGGAATGGTAACAGTATATTTATCAAAAATGTGGTTTTTAGATCGAATGGTTTGGATATTTGAAGAAATGAAAAACCAATAAACTGAACATTATTTTGATTTCACTAAATAAAAAACAACTTGTTGTCATAATTATATCAGGTGGTATACTATTAATTCCGTTAATTGCAATGCAATTTACAGATGAAGTAAATTGGGGATTTTTAGATTTTGTGGTTGCTGCATTTTTACTACTTTCAACAGGTTTTTTGTGTGAATTTGTTGTTCGAAAAATTAAGAAAACGAGTTATCAATTATTCCTAATTGTTTTAATTATAATTGTTCTCTTAACTATTTGGATAGAACTTGCAACTGGTGTATTTAGTTCGCTATAAAAATAAATCAGATAGAAGAATAAATTTTATATTTGCTATACCTTAAAAAAAATATATGAAAAATATTTACTTTGATGATATTTCTATTTTAAAAAAGAATTGGAAAAAAATAGCTCTTTTAATAGTTAGTTTAATTTTGATTCTCTTTGGAACTTTTAATGATATTTTATCTAACAACTGGAATAAATGGATTAAGGCTTCAGGTTTTTTTATGTTTTCAGTTTACTACTTGCTAAAAGTAATCCGGAAAAATTATGTTCAATGGAATAAAATTGGAATGACAATTAGAATTAACTCATACTTTCGTGAAAAAAAAGTAACTTTTGTTGAAATTAATTCTTATAAATTTCAAAATAACATGTTAACTATTTATCAATCAAATAAAACAACTAAAGTAGATTTAAGCAGTATTTTTGAAGCAGATAAAAAAAGACTCATTCAAATCATAAAGGATAATATTGTACCAAATTCTATTAAAATGTAAATTTAGCTTAAATTAAAAATTTTAAATGCTGTATGTTGTATTCGAATACAACACTTTTATCTACACTATATTTCATAGCTAAAATAATGTATCTCTAAACTATTTTTCAGTAACCACTTTTAATTAGTTCATATTTTTTCATTCTCTATCAATTATCACATTTTATTTTTATATGTTTGAAAAAAATATAATAAATGAAAAATCAAAAAGTAGCCTATTTATATGCCATTAGTGCTGTTTTAATTTGGTCTACAGTAGCATCTGCATTTAAAATTTCTTTAAAATATTTAGATTTTTTACAGCTATTGTTACTTTCTTCTTTTGTTTCAACTGCAGTACTTTTGATACTTTTATTTATAAAAAAACAATTCAAAAATTTAAAATCCTATACAAGAAAAGAATACCTTCACTCTGCATTTCTTGGGTTTTTAAACCCTTTTCTATATTACGTTGTACTTTTTAAAGCTTATACTTTATTACCTGCACAAGAAGCACAGCCTTTAAACTATACTTGGCCTATTATGCTGGTTATATTATCTATACCTCTACTACAGCAAAAAATAAATTTGAAGAGTATAATTTCAATTATTATTAGTTTTTTTGGAGTACTAACAATATCAACTCAAGGAGATATTTTAGGGTTTGGTTTCACCAATTTTTATGGAGCTTTATTGGCAATTAGTACAGCTGTTATTTGGGCACTGTTTTGGATTTTCAACACAAAAGATAAAAGAGAAGAAATTCCAAAGCTTTTTTTGAATTTTTTATTTGGGTTGATGTATATTTTTATAGCTACAATTTCATTTTCTGAAATAAAAATTCCAACTTTTGAAGGAATTTTAGGTGCAAGTTATATTGGATTATTTGAAATGGGAATTACCTTTGTTTTATGGTCAAAAGCTCTTGAATTATCAATAACAACCGCAAAAGTTAGTAAACTTATATACTTAGTTCCGTTTCTTTCTTTAATTATTGTTTATTTAGTTTTAGGAGAAAAAATACTTGTATCTACCATTGTAGGTTTGGTATTTATAGTTTTAGGAATACTACTAGAACGTGTAAAATTATTTAATAAAAAGGCTAAAACTACAATACAATATTGATTTAAAACAATAACCGTGAATATTAGAAAAGCTAAACAATTTGATTATGACAGCGTTTGGGAAATATTTTCCAAAGTCATTACAACTGGAGACACCTATGTTTTCAACCCAAATACACCAAAATCAGATTTACAAAAACATTGGTTTGCAAACTATATGAAAACTTATGTGATAGAAGAAAACGATAAACTTCTTGGTACATATATTATAAAACCCAACCAAATTGACTTAGGTAATCACATAGCTAATTGTAGTTATATGGTAAACCCGAACAGCCAAGGAAAAGGAATTGGAAAAACGCTTTGCGAACATTCCATTAAAACAGCTAAAGAAAATAATTTTAAGGCTATTCAATTCAATATAGTTGTAAGCTCTAATAAAAACGCTGTTCAGCTTTGGAAAAAATACGGATTTGAAATAATTGGAACTACACCAAAAGGATTTAGGCACGCTAAACTTGGATTGGTAGATACTTTTATTATGTATAAAGATTTAACCTAAATTTATTAAACAACATATATAAATAGAAAAACCTCTTAAAAAATCTAAGTAGACTTTTAAAGAGGTTTTTAATTATTTCTAAAAAAATAATCTGTATTTAAAACAAGTATTATTTCTTTAAAGCAGTAAAGTAATCAAAAATTTCAGGTACATTTCCGCTTCCCATATCTGCACTAACAGCAGCTTTAAGGTTTGTAGAAGTAGCTTCAGCAATTAATGAAGTTGTACCAAGATCATTCATCATTTGTACAAAATATCCTAGATCTTTGTTTGCATTTGCAATAGAAAATCCTAAATCACTTACATTATCTACAGCGTAGTTTTTACAAAACTTCATAAATGGAGAATTTGATGGTCCTGAAGACATAATATCAAATAATTGTTGAGTATCTACACCTGCAAGTTTTGCGGCAGCAAAAGCTTGAGACATAGCAACAACAGTTGTCATTCCCATAAAGTTATTTATTAGCTTTGTAGTATGACCTGCACCAAGAGCTCCTAAGTAAAATACATTCTCTCCTTGTTCATCAAGTACTGGTTTTACTTTAGCAAAAGTTTCTTTGTCTCCAGCGGCCATAATGTTAAGTAATCCGTCTTTTGCATGTGCAGGAGTACGTCCTAGTGGAGCATCAATCATACCAGCACCTTTTTCAGCTAAATCTTTACCAATTTTAATAGTAGATGCAGGAATTGAAGTTCCAAAATCAATTAAAACAGCACCTTCTTTAATACCAGCTAAAATACCATCATCTCCGTAAACAATTTTTTCAACAACTGCAGAAGTTGTTAAACAAAACATTACAATATCACTTTTTTCAGCTAATTCTTTAGGAGTTGAAGCTTCAACAGCGTTACCACGAGCAATAACCTTTGCAACTTCATCCTTATTTAGATCCATAACTATAAGTTCGAATCCTCTCTTTTGCAGATTTTCGACCATGTTTCCACCCATAAGGCCAAGTCCGATAAATCCGATAGTTGGTTTTTTCATTTTAAAATATAATTTGTTTGTACAAATATATGAATCTGTTTGCTAAAATATCTTACTAAAATTAAAAAAAAATGAAATTTACACCATATAAATAGAAAAAATGCAACTTTTTTAAACATAAATTAAGAAATACTATAAAAAACATACATTTTAAACTTATAACTGTTATCCTAATAAAAAATATATTTTACACAACGGTATATAATATGACAGAATAAAAAACGCATAAAATTCAAAAAAACAACTAATTAGTTTTTTTGATTATGTTTGTAAAAACTATACTATAAAACTATGAAACATCTATTTTTAGCCATAATCTTATTTTCTTCTTTTGTACATTCTCAAAAAATTGAAAAAAACAACAAACCTATTTTTGTATTAGTTCATGGAACTTTTCAGTGGGGAGGACAATGGAATCTTTTAAAAGATGATTTAACTAGTAAAGGATATCAAGTTTACAATCCAACACTTACAGGACTTGGTGAAAAAAATCATTTACTAAGTAAAGAAACTGGTATTACTACTCATATTAATGATATTGTTAATTTTATTGAATGGAATCAACTTGACCACATTATTCTTGTTGGGCATTCATATGGAGGACCTGTAATTTCTGGTGTAGTTGATAAAGTTGGTCATAAAATAGTACACCAAGTATATGTAGATTGTGCTCCATTAGATCAAGGTGAAAATACACTAGATGTTTTTGGACCCGATGTAGCAAGCATCTCAATAAAATCAGCTAATGAAATGGGTGATGGTTGGCTAATTGCACCAGACGCATTAAGAGAACCTATTGCTACAATGCGAAAACACCCCTTAAAATCATATCAAGAAAGAGTTTACTTTGAAAATGAAATTCAAACCAACGGAACTATTATTTTAGCTACAGAAGCTACGTCAATTTTTGGGTATATGCGGACCAAAACAGCTCCTAAAAAAGCGAAAGCTAGAAACTGGAAAATTTATACAATAGAAGGACCTCATACCTTACAAGAACAAGATCCTTCTATGTCTAAAATTTCTAAAATAATGGTAGATATTGCAGCTCAAATTACTTATTAAAAATAAGCAGCATTGCTAATTGAAATTGTTTTTTTAAAGAATTAAGTATTCACTTTTCCAATAATATTTTCAACAGATGCAATTTTCTGCTTTAAACATCCACTTTTCCCCTTACGAATATCAAACTTTAGGCTTGAATAGACTCTGTCACAATCTGGTTCTAACACATCATAAGATTGCTGTATAATAGCCAAAGCATCAGCAACAGTGTCGGTTTCAATAATAGTTCCCATTGGTGTAAGTTGGTAACTAACACCACTTTCACGAATTAATTTAATAACCTTACTTACATAAGGGCTTACACTTTCACCTTTATCAGTTGGAAACATAGCAAATTCTAATAGTACAGACATTTATTTAAAAGTATTAATTATATAAACAAAGATATAAAAGTAGTGAACTTATAACTTGATTATATAAATAAAAAATAGCAATTAAACTTTAACTTAAAAAAGTTTGATTCTTTTTATAGTTACAGTAGGCTAGCAAATACTTCAAAAAACAATTCAATAAAAACCGTAACTTCCTGTAAATTAAACTATTTATAAATTAAATTTCATTAAATTTATAGTAAAATTATTTGCTAAAATGAAATAGTGTTATTCACGATCTAAAAAAAGAAATATGAAGTCCTCCCCTTCTTATCAAGAATTAGTAAGTTTGATAACTAAACTTCAAAAAAAACTTGAAATTAGTAAATCAGAGTTCTTTTCTCAAAAAGAACATACATATCATTCACTTTTTGAAAATATGTCTGAAGGTTTTGCACGTTGTCAAATCCTTTATAAAAACAATAAACCTATTGATTTTATTTATTTAGAAGTAAATAAAGCCTTCGAAAAATTAACTGGACTCAAAAATGTTGTTGGAAAACCTATTTCAGAAATTTTACCGAATCATATTGATGAAAATAGTACACTTTTTAATATGTATGAACGTGTTTCTCGCACAGGAATTTCAGAAAAAATAGAAACTTTTGTGCCTTCTTTAGAAATGTGGTTTTCAATTTCGGCTTACAGTTCAGAAAAAGGGCAATTCCTAGTGATTTTTGATAATATTACAGAACGAAAAAAAATACAAGAATCACTTAAATATAGTGAAGCACAATTTCGTGGGCTATTTATTCAATCACATGTTGGCACTGCAATTGTTGGTCTAGATAAACGTTTTATAAAAGTAAATGAATCTTTATGTAATTTTTTAGGATATACTGAAAACGAGATGCTTGGAAAAACCATTACTGAATTTACACACCCTGAAGATACAGAGATTGGAATTGAAGATATGAAGCGAATTGTAAAAGGAGAGCTTTCGTTTTCAAAGGCGCAAAAGCGCTATCTAAAAAAAGATGGCACTATTGCTTGGGGTGAAATTACCATTAGTATTGTTAAAAATGAAAGTAAAAAACCACTTTACTTTTTGCCAATTATACAAGATATTACAGAACGCAAAAATACTGAACTTCTTATTAGGGAAAATGAACGAAAATTAAAAAATCTTAATGATACCAAAGACAAGCTTTTCTCAATTATTGCACACGATCTAAGAAGTCCGTTTAATAGCATATTAGGCTTTTCAGAACTACTAATTGAACATTCACAAGATTTTGAAATTGACAAATCTGAAAAATTTTTAGAGATCATAAATTCATCTGCAAAAAATGCGCTCAGTTTACTTAACAACTTATTGCATTGGGCTAAAACACAAACCGGACAAATTAGTAACAAACCGCAAATAGTTAGTTTAGCACCAATTATAAATAATGTAGTTGCACTCTCCTGCTCAAATGCAAAAGCTAAAAACATAAAATTAAAATATAAGCAACCAAGTGTTATTGAAGCTTATACAGATGTAAATATGTTAAAAGTAGTTTTACGTAATTTAATTTCAAATGCCATAAAATTTACCAATGTAAATGGAAAAATAGACATATTTACCATTCAAAATGAAAACCATATTGAAATTAAAGTATCTGATAATGGTGTTGGAATGCCTAAAGAAACTCAACAAAAATTATTTAATATTAATCCAACAATAGTAAAAGATGGAACAGCTGCCGAAAAAGGTACTGGTTTAGGGTTGATACTATGTAAAGAGTTTGTAGAAAAACTAAATGGAAAAATTTGGGTTGAAAGTGAATTAGGCATTGGAAGCAGTTTTATTTTTACCTTGCCAATAAAAAAAGTTGAAAGCATAAATTTTAATTCTTGAAATTCAATTGTTCATGTTTAGGTTTTAATTTTAGTTCTAACAATTATCTTCTTATTTTAGCCATCTATTTTAAGTATATCAAACCATTTCTTTTTAAATGAAGAATATCACAATTATTGGAGGAGGACCTGCTGCACTAATGCTTGCTGCAGAATTAGACACCAAAAAATACAACATAACACTCATTGAAAAGAAAAAGGCACTTGGCAGAAAGTTTTTAGTTGCTGGTAAAGGCGGGCTAAACCTTACGTTTAACTCTTCAATAGAAAAACTTATAAACCAATATTCTCCAAGTGAGTTTATGGCTCCTACTCTACAACAATTTTCTAATCATGATTTTATAAATTGGTTAAATTCTAATGATATTGCAACTTTTATTGGGTCAAGCAATCGAGTATTTTCAGCAATGGAATTAAAACCTATTGAAGTACTTAATAAAATTATTGCAATTCTTAAGGCTAAAAAAAACACCAACATTCAACTAAATACTACTTGGCTTGGTTGGGATGCACATAATAATTTACTGTTTGAAAACTTTGAAACTATAAAACCCGATATTGTGGTTTTTGCTTTAGGTGGCGCCAGTTGGAAAGTTACAGGTTCTGATGGAAAATGGAGCGAGTTATTTAAAAAACGCCAAGTAAATGTGCTTCCTTTTAGAGCTGCAAACTGTGCATTTGAAGTAAATTGGAGCAAAGATTTTATTGCAACACACGAAGGAAAGCCTTTAAAAAATATTGCTTTAAATTTTAACAATCATTTTTCTAAAGGTGAATTGGTAGTTTCAAAATTTGGTCTTGAAGGAAATGCCATTTATGCTTTAAGTGAAAAAATTCAAAATGAACTCCTTTCCAATAACTTCGCTGTAATTCATTTAGACTTAAAACCAACAATGAGTGAAAGTCAAATAAAAGCAAAATTCATAAAAAACAAAAAGCTAAAAATCACAGATGCATTAAAAAAAGTTCTGAATTTAGACAGAACCGCCATTGCATTGCTAAAACAATTTACAGATAAAGATACATTTTCAAATATTGAACTACTTTCAAAAACCATAAAAAGTGTTCCGGTTAAACTAAAATCTTCTGAAGCATTAGATAAAGCTATTTCAAGTTTGGGAGGAATTTCTTTAAGTGAAATAGATGAAAATTTTCAATGTAAAAAATTACCTAACACATATGCCATTGGAGAAATGTTAGATTGGTACGCTCCTACCGGCGGATATTTATTACAAGGTTGTTTTAGTATGGGATACGTTTTAGCAAAGCACTTAAATAACCAAAAGCTATAAACAAGTTATAACTACTATTTTTAAGGTATTATAATTTATAGCGTTTTCTACAAAGTACATAAAATCTACTTTAATTTTTAATCACATAAATTTGAAATATTAGGTTTTAAAACATTCTGAAATATTAATAAATCTATTGTATATTGTGAGCTAATTATTTGACTTATTAACTTGAATTAAATGAAAAAACTAAATATTTATGCTATTGCTCTTGGTGCAGCACTGTTATTATTTATTACAAATATTGTTTTAATAAGCATTGGTAAAATTGAACAAGCAGGAATTACAATGCTTGCCTTTTTTTGTGTACTTGCTTTAGGGTTTAAAGGATACAAATCATTAAAAGGTTATGTGTTTACATCGTTACTATTTGCAGGAATTGTAATGGCTTTTTATTACCCTCAATATTTTATAAGTTTTAAAGGATATGCTTTAACTAATTTAATTGTTCCTCTTATTCAAATTATAATGTTTGGAATGGGAATATCTATGAGTCCAAAAGATTTTTCAAATGTTTTTAAATCTCCAAAAGCTGTTTTTGTAGGTGTGTCTGCGCAATTAGGAATTATGCCAATTGTTGGGTTTATATTAGCTAAAATAAGTGGTTTTCCACCTGAAATTGCTGCAGGAATTGTTTTAATTGGTGCTTCGCCAAGCGGAGTTGCATCAAATGTTATTGCTTATTTAGCAAAAGCAAATGTTGCTTTATCAATTACAATTACATCAATTGCTACATTACTTGCTCCTTTTGTAACCCCAATTCTTATGAAATTACTAGCAGGTGAATTTATTGAAATTGACGTTTTAAATATGATGTGGACCATTATTAAAATGATTATTCTTCCTATTGGAGCTGGTTTAATTTTTAATAAAATTTTAGGTTCAAAAACAAAATTATTAAATCAAATTATGCCAATAGTTTCCATGGTTGGAATTGGAGTTATTATTGCTATAATTGTTTCAAAAGGTAGAGATAGTCTTTTAGACATTGGAGGCCTTTTATTAGTACTAGTTTTAATACACAATATTTGTGGTTATACGCTAGGATATTGGTATGCACGCTTATTAAAATTAACTGAACGTGATGCTAGAACCATTGCCATTGAAGTTGGTATGCAAAACGGAGGTTTAGCTTCAGGTATCGCAAATTCCTTAGGTAAAATTGCAACTATGGGATTAGCACCTGCAGTATTTAGCCCACTTATGAATATCTCAGGTTCAATTTTAGCTTCTTACTGGCATAAAAAATCTCCTAAAGACCAAACATAGGTAACAAAAAATTAAATTTAAATGTGTATAAAAATATAAGTTCAAAAATTGTAACTTCACAACTTTATTTTTCAACATTTAGAAAAATTTTAAGTGAACAAATTATTTTTGAAAACTACCTATAACCAAACATTAAAAATGAATGTAGTTTTCCAAATTTAATATTTCATTTAGAATTTCAAAATACAAACCAAACCTAATTATTTTATTAAAGTTTGTATTCAAAATTCGCAAAATAGAATAAACAAATAATTAATAAAACCCTTAAATAACCGTAAATGAAAAATTATATTACAACCGTATTATTCGTATTCTTAAGCTTTGTAGCATTACACAGTCAAGAAATTCCATACCAAGATTTGGAAACAAAATCGTTGGAGAGCACACCTTATTCAAAATCTATTTTAGAAAATGCCATTAAAGGAATTTCTGTTGATCATATTGCTATTTCAAGTGACAATGTAATTACAGACACTTCAAAAGAAGGTTTTAAAACCATTTACCTATTTGTAAAAGGTAAAGGTACTGTTACTGCTAAAAATACAGCGTATGAAATAGTTCCTGAAACTATTTTAGTGCCAAATGCAATTCAACAAGTTACTATTACAACTGCAAAAAATGACACTTTACATTACTTAAAAATTGAAAGTAAATTAACAGCACAAGATCTTCTTGATTTAAAAGAATTTCCTGCTAAAAACACGCAAAATGTGTATTACGCAAAATTTACAGATTGCCAATCATACACAGAACCTATAAAAAGCCCAAATACGGTAAGCCGCACAATATTTCCTAATAAATACATTCCTAGAATTGCAATGGGAACAGTTCAAACAAAAGGACCTGATGCTGTTGGTGCTCATGAACACCCAATGCTAGAACAATTATTTTTAGGACTATCAAAAAACAATGCTGTAGTGTATGCGGATGATGCTAAAGTAAATTTTTCTGAATTTTCTGTGCTTCATATTCCTCTTGGGTCAAGTCATTCTGTAAGTGTTGAAGAAGATGAAATTTTATACTATGTATGGATGGATTTCTTTTTAGATAAAAAAGGTGAAGAATGGTTAAAAACACACAATACAAGTGACGAAAAAGAATAGCTAAATACAACTTTTACAAGTTAAAAAAATAGCTTTATAAAAAACAATTCACCAATAAAAGGTGAATTGTTTTTTTTTGCATTATTCGTAATAATTCTATAATTAATATACTTCTTTTAATTTCATGTATTATCACAGTTTATCACTTGAAACAAACAATTAAAAACAGTACTTTAGCCAAAATTTTATGAAATATATCACCATTTCTTTAAATTAATTAAGAATCTTTGGTTTTTAAAATGGTTACATATAAAATGCTTTAATTAAGTTAGTTAAAAAAACATAGCATTCATAAAACAATGATAAACGTAAAAAAATTAAAAAATATATTATGAGAAGTGATGAAGTAAAAAAAGGACATCAAAGAACTCCGCATAGATCTTTATTTAGAGCTACAGGATTGGTAGATGAAGATTTTGACAAGCCATTTATTGGAGTTGCAAATTCTTATATTGAAATTATTCCAGGTCACTTTTTCTTAGACAGAGTGTCAAGAATTATTAAAGAAGAAATTAAAGCCAATGGCTGTGTACCTTTTGAATTTAATACTATTGGTGTTGATGATGGTATTGCAATGGGACATGACGGAATGCTTTTCTCTTTACCTTCAAGAGAAATTATTGCCAATTCAATTGAAACTGTAATGAATGCACATAAGCTTGACGCAATGATTGCAATTCCTAACTGTGATAAAATTGTTCCTGGAATGATTATGGGCGCTTTACGTGTTGATGTACCTACAATTTTTGTTAGTGGTGGTCCAATGAAAAAAGGACATACTAAGGATGGAACTCCTATTGATTTAGCTACTGCTTTTGAAGCTGTTGGTAAACACGAAGCCGGTGAAATAACTGATGAAGAACTAAATGATATTGAGTGTAATGCTTGTCCAAGCGGTGGAAGTTGTTCTGGAATGTTTACTGCAAATTCAATGAATACTTTAATGGAAGCAATGGGAATTGCACTTCCTGGTAACGGAACTATTTTAGCATTAACAAAGGAACGCGAAGAATTGTACAGACAAGCTGCTAGAAGAATTTGTGAAATTGCTAAAGACAACGCAAAAACCGAAAAATTCAAACTTAAAAATATTTTGAATGAAAATGCGGTTCGTAATGCCTTTGCAGTAGATATGGCAATGGGTGGAAGTTCAAATACGGTTTTACATATGCTAGCAATAGCAAAAGAAGCTGATGTAAACTTTAATCTTGAAGACATTAACAAAATATCTAAAAGAGTTTCTCATATCGCAAAAATATCACCTAGTCTTTCAACAGTTCATATGGAAGACATAAACAGAGCTGGTGGTGTAAATGCTGTTATGAAAGAAATGACCAAAAGAGGAGACAGTGTATTAATAGATAATCTTACAATTACTGGCGAATCTGTTTTCGAAAAAATTAAAGATGCAACCATAAAAGACACATCTATTATTCATACTATTGACAATCCGTACTCAAAAGTTGGTGGACTAGCAATTTTATATGGAAACTTAGCCGAAGAAGGTGCCGTAATTAAAACAGCCGGAATTACTGGAGATAGAGTGTTTACAGGTACAGCGGTATGTTTTGATGGACAACAAGAATGTATTGATGGAATTATAGGCGGAAAAGTAAAAGCTGGTAATGTGGTTGTTATTAGGTACGAAGGCCCAAAGGGTGGTCCTGGAATGCAAGAAATGTTAGCGCCAACTTCCTTAATTATGGGAATGGGCTTAGGTGCAAAAGTAGCATTAATTACCGACGGAAGATTTAGTGGTGCAACAAGAGGTGCAAGCATTGGACATGTGAGTCCTGAAGCTGCTGAAGGTGGAATGATTGGTTTGCTTAAAGATGGTGATGAAATTCATATTGATGTAGATAAATATATTTTATCAGTAAATTTAAGTGATGAAGAAATCGCCAAAAGAAAAGCTGCATTTACGCCAATTAAAAAAGAAATCACGTCTAATTGGCTAAAACAATACAGAGCATTGGTAACAAATGCTAGTAATGGAGCTATTTTAAAAACAGATTTGTTTTAAATAAACAACAAATAAATTTTTACAAAACCTCAACTACAAAGTAAACAGTAGTTGAGGTTTTTTTATTGCATTCACCAACCTTCAAATTAGTTAAAAAAATAAAAAGCTTTCCTCAGCTTCTAACTAAAATTTCAGTATTTTTATATGTAAACAAAAAACAACTTTAAACACATTCCATTCATTAATATGAAACACACTTTACTTCTGTTCATTGCCACACTCCTACTCATTTCTTGCACAAACAATTCAAACAAAAACAACATTTATGTAAAAGATATAAATGAATTAAAAAAAGCTATAAAACTGGCTGTTCCTGGGAATGAAATTGTATTGGCAAATGGTGTTTGGTCAAATGCTGAAATAAATTTTTATGGTAATGGTACAAAAGAAAAACCAATTACTTTACGTGCTGAAACTTCAGGAAAAGTATTTATTGAAGGTAATTCTTATCTTCATTTAGGAGGAACTTATTTAGTGGTAGATGGTTTGTTTTTTAGAAATGGCTATTCACCTAAAAGTGCTATCATTCGCTATATGATTGGAAAAGATACCGTTGCATACAATTGTAAAGTTACAAACACAGTTATTAATGGTTTTACAAAACCAAGCAGATTAACAAATGATAAATGGATTGAATTTTATGGTAAACATAACCAACTTGACCATTGTTATATTGCAGGAAAAGCTAATGATGGTGAAACAGTAAGAGTATTTTTTACTGGAAATGAACACATAAAAAACCATCATCAAATTACAAACAACTACTTTGGGCCTCGTCCAAGAAAAGGTGGCGCTAGAGCTGAAACTATTCGTGTAGGTGATAGTAAAACACGTGTGTCACCAAGCTTTTTAAATGTTTCTAATAATTATTTTGAAGCTTGTAATGGTGAGGTTGAAATTATCTCTGATAAAACCAATTTCAACACCTATAAAAACAATATATTTTATAAATGTGAAGGATCGCTAGTTTTAAGACATGGAAGTTACGCAACCGTTGATAGTAATATTTTTATTGGTGGAGATGAGTCTGATTTTTATGGTGGGATACGAGTGGTAAACACTGGTCATTTTATTACCAATAATTATTTCTACAAAATAAAAGGATCAGCATTTAGAACACCTTTGGCTATTATGAACGGAATTCCAATGACACCCTTAAACCGTTACAAACAAGTTACAGATGTTGTTATTGCGAACAATACTTGGGTAGATTGTAAATCGCCTTGGCAAATAGGAATAGGACAAAACCTAAAAAGTGCTGATGTGCTTCCTCCTAGTGAAATTAGATCTGCACCGCCAATTAGAAGTATTGTGGCTAACAATATTATTTACAATACAACAATTGATGCGACTCCAATTATAAACCACAGTACTATGGAAGGCATTCAATTCAAAAATAATTTAATTGATAATAATGGTGCAAATTATTCAGAATACGACGTGTTACAGAACGGAACAATTAAAATGAAAAAAATAAATAATTGGTTATATGCACCTATAGCTACACAAAACACACCGCTAAACAACGTATTTAATGGGTACGAATTTGAAAAAATTCAGCAAGATATATTTGGGTCGTCAAGAAAAGAAAAAAATAGCATTGGTGCTATAAATGAATTATCTGTGGCTGAAAACTTTAGAATTGAAAAGAAAAACTATGGACCAAAATGGTTTTCTACTGAAAAAAATAAGGTGGAACCCGTAACGTATAAAGCCTCTTCAATTGAAGGTGAGCTTGCTAAAATAATAAAGAAAGCTACTAATGGAGCTATTATTGAGTTAACAGATACTTTGTATACTATTTCATCTTCCATAAAAATTGATAAAAATATTAGCATCCGTTCCAAAAACAATAAAAATAAAACTCAATTGGTTTTCAAAGGTGCACAAAACACACCTTTGTTTGAAATGAATTCAAAAGGAAATTTAAAACTAGAGAACTTGCTATTAAAAGGACAACCAACTACAAATGCTTTTACACCTCTACAAGAAAATATGTTTTCAGCCTACAATATTTCAACTAAAAATTGTGTTATTACAGATTTTAACTATGTTTTAAAAGCTTACAAAGGTTCTTTTTCAGATTCTTTAAGCATTCAAAAAACAACCATTAAAAACTGTAAAAATGGATTTGTACTAGCCGCAGATGAAAAAGGTGATTACAATGCTGAAATGTTTACAATTACTAATTCAAAGTTTATAAACGTACAAAAAAATTGCATTAATTTTTATAGAGGTGGTTATGATGAATCTACTATTGGTGGTTTTTTAACAATTACAAACAGTTTATTCTCAAATTGTGGTATAGCAGAAAAAAGCAATGTGTTACTTAAAACAAGAGGTATTATAAATGTTCAAATTTCAGGAAACACCTTTAAAAATAATCCTATAGAATTTGCTGCAATTTTATGGGGAGAAAAAAACAATCATCACCAAAATAACACTCTTATTAATTCAGGAAAAATTAAAGTAGAAGAGCAACAAAAACTAGAAATCTTGTATTAACTAAAATAAACAAGCACACAAACACTACTCAAAATCAAAACAATAAATATAAAACATTAACAATTTTGAAAAAAAATAATTAAATTTAAATCATGAAAAAATTAACAAAAGAAGACATTAGTCAAGAAGTTTTTGATTTATATGATGATTACGCACATAACAAAATTGAAAGAAGGCAATTTGTAAAAAAATTATCGTTATTTGCTGTAGGTGGCATTACGGTTCCTTCATTATTAAGTTTTATAATGCCTAATTATAAAGACACTGTTCTTGTAACTCAAAAAGATCCAAGGTTAAATTCCAAATTTATTACTTATAATTCACCTAAAGGTGGCGGAGAAATTAAAGGACTTTTATCACAACCTAAAAAAACAAAACACACTTTACCCGGAATAATTGTTGTACACGAAAATAGAGGGTTAAACCCTTATATTGAAGATGTAGCCCGCAGAGCTGCTGTTGAAGGATTTATTTCTTTAGCTCCTGATGCTTTAACTCCGCTTGGAGGTTACCCAGGAAATGATGATGACGGACGAGCATTGCAAAAAAAACGTGATAAAAATAAAATGTTAGAAGATTTTATTGCTGCTTATGAATATTTAAAAACTCATGAAAATTGTAACGGAAAAATTGGTGTTGTAGGTTTTTGTTTTGGTGGTTGGATCTCAAATATGATGGCTATTAAAATTCCTACATTAGGCGCTGCTGTTCCGTATTATGGAAGTCAACCTTCTGAAGAAGAAGTAACCAACATACAAGCACCTCTTTTAATTCACAATGCTGAATTTGACAAACGTATTATGGCTGGTGCACCTGCTTATGAAAAAGCTTTAAAAGCAGCAAATAAAGAATTTGAAGCTTTTGTATATCCAAATGTAAATCACGGATTTCATAACAATACCACACCAAGATATGATGAAGCTGCTGCAAATTTATCTTGGAATAGAACCATAGATTTTTTCAATAAAAAACTTAAATAAAAATGAATAAAATAAGAATAATAGGATTGGTAATTCTAATAATTAGTGCCATTACACAAGTAACTGTTGAAAATGAAATGATTGATTTTATTTCTGCTATAGGAATGGGTTTAGGAATGGGATTATTAGTTGCTGGTAAATTAAAAGATTAAACCAAAAAAAGAGATTTGATAGCTATCAAATCTCTTTTTTTTATTATTAATCCGGTACTTTTAACCTATAATTTGTTCGGTATGAGCTTTGGTTTTTACTTTGGTAATTACCTCTTCAAGCACTCCTTTTTCATCAATCACAAAAGTAGCACGGTGAATACCTTCATATTCTCTACCCATAAATTTTTTTGGACCCCAAACTCCAAATGCATTAATAACAACTTTATCTTCATCAGCTAATAAAGGAAATGGCAATTCATTTTTTGTAATAAAATTTTGTTGTCTTTTAGCAGAATCAGCACTTACGCCTAGCACATCATATCCTTGTGCTAAAAATGTTTGATAATTATCTCGTAAGTTACAAGCTTCAGCTGTACAACCTGGTGTACTGGCTTTTGGATAAAAGAATAACACTAATTTTTTACCAGCATAATCTGCTAATTTTATAGTATTCCCTAATTGGTCTAATGCTTCAAAATTTGGTGCTTTATCTCCTGCCTTTAATGTTGTCATAATTTGTATTTTAGCTTTTTGTAAAGATACATAAAATGACTAAAAAAGAAAAAGTACAATTTGTAATAGATACACTTGAAAAATTATACCCAGAAGTTCCTATTCCTTTAGATCATAAAGATCCATATACCTTATTAATTGCTGTACTTATGTCTGCCCAAAGTACAGACGTTGGTGTAAATAAAATTACTCCAATTTTGTTTGCTAAAGCTGATAATCCGTACGATATGGTGAAACTTTCTATTGAAGAAATACGTGAAATTATAAAGCCTGTTGGTTTATCTCCAATGAAAGCAAAAGGTATACACGGATTGTCTCAAATTTTAATAGACAAACATAACGGAGAAGTTCCTAAAAGTTTTGAAGCTTTAGAAGAACTTCCTGCAGTTGGTCATAAAACAGCTAGTGTTGTTATGAGCCAAGCGTTTGATGTTCCTGCTTTTCCTGTTGATACACATATTCATAGATTAATGTATAGATGGAATTTAACCAATGGAAAAAATGTAGTTCAAACTGAAAAAGATGCAAAACGCTTATTTCCTGAAGAATTGTGGAACAAACTTCACCTACAAATTATTTTTTATGGAAGAGAATATTCACCTGCTAGAAATTGGGATCTATCTAAAGATATTATTACTCAAACTATTGGACGAAAATCTGTACTAAAATAAAAAACCGTATAGATTTAAAATTCTATACGGCTTATTTTTAAAATATATAATTTTAATTGGTCAACATCTGATTGATATTCCCATAAATTTGTTGATAATTTGGATTTGAAGGATTTAACTCAATCAATTTCATACAAACAGAATTTGCTTCTTGAAGTTTCTCTAAATTTAACAAACCTATTAGTTTCACGTATAAAATACGCTCGTTATTTTGGTCTATTTTCAATCCTTTATTTGCTATATCAACAGCTTCTTTATGCTTCCCTTTTTGCTGTAGCATTATAATGTAATTATAAAATGCATTGGCGTTAAAAGGTTGTTTATCACAAGCTTGTTTTAAATAACTCATAGATTTTTCTACATCTCCTAATTCATTATACAGTAAACCTAACATATAAAAAGTGTAACTAAATTCTGGTTCCTGTTCTATTACTTTTAAATACAACGCTTCACTTTCGCTTGTTAAACCTTGCTGGTAATAAATTAGCGCTAAATTAATACGAGATCTATTATACCTATTGTCAATTTTAATTGCTTTTTTATACGCATCAATAGCAGCTTCAGTATTTCCTTTTTCTTGAAAATAAATGGCTCTAGCGTGCTGGCCTGAAGCAAAATCAGCATTTAAATCCATATTTGCTAAATATTCTTTATTTGCAGCATCAAAATTTGGTACTCCAATTTCATCTACAAAACTTTTATTAAAATATTCAGCAGCAGTAATTCGAACCAATCGTACTGAATCTTTTAATAAAGGCGCAATTTTATTCTTCACATCGGCATTGCTGGTTTTTAGAAAAGCTGTAATTGCTTGTGTTCTTATCAATACTGAAGGATCATTTAAGTAAACGCTTATAGCTTCTAATTCTTCCTGAGTTAATGGACTATTGGTATATTGGTTTAATGCAGAAGCCCTAATAATTTCTGGGTAAGTTTCATTTTCTAGTGCTACTTTAAACTCATTACTATCTTCAAAGAAACCAATTAACATATGATCTGAAAAATGATCGGCTCTTTCAGGTCCATATTTTTCAATTATAAAATCTCTTGCCCACTCGTTACTTTTATCTGTATGACACGTATTACAAGCATTTGGAACATCATATTTTACAGATTGGTCTGGTCTAGGAACTCTAAAACTATGATCTCTTCTATAATCATTACCCATATAAATTCTTCCTGGCATATGACAGTTTATACAACTTGCACCATCAGTACCAACTTCATGAAAATGGTGTTCTTCTGTATTATAACTAGGAACGTGACAAGTCATACAAAGATTATTGCCCTCTTTCTTTAATTTTAAAGAATGCATATCATGACAATCTCTACAAGAAATTCCATTTTCATACATTTTACTTTGTACAAATGAAGCATACACATAATCTTCATTTAAAATTTGACCATCTACAAAATACAAAGGATCTTCAGGTAAAGTTGCTCTGTAATGGTCTGAAAATTCTCCTTTATAATCAAAATAATTGGTAATTTGAGATCTTCTTGAATGACAACGAGCACATTTATCAACCAATTCTTTAGAAGGTAAACCAGTTGGCATATACATTTCAGGTGGTGTTAAACCTTCATAATCATCTTTATGCTCTTCATAAAACTTATTATGTTCACTCATTGGTCCATGACAAGCTTCACAACTCACATTAACTTCACTAAATGTAGTATTAAAAGAATCGGTAGTATGGTCGTAATTTTTTTTAAGATCTGTTGAATGACAATCTACACACATTGTATTCCAGCTCATAGCTCTCCCTGTCCAATTTAACCATTCGTCATGAGCTAAATCATAATCAGGCTGTAAATGAAACCATTTATTATCTCTAGAATCCCAAGCTGCTATTGAACATTGATATTCACCATTTGGAAACTCAACAACATATTGTTGTAATGGAAAAAAACCAAATGTGTAAATAATTTTATAATCTTGATACACACCGTTTTTATCGGCAGTATTCATATAATAATCACCATCTTTTTTAAAGAATTTGTGAGAAACACCCTTGTGAATAAATTCGGAATTATTAAAGTTACCAAGTACAGAAGAAGAATCTGCTAATTTCATAGCTAAATCATGATGCGACTTTTCCCAAAGTGCATACTCTGGTTGATGGCAAGTTTTACAACTTTCTGAACCAACAAAAGAGGCTTCAGTAAAATCACCTTTTACACCTTCATGCACATTGGTATATTCTTTCTTTTCTTTAGTCTCGCATGAAATATATAGCAATAACACTAAAAAACAGTAACTTATAAATTTAATTTTTGCAACCAACACCTTCTATAATTTATTAACAACCAACTACTTAAATATAAGTAAAACCAGTATACAACTGTTCTACAATTGTCTCTGGTTTTAAATATTAAATGTACTAAAATTTACTTAATGTACTCAACTTTTTAAAGAACATTAAACATATATTTAGTTTAAATTATTTAATTTATTCTTCATTTTAGAGCCTACATATAAAATAGAAATACCACCTATAATAGCAATAACACCAATTGTATAAACTATTGTAAGAGCAGATAAATAAGGTGATGAAATTAAAATTACACCAAAAAGTATTGAAAAAATTCCTCCCCAAATCATTGAAGACTTACGGTTTCCTTTTGGTAATTTTAAGCCTGTAAATAAACCACTAAAACCATAAATAATAGCAGAAACTCCCAAAAACCACATTAAAAATGAAGTTGTTAAAACACTACTTAACATTGGTTTAGATAGTACAACTAAACCGGCAACAGCTCCTAAAATACCTGTAAATAAACTCCAACCCCAAGAGCTTTGATATTTTCTTGCTCTAAATGAAGAAACTATGGTAGAAACCCCATCAATTAACCAATATACACCCAATACAAAAATTAGAGTTGCCAATGTTGTTCTAGGAAATACTAAAAGTACAATACCTGTAACTAATAAAATTATTCCTTTAAATGTAATAAACTTAATTAATGCTGATCCTAAATTTGCTCCTTGTTGTTCCATAATTTTTATATTTATTTGAAGAGTAGACTACTTTTTTGAAAGAAATGCCTATACGTTTTCCTTTATTTTACTTTTAATTCTTATTCTCTTTATCTAAAACTGAACCTTCGAAATTCTTAATAAATAAATCACGTTGTGGAAATGCAATTTCAATATTATGCTCTCTAAACCTTGAGTCAATTTCTTCACGTAAATCACTTTCAATTTGTAAAGCTTTACTTTGATCTTTCGCGCGTACTCTTAGCTCAAAATTAAGTGTACTATCAGCAAAATCACGAAAAAGAACTACAGGATTTACACTTTGAACCAATGCATCATTTCCTTTACCAATTTCTTTTAAAACACTTATCACCAAATTAATATCAGAACCATAAGCTACTCCCACAGCTATTATTATTCTTTTCCTATTATTACTTAAACTCCAGTTAGTTACTTTATTATAAACTAAATCTGAATTTGGAATAATTACATCAGACTGGTCAAATGTGTGAACTGTAGTTGATCTCAACCCTATTTTTTTCACATTAGACCAAGCTCCTTCAATTTCAACAGTATCTCCTTCTCTAATTGGTCTTTCAAAAAGTAAAATTAATCCACTTACAAAATTATTAACAACGCCTTGCAGTCCAAAACCAATACCTACACCTAAAGCACTTAATATTATAGTAAAATTTGTAAGGTCAAACCCAAGTGCGGCAATAGCCAATAAAAATCCAATAAACATTAAAAAATAACGAATTAGTTGCGCTATAGATAACCTTGCTCCTTTTTCTAGTTTTCTATCTAATCGCTCATTCATTAATAACATTTCAATAATTGTTGAAGACACATAACAAAAATATAATATGCTAATTGAGGCAATAATTATTCCTAAAGAAAATCGACTTTCGCCTATTGAAAACCCAATATTTATTAATTTACCGTAAGCTTCAGGAATATCATTATAAATATTCCAAAAGACTAAAATACGCGGAATAACACCTAGTAAAAAAACTAAAATTCCTATAAAAGTAGATAAATTTACAACCGTTTTGTTTAACAGTTTACTGTTATCTTTATCTTCATCAATATTAGTTAAATCACCATTTGAAATAATTTTAAATACCACCTCAATACCTGCTCTCACCATATTTAAAAATACAACTGTAAATACAATAAGCATAAATGATTTAAGCAAAGACTCGTACATATACAACGCCAAAACTTCTTTCCCTATAATTTCAGAAAAAACAATAACAGATAAGTATATAAACAACCCTAAAAACAACCATCTATATTTTTTATAACTAACTGATTTTTTATGGTTTTTATTCCAACGATATAACCTAATTAAACAATATATTGATATAGAAACTATAAAAATTCTGAATAAAACAATTGGTAAATTAAACACATGTAAAAACCCTGTGAAAGTTAAAATAACTACTAAAATGTAATAAAAATTATTTTTCCAAGGTTCAACTTTCCTATTACTAATAAGATAACAAAAAGCAATACCTCCTATTAAAAAAGAAAATAAGTTCCATAATGGCACACTTTTCATATCACTATGAAATATTAACACCGAAAGAAATCCAAAAAAGATACCAGCTGAAATAGATCTATCGGTAAAATAATCAAATTCTGTATGGTCTTTTAAAAATTTTGAATTTCTTCTAATAAGATAAATTATAAAAAAAGTGACAAATATTTGACACACATAAACCCACCAATTATTTTCAAAAAAACTTTTACTTGGAAAAATAACTGAAGTAAAACCGCTTTTAACTCGCTGCCATAATTTACTATTAAACTGTTGAAAAAATTTAGGAGAATACATTGGTATTGAACCAACTTCAAAAGCACTCGTTATTTTCTTTTTACGTAAAACTTGTATTTGAATGTTTAAATCATTTATTGTTTCCTGATTTTTATAACCACTTTGCTGTAATTTCATTAAATCATTTAATTTTGATCCAATTACATTTAAAGCTTTATCAATAATAGTATGTGCAGACTTTAACGATTTTTTTGCCTCTAATGGCAAATCATCGTCTCTCAATAACTTTTCATAAGTACTCCATTTCTTTTTAGAATTTAACCATTCTTTTCTAGATGTTTCAAGTAAAATTATAACATCTTTTAAGGTTTTATTACTATCTTCAAATTGTTGCCCTGATTGATTTAGTTCACTTCTTAAATTCTCAAGCTCATTTGTACTATAATTCTCATCTTTTTTAAACGCGTCAAATTGATCACCAATAACTTTTAAGTTTTCAGCAATCTCTTTATAATTATCAGCAATCTCATCAATTCCGTCAAAATCATCAATACTATTATTAATTGAAGTTAAATCTTCTGAAAGTAATGCCACTTCCGGAATAATTTCAGATAAAGTTGGAGGAGTTTCTTGTTTTGATTCTTTAACAACTCCATTAGCTTCTTTATTAGTTGTAGTATCTTGTGCGTACAAATAATTTACAGGAATTAAATTTAAGAACAATAAAACTATACTACATCTAAAATAATTTTTATAACTGTTTTTCATAACAACTTTTTAATTAAAAACCTGAATAATAATCTATCACGAATATACACCTCTAAAATTAATTTAACAATTAATAAATAATGATAATTATAGTTTTATTGTAAACTTAATTTTTTATACTATTGTATTGTCCTGAAATAGGTTGACCATTTTTTATTGATTAAAAGGTTAATAATTCCAGCTTAATTTTATTTTTTCTATACGA
>NZ_JBHTMV010000014.1:0-651 GCF_042679665.1 Lutibacter holmesii
ATTACCAGCGCAGCTCAGGCAGATCCAAATGGTATTGTTCACGGAAACAACACCCCATCAGAGGTTGACCAAGATCAGGTTGCCCCAGTACCGGTAGCAATTGTTGATTTGGTAATTACCAAAGATGTTGACAATGCAACTCCAAACAATGGAGATACGCTAACTTATACTTTAACAGTTGTTAATCAGGGTCCAAGTGATGCAACAGGTATCATTATTGAGGATAATTTACCTATTGGAGTATCTTATATTTCTCATGTAGCATCAGGAGGAAATGTGAATACATATACAAATGGAAATTGGACAATTGGAAGTTTATCAAAAGGTACTTCAGCATTTTTAACTATTGATGCTTTAGTGACTGCGGAAGGAACAATTGCCGGAACTTCAATTGTGAATACAATTACTAATGTAACAGTGAATGAGACAGATTTAACACCTGGAATTGATGATCCAAGTGCTGAAATCATTATTTCAGCATCAGATTTAGTTACAACCAAAGTAGTAGACAATGCAATACCAAATGAGGGAGACACAGTAACGTATACGATTACGGTATTGAACAATGGTCCAAGTGTGGCAACCGGTGTAAGTTTAACTGATAACTTACCAATTGGAGTTACCTATGTAAGTCATAGTACTTTAGAAGGA
>NZ_JBHTMV010000015.1:0-683 GCF_042679665.1 Lutibacter holmesii
AACGAGTTTTTATATGATTTGTGCGACTGGGAAATCGTAGATTTTTCGGTGGTAGCAAATCGTTTGTTGAATGTTTGTCGGTTCGTTATTTAGTTTAAATGTAAGCATAAATTTTATGAGTTGTTGTAAATAGTGGTTTTGAGTTCCAATTAATATATTTTGTTAAAATTTTTTCCGTTTCAATTAGTTTTTCCGCTTTTATTGCTCAAATCCGTTTTTTTTGCTAAATCTTTTTATTTTCAATGTGTTAATCCGTTTTTTTGATAAAATCTATTCGCTCAGTTGAGTTTTTTAGATTCGTTGCTCAACAATTCATATACAATTCCTCCTTTTAAATATTTTCCGTTAGATAAAAGTCAATTGCAAAATATAAAAGGGAAAATATAGCATATATGCTGATAATCCAATTATATTTTTTAATAAAAATTCTCGACAAGAAGTAAAGCACAATAAAGAAAATTCCGCTTATGGGTGGAAATATCAAAGGAATAAATCCACCGTGACCTGAACTTGCAGATAAGTTCGTCGACATTGCAATTTTCCAAGAAATAACCATAGCGACGAGGATTCCAATGGCATTAATTTTCGGTTTATTTAATACTTCAATTATTTTATTCATTTTGATTCTCAATTTATCAAACTTACTCAAATTTCATTTTTCGAGCCATTATTTACAACGGGCT
>NZ_JBHTMV010000016.1:0-1346 GCF_042679665.1 Lutibacter holmesii
ATGTAAATTCCTGAAATAGGTTGACTAAAAATTAAACACTTTTAGTTAAACTATGGACACAAGCAAAAAACAACCCTGCCGAAAAAAGAACTACAATAAAGTAGGTTTTGAACTCAAACTTTTCATCATTGACCAAATTCATAATGGACGTATTTCTGTCAATTATGCAGCCAAAAAATATGATATTTCTAGAGCAACTATTCAGTACTGGATCAAAAAATATAGTACTTTAGAGCAAAAGAAATTAGGAATGAGTAAACAAGATGAAATTAAAAAGCTTAAAGAAAAAATTGAAGAACTGGAATTTGTAAAAGACTTCCAGCAAGATGTAATTGCTGATATGGAACTTATTACAGGAGTTGATATGTCAAAAAAGTCATTGCCCAAAACATTAGCAAAAGAGATCGAGAAAAAGAAGCAAAACCGTTTAAAAGAAAATGGTTAATTGAATGTTTTGGGATTAGTAAACAAGCCTTTTACAAAAGACTTAAATCTCATCAAATAAAGACAAATAACGAGCGTATATTAATCTTATTGGTAAAGCAATGTCGCAACAAGATTGGACAACATTTAGGAGCTAGAAAGTTACATCATGAATTAAAAGATGAAATCAAAAATAAAGGGATTAAAATGGGAAGAGACAAGTTCTATACATTCCTTAAAACTCATAGATTACTTGTACCTAGAACAAAAAGGTTTCATATTACAACTAATTCTAATCATAAGTTTTACAAGTATAAAAACCTGGTTTCAAACAAAGTTCCTACAAGAGTTGAACAACTTTGGGTAACTGATATTACTTACATAAAAACGCAGAAAGGACATAGTTATTTAGCCTTGGTTACTGATGCATATTCTAAACAAATAATGGGCTATAAATTAGATTCACATATGAGAACATCTCTTTGTACTGATGCGCTTAAAATGGCGCTTAAAAACCGTAAATACCCTTCAGAAAAACTAATTCATCATTCTGATAGAGGACTACAATATTGCAACCCAACTTATACCCTATTCGCTGAAAAAAATGGTTTAACTATGAGTATGACTGAAAAATATGATCCGTATGAAAATGCAATTGCAGAACGTATCAATAGAACTTTAAAATATGAATATGGCTTGAAACTAACAATTAAAAACACTAAATTAGCTCAAAAGATTGCTAAAAAAGCTATTAATATTTATAATAATATTAGACCACATTTGAGTCTTGACTTATATACACCTAAACACGTACACGTAAATCAAAATGTTGGCTACAAATCGTATAGAAAAAATAAAATTAAGCTGGAATTATTAACCTTTTAATCAATAAAAAATGGTCAACCTATTTCAGGACAATACAA
>NZ_JBHTMV010000017.1:0-1735 GCF_042679665.1 Lutibacter holmesii
TTCTCTATCTCAATTGCAGCGTCTTCTCGAATGTTGGACTTATCTAAATCAAAATAAATTGGATTGATATTCACCATTAACATTCCTCGAACTGTAACAAAATCACTTGGCTCTATTAATAATCCTAGTTCTAATTTCAAGTCATGAACATTAGAGGTAATAAACTCTTTGCTATCTGTTGTATAATCTTGTTTAGACCCTACTACTTTGTATGGCGTATCACAAGCTACTTTATACTCAAATGCTCCGGCCATATCTGAGATAACACTGCCTATAACTTCTCCGGACTGATCAAACAACTCTACCAAAGCACCTGGCATTAATGCTCCACTTTCTCTATCGCGTACAACTCCTTCTACAAATTGATAACAATCAAAGTTTAGCGGTTGCTTCTCTTCAAAAGAATAAATATCATCATCGCCCTTTCCACCTTTTCTATTAGATGAAAAATATCCTAAGTTCGTGTTTGGTTGGCGTACAAAACCAAAGTCATCTTTATCACTATTGATTGGTCGTCCTATGTTTTCTGCTTTTTTTACAGCTACGCCATTTTTTATTCTTGTTACATAAACATCTAAACCGCCCATACCATCAACATAAGCATCTGATGAAAAATACAAAATATCTTGACCGTCTATAAAAGGAAACATCTCTTTCCCTTTTGTGTTTACATTTGGTCCTAAGTTTCTTGGTTTGCTATACGTGCTATCACTTAAAATATCTACTACATAAATATCCGTTTTACCGTAACCGCCTAACATATCTGAGATAAAGTACAACTTGTCTTCTGCTTTATTTAATGCAGGATGACCGGTTTGGTAATTGTCATTATTAAATGGCATTTGTTGTACTTCCCAATCGCCTTTTTCATTAACGGTAGCTTTGTACAACTGATTTAAGTTCCAATCTAACGTATCCTTTTTAAACTTCTTGTCTAAATAATTGTTACGTGTAAAGTAAATTGTCTTTAAATCTTTTGTAAACGTAACATCTGCATCGTGAAACTTTGTGTTGATCTTTTTTGAAAACAATTCTATATTGGTAATCTCTCCATCTTGATTGTAAACTCCTTTGTACAATTGTAAAAACGGTTGATCGTTTCCTTTCCAAACTTTGTTTCGTATAGTTTTACCTTTTCGGGAAGATGCAAAAATAACGGTACTATCTCCTGCATAAGAAACACCATAATCTTGGTATTTAGTATTCCCTGAAATATTCTTTACTACATAGTTCTCTTCTGGAGTACTTGTAATTTCTTGCCCTCTTGTTAAAAAACTTACACAAATTAAAAATATTAGTATGCTATTTTTTTTCATATCTCTTGCTATAGGTATTAAAAGAATCTTGGACTCTTGATATTTCTTCTATTAAATTCATACAATAAAATAACCTCGTGAGAGCCTGAATTGTAATCTCCAAAATTACTTGTAGTATAATCATAGGCATAACCTATTCTAAAATCATTGTTTACTTGGAAACCAACCATACCACTAATAGAATCATCTATTCGATAAGATAGTCCTACTTCAAACATTTGATTCACCAATAAATTCAACGAAAGATCTACCGATAAAGGTGCTCCAGAAGTAGCCTTAAACATAGTAGATGGTTTTAACAATAAATTGTCTGATAAATCAAATACATAACCTGCTGTTAAAAAATAGTGCATTTTCTCTGAAGCTGTACTTACATAACCATTACCGCTTTCTAAATGACGGGTCTCTAAAAAGTTTGG
>NZ_JBHTMV010000018.1:0-2500 GCF_042679665.1 Lutibacter holmesii
TAATGTTGAAGGTTTTCAAAAGAAAGGCGGTGACATACTCTCCCACCATAGTGGCAGTACCATCTGCGCTGATAGGCTTAACTTCTCTGTTCGAGATGGGAAGAGGTGAGCCCTATCGCTATAACCACCTTAAGTTGTTTGGGGAACTACCCCTATATAGTAACATACTGAAAAAATAATATTGTAAATTCAAAAATAAATAAAAAGAGGCAGCATAAAAGCCTATGGGTTATTAGTACTACTCGGCTATGACATTACTGCCTTTACACCTATAGCCTATCAACGTGGTAATCTCCCACGACCCTTTAAAGAAATCTCATCTTGTGGTGGGTTTCGCGCTTATATGCTTTCAGCGCTTATCCCTTCCCGACGTAGCTACCCAGCAGTGCTCCTGGCGGAACAACTGGTACACCAGAGGTCAGTCCAACACGGTCCTCTCGTACTAGTGTCAGATCCACGCAAATTTCTAACGCCCGCTACAGATAGAGACCGAACTGTCTCACGACGTTCTGAACCCAGCTCGCGTGCCACTTTAATGGGCGAACAGCCCAACCCTTGGGACCTTCTCCAGCCCCAGGATGTGACGAGCCGACATCGAGGTGCCAAACCCCCCCGTCGATATGAGCTCTTGGGGGAGATCAGCCTGTTATCCCCGGCGTACCTTTTATCCTTTGAGCGATGGCCCTTCCATGCGGAACCACCGGATCACTATGCTCTTGTTTCCAACCTGATCGACCTGTATGTCTCTCAGTCAAGCACCCTTATGCCATTGCACTCTACGCACGGTTACCAAGCGTGCTGAGGGTACCTTTAGAAGCCTCCGTTACTCTTTTGGAGGCGACCACCCCAGTCAAACTACCCACCAAGCACTGTCCCCATCGCTGGGTTAGACTCTAGATAAGCAAAGGGTGGTATTTCAACAGTGACTCCACAACGCCTAGCGACGCCGCTTCAAAGTCTCCCACCTATCCTACACATTACTTATCCAAAACCAATACTAAGCTATAGTAAAGGTGCACGGGGTCTTTTCGTCCCGTAGCGGGTAATCGGCATCTTCACCGATACTACAATTTCACCGAGCTCATGGCTGAGACAGTGTCCAGATCGTTGCACCATTCGTGCAGGTCGGAACTTACCCGACAAGGAATTTCGCTACCTTAGGACCGTTATAGTTACGGCCGCCGTTTACTGGGGCTTCATTTCATTGCTTCGCCGAAGCTAACAACTCCACTTAACCTTCCAGCACCGGGCAGGTGTCAGGCCCTATACATCAACTTTCGTTTTAGCAGAGCCCTGTGTTTTTGATAAACAGTCGCCTGGACCTTTTTACTGCGGCCCTGTATTGCTACAGGGCGACCCTTCTCCCGAAGTTACGGGTCAATTTTGCCTAGTTCCTTAGCCATGAATCACTCGAGCACCTTAGAATTCTCATCCCAACTACCTGTGTCGGTTTACGGTACGGGTTCTCATAATCTGAAGCTTAGAAGTTTTTCTTGGAAGTTCTTAATCACACTATCTACGCCGCCGAAGCTTTGTAGTACTATCCCGCTTTAGCAAGAGCTACGCATTTAACTATAGCTCCTATACCTACACGGTTCAACGTACTATTCCGTCAGTACGCGGTGAGTTCATTACTCCGTCCCTCCATCGCAATTATGAGAAGTACTGGAATATTAACCAGTTATCCATCGACTACTCCCTTCGGATTCGCCTTAGGACCCGACTAACCCTCAGCTGATTAGCATCGCTGAGGAAACCTTAGTCTTTCGGTGTGCGGGTTTCTCGCCCGCATTATCGTTACTTATGCCTACATTTTCTTTTGTAATCACTCCAGCAAACCTCACAGTTCACCTTCTACGCTGATTACAATGCTCCCCTACCAATCTACAATCTAATGTAGAGTCCATAGCTTCGGTAATATACTTATGCCCGATTATTATCCATGCTCGATCGCTCGACTAGTGAGCTGTTACGCACTCTTTAAATGAATGGCTGCTTCCAAGCCAACATCCTAGCTGTCAATGCAATCGAACCTCGTTAGTTCAACTTAGTATATATTTGGGGACCTTAGCTGATGGTCTGGGTTCTTTCCCTCTCGGACATGGACCTTAGCACCCATGCCCTCACTGCTGTGTATATTTTATAGCATTCGGAGTTTGTCAGGAATTGGTAGGCGGTGAAGCCCCCGCATCCAATCAGTAGCTCTACCTCTATAAAACTTTACCACAACGCTGCACCTAAATGCATTTCGGGGAGTACGAGCTATTTCCGAGTTTGATTGGCCTTTCACCCCTACCCACAGGTCATCCAAAGACTTTTCAACGTCAACTGGTTCGGTCCTCCACTGTATGTTACTACAGCTTCAACCTGCCCATGGGTAGATCACTCGGTTTCGCGTCTACTACTACTAACTAAAGCGCCCTATTCAGACTCGCTTTCGCTACGGCTCCGTGTCTTAAACACTTAACCTTGCTAGCAACAGTAACTCGTAGGCTCATTA